>JAEWMJ010000026.1 GCA_023393165.1 Bacillota bacterium | reverse complement strand
TTTGGAACGACATGCACGGCAGGGGAGACGTGCTTTTAGCCTGCGCAAAAACCCTGAAAGATCTGCGGCTTCAATATGTGGACGTATATTTTATGCACTGGCCTTTCCCCAATTATCACGCGCCGGGGTGCGACGCAGACAGCCGGAATCCA
Source organism: Bacillota bacterium (assembly GCA_023393165.1). GTDB lineage: Bacteria > Bacillota > Clostridia > Christensenellales > Christensenellaceae > JAEYKI01. The sequence continues at coordinate 58,625 of JAEWMJ010000026.1, read as the reverse complement.
GATTCCAGGCCGTTTTTGGTGGACGGATTCATGGAAACCTGGCGGCAGATGGAGCGGCTGGTGGACGCCGGGCTGGCAAGGCATATCGGCATGTCCAGCATGACCATACCAAAACTTGAAGCGGTGCTGCCATTGTGCCGCATTAAGCCCTCTCTCATAGAAATGGAACTGCACCCAAGCTTTCAGCAGAAGGAATTGTACGAGTATTGTATTTCCAGAAATATTCAGCCAATCGGTTTTTGTCCTATCGGTTCGCCTACGCGTCCGGACAGGGATAAAACGGAAGAAGATGTTGTGGATACCGCCATGCCTGAGGTGCTTCGGATCGCAAAGGCGCACGGCGTTCATCCGGCTGTTATCTGCCTGAAATGGGCGGTTCAGCGCGGTCAGATACCAATACCGTTTTCAATTTATGAAAATGAGTACGTGAGCAATCTTCGCTGCACAACCGAAGACCCCTTAACCGGAGAGGAAATGCAAAGCATTGCGGATGCCGATAAAAATTGCCGCCTGATCAAAGGACAGGTTTTTTTGTGGCCGGGTGCAAAAAGCTGGGAGGACCTCTGGGATTTGAACGGAACGATTACCAAATAAAAAGCAATCCTGATTCTGGACATACCCGTTTCAAGATGCATTGCAAATAGTATGCGAACATGATATAATCCCGCTGATATAAATAATATATCAGGATTTATTTGGAATGAAACGGAAGTGATTGATTGTCAGATCGGGTTTGTCCGCCGTTGTATCTGCAGATAGCAGTTGATATAGCTCTGCGAATCGCGCGCGGCGAATTAAAAGAAAACAGCAAAATATACGGAAGGTCCGTCATGTCTTCCGAATACGGCGTATCCCCCGAAACAATAAGGCGTTCTTTAAAGCTCCTGTCAGATATGAAGGTTGTTGAGATACATGAAAAAAGCGGCGTGTATATCCTTTCACAGGAAAATGCGAGGACATATGTGGAGCGTTTTGGAGAGCGGATGAGTGCGCATAATCTGCAGCAGGAACTGAAAAAGATTATGCAGGAGCAGAGCGAGCTCCAAAAACAAACGCTGGATATCATAGCGTCCATCGTTACGCAAAACGAAAATTTTTCCCGCAGCAATCCCTTCCCGAATTATGAGTGCGTCATAAAAGACGATTCCCAAGTGATAGGCAGGAGCATGGCGGAACTGCGGTTCTGGCAGACGACGACCGCTACGATCATTGCGCTGAGAAGGGAAGGAAATATTATTCTCTCGCCCGGACCGTATGTGCAGTTCCAGAAGGGCGATATCATTGTTTATGTAGGGGACAGGGCTGCGGTAAACGCAGTTGAAAACTTTGTCAATTCATAAGTAAAATTCATTTTTTTATAATTTTGGGCGTCCGTTATCCGTAATGGACGCCCTTTTTGTCGTTTGACATCTGACAACTTTAATGTTATTATGAATATGCTTAACAGACAACTTTATATACATAGCAAGTTGCTACTATCGGAAAGGGACTGATATATTGATAAGATTTCAAAATATTGTGAAGAAGTATGGAGACAGAATAATTCTGGACCATATTAACTTTGAAATAAACAAAGGCGAATTTGTTGTGCTGATCGGGCCCAGCGGGTGCGGAAAAACGACCACGCTGAAAATGATCAACAGGCTGATACAGCCCAACGGCGGGGAGATTTTTATTGACGGCAGAAATATTAAAACAGTCGACCCGGTGGAATTGAGAAGGACAATAGGTTACGTGATCCAGCAAATCGGGCTTTTTCCCAATATGACGGTAGAGCAGAATATATCGGTTGTTCCCAAGTTGCTGAAATACAGCAAGGAAAAATGCCATGAGCGCGTGGTTGAACTTCTTGAAATGGTGGATATGCCTTACGATGAGTATGCGAAAAAATATCCTTCCGAGCTGTCCGGTGGGCAACAGCAAAGAATAGGAGTACTTCGCGCTCTGGCCGGGTCTCCGCCAATCGTACTGATGGACGAGCCTTTTGGAGCACTTGACCCAATGACGCGGACCGTACTGCAGGATGAAGTGAAAAAACTGCAGAAGAAGCTGAATAAAACCATCGTTTTTGTAACGCACGACATGGACGAGGCCCTCAGGATGGCGGATATGATCGTCTTTATGAATGAGGGGAAGATCATTCAAATGGCTCCGCCCGAAGAACTGCTGCGCAATCCATCCAGCGATATCATCAAACGGTTTATGGGAAAAAGAGTGAACGGGGATGCTCAAAGAGCAATGACGGCGGCGGAATTCATGCGCACAAACATATTCACGGTGGAAAAAACCAAAAAGATACTCGAGTGTACCGAAATGATGAGCAGACGGAATGTGAACACGCTGATCGTACTCAACGAGGATGATACATATGCGGGATCCGTCTCGATAGATGAGATCAAAAACCGTGGGAAAGCCGGGATGCAGGTCGGTGAAATACTGAACGGAAAAGTTGATACGACTTTTGAAAATGACGACGCGAAAGCCGCGTTTGAAAAATTGATAAACTCCCATGAAAGTTATGTCGTTGTGCTGAAAGAAGACGGCAGAGTGGCGGGCATTATTACCAAAACCGGCATGGCCAAGGCCCTTGCCGACGCATTGTGGGGTGATTTGTCCTAATGGATGCGATACGGTTTGTACAAGAAAACGGCAGGGAAATTTTAAACGCTCTGCTGATCCATATCCGGTTGGTGGGGATATCCGTTCTGATCGGCGTACTGGTGTCCATTCCGCTGGGCATTCTGCTGACGCGCGCAAAAAAAGCCGCAAAATACGTTCTGGCCGGAGTCAGCACCATTCAGACCATTCCCGGATTGGTGATGCTTGGTTTTGCAATGCTCCTGTTCGGCGTGGGCAGCCGTTCGGCAATCATAGTATTGTCGCTGTACGCGATCCTGCCGATCCTGCGCAACACATATACCGGCATTACGGAAGTGGATAAAAGCTATATTGAGGCGGGCCGCGGTATTGGAATGACCGATATGCAGATTTTGTTCAAGGTAGAGCTCCCGCTCGCGGCGTCTTCCATAATCGGAGGCCTTAAGCTTTCCACAATCTATATCGTAAGCTGGGCGACGCTGGCCGGCCTCATAGGCGCAGGCGGCCTGGGGGATCTGATATGGACGGGCCTTTCCACATATGAGACCCTTTATATCTGGTCGGGCGCAATTCCTTCCGCCCTGCTTGCAATCGCGCTGGGCCTGCTGATCGGCGTAATTCAGCGTGGATTAACGCCCAGGGGATTAAGGGGGGCAAAATGAATATATTGCAGCTGACGATAGAACATTTGCTGATTGTGATCGCCGCCATGGCGATCGCATCGGTTGGCGGCGTCATACTGGGGATACTTGCTTATTGGGGGTCAAAGCCTCTGGATTCCATCATACTCTGGGTGACGGATATCCTGCAGACGATCCCTTCGCTCGCGCTGCTCACGATATTGATGATTTACTTTGGTCTGGGAAATGTAACATTGATCATAGGCCTGGTTCTTTATGCGTTGCTCCCGATTGTCCGGAACACCCATACCGGCCTTCATTCGATTCCCGCCCATATAAAAGACGCGGCAAAGGGAATGGGGATGTCCAGGATGCAGAGAATGATGAAGGTTGAACTGCCTCTCGCGTTTCCGTTGATATTTTCGGGTATTAAAATTGCATTGGTGACTTCGCTCAGTATTGCTGTTATCGGTGTTTTGATCGGTTCGGGCGGTCTTGGCGCTCCGATATACAGAGGAATACAGTCAAGGGACTATGTGCAGATACTGTCGGGCGCAATCCCGGTGGTTGCGCTTGCACTGGTACTGGATTATCTTATGTCTTTGGTTGAAAAGCGTCTGGCGTATACAGCGAAATAGATAAAAATAAAATAAATGGAGGTAGGAATGAAAAAATTAAAAAAAGGATTGGTAATTTTACTTGCAGCTGTTATGGTGTTTGCCGTTGTTCTGACAGGATGCGGCCAAAAGGATACGATTGTGATCGGATCCAAAGATTTTAGTGAAAATATTATACTGGCCGAAATTTTCTCGCAGATGATCGAAAATCATACCGATTTGAAAGTGGATAGAAAACAAAATCTTGGCGGAACATTTGTATGTTTTGAGGCGATCAAAAACGGAGACATAGATATATATCCCGAATATACGGGTACCGCGCTTACGGCAGAACTGAACATGGACGTAATCAGCGACGCGGACGAAACCTACAGGGTTGTAAGCGAAGAATTTGATAAACAGTTCGGCATAGCCTGGCTTGACCAATTGGGCCTGAACAACACATATACGCTGGCGACAACCGCCGATGCGGCGGAGCAGTATAACCTTGAAACATTCAGCGATCTTGCCGCGGTTGCGCCTGATCTTGTATTCGGCGCGGAACACGAGTTTTTTAACCGGGACGACGGATTTGACGGCCTGTCGGAGAGTTATGGGCTCAACTTCAAAGATGTGCTGAAAATGAATGTTTCCCTAAAATACCAGGCGATCGGCGACGGACAGATGGAAGTGACGGACGCGTTTGCGACGGACGGGCAGATCAAACAGTATAATTTGAAGGTGCTCAAGGATGACAAAGGATTTTTCCCGCCTTATTACGTGGCCCCGATTGTCCGCAACGATACCCTGTCCGAGCATCCTGAGATCCGGGAAGTACTCAATATGCTGTCCGGAAAGATAGACGACGCCACCATGCAGGAAATGAACTATAAAGCTGATGTTGAGAAACAGGACATTAAGAAGGTTGCAACCGATTTCTTGAAAAGCAGCGGATTGATTGACTGACGGAAGCAGCTAAAACAATGATAAAAAAGAGACGGTTCCGTTTAAAAAGCGGGGCTGTCTTTTTTGCATCCGGAAGATTTTCGGTCATTGTTCAAGAGGAAATCTTAATGACAGAGACGCCAAAGTAAAATTAATCGGATCTTCGGTGATATAGGCGTTGTTCCCAAAAAACAGGCCCGGATGATTTTCCAGTCTGTTCAAAACAAATAATATAAAGTAATTGAGCGGCGTTATATTTATCGTATTTGTGAAAAAGTTGAGAATAGCGGTCGAATTGGACATAACAAGAGACAAGGACGGTATATAATCAACGGTAATTACGGGTTTTCTTTTCAGCGTTTTGTGGATAAAAGCATTTGTCCTTTTATCAGAGTGAATCACATTCTTCTCTGAGTATATAATATTTCCAAGCTGCACTTCATGAATATATAAACCGATGATGTATGTCGGTAAACTTATTTGTAAATTTGTCACCGTGTTTGTATTCCCGAACGTGGAACAGATGCCGGTATTACCGTCGGAATCCGGCCCGATTGGTTCGTAGCCGTCCGTTGACCCGGAGGGATCCGCCGGTCCTGTCTGTTCGGCTTTATCTGCAGGCCCCATGGGATCTACCGGTTCCGCGAATCCTTCTGTCCCTGTACTGCCAAACTTGCCGCCGGAATTATTGCCGGCGTCAAATTGAATTGTTTTTGTGGACGACGTACTTATAAAATAATATACCCTGTTGTCATTTCTGAAAATCAACTGCCCGTCTATTATGATTGGATTGATGTTTCCTAAAAATTTATAGCAGGGCGGAACTTCGCCCCCTTCGTATGGATTACAATTATCAGACTTCATATGTTCCACCGCAATTTTAAAGATAATTGGTTTGTCTATAGTTTATTTGAAACTATATATTACACAATATGCACTTTAATGTTCCGGTGATTATGTTTTGATAAAAGCGCCTGCTTATAGCATTTTTATACATGCTTAAACCCGAAAAATCAAAAAATCAGTAAATAAAATACCGGCGTTGTTCATACGGCGCCGGTATATCTATTTGAGTTTCTAATCTTCTTTTATCAGCAAGCGGAAGCCTGACTGCATAAGGCGCCTCAGCATTTTACCTGCAAGGCGGCGCAAATGATGCCCTTTGAGCGGATAGAAGTATTCTTTATCCTGATAGTATGCAACATCCGCGGGGCATACCTTTTGGTAGGATTGAAAATCGGTAAATGTTTTGAATGCATGGAAATACGCCCAATCACCGAACCCCGGCAGTTTTTTGGGCTTGCTTAAAGAACGGTAAAAAGCCTGGGACGCTTTACGGATATTTTTTGCCGCCTTTTTATCCATTCCAGCCATGGGAATGGGCGGTACGGCCACGCCGAGCTTTGTTAAGTGCTTTCCGCCTGCGGACAGTATGGCAAGCTGTTCCAGCGTCTGCTTGATTCCCTTGAAGCCGCCGATGGTTGTAACAGCCAGAAAAGCCTTGTCAAAGAAACGCGGACGGTGAAGCGTATACGCAAACCTGTCGATAAAATTCTTCATGATGCCGGTTACTCCCATCGCGTAACTGGGTGAAGCGAGAATGATACCGTCCGCTTCAAGCATTTTTGATTCTATAGAAGCCCGGTCGTCTTTCAGCGGACATTTGTCTTCGCCCCGTGCAATGCAGTTAAAGCATCCTGTGCACATCTGAAGGTTTTGATCGCGCAGAAAAAGATATTCAAAATCAATACTTCCGTCATATTTCATAAGATGCTCTTTTATCTGTTCGACTACCCGGTATGTGTTTCCCTTTTTTCTTGGGCTTCCCATAACAGCTAGAATCTTCATTTATGAATTCACCTTTCCCTTCAGAATGTAATGTGCATAAAAATCGTTATGCTGTTTCATTTTTCTTTCGATTTCATTCAGGCTCAGGCTTTCATTCAGGAAATTCTGTTCAAAGTATAAGCATATGATATAGGAACTGTATTCTTCCGCCAGAGCCCTTGTATCTGTTCCCTTGTCTATAGCGCCGGTCTCAGCCATTATATCAAAAACATTCCGGAGCGTTTGAATTGGCTTTTCAATCAATTCCTCTCTGAAAAACTGCCGGACGGAATGGTTACGCTGCTGTTCAATGGTAATGATTTTGGCTATTTTTACTGTCAGCGGCGCCCACATCACCTGCTTGAACAAGGCAAAAGATTCGTTTAAGTATTTTTCCGGAGAAACAGTCTCAATATATTGCCGCAGATTTTCTTTCGGAAAAGCCGTACGCCCTATCATTTCCCTAAAAAGCCCGAAGATGTTTTCCAGTATATCATTCTTGTTTTCATAGTGCTTGTAAAGGGAGCTTGCCTTGATGCCCACCGCCTTTGCGATATCGCGGACGGTTACATCCTTAAACCCTTTTTGGGCGAACAGGTCTATGGAAACATGCAGTATTTTTTCTTTGGTAGATAAATCCGGTCCCTGGTCCATAATGCCTCCTTCTTAGCTAACAATCGTTATTTAAATTATAGGCTAACAATTGTTATCTGTCAATATAAAATGAGTTTTTAAGCAGCTCCAAACCGATCGGATAATGTAGGCTGCCATTGTTCGCGTGGGTTCAGGAATCTTTTAGGTCACGGACCGGAAGATCGATATTGAAACATGAATCAATATAATATATAATATTTATAACAATGAAGCTATGAAGGCTTTCCCGGACATGTATTTAAAATTGGGATGAACCCAAAATTTCCATAGGAATGGATTTTTTGGGTTTTATTTTTTCGTGAGGTGATTGATTGAGTATTGTGTTTAAAGAATACCGGATGATTCTGTCCACAATTAGAATTGAATCAACATATGAAAGCGAGGAAAGTTGACTTGGATGGAAACAGTGAAATGAAAAGTTTCTTTGACAAGCTGGCCCCGTCCTGGGACAATAACGCGGAAGAGTACGAAATCAGAGAGAGAATTACAAGTATGATGGGCCTTGGCAAAAACAGCCTGATTGCGGATATAGGCTGCGGACAGGGCGTAATGTTTCAGCATCTGCTGAAAACAGAGCCGAGAGGGATACTGGCGATCGATATTTCCGGCGAAATGCTGGAATACGCTAAAAAAATGTACCCGGACGAACGGATCACGTATATGAATGAAGATATACTGCAAGCGTCTTTGCCTCATATTGACGCTGCGGTGATTTTTAACGCATATCCGCATTTTATGGATAAAAAGGCGCTGGCCAAAAAACTGGCGGAAAATGTGCGGCCTGGGGGATTAATTGTAATTGCCCATAGCCTAAGTAAAGAAAAAATCAACTGCATTCACAAAGACTGCAGTGCGGAGAAATTATCGGTTCCGCTTCAAACGGCTGAAAAGGAAGCAAATGAATTCAGGCCTTATTTTGTACCTGAGAAAATTATAGACGAAGACGAACTTTATTTTATAAAAATGACACGACTTTCGCCGTAAGGCCAGGCTTTTCTGTTCACGAAGACAGTTTTTTATTAATAATTTTAAGTAATTTTAGTCATGAAGGCTGACCCGGATGATCCCGGAATGTTTTCATGGCTTTTTTATTAAAGGAGGATTTATCATGAGTCAAACAAAAAAAATAGTTTATGCAGGATTGTGCATTGCTCTGGGCGTATTATTGCCGATTGCGTTCCACTCCGTACCCAATGCCGGCAGTATTTTTCTGCCAATGCATATACCGGTGCTGCTTTGCGGCCTGATTTGCGGATGTCCATTCGGACTCGCATGCGGCATATTGTCGCCCGTGCTTTCGAGCCTTATCACGGGCATGCCGCCTATTGGTTATTTGCCAGGCATGCTGTGCGAACTCGCCGTATATGGAGTGATGACCGGAATACTGCTCCGCTCTGTTCGTACGAAAAAACTCGTCGCCGATATATACATTTCCCTGATCGGAGCGATGCTTGCTGGCAGGATCGTATACGGCATATTAAATGCGTTGATATTTAATGTTGGGCAGTATTCCATGTCCATATGGCTGACCAGCGCGTTTGTCACCTCTCTTCCCGGCATCATTATACAATTAATCGTTATTCCGGTCCTGGTATTTGTTTTGGAAAGGGCAAAGCTCATAAAGTCAAAATACCCGGTACAGCAGCGCTTATAAAGAATAAAGATCGAAATCTTATCTTTTGTTTGGACGCCTTGTTTGCAAAAGCAGATGGGGCGTGCTTTTTCTCTCCGTTTTTCATCGGATTTTTTTGCAGCTGCCCATTTTCCATATGTCTGGAATTCCGTGCCGCAGACTATTCTTTTTTTACTGGGCCCCCGGGCGTATGGCGCCACAAGTGCTTTTCCATATTGATGCAGCCGTTTGGCCGAAAAGTGATACCTTCCCGTTCAAGCATGGAGCGCTGAATATCCTGTCCGCCGAATACGTGGCCGGGCGCCATTCTTCCATCCCTGTTGACTACTCTGTGGCAGGGGAGTTTGTTTGACGGAGCCCTGCTCATGGCATATCCGACCATCCGGGAAGCATACGGATTACCCGCTATCAGCGCAATTTGACCGTATGTAGCCACTTTGCCTTCCGGGATTCCGGAAACAATGGCATAGACCTTTGCAAAAAATCTTGTCTCGTTCATGTTTACCCTTCATTGATATAAAATATATACTATCTAATTTATCATATTAACATGAAATGATAGATTTTGCTTCACATACATTATAAATCGGTGGTTTTCCGCATATTCACAACGACCGGCCCTGGATTTCTTTAATATGGTATGGAAAAAGGTGCAATATAGCATCATGTTTCCGCGCGGCTTGGTACTAATAGGACAGTTTTTATCATATTCTCTTATAAAAGAATAGCGAGAGGGAGGGTAAAGTTTGTTGAAAAAAGTCAAAGCCAGTTTACGGCCGATTGTCGGCAAGATAAATTTACCCACTGTTTTGAAAACAGCCATACTTCCGGGCGATTCAATCGAAAGATTATTTATTGCAACCCAGGTGGGAGAGATTTTTTACACAGGAAATGCAGTTCTGGAGACTTTTTTGGATATCCGCCCGCAAATCATAAAACTGGGCGGTGGCGGCGGATATGATGAACGGGGATTTCTGGGGCTGGCGTTTCATCCCAATTTTTATTATAACGGGCGGTTTTATATTCATTATTCGAAAGCCGGAACGCAAGGTCCGGGCGCTCTTTCCGGATCTTTCAAACCTGATCCGTGCAATCCCGGAACCCTGAATCTGAAGTGGACAAACAGAGAAAATAAATATGATCATATTGATACGGTTGAAGAGTGGATGATGCATTCAAATGGCCAGGTTCGGAAGCGGCGGACATTGCTGAACTTAAGGAGGCCGTTTAATAATCATAACGGTTTTAACAGCCTGAACTTCTCACCTGAAACAGGAAAACTTGTTTTAACAACCGGAGATGGCGGGTCGGGTTATGATCCGTTTGACTTAAGCCAGGAAGATATGGAGATCGCCGGCAAGATAATCGAAATTGATGTCGATAAGGATACATTTGCAGATAATCCGCCCGCAGCCACACGTTTTGACGAACTCCCGGAACCTGTTCAGGAAACGCTTACGGTAATTGCCAAAGGGGTTCGGAATATATCGGGGATTTCATTTCAAAGGGTTTATGACCGGTATGCCAAGTATATTGGAAACGTCGGACAGGATCTGGTAGAGTCGATTTTTTCATTCGTTAATTATAAACCAATACCGGTTACAAGGCTGACCCGGGCACCTTTGATGAAAAACGGGCTTGACATGAATGGATTTATCAACTTTGGTTGGCGGGGGTGGGAAGGTGATTTTCCATCCGCGATCATAAAAGGCTGCTTTGCAAAGGATTTGGATGAAAAAACGATCGCTTATTACAATGAAGCGGTAAAAACCTCAGTGCAGCGCCTTGCTCCTCTGGCCTGTTATTTTCATAAGGACCCCCGGCCCGATAAGTTTGAAGCAACCGCGCTTACGGGAGTTAAGCCGTATATGGGCGATGAAATTCCCGATTTATCGGGAAGCGTTGTGTTTACCGATCTTGCCCGGAAAGGAAAATCTCAATCCCCGGCCAGAGGGGTTTTAGCTTATACCAGGCCAAGAGCTGATTGTAAACTGAACGATTTCAGCATTATTGAAATAGATTATGATTTTGGGTCCGTTCCGGCTCTTTTTGTGGGCCTGGGAACGAATATGGATCAGACCAGGCTGTATCTAGGGGTTTTCGGCTCCATGAATGTGACTGCATATAATCAGGGAACTGTTTTTGAAATTGTTCCATGATTCATAACTGCAGATGTAATACCAGGTCAAATCACTTTTTATGATTTATTGTATTATTTGTTCCTGTAAAAGGGCTGAAGGATTTCAGCCTGTTTTTTATTTAATATAGGATGTTTTGAATTCCTGGTTGATTTCTGAAATTTCTTTTTCACCGCCTATATAGGGTTGATACATATCAAAGGGATCGCCTGCTCCATAAACGCCGCAGGAAGAACAATTTTCGCAGCTTTCTCCTTCACATCCAAGCGATCTTCTTACAATTTCTATCCGCTGTTCTCTTGTTGTATTTTGAATTAAAAAATCATCCATTATTTCTGCACCTCTCTTATATAAATAGGATGCCATATATTGTCAATCATCCGGTCAATCCGGTAGTTTATTTCAGTATCGGTTCCCAATAGGAAAAGACTTTTAAAATCGCGCGTATAAACGGGTTGACCGCCATTGATTAGTTTCTTTCGATTCTCATATCAGATTATACCATCTTTTTGTCTGGTCTGCAGAAAAGCATTTGTTAAATTCGACAGGTGAAAAAATGGAAACCCCGGAGATACTATTATTCGTCATTATTATTCATTATGTAACAATATTTTCCCTGTAAAAATATATTATAAGTGAAAAAGTAAAACTTAAAGGAGGGAATAAAATGCAAACATTCCGTGATTTGACTCCGGTGAATGGGTTTGACTATAGAAATCATAATAATGCAAGGCAAAACAACTACGCCTGGTCCATGAGCAGCCTGGGAGATTTTATTTATGTGGGCACAGGGAGAAATATACTGCTCAATATTATTGCGGCGATCAACCCCGGGATTCAGACGCCGGATCTGATTACTCCTGATCCTGTGGATAACCTGGGTGAAATATGGAGATACAGGAAGGATGAAAGGCTTCCGTGGGAACGCGTTTATAAGGCTCCGCCCGGATCAGGTATTTTCGGCTTCAGGTTTATGATCAGGCATACGCCTTTTGGCGGCAGCCCGTGCCTTTATGCTGCGGTCTTCGGGGAAAGTGCGAAAATATTAAAAACCACAAACGGCGTTAATTGGTTTGTATTGCCGGGCAGCTTGGAGGGGACTTCCTCAAGGGCAATGATATCACATAATGGGCAGCTGTATGTGGCTACTGTAAATGAGCTGGCTTCAAGCACAGATGCATTGTTGTACCGCAGCCCGGATCCGGAATTTTACCCCTGGGAGAGCGTTATAAACAAGAATGCGCCGGGCTTTGACCCCTCTATGAATCCAATGGGCGCAATAAGCAATATGGCCGTCTTCAACAAAAGGATATATGTTGCCACAAGCAATCCGGACGGGGTCCAGGTTTGGAGAACCAATGGAACGGAACCGGCAATGAATGACTGGACGCTGATAGTCGATAAAGGGTTTGGTGATCCTGCCAACAAGTACTCCTTAAGTATAGGCGTGTTTAAGGATTACCTTTATGTAAGCGGCACAAAGCAGCTGCCATTGGCATGGCTGATTCCAATGGGCTGCGATATCATAAGGATCGACAGGCGCGACAACTGGGAGCTGATAGTGGGAGGCAATCCGTTGATACCTTTCGGCGATTCAAATTCCGAATTAAGAAGCCGTTCAGGGCTGGGATCGGGCTTCAACAATCCCTTCAATGTGTATGCCTGGCAGATACAGGAATACCAGGGCAGACTGCTGGTCAGTACGTTTGACGATTCCAGCAACATGGAAGTGATCCTGACCACCCTGCTGGCAAACAGGGCTGCTTTAATTGGACTGATAGGCGAGGAAATAACGAATTTATTAATAGAAATATACAGAAGCGTAGTGGAAATATTGAGGGTAATCAGGTATCCGGTTGGATTCGATTTGTATATATCTGATGATGGGGTTCATTTCACACCTGTCTTTTTGAACGGGCTCGACAATCCGAGCAATTATGGCGGCAGAATACTGTATCCGGACGGCTATAGCCTTTATATTGGAACGGCAAATCCGTTTCAGGGCTGTGAAGTTTGGAAAGCGGGCGATATTGGGAATATAAACCGCGGACGTCTGAATTTTAATAAAGACTATTGCGGCCTATGGAGAGCCAGAAATATCGTCAGACAAAATTACGGTGTTTTAATGGAATATATGCCGAAGGTTCTTCCGTTTATACCGGCAAAATACCGTCCGGTTTTTATTTGATGGTTAACGGCAATATCGGTATGACATGATCTAAAGGGGGATACCCCTTTTTTTGTCCGGAAATATAAAAAGGATGATAACCAGCGTATAATAAAAGAATATCAGGTTGCAATGAAATTATATATATACTACAATGAATTTAATTTCAATGGGGTATTCATATGGCAAATATTAATTTGAATGTGCTTTGGGCGGCGAGTACAAAGTACATAAACAACTGGGGCATTAAAGCGCATAAACATAATTGCTGTCAGATATTTTATATTGTTGCTGGCAAATGCCAATTTATTGTGGAAAATGAAATTATAAACGTTGGAGAAAACTTATATCTCATTGTTATGCCGGACGAAGAACACTCCATGCAAAAAAACCATGAAAACATGATCAGAATGATTGACATTAAATTTGATATTACGGATTCTGCTTTTAAAGACAATATTATGATGATGGAAAAAACAGGACAGGCATCCGAACAGATCGTCTACTTGTTTAAATTAATTTCAAACGAGCTTAAAAATACAGGCGCTAACAATAAGGAAATCATTGAATCTTACTTATATATCATTCTGCTAAAAATGATGCCGGCGGCAGAGGAAGAAGGGCCCCAGCTCATTACGGGGATCAACGAATCGCTTTGGCCTGAGGCGTGCAGGAAAATTGCCAAATATGTAAAAGACAATTATGAATCCAATGTGAATCTGGATAGCATCGCGAATAACCTTAAGTATAACAAAAATTATATCTGTGGAATTTTTAAACGCGGTACCGGTTTTACAATTATGGATTATTTAAAAATGGTCAGGATAGAGCGCGCCTGCGAACTGATAGAAATGTCGGATTATACTTTTCAGCAAATAAGCTTAATGGTGGGCTTTAACAGCATACATAATTTCAACAGGATATTTAAACAAATTATGAAATGCACACCGGGGCAATACAAGGCGAAATTAAGCGAACGCGGTGCGGTTATTCAGGATATGTTCAAAAATGAAGACAATTATGATGTGGTTTGAAACCAGAAGATATTTAAAACAGAATCAAATCATGCCCATTCATATTCTTTCTTTCCGATTAAAAGAAACCACTGTTTATCATTTATTGTTGTATCTTTATTTTCGGTGGGCTGTAAAGATAACAATTCATATAAAATGCTTGCAAATAGTAGAAATAAGTAATAAAATAGTTATCATAAACAATATATATACTTTTTATATTTTATTTTAAATTAATCCGTATAAATGAATAATGGACAACTAAAAGTGAATTATTGATAAAGACATAATAGTTTTGCAGATGTAAACTAGTCGTAAACATTAATAACGAACTAAAAGTTATTCATCACAGTTTCACGTTAAAAACCGTTATTAAAACAATCCATATCATTCAGACAGAATTACAGGGCTTAAATTGAAAATATTTTTATATTCAATTTTGCTTAATATTAGGCAAAATATAATAAAATCGTGGAGGAAATAAACATGAAAAAAACGATTATTGTTCTTCTTTGTGTATTACTTTCTGTTATGATGCTTGCAAGCTGTGCGAATCAGCCGACTCCGGCCGAATCCAGCAGTGCGCCTGCGCCGGCATCCGAGGAAGCCCCCGCATCTGAATCTGCCGCTGCAGGAGCCGACGGATTGGTCGGCATATCCGTACCCAAAGCGCCCACCGGCTGGGTAGCTGCCGTACAATATTTTGCAAAACAAAGGGCGGACGAATTAGGCCTTAATTACAAACTGGTTGCGTCTGAAAACACAAACGAACAGGCAAACCAGATCGATGAATTAATTGGATTGGGATGCAAAGTCATTATCCTTTTCCCGCACAACGACGAACTGGCGGTTGCCGCGCAGAAAGTAATGGATGCAGGCATTCCCCTGATCAACTTTGACAGAACGATCAACCCTGCAAAACCCACCTATTATCTGGCAGGCGACAATTATTCCATGGGCGTTATCGGAGCCGACTATATTAACGAAAAACTGGGCGGCAAAGGTAAAGTTGTTATCTGCGGCGTTCCCTCCTACGGCGACGCTGTAAACGGAGAGCGCATCCAGGGATTCAAAGATAGAATAGCTGAAATCGCGCCGGATATCGAAATCATAGGCGAGTATGGTTCTGAGAACGCTTCCCCGGAAGCTGCGCTGACAACCATGACCGACGTTTTGACGGCCAATCCGCAGATTGACGGCATCTATTCGATCGACGACGAACTGGATGTTGGCTTGCTGCAGGCTATTGACGAAGCAAAGAGAACGGATATTAAAGTAATGACGGGCGGCGGCGGCGCTCAGGTTTGGTTCCAGAAAATGCTGGATCATCCCGATATGGCTCTTTCCAGTCAGCTTTATTCGCCTTTGATGATCAAAGACTGTGTTGACATGGCGCAAAAAGTATTGAATGGCGAAGAAGTAGCCGCTGAAACGATCATCCCTTCCAAGACGGTTGATGCTTCAAACGTTCAGGAATATCTGGACGAGAATTCGCCCTATTGATATCAGGCTGTTTGCAGCTGTGTTAAACGAATACTAAATTGTTTGGGCCAAGATCCGGAAAATTTTCCAGGTCTTGGCCAACAATGCGGGAATAAGGAGGAAGAAGATGTCAGAATGCGTGCTGAAAATGACTGATATCTACAAGAGTTACAGCGGCGTCCAGGTTTTGAAAAACGTAAGCGTGGAGTTTCAAAAAGGCGAAATTCATGCGCTGCTGGGCGAAAACGGAGCGGGCAAAACAACTCTCATGAATATCTTGGGCGCGGTTATCGATTATGACAAAGGAACTATTGAAATAAACGGAGAAAAAGTGCATATTCATAATCCCAGCGAATCCCAGGCCTTAGGGATTGCTTTTATTCATCAGGAATTAAACGTGGTAAACGACCTGATGGTATATGAAAACCTGTTTCTGGGATATGAATTGAAAAACAAATTCGGAAGGCTGAACGCGAAAGAAATGATCAAAAAGACAAACGAAGTCTTTGATCATATGCATATCAGGATAGATCCGCGGGCAATGGTGCGGGATCTTGACGCGTCGTATAAACAGATAATTGAAATTGCGAAGGCGCTGCTGAGGGATGCAAAGATCATTATAATGGATGAACCCACCACTTCGCTGACCTCGGTTGAAATCAAGAATGTTTTTGAAATCATGCGCACTCTGAAATCCAAAGGGGTGACGCTTATATTTATATCCCATAAACTCGGCGAAGTTGTCGAAATCTGCGACAGGTTTACCGTACTCAGGAACGGTGAAAAAGTAATCGACGGCGATATCCAAAGTGAAAGCGGAACGATAAAAGTAGAGGACCTTGCCCGGTATATGGTCGGAAGAGACGTGCTCTCAGTGGATGTTTACCAGGAGCATGAAATAGGCGATGCGATTTTGGAAGTGGAAAACCTCAATATTCCGAATCATATACACAATGTATCTTTCAAACTGCACAGGGGAGAAATTTTGGGATTTACAGGACTTTTGGGCGACGGCAGAACGGAACTCGCGCGCTGCCTGTTCGGCGATTTAAAACCCTCTTCGGGCACAATAAAAAAAGAAAACAAGGTCATAAAAATTAAAAGCCCGGAACGTGCGAAGAAATTGAAAGTGGGATACGTGCCCGCCAACAGGAAAGAAAACGGCATCGTAAAAGATCTGTCCGTTGTCGAGAATATTACGCTTGCAACGATCGATCAATTCAGGCAGGGCACCACATTGGTGCATAAAAAAGAGGCCAAAATGGCAAAAGATATCGTGGCCGACCTTCAGATCAAAGTGGCTGACCTCAATAATCTGATCACCAGCCTTTCGGGGGGCAATCAACAAAAAGTCGTACTGGCAAAATGGCTGAACTCCAAACCGGACGTACTGATGTTTTCCAATCCCACACAGGGCGTTGACGTAGGAGCAAAAAACGAGATATACAGGATCATAATGGAACTTGCAAAATCGGGCGTTGCAATCATTATTACTTCGGGCGAGGCGCAGGAGATCATTAAGATTTGCGACCGGACATGCATCATGTATCACGGCCAGATCAGAGGAGAGATTGACAGAAGTGAATGCACGGAAGAATCGCTGATGATTCTATCGACAGGCGGCTCACTTAGCTAAAAGGGAAGGATGTGTTTTTATGGAGCTTAATACAAATGTAATTCAGAATCAATCAAGAGGCCGCGCGTTTTGGCGTAAATTTTCCGGCGAATACAGTGTAATACTGATCACTATTGCCGTTGTCGTAGTCGCTACGGTCATGTCCGGCGAGAGCTTTATGACGCTCAACAACTGGCTGAATATATTACGGAACAACGCGGTAATCGGGATACTGGCGCTGGGCATGACTTTTGTTATTATTGCCGGCGAAATTGATTTAAGCGTTGGATCGGCGCTGGTTGCTGTGGGCGCTATCGTCCTTGCGGTGCTGAACGCTTCGGGCAGCGTTGTACTGGCGGTTCTCGCAGGCGTGGGGGTAGGCGCAGGTTTTGGATTAGGTACGGGCTTTATTGTCACCAAAGGAAGGGTTCCTTCTTTTATAGTTACACTCGGATTAATGTATATATATCGTTCAATCAGCATGTACTTTATGCAGGGCGGCGGTTTTACGGGTGATATCAAGACATATCAGCTGATTTCCAATTACAATATCGGTGATGTTGTTCCGCTTCCCATTATATATTTTGCCGTGATCGCAGTCGCGTTTTACTATCTCTCAAAACACACCAAGCTGGGCAGGTACGTGTATGCCACGGGTTCAAACATCAAGGCTACGCGCTTATCCGGTATTGATGTGGATAAGGTTAAAATACTGACTTTTGTACTCATGGGCCTTTCGGTAGCATTCTCCGCGATTATAGAATCCTCGCGTATGAACAGCATCAATGCTTCTTCTTCGGGTACAGCCTATGAAATGAATGCGATCGCCATGGCTGTTGTGGGCGGTGCAAGCATGGCGGGCGGCAGAGGAACGATCGTGGGCACAATATTCGGCATACTGATTATCGGCATAATCAACAATATCCTGACCTTGCTCGGCGTTGATCCTTTCCTTGTCAATGCCGTAAAGGGCGTTATCGTTATATTGGCCGTTCTGTTCCAGAAGAAGGAAGTAGAGCGTTAGTGGATGGAAATTTTGCGACAGGAGGGGTGATTCTGTGAAGTTTGGAGCAAGCACCTATATTTGGGCGTCGCCTTTCTCAAATCAAACCCTGGGGCTGCTGAAAAAAGCAAAAGGCATGGGTTTTGACATACTGGAAATCTGCGTGGAGCAGGTAAATACCATCGACCCCATAGCTATAAAAGACGCGGCGCTGGAAGCTGGCATAAAGGTCTTGATTTGCGGAGCATTCGGCCCAGACCGTGATATCAGTTCGGAAAACCCGGAAATCCGGAAGACGGGGATTGCATACATAAAAACCTGCGCAGATATTGCGCAGGCTGTAGGATCTGGACTGGTATCGGGCCCGATGTATTCGGCAACCGGAAAATGCAGGCTGCTGAGCGATTCCGAACGAAAACAGCAATGGAAATGGGCGGTGGAGAACATGAAAACCGTTGCGGATTATGCCGGGGAGAAAAATGTGAAACTGGCTGTTGAGCCGCTGAACCGTTTTGAAACCGATTTTATCAATACGGTTGACCAGGGCCTGCTTTTCTTTGAGGATATCGGACGGGACAATGTCGGTTTTCTGCTGGATACTTTCCATATGAACATCGAAGAAAAAGACATGGGCGCGGCGCTCAGGCGCGCGGGAAAAAAGATTTTTAATTTTCACGCGTGTTCAAACGACAGAGGGACTCCGGGCGAGGACCACCTTCCCTGGGGGGATATTGCCGGTGCGTTAAAAGACGTCCTGTATAACAATTCTGTTGTAATTGAATCGTTTACCGCGGATATCAGTGAAATTGCCCGCGCGGTGTCGCTGTGGAGGCCGCTTGCGGATTCACAGGATCAACTGGCTTCGGATGGGTTGGCTTTCCTGAAGCGATTTTTCTGAAGCGCTTTTTAGTGATATTCAGCTTGCCCTGCGCTTGTGCAGGAGCAATAAACAATATTTTCTTTTTTTAATGCATGTGCGGTTTTATTTGAGCACATGCATCTTTTTTTAAAGCCGCTTATATGAATTTCAGACAAGTTTGAGTGAATTACTGATAAAGACAGAACGGCGCAATAGCGGTAAACTAAAAAAAGAAACATGATTCTTTCAATATGCGGCAACGATCAAAACATAATAACCGGCTGGACCGGAGCGCACAATCATCATTTCCAGAAATCCGGTCATGAGAGGAAAATAAAATGAAAGCATTAGTCAAGACCGGGCAAGGGGCCGGGCATGTAAAACTTTTGGAATTGGAAGAACCCGTTTGCGGTGAAAACGAAATTAAGGTTTTAATTAAATCCGCCGGATTATGCGGGACGGATCTGCATGTTTACAACGATACGTTCAGAAACTATCCTCCCGTGATACTTGGCCATGAACTTGCGGGAATCGTTGTTGAGGCAGGAAGTGCTATCCGTTCCTTTAAACCCGGGGACAGAGTTGCTTTGCTTGGATCCAACAAAATTATCTGCGGCATGTGCGAATTCTGCAAAACCGGATATTATATGTTCTGCAAAGACAGAAGAGGCATGGGCCACGGTACAAACGGCGGGTTTACAAAGTATGTATGCGTGCGCGAGGATATGGCGTTCCATATACCGGATGATCTTTCTATGGAAGAAGCCTCCATATTGGAAGCGTTTGCAAGTTCGGTTCAGGCGGTGGAAGAGGTTGCCTCACTTGACGCGTCCGGTTGCGTACTGGTCTCGGGACCCGGACCCATCGGGCTGATGTGTTTGCTACTTACCGTAAAAAAAGGCCTTAAAACATATATATCCGGCACCTTCGAAGATCTGCGGCGGCTCCAAATTGCAAAGGAACTTGGCGGGATTCCCATAAACATTTCGGAGGAAAACCTGAACGAAAGAATACTGAATGATACGAACGGCAGGGGCGTGGATGTTGTGTTTGAGTGCTCGGGCGCAGAGGCCGCCATTTCAAATAGCCTGAATCTGATACGGCCAATGGGCAGCCTGGTGCAGTTGGGGCTGGGCGCTGCAAAGGTATGCCTCAATATGGAAACCGTTGTGCATAAGCGGCTTCAGATACTCGGGAGCGTGGGGCACAGCATGAAAACGTGGGAACTTATGATGCGGATGCTCTCCCAAACGCATTTTGATTTGAATAAGATTATCAGCCATAAGCTGCCGCTTTCAAAGTGGGAAGAAGCTTTTGACCTTATGCGGAAAAAAGAAGCTTTGAAAATTGTGCTGTATTATAATTTTAAATAAACCGGAGGTAGAAATGAAGCTTTTCAATAAAACGGTCCTGGTCACGGGGGCCAGCAAGGGGATTGGCGCCGCGATAGCGGCCGGATTTGCAAAGGAAGGCGCAAATGTTATTGTAAACTACAACAGCGATTTAGGCGGAGCCAATGAAACCGTCCAAAAGATCATAGATATTGGAAGGAAAGCGGTTGCTGTGAAGGCGGATATAGGGATAACGGAAGAAATATTCCGTATGTTTGACGTGATTAAAAAAGAGTTTGGATCTCTTGATGTTCTGATTAATAACGCGGGAGTGACCGGATGGACGGATCTATTCAGCATCACGCCCGAAAAATGGGACTTTGTGATCAACACCAATTTAAGAGGAACGTTTTTCTGTTGCCTGGAGGCCGCGAAAATCATGAAAGAATCAGGCGGAGGAACGATCGTAAACGTTTCGACCAACTGCGCCGAACTGGGCGTGAAAAACCTGGTCGCGTACGCATCGTCCAAAGGCGGAATACACACCATGACAAAGCAGCTTGCGGTGGAACTTGCGCCTTATCATATCAGGATAAACACGTTCGCGCCGGGACCTACCAATGTAAAACGAAATCTGGATGACGATCCGGAATACAGAAATTCCTGGGGCGGCTGCGTGCCTTTGAAGAGAACTGCGGATGAAGAAGAAATGATTGCGCCTGCGTTATTTTTGGCTTCTGAAGACTCCAGCTTTATGACGGGCCAGCTTTTCTTTGTGGACGGAGGATGGTCCATCCAGGGCAAGATCCCGGAAGAAAACATGGAAAAATCAATGAAGAAGAATAGTTAGGGAGACAAAATGGGAAGCTTTTCAGATCTCAAAAAAATGGCGCGGATCATCCGCGGGGATATCATAGAAATGATTTATCATGCCGGATCGGGTCACCCCGGAGGATCTTTGTCCGCAACGGAAATGATCGTATACCTGTATTTTTATAAAATGAATATAGACCCGTCCGATCCGCAAAAACCGGACAGAGACCGGTTTGTTCTCTCCAAAGGGCACTGCAATCCCGTGTTATACGCGGCCTTGGCTGAGAGGGGCTATTTTGAAAAAAAATTGCTGTGGTCGCTCAGGGACTTAAACAGTATTTTGCAGGGACACCCGGATATGAACAAGACGCCGGGGATCGATATGACCACAGGTTCTTTGGGCCAGGGCCTCTCTCACGGCGTGGGAATGGCGCTGGGCGCGCGGGTCAATCAACTGGATTACAAAGTATACGTTATGCTGGGCGACGGGGAATTGCAGGAAGGGCAAAACTGGGAGGCAGCCATGTCCGCTTCGCATTACAAGCTGGATCATCTGGTTGCGATCGTAGACAACAACAAAATTCAGTGCGACGGCGTCACCCGATGCGTAATGAATGTAGAACCGGTCGCCCGGAGATTCGAATGCTTCGGGTTTGACTGCAAAAAAATCGATGCGGGCGATTTCGCGCAGATAGACGCCGCTTTTTGCGGGTTTGACTACGGAAACGGAAAACCGAAATGTATTGTGATGGATTCTGTAAAGGGCAAAGGAGTGTCGTTTATGGAGAATAAAGTATGCTGGCATGGTGGGGCTCCAAATAAAGAGGAATATGAAAAAGCGATAGCTGAAATCAGGGAGGCATTGTAATGGGCAAGAGCAACCGGCAGGTTTACGGCGAAACGTTGGCCGAGATCGGAAAAACAAACAACAGAATCGTTGCGGCAGACGCGGATGTTGCCGGTTCTACGGGCACGGGTATTTTCAGGAAAGAATTTGCAGACAGGTTTTTTAATTTCGGCGCCGCCGAACAAAACCAGACAAGCGCGATGGCAGCAATGTCGACCTGCGGGCTAATCCCTTTTATATCCACCTTCGCGGTTTTTGCAAGCATGCGCGCGTGCGATCAGGTGCGTCAATCCATAGCCTATACGAATCTGAATGTTAAAATCGTTGCCACCAACGCGGGGCTTGAAAACAACGGGGATGGAGTGACCCATCAGGCAACCGAGGATATTGCGATCATGCGAAGCTTTCCCAATATAGTGGTGATGTGTCCTTCAGACAACAGGATCACACAAAAAGCGGTCCGGGCAATCGCGGAATACAAAGGCCCGGTTTATGTGAGGCTGGGGAGATACCCGGCGAAAGACGTTTATACGGACGATGTCGATTTTGAGATAGGCAAAATGATTCAAGTTGCCGACGGAAATGACGTAACCATTATCGCTACGGGCAGGATGGTTGAAATTGCGGTGGAAGCGCGGAAAATGCTTGCGGAAAAAGGAATCGGCGCAAGGCTTCTTGAATGCCATACGCTAAAGCCTCTCGATCATGAGGCGATCATTAAGGCGGCGCGGGAAACGCAAGGGATCGTAACCTGCGAGGACCACAGCGTCATTGGCGGCCTTGGAAGCGCCGTGGCCGATGTGCTTTGCGAATACGCGCCCGCAAGGCTTAAGAAAGTGGGCGTAAAAGACCTGTTTGCGAGAAGCGCCCGGGACTACCGGGAATTATATAAAAGATACGGACTGACCAAAGAGAGTATTTGTGAAAACGCGCTGAAATTATTGAAATAAAAGCAAGGGTGGAGAAGTGATGAAAAATTATAAAGACGTTACGGTTCCTTTTGCAGACAAGATGATGTGCTTTCCAACCGACCCCCAATGCAGCATACAGCCGCATTGGACAATCAAAAAGGGCGACGCCGTAAACCTTTCCGTATTCTGCTTCGGTTCGCATACCGGCACCCATATTGACGCTCCCTTTCATTTTTCAGACACGGGAAAGACGGTCGATCAGCTTGATATGCATCACTTTTTGGGAACCGCAAAAGTATTTGAATTTTTAAATCAGCCTTGCATCGATATGCAAGATGTTTCCGGACTCCCGGTACAAAAAGGGGATATCGTGCTGTTCAAGACAAAAAACAGCCGGTATATGCGAGAGGGGACTTTCCGGGAAGATTTCGCCTATATAACGGGCGAGGCCGCAGAGTATTTTGCCGGCATAAAAATCAGCACGCTGGGTTTTGACTTTCTGTCAATCGAACAGTTCAGTTCCAAAACATTCCCCGCCCATCACGCAATCATTGGAGGAGGGATCGTGATCATTGAGGGGCTTGATTTAACGGATGTGCGGCCGGGGGAATATGATATGGTTTCCCTTCCCATGCTGGTAAAAGGCGGAAACGGAAGCCCGATACGTGTACTTTTATTCGATAAAGAGTGAGGTGAGCCATGAAAAAGGAATTAAACGTGGGTCTGATCGGGCATAAGTTTATGGGCAAGGCACATTCCAACGCGCTGCGCGACTTGGGCATGTTTTTTGATCCGGGCGCAAAACCGGTAATGAAGGTGATCTGTGGCGTGGAAAACGATATCGGTGAAGCCGCCCAAAGATACGGATGGGAAAGCTATGAAACGGATTGGCTGAAAGTGGTCCGGAATCCAGATATCGATATCATAGACATATCTTCCGCCGGATTTACCCACGCGGATATTGCCGTTGAGGCTGCCCGGCAAGGCAAGCATATCATTTGCGAAAAACCTCTTGCAAATACCCTCCAGGAGGCTAAAAAAATGTATGAAGCGGTTGCAGGGCAGGGCGTGAAAGCCGCGGTAAACTTTATATACAGGCGCGTGCCGGCTGTGGTTCTTGCTAAAAAAATTGTGGAAAGCGGAAAGCTGGGCAGGATATATCATTTCAGGGCTTCATACCAGCAGGAATGGGCGGGGTTGCCGGGCACTCCGTTTTTATGGAGGTTTGATAAAATAAAAGCCGGGGCGGGCTCGATGGCGGACAAGGGCGCGCACATCATCGATTTGGCGCGGTTTTTGGTAGGCGAGATCACGTCGGTTGCGGGCGCGGGCGATATTGTGATAAAAGAAAGGGAGTCCGTCGGGGACCCGAATACCAGGCAAACGGTTACGACGGATGATGTCGCCATGTTTATAACACGGTTTGAAAACGGAGCCCTTGGGTTATTTGAAACTTCCCGGATTGCCATCGGACACAAGAATGCGCTGGAATTTGAGATCAATGGAAGCAAGGGCTGTATTCAATTCAATCTGGAGAGGTTAAACGAACTCAGCGTATATTTTTTAGAAGACGACAGAACCACGCAGGGCTTCAGGAATATTCTGGTAACAGAATCTGATCATGCGTATATGGATAAATGGTGGCCTGCGGGGCATATCATCGGCTGGGAGCATTTGTTCATTCACCAGTATTACGAATTTATCCGCAATATCGTTGAAGATACCGAACCCAGTCCGAATTTTTACGACGGCTTGAAGACGCAGCAGGTGATTGAATGTGTGGAGAGGGCGGCGGAACAAAGAAAATGGGTCTCAATCGATAGCCTGTAAGGAGGTTTTTATGAAACTTGGCGTATTTACCATATTATTTAATGACTGGAGTCTTGATGACACGCTGGCGTATGTAAAAAGTAAGGGCCTGGAGGCGGTTGAAATCGGCACGGGAGGCTATTCAAAATCCTCTCATCTGGATCCGGAGGCGATACTGAAGAATCCTGCGAAGGTTCGGAAAATAAAAGACAAGCTTGAGGATAATGGATTGTTTTTAAGCGCGCTCAGCGCCCACGGCAATCCGGTGCATCCAAACAAAGAAATCGCCCAAAGGCACGATAAAGAGTTCAGGGACACCATACTGGCGGCCGAAAAACTGGGTGTGGATACGGTGCTTGCCGTGTCGGGCTGCCCCGGTGGAAGTCCAAAAGACGAGACGCCCAACTGGGCGGTGGCCGCATGGCCGGATGATTTTAAGGACGTGCTCGAATACCAGTGGAACGGCGTGCTGATCCCCTATTGGACCCAAATGGCGCGCTTTGCGAACGATCACGGCGTAACCAGAATCGGGATTGAACCGCATCCCGGATTCTGCGTTTATAATCCGGAGACAATGCTGAAACTAAGAAATGCCGCAGGCAAAACAATAGGTGTAAATCTGGACCCCAGCCATTTGTTCTGGCAGGGGATGGATCCCTGCGCGGTCATTGAAGAACTCGGAGACTGCATATTCCATTTCCATGCCAAGGATTCCATGGTTGCCGGGAAAAACGCGGCGTTAAACGGCGTGCTGGATGCAAAGGGATACGTGGATATGGGGCGGCGTTCCTGGAACTTCAGGACGGTTGGATACGGACATTCGGAAGAGGCCTGGAAAAATATCATGAGCGCCCTGGCCGGGGCTGGTTACGATTATGTCATCAGCATAGAGCATGAGGACAGCATGATGGACAGGGAGGAAGGATTTAGCAAGGCTGCTGAATTTTTAAAGAATGTGATCATCCAAAAACGGCCCGAAAAAATGTGGTGGGAAATGAGAGCGGAGGGGTAAGCTATCCCTTTAATGCTTTTTTCAGCCTTCGAATGCCCTCTTCCATCTGCGCATAGCTCAATTCGCCGTAGCCCAACACCAGTTCTTTTTTATAGTTTCCTTTAATTATGGAGTAATCTTCCACAAAATCCATATCAAGACCTTCCCTGGCAACAGCTTCTTTATCCTTTTCTGTAAATTCTCTGGGAAAACCGGCAAGCAGATGCAATCCGGCGTTTTCCCCGGATATTTTCACAGTATTTCCAAAAGCGTCTGTAATGCATTGCATAAGACGCTTCCTCTTATTTTCATATATCTTTTTCATCTGGTAGATATGTTTATCCAGATGCTTCTGATTAATAAATTCCGCCAGCGCAAGCTGTAGGGTTGTATTGACCCAATCATTTGAGAGTTCCATCTGATTTATAATCGGACCGCAGAGAGGATAAGGCGGTATCATATATCCGATGCGAAGGGAGGGGGAAAATATTTTACTGAAACTCCCTATATAAATCACCCGTTCGGGTGCAAGATTTCTGAGCGCCTGCAGCGTCTCGCCTTTATACCGGAATTCGCTGTCGTAATCGTCTTCTATTACATAAGCGTCCTTTTCATCAGCATATTGAAGCAGAGAGATACGGCGGGCGGCCGGAAGGATGCCCCCTATCGGGTACTGATGGGATGGAGCAACATAAATCAGATCAGCCGCAGGGACCTTTTTTAAGTTTTCTATATTCATGCCCTGGGAATCAACATCAACCGGATAAATATCATAGCCGCAATCCGCGAAGATATTCCTGACAAAGTGAATGCTGGGATCCTCAATAACAATCTTTTTGTCTCTGTTTTTCAGCGCTTTGCCAGAATTTCCATTCCGCCCGACGCGCCGGGCGTGATAATGATCTGGTTGTAATCGCACTCGATGCCCTTTATACGGTACACATAGGAACTGATTACCTGACGAAGTTCGATGCGGCCGGCATAATCGCAATAGTTTTGGGAAGCGGATTCCTCCAGACATGCTTCTTTAAGCAGTTTCGCCCATTTGGCCCAGGGAAACGAAGAGGCATCCGGATTGCCTGCGTTAAAGGATATAACGCCATCTCGTTTTGGAATGCCTGTTTTCACCGGGGTCCCAACCGTTTCCTTGCGGGATGGCAGTTTTCCGATATCGGTGACAAAAGTTCCGGAACCCGTTGTGCTTATCAGGTAACCTTCTGCAATCAATTGTTCGTAAACCTGAATGACGGTATTGCGCGCTAAACCCAGGTCTTTCGCCAAAACCCTGGTGGGCGGCAGCTTTTCCCCGGCAGTAAGTTTTCCGTTTAGTATGGAAGTACGCAATTGATCCAGTATTTGCTTAGAGACCGATAAAGTATGATTCCGGTTGATTTCTAACCCATACATCCGGACACCTCCATAATTGGTTCTAAAAAACTTTATATTTATTGGCGCTTTAAAGTATCAATTATAATTTTATAATAGTACTTATCAATAATCAACCGGGATTTTACAAGATGAAAGGAAGGGGGAGTTGTGGTGTATTTAACGGAAATACATCATACAAAAATTTATGAAATATGTGGATTTAGGATGTACAAAACAAAGGGTCAGTGAACTTTGCCTGGGGGTGATGCTGATGGGAACGGCAATTGATAAAATCGTTTCGTTTGAGATACTGGATCATTTTATCGATGCCGGCGGCAATTTTATTGATACTGCAAATTGCTATGCATGGTGGATCGGAAAAGGGGAATTTATCGGTGGTGAAAGCGAAAACGTGCTTGGGCAGTGGATGAAGGAGCGCGGGAACCGGAACAAGATATTCCTGGCGACAAAGGTAGGCGCGCGCCTGAAAGACCCGCATCATATCAGGGACTCCAAAGGGGAACCGGAGTGGGACCGCGTTCGCGCGGAATATGAGGGATTGTCCCGTAAAGTAATTATTCGTGAAGTGGAAGACAGCCTGAAAAGGCTGCAGACAGATTATATTGACTTATACTACACGCATGTGTATGACAACCACACTCCAATTGAAGAAACAATGGAGGTCCTGAACATTTTAGTTAAAGAAGGGAAAGTACGTTATCTGGGCGCAAGCAATTTAACTACCCGGCAGCTTAATCAAGCAAATCAAATCTGCATGGATAAGGGCTTGCAGCCTTATGCGGTATTGCAGCAGGAATATTCCTATCTGCACCCTGTCCCAGGGATGGACGCCGGAATAATATCCCACGCCGACAAAGATATGTTTGATTATACACAAGAATCAGGCATGGCTTTCTGCGCCTACTCTCCGCTTTTGAAAGGTATTTATGCTAACCGCGAAAAGAGGCGCCAATACTATAACTGGCATTTATTTGATTCTGATGAAGCGGTCAGGAAGCTGGATTTGGTTGAAGATTTATCGCGCCGGCTTGGAATCACAGGCAACCAATTGGTTCTTGCCTGGATGCTGCGCCATAAGCCGCAAATAATCCCTATCATCGGCTTCAGTAAAAAAGAGCAGTACCTTGACAATATGGCAGCCTGCAATACTGATCTTTCGGAAGAGATTATGCGAGTAATGGGGGATTGATACAAGTATACGTTTTGATGCCCCCAAACAGCGGCGGCCCGGGTGAGTGGAGCGCCTGGGCCGCTATACTTTTTATGAAATATCAGTTGGGATAACCGGCAATATATTTAAGCCGTTTTCAGGCGCCGCGGTTGAGGCAAAATTCTTACCGTCCCAATCTTTTTATGCATGCGGTTCTTTCTGCGGTTTTGCATTTCGTTCCATAAAATCGAAGCCTGCGAATATCAGGAATCCCAATGCAGCGGTAAATCCCGTTGCGGAAAATACGCTGAACCGTTCCGTAATTCCAAAATAGCTTTTGGGGATAACGCCTGTTCCGATTGCGCCAATAAACATGCAGGAAAGGCTGATAGTTGCCAACATCGCTATAGGTCGGTATCTTTTATCCCTGTATCCGCCAACCATGATGGTTATGAGCGATACAATGGACAAACCAACAACAGCCGCCGTCACAACAACGTGCATAATGTCCTGAAAGGTACCCGCATAACCGCTGGTGGAAAGCGGGAACAGGGAGTAGCCAATGCCGGATATCCAATTCATTAAGGTAAAAAGATAAATTCCAAAGCGGAGCGTCCTGTTCAGGCGGTTTTGGATGTAAACGCATGCCAGCGTCACGCATACGATTCCGCCGGTGGTATAAATACTGCTCAATTGTGCCCATAATTCCCTGGAAGGAGCGTCCTTCGCATTCAGGTCGCTCACCGCCTGGCTGAGCCAATCATATCCGGGATATGCAGTGGGCGCGATCAAAACTGCAAGAAGGTAAGAAACAAAACTCGCGATTCCAAGCAATCCCAACCAGTTTATTAATGTTCTGTTTTTCAGTATACTCATTTTTTTGACCTTCAGTTCTCTCAGTATTATAAATCTTCATGTGCCGGTTTTTTTGTATTTCATAGTATGACAAACTATCGATCGTTAGTGTAATTATAACTAACAATTGATAGTCTGTCAACAGAAGAATTCAAAATTTTATCTCTAAAGAACGGCGGCGGTCCCGATGCATTAAGCGCCGGGACCGTGATATTATTTTAGAATATGCGTAATTATTTTCCACCGGGCATATGGCTGGAACCTTTATACCCTCTAATACCTTTGATGCTTTTCATTGTATATTATGTGGGGACAAAATTTTAGATATTATTTTTTTATATATTGTTATCATATGAGGTTCGCTTGAATATTTGTCTATTTCGCGTACAGGTATCCACCCGACCCTGCTGTTTTCGTCAGGTTTAACAACAAGAGGTTCATCCTCGTCGGCTTCCACCAAATAAGCAGCCGATAAATGCAAATGCGGGCAAACATATCTTCCTTTCTTCGTATGTCCAGGCACCGGTATAACGTCCAGAGATAAAATATCTTTGCTCAAAGAAAAAATATTTTTTACGCCTGTCTCTTCGCCGGCTTCCCTGATTGCAACACGCAATAAATCCCCGTCTCCGTCGGCATGTCCTCCTGTCCATGACCAGGATTTATATATGTTGTGCCATACCATTAACACTTTATCTTTATTTTTATTGACTGCAAATGCCGAACTTGTGATATGCGCTATTTCGTTATTCCTTGTAAGGATATCGTCAAACAGCTCAAAGCATCTTATTATAAATGCTTTATCCTTTTCTTCCTGTTCATTGCAGGAGATGTATTTTTTTATAGGTTCAATCCAATCCATGCCAATATGATCCCTTCTGCTTTACTGTTATATTTGAGTATACTACGATAATACGGAATATCATAGGCATGATTGTTCTCTTAAGAAAAATGCTTTGTATTATAATTTAATATCGTATGGCTTGTCTGGTTAAGTTTCCCGCAGAAGCTGGTGAAGCCTTGGGCAGCAGGGCCGCCCGGCGGTTGCCCCTTTATGGCATTGTTGTGGCGGATAAGTGATTCTATTTATTTAAAGGATCATTCGTTTCCGCCTTTATCCGCTTTCAACATTTTTGCAAAAGCTTCATAGCGGGCGCACAGTATTTTTTCATGATTTTCTTCGTCAGTTTTCAATTGTTCAAAAAATTTTTTAACTTTTGGGTCTTCTGCTTTATCGGCCAGAAATTGATAATGTTTCTGGGCATTCCTCTCATCTTCAATAGCTTCTAAAATGCCATTCATAATTTGCTGCATGTAATGATCCTCCTTCGATCATAAATTTTACCGTACGGTTCGATTTCTATAACAGTTTCACTACAATCAGGGTAATATCATCTTTGATTTTCTCATATTTTAAAAATTCAGTGAAATCTTCATGAATCTTTTGGACAATTTGACCAGGTTCCAGGGAATAAATTTCGGTAAACAGCTTCTTTAACCGGTCTTCATAAAATTCATTGTCAGATTTTTGCTCGGGCAGTCCATCAGACATCATAAACAGGGTCATTGATCCGGACAGATGCAGAGAAGAATCCTCATACGTGAGCAAATCAGCATCTATCGCCGTTGATATTGGCAGGCTTGCATGATTCAGCTCCACCACATTTCCTTCATCCTTGATCAATAGGGGGCTTATATGAAAACCTGCATTGCAATAGGTTAATTCATTTGTCTTTAGATCAAAAACCACAAGGAAAAGGCAGACCAGGTATTCTTCCGGATAACCTTCCTTTATATATTGATCAACAAAAAAATGCATGATTTCTTTTGGAGACAATACTTGTCCCGGTATATGCTTCAGACTGAAAAAGCTTTTTATTGTATCTTTTATAAAAATTGCCAGCATGGCGCTGTCCAGCCCATGTCCGGAAACATCGGCTATAAAGCATACATATTGTTCAAAAAAATCATTCAGCAGCCCATTGTCTACTTTAAAAGCATCGAACAAATCTCCACCCAGTTCTTCAGCCGGAATATAAAGGGATGCAAAAGAGATGTTATCTGTTTGGGGAAGACTCTCAGGCAGCGAGCGTTTATGGATCTTAATGGCGTTTGCTATTTCAACATTTAATTTTTTCCGTATTCTTTCATACTCTGCATATTTTTCATTACCATATATGTATAAAAGTTTATTCTTCTGAAAAAGCTTGAGATGAAGTTTGGGCATATCATGCCTGCCATGAAACAAAAATTCCTCCCAACCGGAAGGCTCTTCCGATGCGCGTTGAATAAACGATTTGGCTCTATTCAGGTGAGTATCCGCAATAATATCAAAAAAGTTTTTTTGCTTTAACTCTGAATCGTCATAACCCAAGTATGACTGCATAGCCCTGTTGGAAAAAACAATTTGCCCTTTTGTATTACATACCAGAATATGGTCATCAATCATATCGGCCATTGTTTTATTTACTTCCACCAGGTTAAAGTTCTTATCCACCGATATTTTTCTCCAAATTCATTAGCTTCTCTTATTTTTTTATATTGTTTTGTTTTATTATATCATAAATTTATCTTATCACCTATGGGGACAATATATCCATATAAAATTACAGGTCAATGTTTATCATGTTAATACTGCCGTCATTATATAGTTTACGCCCTTCACGCGTTTTTTAGCAGGCGATAACCTAACGTTTCATCCAATAATTTTTGAAAAAATTTATAGTTAATTATTTTTTCTTTAAAACAATATACATCGAACTAATGGCAAAGGGAGGCATAATGGGCGGTTGAAAGCACTATTGACAAAACATGAATATCGATTATAATAATTATATGGGATCGGTCCCACAATATGGGGTAGGTATGGGGTTCGTATGGCTAGAATGACAATACATGACATCGCGAAAGAAGCCGGTGTTGGAAAATCAACTGTATCGCGCGTTATAAACGGTACAGGTTATGTAAGCGATGAAACAAGACGCAAAATAGAGGAAGTTATGAAAAGGAACAGCTATCAGCCGTCATCTGCAGCGCGTTCCCTTTCAAAAAATGAGAGCGATGCCATCGGGATCATAATACCCGAGGCTAATAATCCGTTTTTTGCTGAAATTTTAAATGGCGTCAGTCAGGCGGTAGACGAAAATAATTTCACGCTGATTTTATGCAATACATCCAATAATATTGAGAAAGACTTTCGCTCCCTGGAAGTAATGCTGCGGCAGCGGGTAAAGGGATTGATTTTTACGCCTGCGGCGGATTACAGCACGAGCGAACAATTCGATAATTTAAACGATCTGCTCAGGCAGCTGCGCTGCCCCGTTGTAATGTTGGACCGCTCTATTAACAATCTCACAATAGACGGAGTGTATTCGGACAACTATAACAGCGCGTTTATGGCCACAGAGGCTTTGATTAAAGCGGGACACAGAAAGATCGGTATCGTTGAAGGCGATTTAAAGCTCTCCATCGGGCACGAACGGCTTGCCGGCTATGAGAAAGCGCTGAAGACATATGGCCTGAAAAAGGATGAAAGATTTATTGTACCGGGAAACTTTGACGCAGAGACGACATATGCCCTTATGAAGGAATTACTGGATTCTGGAGATTTGCCGACGGCTTTCTTTATCAGCAACAATTTAAGCTGCAACGGTTTTTTAAGGGCGGTATTTGAGAAAGGGATGCAGATCCCTGAAGACATTGCTTTTATTGTTTTCGATAAAGTTATTGGCCAAGATGTTTTCAATATGAAGTACAGCTATGTGGAAAGAGACGTTCAATACATGGGCAGGATGGCAATGCGGCTATTATTGAAAAGATTTGAAAAGCCTGACAGAACAAATGAATGTATCATTATGGAACCCACGCTGAAGCTCCTTGGCTCGGAGAAGTATGTGGATAGGCCGTACCAATAAGGATGGGCCTCATCATTTTAACGGATATATAAAAAGAAATAATATATAAACATCTATAAAACAGTATTTCGTAAATATCAAAAAATATCAGCAGAAAGTATTGAAAAATTCGTATTGGGATAAGCAGGAATTTTTTTACCCTTGGATGGGACCGGTCCCATGCGGGAGCGGTCCCTTGACGGCGATTACACCTAATATGGTATCGAAAGAAGGTATGATCACGGATATGTTTGTACGGCCATGAGATGCGCCGTATAAAAATAATAAACGAGGAGAAGAAAAATGAAAAAGAAATTTATCGGAACCGTTATCGCCTTGTTGTTGGCGGCATTCATGTTTGCCGGATGCGCTGCTACGGTGGAAACGCCATCAGCACAGGAACCATCGGCAGCAGCGCCGTCAGACAATTCGCCGGCGGTGCAGGAGTCGGCCGCAGCACCGGCATCCGGGGAAAAAGCGGCTGAGCCTTTGACAGTCGCCGTAAGCATCCGTTCGACCTCCAGCGAATACCACATGCAGTATGTGGCGGGCGCGCAGGCGTTTATTGACACGCTTCCCGAGGGAACTGCCGAACTTCAGATACTCGCATGCGAAGCTAATGACGATAAGCAGATAAACGATATTAAAGCTCTTCTGGCCAGCAAAGGTAAAAATGTGATTCTGTTTGTTGACCCAAATAATGCTCCCAACATAACGGCCATTGCGGAAGCGTGCGAAACAGCGCAGGTATACTGGACAAGTGCATGGAATACCCCCGAAGGAATCAATCCTTTGAGCTACAATTACTGGGTTATGCATCAGTCCTGCGACGGTGTCAAGCAGGGATATGATATCGCAAAAACAATGTTTGACAGCTTTGATACGCCCGGAAAAGGCAAAATTCTTGTACTGGAAGGAATGCTTGCCAATACGGCGAACGTTGACCGCATGACTGGACTCAACCAGGCCCTGAAGGAGTATCCTGACATTGAAGTGCTTGATGACCAGGCCGGTGATTGGGATACCAAAAAAGCGCTCTCGATTACAGAAACATGGTTAGCCAAATTTGACGACATTGACGGCATCTGGTGTGCGTGTGATGATATGGCGCTGGGCGTCGTACAGGCGTTAAAGGCAAAAGGACTTGACAAAAAGGTCAAGGTGACGGGAGTCGACGGGACTTCTCCGGCTATAAACGCAGTGGGCACAGGAGAGCTTATCTGCACCATAGCAAACAACGGATGGCTTCAGGGCGGCTACGGCGTTGCATATGCGTATGCCGCATATACGGGAAAAATCGATCCCAAGACGATGGATGCCGGAAAGCGTATGTTTTACACCAACGGTTATCTTGTTACATCCGATACGCTTGCCGATTATACAAAAACGTTTATAGACAATGTTCCGGTCTATGATTATGAAAACCTGGATTATCCAATTGCGAAGCCCATGGACGTAAAATAGTCTGATTCAACACATTCGGCGCATCAGCGCATGCGCCGGATGTGCCACTTTTGGGGGATAAACATATGGAAAACAAACAATATATATCTCAGATTGGAAAAGAATTCACTTTGGAAATGAAGAGGCAAAGCCAAAAGGAACGCATTGTGGCAATGGCGCCGGTGGCGATACTCCTCGCGTTGATTACCATTCTATCGGTTGTTGCCGACGGTTTCTTTTCACTGAAGAATATGCAGACAATTTTAAGCCAGATGGCTATACCTCTTGTGATGTCGATGGGTCTTACATTTGTCATTCTTTTAGGAAGCATCGATCTTTCCGGCGAGGGACTGGGCGGTTTTGTTGGCTCGATTGTATCATTAATGGTGCTCAATTCAAAAAACACGATGGATATCGGCGCTGCCGGTATGATTATTGCCGTTGCAAGCGGCCTTGCCGTCGGAATTGCATCAGGGATCATTCATGTCAAAGGGAGGATGCCGTCATTCATGGTCACGTACGCCATATCCAGCATCATGGCGGGAATCGCGGTTCTCAGCTATCAAGGACAGCCGGCAATGATACAGTATGAGGTTTTTATAATATTGGCGCAGGGGACATTTTTAGGGATTCCTTATCTGACGTTTATTGCTCTTTTGGTTTTTGCCGTTGCGTTTATTCTTCAGGAATATACACGGTTCGGAACGTATGTGATGGCGATTGGCGATAATGAGAGCGTTGCCAGAAACACCGGCATTAACATAAATAAAACGAAAATCATGGTATTTACCTGGATGGGGTTATGCATCGGCATTGCGGGTCTGCTTGGCGCCATTCGTATCGGGCGCGGAGAGGTCGCGATAGGAACCGGAACGGTATTTCCAGCGGTTACGGCGGTCGTGGTCGGCGGAACAGCACTGACAGGCGGAAAGGGCGGAGTAGTCAATTCTCTCATCGGCACAATTATTGTGACGGTTATAAACAATGGACTTATCCTGCTGGGCGTCAACACCTACATTCAGTCGGCTACGCAAGGCATTATCATTATAGCCGCCGTTGCCTTATCGGTTGCAAGAGGCAAAAAGATCATTGTGAAGTAAAACTGGGGAGGGATAAGATGGAAGATCAGGTTTTGTTTTCCTTAAATAATATATCGATGCAATACCCTGGAACGCTGGCACTGGACAATGTGAGCCTGAACATTCGCGCGGGCGAAGTCGTTGGGCTTGTGGGTGAAAACGGTGCGGGCAAATCGACATTGATGAAGATTGTCATGGGCGTTGAACAGCCGACAAAGGGCGAAATGACGGCGCACGGCAAGCCATACCGGCCGCAGAACCCGATTATGGCAAACCGGAATGGCATAGGCATGGTGTTCCAGGAACAGGCGCTCATTCAGAATCTGACTGTGGCGCAAAACATATTTTTCGGCAGGGAAGAAAATTATACCCGCTTTGGATTTCTTAACAGAAAGAAAATGTATGAAGACGCTCAAAAAGTTTTATGCAATATGGAAATGGACGATATCCGGCCTGAAAGAAAGGTGAACAAATTGAGCTTTGCGACGCGCCAAATGGTTGAAATTGCAAAGGTATTCCATTCGGTCACGGAAGCCAGGAAAGAAGGCGCTATCATTCTGCTGGATGAGCCTACTTCGGTTTTGACGGATAATGAAGTTGCCCGGCTGTTTAAAAATATCAGGACGTTATGCGCGCGCGGCAATGCTGTGGTTTTCATCTCCCACAGGCTTGACGAGGTTCTTGAGATATCTGAACGTATCTATGTGCTGAAAGACGGAAAAAACGCCGGTGAACTTAAGCGCGCCAAGGCAGACGAGGCGGTGCTCTATCAAAAGATGGTCGGAAAAACGGCTTCGGGTGAATATTATCAGGTGAATCATCAGAGAGACCCCGGAGAGAATGTGCTTCTCGAAATCCGCAACTTAGGACAAAGAGGCTATTTCCGCAATGTAAGCTTTAAGCTGCATGAGGGCGAAGTGATCGGGATCTGCGGCGTGATCGGGTCAGGGAAAGAGAATCTGTGCGCGGTTATCGCAGGGGATGAAGCGCCCACATCCGGCGAAATACTGGTAAGAGGCAAAGAATGCTCCTTTCAGGCCCCTTACCAGGCGCTGGACAAAGGAATACTGTCCATACCCAAGGAGCGCAGAGCGGAAAGTATTATTTCAGAGCGGCCGGTCTTTGAAAATATCTGTATGTCCAATTTTAACGTTGTAAAAACCAGGGGGCTGATTTCAACAAAAAAAAGCATCGAATGTGCCAGCAAATATGTGGAAGAGCTTTCAATAAGATTGCCCTCAGTCAAGCAGAATGTTGGTTATTTAAGTGGGGGCAATGCCCAAAAGGTTGTTTTTGCACGTATTCTTGCCAGCGATGCGGATATTCTGGTGCTGAATCATCCCACAAGAGGAGTTGATGTGGGCGCCAAGGCAGAGATCTACAGCATTGTACGGGATATTACTGCTGCGGGAAAAGGCGTCATCGTATTGGGAGATACCCTTGACGAGTGTATCGGTTTAAGCAACAGGATTATTGTAATGAAGGACGGAGAGGTCACGAAAGAATTTGACGCTCCTCCCGGCGGCAAGCCCGAGCAGGTTGAGATCGTCAAATATATGATGTGAGGAGTATACAATGAAAGAAAACATTTTGAAAATCAATCTGAAAAAAATCCATATAAAAGATTTGACCAAGTATTTGAGTTTTGTTTCGATTATTTTGTTGTCAGTCCTTTTTTCCTCCATCAATTCCAACTTTATAAGCGGGATCAACATTAATAATATTTTGATGGATATTTCGCCGCTTCTGGTTATGTCCTGCGGGGTGGCGTTTGCATTGCTTCTTGGATCAATCGACTTGTCGATCGGCGCGATAGCTTCGTGTGCGGCTGTAATGCTGACGGTACTGTTAAATGAAATAGGAGCGATGGCATATGGCGTCGTGATAATTTATGGCGTGCTGGCCGGCCTTTTGAACGGGGTGCTGCATGCCTGGCTGAAGGTTCCTTCGTTTATCGCCACTCTCAGCACGCAGTGCATATGGCAAAGTGCGGCTTATATCTTTTCTGGAGGGAAGCCGCTTGCGATGCTGCCGGTTATCTGGCCGTACGTGGACTGGGCGAAAGCGGCCATTGGCCCAGTTCCGCTGATGTTTATTATTGCCTTTATCATAATGCTTCTTTATTTCGTGCTGCAGAGCCGTACGATCGTCGGTAAAACGATGGTCGCGCTGGGGTCCAATGAAAAAGCGGCGCGGCTGATCGGTCTCAATATCAACAAGGCCAAGATACTCGGATTTCTTCTTTCCGGTCTTGGAGCTGCTTTAGGCGGAATTTTCTTTGCAGCCAAACTGAAAAGCGGAATACCGACGGTTGGCGAACAGTATACGCTTATGGCCATTGCGTCATCCGTGCTCGGGGGCGTTGCGCTGACCGGCGGCACCGGCACTATTCCCATGACTTTACTGGGTGTCTGTCTGATTACCATTATACAAAACGGCATGAACGTCATTGCCGTGGATGGGCTCTGGCAACGGGTGGTTTTCGGCGCATTAGTCCTTTGCGCCATATTCCTGAATACGGACAGGTCGCGCAGGGATGTTGTCGTGAAATAAGGGTGAACGCCGCGCTTTGATGAAAGGAGATAAACGTATGATTTATAAAAAAGTAAAAATGATAGAGGAACCTATATCCGTTATAGGTATTGGCTGCTGGAATTTTGGGGGAGACTGGGACTCGTCCGATGATGAAAAGTCCGTCTCTATCGTTCATGCGGCGATAGAAAGCGGCATCAACCTGTTCGATGTAGCGCCGGTATACGGTTGGACACATGCGGAGCGCGTACTGGGCAAGGCGCTCAAAGGGAAAAGACAGCAGGTATTGATCGCCTCAAAGTGCGGTCTTGTATGGAATGAAAAACACGAAACTCGTAATGATTTGTCCAAGGCGAATATTTTAAGGGAAATAGACGAAAGCCTTGGGCGTCTGAATACGGATTATATTGATATTTACCAGATGCACTGGCCGGATCATGAAACACCGATCGAGAAGACGGTTGAAGCCTTAAGCATCATCAAGCAGGCAGGAAAAATCAGATACGTCGGGCTTTCAAACTTTTCTCAGGGGGAGGTTGAAGTTTTCATGTCCATGATCGAAGTCAATGAGCAGCAGGCGTTATATAACATGCTTGAGCGCAATACCGGCAGTTACCATGGTATTCCCCTGGAGTACAGAACAGAGGAGGAGGTCCTTCCTCTGGTGAAAAAATACGGCCAGGCATTTTTGCCGTACAGCCCGTTTTTTCAGGGCCTGCTGACAGGCAAATTTTCCAGGGAAAAGAAGTTTTCAAAAAAAGATATTCGGAATGAAAATCCCAAATTCTCAGGGGAAGCCTTCCTTGAATATCTCGAATGCTACGAGAAACTGGATGCCTTCGCAAAGGAGATGGGAAGACCGGTCAACGAAATCGCGCTCAATTGGCTAAGACAAAAGCAGGAAGTCACTTCCATCATCGGGGGCGTCTCATCGATTTCCCAACTAAATAAAAATATCGATTCGATAAGCTGGGATATCAGGGATGATGAAATGGAAAAAATTGAAGAAATCATTGCGCCGTTCAAATACAGATAAGAAAGGAGGCGGAAATATGAAAGAATATCTTTGCGGCATGCATCATATCGGATTGCCGGTAAAAGACATGAGCGCCACGATCGCGTTTTATTCCAGGCTGGGCGCAGAAGTTATCTTTGAAAAAATCGTATATGAAAGCGGAAAACCTGTCCGTGTGGTCCATCTTGTGCTGTCCAATCTTTTGATAGAGGCATATGAACGTGATGAAACGTCAGGAATCGCGGGGGCTGTGGATCATATTGCGATTGAAGTCAACGACATAGAAGCTGTGTATCGGCGGGTAAAGGAGATGGGTCTTACGCTTATGATTGACGAGATTGGAATTTCCGATTATTGGCCGCGTCCCAAGCGTTGGTTCTTTGTGATTGGCTGCAACGGCGAGAAAATTGAGTTTGCACAGGGCTGAAATGGGCTTGTCAGGCTATGATTTGTTTTAGATGACGCACAAACGGCAGCTGCTGGAAAGCCGGATCGGTGGCTATGCAAATTATTAGGTAGAAAACAGGAGGGATATCATGAAAATTGCAACATTTGGCGAGATTATGCTGAGGCTCAAGAGCCCGGGGCATAACCGCCTGTTCCAGTCAAATCTGCTGGAGGCATCGTTTGGGGGCGGAGAAGCGAATGTCGCGGTATCGCTCAGCAATTTTGGGATGGATTCGAAGTTTATAACAGCCTTGCCCGATAACGCAATCGGGGAGGCCTGTTTGCGTGAACTTCGCGGTTTTGGAGTCGATGTCTCAGGTATCATTTTAAAAAAGGGCGCGCGTATGGGCATTTATTTTCTGGAGGCAGGCGCAACCCAGCGTCCCAGTAAAGTCATATATGACCGCGCGGACTCGGCGATCGCCGTCCTGCATCCGGACGAGCTCGACTTTAAGGAGGCGCTCGACGGATGCGGCTGGCTTCATATTACGGGCATAACGCCTGGAATCAGCGAAAGCATGGCAATGATCTCTCTGGAGGCCGTCCGGGAGGCGAATGCAATGGGCCTCACTGTTTCGTGCGATCTGAACTATCGTAAAAATCTGTGGAAGTATGGCAAAGACGCCAAAGAGGTGATGCGGCAGATTGCGGCGTGCTCGGACATCATGATTGCAAATGAAGAGGATTTTCAAAAATCGCTGGGCATCAAAGCCGATGTAACCGTTGAGAGCGGCGTGCTGGATATTAACTTATATGAGAATATTGCAAGGACGGCTATAAAAGTATATCCGCATGTGAAAAAGGTTGCCATTACAATGCGTGAATCCAAATCTGCAGATCATAATGGATGGTCCGCATGTCTGCTTGATGAAGAACGGTTTTATGTCTCGCAAAAATACCAGATTACCGACATTGTTGACCGTGTGGGCGGCGGAGACAGCTTTTCTGCCGGCCTTATTTTCGGGTTGAATCAATACGCCGACCCTCAAACCGCACTTGAGTTCGCGGTGGCGGCAAGCTGCCTCAAGCATTCGATACATGGCGACTTTAGCCGGTTAAGCGTTGCTGAAGTGGAAAACCTTTACAAAGGGGACGGTTCCGGACGGGTGCAGAGGTAAGATTTGGAACAGCAGGAACGGAGATAAAAGGAAAAGCCCATTCATTAATGTAAGGCAAAGCAAAATCGACAAAACCGGTATCCTAAGGGTGAAGCTGTATCTTAAGCTTCATCAGTTGCTTAAGTTCTTACAGCTTTAACATACATAAAAAATTTGACATCATTATCTTTCTCTCCTTCTGAAAAAGAGGCAAAGTATGTGCCGTTAAATTGGTATAATAACTTTGCCTCCTTTTTTTCTTCCAAATACCGCAATTAGAACCACCAACGTCGGATCAGGACTTTATAATAATTTGGGCTGAGCAGCTATATTACCGATACCGGGACTGTTCGTTTGCTTATTTCAGGAGGGAGAGGGCTCGGCTGATTCTTCAGTCTTTTGGTACTGTTTTTCTTTAGAATTATGATTTAAGAATCAAGCAAGTTGGTTTTATGACTTAAGACTATTTTGAAAAGGTGAAAACCCCGGGGTTCCCGCCTTTGCCTTATCCTCCGATAGCAGACTTGCATGCGTCGCTTTTTGGGCAAGGTTATTGCTGACAGAGCGGCACAGTAAACTTGAACCGGGTGTATTTGCCCGCCTCGGTATCTATTTGTATCTGACCGCCCAGTTCCATGAGCTCCGAATACACGGCAGCCATGCCAACGCCTCTGCCCGAATACAAATCCACCGTTGTCCTGGTGGAAAAATCGTCCAGTAAAATGGTTTCCAGCACCTTTTCTTTTGGAAGCCGGCCGACCTCCTCCGGGGAGTAGATGCCTTTTTCCACAGCTTTGCTGCTAATTGCGTCCACGTCGATGCCACGGCCGTCGTCTGCCAGGATGAGCACAAAATTATCTTCCAGTTTTTGCAGGTCGCAGGATATTTCACCGTATTCCGGCTTACCGGAATCAAGGCGTTCCTCCGGATCTTCGATTCCGTGATCGGCCATATTGCGGAACACATGAACAAGTGACTTGATAAAGGGGGCATACCGGTCGCGGTTGATGTACACATCTTCGCCGGTGATTTGCATGTCGTGGATTGTTTTGCCGAAACGCTCTCCCAAAGTTTTGATATACTCGTTATAGTCTTTCATAATGTCTTTTATATTGGTATAAAGAAGACTGTGAAGCAGCCCAAGGATCACTGCCTGTTCGTCCTGCGGGAAAACCGTGCGTATCTTGTTTTCTATTTCACAAAACCGCTGCCGGCCCACGGTATACGTATCGTCTTTTTCAAAATAGTGCGTGCCCAGTGCTCCAATGATGGTGGAAAGATCCTCTGAGAGCAGCTGTTCACAGTCGATCTGCCGGGCAAATTCCCTAATGTCTTCCATACGCACCTTATCGATGTTTTTGAGCATCCCTCCCAGAGCGTCTTCCAGCCGGTGCAGCCCCTCGGCCGTATGGTGCAGGGAATTGAGCGAAAAATCGCCCTTCATCGTATGTACCACCCGAAAGATGTGCTGCAGGGCCGCTTTTGGGTCCTGGCTGCCGTCCAAAAGCTTAAGCGCGCCCTGCGTACAAAACGCTCGCAGATCGCTCGCAGCTTCGTTGATTTCGCTTTTGCCTCCAATAGCCCGGATAATCAGCCGGATATTGTTTTTTTCCTCCGCGCTTTTCAGTTCCAGCGCTCTTTTTTCTGTGATGTCGGTCAGGATTATCATGACTGATTTTTCCGCCTGGCCCAGAATCACCTTATACTCAGCGTGGATATACCGTTCGCCAATTTGAATCTCCTGGGGCAGAACGGACAGGTATACCTTATTGCGGATCTTATCCTCGATGCGAAATACGTTTTCAAAGGCGTTTTGCATCATGCGGATGGCGGCTTCATCCACAAAGTTTCCGATAACCGTGAGGAAGTTCCGGTTACTGATGGGAAAGCCAAAGATCGCATCGCACTCCCGGCTGTATTCTTCCGAAATAATCAAATCGCTGCCAAAAAAAAGGAACCCCTGGCCGGTATGGTCCAGCAGGTTTTTGATGGCGGCGTTTTTCTGCTCCATTTCAATACGGTGCTGTTTTTCGGCTTCATTGGCCTGCCGGAGCAGGCGTTGCTGGTCGTTTAAGACCTCGATTTCGCGTTCCTTGGCCTGGGACATTTCAATCAGAAATTCACGGATGCTTACGGTGCCCGCATATTTCCCGTCATCCAGGACCGCGACGAAGTCGTAAATGCTGTCCTGGTCGCGGTGCATGGCGATAAAACCGAACCGTGCCATATCGCAGTCTTTTTCCACGCACGTTATGTCTGTTTTCATGAGCAGTGTAACGTCGCGTTTCATGAACAGTGAATATCCGAACTGTCCGCCGATCTTCCGATAGAAATTTGTGCGCATCAGAATGCCGGCGGGTTTTTGGCCCGCCACGATAACAACCCCTTCGGATTCCTTGTTTTGTTCAAAGTATGTGTGAATCGAGCTTCCGTTATCCGTTATGGAAAAGGTTGGCGCGACCCGTACCAGTTTGGCGATCGTTTCAATCATAAGGCAATCTCTCACCCCATACAATCATAATGATTGCAAAGCTTCCTCGATAGCATCAGAAACCTGATCATCTGTGAACGGTTTGGTAATATAGTTTTTGGCCCCTGCGTTCAGAGCCTCCAGGATGGTGTCGCCTTTGCCCAGCGCAGTGATCATGACCACCCGGGCCGAAGGGTCGTGTTTCATAAGCTCTTTTAGTACCGAAATGCCGTCCATCTTGGGCATGGTGATGTCCATGGTAACCACGTCAGGCGACAGATCCTGGTATTTTTGGACGGCTTCCGTACCGTCTCCAATCTCACTTACAATTTCATGATTGGCTGCCTCCAGGATTGTTCTCAGTTTTTTTCTGGATATCAACGAATCGTCCACAATCATTATTTTAGCCACAAGTAGAACCTCCATTTATCATTACTAAATCTGTAAACATTTGGGCCCGGCAGGGCCCGATTTTAAGCAAAATACGGGAGTTCGTCCGCAAACAGGAAGTCGATCCTGCCAAAACTCAAATGGCAGGGGATGACGATCAGCTTTTCCGTGGTTTTGAGCAATGTGCCGTTCTGTTTGACTTCTCCAGGAAGCAGTTCCAGCTCGATCCCACGATTGGAGAGATGGGACAGGAACAAACCGTTCTGGCAGTTCAGGAATTCTTCCAAAGAATCCTTGGCCAGGTCGTCCATATGTGTGAGCGTTTCATCCGCATAAATGGAAGCGAATTGGGTCAGTACGGCCTCGGACGCGGCAAAACCGCTGAAAAACGGTTGATCGCCCTCTACGGGTTGCGTAACCATATAATCAAATGAATAGGAGCCCGTCTCCCGGGCTGTTTCTACCCGGATTTCGCCGTCAATGAAACGGATCAGATTTCTGATGA
Source organism: Bacillota bacterium (assembly GCA_023393165.1). Lineage (GTDB taxonomy): Bacteria > Bacillota > Clostridia > Christensenellales > Christensenellaceae > JAEYKI01. Next base: position 14,508 of record JAEWMJ010000026.1, on the reverse strand, counting down.
AAAGTTCAAGGTATTCGTGGAGCCGCTCGCCCGGCTCGACCTATAAGGTTTTCAGAAACGTCTCAGCAATTTTTTTGACATCGCTGTTTTTTAGCGCCTCAATTTCCTCGTCAGTCAGGCGGGAATCCTGCCGGTATTGACGCATCACTTCTTGATATTTTTCAAAGGAAAAGAGCCCCTTTTCGATGAGAATCTGCCCGAGCAACACATTCGATCTTTTTTGTACATGCAGCAGTCCTTCTAACTGGCCCGGGGTAAGATACCCTTCTTCAAGAGCCAGCTCGCCGAATTTTTGGTCGCGTACAGCCTGGAGTTTATGGATATGATCCACCTGCGCGGCGTTCATATAGCCGGAATCAATAGCCAGCACGCCCAGCTTGACCCTAACCGATTTCTGTTCCTCCAACACCTGCCGCAGTTCTTCGGGCCGGATGATTTTTTTCTCTAAAAGATAGTTGCCAAAATACTGATTAAACATAGAATCTCCTCTCAAAATTCGCGATTTAAAGTGTTATTTGCTGTCTATCATGAAATGAATGAATTCCTGGTTGATTCTGTCTCCCGCTTTGGCGGCCAGCCTTTCCCTGAGCAGCATTAATGTATCGCTGTCGATCACATCGAACTGAAGCCCCAGGATGCGTTCCGCTCTTCTGGCAACAATACATTCAATTGTGGAGACGAGGCCATTTTCCGTATCGTTCCAATCAATTAGCATTGAGACCCGCTCCCGCGCCGATACGTCCATATGTTCGTCAGACTTGAACAAAAGGCCGTTTAGACTGACGTTTATGATTTCGCCCTGAAAGAGCGAGCCCTGATATTCGGCCTGCGCGCGGATAGGATAGTCTACGCGGGTAATTTTCCGTTTTTCTGCATGAATATCCATACTTCCACCTTTTGAATCTTGTTCTGTGTGTATATCCATAAACAAACTGTAGCACAGTAATGTTATATTTATATAAAATTTTTGTTATAAAGAGGTAAAATTTCGTGAAAAATGTGGAAATTTATAGGAGGGCCTTAGGGATAAATATGGGCGCGGGAAAAAATTGCGAGAAGAAAAGGGGAAGGTTCACATGTTTTGGCAGTTGTAGTTTTTTCCCAATAGCGAAGCCGTCTCCGCATGCCTTGAGGGGTCAAAAAAATACCGCTTGAGCCTGGTGGGGCCTTGGCAGGATGATATATCTGCTATATCTTTATCTAAGGCGCGTTATGTAAAATTACTAGTTTTTTTATAAATTTATTGATTTTCTGCAATATAATCAGACTCATAATAATGTAAGTTATGGACTGCAATCTAATTTGATTTGTATACAGTTCTACACACGTTCAGCAAAATCTCCCTGAGCTTTTCCCCGTCATTATCCATATAATCGTAGCCTAAGCCCTGAATCAATATTAAATTTAAAACTGATTAGCTAATCAGGGGCGAGGTTACACCGCTAATCAATGACCTTGATGGATGTAATCACAGGTTGGTCTTCTTTCTCTACGGTCCCGTTGTTATCCACTACCGGCGTATTTTCGCATATCTTATCCACAATGTCCATTCCTTCGGTAACATAGCCGAAAACCGCATATTGTCCGTCCAGTCCCGGATTGTCTTCATGAACAATGAAAAACTGAGAGCTTGCGCTGTTATTGTCTTTGGAACGTGCCATCGAGATGGCGCCTCTTGTATGGGACAAGGGGTTTTTCACGCCATTTAAGGAAAATTCACCTTTTATCGTGTTGCCTGAACCGCCTGACCCATTGCCGTTCGGGTCACCCCCCTGGATCATAAAGCCGGAGATGATCCTGTGAAAAGTCAGACCATCATAAAAGCCATCCTTTGCCAGGCTTATAAAGTTGTCTGTCGAGATTGGCGCGTTTTCCTCGTCAAGCTCCACGGAAATTGTCCCATAGTCTTTCACTTCAATGGTTATATGGTGCAAAGTACCGTTTGTTTGGAGCTCAGTCCCGCTGGCTTTGGATGTGGTCCCTTGGGATTCTGCGCATCCGGCTGAAAATACCAGTAATATGGACAGCATCACACATACAATATACTTCTTCATTATTATTTCCTCCTATGATGATGTTTGTTTAGTCAGCCGTGCCAGGCACTTCATGCATGGAGAGACGGGGTTGACATAATAATTCTTTTTAACAACAATTCAATTTTAATGATAATAGTATACTCTGTAAATTAAGAATTTTACAGCAATTATTTTACTGAGAACTTGGAATTGCATAATTATAGCATGATTATGATTACCAATTCAGAGAGCTTCGTACTCAGCGCTAAATTCCTTATCGGTGAGATTAAGTATAATGGTAAATGGAATATTAAGTATTTATGTTGCCCATATAACTAACACTCAGCGGCTGGAACAAATGGTTGAGGCCCCGAATCCGAATGTATATCTGGAAACAGTGAAGAAGCCAAGAACCAGAACTCGTGCTCACTGTAAACTGGGTGTGCCAGAGTGGCAGGTTTTCGAATGGGGCAATTCCCGATTGGGCTATTGGCGGATTGCCGGTAGCCCAATTCTCAACAGGGCCATTGACAACAAGAAACTCGCACTTGCAGGATACTATGATTTTCTTGCATGGTACGAGTCCCTTCGTAAATTGCACTTATGCTATTGAACCGCCGTATACCGAACGGTACGTACGGTGGTATGAGAGGTCGGCTGCTCTATAATGGAGCGCCTCCTACTCGATTAATCATTAGGATTCCATCTTCTTTTATGGTAAAAAGGCAAGACGCTTTTTCTTTGGACGGTCCTGCCTGGGTACTGCTTATTTTTTAACCTCTTTGATCCGGTATATTACGAAAACAATACCGCCTCCTATGCAAATTCCAACCAGCAGCCATACAATACAAAGCAGGCTGCTGCCGGCAGTTTCGGTGATATTGTTCGACGGAGTAGCACTTGGCAGGCTGTTGCTTGAAGCCGGCGGCGAGGCTTTACTGGCATTCAAATCGGACAGCGATCCATCCTTATCGATTACAAGCGCGTAGGGCGAGAAGTGCGTTGCCGTAAATTCCACGCAGTCGACGCCGTTTTTCATAACCACCGTTGCAGGCAGCAACGTCAGCTTGCCGTCCGTCACGCAGACAACCACCAGCTTGTCCTTGCTTGCGAGTAGTTCGGGGGGGATCGGGATGGTGATCCTGACCGCCGTTCCCTCCCTGGGCTGTACTCGGGTATCAGTCCCTGCAATATACATGCTGATGTCCAGCGGGAATATCTGCATATCATCAAAATTCAGTTGGCTAGAGCCATTCCTCATGGCATTGCGGACCATATCACCGGCGTGCGTGCTCTGCTGAATCCGGACTTCCACAGGCTGGTTAAAGGCGTCTCCAACAGGTTCCACAGTGATGAGTTCTGGATTGGGCACATCCGGCGTTTGCACAATCGTAATGACTTTGGCGCTGCTGGCAGGTACGCTGTCCCTGTAGGTTGCCGTTACCACGACCGCATGGTCCGGCATAATGAAGGTGGTTCTGTAAGATTGGGCGTTATCAAAGGCCACGCCTCCGCTGCCTGTCGTCCATTCATCGAATACTTTGCCCTCAGGGGGTGCGTCCGCCGTGATGCTGACCGCGGCTCCTTTTGCGTAGCTGCCGCTGCCTGTGCCGCTGTCCACAGTCACCGTATAGGTTGCGGGGGCATTTTTCTCAAATATAGCCATTACCGTTACCGCTTCGTCCGGCATCGTGAATCCGTTGCCTCTGATACCCAGGCTGGAGGGCGAAACCACGCGCCACTCCTTGAAGCGATACCCGCTGTTCGGCGCTGCCGCCAGCGTCACGGTTGTTCCCGAAACCGCGCTGGCCGCGCTCGAGCTTCCCTGTCCGTTACCGTCATTCATAACGGTGATGGTATGGGGCTGAGGAGGCGGATTTGGCGGCGCGCCCAGTGTGAAATGAACCGTATAGGTATTTGCCGTTGCCTTATCTTCCGCCGTCACCACAACCGTCGCGTTGCCGGGCAATGCGGGTGTCTGCGTGACGCCCACCGTTGCCTTGGGATCGGCAGGCGCCGCTCCAACCTTTGCTGCATCGCTGCCGGGCTGGGTCCCATAAGGCAGCTCCACGTTATACTCGGTATTGCCGGATGCAAATCCGCTCACCGTACGGCCGCCCACCGTCAGATCACTAAGGGCAGCGTTGCTGCCCGGCGCGTAATTGTTCACAATCTCCACCGTCAGGCTGGCAGGATCGCCGATGTCAAAAGAAATTGTAAACACCGCCCTGTCATTTGCGGAAAAATTCCGGGCGGCAAGATACGCGTTACTAATCGTCAGCGTATTTCCGTTAATAGAGTAGTCGCCGGACGCCAAATGTTCGGAGCCGCGTGCCACATCCGTAACCGCCCCGGCACTGTTCCAAGTAACCGCCGTGCTCACGTCGCCTGGATGCGCAAGGTCGTAACTGACGGATATAGGGCTTATGACAGCGCCTATTGTTTCGGACGCAGTGGTAAAGCCGTGGCTGCCGTCGGCGTCCATCGTATTGCCTGCAATGTCTTTAAAGCCGGATATGTTGATCGTATATCCCGCACCGTGTGCAAGCCCGGAATATGCAGCTGTGTAAACGTTTTGGCTGCCGGACCAGCTTCCGCCCGCCAGGGACGCGCCGCCAAGAGATACCGTGCCCGCTGCCGTGTCCATCGCCTCGCTGAACGTGATCACAAGACTGCCGCTGACGGATGCGCCGGAACCGTTCGGTTCTGCGGAGACGACTGTGGGCTTTGTTGTGTCCGAGCTGTCGCTTATTGTGACCGAAAGGCTCTGCGGGCCGCCCGCGCTGAAATTGAAGGTCAGCGTAGCGGCGCCTGTTGCCAGCGTTGCCAGGTAGGATTTGCTGATTGTCACCGTGGTGCCCAAAACCGTATAATCGGTGCTTTCTGTTAGCTTGGACGCTCCGTTATATATACTGCTCAGCGTGTTTCCGTTCAGCGTCATGGTTACCTGCACATCTACCTGCGCCGATGGTTTTTTATCAAAACCGGCACTTACGGGGCTGATCGTACTTTTTTCAGTTACCGCCAGAGAAAAGTTTCCGGAGTCTGCAAGCGTGCCATCTGTGACATTTACCGTAACGGCATAAGGCGAATCCGCCCCTGTACCTGCGGCAGGCGTACCACTGATAACGCCGGTATGCGTATTGATCGACAGTCCGGCCGGAAGCCCTTCCGCGCTGTATGTAAGCACGCCTGTTCCCGTATAATTAACTGCCACCGTCTGGCTGTACGCGGCGCCTACCTCTGCGGCGGGAAGCGTACCTGTGGTGATGTCCAGCGTGGCCGGGATTTTGACCCAAACCGTACTGGTGTTGTCTGTATACGTATAATATCCCGGTTTTGAAGTTGTAAGCTCCATTTCATTCTGCGCTTTAGCCCGGCCTTGCAGCTTAATATAGTCAACCGCTGTAATGATCCCGTCAATTGTGACCGTAGCGCCGTCGTACACAGATGCGCCGGTGCTGTTGCTGCCGTCTGCCGTAACATTGCCGCTGACTACAATCGTCCCCATACATCTTGCGCCGGTGCTGTTGTCGCCGGTTGCCGTGGCGTTCCGTCCGACGGTAACCGTACCACCCCAGTAAGTATATGCGCCTATGCTGCTGCTGCCGCTTGCCGAAACGTTGCCGCCTACTGTTACGGTTGCGCCATCCTCGGCAAATACGCCGCTGGTCCAGCTCCCGCCGGATGCCGTGGCATCCCCGTCAATGGTGATCGTGTTTTCTCCGTCCGCATATGCGCCGGTGCATTCTTCTCCGGTTGCGGTGGCGTTCCCTTTAACGGTGATCGTTGCTCCCGTACCGTTTGTATACGCACCGGCACTGTACGTGCCGGATGCCGTGGCATTGTTCAAAACCGTGATGCTGCCACCGGAAAACGCTGTTGCGCCGCAACTGTCTTCTCCCTCTCCCCTTGCATTGGTGACGGTTGCGCTGCTGTTGTTGTCCTGAACATATACGCCGTAAGCATCATTGCCGGTGGTTTTGACGTTCAGTTCCCCTCCGCCGGGGGCAAGAATTACTTTTCCATGGTTTCTCACCGTCAGCGCGTTCCCGGAAGAGACAGTAACGTTCAGTGTGTAACCGTTAAGGTCAAAGGTGATGGCCTTTCCGTTGATGGTTATGGCTGAGGTAAACGAAATATCAGCCGTCAGCCGGATGGTATCTCCGTCTTGCGCCGCCGACAATGCCGTGGCAAGCGCGGTTGGGTCCCCTGCGTCACGCGTTTGTGCCGCCAGCGCTGTGGCGGGCAGCATTGCAGCCAGCAGCACGGCTGTCATTATGATTCCCCGCAGTCTTTTTATTTTTATCATTCTTTGCCCTCCTTGTTCCCTTTGGTTAAACCGCCGCCATCGTTTTTCGGAATAAAACAAAATGTAAACAGCTGGATACAAATTCTTCTTATATTCTACATTTTTCGACTGAACCACCAATGACTGTTGGCTGAACCATCACTGAACGGTGCAAAAAAGCACCTGAAATGAAATATCCAGGTGCTTTTTAAAGAATTTCAGTTGGTTTTAGGGCTTGCCAATTTTACTATATTAATTTCAAAAGTTTTTTGAATGCTTCGTCTGGTTCCGTTCTCAGCTTTTTTAAAAGGCCGTTTCGGTAAATATCATAATATTCATAGCCTGCATCTGTTCAATACGAATTATGTGGGCAAACAAAAAAAACCTCTTCTAGCTTTTCACTAAAAAAGGTTTTGATACATTAACTTTTATTTTGTTAAACTAATTTTTTTTCTGTTAATTTATTTATTTTTGGTTCACAATTTCCTCTCTAATTTCACGACGACTTCCGAATGCCTTGAACGGTCAAAAAAGATGCCGCTTGATCCTGGTGGGGCCTTGGTGGCAGATGATACTTTCCCGACTTATGCATTTCTAGATAATAGAGTGCCTAAATACATGGAATGACCTCACTATTCAATTTCCTATACCGGCGGTCTTGTCTAGAAAAGCCCTTACAGCAGCATTTGCCTGTTCAGGCCGTTCGAGAGGCAGGATATGCCCGGCATTCGGAATAATCTTCAACTCAGCTTCTGTTCCGCTGTCAGTGGCCAGCTTTACGGCTCTCTCCATCTCATGCTGTTTCACCAGGACGCTATCCGCCCCCCTTAACCACAGCGTCGGACATTTTATCAGCGGAACTCTGTCAAGAAGGTTCCATTTAAGTTGAAATGGTCCGATGACGCCATTCAGCTGCCAGTCGTCCATGTCATTCTCTCCATGGTCATACTTGCCCTTTATTTCATCTTTAAGAATTAAAATCAACCGGTCCGGGTCGGTCGGTTTTGAACCGCCCACATAAATGGACTCCAGCATTTTCCTCATTGCGGCGCTGTCCTTCTTCATATATTTTCGGCTCTGTAGCCTGAGCATACCGGGTGTTTTTATGTATAACCATGTTATAAACTCCAAATCGACCTTGTCTCCCAGCCCTCCGGGTTCAAACAGAACCATGGACCCGACTCTATCGGGATGCAATGATGCATATTCAATGCTGAGGCCACCTCCCATAGAAAGCCCCACGAGACTGAAGTGATCAAGCCCCAACTGATCAAATGTATTGTGCAGAATGTCCATCAGCCTGGAATGATCCAAATTTCCTTCCCATGGTCTTGACCTCCCGTGTCGTGGCGAATCCAGCGCGAATAGGTGATAATCCTTGCTCAGAAACGGAAACATCTGATCCCAAATGAACCTTGCTTCATCGTACATAGCCCCATGCAGCATTACAACTTTTGGCTTTCCTGTTTCGCCTGCTTCATAGACGGACAGCGGCCCGCCACAGACCTTGAGATCATGATGCCTAAGCCCGGGCACACTCTCAACTCCGCCGGTGATTCCTTTCTTGTGGAGAACGTCATTCATTCTGTTCACCTGTCTTTCCGTTGATCCGATCACAATCCTTGTGAATATCTTTCAGAAGAATCTCCATAATGTCTATCCATTCCTCATAGCCCTTTTCTAGTTGATCCGGATCAATTTCATCTTTAAATAGCTTTTCTTCAAGATATCCCTGAGATATCCAGAAGATGACCTGCTTTGCCGCCGCGGGGGAAAAATCCTCTCTCAATCCCTTATAATGCTTGATATCGTCCGTTGTGCTTTTATCATATAATTGAAGCTCTTTGATTTTGGCGCCCGATTTTCTATAATCCTCAAGCTCTTTGCTCACAAGCTCCCTGACAAAACGATCAGGATCGAAGGCTGCAGTATAGGAAAACCTGTAAATCCATGGGTATTCCTTAAATAGGGAGAGTCTGGACTTCGCGCTTCGCCGCATCAATGAAAACATATCCGCGTCCTTTTCTCCCTCTGCAAGTGCAATATCGTCCGCTTCGCTGATGCTGTCCGATGCCAGTCTAAAGAGCTTCATATAGAGATTCTCTTTTGTAGAGAAATACTTGAACAGCACGCTTTTCGATATTCCGGCCACTTCGGCAATATCCTTCATAGATGCCTTTCTATAGCCGTGTTTTGCAAATACTTCACAGGCAGCATTGATTATTTTATTTTGTTTTTCCTTTTCCAATTTTTCAAATGCCATAGTACCTTCTAATTCCTATCATTATATGTGACCGATTCGGTCACGGTCCTATTGTAACTTGCGACATTAGATTTGTAAATAAAAATATTATCAATTTGACCTCAAATAGGTAATCCACCTTAATGCCATTGAGCTTTCCTATCTAATAATTGCGCTATATGACTGTTATCCTACCTCAATGCCCAATGTCATCTATATAATGCCAAAAAAACGGGGCTGAAAAATGCATTTTTTCAGCCCGCTTTTTGTTCAATTATCACTTCAAAACCACAATATATTGTCGTCAAACTCTATGTTTTATCCACCAAACCACATTTTATCATCAGAATTATCGTCTCAACGTGCGTCGTCTGCGGGAACATGTCAACCGGCTGTACATGCTTTACCGCATAGCCCAGCTTTGTGAACTCGGCAAGGTCACGGGCGAGGGTGGAGGGATTGCAGGAAACGTAGCATATCTTTTTGGCGCCGGTTGCCGCGCAGGATTGGATCACGTTCGCCTCCAGGCCTTTTCGCGGCGGGTCCAGGATGATAGCGTCCAGTGTTCCGGCTTTTTGGATCACGCCGTCCAGCTCTTTTTGCACGTCCCCGGCAACAAACTCCACGTTATCGATCCCATTCATGTTCGCGTTGTCCCGTGCGTTTTCAACCGCTTGCGGAACGATCTCGACGCCGTATACGTATTTTGCGCGCTGCGCGGCGGGCAGGGTGATGGTTCCGGCGCCGCAGTAAAGGTCTGCCACCGTATCGCTTTTGGTAAGGTTCAAAAGCTCAAACAGGGTGAAATAAAGCGTTTCGGCGGCGGCGCTGTTCACCTGGAGAAAAGAATGGGGGCCGATTTTAAAATCCAGGCCCAGGATCGTCTCGGTGATATAATCCCTTCCGTAAACCGGGACGGTTTTATCCCCAAGTATCGTATTATCCTTCTTTTTGTTTATACTGAGCATGATGGACTTAAGGCGGGGGAGCACATATTGGAATTTGGAAACCAGATCGGTGCGGAAGGGAATGTCGTCCCCGTTGATGCAGAGCGTGAGCATCATATCCCCGCTTTTAACCGTGCGCACCACCGCGTGGCGCAGGAGGCCTTTTCCGGTTTTTTCATTATATATACTGATCTTGTTGTGCACCACCCAGGTCTTGAGCTGGGAGACAAGCAGCGCAACATCTTTGTTTTGGATCAGGCAGTCGTCTATATCCACCAGCGTATGGCTGCGCGTGGAGTAGAAACCTATTTTCAGCAGTTCGTCCATTCCAAGTGGAAAGGCGGCTTTGTTGCGGTAGCGGTGTTCGCTCATAGCGGGAAGTGCGAAGGATACGGGCACATCAAGCCCGCCGATCCGTTTGATACAGTTTTGAACTTGGTTTGTTTTCCATTCCAGCTGGGCGGCATAGGATAAATGCTGCAGGGTACACCCGCCGCATTTTTTGTAATACCGGCAGGCAGGCTCGCGCCGGTGCGGGGATGCCGAAAGCAGCTCGTCCACAATGGCAAACCCGTAGTTTTTATTTATTTTGGTAGCTTTCGCACGGACCTTTTCTCCTGGAAGCGCACCCGTGACAAAAAAACAGAAGCCGTCTTTTTTTCCGACGCCGTTGCCATTTACGTCAATATCGTCTATCTCTATTTCAAATAAATCGTTCTTTTTCATATTTGTACCACCTGTCATGACCTTTTCCCGCAAAGCCCGCCGCATCAAAATTTTTGGGTTTCGACAGACTTATTATAACAACTTTCGGAGAAGTATGGTATATTTATATTGTCAGTATTTGCAGAAGAGGAGATGCTTATGAAAAAGGCTGTAATGTATGGTGCGGGAAACATAGGGCGCGGATTTATCGGGAAGGTTTTTTCGGATTCGGGATATGACGTGTGTTTTTTGGATATTATGCCGAATATCATTGAAGAATTGAACAAACGGCATGAATATCCGGTCAGGGTCGTCAACAGGGAACACAAACACGATGAAACCGTTGTAAACGTGCGCGCGGTGCATGCCGGAAGTGAAGAGGCGGTTGCCGAAATCGCCGGATGCGATATCATGGCGACGGCGGTGGGCGTTAACGTTTTGCCCAAGATTGCTCCTGTGATCGCAAAAGGGATCATTGAACGGATGAAGACGGGCCGTACGCTGGATATCATTCTCTGTGAAAACCAGTTGGAGGCTGATATACTGATGCGCGGCTGGATCAACGAATGTTTGGACGAGCAGCAAAAGGATTGGGCGGATAAAAATGTCGGGCTGATCGAAGCATCCATCGGCCGTATGGTGCCTGTGATGACGGCGGAGCAAAAGGCGGAACATCCGCTGCTGGTTTATGTGGAACCCTATGCCCAGTTGCCTGTGGACAGCGCAGCGTTCAAGGGCAAGATACCGGATCTTGTCGGCTTGCTGCCTTATACGCCGTTTGGCTTTTATATCAAGAGAAAGCTCTTTATACATAATATGGGTCATGCAATCTGCGCTTATATGGGCGCGGAACAGGGATACGAATATATATGGCAGGCCGCTGAGAAAAAGGAAATTGCCTGTGCCGCCAGGGAAGCCATGATGTGCAGCGCGCATGCGCTGGCGCGCGAGTACGGCGAAGAACTGCTGCCGCTGCTGGAAGAGCATGTGGACGACCTGCTTTGCAGGTTTGCCAACTGGGCATTGGGAGACAGTGTCGCACGGGTGGGAGGCGATCCTGTACGCAAACTCAGGCGGAACGACAGGTTGATTGGAGCCGCGCTTTACTGCCTTGAAAACGGCATTACGCCCGCGCCCATCATTGCCGGCGTGCGCGCAGCGCTTAAGTTTAACAACTCCAATGATGCAGCCGCGCAAAAACTGCAGGCGGACCTGAAAGAAAAGGGGCTGGAGTATGTGATATCCCATTACATGGGCATTGACTTCAAAGAACCGCTGTTTGAGCGGATGCAGTCGCAGTTGGATGAGGAGTAATCCTCCCGAAAAGGTCAGAGTGCTGCGTTTTTCGATTTGCTGCCGGCTTAAAGGACTGCGCGTGGCTGAATAGTATAAAATATACTTTGACTTTTGTTTGTTTTATAGTATAATTAAATCTTGGGTTTATCGAATTGTTATTTTTGAAAGATTATTAACGAGGAATGGATTTCCTCGTTATTTTTTTAAAAAAGTGAACTTAATATATATAATAGGAAATAAATGAAAGAGGAATGAATGAATCAAACAACATTTAAACAAATGAATATATCGCAGGAGATTCTTTCCGCGATCGACTATATGGGGTTTAAAACCGCAACGGAGATACAGGCTCAAAGCATACCTTTGATACAGGAAGGCTTCGACGTGATTGGACGGTCCCAGACAGGGACGGGGAAAACCATTGCGTTTGGGATCCCCGCGATAGAGAAGGTTGACAGGACGCAAAAGAATGCCGCACAAGTATTGATCATGTGCCCCACGCGCGAGCTTGCAATGCAGGCATGCGGGGAAATAGGCAAACTGTTGCGTTATGCAGAAGGGATCAACGCATTGGATATTTACGGCGGCGCTTCCATGCAGCAGCAGATAAGCGGTCTTAAAAACGCGAATATAGTGATAGGAACGCCCGGACGCATTATGGATCATCTGCGCAGAAGAACACTGAAACTGCATTCGGTGAAAATGGTTGTTTTGGATGAAGCGGACGAGATGCTCAGCATGGGATTCCGCGACGATATTGAAACGATATTAAAAGAAACGCCAGAGGAACGCCAGACGGTTTTGTTCTCTGCAACCATGCCCAGGGAGATCATTGCGCTCACAAAAAAATACCAGAAGGAACCGAAGACTGTTTCCATCAATGAAGAGCAGGTTACGGTAGAAAACATCAGCCAGTACTATTACGATGTTCCGTCGCCGGTAAAAAAAGAAGCGCTGGATGTGCTGCTTAAATACCATAATCCTGCGCTCTCGCTCGTGTTCTGCAACACAAAGAGGATGGTGGACGAAGTTGTGCTGTTCCTAAATAAAAAAGGATACCGAGCGGAAGGGTTGCACGGCGATTTAAACCAGCCGCAGCGGACAAAAACAATGGAAGCGTTTAAAAACGGAATGACTTCCGTACTGGTTGCCACCGATGTGGCGGCCAGAGGAATTGATGTACAAAACATAGAGTTTGTAATCAATTACGACGTTCCGCAAAATACCGAATATTACGTACACCGCATCGGCCGGACGGGAAGAGCCGGAAAAGCGGGCAACGCAATTACGCTATGCTGCGGGAGAAGGCAGGCGGAAGAATTAAAACAGATAGGCAGGCAGGCAAAGTCTGAACTGCAATTTAAAAAAATGCCGACCGCGGAAGAACTAAGAAAAAAACTGGGCGGCTTGCAGAGCCAACAGGTAGAGAAAAACCTGCGGAATTCTTCCGGAGCCGCGTATATGGATATCGTATCGGAATTGATGGAAAAGGGATACAATGCGGCTGCCATCGCAGCGGCTGTGCTGGAAATGCATTTTGGGAAATCGGATGAAAATATCGGCGACGATTTGTTTAAAAAAGCGGATCTGCCCAAACCCAAATATCAAAAGATGGTTTTAAGCATCGGCAGGCAAATGCGGGTGGCCCCTAACCATATCGTAAGCGCCATCACCCAATATGCCGGCATTCAAGGAAAGGATATCGGCAGGATTGATATTATGGATAAGCAAACTGTCGTGATGATTGCGGAAAATAAAATCCGGGAGACAGTAGCCGCCATGGCAAATTGCAGAATCAACGGCTCTGGCGTTTCGGCCTCCATGCATGGTTTTTCCTATGACAGTTCGGAGAAGAACTTTTCGGCGCGCTCCAAGGGGCCCCGTCCGGCGTCCCGTTACGCAAGGCCTGGGAAAGGCGGAAGGCCGCCGGTAAAAAGAAAAGATAAACTGTTTGTAGAATATTGCTGACTAAATTTAAAATTTAAATATTTATAGAAAACCTGTTACCATGTACGGTTCCGGGTTTTCTTTGGTTTTTTCTTTCTTTTCTAAAAGGAATAAGGCCTATTTGGCTCTTTTGCTTTTAAAATATTCCGATAGGATCCCGCCGCATTCTTCTTGCAGCACTCCGGAGACGATTTGGGGCGTGTGGTTTAGTTTTCCCTCCGCAAGATCGTATACACTGCCGAAAGCGCCGGCTTTTGGATCGGGCGCGCCAAAAACAACCCTTGGAATCCTGGAATTAACGATCGCCCCGGCGCACATGGGGCAGGGCTCCAGCGTGACGTAAAGGGTACAGCCGGGCAGGCGCCAACCTCCCAGCTTTTTGGATGCTTTTTCAATAGCTATAAATTCCGCGTGGGCTGTGGGGCTTTTGAGCGTTTCCCGCTTGTTGTACGCGCGGGATATGATTTTGCCTTCCTGCACTATAAGCGCGCCTACAGGCACCTCGTCCGCCAGCGCGGCTTTTTTTGCGAGCGTAAGCGCCCGGCGCATATATTTTATATCTTCTTTGTCATAAGTGTTCAAATCAGTATATGCCCTTCATATGTTTTAGTATTATTGTACCCCTATTTTGCTTCTCGTCAAGAAACAATGAATTTTTACGAACAAATGGGATAAAAAATATAGTTGAAATCATTTAAATATCGTGTATTATAAAATTATCATTTAAAAAAAATTCTTCAGTCCATACTAAATAAGTGTAAGGCGATTTAATATTATTTAAATTTTTATTGTTTCTAATAAATGAATAAGGAGATTTTAATATGGATAACATTGGCGAGCAGTATAATGCCAGATTAAAAAGAGTAATGGACGCGACAAAACTGATCGAGCCGGACAGGATTCCGCTGGTTCCGGTATTTCAGGCGTTCCCCATCTATTATGCGGGAACCTGCACCATACAGGACGCGATGGAGGATTTCAGCAAGGCTGAGGAAGCCTACGATATATTCTACAAGCATTTTCAGCCCGATCTGGCATGGGACCCGATCCTGTTCTTCCCCACCA
>JAEWMJ010000057.1 GCA_023393165.1 Bacillota bacterium | reverse complement strand
ATACAACACTCTATGCAAAATGGACGGATAATCTTTCTCCCACATGCACAGGGATAACGCCCGATAACGGTTTCTCCACTTATTCACAGACATTCACGCTGAAGGCCGACGGCGTAACAGATCCGTCCGGGGTGAAAAGCGTATTGTTTGCCGTTTACAATACGGAACTCGGCCCAAATAAGTACGTGGGCTACTATGCGGTAAACAAAGGCAACGGTACCTGGGAGGCTGCGTTCAATTTAATCAACTTTAATCATAAGTCCGGGAAGTATGTGATCAACGTCTGGGCTACGGATAATAATGGTTTTGTCGGCGCGCTGGGCAGCAGGACAATTACGGTAGCAAACGACATATCTGCGCCCACGGCGTCCTGGATCAGTCCCGCCAACGGAGCCGTTATAACCACGCCAACGGTTACGCTGCAGGCGTCGGGCGTGGCCGACCCTTCGGGAGTAAATAGCGTACTGTTTGCCGTTTACAACACGGAGCTTGGACCCAATAAATACGTAGGCTACAATGCCGTAAACAAAGGCGGCGGCGTATACCAGTCGGCTCTTAATATTGCTGATTTCAGCAATAAGCAGGGAACTTATGTGATCAACATATGGGGTACGGATAATAAGGGGAATTTTGGTTATATGGGCGGACGTACAATTAAGGTGGATGTTGACCATACATCGCCTGCTGCCACCTCAATCGCACCTGCCAACGGTTTCAAAACTTACGCGACATCATTTACTATGCAGGCCGGCGGGGTCACGGATGCATCCGGGGTGCGGAGCGTATTGTTCGCGGTTTACAATCAGGCGGATGGCCCGAATAAACATGTGGGCTACTATGCGGTAAACAAAGGCAACGGTACCTGGGAGGCAGCGTTCAATTTACTCAACTTTAATAATAAATCAGGGAATTATGTGATCAACGTCTGGGGTACGGATAACTACGGAAATAACGGGTTCATGGGAAGCAGGACAATCACGGTGGCAAACGATACATCTGCGCCCACGGCATCAGGGATCAGCCCGGCCAACGGGGCTGTCATCGGCACGTCCACATTTACCTTGCAGGCGTCGGGCGTGACCGACCCTTCGGGGGTAAAGAGCGTACTGTTTGCCGTTTACAATACGGAGCTCGGCCCGAATAAATACGTAGGCTACAACGCCGTAAACAAAGGCGGCGGCGTATACCAGTCGGCTTTTAGTATAGCTGATTTCGGCAATAAGCAGGGGACTTATGTGATCAACGTATGGGGCACGGATAATAAGGGGAATTACGGGTATATGGGAGGACGGACAATTAAGGTCGTACTTAAATAGCCCTGCTGCAAAAGTATACCTGAAACTCCATGCGGTTGTTTTTTAAATTCAAGGGACGGCTTGCCAATTTGGCAGGCTGCCCCTTGAATTCTTTTAAAGCAAGGAATTTATGATTAAACCCTTGCTATTGTCAAAATTGATATTTATATTGGTTTATAAGACTGTCTGTATCGCAATATTCAGAAAATCTTAAGATTTTAATAAGTAAAAAGCTGCAAAACGGTTTTTTATTCGCGGTATAATAATGATGGGAGTATATGCTTAAAAGAAAGTAGATGATGTGTTTGGCTGCAAATATTTTGATCGTGGATGATGAGCAGGCAATTGCCGATTTGGTTGAAGTTTATTTGAAAAATGAGAATTATAATGTCTTTAAATTTTATAACGGGAAGGATGCTCTTAACTGCATTGAAAATGAAAGATTGGATCTTGCCATTTTGGATGTAATGATTCCAGATATAGATGGTTTTTCAATCTGTCAGCAAATCCGGGAAAAGCATAATTTTCCGGTTATTATGCTGACAGCCAAAGAAGAAGAAATCGATAAGATTACCGGGCTGACATTAGGTGCGGACGATTATATTACCAAACCGTTCCGACCTTTGGAACTTATTGCCCGTGTAAAGGCGCAGCTCCGGAGATTTACCAAATATAATTCTGCGGAGCCAAACCAGGAAGAACACTTGATTGCCTTTTCCGGCTTGGTATTGGACATGGATACCCATGAATGTACGCTGAATGAGAAAAAGCTATCTCTAACTCCTACGGAATTTTCCATTCTTTGGGCCCTTTGTTCCAATTGCGGACGGGTGGTCAGTTCGGAAGAATTGTTCCATGCGGTATGGGGAGACAAGTACTTCATCAACAGCAATAATACGGTAATGGTTCATATCAGGCATTTAAGGGAAAAAATGCATGACAGCGCGGAACATCCTAAATATATCAAAACGGTATGGGGGGTTGGCTATAAAATTGAAAAGTAAGAGAGATAAAAGAAAGGATGATTATTCAAAATTAAAAAGGAAAATATTCCTTCAAATGTTCCTTATTGTTTTTGCCACGGCTGCAACTATTATCTTCCTGCGTTCTGTAATTCAAATAAACTTCAGCGTTGGAGATAGCATTGTACAATTTTTAAAGAATACGTTATTTGTACGCGAAGACGTTGCTTTATTAATTTATCGGGTTGTATTTTACCGTAATGTAGATGGCATTACAATAATTGCGATTCTCATATTCTTAGTTATTTTACTTAAATTTTCAATTTCCTGGTTTACTAAATATTTCGATGAGGTCAGTGCTGGAATGGATAAACTTGCTGAGGAATCCGATAATGAAATTACATTATCACCGGAATTGGATTTTATGGAAAATAAGCTTAATCAGATAAAAAATAACTTGGAAAAACAAAAGAAAGCCGTGCTTGACGCCGAGCAGCGCAAAAATGATTTGGTAGTTTACTTGGCTCATGATATAAAGACGCCTCTGACCTCCGTTATAGGATATTTAAGTCTTTTGGATGAAGCGCCTGATATGCCTCCTGAACAGAAGGCAAAATATGTCGGTATAACCTTGGAAAAAGCTTATCGGTTAGAGCAGCTTATAGATGAGTTTTTTGAGATCACAAGATTTAATCTTCAAACTATTGTCTTGAATAAAGAAAAAATGAATTTACTGTTCATGCTCCAGCAGATGGCAGATGAATTCTATCCAATGCTGACTCCACAAAAAAAGCAGGTGTCAGTTAATGTGCCTGACGGGCTCACTCTGTGGGGAGATACAGATAAACTGGCCCGTGTGTTCAACAATATTCTGAAAAATGCGATAGCCTATAGCTATGAAAACAGCGTCATTGATATTTCCGCTGAGCAGCAGGATAAAAATATTATTATCACTTTTACGAATCAAGGTAATCCTATCCCACAAGAAAAACTGGCAACGATATTTGAGAAATTTTATCGGCTGGATACATCCCGTTCTACCAAAACAGGCGGTGCCGGGCTTGGACTGGCTATTGCCAAAGAAATTGCAAACGCGCATGGAGGCGATATTTTCGTGCAAAGCAATACAGAAAAGACAGTCTTTACCGTCGTACTTCCAACAAAGCCGGAAAACGCACCCATGAAAAAGGTTCCCGATGCATTAGCTGTATATAACAGTATAGTAAAATAATAAGATTTTCATAAGAATTTATTAAGATTTTGATAAGTTAAAATTCCAACATCGCCTGCCTGTTTTCGGTAAAATGAATTTGCCGAATCGGGCAGGCTTTCATATTTTCAGAAAGGGGGCCTCGGAGATGAAGAGAAAAATAGATCATGAAAATGAATGTAATATGAAAGGATAAATCTAAATCATGGCAGCAGTGGGAATTACAATTTATGGATGCGGGCAGGACGAGGCCGTTTTGTTCCGAGAGATGGCGCCTCGCTTTGGCGTTATGCCAACTATCACAGATGCGGCGGTATCTGAAGTTAATATTGAACTGGCATTTGGAAATCGATGCATTAGCGTCGGTCATAAAACTCAAATTACAAATTCCATTCTTCTTGCGCTCAGCCAAGCCGGTGTAATGTATATCTCCACAAGAAGTATTGGATATAACCATATTAATGTAAAATACGCGGAGAGCGTTGGCATTTCCGTTGAAAACGTCGTTTATTCGCCCGATAGCGTGGCTGATTACACATTAATGCTGATGCTGATGACGGTGCGAAATGCAAAATCCATTATCAGCCGTGCAGATATCCATGATTTCAGATTGAATGATGTACGCGGGAGGGAATTACGTGATATGACCATTGGGGTAATTGGAACAGGACGCATTGGTGCAGCAGTTATGGATAGGCTGCGGGGCTTTGGCTGCCGCATATTAGCCTATGACAATCGTCCCATAACCTCTGCCGGTTACGTTCCTCTTGATGAATTGTTACTTAAGAGCGATATTGTAACGCTCCATACACCGCTTAACGCGGATACAAACCATCTTTTTAATCGTCAACGTATCGGGCAGATGAAGAGAGGCGCGTTTATTATCAATACCGGACGCGGTTCACTTCTTGATACCGAGGCTCTTATTGCTGCGCTCAAAAGCGGTAAACTAGGCGGTGCGGCGTTGGATGTCCTCGAAGGAGAGGAAGGAGTATTCTACTTCGATTACAGAAAAAAACCCATTGAAAGCGAACTGTTGCTGCAGCTGCAAAAATTACCGAATGTGCTTATTACTCCGCACACCGCCTATTACACAGAACACGCCTTGAGCGATACTGTTGAAAATACTTTTATCAATTGCCTTAAATTTGAAAGGAGAAAGCAGCATGGATAGGTTGAAAATTGCAATTATATTCGGAGGCTGTTCCGAAGAACATCCCATCTCCGTTAAATCTGCCGGGGAGGTCGCAAAAAGCCTTGATATCGAAAAGTATGAACCGTTCTATATCGGGATTACGAAAAATGGTGTTTGGAAGCTTTGTCACAGCCCTCACTCAAATTGGGAATATGGAAGTTTCCGTCCGGTTATGCTGTCACCGGACAGAAGCGTACACGGATTGCTTGTTCTGGAGCAGGGACAATACAAAACGATCCGTTTGGATATGGTATTTTCCGTTCTGCATGGCAAACTTGGCGAGGATGGTGCGATGCAAGGTTTGTTGGAACTTTCCGGCATCCCCTATGTAGGCTGCGATATACAAAGTTCCGCTTTGTGTATGGATAAATCCCTTGCTTATATCGTCGCCAGAAACGCGGGAATTGCTACGCCAAATTACTTAGTTGTCACGGCAAACGAGAATATTGATGCCGACAGGTTTACTTATCCCGTTTTTGTAAAGCCGGCCCGTTCAGGTTCATCTTTCGGCGTCAGTAAGGTATGTCGTAAAGAAGAATTGCTGAGTGCGGTGGAAACAGCAAGACAGTATGACTCAAAGGTGTTGATTGAAGAGGCTATCGCCGGCAGCGAGGTAGGATGTGCGATATTAGGGAACGATATGGATTTGATTGCAGGCGAGGTGGATCAAATTTGCCTGTCTCATGGTTTTTTCAGAATCCATCAGGAGAATAAGCCTGAAAACGGTTCCGAAAACTCAACAGTAACCGTTCCCGCTGGCATTTCGGCAGAGGCGCGCTTGCTCGTTCAGGAGACGGCAAAAGCCATATACCGCGCCTTGGGATGCAGGGGACTTTCGCGGGTGGATATGTTCCTGAAGGAAGATGGAAAAGTAATACTGAACGAGGTTAATACTTTGCCCGGTTTGACCTCATACAGCCGTTATCCGAGAATGATGGCAGCCGCAGGGTTGCCGTTAGCCGAAGTGATCGACCGGATTGTGTCGCTCGCATTGAAAGGAAAAGACGATGAAAAATGATTTTGTCTTTATAGACGAGTATGTATCCGGAATACGTTGGGATGCTAAATACGCCACATGGGATAATTTTACCGGCAAACCGGTGGACGGATATTTAGCAAATCGAATTGCCGGTACAAGAGCTTTGTGCGCCGCCCTGGAAAAAGCGCGGGAAAACGCCGCTTCCTCTGGCTTTGGTTTGCTTCTTTGGGATGGTTATCGCCCTCAATGCGCCGTAGATTGTTTTCTGCGCTGGTCAAAACAGCCGGAAGATGGCCAAACGAAACAAAAACACTATCCGAATATTGACAAAACCGAGATAATTGAAAAAGGATATGTGGCCGTTCAGTCGGGCCACAGCCGTGGCAGCGCAATTGACTTAACGCTTTATCATTTAGCTGCCGGTACACTTGTTCCAATGGGCGGCGGCTTTGATTTGATGGATCCGGTCTCACATCATGGAGCAAAAGGAATCACGCAAGTAGAAGCTAAAAACCGTCAAACCCTTTGTTCTATCATGGAGGCCTGCGGTTTTGTTTCATACGATTACGAGTGGTGGCATTACACACTGAAAAACGAACCCTATCCAAACACTTATTTTGATTTTCCCATCACATCCGTTCTCCACAGCAATGGGCACGAGGATCATCATGAAACCGGGGGAGTGAAATCCCGCCCGAACGAGCGCGAGGATATCCCCTCCGGAAAGCTGTGAGGTGCTTGCTGCAATGGAAATGACGGTACGCGAAATCGCCGCCGCGTGCGGCGGAAAATTGCTCTGCGGGGACCCGGATACGGTGGTGACCTCGGTGGCGACCGACAGCCGGGAGGTGAAGGGCGGTTCCCTGTTTGTCCCCCTCAAAGGAGAAAACACGGATGCCCACACCTTTCTGCACGCCGCATTCGCCTCGGGCGCGGCCGCGGCTCTGACGCAGGAGCATACGCGGATGGAGGCGAAAGAAGCCTGGATCGCGGTGGATTCGAACCAGCTGGCGCTCCAGCGCATTGCCGCCGCCTATCGGAAGAGATTTCCCATCCCTGCCGTTGGGATCACGGGGAGCGCCGGGAAGACGACGACGAAAGAAATGACCGCGCTTGCCCTCTCCGCAAGATACAGCGTGATGAAGACGAGGGGAAACTATAACAGCCAGATCGGACTGCCGCTGATGATGTTCGAGTTTTCCGGGGAACACGAAGCGGCGGCGGTGGAGATGGGGATGAGCGATTTCGGTGAAATGGCTCGCCTTGCGCAGGTCGCCGAGCCGAAGCACGCCGTCATGACCAACATCGGCATTGCCCACATCGGCCAGCTCAAAACGCGGGAGAACATCCTGCGGGAGAAGATGCACATCACCGACCGGTTTACACAGGGTTCCGTTCTGTTTTTAAACGGGGACGACCCGATGCTCGCCGGCCTCCGCGGAAAGACGCCGTATGAGACTGTCTTTTACGGCACGGCGCCCTGGTGCGATTTCCGAGCGGAGGGGATTACGGTTCAGGTTCAAAAGGAAACCACCGCTTTCCGCTGCATTGCTCCGGGGAGAGAGAGCGCCCGCGTGACCCTGCCGGTACTTGGAACGCACTTTACTCTGGATGCGCTCGCCGCTCTTGCCGTGGCGGAGCGGCTGGGCGTTCCCCTGGACCGGGCCGCCGCCGCGCTCAGGGATTACCGCCCGCTCGCCATGCGCCAGTATATTTACCATGTGGGCGAGGTCACCGTCATCGACGATTCCTACAACTCCAGTCCCGACGCGGCCAAATGCAGCCTGAGCGTCCTATCTGGGTTCAGGGCCGGCCGCAGAGTAGCCGTGCTGGCGGATATGCTCGAACTGGGGGAGTATTCCCGGCAAGCGCATTTTGAAGTCGGCGTTTGCGCCGCGAAAAACGGAGTCGATATTTTACTCACCGTCGGTCCGGAGGCGAAAGCCATGGCCGAGGGCGCCTACTCCGTCCGGTCCGGGATCGACTGCCGCGTTTTTGACAATAACGATCAGGCCGTAGCGGAGTTGAAATCCTTTCTGTCTTCTGGCGACGCAGTTCTGGTCAAAGGCTCCCGCGGCATGCATACGGACGAGATCGTCCGCGCCCTGCTTTAGCTTCCCGCTTCCATGAAACTGATTTCCACAAACACAGAGGGATGGTTCATATGTGCTAATTCCAAAAAAGGTGCTGAATGTCGGCGCCTTTTTCTTTTCTAAAACCTAAATGGTACTTTCTTGGTATCCTTATTATTTTTGGGTATATTAATTATAGATAAAGAAAGAAGGTGATGCAATGCCTGTTGCCACGGCAAATAAAACAAATAGATTAATAAAAGAAAAATCCCCTTACCTCCTGCAGCATGCCCACAACCCGGTAGACTGGTTCCCCTGGGGAGACGAGGCGTTTGATAAAGCCAAAAATGAAGATAAACCTATCTTTCTCTCTATCGGCTATTCCACCTGTCATTGGTGCCATGTTCGCCATAGTAGACAAAAAATGTTTAAATTTCAAAGATGATATTTTAACCTGATTGACACTGGTCAAGTATCTTAAAGCATATTGAGGAATTTTATATTTGTCTATGAAAATAATAATTCTTTTATCATTTTAAAAAAAATTAGTTAGTCTATTTCACTTTCACTTTTAAAATTTGAATCATATTATTTAGGTAAAAAATTATTTATTATTGTTGACATTAAGAATTTATAGTAAAATAATGTTATATTTTGGATGGATACATAGATTTATACAGGCTAATAATCACAAAGCTTGTATAACTACAACAAGTTGCCTATTTAAAGAAATTTAAAAGTGTCAACATTAGGAGTATAAAAAATGAGCAAAGCAGTAAATGATGCCACTCTTACAAAACTGGGCGATTTTTATCATTATTATGTTGCGCTGAAAGATTGCTTTGAAATAGATGACGATGAAATTTTACAAATTGAAATAAATGGAGATATTAGCGTCATTTCTGACTCTAAAGGGCGCTTTCAAAAGGAGGTAAAGCATCATCTTGGTACTGATTACCTATCAGATCGCGACATTGATTTTTGGAAAACATTAGCTAATTGGTATTTGGATTATGAACGCATTAAGGTATTTTCCGATTTGATATTGTATACGACTTCAAAAATTAAATCCGAATCCGTATGGAATAGCTGGAGTAACAGCGATTCAATCGTAAGGTTGGCAATAATAAAAAGAATAGGTGAAGAAGTTAAGCCTAAAGAAGAGGAATTTCGCAAACAATATAATCGTATTTTCAATAAGGGCTATGAAGAAAAACAATTATCGGAGATTATGCAAAAAATTACTATTAGCTATGCACATACTGATATTTCAGGAATCTCAAATGAATTTTCAAAATATATTGGACATATTCCCCCCGAAAACAGGGATAATTACATAGGTGCTCTCTTGGGACAGATCTTGGCGAAAGTTAAAGATCCTCCCCACAAATGGGAAGTAACCAAGAAGGAGTTTGAATTTATCCTCCAGAATACTTCGCCTGCCTTTTCTATGCCCGGTCAAAAACCATTGCCTACTGATTTTGCAGACGCAATAGTACCGAGAGAAAAAGCGCAAAAACTCCATAGCAAAAAGTTTGTAGATGCAATTCACACGATTAAACATGATGTTATGATTCCAAAGGCCGTATCTGATTACTGGAAAGCCGATATGACTATTTTAAGATATTTTAACGATAATCCTTTGTATTTACACGATTTATTAGGATATAGAAACAGCTTAAGTGATAAACTGTTTTTTGAAAAAGATACAACAAATCGCAGTGCTAACGGAAAGAGCCAAGAGATATGCATAGCTTTATCTAAAGATTTTTACAATTCAGCAATGCAATGGGATGCTAAAGATTTTGGTTCCATCATTAGAAATCAGGATTATTTTCAAAGAGGTATCATCCATAATATTGTTGATGACGGCGAAATAGATTGGAAGGTTGGTGTTGATAAAAATGGGTATTAAAGAAATATCGATATTATCAACTAATCCTCGTTATTATGCTTTTTTATTGCAAAATTTTTTATCAGGTTATGATAAGCCCTGTGAAGCAAAATTATTATTTATGGCTCTACCTATACTTTTATATTCTGAGTCACGAGAAAAATTGGTAAATGCAAACAGTCGTAGTAAAATAGAATCACTGTTTAGCTCACCTCAGAGTATAAATGATAACAAGATTACAGGGAAAACAAGACTGTCTGGTTATCTTGAAAGATACAATGCTCTTTTGGTGGACTGTAAAAAAGCAATAATTATTTTATCATCAGCAAATAAGATTGCAATCAAAAATAAGAATATTTTGGTTTTACAGAAACTCCAATATAGCGATTATAGAGGAAAAATCAAAGATTGGTCTAAAGCCGCCTATTACTTAGGGCTCGTCTTTGCTAAAGCCGATGAAGATCATCTTTTCTATTTCTTGGGGGTGGACAAACATGAATAGTTACATAAGATCAATTATTATTTTCAGTAAGGAAGGGGACAAACGTGTTGTTCCGTTTTTTCAAGGAGTTAATATCATTACTGGTGATTCAAAAACAGGAAAAAGTGCCTTGGTAGAAATAATTGACTATTGTTTATGTAGTTCACATTGTACAGTACCAAAGGGGAAGATAACCGAATTTGCCTATCTTTATGTTTTACCTATTTGCATTGATAATTATACCATAGTTATTGCTCGTTATAATTGGATTAGTGGGGGCAAAATGTTTGTCACTCAAGAAAAATCAAATTTTGATATTGATAGCATAACTCTTTCGTATTTTTCTGATAAAACCGAACTACAGTACAAAGATGCACAATATGAAATTGAAAGCGCTTTAGGACTTTTTGTTACAAATATGGGTTATGATGATGATAGGCGAAAGAAGAAGGCTTCTTTAAGAAATATGGTTTCATATATGTTTCAACATCAAAATTTAATGGCAAGTAAATTTGCTCTATTTTATCGCTTTACTGATTATTATAAGCGCAAGGACGTAATTGAGCAGTTTCCTGTTTTTGCCGGAATGATTAGCCAACAATACTACAGTGATTTAATTCTATTAAGTAGTTTAAAGGAACAGCTGAAAAAGAAGCAAAAGCAGCAAAAGGTAAATGAAAAAGGATCAATCTATATTAAAGAAAATCTTAGCCCAATTCTTAATGATTATTATTCATTATTAGGGCTTGACTTTGATGAAAAGAATACTAAAGTTCAAACAATGGTTCAATTAGCTAAAAAAATACCTGAGTTTGATGATAATCAATTATTTGGAGAAGCAGGTATTGTTGAAAGGTATCATCAACTTAATAATGAACTTGAGCTCTTGCGAGATCAAGAACGTGATGTGTTATTGAAACTGAAAAACATTGGTGATGCAAGATTGAACGGTAATGCATTTGCCGAAATGCTATCCGATTTGCAGCAGCAGACTGCTATTTCTAGTGAAACAATAACGCCTTGTACATGTCCGTTGTGTGGTCAACGATGCGAAGATTTCAAAGAGACCGATGATAAAATACTTGAAGCTTCAGAATGGTTAGATCAGGAACTTGTACTCACGAAAAAATATACACAAGACTTTTCTGAAGATTTACGGATACTCCGAGAAGAGCATAGCCGCATCGAAAGTCAAATCAAAGAAATTTGGAAGCGAATTAAAACTATTGAGAAAAAATTCCTTACCTCCAAAGAGCTTGTATCAAAGCGAGAAAAGGTGAACTATGCTAAAGCTAAAATCAACTTATTCGTGGAAATGGGCGAAACCGGAATTTTTCAAAGTGTTGACCAAGATATCAGCGATCTGAAAGAACAAATAGCACTCTTTGAAGAAAAGGTTAACGGGTTTGATGCAGAAACTAAGAAGGCAAAAGCCCAAGCATTTTTGTCAAACAACATGAATAAGTTAGCACTAACTTTAGATTTTGAAGAAGAGTATCGACCAATCAATTTGAATTTCAGACTTGTTGACAATAGCTTTGATCTTTATCAATCTCAAGGCTACTTCGAAAAAATATATCTATCTGAAATGGGCAGTGGAGCTAATTGGGTATCATGCCATATTGCGTTGTTTTTAAGCTTTTTGCATTACTTTGCCTCTCAAGATAAATCACCTATGCCGTTAATACTATTCTTTGATCAACCCAGCCAGGTATATTACCCTCAAGGAGATGATAAAAAAGAAAAATTGTCTCAAGCAGATATAGCCGCAGTAAACAAGATGTATAAGACAATTTTTGATGAAATAGCTGAGATAAGCAAAGATACGGGCATTATACCTCAGATTATAATTGTTGATCATGTTGATGGTTATGATCTTGAAGTAAAAGATGAATTTATTAGCTATATACGTGCAAATTGGCGCGATGGTAGAGGATTAATATAAAATTGAAGATGAAATCAATAACGATTATTGGAGTAAATTTAAGTCCAACCAGCATTTTGTAAATAAATAAAATGTCTGCAGGGTTTGAGTAATTAAATATTCGGGAGGGCTATTATGGCATTTAAAACCACAAAATCTGAAAACATTAGTTTTGCTACTCCGCAAGAAATGTTTCAAGATAATAAAATGAAAAGTATAATGGGCCTTATAGATTATCAATCCAAAACACTTGATAATTATATGAGTACCATTCAAAGCAACGGAAATATAATAAATAAATATGTGGCTTTTGAATTACCAACCGGGAGTGGTAAAACGCTTATCGGGCTTTTGATTGCTGAATTTCATCGCCGAAAATTTCATAGAAAAGTATTATTTTTATGCCCCACCAATCAATTGGTTATTCAAGTATGCCATCAGGCAAGAAAGCAATATGGAATAGATACTATTGCATTTTGTGGAAAGCAAATTGAATATAGCGTTAATGATAGAAGTGCATATATGCTTAGTCAGAAGATTGGTGTCACCACATATAGCTCATTTTTTGCAACGAGTGAATACTTTAATGATCCAGATATTTTAATCTTTGATGATGTACATTCTTCTGAGAGCTATATTGCTGATGGGTGGTCACTTGATATACAAAGACGATCCTATGAGACGCTTTATATTGAATTGGCAGAGAGCTTTAAAGACGTATTAGGTGATTCTGGGTATTCTAGAATGATAGCACCGGACCCATTTGGGGATGATATCAGTAATTGGTGTAATATGTTGCCCCGGCCTATAATAGAAAATAAAATCCAAGATATACACAACATTATTGATGCAAATGTTCCAAACACTAAATTACAGTATGCGTGGAGTCGAATTTCTGACCACTTGAGTGAGTGTAATATTTTTGTAAGTTGGGAATCTGTACTTATTCGGCCTTATATTGCACCTACCGAATCTTTTACTCCGTTCAAAAATGCAAAACAATGTGTTTTTATGTCTGCAACGCTTGGAAAAAGTGGTGAGCTTGAACGCGTTACAGGAGTTGAGAACGTTAAATTGCTTCCAATGGTGAGTGATTGGGACAAAAAGGGGCTTGGAAGAAAATTATTTATATTTCCAGATCTCTCATTTGATGAACAATATTATAATGATTTTATTATTAGTCTACACCAAATAGCAAAAAGAAGTGTAGTTATTGTCCCAAGTACGCATGATCAACAAGATTTAATTAACATAGTTGAAAAAAATTTACCAACCACTAAAACTTTCAGCGCTGAGGACTTGACAACATCAAGAGATGAGTTTTCAAAATGCAAAGATGCGATGGCGGTAATAGCAAATAGATTTGATGGTATTGATTTCCCAGATGAAGAAAGCAGAATGCTAATTATTTATAACTTACCAAAAGTAACCCATCTACAAGAAAAATTTTTCTATTCAAAAATGGCCACATCTGTTCTTTTTTCTGAGCGTATTAAAACGAGAATTGTACAGGCTGTAGGCCGTTGTACACGTAATGCAAGCGATTATGCGGTTGTGTGCATTTTAGGATATACAGTGCTTAATGAACTCGTTTCAGAGAAAAATTTAAAAGAATATAGACCTGAAATGAGGGCTGAGATTCGATTTGGAATCATTAATTCTACTGATTTACCAAATAAACAAACTTTGCTAGATAATATTTCATTATTCCTAAATAGAGAGCCTCAATGGCAGGATGCGGAAGAAGAAATCGTCCATTTACGAGATGAATATGTAGCTAAAGGTGATGATAAGCAACAAGCCCAAATATTTGAAAAACTTCATACTTCCGCAATCAAAGAAGTTCAGTTGCAATATTCCCTTTGGCAAAAAGACTATCAACGGGCGTATGAGATTATTCATCAGATTATATCTGAGCTTGATGCGCCTGCCTTACAAGGCTATAAGTGCTTCTGGCAGTACTTGGGAGGCTCTATTGGTCGTGAACTTGGATCAGCATATCGTCATAAATCAACTCAGCTTTTTAAAGAAGCAGCTAAGGGTAATTTGGGTGTGACGTGGCTTTCTCAGCTTACAAAATTGTCAGAGAATGAGGATAACCCAGAGATTAATAATTACTTTTATGATGTTGTAGATCGTATCGAGGAGCAACTTAGTATGACAAAATCCGGTAGACGATTTGAATCAAAAATTTCCGAGGTGCTACATGGTCTCAATGAAGGGATTGGCATACAATTTGAAAATTATCAAACGCAATTGGGAAAAATGCTTGGATATCTAGCAGAAAATCCTGAAGATGAGAGCGCGCCAGATCCCTATTGGGTCATAAATGATGATATTTGTGTCGTTACAGAAGATAAATTGTATGAAAGTAGTTCGAAAAAAATTCCGACAGTAGATGTTACACAAGCAAAAAGACATGAAGCATGGATTAGATCGAATGTTAAAACGCTTCGAAAAGATGCAAAAATCTATACTGTGATAATTACCAATTCTGAATCAATAGAAGAAGATGCAAGAATATATGCAAAAGGTATCTTTTATTGTAGCCATAAGGAATTTGTTGCATGGGCTAATATTGCACTAAACTGCTTAAGAACCTGTAAAACTTCTTTTACAGAAACAGGAGATGCAGAATGGAGGCTTGAAGCACAAAGAGTATTTGAAACAGGGGAGACAACGCCGCTTGATTTCATTAAATTTATAACTCAAACGCCATTAGATATGATCTAAACACTCTAAAATAACAACGGCATATCTAGTAATCATACTTTTGAAGTGTTTAAGTTAAAAGGCTAAAAAGTGGTTATCGATGAATAGTAACCGCTTTTTTAATTTGTTCTTATTTTGGCAGGTTCACCCCCTGCCGTTTTTTATTACAAAAAAAGGAGGAAAAATTTATGACAAAAGTAATCGCCCTCGCCAATCAAAAAGGCGGCGTGGGCAAAACAACGACAGCGGTCAACCTGGGCATAGGTCTTGCTATGATGGGGAAAAAGGTGCTGTTGGTGGACGCGGACGCACAGGGGAATCTGACAGACTCATTGGGATATAAGGAGCCGGACAATCTGCCTGTATCTCTGGCTACGATCCTGACCAGTATCATACAGGAAGAACCGTTTGATCCTGATGACGGTATCCTGCACCATGAAGAAGGCGTTGACCTCATGCCGGGCAATATCGAACTGTCCGCGATGGAAGTATCGCTCGTCAACACCATGAGCCGGGAAACGGTTCTGCGGAGTTACATTGATACTGTCAAAAGCGGATACGATTATGTGTTGATCGACTGTATGCCGAGTCTGGGTATGATGACGATCAATGCGCTTGCAGCGGCAGACAGCGTCATCATTCCGGTTCAGTCCCACTATCTGCCGGCCAAAGGGATGACGCAGCTTTTACAGACGATCACCCGAGTTAAACGGCAAATCAATCCGAAGCTGACGATTGAAGGGGTGCTGCTCACAATGGTGGACAACCGAACAAACTTTGCAAAGGATATTTCATTTGTGTTGCGGCGGGACTATGGGGACAAATTGCGTGTCTTTAATACGGAAATACCTTTATCCATCCGGGCGGCAGAAACCAGCGCCGAGGGCAAAAGCATTTATATGCACGATCCTCACGGGGCAGTCTCGAAAGCCTATGAAACATTGACGAAGGAGGTGCAGGGCAATGGCGAAAAGCAGCATGCGAGAAAATATCAAGCTGACCTTGGTAGATGACCTGTTTTCCACGGAAGAAAGCCGCGCTGAGGACCAGCGCGAAAAGGTACGGGATATTTCCCTTTCGGAAATCAGCGATTTTCCAAATCACCCATTTAAAGTACAGGCAGATGCTGCCATGCTGGAAATGGCGGACAGTATAAAACAGTATGGTGTTTTGGTTCCCGCCCTTGTACGGCCTAAAGCGGACGGCGGCTATGAAATGGTTGCAGGACACCGGCGAAAGAAAGCAAGCGAGCTCGCGGGGCGAGAAACAATGCCCTGTATTATACGCGAATTAGATGATGATACCGCAATTTTGGCAATGGTGGACAGCAATCTGCAACGGGAAAATATTTCGCCAAGTGAAAAAGCATTTGCATATAAAATGGTGCGACACGAAGTCGCGTAGTTCATTGTTCGGCACTGACCGAACCTGTTATTCCGTTAACAGTAGCCTATTGCCACCTGCGTAAACAGTAATATCTACGTGGGAAGCTGGCAAGAAAAAGGTAGCCCCTTTCCCAATGGGAAAGAAGTTCAAGGCGTGAGCCGATAGCAAAGCTGCGAGCAGTAATGCGGCTGGGGAGCTTGGCTCGGGTAGTATGGTTAATGTAATGTGAATCGCTGTTAAACGTCGTAAAGGCTAACAGGCTAAAACTGCTGATAAGCCTGAACCAAAAGGTATGCAGTCGGATAACTCCCTCATTTTTGGAGTTACACGGACAACACAACTGCCGGCGGATAGGCGAAACCTAACCTACCTTAGTCCCGTTAAGGGACAAGATGGACTACGAGGAACGTGGAAAACCCGTATTTTCACCCGCGTAGCGGGAAAGCGGACCGTAAGGAATGCCCACGGAAATGCGGGCTAGGAGAAGACCAAAAGCGAATGCCGCTCTGTAACGGGGCGGATAGGGGTTTTAATGTTACCCCACGCGAAAGCGGGCAGACTGGTCTAGGTCTTTCTTTACAAGAGAATTTACAGAACTTTTGAGAGGAGAAAAGCAAATGAACGTGGAAACGTGTGCGTCTTCTGACGTAACCCAAAATTGGGAAAATATTAATTTTGCCAAGGCGCGGGTATACGTAAAAAAGCTACAAATGCGTATTGTAAAGGCTCAACAGGAAAGCAGACACAACAAAGTAAAAACTTTGCAGTGGATGCTGACCCACTCTTTCTATGCCAAAGCCTTGGCAGTGAAACGAGTGACGGAAAACAAGGGAAAAGATACATCGGGTGTAGACCATGAGTTGTGGACGACCCCCGCCGCCAAATTTAAGGCAATTTCAAAACTCAAACGCAGAGGATATCAACCCAAGCCGCTCAAAAGAGTGTATATCCCAAAGTCCAACGGCAAAAAGCGTCCGCTGAGTATTCCTACCATGACAGACCGCGCAATGCAAACCCTTTATAAATTTGCATTGGAGCCAATTGCAGAAACAACAGCCGACCCGAACTCTTATGGATTCAGGTCGGGACGTTGTACACAGGATGCGATCGTGCAATGCTATATCGCGCTAGGGCAACCAACAGCAGCAAAATGGATACTGGAAGGCGACATTAAAGGGTGCTTTGACAACATCAACCACCAATGGATTATGGAACATATTCCGATGGATAAAGAAATCCTACGGAAGTTCCTAAAATGCGGATATATCGAGACTGGCAGTCTGTTTCCCACCGAAGTCGGAGCACCTCAAGGAGGGGCAATTTCTCCAACCATCTGCAACATGGTACTGGATGGGATAGAACGTAAGCTGAAAGAGAAATACTATGCAACTACTCGAAAAGGCACACCTATCAATCCAAAGGTCAACTTTATTCGTTACGCTGACGATTTTATCGTCACGGGTGAAAACAAGGAGCTCTTGGAAACTGGGGTATTGCCCATAATCAAGGAATTCATGGCAGAAAGAGGCTTAACGCTATCGCCGGAGAAAACAGTAATCACCCATATCGATGACGGTTTTGATTTTTTGGGTTGTAATATCCGTAAATACAATGGAAAGCTACTCACCAAGCCGTCAAAGGAAAACACCAAGGCGTTTCTGACGAAAGTACGTAAAGTAATCAAAAGCAATCCTTCTATAAAGCAGGAGGAATTGATTCGATACCTCAATCCAATTATCAATGGGTGGGTGAACTATCACAAATTCAATGTATCATCCAAAGCGTTTGAACGGGTAGACTATGAAATTTGGCGGTGCCTATGGCAATGGGCAAAGCGCAGAAACCTAAAGAAAGGGCATAGATGGGTTGCCAAACGATATTTTCATCGCATTGGCAACCGTAATTGGACTTTCAGCGTTCCGACAAATCGGAAAATGGCTAATGGCGAACCTGTATATCTTAGGCTTGTCTATGCAACTGATACGAATATCAGGCGGTTCACAAAAATCAAAGGTAAGGCCAATCCGTTTGATGCGAAATATACACAACATTTCGAAGAACGTGAAACAGACAAACTGCGCATAAGCTTAAAAGGCAGAAACATTTTGGCAAAGCTCTTTTATGAGCAAAAGGGATTCTGCCCTATCTGTGGAGAAAAAATAACTGTTGATACCAACTATAAGGTTCACGAGGAACAAATCGGGAACCGCAAAATAAAATCAATGGTACATCCACAATGCCACGACATAACACATTCCCTTGACTCCCAAGTTGAGCCGGTTCTCGAAAGAGGACTTTAGAAAGGCTTGAGCCGTATGAGGGGAAACTCTCACGTACGGTTCTTAGAGGGGAAGGCGACAGCAATGCCGCCGACCTACTCGACAAGTTGGAGGCCATGAAACGTCAGGCAGGTAGACCGAGTAAAGAAAATTCAGTTCAAATTGAACTGGATTTCAGAGGTAAACAATCACGGGATATTTTAGCAAAAGAATCTGGAGATAGCAGCCCTCAAATATTCCGGTATATTCGCCTTACAAACCTTGTTCCCTCTGTTCTTGAAATGGTAGACAATAAACAGATCGCTTTTAATCCAGCCGTTGAGCTTTCATACTTGGCCGAAAATGAACAGCAGGAACTTTTGGAGACCATGCAGTCGGAGGATTGCACACCATCTCTGGAGCAAGCGCAAAGGATGAAAAAATTGAGCCAGGACGGCAGGCTGAACGTAGACGTCATATTCTCCATTCTCACTGAGGAAAAACCAAATCAGAAGGAAAAGCTTAACATCCGGCGTGAACGCATAGACCGCTTTTTTCCCAGCAACTTTACGGAAAAGCAAAAAGAAGACCTTATTGTCCAATTGCTTGAAACCTGGTACAAGAAACGCCAAAGGGAACAAGAGCCGGAAAGGTAAAATCTGCGGCCGCAACGAGAGCTAAAGGAGTCGTCCTCAATTGAGGGCGTTTTTTTGTGCCCTTTTTTAGAAGGGAGTGATCAAATGTACTTCACAGAAGGAGAACTAATCGAGTATGAACGCATGATGAAAGAAACGCCGGGATTCGACCGCAGGCATATTGAGGCAATGAAAGAGCGGGACTGCAGACATTGCTTGCATTTCGATGAAAGTCTTGATAAATGCCGCCAAGAGAAGTGTGTCCTGCTCGATGACTAATTAAAAAAACAGACTCCAGGGGGAAGTCTGTTTTTTTATGGGAAGCAGGCGGAAAATGCGAATTTGTATCTCCCCTTCTTCTGCACCTCACCCCCTGAAATTTACCTGCCGAAAAAAGAAATTATCCTTTTCGGCAGGTCATTACCCAAAAATCATTAGGAGGTAAGAAAAAAACATGAAGTTATTGAGGAACAAATTTGTAATCGGCTTTTTGTGCATCCTTGTCAGTATCCTGATCAGCTTTGCCGCGCTACCGGCACTGCAGGGAGGCATGCAAGGGAGTTACATAAACGCCGTGCGGATGAAGGAAAGCGTGCAAGCAGCTACGCAGGTCACAGCCGATATGATGGAAACGGTAAGCATCCCCCAAGGCCTGATACAGAACGGGATCGAGAAAGTGTCCGATGTTGCCGGTAAATACGCTAATACGGAACTGTACGCTGGGGATTACCTGACCAATGCAAAAGTATCGGCATCGCTGGCAAGGGAAAGCGCCCTTTCCGCAGGAACGGAGAAAGGTAAGATGGTTTTTTCGATCACTGTGCCGACCCTGGCATCAGGCATATCCGGGAGATTGCAGCCAGGCGACATCGTATCGGTGATAGCCGTGTCGAAAAGTGTCGTCAATCAATCTCTTGGGGTTGAACCTGGAACGGCTGGACAAAGCGATCCAGGGGCGGTAATTGATTCGGATCTCCGCTACCTTGAGATTTGCATGGTATCAGCGGGCGACGGATCGGACGCCAATGTGAGTGCAGTTCCCGGCAAGGACCAAAAGAACAGCCTTCCCGCAACAGTATCTTTTTATGTCAGCAACGAGCAGGCATTGCGTCTTGCAGAACTGGAACAGAACAGCGTGATTAACCTTGCTTTTGTTGCAAGGGGAGAAGCTGCCGCACAGTACATACCTGATGCGCAGCGTGTATTTAATACGGAGGTAAAATAATATGTTATTAGCAATTTGGGGCCGTGATGGAATCGGAAAAAGCACATTGGCCGACACTCTGGGGATCACGTATGCACAAAAAAGCGCCACTATTGTCATCGATACGGACATGACACAATCAACACTGTCTGCACGGATCAACAGTGTAGTATTTGATGGCAAGACTTCTCTTGGCAGGACGATTTCCAGGGGAGGAGAAGATGATGCCGCGGATTTCCTGCATCAGCATCCGAAACATAGGAACTTGTTTTACGCCGGCCTAACAGAAACGGATGACTTTCTTTCGTATGAGATCGGACTGGAAGCAGACAAGGCTGTGCGAAATTTCATAATCCAGTGCGTAGATCTTGCCGACACGGTCATTCTGGACCTTTCGGGGCAGCGTTACGATCCTTTTTTGTTCGGCGCTCTGCATAATGCAGATAAAATAATTGTCCCTATTGCACCGGATGTGCAGGGCTTCTGCTGGTATAACGCAGTAAAGCCGCTGATCGAGGGTATGAATACCAAAGAAAGGTTACTGACGGTTGCGGCAATGGAGGACAAGTATCACGATATTGAAGCAATCGAAAAGATAACGGGAGTACATTTTGCCGCACGCCTTCCTTTTTCAAAGGAAATCGGGTATATGCGTGACACAGGCGCATCTCCGCTGGACGGAACCACGCCCGCAGCCATCCGATATATGTATGCAATCCGGAAGATATGCGTTCTGTTGAAGGGATGTGAAAGGCTTTGAAAACCTTGCGAGAATCTTTGTACGATATGCAGAGCGATACCCCGGAACAAAAAAGCACCTATGAAACTGTTCTTGAACAGGTTCGGGCATACATATCAGGTAATCATTCGGATGAATTGGTGCAAAGCATCACTGAAAGGACAGCTTCTGAATCCGTCAAAAGGCTGATCGCAGAATATATCGGCCAAAACAATCTGTGCGTTGATGGACTTAACATGGAGCAACTGACCGAAAGACTGTACGGCGATATGGCGGGCTTCGGATTCTTGGATAAATATATTGCCGATGATGAGATTGAGGAAATCAACGGGAATTCCTGGCGGGATATCGAGATCGTCACGCGGACAGGCTGGCGGAAGCTCTCCGAACATTTCCTATCGCCCAAGCAGGCGGAGGATACGATTCGCAAGATGGTGCGGTTGGGTGGGCTTGTATTGGACGGTACAAACCCGATTGTGGACAGCTACATCACGCAGGGTATCCGTATATCCGCCATAATTCCGCCCATCGCGGATCGGAGCAGCGGTGTTGTTTTCTCCTTGCGCCGCCAGCGCATGGCGAGAGTGACCCGGGAACAGCTTGTGGAATGGGGTATGAGTACCCCTGAAATGCTGGATTTTCTTGTGATTTGCCTGAATCATGGTGTATCCGTAGGTATTGCAGGAAAAACCGGTTCGGGCAAAACGACGGATATATCATTTCTTCTGAACGCAGTCGATAGAAATAAGCGTATTTATACCATCGAAGAAACAAGGGAACTGGACTTGTTCAACGAGGACGCGGAAGGCAACGCGCAAAACCGAGTGATCCATACCTGTACCCGTCCGTCGGACATGGAAAATGCGGATGTGGATATGAATGATCTGCTTCGGAAGGCTCTGCGGTTTTCCCCCGACATTATAGCCGTTGCTGAAATGAGAGGAGCGGAGGCGATGGTGGCACAGGAAGCGGCGCGTACCGGACACGCGGTTGTGACCAGCCTGCACGCCAACTCCGCAAGAAAGGCGTATAACCGGATACTCAGCATGTGCCAGATGTCGGGGACAAACATTGCTACAAACGTTCTGATGAGCTTCGTGGCAGAGGCATTCCCTGTAATGGTATTTAAGAGGCAGTTTCCGAACGGGGCGCGACGGATCATGGAGATCGTTGAAGCCACCGGGGTAAGGGACGATATCGTGCAGGCAAGCACATTATTTCGTTATGAAACAGATGGAGATACAGGCAGCTTTGTCCGGGTAAACGGTATTTCGGATGGACTTGCGGATGTGCTGCGGGAGAACGGCGCAGACAGAACAACAGTTGAGCGTTTAAGGGAGGTGCAAAAAAATGATGGCAAATATCCTGTCAGCCCTGCTGATCATAGCGGGGCTTTTTTTATTGCTTCGAATTCGTCTGTCTGATGTAACGGAACCGCTTTTAAAACCGTTCATGGAAAGACAGGAACGGAAGCAGCGCATCAGGCGGATAACCGGCAAACCGAAAGGAAAGCTGGAAAGTCTTGTGGAGGATACAAGAGGAATGCTGGCAGCTTCCGGAATGAGCGGGCAGGCGGGAACCTATAAGTGGGTTGCCGTGATTTTGGCTCTGGTAGGGCTGGCGGTTGGCCTGTTGTTAAACAACGTGCCTGCCGCGCTGGTGCTGGCGGTGGGACTCGGCAGCTCGCCGCTCATCATTATTCGGATACGTACCGGAGACTATCTCCGCAGCCTGCATGAAAAGCTGGAGAGCGCCATGGGAATAGTAACCAACAGTTATGTATCTTCCGGTGACCTGATCGGCGCGGTAGAAAGCAGCCTGCATCTGCTTCCGGCTCTGGTAGACAGTATTTTTAAACAATTCCTTACGAAAGTGCAGCTCATAGACTCGGATGTGGTAAAAGCCTTACGCCAAATGCGGGACAGGATCAACAACCGTTATTGGCGCGACTGGTGCGACGTACTGGTCCAGTGCCAGCGGGACCGGCAGCTTCGGTTTGCATTGCCCGGAATCGTAGGAAGATTGGGGGAAATGCGGCGCGTACAGATGGAAACCGACACGTCTATTCGCAAACAGACGAGCGACTATGTCATGATAGTACTGATTGTGATCGGCTCAATTCCGCTTATGGGTGCGATGATGCCTGACTGGTATTCTATGCTGACAACCACAGTCATAGGGCAAGTAACGCTGGCGGTTGTACTGGCCGCAGTGTTTGCAACAGCCGTTTGGGTGGCGAAGCTGTACCGGCCTCTGGAAGGCGGTGAGGGTAAGTGATCTTTATTCTGACCGTAATTGCAGGCCTTTTAACCGCGTTTGGCATTTTCCATGTTGCGCAGGCCGCACTTTTCCTGCCTTCAGGCAAAGCCGTGAATGCGATTCAGAACATATATGGCAGGAGAAGCCTGTCCGGGCAACTTCAAAGAATTCTGCTGCCCTTGGCGGGATTGCTTTCAAGGCTGTTTCCGATGAGCGAATATAAGACAAAACAGATGGAGGCAGATTTTGACCGGCTGAATCTCAAACAGACTCCGAAGGAATACAGTTCGGGATTGATGACCAAATCTCTGCTGCTCACCGTTATCGGTCTGATATTCATTCCTCTTGGAGTCCCGTGGCTGTTTCTGATCGTCGCGGTTATTGCCCTTCTTTCATATTTCCGGGGGATGCAGTCTGTCCGCAACAAAGTGGAAGAACTGAATCAGGCAATCGAAGCGGAGCTTCCGCGTCTTGTGGAAACGCTGAATTATTCGGTTCAGGATAACCGGGATCTGCTTTCATTCTTTGAGAAATACCGCAAGGTATCGGGCAGGGAGCTTGGTGTGGAGCTTGACAGGATTATTGTTGATATGAAAACGGGCAATCAGGAAGCGGCACTGCGGCGGATGGACGCAAGGCTCGGGATTCCGTCTTTTGCCGCTTTATGCGCGATACTGTGCGGCGTGAATCAGGGCGTGGACCAAAAGGTCAGCTTGCTTGTTCTGGAACAGGATATGCGTACAAAAGAGCGGGAGACGCTTCGAAGAAACATGGAGAAATCACCCGGCAGGATCAAAGCCGCATCCTTCATATTGACCATCCTTATGATAATAATGTTTATGATACCGTTCGTCCTGTTGATTATGGGCAATCTGCAGGCAGCGGGTTTTTAAGAAGCATATCCGTTTTAAAGGCAGCACCGAAAGGGGGGCTGTTATTTTTTTGCTGCCCGGCAGCGGATTCAAGATGCCAATCAAACTTAACAAAAAGAAAGGAAGAAATGACATGTCAAAAATCAAAAACACTTTCAAAAAGTTCATATTCGATAAGAAAGGCGAAGCCTTTTTGGATGTAGCCATGAAAATCCTGATTGTGGTGGTCATCGGCGCGGCGATACTGGTCATCCTGAATGCGGCGGTTCCGACCCTGTTTCAAAACCTTATCGCGAAAATATCCGACTCGCTCACTGGAATCAATGTTTTACCGTCATAACGCGGAAAAGAAAGGGGCTGCCTTCAAAGGCAGCCCTCCTTTTATAAGGAGGATAATGTATGAAAAGAAGATTTATTCGTGACAAAACCGCGGAAGGGTACGTGGATGTGCTGATCACACTGCTTATCATTATCACCTTTGTCGCATCGCTGATGGCGCTGTTCCCGATGTTTACGGCTCAGCAAAACCTGGACCAAACGGTAAAATATATGGCGAGAACGGTGGAGCTGTACGGTAAAGCGGATGAAGATACTTTGCAGTCCGTAACCGGTAATGAGAACTTTATAAAGCCTGATACCGTTGAGGTGGATACAACCTGGAAGGATGCCGCTCAAAAGACCATACAATTAAAAACGCCTTTTACGGTCACTGTTACTAAAACAGTTCCAATTATAATCATGCGCCCCGCACTGGGAGAGCCGGTTGCTTTTCATGTGAAAATAACCGCCTCGGCGCAAGGCATATCGGAGGTTTACTGGAAATGAAGCGTTTTTTTAAGGATACGGGTGGAAACGCTGTAATCGGGGCTGTGTTTATAATACTCGTCTTTTGTACGCTGGCCTTTGTGATTTACTCCGGATTTACCGTATCCAGTAAGTATCAGGCCGCTGAGGCCGAACTGCAGCGTGCAGTAACCGTAACAATAGATACATGCATGATAAATACCAATGTAAGAGATGTAGACCTTGATATACCTGCAACTGCTGAATCCGCATTGAAAGATAATCTGATCCAATCGGGATGGACAATTACGGGAAGCGGCAGTTGGGTAAAACAAAATGAAGATAAACTTGTGTACAAACTTGACGATGTAGAAATTAACATTAATGATAAAACCATGCAGCTTGAGGCAACCTTTGTTACGCCGCTCCCCTGGGCAATGGGGGAGATAACCGAAGTAAAAATTCCTATGCAGATCCGGAAAAGTGTCCTATATATTGATCAATAAAAAAAGGCACATTGGAAATAAGAATAATAATACGGTATCTTTTAACTGTAACATGACATAAAAGGGGTGAAGCAATTGAAAAAGAAAAACATTATAATCTTAATAATTATTGCATCAGTTATAGTCATTGCCATAATTTTTATTGCAAACGCGCAATCGAATACTGTGCAGGCAGGTACAACAACTCCAATAGCAAGCCCGAGCTCTTCCACTTCATTGGAGCCTACGTCTTCGGACACCATACAGCCGGCAGCAACAACGGTGACTGAAACGCCAACAGCAACATCAATACTTACAACGGCTCCCACGGTAACACCCACACCTACAGCCACAGTAACGCCGAGGCCCACAGCAACTAAAAAAACGGGTTCGAACGGTGATTCTTCGTCAGGAAGCACTTCGAGTGGCAGTTCTTCATCGGGTAATAACGGTAGCACGGCAACACCAAAGCCAACAGCAACACCTACACTGCAGCCGACCCAGGCTCCCACTCCTGCGCCGACAGCCCCACCTGCGAACACTCCATATATTCCGCCAGAAGGAACACCTCCCCCGCCTCCGGCACCTACTCCTAATCATAGTGATATGATAGTAAGTCCACCTCCTTCAAGCAGGGATTTCTAAACATAACTCAAGATTAACGGGCACGGTTAAATAACCGTGCTCTTTTTATTTAAATATTTTACCTTTATTAAATAAATAAATCAGATAGGAGGTTACATATGAAAAGAAGATTTTTAGTAATTTTAATTGCAGTAGCCATTGTTATTGCACTACCTATTGCATCATGCTATGCTGACGTAACTTCTCCCGGAACTTTTTTTCAGGATACTGGCAGTGGTGTTCCGGGTGCCAGTTGGCAATCTGCAAATGGATACATAAAATATAATTATGATTCAGATGCGTTGCTATCAAGATATTATTATACAGCCGGTGGAAATACTTGGTTTGCATTTCCTATAAGCGCACCAGTCAATGCGGGCGGTGGAGAAACAAATAATGCGGGCGGTTACGAATTAGGCAGATCCGCCGCTATGGGCGGTGGAGATTTGAATAGTGCTATTCCAGCTTATGGAGTAACAATAGCTTTCAGGAATACTTGTGATGGTCCAGTTACAGGATATGGAGTATGCAATGCTAATTATTCTACACTCTTTGATGCATACGCTACTATTCTCAAATATGGATACGGGGGAATAGAAGATATAGGTTATCTTTATGGTCTTGGAACTTCTCAGCCAGATCAAGCTGCCAGATATTATGCCACAAATATGGCCATGCAAAGAATATCTATGCAAGGCATGTCTCATTCTGATATAGGTGGATTTACTTCTGCACATGTAAATGACTTGCGGGTGTCAAACTATGAGTATGCCTTAGAAGATGCTGCAAAACGTATATTGTGTAGCAATAAAACGATATTTCCAAATCTTCAAGGGTATTGGGGCACGCCAACCAGACTTAATTCTACAACAGTTAGCATTCCGTTAACAGCAAATGTACCCGCTGGGGAAAATCCAGGTTATTATTCTAATAATACTGGATTTTATTGGACAAACCTTGGGAATATTAGTTGCCCAAACTACGCTTCTGTAGCATCAGCTATGTCGACATTCAACTACGGAACATCTGTGACATCGAATCTTCAAATAGATTCATCGTGGATTAAAGGCGGAGAAACTTTATCTTTTGCACTGGCAGGAAAAGTAGCAGATCAACAATATTATACTAGAATATTTGCAACTTATGGACCTCATGTTCAATCGTTTATTATCGGAGACCCTTCTTCTGCAAATAATACTACAAATATAAGAAATCTTGATACAGTTGTTATTTCTACAACACTTCCACTTTTTGATGTTCAAACAACCAATATTACATGTAACGCTTCATATAATACCGGAGATAGCGGAACAATTTCAGTAACTTATAAAAATAATTCAACCCTTCCAGCAGTAAATGTACCAGTATCGCTTGCT
Organism: Bacillota bacterium; assembly: GCA_023393165.1. Classification (GTDB taxonomy): domain Bacteria; phylum Bacillota; class Clostridia; order Christensenellales; family Christensenellaceae; genus JAEYKI01. The sequence goes on along the minus strand of JAEWMJ010000057.1, from coordinate 195,663 downwards.
TCATCTTCTTCTCTTGGCACACCATTTACTATAACCAATCCTAATCAGACAATTTCCGAATTACAAGCTGGAGCCAGTACAACAATAAATTATACAGTTAAAGCAAATACGCTTTCTGGAAATGCTACAGCTACTTTTACGGCAAAGATAGGATATAATACAGATAACTCAACTCGTTTCAAGGAAACAAACTATTCGAATAATACTCTCACAAAAACAACGACAGTTTATTCACTTCCTGATTTGACAGTATCCAGTCTGACTACGGATAAAAGTACCTATGAAGCGGGAGATACCGTTACCGTGACAGCGGTTGCCGCTAACCTTGGGTATACTCCTGTAACGTCAACGACCATGAAACTGGAAATCAGCGGGATCGGGACGCAGAGCAAAGCGGTGTCATCTCTTGCGGCGAATGGAGGAACGAGGACTGTCACATTTACCTTTACTGCTCCCACTGCACTTAACAGTCAGACCATTACGCTCAAGGCCACGATTGACCCGGATAATACGGTTGCCGAAAGCAATGAAAGCAATAATACCAGAACAGCAACACTGACCGTGAATGCGCTCAGGCCGGACATAACCATAACAAACACTACAGTGCAAAATTGGTACGCGGGGAAGGAGGCGGTTGTATCCGCTACGGTAAAGAATCTTACGGCGCAGCCCGTACCGTCTGTAACTGTAAGGTTCAGTGTCGGCAGCATAATGATGACTGAATCCATACCCGTAGCCGGAAATGGCACTAACCTTGCCGTGTTCCGTTTTACCGTTCCACCTGCAGGAAATTACACGGCATCGTTTGCAGCCGATCCGTCCGGTCAGCTAGGGGAAACGAATGAGAGCAACAATACATGGAGCGGGCAAGTGACGGTTGTTAATTTGCCGCCTTCGACTGTAATCGACCCTGACAATCCGGGGATGAAGCAGCAATATGATGTTTATGGTCTGAAAGAGTTGCCGCCTACAAGCAATTCCGATTACTATACCTGGCAGGAAGAACGGCTGGTGAGCGGCAATTATGTGACACAAAACTTTTGGGCAAGGCTCACCACCACTTTTGCGATATCGCCGGACAGCCGTATAGCCGAGGCAAGTAAACCTGACACAATGGAATCTGGTTTCGGTATACAGGTTCAGTGCACTACGACGCTGACCTCAAATTACGACCATCCGGAAGATCTGATTGGCCCGCAAATGGCCTGGGTGCTTTACCCCGAGAGCGGCTACGGACAAACCTCTGACTGGCAGAATGTCCGGGATACATTAGAAACGCAATCAGGGCAAGTGGGGGATTGGACGGTTACTTGGCAGTATGCAATTAACCCATATTCGGCCACTGACAGCCGCCTGCATTACACCCCTTTGTGGTTCCCTGACGGAGCATATACCGCATTGGCACAGGTGTTTTATGCATGGAGCCCGGTTGGACAATTGTATGATTACCCAATAGATAGCGTGACTATTAGCGGAGATATGTATGACCGGGTCACGACCGTGGACAGATAAGCGTCTTTCCAATAATATGCAGAATAGTGTATAATCCTTTTTATGGAGGTGACGGCTTTGTTCTATATAACGGGAGATATGCATGGTGATTTCAGCAGGGTATTTACATTCTGCAAAAACAATGAGCTTGAGCCGCAGTGTGATACCTTGATCATCCTGGGTGACGCGGGAATCAATTATTCGGGTGACGAACGGGACATATTCCTGAAGAATCAGCTTGTCCGGCTTCCGATAACGTTGTTCTGCATTCACGGCAACCATGAAATGCGCCCGGAAGGGATCGTATCATATAAGGAAGGCACATGGAACGGGGGCACCATGTATATGGAATCGGCCTATCCCAATATTCTGTTTGCCAAAGACGGGGAAATCTTTGACCTGTGCGGCAGCAAGGCAATCGTCATTGGCGGCGCGTACAGCGTGGATAAATTTTACCGGCTCGCAAAAGGACTTCACTGGTTTAAGGATGAGCAGCCGTCACAGGAAATAAGGGAAAGGGTGGAGAACAGGCTTGAGTCCGTAAATTGGAAAATTGATACCGTGCTGTCCCACACCTGCCCCCTTAAATACGAACCGACCGAGATGTTTTTGAAGGTAATTGATCAATCCAAAGTGGATAAAAGCACGGAGAAATGGCTGGATACCATTGAAAACAGACTGACATATAACCGGTGGTTCTGCGGGCATTATCATACTGAAAAACGTATCGATAAGCTGCAGTTCTTATATAAGAGCATATTAACATTATCGGACTTGGAATAAACTTTACCCTTAGAAAAATCATAGGTATCATGTCTTATGGTTTTGATGCCATAAGGCATGATTAGAGCAAGCGAGAAAAAATAAAAATTGAGGTGATTGATTTGTTGATTATGAGCATCCTGATGGATGCTTTTTTTATTGTGCTTCTTTTGTGGTGTGCCTGTACGGATTTGAAAAAACGGTCCGTTTCAAACATGCTGGTTGTTCTGCTTTTGTGCTTGGGGCTTGCGCATATGACACTGGCGGTTATAAACGGTGGTACATGGTGGATGTATCCGGCAGGACTGTTACTGGCCGTTCCCTTTTTCATTGCATGGCTGAAAAACAGCATAGGCGGCGGTGACGTTAAGCTCATGATGGCAATCGCCTTTTACCTGGGATTATGGGACACTCTCATTGCCTTTGCCCTGATGATTCCGGTGGTTGCTGTACTGGCTGTACATGCAAAGTGTAAGCATAAGACATTAAAAAGTCGGATACCCCTCGTGCCGGTCATCGGAATTGGCGCGGTATGCACGGTAGTATTCGGGTATCTGTACGGAATAATGCAATTTTGAAGAAAGGGAGGTAGGATGTCATGAGGACGGTTCTAACCGTGGTGCTATGCCTGATTATAGTAGGCGGGCTCATTTATTTGAGAATCAGAAAAAAACAAAAATCCAAATAAAAACAAAGCTGCAAAAAGGGACAGATTTCCGTTCCTTTTTGTATTGGAGATAGGAGGAAAATAGTATGGAAGATGAACAACGCATGGTGGAGACCTACGAGGTAAAGCACGCAATCCATGTAGGGGACAAAGAGATCGTTTTTGGTATTGACGAAACCAAATCTGATTACCCGTATATAGTATGCGACTGTACCAGGCATGAGTCCTTTGGATTGGAACAATTTTTTAATGCGGAAGGCAGTGCGGATTATTTGGAAATGATGGGCGTATTTACTACCCGCGTTTCGGCACAAATTGAAGCTGTCAAAGAGGAACGGGCGAAAATCGAAATCCCTCTGGAACCTATCACGGCGGAACAATGTGAACCAAACGATTATGGAAAAAGCATTGAAAACAAGGTGGTGGCAATCCGCGCAGCTTGCTTATGGCCCGAATACCGTACTGCCGATAAGCAGATCGTGCTGGCTACAAGCGGATTCGGTACTCATGCCAATTCTAGCGGGCGGGCGGTTTACACAGTTAATCTTTATTCCGGTAAGGAATCGCGCTGGAACCGCGAGGATATTTTGGGTGTTATCAAGCCTGAACACATGCCAGAATGGGCAAAGGAAAGTCTCAAACAGGTACAAGCTATGCGGAAGCACAAGATACCTGAATTTGAAAGGTAGGCAAAGTATGCTGAATTTAAAAACAAGTATTTCGGAGATGGACGAATTATCGTTGGGAGCCTATTACAATTTGTCCAAAGCAGGAATCAATACGCTTGAACGGATTATGGATATGTCTGACTTTGAATTGCTTTCAGTAAAAGGGATTGGGAATTGGGCATTGTGCCGTATCCGGCATGCGGCCAAAATGTGCCGGTTCAGGGCCGGCCTGATTGCCGAAAAGTTGGCAGAGGCGGGATATGCCACAGATGAAGCGATCATGGCAATGAGTATAGAGGATATTCTTGCAATTAGGTCCCTCCGCACGGACGAGATCGGGTATATCCTGTTATATCAGCGGGATATGGGAGGTAAGTATCATGGATAAGGAAATAAACGCGGGATATGTCATTACGGACCGGTTGGCTGTGGGCGTGGGAAGCTCAGAATTTGTAATTGGAGAGCGCGCAGAACCCGTAGGAGTAGCCGATTTCGTGACATGGACATGCAGAAAGGGTGAAAGGGACTATGTATTGGGGCATTACTGCAACGACCGTCTGGCTGCAGTGGAAAACTTTTGTAAGCGAGTACAGGAAGAAGTGCAGTACCAGAGGACTTTCCATCCTGAATTAACCCCTGCGGAACAAAGGCCCCAAAAGACGGCGCATAGCAAGGATGACTTGGAACGCTAGGCAGATTTACCAACGAGGAAGATAAAGATGGAATATGAAATTCAAACAGCCGCTCCAGAGGAAGCGGATTTTTTTTATTCAAATCCTGAAATGGATAAGGAACTCGGATGCATCGGCCATCTGCGCGGAGATTTTGGGCAAAGCGGCAAGGCGTTCTGGACAAGCTGGTGGGAGCATCAAAGCGATTTAAAGACGGATACCTTTAAGGAGGAATTTGACGACCTGATCAATTCGCTGCGGGAAAACGGTATTTTAAAGGGCATGCACAGCATGGCGGAATACTGCTTTGCACACCCGGAAGCCCGCATACCCGGTTCGCGGTTCCTGGGAATCTACGGCTTCCGGGTGATAACGGATAAGCACCGATATTATTTCCGCTGCTTTCCGCACGGAGGAGATTACAATTTTTACGTCTATGCCTATCAAAATAATAATCAACAGCAGCAAGAAAAAACCCAGGGTGGGAAATTGCAGCGCACTCCCAAGAAGAGTCAACACATGCAAGAACGATAGGGGAAGGAGAAGCTTATGAACAATCTTGCAAGATACAAGCTGTGCGCTGGGCTGCATGTTCCGCCCGCCGCCAAGCTGCTTTACTGTTACATTTTGGACATCTCAAAAGACAACTATAGCGTGGTCATATCCATAAAGAATCTGTCAAAAGGTTTGGGCCTTTCGCGTTCGGCTGTGAGCCACAATCTGCACCGGTTAAAACGGATGGGCATGATCGGCATTGTACCGCAGTATACCGATGACGGCGGCAGGCTTTCCAACAAGTATATCTTTATATAGCAAGGGAGAGGTTGAATTTGGCTACAAAGCTGCAATATATTACCGAGCTTTCGGAAAAGACGGCACTTGACGTCACTGTAAACCACACGAATTGGACTTTGTTTTTAAAAACCGCGGCGAACAATCACAAGTATTCCTTTTGGGAACAGATCCTGATTTTCGCCCAGCGGCCTGACGCGACAGCCTGCGCTGAAATGGATGAATGGAATAAAACGGTGCATCGGTGGGTCAAAGGTGGGTCAAAAGGCATTGCGCTCATAAATGACAGCGGGCCGCGCCTTCAACTCCGTCATGTGTTCGATATTTCAGATACAGACAGCCATGGGAGCCGTCCTTTTGTTATTTGGAAAATGAAAGACGGATATGAAGACGCCGTGACGGAAACGTTGGAAAACGCCTTTGGCAGTCTTGAGGACAGTGGCGATTTACCCACCGCGTTGATTGCGACAGCCAACAACGCGGTGGACGATAATTTTTCAGACTATCTCTCCGAGCTGATGGAATGCCGTGGGGAAAGTTTTCTGGAAGAGCTGGACGATCTGAATGTGGAAATCATATTCAAGGAAATTTTAAAAAGCTCCGTAGCCTTCATGCTTTTATCCCGCTGTGGATATATCGCGGATGAATATCTTACATCCAAGGACTTTCAAAACATAGCCAATTTTAATACATTGAATACAGTCTCCGGCCTGGGCGCAGCCACAAGCGATATATCCGAGATGATTTTAAGGGAAATCGGCTCGACGGTAAGAAACCGGATGCTCGCCGAAATAAGGCAAGGCCGCACATTTGCAAAAAGAGACGAAGCGCGCCACAATAAAGGCGGAAACCAGAATGAAAGGAATGGTGATTATGGAACTGACCTACACGCAGCAGGGAGATTACCTGATGCCCGACCTGATACTGCCGGAAGAAAAAGTCCAGATCGGCAAATATGGGATGTTGCGCAAAACATATCTGAAAAATCACAAGCCGGGGATGTACGCGAGCCTGATGATGTCGGGCAAGATCATGAGCCACCTGTCGGAGATCGACCGGGCGGCGAGGGAGCAGGTAGAGCTGATAACGGCGCAGTTACTGGAGAGCAAACCCGCACCGGACAAGAATCTGCACCAAATGGAATGGGTGGGACATATGAACAACCTGAAGCATCAGGCGGAGGAGACGGTACTGGAAGAACTGGTTTACAGCTAAGCCTACTTCCATCAGAGCAAGAGCAAATTGAAGCAATAGAAAAGGCGGAGGATAAAAAATCCTCCGCTTTTTCTATCCCCGAGTCTGAAATAGCTTACGCTCTGAGCAGGGGCACGGGATTTCAGGACGGTAAATTTCGAGTTTACGAGCACTATCAGGAAAACCATACCAACAAGGAAACCGCTGATTTTCTGAAACACGAATACGGTATTGGCGGCGGTACGCATACCTTTCTGAACGGTACAAGCGGGAGCGTATGGAGCGACGGCAAGGGATTTTCTATCAGCAAAGAGTTTAGCGTTACAAATCCCGATTTGAGGCTGACTTGGAATCAGGTTGCGATACGTCTGGGTGTACTGATTGTGGGAGACCGCTACCTGAACAGTAAGGAAAAGGAGTATCTGCCGGTTTATGAGCGGCAGATAGAAGAACGCCGCCGGCAGCTTGCAGAGCAAGCATATGCGCGTGAAATCATGGGCCGGGAGCCGGTCCCAACTGAACAGGAACAATCCTCACGGGAAAACCTAAAATACACCTTTTCACTTGGAGCAGCAGTATATATCGGCGCGGACGAGTATGAGATATGTTCGTTTGAAGGTGATGTAGTGGAGTTGCGCGACATGCGGTTCCCTCTGCTTACGGAAACATTTAAAAGGGATGTGTTTGAACAGGTTCTGCGGGAAAACCCGCTGAACGATCACCTTATATCGCCGGAGCAATCTGCCGGAGAAACAGATGGCACCGGTACACTTCATGCCGGAGATGCGAATACGCCTGAATGGTTACACGAAATCGGGGACGTGACCATCACCCGCGCGGGAGATACCGTCACTATAGAAAAAGATGACGGTACGGACGGGAAGTCCTATGTGGAACTCGATGTCGAGGTACCGGATTCGGGGAACGAACAATCGAAGCAGGAACCAGCCGAAAAAGAAATTGCCGTTGGCTTGGAACTCACCATAGAGGACCGGCGTTACGCCATAGACAGCATAGACGCAGAGACCGGAACTGTCAGCCTGCGGGATATCACATTCCAGAAGGGTACGGGTTTTCCGATCTTCCGGAAGGAATACCTCGGCTTTGTCCGAGGTATTCTGGAGAAGCAAACAGAACCCATATGGCAGAAAACCCGGGACGGCGAAGTTACTAAAGTCCGCATTGATCTCGTCCCCAAAACGCCGAAGCAGCCGCGTTTCAATTTTCATATCACCAATGATGACCTGGGTGTAGGCGGACAAAAGACAAAATACAGCTGGAATATTGCCGCTATACGGCTGCTGAATCAACTGGAAGAAGAAGAACGTCTGGCCACTCCGGAGGAACAGGAGATCCTTTCAAAGTATGTAGGCTGGGGAGCGTTGCCACAGGCATTTGATGAGAAAAACGGCCAGTGGGCAAAGGAATACACCGAATTAACAGAACTGCTTACAGATGAAGAATACACATCCGCGAGGGCTTCAACCCTGAACGCACATTACACTTCTCCCATAGTAATCAAGGCAATCTACACCTGCCTTAAAAGCATGGGATTTCAGAGGGGAAACGTGCTGGAACCCGCATGTGGTGTCGGAAACTTTCTCGGGTTGGTACCGGAGAGCATGAAGGATTCCAGGCTGTATGGGGTGGAGTTGGACAGTATCACAGGCCGGATCGCAAAACAGCTTTACCAGCAGGCCAATATCGCAGTTCAGGGATTTGAGGAAACAAACCTGCCCGACAGCTTTTTCGACCTCGTGATCGGGAATGTTCCATTCGGCAGTTATGGGGTAGCAGACAAGAAATACGATAAGAACAAGTTCTTGATCCATGATTATTTTTTCGCCAAGGCTTTGGATAAGACCAGGCCTGGCGGCATCGTCGCATTTATCACCAGCAAAGGCACGCTGGATAAGCAAAGCTCCGAGGTGCGCCGTTATATTGCACAGCGTGCGGAATTGTTGGGGGCTGTCCGGCTTCCGAACAATGCGTTTTTTGCAAACGCGGGTACCGAAGTAACCGCAGACATCCTCTTTCTGCAGAAGCGCGACCGTCCGGTGGATGTGGAACCCGACTGGCTGCATCTCACCGAAACGGAAGACGGTGTACCTATCAACCAATACTTTGCGGACCATCCGGACATGGTGCTGGGCACGATGGCCTATGATGAGGGGATGTACGGCAACAGAAATGAAACGACCTGCGTACCCATAGAAAGGGCCGATCTGGCTGAACAGCTCTCTAAAGTAATGGAAAACATCCACGGGGAGATCACTGAATACGAATTAGACGACATCGGTGAAGGCGAGGATAAATCCATCCCCGCAGATCCAGGTATCCGCAATTTCAGCTTTTGTATTGTAGAAGGCCGTATTTACTACCGTGAAAACAGCAGGATGAACCCGGTTGATACCTCTGTTACCGCGCAGGGACGAATCAAAGGCATGATCGCCCTGCGGGACTGCGTCCGCGACCTCATCTACTACCAGACCGAGGATTTTGGCGACGATACCATCAAAGAGCAACAGCTCAAATTAAACCGCTTGTATGATGCTTTTACCAAAACATATGGATTGATCAACAGCCGGGGCAACAGTCTGGCATTTTCGGACGATTCTTCCTATTGTTTGCTTTGCTCATTGGAGATAATCGACGAGAATGGGGAGCTGGAGCGCAAGGCGGATATGTTTTCGAAAAGGACTATCCGTCAGCGCACCACCGTCACCCATGTGGATACCGCTGCCGAAGCCCTTGCGATTTCTATTGCTGAAAAAGCCGGCGTTGATCTGGGATTCATGCAAAGCCTGACCGGGTTATCCGTTGAACAGCTTGAACTCGACCTGCAGGGCGTTATTTTCCGCGATTTGGGCGATTGCGACCCAACGGAGATCCCTGGAGCTTTTTTTGACCTTGCGAAGTGCCCTTTTGTCACCGCGGACGCCTATCTGTCCGGCAATGTGCGCAACAAGCTGCGGCTTGCCGGCGAGTTGGCCAAAATGCGGCCTGATCTGGCGGAAGAACTGGAAACCAGCATTCGGGCGCTGGAAGCAGTGCAGCCAAAGGATTTGAGCGCGTCGGAGATAGACGTGCGCATGGGAGCCACATGGCTGCCCGCGGATGTAATCCGCGACTTTATGTTTGAATTGCTGGAAACGCCGCATATGTGCAAACGGTATATAGACGTATTCTATTCAGGCTACACAGCAAACTGGAGTATAAAGGGAAAGAACGACGACCGGAGCAATATTAAGGCCAATATAACCTACGGCACAGAACGGGCAAACGCCTATAAAATCATTGAGGATTCCCTGAACCTCAAGGATGTGCGTATCTTTGATACAATGCGGGATGCAGATGGCAAGGAAACGCGCGTCCTGAACAAAAAGGAAACCATACTGGCGCAACAGAAACAGGAGGCCGTTAAGGAAGCATTCCAAAGCTGGATATGGAAGGACCCGGCGCGCCGGGAACGGCTGACACGTCTTTATAACGACCGGTTCAACTCCATTCGGCCTCGTGAATACGACGGCAGCCATATTAAGTTTACGGCGATGAATCCGGAGATCACACTGCGTAAGCACCAGGTAGACGCGGTGGCTCATGCTATCTATGGCGGCAACACGCTGCTGGCGCATTGCGTCGGAGCTGGGAAAACTTACGAAATGACCGCTATAGCCATGGAAAGCAAGCATCTTGGGCTCTGCAACAAAAGCATGTTTGTGGTGCCGAACCATCTGATAGAACAGTGGGCGGGTGAGTTTTTACAGCTTTACCCGAGCGCGAATATTCTTGTAGCAACAAAAAAGGATTTCGAAAGCAAAAACCGCAAAAAGTTCTGCAGCCGTATTGCAACGGGTGACTACGATGCGGTGATCATTGGGCATTCGCAATTTGAGAAAATACCTATTTCAGCGGAGCGGCAAAGGCGGCAGTTGGAGGAACAGATTTTTGAGGTCACAAACGGGATAAGGGAACTGAAAGAGGAACGAAGCGAGCGGTACGCGATCAAGGATTTGGAGAAAACCAAAAAAGCGCTGGAGCTGAAATTAAAGAAGCTGAACGATACGGCGCGCAAGGATGATGTGGTGACGTTTGAAGAACTCGGTGTTGACCGCTTATTCATAGACGAGGCGGATTTTTATAAGAACCGTGCGAGACGTTGCGCATAAACCGCATCTGGCAGATGCGATAAAGAGCGCCATGCGATTGCACTTGGAATACAAGAAAATATCGCAGAGAACTTAAATCCTGAATTCAGGGGCGTAATTCCCCTGCCGTGCAGAACCAATGTCGGAAAGGAGCAAATCCACATACGGCAAGCCAACGCCGGAGACAGCACGCGAGCTAATACTCCACTGTGCACCGGGCAACTGTTAATGTCAGGTGTACAAAGCGTGGTGAAGACGTAACCTGATGTCCTAAGTCGAAAGATATGGAATAGATGGTGCGGGCTTCCGAAACCTATGGCTACCCGTTAGGGTAAGTTATGCAGCATCGTAAGAGAAGGCGGCCCCTGAAAAGGGGAGGATTGAAAAAGAATATGCCGCTGGTTTTTCGGTATATTCCCGATGGGATGAAATATCCATCGGAGGCATACGGCAACTGTGGTTCAAAGTATGCTTAGGTTTCACGGTGTAAGGTAACGGCCTAAGGGTTTCATAAAAGGATAAGGATTTAGGAACGTTTGAGAGTCCGTAACCGGAGCTTAACAGAGCGATGAAAATTACGGAAAGTCAGCCGTCCCATAGTAGTCTGAGATTGGAAAGAGCCAATTACACGGAGTTGAAATACTCCAAGGCGAAGGGGACGAGTCAGTTTGATTTACAAATTTCACAAATGAAAACTATTAACTCCCTGAAATAATGGGTGATGAACTGCGAGGTGGTAACCTTGTGCATTTAAACGTCAGGTTTTCAAATGAGGCTGGACTCAAACAGCTTCTTGATTTTCTGTATGCAAGGTCTAAGCAGGGAATAATTTTTACAGGACTGTTAGAGGCGGTAAGCCACGAAGTAACGATTACAACCGCTATCCATAATATCAAGTCCAACAAGGGCAGCAAAACTGCCGGTGTGGATAAGGTAAAGATGGACAGGTATCTCCAAATGCCAAGGGATGAAGTAATAGGTCTGGTAAAGGCAATGTTTCACTACTACAAGCCTAAACCGGCCAAACGTGTTTACATTCCGAAAAGTAACGGCAAAACACGGCCACTCGGTATTCCCACTATTCTGGACAGAATTGTCCAGGAATGTATACGGATAGTGATTGAGCCGATATGCGAAGCGAGGTTTTACCCGCATAGCTATGGATTTCGCCCATACCGGGCGCAAAAACATGCCGTTATGGATATTGTAAACCTCATAAATGCATCCTGGAAGTCGCCGGACCAGCCTACATGGGCACTGGAAGGCGATATTAAGGGATGTTTTGACAACATTAATCATAGACTGTTGCTTCAAAAGATTTGGAGGATGGGGATACATGATAAGCGGCTAATCAAGATTATCGGAGAAATGTTGAAAGCGGGATATATCGAATACGGTATGTTCAAAAATGACGGTCAGGGAACGCCGCAAGGCGGCATACTTTCGCCGTTGCTCGCCAATGTTTATCTGAACGATTTTGATTGGTATGTCGGCAGAAAATATTACGATCCACACAGGCAATGCAAGCATAAATGTAATGACACCCGCAGATTAAAATGGGCAGGCGTGACGCCAAAATATAATATCCGTTATGCGGATGACTGGGTGATACTGACTTCAACCAGACAAGAAGCCGAGCGGCTGAAACGGGAACTGACGGAATACTTCCGGTACAAAATGAAACTGGAGCTTTCCCAAGAGAAAACGAAGGTTACGGATATGAAAACGGAAGGAATTCATTTTCTCGGATTTGTCATTAAAGCCGAAAAGCCCCGGCGGACACCGGAGAGCAATAAACAACATTTTGTTGGAAAGCCGCTCCCGGATATGGAAAGGCTAGGGATCAAGGTTAAAAAGCTATGCAAAGAGATTCAGGATATCCGAATGTATGCGGAGCCGAACAGCCGAGTTGCACAAATTCAATATATTAATTCGGTAATAATGGGTATTGCTGAATACCTGCGGCCTGCAATCAGTGCACATGCATTTCATGCGATAGACAGGCGGGTCAATAACAGTGCGTTTTCCGCGTGGAAACGGATGTATCCGGACAAATACAATGCGTGGCAAATACCGCTGAAGGATCTGTCAAACCTTCCGCATAGGCATGAGGGGTATATCAGTAAAACCTTTGCCATTCCGCTGGAAGGTAAATGGATAGGAATCACCATGGCTTTTATCACTCACACGGCGCATGAGAAAATGGCTTTTGATCAGCGGGTAACTCCCTACACGGACGAAGGCAGAAGACGTTATGTGAAATACCGGAACCAAAGCAAACCACTGCCATGTAACAGGCCGTCAATAAATACAAGCAAGGAAATACTGATGGCGGCTTACGCAACAGGCAAATACAATTTTGAGTATTTCATGAACCGGGAATATGCTTTTAATCGTGATAAAGGGAAATGCAGATGCTGCGGAACGCCGTTACTGGATAATACGTTGCGGCGCTGCCATCATGTGGACAACCGTTTGCCGTTGGATAAAATCAACAAGGTGAGCAATCTTGCATGGGTGTGCGAAAAATGTCACCGGATGATACATAACAGTCCGATACCTCAGGAAACAGACCTTAAAACAAAACGGAAAATCGAAAAATTCAAGCAAAAATTAATGTGAAATTTGTAAGCATGGAATAGCCGTGAGGCTATTCCGGTGTTGAAATCTGATGGAAGAAAGTAAGTCAAATTGATGGAACGCCGTGTGCGCTGAAAGGTGCATGCACGGTGTGAAGCGGGGGAAAACTTGGAGATAATTTCAAAAAGTTACCTATCGCTATTTTTCCTCTACACGAAAATGAGAAACGTCGCCGGTATATCCCAGACAGAAGCTCAGAAGTCCAGTGACCTGTTCGCCAAATGCCGCTATTTGGACGAGATCACGGACGGGCGTGGGATCGTGTTTGCAACGGGAACACCGGTCAGCAATTCCATCACAGAAATGTATACCATGCAGCGGTATTTGCAGTATGCGACGCTGCGGCGGCATTGCCTACAGCATTTCGACTGCTGGGCGTCCACGTTTGGCGAGACGATCACAGCCATTGAGCTTGCACCCGAGGGTACAGGCTACCGCACCAAAACACGGTTCGCCCGCTTTTATAATCTTCCTGAATTGATGAATATGTTCAAGGAGGTTGCGGACATAAAGACCGCGGATATGCTGAACTTGCCCACGCCCACACCCAGATATCACAACGTCGCCGTAAAGCCGAGTGAGTTTCAGAAGGAGATGGTTGCGGATTTAGCGGAGCGCGCCGAAAAGGTACGAAACCGGATGGTGGAGCCATATGAGGACAATATGCTCAAGATCACCAACGACGGCCGCAAGCTGGCGCTCGACCAGCGGTTGGCAAACGGTATGTTGCCCGACCATCAGGACAGCAAAGTGAACGCCTGCGTGGAGAATGTGTTCCGCTTCTGGCAGGAGAACCGGGAACAAAAGCTGACCCAGCTCCTTTTTTGTGATCTGTCCACCCCAAAGAATGATGGAAATTTTAACGTCTATGACGATATCCGCAAAAAGCTTGTAGAAATGGGCGTACCAAAGGAGGAAGTCGCGTTTATACACGAGGCGGATACGGAGATCAAGAAAAAAGAGCTGTTCGCTAAAGTGCGCAAGGGGCAGGTGCGCGTTTTGATCGGCAGCACGGCGAAGATGGGCGCGGGCACCAATGTTCAAAATTTGCTGATTGCAAGTCATGACCTTGATTGCCCCTGGCGGCCGCGTGATTTGGAGCAGCGGGCCGGACGCACGATTCGGCAGGGGAATAAAAATCCCGAAGTGCATATGTACCGCTACGTGACGGAAAACACCTTCGACGCGTACCTGTATCAAATTCTGGAGAATAAGCAGAAATTTATCTCGCAGATCATGACTTCAAAATCATGTGTCAGAAGCGCCGAGGATATTGACGAAACGGCGCTTTCTTATGCCGAAGTTAAAGCCTTGGCAACCGGGAATCCGTTTATAAAGGAGAAGATGGATCTCGATATTCAGGTATCAAAACTAAAATTACTCAAAGCCAGCCATTTGAGCCAGAAGTATTCACTGGAGGACAGCTTGATCAAACATTTTCCGCAACAGATCAAATATACCGGAGAGCGGATCGCCGGACTTGAAAAGGATCTGGAGCGATTCGGACAGTACCATGCTACGGTTGAAACCGAAGGCAAAAAAGAGGAAAACAAGTTTGACGGCATGGTGGTCAAGGAGGTGGCATATGCTGAAAAAGCCGCGGCCGGTGCGGCCGTACTGGATGCCTGCAAGATGATGACGTCGCCTGAGCCGCAGGAGCTAGGCAGCTATATGGGATTTCCTATGATGTTCTCATTTGACACATTCAAAAAAGAGTATCAGATCACCCTGCAAGGTGCATTGGGACATTCGGTTTCACTTGGCTCCGATGTCCACGGCAACATCACTAGGCTAAACAACGTACTCACTGAGATACCCAAGAAGCTGGAGTATTGGCGCGAACAGTTAAAAACGCTGCAACAGCAGATGGAAACCGCAAAGAAACAGGTACAAATGCCTTTTGAGAAGGAACAGGAGCTGAAGAAAAAATCAGCCAGGCTGAACGAGTTGAATGTTCTGCTCAACATGGATCAGAAAGAGAGCATTGTAATGGATGCAGAGCCGGACGAGGAAGCCGAACCGGAGAAAAAGGCGGTAGGGCACGAAAGATAGGGTGAGAAATATGGCATATGTAACCACGGAACAGATTGAACACGCAAAACAAATGGACCTGCTGACTTACTTGCAATATTATGAGCCGCAGGAGTTGGTACAGTTTTCAGGCGAAGTCTATACGACTCGCACGCATGACAGCCTTAAGATATCTAATGGCAAATGGAACTGGTGGTCGCGCGGCATCGGGGGACGCTCCGCTCTGGATTATTTGATTAAGGTGCGGGGCATGACGCTCCCCGAAGCGGTGCTTCAGATAGACGGACAGGCGGACATGGTTCCGTCTGTTCCTTCAACACAGGAACCCACCAAGCCGAGAAACCTGTTGTTGCCGGAAAGAAATGAAAACAATAACCGCGTAGTTGCCTATCTGGCTGGGCGTGGTATTCACCAGGATATCATCGACTACTGCATCCAGACCAACCGGTTGTATGAAAGTAAGGAGTACCATAACGCGGTGTTTGTTGGTTTTGACCGGGAGGGTATTCTCCGGTATGGAGCACTCCGGGGAACCTCCGGCCAACGGTTTATGGGTGACGTTGACGGCAGCGATAAGCATTACTCTTTTTCTATTTCGGCAAGAAATGAATCCAAAATATTACATCTCTTTGAATGCGCAATTGATTTGCTGTCTTTTTGCACGCTGGAACTGCTTGCAGGCAGAGATTGGCGGCAAGAAAACTGCCTGTCTCTGGCTGGAATTTACAAGCCTAAGAACACGATTGAAGATAGTACACCGCCTGCCGCGCTTATGCAATACCTTCAAGACTTTCCGCATATAAACAACATCGTCCTGCATCTGGACAACGATGCGCCAGGACGGTTAGCTACAAAAACCATTCAATTAATTCTTCCTTCCAGATACAACGTCAGAAACGAACCACCGAAACGGGGAAAGGACATGAACGATTACTTGAAAATTGTATTAGGGATAAAACTGCAAAAGGAATCAGATCAGTATAGTCTTTAGTTTTAATGCCCTTTATTTATCTAATCATTCTGATTATATTGCGAGAACAAAAATAAAATGGTGACATCTCATAATATTTTGGGAAATTTGCCGAATTTTGTGATATAATAAAAAATAATTTATACCCTAGATGTATACGAGGTGTACTATATGGGAGTCAGCTATAAAAGGTTGTGGATGCTCATAATTGAAAAGGAATTAAAAAAACCACAAGTGCGTCAAATGGCTAATGTAAGTGCAAGCACTTTTTCAAAAATGAGCAAGAACGAATATGTGGCTTTGGATGTATTAGTTCGTTTATGCGTTGCTCTTAATTGTGAGTTAAGCGACATTGTTGAGATTGTCCGGTAATCAATTTTTAGTAGGCATTTTATTATTTAGATTCTGGAGGTCGCTTTTTATGGCAATTGAGGCAAACGAAATTTCAGAAATATATTCACCTGCACTGAATGAAGAATATGCGGGTAGATTTCAGTGCTTGGCTAAGAGACTGGGAGAGGTCTTTCCTAATTATAGGGATTTATTAATAAAGCAAGAGATAACCACTACCGAAGACGGTGTCGCAGACAACAATTTTGAGGGGTTAAGGTACATAGCAGCACTTAGGGTCCTGTATGATTTAATGCAGCAAGGCTGGAGCCTTGAGGTGAAAAACAATGCTGAGCTTTATCTGACAATGCTTACTGAAAATTCTAACAACAAGGAATATATCCGGCATCGCTTAAGCACCGAAAGAAGGGCACAATTTAAGGTCGATTCTAATCTGCGTTTTATTACTTACATGGAACGTGTAAAGGTATACCACGGCTGTGAGATATCCATCAAGAACCTGATTGGCAGCAGGGATGTGTTGATTCAAGCTATTCAAAATGGACAGCGTGTTGTTGATCCTTATATCCAGTTGGTTACCCATTCAATTGATGAGCAAACCGGCTATCGCGATACGGACATATGGAGATATTTTCGGTATACCTGGTCCATTCCGTATAAGTCCATGCCGGGACGAAACCTGTTCTATCTTGTAAGGGATCGCGCACAGGAATTTCACCCTATCATTGGCATCTTCGCATTAGGAAATGCCGTTTTAAATCTAACGGTGCGTGATAATGAGATTGGCTGGACGGTGGACGCCATTCGAGCCACCTTAGAGCGCAAGGCTTCTAAGGAAATCAGCAAACAAGAGGTAAGTCAGACCAACGGGGGAACTATAACATCAAAACGGACGCGATATTTAGAAACCGAGGAGGAGCATATAGCTAGAATTACAGCTTATTCTCGACAAACCATGGAAGTACTGCTTGGAAATTTAAAAAACGCTATCAATGATATATATGTACGTGATCTCGGTTATCACAGAGGCACAAAATATCCCTCAGAAGAGACGATTAATGAGCTGAGATTCTTATATGAGGAATTACGAGAGCAAGCAATAGATAATAAAAAAACAGCCAAGGTAATAAATTGGGAAGACGAAACAAAGGAGATTCTTTTCAAAAAAAAGAGAACCTTCGAGTTAGCAAAGCTGCTAGACGCGATGCGCTGGTTCAATCGTTTCAAATGCGACAACCATGCTAAATGGCTTGAAGCTATGATGAAAAATGAGCAGGGTCGCAAAGCCATTAACGTCGCTCTTGTGGCAAATAGGAAGACAAAGATTGGCTCCAATATGATGGAGATCATCGTTTGCGGAGCAATACCACCCTACAATCAACTGCTTGGCGGCAAGTTGGTAAGCATTTTGGCCTGCAGCCCTATTGTAATCCGTGATTATACTGAGAAATATACAAACCAGGTTAGTGAAATTGCATCCCGCATGAAGGGTAAACGGGTAATTCGTGACAGTCGGCTTGCTTTTTTAGGTACGACAAGCCTTTATTCCTTGGGTAGCAGTCAATATAACCGAATCAAGGTTCCGATAACCGAAGACTTTACACTCCAATTCAAGAAGATGGGAATCACCGAAGGCTACGGAACTGTATATTTTTCTAAGGAAACCACTGACGCAATGATGCAACTATTAGAGCTTCAGGATGGCGGGCGCAGAATAAACCATATTTTCGGCGAAGGTACAAGCCCCCGCTTTCGCTTAATTAGCAGAGGGCTAAGCACAATAGGGATCAAGGCTGACGCTTTTCTGAAGCACTATTCACCAAGGATAGTATATTCGATGGAGTTGGCGTCGAATACAAATGAATTTCTTCTTGGTCATTCAGATGAGTTGAATTACCCATTTGATATCACCAGCGATGAGGATGTCAGGGCGAAAACGCAGGCCATGATCGAATATTGGTATGAGCGCTGGATGAGTAAAAGGCTTCAAACCATTGATATTATTCAAAGGCTTCAGGACTTTACTCCCGAGAGCATCATACTGAGCTATACGAGGTGAGGTTATGAACAGCTTACAATTTATCAAAAAGCTTTATAACGGAAAGAACTGCTAGCGCAGACTGTTTCAACAGAGGAGTATTGGGGTGGCATAATCTATGCGGAGGTAAAAAACCCCAAGGATGCTCTTGAAGCCTTAGATAAAGATAAATATGAGCTTGTACCCTTTGATACCAGCTATATTGACAAACGCATAAGAGAGTATTTGAGCAGGGCAAAGCGATACATCACAGATTCTGAGGCCGCCGGGGAGATTTCTTCATCCTTTGAGGCGTTTGCCGTAAGCAGACAGAAAATCTTGCCCTATAGCAAGCGCCTACAGGATATTCCCATGCTTCAAGTGCTTAACAAATACAAGGAATTCGCCGAATACCTTTCCTCTTACGAGTGTCTGTTGGCTTCTATTAAAAATCATTTTGCTGTTCTTTGGAGCGTGGACTCAGTTGGAGCAAGGGATATTGTCAACACCATTATCTCTCTGGATTTTTTATATGTGCTTGGTGCAGAAAGCAGTCATGTAGTCCCTACTCCACTTAATCCTCTTTACCTATGGAAATACATCAAACTTGCACAAGAGATGCTGGAGTCTGGAAGCCTTGAGGAGGGTCAGGACTGCTATCTTTCAGAGGATGATAAGGCCTTCATTATTCGTAAGGCAGAGGATATTCCAGATCCTTTGACGCTTGTGCTTGTACCGAACAGCATTGCTGAAAGCTCTGAATGCCTGCCGATTGCAGGCAGAATTGGCTGCTTGCCAGTGTATTCCACAAAGCCTCAAATCAATGAGGGCGAAACCGGTATGGAGGCTGTACAGCAGGCAATAATACGTTATATGTGCCTTTACCCGCATTCAAGCATGATGCTTCGCGTCACCCTGATTAATCCTCCAACTGTAGAGGCTGTTGTCAATATGCTCAAGAGACTTGATAAGGATAAGGAATTTGCGGCCTTTGGGTCTGTTGGTGTTGATCTTTCGATATATCGGACCAAGGAAGCATCCTCTGAATGGATGGAGATTCAGGACAAGTCCCTGAATGATGGGATGCTCGGCAAAATAAAAGGCAAAAAGTCCGGACGCTTTAACCTCTCGATTGTAAATAAAAAGCTCTCATACACAGAAATCATAAACAGGATAAACCGCGAGCAGCATCTACTGGTTGTTTTCGATCCCAATGAGAAGCAAATTGATTTGGCACGTAATAGCCGGCAAATTCATATCCATCCCCTATGCGTACCCAAGGTCTATGAATACAACCGTATTCAGGGCAGTGTTAGAATTCGGCCTGCTAACGAGGGTGGGATATTTGCTGATTATGCAGGCATTCTGGAAAAGCTTCGTGAGCAGCCCTCATCCTTCGGACACCGAAGTGTATTCGTGAATTCTCCATTGCAGGAGGAAACTTACAGGCAACTGCTCGGGCTCGCGGATTGGCTGATCATCCTAGACCAGAATCTGAAAAGCTGGGACATATCTCTGCGGTCAGCAAGTGAAAAGCTGTTTTATAAGGGCTATGATTACCGTTCCATTGGGATTTATTCAAAAAACAGCGGGAAGTTCGTCCTCGGATACAATCAGCTTATTGCATCCTTAGGAAACTTTATTCCGAATGAGGACGGCGTCAAACATATAATAAGGGCTATAAGAGACATCAATGATGATGGCCTACTGAGCATCGTCTCGCATTCCACCAATAGCATTTTTGACCAAAATCATGGCAAAGGCAGTCTTGGGCTGTCAATCGCCGCAATACATTATAAGCAACAGCATCCGTCAGCCCTTTTAGTTGGTCTTGATACACAACTTGCCCGTGAATGGTTATCTGATCGTGAAGATGGCAAGCTCCCTGATTTGATTGGACTTCGGTTTTCCTCTCAGAATACTGCACCACAGATAGATATTATTGAGGTTAAAACACATGCCGACTATTCCATTTCACAAGGGGCTATTTCTGGACATGCTGTGGAGCAAACTTTAATTCTTGAAGACCTTTTGCGTGAAATGTTTGGCCATACTGAAAAAATTACTACTGTATCGAGAAAGGAAATTCTCCGAGAGCAGGTTTTTGAATGCCTGTATCATTCAGAACTGTCCTCTGACGAAAAATATGAGCATACACGATGGCTGAATGGATTATTTGCAGGTGAATATCCCTTCGGCTTAACGAAGACTATTTGCCACGTCGATTTTGAAAGTGCTACAACCTCAGAGGAGGTATATCCTGGTGATGGCGATGCGGCGCATGAAAGCTTCACACTGCTTAAGCTTGGTAGCTCGGATATACAGGCTCTGCTAACAAATATGCAGTTTACTAAATTGGGAGACGCTCCTGCTCCGATACCCTCAGATGTTCAGGAGCCTCCCGTAGATAAAAATTCTCTTGCTGAGCAGGAGGAGGCTTCTAAACAGCCAGAAGCACATACTTCTTCAAAAGCTGAAGATCACTCACAAGATACTGTTGACATGACATCGGCGGCTAATTCACAAGCCTCCGAAGCACAGACCTCCTTTGCATCTGTTAGTGAGCCTGCAATCAGCCCTGAGATCAAGGAGAAATGTATTCGCCTGAATATTATCCTTAAAGGGTATGGAATTAAGGCTAACCCCGTAGATGAAAGCCTGATACAGCAGGCCGCACGCTTTACTCGCTTCAAAATTGAGTTGAAGCCGGGTGAAACCATTAAAAAGCTGATGGATAAGAGTCAGGATATTGCGCGTGAGCTTGAAGCCTTCGGTGAAATCTTTATTGATAATATTAAGGGTACCAGATATGTCGGGATGGATGTCCCATTTGCCGACATCGGAAAGCCCTTGATACTGGTTGAAAACCTGCACAGGCTTGATAGTGCTGTGGGCTCACTCAATGTCTTAGCGGGCCAGATGCCTGATGGTTCATATCAGTTGGTTGATTTGGCAAGGGCTCCGCACATGCTTATTGCCGGAACTACAGGGTCGGGGAAAACGGTATTCTTATACTCAATAATCGTCAGTCTTTTACAAAAGCTTGGTCCTGCGGATTTAGAGCTTCTTATTGTTGATCCAAAGCAAACTGATTTTCATTTCTTCGAGGGCATTCCTCACCTCCGTGGGCAAAGGGTGCTAACCGATGCACATGAGGCGTTGGATGCATTAGAGCTAATTAATAGCGAGGAAAAGGATACACGCACTCGACTTATACGTTCAGCTAATAGCCGAGATATTGATTCTTATAATAGTAAAAATCCAGACAAACGCATGAAGCGGTTAGTTGTAGTAATCGATGAGTATGCTGATTTAGTACAAGCCGCAGAGCTACAGGGTAAGGATTTCCGCAAGAGCTTTGAAACCAACCTCTGCATGCTTGCTCAACGCGTCCGCAATTTGGGTATCCATTTAGTCATTGCAACTCAACAGCCCAGGGCGACAATAGTAACCTCATCCTTAAAAGCCGTGCTGCCATATCGTGTGTCCTTTAGGCTGCCCTCCCATGTCGATTCTCAGACGATTTTGGATCGCGCTGGCGCTGAGGATTTGCTCGGTAAGGGAGATATGCTGCTGATGACCGATAGTGACATCATTAGGATGCAGGGCTTTTTCATATCAGAGGCGCAGTTACTTGGCTTCATCGAGTCAAAAAAATAAGGAGCATAAGCCGTTTGGTTTCTTTAGATCAGCCAATAGAGGGTATATTTATAAGGGAGAGGAAAAACCGCTTTATATGTGAGGTTATGGTGGAGGATGAGGCCATAGAATGCTATGTTCCATCCTCCTGCCGTCTTGATAATTTCATCGATTTACATGGAAAACGGGTGCTTCTACTCCCAACAGAGGCACCCAACGCAAGAACAAGATATTCCTTACTTGCCGTTCCCTATAAGCATAATCATATCCTGCTGAATATCGGAAAGGTCAACAGTGTGATTAAGCGGGACATTGGAAAGAGGTGCTTTTCAGATCTCGGCAAACGATCTGAGGTATATCGGGAATATAAAATCGGCTCCTATAAAAGCGATTTATTTATTGCGAACAGCAATACCCTTCTGGAAGTCAAAAGTATACTTTCTTTAGGGAAAAGTGCTGTGTTCCCAACGGTCTTTTCTCAGCGGACGCTCGATCAGCTTAAGGAGATATCCTCGTTGATGGACGTAGGCAATAATGCAGCGCTTGTTATTGCTTCTTTGAATCCGTATGTAGAGCAGATCCAAATTGACCACTCTTCGCCGTTTTATAAAGCATTAAATCCATGCATTGAAAAGGGTATGAAATTGCTTGCTATATCCTTATATATTCATCAGAGCGAGGCGCGAATCAAGAGAAGGATCAAAATAGAATTGTAAGTTCAATGCAAAGCCTCATATGAAAATTCTTTTTATTTACTCTCACTTTAGAAAAATAATATTATTATAAATACAAGTTTTATAACGGTGAAAATGGGCATAAAAAAATACAAAATTACCGTGAGCAGGTGCGATAACTCCTGCTCTTTTTTTTCGGCTGGTAGTATTCGAGAACAATCGTAACTCACACTCAGCACAAGACCCTGTCTTGTGCTGCAGCAAGCACTGCAAAATGCCAGCATTCTTCGCTTGTCAGGGATAATCCCTGAAACCCTTATCCGAATGGAGGTATTTATGCTTAAAAGAAGTATTAAAATAACGTTTCGCCTAAACGAAAAGGAACAGCAATTTCTTTCCAAACAGGTGAAGAGAACAGGGCTGTCACAGGAAGCATATATTCGCGCCCTTATAAATGGTTATGTTCCAAAAGAACTTCCGCCCATGGATTACCATGCCATGATCCGGGAACTTCACGCGGTCGGCGTCAATCTGAACCAGATTGCGGTGGTGGCAAATGCGACCGGGCATATAGATAGGTCTGCATTCCAGTATGAAGCCAACCGCTTGCGTAGTGCGACACTTGACATAAAGGCGGCATTCACATTGCCGGAAAGGAGAGAATTTAATGGATAACTCAGTAATGAAGCATGAACGGCTATCGAGGCGGCTTGATCAAAATTTTAAGGATTTTAGAACGGCGATGCTCAAAGAAAGCAGGCAGGACATTTTTGATAAAGCCTACGAGACAGCGGCTTGTCAAATGGTGTACCGACATATGAAAATTAACCGGTATGGCGAACCAGCCCTTGATTACCTCCTGAAATTTAAAAATCCTCTTGAGCTTGTAACAGACCATTACAAACAAGATATCGGGGTGGATTTGGATGCGATCATCAACCATATTTGCGATACGCAGGATCTGCTGAACGATTACCCTCTTATGCCGGATAATAAGCACCACGAAACGGAGCGGTGACTTATGGCAACTACAGCGATATGGGATGTACAGGACAGCCTTCGCCGGGTTATTGATTATGCCACTAATCCCAATAAGACCGGGAATCCTGATTTTTCAAGTCCGAATTTTCAGGGACTTCGGAATGTACTTGAGTATACGGAGCAGGATGTAAAAACCGAGCATCAGTTTTATGTGACCGGGATAAACTGTGATCCTGCAACCGCCTATGAGGATATGAGCTTTACCAAGCGACAGTTTCAGAAAACAGGCGGTATTCTGGCGTACCACGGATATCAGGCGTTTACCCCGGGAGAAGCTACAGCCGAAACCGCGCATGCCATAGGCGTGAAACTGGCACAGGAGTTATGGGGTGACCATTTTGAGGTGGTGGTATCCACTCATTTGGATAAGCACCATCTTCATAATCATTTTGTACTGAATTCGGTATCCTTTCTTGACGGTAAGCGGTATCGCGACAACGAGGCTACGTATGCACAGATGAGGAAAATATCAGACCGCCTGTGCCGGGAATATTCATTATCGGTCATTGAAAATCCACAGAGGGGAAAATCCAAACATTATGCGGAGTGGAAAGCAGAGCAGGAAGGCAAACCTACATATCGGGGCTTTATTCGCGAGGATGTGGACAAGGCCATCAGCGCGTCCATGACCTTCACACAATTTCTGGCCGAATTGAAAAAGCAGGGATATGAAGTTAAGGCCGATGTGAAGTATTTAGCAGTACGGCCTCCGGGCAAGGAGCGTTATGTCCGGCTGAAAACATTGGGCGGCGGTTATTCCGAGGAAGCAATCAAACAGCGTATACTACAAAATCATACTCCGAAACGACCGGAAATTCTGCAGGAGCCAAAGGTAAAACATGCTGCTATGAAAGGTAGTATCAGGACTGCAAAGAAGATTACCGGCCTGCAGGCGCTGTACATTCATTACTTATTTATAATGGGCATCTTGCCTAAAAAACGTGCGTCTCCTAAAAGGACGCATTTTTTGTTGCGCGAGGATATCCGGCGGTTGGATGAAATCATCGCTCAGACGCGGCTGCTGGGTGAACACCATATTGAAACCAAAGAGCAGCTTTCAGGCTATCGATCAACAAAGGAGCAGGAATTAGCCACCTTGTACGATGTGCGCAAGTCTATTTACAACAAAATACGCAGGTGTGGGGACGGAGGATGGGTTGCGGCATATAAGCGGCAGATCACCGGAATGACAAAACAAATCAGTTTGCTTCGACGGGAGGTGAGGTTATGCGCGGGTATCCTGTCCCGCTCCGATGCAGTCCGGGAGAAGCTACAACGGGTCAAACAGGATGAAATGGAGCAAAGAAGGGAGGAAAACACATATGAGCAGCGGAGCAGACGCGGCAGATCAAATCGTTAATATGAGTTTAAGAGGCATCGAGGTGCTTGCCAAGATCGGCGGCGCGGGTGCGAAGAATCTGGCAGTATATTTGTACGCCATTCTGAAAGGACAGAAGAAAACCAAAGGGAAGGCCCGCCTGGAGGGACTTTTGCGTAGCGGCAAGGAACTGAAGGTTTTTGCCGTTAAAAACGAGGATTTGCAGAAATTCACACAGGAGGCCAAGCGGTATGGCGTTTTGTATTGCGCATTGCGCGACAAAAAAAGTATCGATGGAATGTGCGATATTATGGTTCGGGTGGAGGACGCATCCAAGATCAACCGGATCGTTGAACGGTTCAAGCTGGCAACCGTTGATACCGCGACCATTAAAAGCGAAATCCAAAAAACAAAGTCTGAAAAACAGGCGGAAAAAGCACCATCCGAAAAAGGCACGCCCGCTGAAAAAAGCGCGGATGATTTTCTGGATGAACTTATGTCAAAGCCGGATAAACCCGAGCCGGAGAGTCCGCAAAACGACAACCCAAACCCTACGATGGCAACGGCGGAAAAAACCCGTCCGTCCGAGCCTATCTACGGGCGCAACGTGAAATCCGAAGAGGGTACAACGATTGAGCCGGAACGCAGATCCGTCCGGCAGGAATTGAAGGAGATCCGGGAATCCAGAAAAGGAAAGGCGGCGAACAAGCGGGAACCGGCCAGGAACAGATCCAGAACCAATCAGCAGACTGCCAAACCAAACAAGCAGAAGGGAAAGGCCAAAACTCCAAAAACGAAAGCGAGGTGATGGTGTATGAGCAATACGTTGAAACGGGCGCTCAAAGAACAGGAGAAATTGGGATGGAAAGTCAATATTCCGGATGAACCAAAAAGAGGCCAGGGGATAGAGGAAAAGAGAGATGGACCTGCTGTCGGTACTATTGAACGGGCATTGAAAAAAGTATTCTCCGAACCGGACTCGTATAGGGAATATCTTGATTTGCAGAGTATTATGCCAAACCACCGGATAGAAAACACCCTACTGATTTGGACGCAACTGGAAAACACCGACAATCCTGCCGACCGCCCCTGGTCAAAAGACAGTCCCGAGCGGCGTGATGTTGGGAGACAGGTTGCCGCATTGGTTCTTGGCTCTCGTGTTCGCATCATTCCGGATAACAGCCTGAATTGCCATGGATTTTATTCCCCGGATGACCGCGCAATATTTATCCGTACAGATTTGGATGAGGTAACGGAATTCCGAGTGCTAGCAAATGAATTGGCTGTGGTGGAAATGAACCATTCGGATTGGGAGATCACAGGATTTGAAGAGAAAAGTGCCGCGTATATCGTGTGCAAACGTTTCGGCGTGGATACTTCCGGATTCAACTTTGATGAAACGCCTGAATATCTGGATCTTTGCGACAGCGAACAATTGCTATCCATGTTGAATGAAACGCATTTGACAGCCCAATGCCCTTTGCATGCGAATAGAAACGGCGCTGCTGTATCAGCGGCAGCACAAAGAAAATATTATGTCTGAACGCTGACTACGGGTAGATGTTAAAACCAAATGGCCAGTAAGGAAACAAGCTATGCGGCATCTTTAACCAGATGGCTGCTATTTTTATTAAAGAAAGAGGTATTTACATGAGCGATTTTGACGATCTTTTACAGCAGGAACAGAGTCAGTCCGTATCCCGGAGCAGCCAGCCTTTTGATGTGGATGTGTGGAAGCAGCAAAAGCAGGAGCAACGGGAAACGGTGTACGCCATGATTGAGGATACAACGCAATCAGTGGCGAGAGATGGCAGCTTCTTTCAGAAGTATCTGGACGTGCAGAGCCGGTTTAACCGTTACAGCGTTTCCAATACGCTTCTGATCCTGAATCAAAAACCGGATGCAACGCATATCAAAGACTTTGATGCCTGGAAGGAGCAGGGAGCGTATATTCGTAAAAAGGAAAACGGTTTTTACATTCTGGAGCCGGGAGAGGAATACCAGCGTGAAGACGGCACAAAAGGCATCAGCTACAAAGTGAAAAAGGTGTTCGATGTCTCCCAAACAGGAGGCACCCATAGGCGGGAAACCCCGGTTTATCCCGATGACCGTGCGCGTATCAAGGCGCTGATGGATCATGCGCCGGTGGCTGTACGTATCAGTGAAACGCTGCCGGAAGGCGTGCTTGCACTGTATGAGCCGGACAAACGGGATATCCAGGTACGCCGCGGCATGAGTCCGGGGGATATTTTCCGTTCGCTTGCACAGGAGATGGCGCACGCGGAGCTGGACAAGGGAGAGGGCAGCTACAGCCGGGACGAACACGGTTTCCAAGCCTATTGCGCCTCATACATGCTTTGCAAACAATATGGCGTGGACACAGCAGGCTATTTTCACTTTGAAGGTGCTCCTCAAATGTTGGCCATGGAACCGCAGCAGGTCCGCGCCGAATTGACTGATATAAAGGAAGCGGTGGGCGAGATATCGGGCAGAATGAACCGTATGCTCGCACAGCAGCGGGAACAAAAGCAGAAGGAAACTGAACGGTAATGGGAGGAAGCACCTATGAAAGAAGAAGAAAGGGTAATCAGTCTTGATCATTACGAATATGGCGTTATGGTGAACGCCCTTAATGAGTTTCGTAACGATCTAATCGAAGAACAGCGTCCGACTGACGCTGTCGACGATCTGCTGATCAAAACCATTGACGCCCCGGCAAAGAAACAGAAACACCGGGACGATGGAAAGGAGCGGTGAGATATGTTGCAGTGCATTGAAAGCTTGGGAAAGTCTGAACAGGAATCGGCAGGCGATGATGATGGACAGCAATGATAAACGAACAATCATTACATTTTGTATAATACTGTTGGTCCCAGTGGTATGGGCGGCTCTTGTAGCCGCCCCTTTTCTTTCTCAGGGGCTGGTAGGCATTGTGAAAGGCTTTGCGGAGGCTATGAAAAATCCATTTGAAATCCAATGGGTTAAGGATACGCCCAAGTGCATTCTGGTCTTTATTGCGGCCTACGGGATGTGTATCGGAATTTACATTTCCACCAAACGGAATTACCGCAGGCGGGAGGAACACGGTAGCGCCCGGTGGGGTGACGCGTTTGCGGTCAATAAGAAATACAGGGATGTAAGGCCCCAGAGGAACAAAATCCTTACACGGAGTGTCCGTATCGGTCTGGATGGTAGGAAACATAGGCGTAACCTGAATGTCATGGTGGTGGGTGGTTCAGGTTCAGGTAAAACACGTTTTTTTGCGAAACCGAACGTCATGCAGGCAAACACATCTTTTGTTGTACTGGACCCAAAAGGGGAGATCCTGCGGGATTCGGGTAATCTGCTGAAAACAAAAGGTTATAAAATCAAGGTGCTTGATCTGATCAATATGCACCTGTCCCACTGCTACAATCCGTTTACCTACTTGGATGATGACAAAGATGTGCTGAAGCTCGTGACCAACTTGATCCGCAATACAACGCCAAAAGGCAGCAATACCAATGATCCCTTTTGGGAGCGTTCTGAAACCGCGTTGCTGGAAGCTCTCATTCTTTACCTGCTTTCCGAAGCGCCAGAGGATGAACAAAACTTCTCCATGGTTATGGAAATGATTGCGTCGGCGGAAGTCCGGGAAGATGACGAGACTTATCAAAGTCCACTGGACGAGCTATTTGAGAGGCTTGCCATGCGGGAGCCGGAACATCTGGCTGTTAAACAGTACAACATCTTCAAGCTGGCAGCAGGGAAAACGGCGAAGTCAATCCTGATCAGCCTAGGCGTCCGTCTGGAAAAATTCAATCTGACCTCCATTGCGGGCATCACAACAGCGGATGAAATGGAGTTGCCCTCAATCGGGGAGAAAAAGACAGCCCTTTTTGCAGTGATACCCGACAATGACTCCAGCTTCAATTTCATCGTTGGAATGCTTTATACCCAACTTTTTCAACAGCTTTACTACCTGGCCGATCATGTCCACGGCGGCAGGCTTCCTGTTCACGTTCATTTTGTAATGGATGAATTTTCGAATGTTGCCCTCCCGGATGAGTTTGATAAGCTTTTATCCACGATGCGGAGCCGGGAGATCAGCGTTTCCATCATTATACAGAACTTGGCGCAGCTAAAAGCTTTATTTAAAGATTCCTGGGAGAGCATTGTCGGCAATTGCGACGAATTTCTCTATATGGGCGGTAATGAACAAAGTACCCATAAGTATGTATCCGAGTTACTCGGAAAAGCGACCATTGATATGAATACCTATGGACAAAGCTCAGGCAGAAACGGCAACTATTCCACCAATTATCAGTTGTCCGGGCGTGAGCTGCTGACCCCGGACGAAGTGCGGATGCTGGATAACCGCTACGCTTTGTTGTTCATCAGGGGCGAACGGGCGCTGCGGGACGATAAGTACGACATTATGAAGCATCCCAATATTCGGCTTACTGCTGACGTTGGCGCAGAGCCCTATAGGCATGGCAGCACTAAAAGCGCTGTGGACTGGAGAAAGGTGGAATTGAACGAAAACGGCGATTACGAACTTCTAACCGAAGAGGAAATCGCCGCCTTATTACCAACAAAAATAGGAGGACTGATACCATGAAAATATCTAGAAAGGCCAAAAGAGCCTTTATCGTGTATTGTGTTTTGGTACTGGTGACAGTACCTTTTTTTATGACTGCTTATGCGGCAACCGATGACCCGCTTACAGTAGTCAACAACCTGTCAGACTTTATTTTTGGGTTGATTCGAGCAATCGGCATGATCTTGCTTGGGTGGGGTATCGTACAGGTTGGCCTGTCCCTTAAGTCCCATGATCCTTCCCAGCGCGCAAACGGGTTTTTGACTCTGGCCGGGGGGATTATCATCACCTTCGCAAAAGAAATCCTGACGCTTATTACAGGAGGTTGATAGTAATGTTTAGTAAATTTCCGATCACTGAAAAAATGTACATTCATTCGCTAAATGGCGAACTACAGGAAGCCACAATTCTTGAGCGGCTGGGTGATAACGATTATCTGGCTGAATATAACGGAGTTCGGTGCCATGCGATCTATAACCCGTTTGTTAATCACTTTTATGTAGATGACAAATACGGCGTTATAAAGGACAAAAAGCCCGGCAGGGATGAACCATGCCGCTGACTGTTACAAGGGCGGGTCCTACTGGGCCCGCCTGTTTGAAAGAAGGTGAGTTTATTTGGGAAGCGGTAATTGGGTCATAGACAACCTTAATAACGCGCTGCAAACATGGAATCAAAAACTATCGGAAATTTGGCAGATCATTACCCAATCCCCGACGGATTTTAAGGGTGGCGGCATATGGAACGTGATTGTGAATATAAACGGCGCGCTGCAGGCAATCGGGCTGGCCTTGCTGGTGCTGTTTTTCGTCATTGGTGTGGTAAAGACCTGCGGTAGCTTTGCGGAAATCAAGCGCCCGGAGGTAGCCATTAAGCTGTTCATCAGATTCGTACTTGCCAAAGCGGTTATAACCTATGGACTGGAACTTATGATGGCGTTATTCAACATCGTGCAGGGAATCGTATCTACGATCATCAGCAGTTCGGGCTTTGGAGCGCCGGGCACAAGCGTTTTACCAAGCGAGATCGTTACAGCGATTCAAAACTGTTCATTCTGGGAGAGCATCCCACTTTGGGCGGTGACGCTTATCGGGAGTCTGTTTATTACGATATGTTCATTCATTATGATCTTGAGCGTGTACGGCAGGTTTTTTCGGCTGTATCTCTATACGGCCATTGCGCCAGTTCCTCTGGCTACATTTGCCGGGGAGCCGACGCAAAGTGTCGGCAAATCCTTTCTGAAAGGATACGCGGCGGTCTGCCTGGAGGCAGCAATCATAGTGTTGGCTTGTGTTATCTTCTCGGTTTTTGCAGCATCCCCGCCTGTGGTGGATTCCAGCGCCAGCGCAGTTACTATGGTCTGGTCGTATGTGGGGGAATTGATTTTTAACATGCTTGTGCTGGTAGGGGCTGTGAGAATGTCCGACCGTGTAGTAAGAGAAATGATGGGGCTATAGCCCAACAAGGAGAAAAATAAAAATGAGCAATAATGTGATTTCAAGCAGTGATCCGGAGGCTTTGGAAAAACTGAATGAGAAGCTGGAAGCCTGTCAGAAAAGACAGACATTTATGAAAGAAACCAACAACTATTATCGCAAAAATGGTACCTGTAAGGGTGCGCCCAATATGTCTGATACTTTGGCGGATACAATCGACAGAAGAATTAAAACAACTAACCTTTCATGGGAAACCGTACCTTTTCCAAGCTATGATCTTTCGAACAATAATGCCGAAATTAAACGGCTGCAAAAGAGGATCATGGAAATTACACACAATCGTGAAGTCGGCTTTGTAGGCTGGAAGTTTGAGGGCGGCGAAGCGGTTATTAACACAGAACTTAATCGCCTTCAACTGATTTTTGACGAACGCCCAACCGCCGAACAACGCGACATCCTGAGCCACAAGGGTTTCCATTGGTCACCGCGGGAAAACGCATGGCAGCGGCAGCTTAACGACAATGCAATCTATGCCTTGAAGTATGTCGATTTTGTCAAGCCGCTTGATGGCAGAAGACCGACGGATTTGCAGCCGAAAGCTCCAGGCCGGGATACCGGAGCGCGGTGAGAATGTTGGTTTGCGTGATATGGCGAGATTATTAAAGATACCGGGCCTGATAGCCCGGTATTCTCATATATCCTTGAATGGAGCGTTATCCCCGAATACAACGGGTTTCCCTGTTCTTGGATCAAGCAAATCCCCCTGCTCGTTAAACTGAACTTTGTCAAGAGGTACGCCCATCTCTCTTGCCCGCCTGAGCTGCCACGCAACATCATCCTCAAAATATTTCTCATCCCGCTTGCTCCGTATCTTTTTTATAAGCGACACAATCCAGCTCAACACGGTCAGGCCAAGCAGCGAGAAAAGAATAATGAATGATAGAGCTTCATGTTCTGATGCCCATTTGTTCAGCACGGTGGCAAAAAGCAAAAAGCAAATGATGGGAAGCGTCAGCCGGAGCTTTCCGGCTACTTTAAATATAAGCGAAAAAAGAAATAACCCCAATGTAATGCAGAGGGAAATCATGGCGACGATTGGCATAATGGACACTCCCTTCGATGTTATATATTTCCATTATATCACGCGGCGCAAATGTAAAAAACATCACCTGTGAAAATAATAAACTAAAGGCTGTTACAACAGCGAAGGCGAAAGGAGATTCCATATGAAAAAGCCGAGTGATGAAGATCTGGAAAAAGAGAGGGAAAAGCTCAATAAACTTGTGGATGAAGCCATAAAAAAGGGAATACCGTTCGACCAGGATGAGGCATTGATGGAACAAAACCGCAAGGTTGATGAACTGGTTGCCAAAATACAAAGGGAAAAAGCGAAACACAGAAAAGAGAAGGAACGATAAGCCAGGAACACAATAGCGCCTCATGCAGGGTGCTTTTTTTATTTGGAAGGAGGTTCTTATGGAAGTCAAGATAAACCGCGAAATCCGGGATTACACGGAAAGTATGTTTTTTGGACTGTCACTGCGGCAGTTCCTTTTTTCTATATTGGCAGTCGCTGTGGCTGTAGGCATTTACTTTGGTCTGCGGAATTTTCTCGGAACGGATACCGTGAGCTGGATGTGCATATTGGGAGCCTTTCCGTTTGCAGCACTGGGATTTATTAGATACCACGGCATGACAGCGGAGCAGTTCATCTGGGCATATATCAAATCGGAGTTTCTTATGCCCAAGCGTCTTACCTTTCATCCGGCGAACATCTATTACGAAGCCATGAAAACATTTATTTCAGAGAAGGAAAAGGAGGAATATAAGCGCCATGATTAACACCTTGCTAAGAATTTTCAGGCAGGACAGGGAGCGTTTCGTGATTCCCAAAGGTGTCCAGCAGGCCATCCCCATTCAAGCTATATGGGAAGATGGCATTTTTTATGTTGGCAAAAATAAATACGCCAAAACCTACAAATTTACCGACATCAACTATGCCGTTGCTTCCCGCGAGGACAAGGAAGCCATGTTTCTGGAGTACAGCGAATTGTTGAATTCTTTGGATAGCGGCGCGACCACTAAAATCACCATCGTAAACCGCCGCCTAAACAGGGCTGATTTTGAACGAGCCATTCTGATCCCGTATCAGGACGACGGGCTGGATATTTACCGCAAAGAATACAATGCAATGCTGCTTGAAAAGGCGACGGGGGCAAACAACATCGTACAGGAAAAGTATATTACTATTTCGATCTACAAAAAGAACATCGAGGAAACAAGGGCGTATTTTACTCGCGTCGGAGCCGACCTTATTTCCCATTTCGCCCGACTTGGTTCCAGATGCGCGGAACTTGACGCCACTGAAAAGCTGAGAATGCTCCATGATTTCTACCGTACGGGTGAAGAAACGGATTTCAGATTTGAGTTATCGGAGACAATGCGCAAAGGGCATGATTTCAAAGACTTTATCTGCCCGGACACAATGGAGTTTGAAAACGACTATTTCAGAATGGGAAGCCGGTTCGGGCGCGTCATTTATTTGCGGGAATACGCTTCGTTTATCAGGGACAGTATGATTGCAGAGCTTACAGACCTGAACCGTAATCTGATGATGAGCGTAGACATTATTCCTATTCCCACGGATGAGGCCGTACGGGAGGTGGAAAAACGTCTGCTTGGCGTGGAAACGAATATTGCGAACTGGCAGAGAAGGCAAAACCAGAACAATAACTTCAGCGCGGTCGTTCCTTACGATATGGAACAGCAACGCAGGGAAAGCAAGGAATTTCTTGATGATCTGACAGCCAGGGACCAGCGGATGATGTTTGCAGTCCTCACAATGGTGCATACCGCCGATACAATGGAGCAGCTTAACGGCGATACTGATGCTTTATTTACCACAGCGAGGAAGCATCTTTGCCAGTTTGCGACGCTGAAATACCAGCAGATGGACGGTCTGAATACTGCAATTCCGATCGGCCTGCGGAAAATCGATGCCCTTCGTACCCTTACCACTGAAAGTCTGGCGGTGTTAATGCCGTTCCGGGTACAGGAGATTATGGATACAGGGGGTATCTACTCCGGGGAAAATGCCATTTCACATAACCTCATTATGTGCAACAAGGCGAAGCTGATGAACGCCAATGCTTTCCTGTTTGGCGTACCGGGATCAGGAAAATCCTTTAACGCAAAAGAATGGATTATTTACCTTGCATTAGCCACAAATGACGATATTATGATTTGTGATCCGGAGCGCGAGTATGCGTCGCTCATTCGTGCGTTGGGCGGCGAAACGATACGCATCGCGGCCGGGAGCCGTGACCATATCAATGCCCTTGATATGGTGGAAGGTTACGGGGACGGCGGAAATCCTGTGATTGACAAGTCCGAGTTTGTTTTGTCACTGTTCGAACAGCTTGATAAAAAGGGGCTTGGCTCAAAGGAAAAGAGTATTATAGACCGTTGCACGGCGGCGGTTTATGCCGATTACCAAAAAGGTGGAGAGATACCGACGCTCTGCACACTGCGGGAGAAGTTGCTTGTACAGAACGAGCCTGAGGCGCGCGAGCTTGCGCTCTCCCTTGAACTTTTTACAAACGGCAGCTTAAATGCCTTTGCACATCCGACCAATGTGGATGTACAAAACCGTATGGTAGTGTACGACATCATGGATTTAGGCAAGCAGCTCAAAACGATGGGCCTTCTGGTGATTACAGACGCGATGATCAACCGCGTGACAGAGAACTGGCGCAGGGGTAAGCGGACGCATATTTTTCTGGACGAATTTCATGTTGTATTTGAAAACGAATACAGTGGCGCCTTCTTTAATTCGGCCTGGCGCAGATTCAGAAAACGTAACGCTTATCCAACGGGGATCACACAGAATGTGGAATACCTTCTGGATTCCGTTCTTGCCAGCACTATGCTCAGCAACAGCGAATTTATCGTTATGCTCAATCAGGCAGCTTCCGACCGTGAGAAGCTGGCAAAGCTTCTTAATATCTCAAACGAGCAAATGAGCTATATTACAAATGCTGACGTAGGATGTGGGCTGATTAAGTACGGCAGTTCCCTTGTGCCGTTTGTGAATAAGTTTCCGCAGAATACCCGGCTGTACAAGTTAATGACAACCAAGCCGGGCGAACAGGCGGTCATGTGACAATATTCATTCAAAGGATCGGTCTTTCGACCGGTCCCTACTTTTTCTTGCCGGGAACGGAGGTGCGGGTTTGGATAAAATCAAAACAAAAAGAACGGTTAAGGGAATCAAAACGCTGGATAAAGCGGCAGATGTTACCCGTAATGCGAAAAACGCTTATATACGTACTAAAGAGCAGTCGGAACAGACACGGCAAACAGGTAATGAAAATTATGTGGAATATGCGGGGAACAAGGTTAAGGAAGGCACCTGGACCGTTGTTAAAAAAGTAGGGCGGATCGCTCAAGTTCAATGGAAAAAGGCGGTTCGGAAGATAAAGGAAGGCCGCACGGCAAACAGGGATTCTTTTCGCCCGGAATCCTCCGATGGATATACTAACTGGCAATCTCCAAAGAATGAAACAAGAGGAACGGCAGGCCAAAAAGCTCCAACGTCCGTGCAAAGTGAACCGGGAAAGCGGAGATTTATACAAAAAGCGAAACAAACGGGCCGTTTCAAGGGTAAAGCCGTGAAGGAAACTGAAAAAGGCACGATCAAGACCTCGCGTAAGACAATAAAGACCGCACATTCTACCGCTAAAACCACCATTAAGACTTCGCAAACGGCGGCAAAGACAGCGGCCAGGGCAACGCAGACCACCGTGCGGGCAACAAGACGGGCAATACAGGCTGTGCGCATGGCGGCAATTACAGCAAGGGCAATAGTAAAGGCGGTGGTGGCAGCGGTTAAAGCGGCTATCGCGGCAATCAAGGGCCTTATTGCCATAATTGCTGCGGGAGGATGGGTGGTAATCGTTATTATCCTTATTTTCTGCCTGGTGGCATTTTTGATTAAATCACCGTTTGGTATATTTTTTTCAGGTGAAAACAAGGATGCCAATGTAACGCCCATTACCAGTGTGGTACAGGAAGTCAACTCCGATTTTACCTCAAGGATTGAACGCATCAAGACCGAACATACCGATGTGGACAGCGTGATGATCGACTACCCCGGCAGCGTAGACAACATCCGAATCAATAACTGGATGGATGTTGTGGCTGTGTTTGCCGTCAAAACCACCATGAACAGTGAAAACGCTATGGATGTTGCGTCCATTGATACTGCGCGGATTGATTTCCTGAAATCCGTTTTTTGGGATATGAACCTGATAGACTATGCAGTAGAAACCCAAGAGAGGACTGAAATTGTAACCATAAGAAATGATGATGGCACGACCAGAAAAGAAACTGTTACGACTTACGAAGATATTTTGCATATTACCGTCACCAGCAAAACAGCAGGGCAGCAGGCGAATGATTATGGTTTTACGAATGATCAGAAAGAAATAATGGAAGAAATGCTGTCCGGGGAGTTCCGGCCTATAATGTTTGCTTTGCTGGGTTTGGACAGTAACGTTGGACTTACTCCAGATCAGCTTCAAAATTTGTACAACAATCTTCCTTCGGGACAGTTTGGTGCGGAAATCGTACGTCTGGCCTTGTCCCGTTTAGGTGATCCGTATAGCCAATCCAATGCCGGGCAGGACGATTATACTGATTGCAGCTATCTTACGCAGTGGTGTTATCAGCAGGTGGGGATCTTTTTGCCGCGAACAGCGGCGGAGCAGGCTGAGTACTGCGTTGATAATGGATTGACTATATCCCCGAATGACCTTGAACCGGGGGACCTTATTTTCTTCTCTCTGGATGATAATGGCAGATTTATGAATATTAGCCACGTTGCCATATACGCTGGGAATGGGTATATTGTGGACGCTTCATCCTCACGTGGGCAGGTGGTTTATCGGGAATTGTTTGGCGGACAGGTTCTATATGCAAAACCTTAATTCAAAGTGCGCATATTATTATTGCGTGCTTTTTGTAAAATTATTATAAAAAGTGTGAAAAAATTATTGGCTTCAAGCAGACTCTGAATGATATTTTATGCTCTTCAAAGATGATATCACTAAGATCAGAAAAAAACGGGGTATCGTTGCTCAAAAAGGACCCTGGCCGAAAATGATATTTAAATGTTTCCAGATATTGGACATGTTTTTTGACGACTTGCCAGGGCATGAATATTATCAGTCTACTCTTTATTAATTTAAATTCAATCCTGCTAATAATTTTTATTCCTCTCCAGATATAACAAATTCAAATTCTAAGAAAATATCGGTGAAGCGGAAAACATTTTGAGAGCAGAGAATGATCCATAAAAAAAGCGTTGATCCACTAAGGGCTGAGGTGTATACTTTTTGAAAGAGGGACATGAAAATATAATGGGGATTGTCGTTATAACAAAATGGAAGGCATCATAAACAAGAGCGGGGGAAATTTATTGATCCGCGTTTACAATGCAATTGCGGAAAGCGGACTTTCGGAGCAGGAAGAACAACTCAAATGTGACGGGCGCTCATTTACTGTTCTGGCAGGTACGCGAGTTTGCCTGAAACAGGTGAAAGCATATCTATATATCCGTACCTGTATCACGATTTTTAAGTGGAGAAAGGTACCGGAACCGTACTGCTGGGCTAGGTATCTATTGCAACGACGATAAAAACAGACAACCACATTTATAAAGAGTTAAGCCGGTTCCTGAGCATAAAAGAGGATGAACCATCTTTACCGGCTGCTTTGTAACGAATACCATTCGGCGAAATATGGAATTTACTTCTTTTTATTTCAAAAAGGTTTCAGTTTTTAATTGAGTTATTATGAAAAATTAATTGCAATAGGCGAAGCGCTAATTGATTTTAAAAGCGAAGTGAAACTTTTATCCGGGACAGGATAAGAATCAAAGTTGATTGTATTTGGTGAGAAATCATTTATAATTAGACACGTTGGAACTCTTTAAGCTTTTCATCATTAAAAGCGGATAAAGAAGGTCGAATAGATCGAATATCTACAGCATACTATTACATAAGTTATGGAATAATTGAAAAGGAGTTGTAAAACCAGGCTGTGAGTAATAACAGCAGGTTTTTAGGACAAGTTATGAATGAAAATGAAAAATTAATACATTTGCAGCAGACCATCCGAAGGTATGATAGTATTGCGGTAGCTTTTTCAGGCGGTGTGAACAGTGCGTTTTTGATTAAGGTAGCTTTGGATATGCTGGGAGAAAAGGCGATTGCGGTCACTGCACGTTCATCCACGTATCCCGTGCAGGAACTTGATGAGGCTAAGAAATTTGCAAAAAGCATAGGTGTACGGCATATCGTATTTGAATCTGAAGAACTGGAGATTCCTAACTTTTCGGAAAACCAAAGAAACCGCTGTTATTTTTGCAAGCAAGAACTATTTCGAAAGATATGGAAAATTGCAAATGAACTAGGAATTGACACCGTCGCTGGCGGCTCAAACGCAGATGATACTTACGATTACGTTCCGGGCAAGTTGGCACTAATGGAGCTAGGAGTAGAAAGCCCCCTGCAGATAGCGGAATTAAACAAGAAGGAAATCACGTTCTTATCCAAAGAGATGGGTCTACCTACCTGGGATAAGCAACCCCTTACGTGCCTTGCTTCCCGTATTCCATATGGGCAGCAAATTACCCGAGAAAAGCTTCAGTTGGTAGCGGATTCCAAGTAGCTTTTACAAGACTAGGATACCACTTAGTGAGTGTGTAGATTTAATGCTATCGATGACATGAGGCATTCTTCCGTAGCTCGGTGAATGCCTCTTTCGTATTCGCTTCAGATTATACTGGTTTTTTTTATGCTGCAAATGTACCCTCACTCCAAATGCTGCGTAATCGTTTCATAGCTGATATTCTGTGGTAGTACACCTTTGCCGATTAACAACATCATACTATTTAACAATTGTAAGATGTGTTCTCGTCTTTTTTAGTATAATTTTACCAATCATCCATTATTATACCAATCAATGGAATTTTTCTAAGATTTATACTGATATATTTTTTGTAATTTTTAGTTAAACACAAAGTCGAACCGCCAAAACAGTTCACATAACTTGTTAGATGGCATCATCTGCAACGTACGTAGGAATACATAGTGTACCAATCTTTTCACGTTGAACAGCTTCATCAATTATTGCCGCTGTTCCAGTACTGCCCATACGCGTTCCACCTACTGCGATTACTGCCAAAGCAGTATCTAATGTACGCACCCCGCCAGCAGCCTTGACCTGAACATGTGCGGAAACTGCACTTCGCATGATCTGTAAATCATGGATTT
This sequence comes from Bacillota bacterium, assembly GCA_023393165.1. Taxonomy (GTDB): domain Bacteria; phylum Bacillota; class Clostridia; order Christensenellales; family Christensenellaceae; genus JAEYKI01. The sequence continues at coordinate 156,238 of JAEWMJ010000057.1, read as the reverse complement.
TTGCCCCGCCTCCTGCATAACCAGTTGATGTTTTAACAAAGTCAGCGCCAGCTTTTTCTATTAATTGACATCCAATTTTTATCTCTTCGTCAGTTAAAAAATAGTTTTCCAATATTACCTTTAGGGCACATAAAAAAACAAGCAATAGAAAAACTGGAATCTATTAAGCTTTGGCAACATGACAGTCCTAAGAAAAGAGAATTTTACGAAGCCGTAATTATTACTGTTGATGCTGTTGTGGCTTATGCTAATCGTTATGCCAATGAAGCGAAACGCATGGCTGAAAACGAACAAGATCCTGTACGTAAAATGGAGTTATTAGAAATAGAAAAAACCTGTCGGCGAGTTCCCGAGCATCCGGCTGAGAATTTACAGCAAGCACTCCAGACTGTATGGTTTATTCAGCTTTTACTTCAGGTTATGGATAACGGTGTATCAATTTCTCCGGGTCGTATAGATCAATGGTTATATACTTTTTATGAAAGTGAAATATTAGAGCAAGGGAAGAGTAAGGCGGAGTGTCAAGGGCTGCTTGAAACCTTCTGGATAAAATTTTGTGAGCCAACAAAATTATATCGGGCTGCAGATGCAGAGATACATTCTGGCTTTCCTATGGGGCAAAACGTCTGCGTAGGTGGATTAACCCCAGAAGGATTGGATGCAACAAATGATCTATCATATCGTTTTTTAGAGTGTCAAAAACATATACGATTCTCTCAGCCAAATTTTGCTGTGCGTATGCATATTGGCACTCCCTACGAATTTTTATCAAAGGTATGTGAAATTGTTGCTGAGGGTGGAGGCTTACCGCAAATTCTAAACGACGAAGTATATATTCCTGCTTTATTAACTCTTGGTGTTTCTCTTCATGATGCGCGTAATTATGCCCCTGAAGGTTGTGTTGAAGGAACGCCCCTCAATGCCTGGGGACGTGGCAATGGCGGTTTTACTAATATTTGCAAGATGTTTGAGCTTGCGCTCAATGATGGCGTCTGCCGTATTACAGGTAAGCAAGTTGGCCCAAAGACAGGGGACCCGCGGAAATTTAAAACATTCGAAGATGTATTAGATGCATATGAAAAACAGGTAGAACACTCAGCGCGCCTTATAGTGACCTGGAATAATACACTTGACCATATACACGAAACACGTATGCCGATTCCGTTAATGTCCATACTGTTGGATGATTGTATGGAGGTTGGAAAAGATGTAACATCAGGTGGGGCCAAGTATAATTGGACTGGACCGGTTATGACTGGTCCCGCAAGTTTAGGCAATATGCTTTACGCGGTAAAAAAAGTTGTATTTGAAGATAAACGTTATTCAATGAGTGAATTGATTGATGCGCTGGATAACGATTTCAAAGATAACGAAGCTATGCGGCAGTATTTAATCAACCGTGTGGATAAATACGGAAATGATATTGATGAAGTAGACTATATGGCGAGATATGCTACGGATGTACTTTTGGAAGCATTATATCATTACGAGACCTATAGAGGTGGACATTTTACTGCATCATACGCGCCGGTATCAGGATATATTCCTCTCGGTCACGCTGTAGGCGCTACGCCGGATGGACGTCATGCACACGAACCTCTGTCTGACGGGATTTCACCTAGCATGGGGACTGATTTAAATGGACCAACCGCAGCCTTTAAATCTGTTGTAAAACTGGATCATTACTTTGTGCCGAATGGATTGCTGTATAATTTTAAGATTAATCCTTCGACGGTACGTACACCCGAGGGGATGAAAAAATTTGCACAACTTGTCCAAACCTATATCACCTTAAAAGGAATGCAAATTCAAATAAATATTGTGGATGGCGAAACGTTAAAAGCAGCAAAGGCTAATCCTCAAGAGCATAGGGGGCTTGTTGTGCGTGTAGCTGGGTATAGTGCGTTCTTTACAGAACTTTCCGAGGAAGTTCAGGATACTATTATTGCACGAACTGAACATAAGATTTAAGTTGCTTCATTTTGATACAAGGCTATCAGAAATAGCCTTGTATCATTCTTCTTCTCCAAATAATAAAAAAGGTTAGCAGAACGATGAAGGATAAAGGTATAATAACAGATATTCAACGTTACAGTATAAATGATGGAAAAGGTATTCGTACGGTTATCTTCTTTAAAGGCTGCCCATTGCGTTGTGAATGGTGTTCTAACCCGGAAACGCAAAGCATTACCCCGCAAGTATTATTCAGCAAAATGCAATGTATCGGTTGTATGAGTTGCCATAAATCTTGCCCGATAGAATTGGATCTTCCAAATAATATCGACCATGAACGCTGCACACGGTGTCAGTCCTGTGTAAACGTTTGTCCTACGGGGGCATTGGAGCTGGTTGGGAAAGAGATGACAGTAGATGCGGTGCTGCATGAAGCTGAAAAAGACAGGCTGTTTTATATGCAGGGCGGAGGCATAACGCTATCTGGTGGCGAAGTACTGATGCAATGGGAGTTTGCTGCGGCAATACTAAAAAAGGCACGCGAAGTACACCATATGCAAACTGCGATTGAAACAACAGGATTTGCTAACTGGGACAAGTTATGGGAAGCTGCTCAGTTTTGCGATGAAATTTTGTATGATATTAAGCATATGGATGACGCTACTCACAAACGGTATACAGGCATAAGCAATGAGAAGATACTTGATAATATTAAAAAATTAGCTAAACAGGTACCTGATAAGATAATAATTAGAGTTCCTTTGATTGAAGGTGTTAACTCGGAAAAAAAGCATATTGAGGAGATAGGCAAACTTGCTAATCAATTAAATATTAAGGAAGTTCATCTGCTTCCGTATCATAAATTTGGTGAACCTAAATACCAAAAACTCGGAAGAAGCTATACATTTGAAGGTAAAACACCATCTAATGAGATTGTAGAGACTGATAAAAAAGTTCTAGAGGATATGGGTATAGTTGTAAAAATTGGCGGATAGTAAAAATACCAAGTGAAAATATTTATAGTTTTAATGTTAATTGCCTGGCAAATGCCTATTAAAGGATTCAAAGAAGAAAAAGCTTTTTCTCTAATCAGTGATTCCCTTAAAGTTTACCGGAATGAGGAAGGGGTTCTCTAAAAAAATTAAAACGGAGGTTGATATAATTATAAATATAAAAAATATATCCATTTTATAAAACTGATTTTCTTGTAAAGCCTAAGATTAAATTTCAGTAGAACTAAGTTGATTTTCCAAAAAAGAACATGCAGATTATGAACGCAGACGAGTTCATCGCGCATATTAGTTGGTGATGGTATTAAAAATCTTAAGCAGTATGGAAGCAACGTGCCGCGATCCGCAAAGCAAAGCTCGCTTTGCTCATGAATTTCAATAGTGCAAATTACAACGATCCGGTTATATTTCAAAAGCGATTCAAATGGATCTCCTCCGTGGGGATGAAAAAACGATTATGATATATTATCATCATCTATAAGTTTCATCATTTTAAGATTTTCAACACCTTGTTTTTTAACTTCTGTAAGATCCTTTTCGCTATTGTTTAGTAAATTCTGATAGAGCGTTTCTAAAATGGTCTGCTCAGCAATTCTGCGGGAAATAATATCACCAGCATAGGTGTCATCAGATGTCGCTGTGTGCAAAGCGATAAGACAGTATTTAAGCAATGGAGATTTTGCCGTGCCAGTAATCCCAATAGTAATGGCGCCTCGTTCTTGAGCGATCCGCATTGCCTCAACTACTGATTTTGAACGTCCCGTATGAGAAACCGCTAACGCAACATCTCCAACATGAATTGAAGATGCACAGAATACTTGTAAATCCTGATCGTTATATAAAACACAAGCTTTACCTATTTTCAAAAGTTTAATGGCGATGAGTTGGCACGGAATAATTGCATCCCCGTTTCCGAACATAGCAATAACATTTGCGTTCCGTAAGGCATCGGTAGCTTTGTCATATTGTTCTGAAAACAGTGCGTAAGTATTCCGCATGGTTTCTATATTCTTTTCAATAGTTTGCAACATTAATCTCCGGGAAAAAGAAAGCTCCACTGAATCTTCAGTGTGGATTGATTCGGGTGCGGCACTCATCTGTCTAACATCGTTCCTAAAGTCCAAAAAACCTTTATAACCCATGCGCTTACATAATCTAATGATGGTAGCACTGCTGGCTTTCGTTTTCGTTGAAATCGAATCCAGGTTTTGGTATCCTATTTGATCCAGATTCTCAATCATATATAAAGCGACTGCGTTTTCACTGCGGGAAAGCGTAGGCAGCAAAAACTGTAATTTGGTATTCAGTATATTTGAATTATTTAAATTCTGGCTGGAGTCAGGATAAGACATACGTATAGCCTTTCTGCAAAAGACACAAAATATCATGGTCTTTCGATTTTTCAAATACTTTTTTATAACCCAGATCCTCTTATTGGAATCTTTCTTAAATATAATATAACAATTTTAAGAACTAGTCAAATGCAAATAAAATTTCAATAAAAAAAATATAAAATGAAAAAAATAAATACAAAATAAAATAAAAAATTGTAAAAAAAATACAGAATCTTTGCACTGGAAAGATATTACAGAGGCTTTGTCAAAAGCTATTATAAGGCTCTGCAATTGAATTTAACTATTCGATCGCTTTGATATATTTACTATGGTGGATTTATAAGAACCTAATATTAATTTCTATATAAATGATAAAATTATGTAATATTATATTGTTTAAGTATAAAAAATTTCATAAAATATATTGACAAAAATGAAAAAATATTATAGTATATCAAACGTAAAGTTCAAAAACTAAAAAATAAAACGAAAGTCGAAAAGCTAGTAGTATAAAAGGACATCGCGAAAAGCACTTCCTGGACCCGAACGTCTAGTTATTGAATAGAATCGGTTCGATGAAACAAATATAAACTTTTAATTTTCGTGTATGAGTGAGGTAATTTATGAGCGGCGTTATTCTGGAAACTAAGAAGTTGACCAAGACCTTTGCAAGCAAGAAAGTTGTTTCTGATGTTGATTTTACGGTTTGTGAGGGAGAGATTACTGCGCTTTTAGGCGAAAACGGAGCCGGAAAATCTACTTTTAAAAACATGCTTGTAGGGCTTTATGAACCTACAGAAGGTACGATTTCGTTCGATGGTGTAGAAATGAAGGAAATCAAGATGGGGAACTTTCCTATTGTTGCGGTGCATCAGGAACTGAGCTTGTTTCTAAACTTAACGGTTGCAGAAAATATATGTATTGAAGACTTTCCGGGAAGCAAACCGATTGTCGATTGGAAGAAATGTAAAGAAGAAGCGCAAAAATACATGGGTATTCTTAATATTGCACTTGATCCAGATGTGATCGTTGGAACGCTGGGACCAGGGGAGCAACAATTAATTGAAATCGCAAAAGCGATTCGATTGAATCCGCGCGTTCTGATTTTGGATGAGCCAACTGCATCGCTAACCGCACCTGAACGCGAACGTTTATTTGAAGTGCTCCGCGCATTGAAGACACAGAAAATTGGCTTGATATTTATTACACACTTTTTGGATGAAGTGTTTACCATTTGTGACAAGGTAGTCGTTCTCCGTAATGGAGAAAAGGTTTGTGATGATTTTGTCAGCAATGTGACGATACATAAAATCGAGGAACATATGGTTGGGCATTCGTTGCAGGGGTCTGAATATGTGCTTGGAGATATTCGAAACGAGGTCGCCTTGAAAGTGGAAAACCTACAGTCAGAGAATTTTGTAGACATCAAATTTGAAGTAAAACAAGGAGAAATACTGGGATTGGCTGGCTTAATTGGAGCTGGTCGCACAGAACTGATGGAATCCATATTCGGCTTGAGAAAATGCGAGGGTACGATCGAGATAATGGGTGAACGGCTGACCAAATGGAGCACCAAACAACTAATTGCCAAAGGCGTTGTCATGATTCCGGAGGACCGAAAGAATCACGGCGTTTTTCCACGCCGCGATTTGAAAGAGAATATAACAGCGGCAATGATTAACAAGTTTGTGGATCGTAAGGTCAAGTTTTTTGGTTTTAAAAATGAAAGAAAACACGCTCAGGAGGTCTTAGAAAGATTTCGTGTTGCATGTCCTGGGGTCGATGCTTACATTACCGAGCTCAGCGGAGGGAATCAACAGAAAATCATTGTAGGCAGATGGCTCAGCCACGCGCCTAAGGTTTGTATGTTTGATGACCCAACCAGGGGTGTTGATGTTGGTGCAAGAAAAGAGATTGGCTCTCAAATCGTGGAATTAGCCAAAACGGGTACAGCCGTAATTCTGGTATCTTCCGACCTTAACGAGCTTGTCTCGATGGCGCATAGAATTATTATCATGCGTAGAGGCAGGCTGGTTTCCGAATGTAAAAGAGAAGAATTTGACGTTCGAAGAATACTGTCATTTGCATCTTCTAAGCAGGAAGATGAGTAATTACTGGAGGAAAAAATTCATGGAAAAAGAAATCTATAAGAAAAATCCGATAAAAAACCTGCAAAATCAGCAATGGGCAGCCGTCTTGATTGGCATTATTCTGTTGTTTTCTATCCTTGCTTTATTCCAGCCGGCATTCCTTCAGGTTACAAATCTGATGAATATCATCGGCCAGTGTAGCCTTTATGGAATTATGGCCGTTGGCATGACATTTGTGATTTCGACCGGTGGCATTGATATATCTGTTGGCATGAATGCGCTTTTTACGATGGCGCTGATGTATAAACTGTCTCAGTTTTTTCCCGTGCCGGTTGTGTTTTTGATTGCATTAGCAACCGGTTGCCTGATCGGCTTTCTTAATGGCTTTATGGCGAGCGTTCTAAACTTCCCTGATATGATTGCAACGCTTGCCAGTATGTCAATTTTAAGTGGAGGTGCCTTCTTATTATTGGATAATTCACAGAAATTTGTCCCCGACCCTATGCGGGTGATCGGAAATACGAAAATTTTTGACATAGTTCCAACCCCCGCTTTATTGATGATACTGATAACCGTAATCGGCTTTTGTGTGCTTCGATATACAAGATTTGGCCGCTATGTATTGGCCGTTGGAGGAAGTAGAAACTCTGCAATTTATTCGGGAATAAACGTTACACGTATTCGTATTGGGGCATATGTCATTTGCGGTATCTGTGCTGCAGTCGGCGGTATCGTTTATGCTGGACGCATAGGCTCCATTGCTCCTAATTCCGCCCAGGGTTACGAATTTACCGTTATTACTGCCGTTGTGTTGGGGGGCACGAAGATGAGCGGAGGGAAATCCTCCGTGATCGGGGCGGTATTAGGATGCTTATTCCTGTATCTTGTGGAAAACGCCATGACGATGCTCCAAATCTCCAGCTATTATCAGATGTTTGCAAGAGCCATTATCATGCTGGCCGTAATTACCATTGATGCTGTTACATCTTCCCGCTCACAAGCTGCTATGGTCAATGAAAGGAAACGTCGTATACTGCAGATTCATTAGTTTGTATATTACACGGCTTGCCGTGAAATATAAAATAAGCTTATTAAAGGAGGAAAAAACATGTTCAAGAAAACCTTAATTGCTGCGATTCTAGTTGTAGCCATGGTTGCTGTTGCATTGGCGGGATGTGCAACACAGCCTACAACTCCATCCGCAGCACCCGAAGCTACATCCGCGGCACCTGCAGCTTCATCTGCGGCACCTGCAGAATCTTCGCCTGCGGCTTCTCAGGGAGCGGCAGGAGCCATTCGTTACAAAATAGGAATTTCAACAGACACCGCTGTTACGGTATTCCGTAAGATCGAACTTATGGGTCTTTATGATGCGGCTGAGGCAGCGGGCAATGTGGACATCACTGAACTGGTCGCTAATGACGATACAGCGACTCAGACTAACCAGTTAAAGTCTTTGGTTGATCAGAAAGTTAATGTCATCGTTTGCTGCGCAATTGATAAGGATGCTATTCAAACTGCTTATGATTACGCTCAGGCAGCGGGCATTCCAATTCTCAACTACGACCGTAAGGTGGATCATCCCGATGTAAAATTCACTGCCATGTACGATTCTTACAGCGATGCAAAACAGCTGGCAGAATACTTGCTTTCTGTGGATGATGGTAAAGATCATACTATCTTCCTGACCGTTGGTTCACTGGCGGACCCGAATGGTATCGCACGTCGCCAGGGCTTTGAAGATACGATTAAAAATTCCGGTCATACCAATTTGAAGATTACCGAGATTATGACCGATTGGAAAGTCGACCAAGCCTTGTCCAATATGCAGAATGCTTTGCAGGTTGAGAAACCTTGGGCAGTTGCAAACGTATCATCCCACATGGACGGTTCTTGTTTTCAGGCTCTGAAAGAGGCCGGCCTGCTGTTTAAGCGTGGAGAACCGGGACATGTATACTACACTTCTCTCTCTGGTGAACCACCGTCGGTATCCTATATGGAGCAAGGTTACACCGATAAGCTCTTCGTTATTCCGGCGGATAGCGCAGGCAAAGCACTCTATGACGCTGCTATGACGTTGATGACCGGCGGAACGCTTCAGAGTGATGTCTTCTACATGCCTACCTTCGGTGTGGGACCGGATGAATTGAAAGCAAAGTCTGATCAAATTTGGTCAATCAAGTATGCTGATCTGATGAGCAAATAATTATTTAATACTCTGCAAAAATTTAGTGTTTGAACAATTGTAATATTTCGCAGAAATGAAGTAAGTGGTGCGGGCAGATATAGTGCAGCCCGCACCACTGAAACAAATACGCTGAGTATTTGAGCCGAGAGAATATATACGAAAGGTCACTGTGCTATGGAGCCAATAATGAATAAGTCAGAAATAAGTGGATACAAAACTATAGTAAGGACAGGCTTTAATAAGTTTTCACTTGACTATCCGGTGGTATATATGCTGCTGGCTATCTGCATCGTCATGTACTTTCTTAACCGAGACTTCTATACACCTTCAAATATCATATCGATATTCACATCCAATTCATATTTTATAGTGGGGTCGATTGGACTAGCCTTTGTGTTTCTTTCAGGAAATTGTGGCATTGATTTAAGCGTCGGATATGTAATCTCATTTTCGGCAATTGTATCAACAAAGGCCATGGCTGCGTTGTCGAACGACCAGCTTGGCATGAATCCCTGGATTGTTATTCTAATTGGAGTAGTCGTAGCTTGTGTAATTGGTTGTGCATTTGGATTACTTAATGGTTTTGTGATCGCAAAGTTCAAAATTGCACCGTTTATTATAACATTGGCGACCCAACTTTTGGCGAATGGCCTATGTTTAGTGCTGACTAATGGTTATACGGTTTCCGGAGCTCCAAGGGAGCTTGCAAAACTTTCTACTTTGACCGGCATCTACTTCGGAAAAACAATTGTGCCCTATGCTGCAATCATTCCGATAATTCTATTAATTGTCATGGCCGTCGTTTTGGTTAAAACAACGTTTGGTAGACAAATTATCCTGACGGGCAGCAATCCGGAAGGCGCGCGCCATGCAGGCATTCCGGTTCAAAAGATATATATTTTAGTTTATTTAATTTCTGGCTTATTTTCAGGCATTGCAGGAATATTCGTTATCATGTCCATGGGTGCTGTAAATCCAGCTATGGGCGGTAATTTTCTGTTGCCGATGGTTGCGGCGGTTACCATTGGCGGCATCAGCCAAAGTGGCGGTTATGGAAATATGCTTCAAGCCGGACTCGGTATACTGTCTATCATATTCCTTATGAATGCAATGACATTCCTTGGTTTTAGCCTTTCGATACAGCAAATCGCATATGGTATCGTAATAGTCTTCACGATGACGCTTCTTGGCTTTATTGAGAAGAAGCGCTTTAGGATGTAGGTATTAATTTTGCAATAGAAATAAGATAAAAAAGGAAATAATTATTATGAAATTAGGTATTGGTTCGTTTGCTTATAGATGGTCTATGGGAAGGCCTTATTACAGGCCGGAGAAGCCTATGACCGTTGATCAATTGATAGATCGCTGTGTCCATTATAATATAAAGTCTGTTTTGTTGTGTAACAACATTCCCCTGCATGAGTTTACAGAATCACAGCTTACGGTGATTAAGGATCGCCTAAATAAAGAAGGTATAGAAGCAGAGACAGGCTCACGCGGAACTGACTTTTACTACTTTAAGCGAATGTTGGAAGTCTCCCGGTTTCTTGGATCCAAGGTGATCAGAATTGGCTGGGATATGGATCGCAATGCCGATGAAAAGAGCATTCAGAAACAAGTTCAAAATGGTATAGAAACAATTGGATCCTTGATGACCATTGCTCACGAATATGGTATTCAAGTCGCCATTGAAAACGGTAAACTTAACGATATATACGAAGTCAAGGCGATTATTGACGGAGTAAATGACCCGTTCTTCGGGTGCGCTGTGGATACATGTAATTCAACCTGCTTCATAACACCTACTGAAGAAGTTGTGCGTACCTTAGCTCCATATGCCAAGTCTGTGCATTTCAAGGATTATGTTGTCAAATTAAATAACCGTGGGGACATTATCACAGGCGTCCCGCTTGGGCAAGGTTATGTCGATTTTAATCTTATGTTGAAAATTTTGAAGGAAAACGGTTACGACGGAAACATCTTTCTTGAGCTGTATATCGACCGCTTTGAGGATTACAAGGAAACGTGCGCTTACGAGGAAGAATGCGTCAGACTGAGTGTGGAGTATGCATGTAATGAACTGAAATTACAATAATCCGCCTATTGTATGCAATAATGTGTATTTGCAAGAATAATTAACCAAAAATAACGGGAATGATCAAATGAAAGATGTATATCTTGGAATTGACGTTGGATCATCCAACTGTAAAGCGATAGCAATCAACGGGGAGCTTGAGACAATTGAGACTAATTACGTCCGCTATGAAGGTACGATTATTTACACGGGATATGGCAAATATGATCAATCTGAACAGGTGTTGAAGAATGCGGGCATGGAATGCATAAAGAAGCTCACTGAGAAAATGGGGCCGGATTATCGGGTGGTTGCTTTGGGGTTTACAGGACAGATGCATGGTTTGGTAGCGTTAGACAATAATCTTGAAACTATACGTCCGGTTATTAGCTGCGTTGATTTCCGAAATGAAAAACAAATTGATGCAATATATGCAAAAGTAGGTGGGAAAGCTGGCTTGCTTAGGTTTACAAATAATAAAATGGTCCCATCCTGTACCAGTGGCAAGATTTTATGGATGATGGAGAACGAGCCGGAACTATTTACTCATGTCAGAACGGTAGTAAACCCTAAGGACTTTCTCCGCATGGTTTTGACGGGGGTTGCCGCCACCGATGAATCGGATGCAAGTGGATATGGCGTTTATGATGTGAAAAATCATAGTTGGAATAAAGAGCTTCTAAAGCTTATAGGCATTCCTGAATCAATATTACCACAGGTATATTTCTCCGATCAAATCGTTGGCAAGGTGCTGCCGGAAATAGCAGAGTATCTTGGTATCGACAAGGACGCCTTGGTAGTTGCTGGGGGCGGCGATGCCATCATGCAGACGCTGGGTACCGGCGCAGTTGACGAGGGAATATACAGTATCATTCTTGGCACCGGCGGTTTGATTTCCACGTCATTGAAGACGTTTAAGAAAAACGAGGATGCAAAGCTCCAGATATACTGCAGTGGAATCCGGAATCAGTGGGTGGCTTATGCGGGATTAATGAGCGTGGGCGCTTCGGTCGACTGGTTTAAAAACAATTTGTATCAGGCAAAAGCTCAACAAAGTCCTACAGATGTTTATATACAGATGGAAAAGGAAGCGGCTACGGTTGCTAGCGGTTGCGACGGACTTGTTTTTTATCCTACCTTGATGGGGCAGCGTAATCCGGTGGACGATCCGTTTGCAAAAGGCATAATGATTGGACTAAAACCGGTTCATACCAAAAAACATATGTATCGCTCGTTGCTTGAAGGAATAACGCTGGGTATGAGGGATGTCTGCGTTCAGCTGGAACATGTGGGCGGGCCTGTGAAGCGCATTCATATTTCCGGCGGAGGCGCTCACAGCAGTTTTTGGTGCCAGATATTTGCGGATGTTTTTCAAACACAGGTCTGTCGCGTACGTAATTATTCTGTCTGCGGTGCACTGAGCGTGGCTATTCTTGCTTTTAATGCAATGAACCATTTTGATGAGACGGAGAATATGTATAGAAACGTTCAGATCGAGTCCGTGTTTGAACCGAATCCGGATAAAAAAGCTTTGTATGACGATTTATACGATATTTATAAAAAAATATACGCTACTTCGAAGGCATTTTTCGTTGACTTAAAGCAATTTGAAGAGAAGTATAAAAACTAAAGGAGTTTGCAGTGAAAAAAATTATAAATCAGGCAACAAATTTTGTGGATGAAACCATGGAGGGCATCATAGCTGCATTTGGTGATAAAGTTCATCTTTTAAATGGGGATAAGAGGATACTCATATCCAGTTATCCGGCGAAAGATGGAAAGGTAGGGATCGTAACCGCAGGAGGCTCCGGACATTTGCCTGTGTTTTTAGGTTATGTTGGCGCCGGAATGGTGGATGCTTGCGCTGTTGGTAATGTGTTTGCATCTCCGGCTTATACAAAAATGGCGGACGCGATACGCGCTGTAAATCGTGGTGCTGGTGTTTTGTGCCTGTATGGCAATTATGGCGGCGATAAAATGAATTTCAACCAGGCGATAGAGGACTGTGAGCTCGACGGCATTCGCTGCAAGTCGGTCCTGGCCTGTGATGACGTAGCCTCAAGCCCAAAAGAAACCGCAGAGAAACGACGGGGCGTAGCGGGATTGATATATGCTTTTAAATGCGCGGGAGCCGCAGCCGACCAGATGAGAAGTTTGGACAATGTGGCTGTCGTCGCTGAAAAAGCATTGGCGAATATTCGCACCATGGGGGTTGCACTTTCTCCTTGTATAGTCCCTGAAGCCGGTAAGCCTACCTTTACTATAGAAGATGATGAAATAGAAATTGGAATGGGAATCCATGGCGAAAAAGGTATTAGCGTAAGCAAAATAATGACGGCAGATCAGATAGCGGATACTGTAATGCAGAAACTCCTTGATGATATGCCGCTGAAAAAGGATGAAGAGGTTTCCGTTATGATCAATGGCTTAGGTGGAACGCCACTAGAGGAACAGCTCATTGTTTATCGACGTGTAGCCTCATTTTTAAAGGAAATTGGAGTAAAAGTATTCATGCCGCATATCGGAGAATATGCGACATCCATGGAAATGGCCGGCCTGTCAATTACGATATTTAAGCTGGATGCTGAACTAAAGGAATTACTCTCTGCACCAGCAAGTACACCATTTTATACAAATACAAATAAATAGGAGAACTTTATGACAACGAAAGAGTTAACGAAAGCAATTCTTGCCATCTCTGCAAGAATAGATGAAAACAAAGACTATTTGGTTTCTTTGGATCAGCAAAATGGCGACGGCGATTTGGGTATTTCCATGAGCGATGGTTTTCATGCCGTTTTACAATACTTGAACGACAACCAAGAAACCGATTTGGGAAAAGTTCTAAACAGGTGCGGAAACGCTTTTAATGAGGCAGCCCCCAGCTCGCTGGGAACCATTATCGCCTTTGCATTTAAAGGTATGGCGAAAGCCTTGATGGGCAAAACAGAGTGTAACTTAGAGAATCTTTCAGAAGCGATGCAATTGGGTTTGGAGAATGTAATGAGTAAAGCCGGATCCAAACCGGGCGAGAAGACGATTCTCGATTCACTTTCCCCAGGGATCGAGGCTCTCAAAGCTAGCTCTGGTGACCCATCTACTGCATTTGTATTGGCGGCTGACGCCGCAAGGGACGGCAGTGAGAACACAAAGAAAATGAAAGCTGTTTGGGGACGCGCAGCTTATTATGGTGATAAAAGTATTGGCACATTGGATGGTGGCTCTGTGGTGGGCGTTTTAATATTCGAAGCACTACGTGACATCAAAAGCAATTAAGGAGAAAAACGATGTATAATGATTTTATTTTTGAACAAGCGATTTTACAGACAAAAAATGATATGCTGGCAGTTGGCAAACGGTTGGCTGACAAAGGCCTTCTTATCGGTAAAGGCGGTAATTATAGTGTTCGTATTGATGAAAACCATATTCTTTTGACAGCTTCGGGATTTGATAAATCTGAGATTGATACAGATCAAATCAGTCTTATAGATAAAGATGGTAATCTCCTAAGGGGTCTGAAACCGGCCTTGGACATTCGTATGCACCTTGAGGTTTATCGTTCGATGCCAGAGATTAAGGCAATCGTGCACAGTCACCCCAAGATAATAACCGGATTCGCGATGTCAAACTATAACTTTGATGATTTTTGTATGCCGGAGGCTATGCTGGATATTGGCGGAATCGAAGTTACAGATTTTTCAGTGCCTACTACCGAACAAGTTCCGGCGGTAGTACGCAAATCAATCGTCAAAAATCCCGATGTCAGGGCTCTCATTCTGAAAGGACATGGCGCATTGTGCTTCTCGTCGGTTGATATCCTGGATGCATGCTATAAGCTTGAATGTCTGGAAGCTGTTGGAACGGCCATTCTTGTCACGAATATGCTTGGTGGTGCATATAAGATGACTTCCGAAGAAGTCGCGGGCGTACAGGAGATATTAAACGCAAGTAAGAAAAATGTGTAACGGAGTAAACTTATGTACTTTATTGGCTTAGATGTTGGCACTACCGGCTGTAAAGCTGCTGTTTTTGATGAATCAGGAAATTCATTTGGGAAGTACTACGAAGAGTTTGATATTATTTGTAGAAAACCAGTATGGGCCGAGCAGGATCCTGTATTAGTATTAGACTCGGTGAAGCATGTTTTGAGGGAATCGGTTCACCGTGCGAAGGAAAACGGTATAAGAACTGAGGAGATCGTGGCACTGAGCACGTCTGTGCTTGGCGAAGAAATCATGCCTGTGGATAGGAACTATCGTCCCCTCCGTAATGCCATTTTGGGTATGGATTATCGTGCCAGTCTGGAGACAAAGGAACTTACAGAGCTCATCCCAGCACAAGAAATATATAATATCACAGGCTTCGTACCGCATCCTATGGCATCTTTACCGACTATTATGTGGATTCGGAAAAATGAGCCGGAGTTGTTAGAACATACTTATAAATACGTGACTTTTACGGAATATATCATGAAAGGTCTGGGAGCTGAGGAAGGCTATATTGACTTTCCTCAGGCCGGACGAACAATGGCTTTTGATATTGAAAACAAACGATGGTCAGATATGCTATTGAAGGCTGCGGGATTGGATAGCAGTTTCTTTTGCAAGGCATCTTACCCTGGCCAGGTAGTCGGCCGTATTAGCAGCCGAATAGCACAAGAACTTGGGTTGACAGATAAAGTTGAACTTATAGCGGGCGGGCAAGACCAGACTTGTGCAGCTCTCGGCGCGGGGCTTGTAGATGAAACCATAGGCATGGATTCTCACGGAACGATTGAAGGTATCGGCGTGATGTCCAAGCGTAAAGTGACTGATGAAATTGCCTTGAGTTCCGGTGTCTCCTGCTATACATATACAATGCCCGATGCTTACTTTCTGATGTCCTCAAGTCAGGTTGGAGGGTTGTTGCTGAAATGGTTTAAAAACAATTTCTCTTTTCCGGAAGTTGATGAAGCGGTAAGGCGGGGCATGAATGTTTACGATGTGATGACCGAGCACGTTGTGGATAAGCCCAGTAGTGTAATGGTGCTTCCACACTTTATCGGCAGCGGGCCGCCATGGAATGATCTAGACTCAAAGGGTGCAATCGTTGGATTGACGTTTGATAGTACCCGGCACGATATCGTCAAAGCAATAATGGATTCTTTAACTTATGAGTTTAAAATCAACATGCTTTTTTACGAAAGTATGGGCTTTAATTTCAAGGAAATGAGAGTAGTAGGCGGAGTTTCAAAGTCTTCATATTGGATGCAACTGAAAGCGAATATTCTCAATCGCACAGTTTCTACATTGAAAGAAAAGGATGCAGCCTGTCTGGGCGCAGCCATTATCGCGATGTGCAGCAAAGGTATCTACTACAGCTGTGGAGCGGCGGTAAAAGCTTGCGTTAAAATAGATCGAGTCTACGCCCCTGATACTTCGCAGACGGAAGGGTATGAATCTACGTTTCAAAAGTACACGCATCTATATGATTCACTGAAAACATTCAACAAAATTAAACTCTGAGGAGATATTCCCATGAGTAAATTCAATCACAACGAAAAGCTAAAGATGGGCATTTTGCCTGTTGCGAAAACCAATCAATATCAGGGCAACATATGGAAGTATATCGATGTGGCCAAGGAGACCTTTGGCAGCGATACTGATATCGAAATCATGATACCGGATGAGCCGCTGTTTGAGCTGGACAAGCTTATGGAAACATGTACGGAAATGGAAAAAGCGAATTGCGATATGTTTTTGTTTGTGATTGGTTCTTGGATGTATACATCGCTGGTGACTACGGCTGTTAACGCGCTGAATAACAAGCCTTGCGTAATATATGGCCTTTGTGATAAAATCGCCAATGGTTCCTTAGGAGTTTCGGTACAGCTCAGATACGTGATGGAAGAGATGAAGCTGCCGTTTGTATATATGTATGGCAAGATTGATGACAAGCAACGCGCAGACGAAATAAAAAAGGCCTTACGCGCTGCATGGACAAAAAACGATCTTGTCGGCAGGAATATTGCGCTTATCGGCGGCAAGTGCATGATGATGTACCAGACGCAAGTGAATGAGTTCAACTGGAAAAAGGTTTTCGGAATCGATTTTCCGCAATATGATCATGTCGAAATATTTAAAGAGTTGGAGAAGATTGATGAAACTGAAGCAAAACGCTTAACGGAATCTTTCATTGCTAGCTGCCAGAAGGTGAATTGGAATCTGGACAATGGGGAAAAGATCAATCCTGACGCAATTATATCACAAATGCGGTTGTATCTGGCATACAAACGTTTCCAAAAGTTATATGAAGTTGACATGTTCGCGACGAAATGTATGCCGGAGCTTGTGAACAAGTGTTATGGCTATAGTTATGGCGCTTGCCTTGCAACTGCAATGCTCAACGAGGAGGAGTCCACCATTGCGGCTTGCGAGGGGGATATTCCTGCCGGCATTTCTATGTATATCCTAAAAAAGCTCTCACATAAACCTGTCATGTTTGCGGATATCTCTAGATTGAATGAGAAAGAGGGCGTGATCAATTTTTTTAACTGCGGCTCCGGACCGGTTTCAATGGCAAACAGTAATGGGTATACTCTATGGCCTATTCCTCAGCTAGTACCAGATGAAGCGGTTGCTAAGCCTTACTTAAATGGTGATTCCGGCGGTGCTTGTATTGAATTTGAGTTTGAAGGAGAAAAGACCGTCACACTATTGCGACTGGGTGGCAATGACAGCACACTGCGTTTTCATGCGGCTATAGCCAAAACAACATTCCGTTTGAATAATAACGAAGAAGCTCCCAACAATAGCTTTACAGGTGGCACCAGATGGCCCGGCTGTGGGATAAAGTTGGAAAACCCAGATTCATTCCTTAGAAATGCAACTGGCCATCATTACTCAATCGTTTATGGTGATTTTTCGGATGAGTTGAAATATTTGTGCAATTTTTATGGAGTTAAATTAGTGATGGATCAATAATTAGACTCTAAAATATAGCGGCATTTAGCGGAAATAGGATACAGAGGGAAAAGAATTCTTTTGAGGAGGATAATGTGAGGAATATTATTATTGGCTGTGATAACGCGGCTGTAGATCTCAAGAAAGCTCTAATTGCGTTTCTTAAGGAAAAGGGAATTGAAGTGGAAGATGTGGGCTGCGGCAACGCAAATGATCCGACGATGTACCCGACCGTTGCGGCCCACGTATGTGAAAGGATTGTTGCTAGCGGATATCAGATAAAAGGGATTTTGGTTTGTGGGACAGGAATCGGCATGGCGATCACCGCAAATAAATTTAAGGGCATTAGGGCGGCAGTCGGACATGATATCTATTCCGCGGAGCGTTCTGTATTAAGCAACAACTGTAATGTGCTTTGTTTTGGCGCACGTGTTATTGGCGTGGAGTTGGCAAAGCGTATACTGGATGCATGGATCATGCTTGAATTCAAAGATGGTGCATCAACGCCGAAGGTGAACAACATTATCGAAATCGAAAAAGGTAATATGAAATAGGTAATAACATGAAAAAACTATATCTGGGAACGAATACCAAGATGTTCAAAACTGCGGTAGAAACAAGAGAATATTTAATGAAGCTTCATGAATTGACCAGAGATATTGACCGCGAATGGCTGGAGCTGTTTGTAATCCCGTCGTTTACTTCGCTTGAGAGCAGCCGCAGATGTGTTCCTACCGAAAGCATCCGCTTGGGTGCGCAGAACATCGGATGGGAGGAACGGGGTCAATTTACCGGAGAAATTTCACCACTGATGCTTTCGGAAATAGGAATTGATATTGCTGAGATTGGGCACAGCGAGCGTCGACACATCCTGCATGAGACTGACGAAGAAGAGAATTTAAAGATGAGATGCGCGCTTGCGCATGGATTAACCGCGCTACTGTGCATAGGGGAAACAGGACAGCAGAAAGGAGTGGGAATATCGGATGAGATATTGCGCATTCAACTTAGAATCGGTTTGAATGGAATTTTGCCAGATCAGGCAGAGCGTGTCTGGATTGCATATGAACCGGTATGGGCCATAGGAGTTAATGGTTCGCCTGCTTCCCCGATATATGCAGCAGAAAAACATAAGGTTATTCGTAAAATACTGGTAGAACTCTTTGGAGAAACTCAAGGGCTAAAAATACCTATTCTTTATGGGGGAAGCGTTAATCGGCAGAATGCACAAGAGTTGATGCAAATACCAAATATCGATGGCTTGTTTATCGGAAGGAGCGCGTGGGAGGCTGATAAATTTAACGAAATTATTCGCGACGTTTTGCAATGCTGTAAACCCGACTAATTATGCAGTTATTTTACGCTTGGTTGTAATCCTTGTAAGTGATCTCACTTGTATACGAAATGAATGGCTCATGCTGAGAAAGTTGTTTTCCGAACCTCAGAGGAAATGAAACCATATTTAAAAGAACCCCTAAGTCCAGGGTGAAAGCCGGTTTATGAGACATCAAAGCTGAATGGAAATAAAAAAAACAGTAAATGATTACTTAAGCACCCTGGTCCCTCTATTCAACAAGCTTTATATATAAATATTTTTAAAAACAGAAACTTAAAGCAGATTTCTGTTTTACTCAACATGGACTATGAAAAGACCAGACATATTATCTAGCAAGCTAAAAAAATCTAAGAGCTATTTTAAAAATGGATTTATAAATTCTTTTAACCGCAATAAGCGGTTTTTTTTGTTTTTTTCTAAATTATTACAAAATTATACATTTCGATTCGTTCTATTAATAACTAAAAATTAGTCTTTTCTAAAAATTAAGGAGGAGGTGAATTTTAATAGAAATTTCTTTATCCAATAAACAAAGGGTTGAAAAACAGTTTGACTATTTTTGTAAGCTTGTAGTCGCCAATGAAATGAAAGATATTCGGCAACATGAATCATATTTACTCGAGCATGAAAAAGCATTTAGTGAACTGACACCAAATGAAATGAATCAACTATATTCAATCGATAAATATAATCTAGGAGGCCAGTTGGCTGCCGCTGGTTTTGTATTTGAAATAGAAAACGAGACTTTGCTCGAGGCTATCAATACTCTACCTGATATAAAACGGGATATCGTTATATTAAGTTATTGGCTGAACATGACAGACAAAGAAATATCCAGTTTTCTTCATCTCGTTCATTGGACTGTAAGCTATATGAGGTCTAGTGCGCTAAAATTACTTAAAAAGTATCTGGAGGCTAACAGTGAACAGTACTGCTCAGAAGAAAATCCAAAGGATTCCATTTCCAACAATTTTGTTAGCGGTAAAAGGTAACGTAGCTGCAATTAATAAAATTGTTGACCATTATGATAGCTATATATTAAAACTATCGATTAAAAAACTTTTTGATGAATCAGGCAATACCTATAACTTTGTAGACGAAGAAATGCGGCGACAACTGCAGACGAAGTTAATAACAAAAATAATAAGTTTCAAAATATTTTAAATCAAAATCCTTTTAATACTTTGTTTATGATCAGTAGATCATACTTCTGGACTTTGAAAATTCAATATATGATACCGGATACCTTCGGTGCGTGAGCCGAAAGGACAAGCTATGCGGCAGATACGCCAGGACCTCCAGTAATGGGGAGAGCGACAAATATTGTGCCTCAGGCAGGCTGTGGCAAGCCTGCAGGCGATGATCTCACGAACCGGATAATGATACTTCCGTCTGGCTAACATGATGTCAAGGGACGGCCCGCCATCAGAATGGGGGGAGGTGTGATTCCTATGAGGCAGCGGCCCGCTGTTGTCCGGTATCCTAATGATAAAGTTGAATTGTCATGCATTTACACTTTATATCGAAAACAAATTCATTACAGATTAGTCATAAGATATAAATGTTTAAATAAATAGCTTGATACAAAAAACTGGCTTAAAATATAGATTCTGGCCCATTTTTATACCTTTTTTAAAATAGGAAATACGGTACACCTATAAGTCATATCTTCTTAAAACATGGGTATTTCCTATTTCCTCTATAACATTAATCGGATAGGAGGAAAACTTATGTGTGAAAACATCAAATTAAAAATAGTTGTTATTTCAAACACACCATCAAACGAAGCCTTAAAGAATTTTCAGAAAATGTTATGCCGTCTTCATGGAAGTAGCAAATCAGATAAAATAGTTTTTCAAGTCCAAGATAAAAAAGTGGTTATACCATAGGAGATCTAATTGGCACCTTTGACTCTATCTGTCTTAAAACTCATAATAATCCTAGATATATTATTGGGAGGCGGGCATATTGGATATTGAAAACAAAAAATACATTATCCGTTATGTTGCGATCTACATCAGAAAATCCCGTGCGGAAAGCATGGAAGATTTAGAAAAGCATCGAATAGTTCTTATTGACCTTTGTCAAAAAAACAATTTCAAATACGTAGAATATATGGAAGTGGGTACTTCCGATAGTATAGATATGCGTCCCCAAATCAGTAAACTATTAAAGGAAGTCGAAGAAGGGGTATATGATGCAGTATGCGTTGTAGAATATGACAGGTTGGGGAGAGGTGACCTTGGAGAACAAGATCGAATAAAAAAGGCGTTTCAAAGGTCAAATACTCTCATAATAACGCCCGATAAAATCTATGATCTCAATGATGATATTGATGATACTTATGCAGATTTAAAGGGCTTTTTTGCACGTCAGGAATATAAAATGATAACTAAGAGGTTGCGACAGGGCAAGAAAATCGGTTCTAGGCGCGGTCAATGGACAAATGGTATCCCACCATTTCCTTATGTCTATCAACAATATAAAGATAAGTTCAATCCTAAAGGACTTGTTGTTCATGATGAGAGATACAAGGTTTATAGGAGTATGATTAATCAAGCTCTGCAAGGGGTACCCCCACAAAAAATTGCGAATAGTCTTAATCAAAAAGGCATATTAACAGTTAAATCTAAATACTGGAACGGATTTTCAATCCAAAGACTTTTATTCGACGAAACGCATCTTGGAAAAATAATAAGCAACAAGACTCAAGGAGATGCTCATAAAAATAAACGGCCCAATGCAAAAGATTATAAAGTTTTACCCAGAAGCGAATGGGTAGTAGTTAAAAATTGCCATGAAGCTGTAAAAACTCAGGAAGAGCATGACAAGATTATTCAATTTATAAATGATAGGAAGCAGATAGCGACAAAAGCGCGCCACCAAACTTTTATGTTTTCTGGTTTAATCAAGTGTGGTAGATGCGGTCATACCCATACTTTTTACTTTAGAGATAATAAGTATCATATGAAACCGTGCTGGTATATTGATCCCTACGGTACAAAATGTCATAATGAAGGTATTGTTGTATCCGTTATAGAAGAAAAGGTTTTTGCCGAAATTGCGAAGTATAAAGATAGTTTTCTGACTATTGTTGAACAAGAAGATAACGATTTAAATATGCTGGAAGTCCTCATAAAAGAAAAAGAGCTTCTTTTATCCAAGCAAAAAAAGGCTTTGACTTTAGTAAATGATGCATATGAAATGGGTGATTATTGTCGCGAAGAATGGCTTGAGAGAAAAAGGAAGAGAGAGCTTGAAATAAATAACATTTCAGATGAAATTTATACGCTAAAAAAACTATCCGATAATGATCAGCCACTATCCAATACGGAGAGATTAAAATCATTATCCGATTTTTTTGAAAACATTACTATTACTACGGATAATGCAGCTCGAAATGATCTGTATCGTACTATTCTGGATAGTATAATATGGTATAAGAACGGAGACGATATTAGAATAAAGATCAATTTCAAATAGGATGATCAAAAAAATTATTAGAATATTATAATCTCTGTTTTTTGAAAGGGGGTGGTCAAGTGGACAATCAAAAGAAAATACCCAATAGATTAATCAATGAGAAATCTCCTTATCTGTTGCAGCATGCGTATAATCCGGTGGACTGGTTCCCATGGGGAGAAGAAGCGTTTGAGAAAGCAAGGCTTGAGGATAAGCCTGTTTTCCTATCTATTGGGTATAGCTGACTTGTCTACTATGACGCACTTGTCATTGGTGCCACGTGATGGAACGTGAAACGTTCGAGGACGAGGCGGCGGCACGGATGCTGAACGACAATTTTGTGAGCATCAAGGTGGACCGGGAGGAACGCCCGGATGTGGACCATGTGTATATGGACGTATGCCAGGCCATGACGGGCAGCGGCGGATGGCCGCTTTCCATATTCATGGATGCGGAGCGGCGCCCTTTTTTTACCGGAACTTATTTTACAAACGCGCAGTTTCAAAGCCTCATTTTACAGATTCGTAAAATCTGGGATTCGGACCGGGGCAAGCTGGAAGAAGCTTCGCAGGAGGTATTAAAATATCTGAACAGCAGGACTGCTCAAAAGAAAGACGAGGACAGAAACCTGCCGCATGTCGCATACGGGGAACTGAAGAGAAGTTTTGACACAAATTACGGCGGATTTTCCTATGCGCCCAAGTTCCCTTCTCCGCATCTGCTGCTGTTTCTGATGGAATACGCGGAGGCGCACGATAAGCCGCAGGCGCTTCAAATGGCGCTCAAGACGCTGGACGCCATGGACAGGGGCGGCATCCACGACCATATCGGGTACGGTTTCTGCCGCTACTCTACCGACCAAAGATGGCTGGTTCCGCATTTTGAAAAAATGCTGTACGACAACGCATTGCTGGCATACACCTATACCGGGGCCTATGCCCGGACGGGCAGAGAGAGCCTCAAGAATACCGCCCAAAGCACCCTTTCGTATCTGGAGCGGATGATGCGCTCACCCGAAGGCGGGTTTTATACCGCGGAGGACGCGGATTCGGAGGGCGTGGAAGGCAAGTTTTACCTTTGGGACCGGTCCGAAGCAGGCGAACTTCTGGGAGATGCTGCGGAGAATTTTTGCGGCAATTTCGATATAACGGATGGGGGTAATTTTGAAGGTAAAAACATCCCCAATCTGATAGGCAATCCGCTAGGCCTGGAAGAAATGCCGGATT
Source organism: Bacillota bacterium (assembly GCA_023393165.1). Lineage (GTDB taxonomy): Bacteria > Bacillota > Clostridia > Christensenellales > Christensenellaceae > JAEYKI01. The sequence continues at coordinate 132,624 of JAEWMJ010000057.1, read as the reverse complement.
TTGAAAAAGAGCGAAAAATATTGTTTGACGCCCGTGAAAAACGGGTCCATCCGTTTCTGGACGACAAAATCCTTACTTGCTGGAACGGACTGGCCATGGCGGCCTTCGCGTTTGCCGGAAGAGTATTAAAGAATTACAGTTTTATCCAGACCGCAGCCGAATGCTGGCAGTTCGTCCAGAATAAGCTGATGGAAGGAAAAGCTTTGAAATCCTCTTACCGCGAAGGACAGGCGAAAAATCCCGCGCATGCGGACGACTGGGCGTATCTCATATGGGGATTGCTTGAACTGTATGCCGCTGCGTTTGACGCGGACGTACTCTCAGCCGCGGTGCGGATGAACGAAGTATTTATGGAAGATTTTTGGGACAATGAAACCGGCGGCCTGTTTTATTCGGGTACGAGTTCCGAGATGCTGATCGCCCGCACCAAAACGGTTTACGATGGAGCGACGCCTTCGGCAAATTCCGTTGAGGCTGGAAATTTATTGCGCTTGTCCGGTCTGACGGGGGATCTTGAAATGAGGGAACGCGCTGTGGATATATTCCGCGCATTTGCGGATGATATATCCCGGAGTCCGGGCGCGTATGCCCATATGATGCACGCGATGCTGGAGGACAGCCGGGAGAAAATAAAAATAGTTCTCGTTGGTAAAACAAAGGAAGAATTGCAGGGGATGATTGAACTTGCCAGGGGGAGGGACGCGGACGTTGTTGTGATAGCGGCGGATGAAAAAATTCCAGAAAATTTGCGGGATTATTTTTCCGGATACAAGATGCAGGACGAAAGACCCACGGCGTATGTGTGCAGGGGGCAGACCTGCCTGCCGCCCGCATTCGGCGCGGAAAAATTCAAAAAATTGCTGGAAGAGAAGAGATAACGGCATTTCATTTTATGATGACCCGGCGGTTTTTTAACCGGCGGGTTTTTAAATTAGATAAAAACAAACTGGACAACCAACAATAAAGTTGGATCAAAAATATTATAAAAAAATTAATAGTATTACATTGACAATAGTGTACGTCGTACAGTATAATGACATCAAGGTGGTGATAAGGATGGACGATACCACGGAAATTGTGGAAAATCTGCTTTTAGAACTTAGAAGAGGAACGCTCGTACTGAGTGTCTTGAGCCAGCTGGACCGCCCGACTTACGGATACTCACTGGTGCAGAGCCTGGAAGAAAAAAACGTAAGGATAGAGGCGGGCACATTATACCCGCTGTTGCGCAGGCTTGAAAAACAGGGCCTTTTAAGCGGCGAGTGGGAAGTTTCCGGAACAAAGCCCCGAAAATATTATGTTTTAAGTAAAAAAGGTCTGGAAGTATACAAAAGACTCTGCAGCGAATGGGCCGGCATGGTGGACAGTATGAATAGTTTATTGGAAAGTGGTGAAAAAAGGGATGGAGAATAATGGGAAGTATGTAAAGGATGTTATCGAGCGTTATTTCTACCAGGTAGTAAGGCGGCTTCCGCCCGGGCAAAGGGAGGATATCAAAAAGGAGCTGCAGGGATTGATAGAAGATATGCTCTCCGAGCGGACGGACAATCCGACCAAAGAAGATATTGACGCCGTATTGATGGAACTTGGAAGGCCGTGGGAGCTAGCGAACAAGTACCGGGATTCCAAACGGTATCTGATCGGGCCGCAGTATTATGAATTTTATATTTTTATCTTAAAGATCGTCTTGGGGGCCACCGCGTTCGGTATGATCATAGCCATGACCGTTAGCCTGGTTACCTCGCCCCCAACGGATATTGTTTCGGGCATAGCCGACTTTTTAGGATCAATCATTATGGCTCTGCTGCAGGCGTTTGCATGGCTGACTTTCGGATTTGCGATGGCGGAAAGATACAGTGATAAGAAAATCAATTTTAAATTCCCGGATGACAAATGGAAGCCTTCGGATCTTCCGCCCGTGCCTGTGGAAAAAGCGACCATCAGGCGCTCGGAACCCATTGCGGGTATAATATTTACCTTAATTGTCATGATCATATTTAATGTTGCCCCTCAGATCCTGAGCGTTTATGTGGCGGGAGAAGAGCTCACTGTTGTGCCCATATTCAATCTTGAAATCTGGCCCAGCATTATAAGCGTGTTCAATACCCTGTTTGTGCTGGGAATCGCAAAGGAATTCGTGCGTTTGCTGTTTGGGCGGTATAATATGACGCTTGCAATTTCGGTGACTCTCATAAATATCGTGTCTCTCGTGATGGCTGTGCTCCTGTTTACCAATCCGGCCATATGGAATCCTGATTTTGTTTCCACGCTCACCTCCATACACGCATTCGGGATGTCATCCGATTTTGATCTTGCATTCTTTGTGAATATATTCAAAACGGTCTTTGTCTGGCTCTTGGTGCTGGGGTTTATTGTGGATACCGTCAAGGTATTCTACCATGCGGTAAGGTACAGCGTAACGTACAGGGAATTTTAAAAAGAATATCTAAAAAACGCGCTTATGCGCGTCTTTTGTATTAATGCTTGCATTTATTGCAGGTTGTGCTATAATGGACATGCAGCTAAAAGCTGTGGTTTTAATATGTTTTTGCCTCTTCCAAAATACTCTTCCAAGTTATTTGAGAGATATGTCAAGAACCTGTTAAATCGAATAATTAAGGAGGTATTTTTTTATGGCAGACAAAACGTTAATATGCAAAGACTGCAACGCTGAATTCATTTTCACCGAAAACGAGCAGGCATTCTACAAAGAAAAAGGTTTTGAAAACGAACCGCAAAGATGCCCTGCTTGCAGAAAAGCAAGAAAACAGCAGAGAAACAATTATGGAAACAGAAATTCATCCAACAGATGGTAGAATTTAAAAGAGAGCACAGGCTCTCTTTTTTTTTTTACAATCAAATGCCGAAAAAATCAACTGAACGGGGAATTATTTAAAAGTTTTATGTTTTGGATAAAATATGTTATAATTTTAATATTCGGATAAAAGGAGAATATAAATGGAAAGTGATAAGAATATCGCTGTTTTGATTGACGCCGATAATGTATCGTCCAAATATATAAAATTTATTTTCGATGAGATATCCAATCACGGGACGCCGACGTATAAGAGAATTTACGGGGATTGGACAAAACCGCAGCTTGCATCGTGGAAAAACGTTCTTCTGAATTTTTCCATAACCCCCATTCAGCAGTATAATTATACGACCGGTAAAAATTCCACGGACGCCGCGCTGATCATAGACGCGATGGATATTCTGTATTCCAAGAATGTGGACGGGTTCTGCATTGTTTCCAGCGACGGGGATTTTACAAAACTTGCCGCCCGTCTGCGCGAGGCCGGCATGTATGTTGTCGGCATGGGTGAGAAGAAAACGCCCACGCCTTTTATCGCGGCCTGTGAAAAATTCAAATACCTGGAAGTGCTTGAATCGGCGACCACGAACGTTGCGAAAAACCATGTAGAAGAAACCGAGAAGAACGGCGGACAAAAGGCCGGAATGTCCAGCAAAAAGGAGATCATCAAAGCGATCCAGACAATCGTCACCGAAATATCGGATGAGGACGGCTGGGCAGGGCTTGGCGCCGTGGGAAGTACGCTCAGCAGAAGGTACCCAGATTTTGATACCAGAAACTACGGGTATTCCAAGCTGACGCCATTTATTGCGTCCCTGAAAATTTTTGAAGTTCAGTCCCGCAAGATCGGCGATTCCAACACGCACCATAACTATATCAGAAACAAAGAAGAAAGATAGCATTTCCGCAATGCAATTTACTAACTGGAGAGGCAAAAAGCTTGAGGCATATTGACCAAATGGCAGTTTCTGCTGCCAGAGGCGAAATCAAGCTGGATGATTTTATCCGGCAGTTTGAACCATTTATTTTAAAAACGGCGTCTAAATGTACCGGCAAATTCGTTTACAGGACGGATGACGAATGGTCTGTTTCGCTTACGGCTTTTTCCGAGGCTGTTTTCGACTATTCCATTGATAAAGGCTCTTTTCTTTCTTTTGCCGGGCTTGTGATCAAACGCAGATGCGCGGATTATAAAAGGTCCCAAAAACGGAAGGAAGCTGAGTTTTCGGTTGACCCGGGACTTTTCGGCGACGGAGAGGCTGAGGAAAACACTGCAAGTATAAAGAACGAGATTACGGGAAGAATTGCATCGTCTGACGGGGAAGATCAAAAAAATCTTTGTTATGAAATAGACAGTGCTAACGAAGCATTCGGCACGTATGGGTTTTCTTTTTTCGATCTTACCGCTTGTTCCCCTAAATCATATAAGACAAAAGCCGCCTGCGCGAAAGCGGTCCGGTTTATTTTGAAAAATCCGATTATACTGGAACAATTAAAAGCTTCCAAATTACTTCCAATAAAGGTCATTCATAAGAATACGGATATACCCCGAAAATTACTTGAGAACCACCGAAAATATATAATAGCGGCGGTAGAGATTCTTGCCGGCGATTATCCCTACCTGGCGGAGTATATGCGGTTCATCAGAGAGGAGACGTAAAGTGAAAGCAGTTATTGTTGAAATTAAAAATAAACATGCTGCCGCCCTGTATGATGACGGTTCGATAGTCCGTGTCGCAAATCAAAATTATGAGATCGGGCAGGTGGTATACTTGAAAAATGAAAGTAACAATCGTTTTAAACAGAAAATGGTGGCAATGGCAGTTGTTGTGGCAGCCGTTGTATCCACTGCAGGGGCAACGGCGTATGCCTACAATGATCCGTATTCCTATGTAAGCCTGGATGTAAATCCGTCCATAGCCTATACGGTAAACCGTTTTGATAAAGTGCTGAAAGCGGACGGTATAAATGAAGACGGAAAAAAGGTTCTTTCGAATATTGAGCTGAAAGGCAAGAATATCAATGATGCGGTGCGCGAGACCCTGAATGAAATCAGCAACGAAGGATTTTTTATGGACGACGGGCAGGGCGGCGTTGTGATCGCAACGTACAGCGAAAATGAAGATAAATCCGGAGAATTGCAGGATGCGATCCAGGACGGAGCGCAGGACCAGTTGAATCAAGACGGCGTTCAGGCCGATCTTGAGATTATGGGCGTTGGACGCGAGCGCGTACTGGAAGCACAGGAATTGGAAGCACAAGGCCTGGAAGTGACGCCGGGCAAGCTGAATCTGATTGAAAAGCTGCAGGCAAGTACGGATGATCCGGACAGCATTGTGATAACAGATTGGATTGACCGTCCTGTGAAGGACATCATGAAGCAAATAAAAGAAAACAAAAAAGAAGACAAGTTGAACAGAACTACCGATACCGGCGATGAAAATGAGGCTGCGCCAACAGGATCCCCCGCTACTGGAGATCAGCAGCAGAATCTGCAGACGCAAAGCCAGCCTTCGGAGAGCGCGGTTAACGGGAAGGAAAAGGATAAAGATAAGGACAAAGGCAAAAACTCTTCCGGTGAGGCTGCGGCGCCTACAGCCAGCGCAACTCAATCCGCAGGCAGCGCCCCGTCTGAAACCGCCAATGCCAATTCCAATAAGGATAAACAGAATGATACTTCTGAAAAGGGCAACGGCCAACAGAATAACGATAAAGGCAACAATGGAAATAAAAATAAATAAATTTATACACACCCTAAAAAGCGTCCGGTATCCGGGCGTTTTTTTTATCGGCAGATTGATAAAGTATTATTGTAAGCGGTATTATATGGGTGTATCATCAATATAAATAATTGTTTTTAGAGTGTAGAGTTTTGTTTAAAATATTTCTGAAGGAGAGGTATTGATCAATGGAATGGGAAAAACCGCTGGAGAAAATAATCAGAGAACGCAGGTCCTGCCGGGCTTACGGAGACAAGGCGATAGAAGCGCCGAAACTGGAAAAGCTGAAAGCTTTTTTAGAAGAGTGCAATCAAAAAAACAGCAATTTCCGTTTCGTATATCTTGAACAGAAGGACACGAATGGAAAGGTGGGCAGCTACGGGATGATAGCCGGGGCTCAAAACTATGTTGTCGGGATCATGAATAAAAACGGCGATATTACGGACTTCGGCTTTGAATTTGAAAAAATCATCCTTTTTGCAACCGGTCTGGGACTGGGCACCTGCTGGCTTGCGGGGATCAACCGCAAACTGCTTGACCAGATGGTCGGCCTTGCTCCGGACGAACTGGTTGCCGTGGCTTCCCCGGTTGGATACGCGAAGAATATCGGTTTCAAAGAAGGACTTGTGCGGCGTGTTGTGAGTGCGGATAAGCGAAAACCCTGGGAAGAGCTTTTCTTTGACGGAAAGCCCGGCGTTCCGCTGACGCAGGCTGCGGCTGGGGACTTTGCGCTTCCGCTCGAAATGGTCAGGCTCGCGCCGTCCGCATCAAACAAACAGCCCTGGAGGTTGATTGCGGACCAAAACGGGTTTCATTTCTGCCTGAAGCGCAACAAAGGCTACGGAGACGCGCTGCCCATAGACGTACAGAAAAACGACATCGGCATAGCCATGTGCCACTTTGAGCTGATGGCGGAGAGCCTCCGCCTGCCCGGCAAATGGGAATATATGGAAAGCATGCGTGCGGTAGGCGGACTCGAATATATCAGGACATGGAATACGGGCGAATAGATTTGTTGCGGAGGAAAACTGCTTGAAGAAACCATTTGGAAAACTTGCGGTTGCGGCTGTCTTAACCGGCTTTTCAATATTATTCTACTGGCTGCAGATCACCATATTCCACCGGCCGGACCAGTCGGGATTTTACTTTTTTCAGGATCTGGCGTTTCTGCCCCTGCAGGTATTGTTTGTTACGCTGATATTGGACGGAATCATGAAGGCGCGGGAAAAACGGGAGAGGCTGGATGAAATCAACATTGTGGTAAGCGCGTTTTTCAGCGAACTCGGGTCGGAAGCCATCCGCCGTATGAATCCGTTTATAACCAATCCGGAAGGGATTTTGGACCGGCTCCAAATCAGCGGGGCATACGCCTCCGGGGATTTTAAGAGCGCGGCGGACGCCGTGATGCGTTATCCCTTTCATGCGGACAGCCGCGCCGGAAATCTTATGGAAACAAGTGATTTTTTATACGGAAAGAAAGACATGATCCTCGGCATGTTCCAGAATCCGAACCTTCTGGAAAACAACCGGTTTACATCCATGCTTTGGGCGGTTTACCATGTGATGGACGAATTTAAAAACAGAGAGGATTTTTCTTCTCTTCCGGGGACGGACCTGGACCATTTGTCCGGCGATATCGAACGGGCATACCGTTTGCTTGTGGTGGAATGGATATTTTATATGAAACATTTAAATGAAAAGTATCCTTACCTTTTTTCGCTTGCTCTGCGCAAAAGCCCGTTTTCCGGAAATTATTCGGCAGTTGTCCGCTGATTTTCAAACATTCAGGAAATCCTGCCTGCGTTTCCTGGAGGCGTATGGAGCGGCCGTTTTAAAATAATTTGTGTCTTTAATGAGATTCCGGATCTCAAGCTGCTTCCTGAAAATACTCGAAAACACTTCCCTGCTGACCGAATTCGAAACATTGGCGTATTTAAATCTATAAAAAACTTTGTCTTCCAACTGTTGCCTAAAAACGATTACGCCGGGCAGATTGGTATCCTTGCCGTCGCTTAAGCTGATCTGAATGATCCCATTCGTAATGGGTTCGGGAACTTCGGCATCAAAAACATAAAAGTCAAGAAAATCGCCGCCGAATAAATTGATGAATATCTTAAACGGGCTTCTTGTTCTTGGTATAAAATTTCCTTCCAAAAACCATTTTATTGAAACCGATTTATCCTCATTTTGTATCTCTATATCCGATATCAGAATTTTATTAAAAGTGATGTTTTGCAAAACCGGTTTGAAGTGATAAATTCTTTCGTTGATGTTCAGATAGATATCGCATCCTGCGACCTGGCTGATTTTAAAGTCGGGTATTCTTCCTACTGAAGAGAAAACATACGAATTGCCGGTTTTTCGAATATTGCCCCACATGGTAATGACTTCCGGATCATGGCTTTTCAGGGTGATATTCATTGTTACATAATTGCCTATTCCTTCAAAACAGTCGTTATATTCGTCTTTTTCGTATATAAGCAAAAGTATGGCGGCTTCGGCGACATCGGCGTCAAATTGGGTATTGGAATAGATCTTGAATTCATTAATGATTTCGTCGATCGGTTTGGCATTTCTGTATTGCTTGTTGGTGAGCATCGATACAAGGGCTTTGGCCACCAGAAGAATTTTGCTTAACACAGGTATGTCTTGCCCCATAATGCCGTTCGGATAACCGTTTCCGTCGATCCGTTCCTGGTAGCTCAGTATGATTTGCGGAATGTCTTCCAGTTCGTATAACTGGGCCAGCTTTAAAGCGATCTCGTAGCTGTGAATGACGCGCGTTTTCATGATTTCGTATTCCTGCGAGGTCAATTTTCCTTTTTTATTCAGGATTCTGTCATCAATGTATATCTTCCCAAGATCGTGCATCAGCGTTACCAGCTGCAGCTTTTGTATGTCTTTTGCCGGAAGGTTCAGATATTTTGCTATTTTAACGGCCCAATGGCATATTGCGTAAAGGTTGCCGATCAGATAGGGTTCTTTCGCGTTAATGATCTCGCACATCAATAATACCGTGTCAAACAGGCTTTCGTTAATTTTAAAGCTGAAAATATTTTTTTCTATCAAATGGATCAGCTGATTCATTTTATTTAAATACTTCTGATGCGAAAGGTCAACCGGGCCGCCGTCCTTTTTTGCCAGATATATAAAGCCGACCACCTCGGAATTATAGTCAAAGACCGGAACAAAAATTTCTCTCATAAGTTGTTTGTTTAGTTTGTGATAAAATACGTTGCCGTAAAGGGTTTTATCTTTGTCAAAAACAACCGTGTCCCTTTGCGATGACAACAATAAGATAACCGGTTCCAATCTTCCGTATGAAAAAGCATCCGCATCCGAAACGGCGCCCGACCGGTCTATTGAATTGGATTCGTAAACGGACTTGATTTGCGGGTCTATGCAAAATATTTTAATGATATCATAATTGTCGGATTCCAAGATGTCCGTCATGATTCCGGTCAAAGTTTCATCTGTATGATTCAGATTCATATTACCCACCCTAAAAACGTACACCAAATAGATTGATAAAAGACAGACTTTCTCTTTTTCAATTTCTGAGCAATCAAATACGCATAAAATAGAGTAAAAAAGCATATTGCGTAAAATTTAGCAATTCATAGATTAAGTGTAAAACTTAAGGAACCGCTTGTCAAGGCGAATTCCTCGAATAGCGTATTAAGATTTTGTTAAACCGCAGGGTTTTGCAGCGAAAGGCGACATTGAAAACAGAAATTATTGACGGCGGCCCGTATTATGGGTATGCTACTATGGATAGGGTATTTGCGTGGGAGGTAAAGCATGAACGGACAGGTACGGGCGGATATCAAAATAAACGCCCTGGTAGATATTGTGTTGAAAAAGGACCAGAGGACAGGGATTCTTACCCGCGGCCATGTAAAAAAGATACTTACAAACAGCAGTTTTCATCCGCACGGCATCAAGGTGATGCTCGTTGAGGGAGACGCCGTGGGGAGAGTCAAGAATATCATAACTGAGTAAACGGGGGAACATTATTGGCTTTATTATCTGCCGAAGGCATCAAAAAAAGCTACGGCCTGAAGGCCGCTTTGCAAAATATAACCCTTTATATAGAAAAAAAAGATAAGATCGGCGTGATAGGCGTCAACGGTACGGGCAAATCGACGCTCCTTAAAATAATTGCCGGTGTGGAGGAACCTGACGAGGGCGTGATTGCAAAAACTCCGGGCATGCAGATCGGTTATCTGCCTCAGAATCCTGTATTTGAACCCGGAATGACGGTGCTTGAGCAGGTTTTTTCGGGCGCGCCGTCCGAATGGAAGGACGCGGGCGAATACGAAGCAAAAACCATACTGACCAGGCTTGGCATCTATGATTTTGATTCGGATATATCGCTGCTCTCGGGAGGGCAGCGCCGCAGGTTGGCCATTGCGGGCGCTTTGATACGTCCCTGCGATCTGCTGATATTGGACGAACCCACCAACCATATTGACGGAAATATGGCGGCATGGCTGGAGGATTATTTAAAAAGGTTTTCAGGCGCGCTTTTAATGGTGACGCACGACCGTTACTTTCTGGACAGGGTGACCGGCAAGATAGCGGAGATCGACCGCGCGGACCTTTTCCTGTACCAGGCGAACTATTCCAGATATCTGGAGATAAAAGCGGAACGTACAGAGATGGAGCTGGCTTCAGAACGAAAAAGGCAAAGCCTCCTGAAAAAGGAGCTTGCCTGGATCCGGCGGGGCGTCCGGGCGCGGGGAACAAAGGATAAATCCAGGGTGGAGCGGTTTTACGAGCTTTCTGAAAAGCAGGGACCGGCGCAGGGACCTGGGTTGTCCCTTTCATCCGTCAAAACGCGGATGGGCAAAAAAACCATTGAATTAAGCGGCGTCTCCAAAAGCTACGGAGACAGGGAATTGATCAGGAACTTTTCCTACACGTTCCCGCGCGGGGACAGAGTCGGGCTGATTGGGGCAAACGGCACAGGCAAAACGACTTTGCTCAATATGATCGCAGGGAACGTAAGCCCGGACAGCGGAAAAATCGAGCGGGGCGATACCATCCGGATAGGCTATTACACCCAGGAACTGCATGAGAGCGATTCTGCAAGGCGGGTGATCGATGTTGTCCGCGATGCGGGGGAGTATATAGAAACGCCGGAGGGTACGGTTTCCGCAACAAAAATGCTGGAGAAATTCCTGTTCACATCAGAAATGCAGTACAGTCCCGTCGCAAAGCTCTCGGGCGGGGAGAGAAGGCGGCTTGCGCTGCTCCGGGTACTGATGCGCGCGCCCAATGTTTTATTGCTGGACGAGCCCACCAATGATCTGGATATCGAAACGCTGATTGTGCTGGAGGATTATATAGAAAATTTTGAAGGCATTGTGGTGGTTGTATCCCATGACAGGTATTTTATCGATAAAGTGGCCGAGCGCGTTTTCATATTTGAAGAAGACGGGGTTCTGAAACAGTATACGGGCGGTTATTCGGCTTATTTCGAAAACATCCGCCGGCAAATAAGGACGGAAAAGTCAGGCGCGGAGCCGCCGGAGGAGAAAATACAGAAAAAAAGCCCGTCTCCCGCAAAGGTGAAGTTTACCTATGCGGAAAAGCTTGAATATGAAAAGATAGACCGGGTGATCGAAGAACTGGAGAAAGCGCTTGAGAATAAAGAACGGGAAATCATCCAAAACGCATCCGATTACATCGCGCTTCAAAAGCTGAACGGGGAAAAGGAACAACTGGAAGAGGAGCTCGGGCGGCAAATGGAAAGATGGGTCTACCTGCAGGAGATTGCGGAAAAAATGCGGGATATTTCAGGCGGCTGAAAAATCCCAACTACTGTGTTGTTTTTCCGCCCTTCCCACTTCACAGCGGATTCATACTGCGCGTAAGGTATTCTTTGGGGATTAGCGCTTGTATTCATCTCGCGTTCAGTGAGCGTTCGCCTTCCTTTTTCCGCCACTGGCGGCGGTCGGCTCCGCTCTCCTCAGCGTAGGTTCTTAGTTCTTACTACGCTTCCGTCGCAGTGCTCAAAATGCCTTGTATTTGTGCTTTTCATCGGCCTTCATATAGAGGACACATTATATTTATCATAAAAATTGAAAAAACAGGAGAATAGAATGGAACTTGCAGAAGTATTGGCAAAAGAATTCGCCGTAAAGATTGAGTACAGCCGCAACATCATCTCGCTGATAGACGAAGGCAATACCATACCTTTTATCGCGCGGTACCGCAAGGAGATGACGGGTTCCTGTGACGACCAGGTATTGCGGCAGTTTGGAGAACGCCTCACATACCTGCGCAATCTGGAGGAACGGAAACAGCAGGCAGAGCAAAGTATCACCGAACAGGGAAAATGGTCTGAGGAAATCGGGGAGCAGCTCGCCCGCGCGGCGACGCTGGCCGAGGTGGAGGATATCTACCGGCCGTTCAAGCAAAAAAGGCGCACGCGCGCAACCATGGCGCGCGAACGCGGCCTGGAACCTCTGGCCGATATGATCATTGCGCAGAACATGAAATGTACGCTCATGGAGGCGGCTGCGCCTTATGTGGACGCGGAAAAGGGCGTTTTAACTTGGGAAGACGCGGTTTCGGGCGCGCAGGATATTCTTGCCGAGCGGATATCGGACGATGCGGAATTGCGGAAAGTCTTGCGGGGACATATCCGGAAGAACGGAAAGATCGAATCACGGGCTGCAAAAGAGGAAGATTCCGTATATAAGACCTACTACGATTTCTCGGGACCCCTTCTGCAGACCCCGGGGCACAGGATCCTGGCCATGAACCGCGGGGAGAAGGAAGGTTTTTTAAAGATCGATATATCCATGGATGAGTCCCTGGCCATAGCCGCTATCCGCTCCAAATACGTGAAAGGCGGCGGCGAATCAGGAGAGTGCGTCCTGAAAACGATTGACGACGCGTGGAGCAGGCTTTTATGGCCGTCCCTGGAACGCGAAATCAGAAACGAACTCACGGAGAAAGCTGAGGAAGGTGCCATCCATATGTTCGCCCTGAACTTAAAACCCCTGCTGATGCAGCCTCCCGTCAAGGGAAAGGTTACGATGGGGTTTGATCCGGCATACCGTACCGGATGCAAGATAGCCGTGGTGGACGGTACGGGCAAATTGCTGGAGAGCGCGGTCGTATATCCCACGCCGCCCCAGAACAGGCAGGAAGAAGCCAAAACGGCGCTCAAAAAACTGATACAAAAGCACGGCGTTTCGTGCATTGCAATAGGAAACGGCACCGCTTCCCGCGAATCCGAGCTCTTTGTCGCCGGACTGATCAAAGAACTGCCGGAAAAGGTCAGCTATATGGTTGTGAACGAAGCGGGCGCTTCGGTTTATTCCGCGTCCCCTCTTGGAGCCAAAGAGTTTCCGGAACTTGATGTTTCCATACGGAGCGCGGTTTCCATCGCCAGGCGGCTGCAGGATCCGCTGGCCGAACTGGTGAAGATCGATCCAAAATCTATAGGCGTGGGCCAATACCAGCACGATATGCCGGGCGCGGAGCTTGATTCGGCGCTGTTCGGGGTGGTGGAAGACTGTGTGAACAGCGTTGGCGTAGACCTCAATACCGCGTCCGTTTCTCTTTTGTCTTATATATCCGGACTGAACGCGTCGGTTGCGGAGAAGATTGTGGAATACCGCAACCAGTACGGCGCGTTTGCGTCACGCTCCCAACTGAAAAAGGTGCCTCGCCTGGGGCCAAAGGCGTTCGAACAGTGCGCGGGTTTCCTGCGGATCCCCGGCGGCGCGGATATGCTGGATAATACGTCAGTTCATCCGGAGTCCTACGGCGCTGTAAAAAAACTGCTCGGTCTGCTGGGCATTTCCGCCGCGGATATGGGCGCGCGCAAAACCACGGCAATAGAATTGGGCATTCGGGAGGCCGGCGAGGAAAAGATCGCCCATGCCTGCGGAATCGGCGTGCCTACATTGCGGGACATTATGGGGGAACTCAAAAAACCCGGGCGTGATATCCGGGATGAGCTTCCGCCGCCCATTTTAAGAACGGATGTTCTGAGTATGGAAGATTTAAAGCCCGGTATGGAACTGACAGGGACCGTGCGGAATGTGGTGGACTTCGGCGTTTTCGTGGATATCGGCGTCCATCAGGACGGACTCGTGCACATATCCCAGATGGCTGAACGGTATCTGAAGCATCCGTCCGAGGCGGCCGCTGTGGGCGACATCGTTTCCGTAACGGTGCTGGATGTGGACGTAAAAAAAGGCCGTATTTCTCTTTCAATGAGAAACAGCCCCAAGAGCAGCTGATTTAAACGAAATAAACTCGGTCAGGGAAAAAAGATGCGCGTTTTGATTGATGCCGACGGCTGCCCGGTGGTGGATATAGCGATCCGGGCGGCGAAAAAACACCATACGGAGGTTGTTCTTTTTTGCGATACCTCTCATATTTTTGAGCGTGAGGGGGCGCTGACCGTAACTCTTTCACAGGGGGCGGACAGCGCTGATATTGCGCTTGTCAACAATATAGAGCCGGGCGATATCGTTGTCACGCAGGACTATGGCCTCGCCGCGCTGGCCCTCGCCAAAAGGGCGCTGTGCATGGACCAGAACGGACGCGCGTATACCGCCGACAATATCGACGGGCTTCTGATGTCGCGCCACCAGACAAAAAAGATACGGAAAGCGGGCGGCAGGCTGAAAGGCGGGCCTAAAAGAACAAAAGAGGCGGATATAAGCTTTTTGCAGGCGTTTGAAAAATGGCTGCCACCGGCTGATTACAAATAAATAATATTATGATTCCGGCTGCATTCCGGCAGCGGCGTTTTCCGCGTCGATCTCAGTCGCCCCTTTAAAGGACGCTCCTTTTTCAATCGTGATGCCGCTTGCGCGGACATCCCCTTCAAGCTGGGCGCCGCTGTATAGAACGATAACGCCGGAGGAAGATACGTTCCCCTGCACCCTGCCGGCGATCTGGATATCGGCGGCTGCAATGTTGCCTTCGATTTTGGCGGCGCTCCCAATATGCACGTTTCCGGTCGCGGTTATTTTTCCGTTTACCTGGCCTTCCACCACGATATTGTTTTGCGTTGTCAAGTCGCCCGTAATCTGCGATTCAGCGGAGATATATACGTCCATGCCGGACTGCGGACTGCGTCTTTCGTTTTTCATGATAAACCTCCTTTTGGGTTTTTATTTATTCACCTGATATAAAACGCTCCTCTGCGGCCTTCAGATAGGGCGTAGGATCGGCTGTTCCTTCTGAATCCGGCAGATAAATACTTAAATGAAGATGATTCGGGTAATCTCCCCCCGTGTTCCCGCAATATCCGATAACGGTTATGCCGGCCTGAACGCTTGTCCCCATGTCCAGGGAAGACTGATCCGCCAAGTGCAGGTACCTGAATGTATAGCCTTGGGGGGAACGTATTTCCACCATCCATCCTCCGTCGTTGTTCCATCCGTTCGAAACAACCGTGCCGTCCGTAACGGCAGAGACGGACGTTTTATGAGGGGCGCAGATGTCCACGCCTTCGTGAATCTGCCCGCCGTCCCTGGGGGCGTGATAATATCCGTCCGGGCCCGGCCAGTCCGTATCATACCCGCTGTCCGGGCCCTGAAAGGGCCATACAAGATAATCGAGGTCTTTATCGTCCAGGATTTTAGCTTGGGCAAGATAGCCGGAAAAAGATTGCCCTGTTTCCCCGGCGGACTGCTGCAAAGTCTGGCCGGATGTCCCGCCTTCTTCTGTTTGTGCGTTAATTTCAGCAGAGGACTTGTCCGCGGCTTCCGCGGATTGTCCCGGTTCCCGTGTGGTATCGCCGCCCGGCTCGCTTGTTATGAAGGGCTGCCGGCCGCTCTGATATTCTGAAACGTTGGGTGCGGATCTTGAGACCGGGTTTGAAAATGCCCTGCTTCCGCCGTCCTGAAGGGATTTTTGAAGACTGGCCGTCTCGCCGGCATATTCGTCCAGCAGCTTTGACTGGTTTTCCATTTTCTGCGTCAGATCCTGAATTTGCTTTCGGGAATCGGAAATCTGCATAAACGCCGTGGCTGAAATTATGAGAGAAGCCGCGATAGACAGAAAAAAAACAGCAATAATAATAACAAGCGTTCTTTTCCGAATGTTGAAACAGACCGGCTTTTTACGTGCGTCAGTGCCAGAGGTGATTATAACCTGAAAATTTTCCAAAGGCTTTTTGTTATTCATCAACGCTCTTTTCAATAATTTCTCTTATTCAATAATCATTATAGCGAATTCATTGCGAGGGTTATGTAAAAATTTTATTAAAAAGACTCGGAAATGTCAATATTAAGGCTCAATTTGGAGGATAAATTCACTTTTGCGGCAGAGAAGCCCTGTTTATACTTGACAGAGGAACATCATTCTGCTATTGTAAATACAGTAAATTACTAAATCAGTAAAAGGCGGCAAAGAAAATGAAAATACCGACAATACTAAAACATAAGCCCGTTATCGTCTCCGAGAATTATGAAAATATTGACGGCAGGTACGCGTACAATTCCGATGCAAAAGGTTTGTCTCTGGGCCTGGCGCAATGGAATGACCGGGGGAAGGTGGACATTTCCGCCAAGGTTTGGAGGTATACCGGGGAGAAATGGTCCCGGCAGTCCGAGGAACTGCCCATGCACCGCGTAATCGATCTGGCAATTTTGATTTGCAGGACAAAGATGTATTTCAGGGAGGCGTACAGGCAAAAAGGCCTCTTTGATCCTGAAAAGCCGGTGATCGACAGAGTGGGGATGCAGGGAGACGCCATGACGGTGGCCGTTTGCGCGGATAATCCAATGATCGACGAAGATATCCGTTTGTTTGAAAAAGTTCTGACTGAAGACGACGAAATGATCAGCGAGCGTCTGCGCGTATTGGGCGCCATGCTCAAAGAACTTGGATATGCGTAAAATACAGTTTAAATAACGGCCCGTCTGATTATGGATTGCTGAGAATAATACTTTGTGATCAATCATACCGCTCTTGCGGTATTTTTTTGCCTGAATTTGATTATAAAGCGCCTGAATTTATTTTATGACAAATTATGATAAGGCATTCAATAATTTACAAAATTTAGAAGAAATACGGCATAATTTGTAGACAAAAAACTATTAAATATGATAAGATACAATATAAAGGATCAAAAAGCCAAACATAGACTACATTAAGTATTCTTGAAAATATTATGAAATGATTCCTTAATATTAAAATAAAATAAGAGTCAGGGTGTTAATCTAAAAGACCATAATTGAACAAGTATTAACTCCGGGTTAATTCTTTAAAAGGGAAAATTATTTAAACATCATTCGGCACATGGAGCAAATATCATGATTGAAAATAAATTTTATCCTTTGACACATCCTCAACAAAGAATATGGTATACAGAGAAGCTGCATCCGGGCACAAGCATGTGGAACAATGCAGGCACATTAAAAATCAAAGGACCGCTCAATCTTGATCTGATTGTAAAATCCATTAACCTTTTTATTAAAAATAACGAAGCGATGCGTATCCGCATCACGGAAATCAACGGCGAACCTTTTCAGTATGTAAGTCCGTTTGCCTACAGCCAATACGATTATCTCGATTTCAGCGCAAAGGGATTGCAGGGGCTTTACGAGTGGGACAGCATGCAATCGCAGTCATATCTGCCCCTGCTGGACCGGGAACTTTTTTATATAGCCATCGTCAGGATCAGCAATGACGAATTTGTCTGGTACGCAAAAGTGCATCATATCATATCGGACGCATGGTCCCTTGTCATGTTCAGCAATCAGGTAATGGAATACTACGATATTTATTTATCGGGGGGTGAGCCGGCTGAATTTCAGGGGGATTCTTATACCAGTTACATCCGGCGGGAACAGGAATACCTGAATTCCAAACGTTTTCTTACGGACAAGCTCTGTCTGAACGAAATATTTTCGGATATTCCGGAACCAACCGTTTTAAAGCAAAAGAAAACTAATTATGTAAGCACCCGGGCGCGCAGGAAAGCATGTATCATTTCAAAAACCGTTGCCGACCATATGAGGGCATACTGTGAAAAACAAAACGTGTCCATCTTCGCCCTGTATTTATCGGTACTATGCATCTATATCAACCGGATATTGGGCAAGGACGATATTGTCATCGGCGTACCGGTATTCAACCGGTCCAGGGACGAAAGGAACACGGTGGGCATGTTTGTCAGCACTGTGCCCATACGCATTAAATTACTGGACGATACGCCCTTCGATGAATTTGTAAAAATGGTTTCGGGCGAGTGGTTCCGTATTTTAAAGCACCAAAAATATCCGTACGAACTGCTGCTTTCCGATCTCAGGAAAAAGCATAAGGGCCTGGATTCACTTTATGATATTACGCTTTCCTATCAGAACGTACAGTTTGAAAAAAACACGAACAACTTTACCTATGAAGGCAGGTGGCATTTTTCCGGAAGCCAGGTAAACTCCCTCAACATCCATATCAACGACCGTGAGGGAGAGGGAAGGCTGATTGTTGACTATGATCATCAGGTCCCTCTTTTCTCAATAAAAGAGATCGAGTACATCCACGATCATTGCCTTACCATTCTGACGGACGCTATTTCGCATCCATATAAAAAGCTTTTTGAAATGAACATTATGCCGCCCGAGGAACTCAAACGCGTGCTGTACGAATTTAATGCCAACAAGACGGATTTCACCGCCGACCGGGGCCTGGACGCGCTTTTTCAGCAGCAAATGAACAAAACGCCCGATGAAATCGCCCTGATTTCGGGAACGGACGTATTGACTTACCGCCAATTAAACGCGCTTGTAAATAAAGCAGCGTATTTTTTAATAAACAAGGGGCTGGGCAGGGATGACATCGCGGGCATTATGATCGCAAGGGAATATACTCTCATCGTATCCATACTTGCGGTCCTGCGGGCCGGAGCGGCGTTTTTGCCCATCGATCCAGATTTCCCTGCCGACCGTGTGCAGTATGAACTAAAAGAAAGCGGCGCCAAATGCGTGATCGCCTCTTTGCAGCTTGCGGAAAAGTGCGACGATATCTGCGAAGTGATACCGGCGGACATCCTTGTCTCACTGCCCGAATGCGGGGAAGCGATTCAGCCTGGCAATCGTTTGCGCGATCTGGCCTATGTCATCTACACGTCAGGTTCAACCGGAAAGCCCAAGGGCGTTATGGTGGAGCATCATTCCATCGTTCATTTTATGCATACCCTTTCCGAAATAATGGATTTTACGCCCGGAAATATTGTTCTGTCCGCAGCGACCGTTTCTTTTGATCTGTTTATTATGGAAACATTTCCTACGCTTCTGAACGGAGGCACCGTGGTTCTGGCCGGAGAAACCGAGCACAACATACCGCAGAATCTGGTCAGTCTTATCATCAGGACCAGGATCAATAAAATCATGACGACTCCTTCAAGAATGCAGCTTTTTATGTCCGGTAAAGGCGCGGACGAATGCCTAAAGAGCTTGAAAGAGATCATGCTGGGAGGGGACGTCCTTCCCGTGCGTCTTTTAAACGAAATCAAGGAAAAAACTGCCGCCAGGATATTTAATTTTTATGGACCGACTGAAGTTACAATCGCCGCATCATACAAGGAACTGACCGATTCCAACACGGTCAACATAGGAAAACCGCTTCCCGGTGTATACGCATATATTCTGGATAAGCATAAAAACCCGGTTCCCATCGGCGTGCACGGAGAACTGTATATCGGAGGGGATGGCGTCTCAAGAGGGTATCTGGACAGGCCTGAATTAACGGCAGAGTCTTTTGTGTCCGATCCTTTTAAACCCGGCTGGAGGATTTACAAAACGGGAGATATGACCCGCTGGTTCCCGATGGGCGAGATCGAATACCTCGGCAGGGTGGACCAGCAGGTTAAAATCAGAGGATTCCGTATCGAACCAGGTGAAATTGAAGCAAAACTGCTGCAGATAGACGGAATCAGCGCGTGCGCAGTGGTGGACAGGCAGGACGACACCGGAAGAAAGTACCTGTGCGCATATATCTGCGGAACCCGCAGAAAAAACGTCAACCAGTTAAGGGGTGAACTGGCCAAAGAACTGCCCGCGTATATGGTTCCATCCTATTTTATCTGGATGGACAGCCTTCCCCTGGGCGTAAGCGGAAAGGTGGACAGAAAAGGGCTGCCTGAGCCTGATAAAGAAGAGCGGCAGGCCAACAGGGATGAAAACGCTTCGCTTTCTACTGCAACCGAGAAGGGTCTGGCGGAAATTTGGGGAAACGTTCTGAAACTTAAAAAGATTGGAAGAGAAGATAACTTTTTTGATATAGGCGGAGATTCCCTCTCTATTGTAATGGTATCGGCCGAGGTATATAAACGTTTTCAGGTGGAAGTATCCCTGGAAAAAGTGTATGAAAATCCTACTTTGGAAAATTATGCAAAGCTCATAGACGGCGAAACTAAAAAAACCGATAGCCGTCCAATTATAAGCGTACGGGGAAGAAAAGATTATCCGGTATCCGCCGCTCAAAGACAGGTTTTCATTGTATCCGGAGGGTTTTTTGGACAGAATACGGTCTATAATATGCCCGGAGCCTATTATATCAAAGGCAGCCTGGATATACAGGCGCTTCAGCGCTCCCTAACAAGGCTTGTTGCGAAAAACGAGTCGTTCCGGACCCGTTTTGAAATGAAGAATGGCGAGTTGCGTCAGCGGATCGTTCCGAGGGCCGAAATCATACTGAATGTGGAAGACTGCGCCCAAAGCGAGATGCAAAAGAGACTGAATTCGCTCGCCAGGCCGTTTGATCTGAAGGCTCCGCCTCTTTTACGCGCAAATCTGCTTCGGATGGAAGCGGATGAATTTATTCTGTTTTTGGATATGCATCACATTATTGCGGACGGAACTTCAGTCGAGACCGTCTTATCGCAGCTATCCCGCCTGTACGCTGGAAAGAGTATCCCATCCAATATGGTCAGCTATAAGGATTATTCGGTCTGGCAAGAAGAGCACCTTGCGTCCGGGCATGTTGACTTTCAGCGCAGATTCTGGATGGACACCTTGGGAGGCGACCTGCCAACCTTGAATCTGAATACCGATTATCCAAGGGGAGCGGTGCAAAGCATGGAAGGTAACAGACTTTCCTTTTCCATCCCGAAGGACCTGACTTTACAGCTCCGGACGTTTGCGCAGCGCTCGGGCGTTACAATGTTTATGCTGCTATTAAGTTTGTATACGGTTGTTCTTTCCAAGTATACGGGTCAGAAGGATATTATTGTGGGCGCGCCGGTTTCGGTCCGCAACCGGCATGAACTTATGGATATTGTAGGAATGTTTGTGAACACACTCCCAATGCGAACCCGGATTGACGGCGACGAAAAATTTACCGAAATGCTGGAGAGGGTCCGCGCAGGTTGCTTGGCGGCGTTCCAGAATCAGACTTATCCTTTTGAACTCATGGTAAACGATTTGAAACTGGAAAAGGACGCCAGCCGGAACCCGGTATTCGGCACTATGCTGAGCTACAATACCTTCGATCTGGCCTCCTTGGAATTAAAAGATTTGAAAACAACGGTAGTCAGATTGAGCCAGCCTATTTCCAAATTTGACATTACACTGGAAGTTTACGATAAAAGCGCGACGCTGGAATGCGAATTTGAGTATTGTACGAAATTATTTAAAAGAAGCACCCTGAAGGCTATTGCGCTGCATTTTAAAAATTTGATTAAGATGGTGCTGCGCAATCCTGAAATTGAAATCAAAAAGATCTGCCTGCTGACGCCTGCGGAACGGAAGAAAATACTTGTGGATTTTAATCGGACCGGTTATGAATATGATGAAGGCATTCCAGTGATCCGCCTGTTTGAGAGGGCGGCCGACCGGTATCCTGATAAAATCGCTCTGATCTGCAAAGGCCGGAGAATGACTTTTTCGGAGCTCGACCGTGCGGCCGGAGCCTATGCAAAAAAATTAATAGAGCTTGGGGTTGGAAGGAACCGCATCGTCGGAATCAGCGTGAACCGGTCTTTGGATATGATGTGCGCCATACTGGGAACGCTGAAGGCGGGCGCCGCTTATATGCCGGTAGATCCTTTTTATCCTGAAGAACGGAAAACCTATATGCTTCAGAACAGCAAAGCCGATGTGCTGATTACGGACGATCCCGATAAGTGCGGCTTTCAGGGGACCATATTGTTTTCAGGAACTGTGGATAAAAATGCGGGTGAGTACCGGCCTGTGATAGCAAGCGGGCCCGGCGATCTGGCACTGGTGATCTATACCTCTGGATCGACAGGCAGGCCCAAAGGGGTGATGGTTACAGTATCCGGCCTTCTGAATCTGTATGAAATGATCGGACAAAATAAATTTTATTCCGAAGACACGGTAGTTGCGTCCATATCATCTATTTCGTTTGATATTTTTGTTTCGGACTCCCTTATCTCATTGTTTTTTGGCGCGGCCGTAATCATGTGCACTGATGACGAATGCCGTCAGCCGCATCTTCTGGTCCCGGCGATGCGGTTGGGCGGAGCAAATTTTTTGCAGACCACACCGTCGCGCATGCAAATATTGATGAGTGACAAAACTTTCAGGGAAAATCTGATTCATCTAAAACTGATCGTTCACGGAGGAGAGCCATTCCCGCCTGATCTTTTAAGGAAGCTTAAAAAATATTCCCGCGCGCGCATCGTCAGCGTATACGGGCCTACTGAAACGACCGTTTATTCGTCTTTTAAGGATTTGACGCATACGTCGAATATCACTGTGGGGAAAGCTGCAGCCAATCTGCAGTACTATATACTGGACGACGACCTTATCCCTGTTCCGCTTGGGTGCCCGGGTTTGCTGTATATTGCGGGAAAAGGCGTTTCTCGGGGGTACATTAACCGGGAAGATCTGACCCGGGAGCGATATCTGAGGAATCCGTTTGCCGAGGGAATCATGTACAATTCGGGCGACATCTGCGCCTACCAGCCAAGCGGCGAAGTCGTTTGCCTGGGACGCAGCGATTTTCAGGTAAAAATCCGCGGTCTACGCATAGAACTTGGAGAGATTGAAAGTGCAATACTGGATATAAAAGGCGTTGATAAAACGGTTGTTTTGGCTTGTGGAAAAGAAGAGAACAAATATCTTTGCGCATATTTCACCCAAAATGGGGATGTGGATGAGACGGCGCTTAGGGAAAGCCTGAAAAAACGCCTGCCGGTTTATATGATCCCTTCGCATTTTATTTCGCTGGAAAGCTTCCCCATGACTCCCGGCGGAAAGCTGGACAGGAAAGCACTGCCCAATCCCGGGACAGAGACCGGCAGCCGAAAGAATACCGTCCGGAAAAAGGTGTTGACGAGCGATACCCAAAAGAAAATGGCTAAAGTCTGGAAGCAGGTTTTAAAGGTTCAAAGCGTCGGCCCTGCGGACAACTTTTTCCATTTGGGCGGAGATTCCCTCGCGGTGATCCAGGTGCAAGCCGCCATATGGAAATATGGATTTGAAATTGGGACGCAGGATTTTTACGAAATGCAGACGCTTGAATCAATTTGCGAACATATCGACAGCAAACATTCTTTAAAACAAGCGGCGCCTTCTAAATATGATATTTATGCGTCCTCTAAAAAAGGCATTCCATTGACGCCCAGAAGTGCGGATTGCCAGCCGGCGGACCTGAGCTGTACGCTGCTGACCGGCGCAAACGGATTTTTAGGCGCGCATGTTCTATCCGAGCTTGTCGGCTTGTATCAATCGCGTGTTTATTGTATAATTAGAGCGGATAATGACGAGAACGCCCGGCAAAAATTGAAGGATTCCCTTGTGTTTTACTTCGGGAAAGACGCGGCGGAAAAGATTCTTAAAAATGTGCAGGCGGTGAGCGGGGAAATTTGCAGTCCCAATCTTGGAATGCCCGACGGAAGAAGTGCGGAAATCGCTGCTGATATTAAAACCGTGATTCACTGCGCGGCGATCACCAGCCATTATGGAATGCCCGAGAAATTTGAAGAAATCAATGTTCTGGGAACAAAATATATTGTTGAATTTTGTTTGAGGGAAAGCAAGCCACTATTGCATGTTTCCACAATGAGCGTATCCGGGAAGTATGTGCGGGAAGACGCCAAGACGTTCGTGTTTGACGAAACCTGTTACTACATCGGCCAGGAGTACGGTTCAAACGAATATGTGAAAAGCAAGTTTTTTGCTGAAGGAATAGTGCACAAGGCCCGTGAAGAGGGGTTGGACGCCCGGATCTTTAGAGCCGGAAACCTGACCGCCCGTACAATCGATGGAAAGTTTCAGATGGCAAAGGAGAACAATGCCTTTGCAAACCGATTAAAATCCATATTTGAAATCGGGGTTCTGCCGGAAAAGTTAAAGGATCTGCTGCTGGAGTTGACCCCTGTGGACTCTTGCGCAAAAGCAATGCTGATTTTATCACAAGTGGGCGGAATTTGCCCTGTTGTATACCATTTATATAATCCTAACAGGATCTTCATGAAAGATTTAATCGCTTGGTCCCGAGAGATCTTGCCGGCGCCGGCGTTTGTTCCAACGAAAGTTTTTGATCGGACCATACGCGCCATCAGTCGGCAGAATGAAGGCAAAAAACTATCAGGTATTATTAACGATATTTCCAGGCAAGATGTCATGGGACAAAATATTGAAGTCCGGTCTGACAAAACCGCAGAATTACTCCATCATTGTGGGTTTGACTGGCCGCAGGTATCTTCTGAATATGTAACACGTTTTCTTACAACAATCTGCGAGCCGTAGGAGGGGAAATGGATTCGGGAACTTATTTACTACTGATTTTTTGCATAGGCATTTCGGTATTTCTTATGGTTCTGATCGCCCTGACAAGAAACAAGACGCAGCTTCACCGGATTTTTCTTGCTGCTGTCATGGAAATAACCGTCATTTGTCTTTTTGTTTTTTTTGAAGCGTTTTTTGCGGATAAAGATCCCGACAGTCCTTTAATTATATGGATGGAGTATTTTACATATATCGGATCCAGTTTGCTGCCTGTACAAATTTTTTTGATCGGCCGTTCCTTTGCTTATTCCAGAATAGATTTCAACTGGAAGTATATATTTTTATTTGTAATCCCAGCTTTAACGCTCGTAGTGGCGTTCACAAATAATTATCATCACTGGTTTTACATACAATATACGTTTGGGTTTGTAAGGCCTACGATCGTAATGGGATGGTATTTTTATGTTCACACCATATATTCTTATTTTATGCTGCTGATGGGGCTGGGATATGTGTTGTTTTTTTCTGTTAAAAATACCGGTATATCGGTTAAACAAGCCTCTGTGATGATTATAGGCAGCATATTGCCGTTATTAGTTAACCTGCTGTATACCTTGGGTGTGCCGTGGCTGAATATATTTGCCACGCCCATCGCCATGTTGACCGCGATCGTATGTTATATGGTAGGCATGCTTAAGTTCAACCTGATGAAGATCACTCCCGTAGCCCTGAAAACAGTTGTAAACCGGATATCAGACAGCTATATTGTCGTGGATGAAAAACTAAATATCATTGACTTTAATAAAAGTTTTATTAAAAATTTTTCGGCCTTTCATAATATCAAACAGAATGAAAATCTGTATAATCTGCTCAAAATATATTTTGATCCTGTCGAGATCAGCGCAGATATGGTGCTAAAAGACGTAAAACTAACCAAGGAAACGAATCAAATCGTGAAAACTGAACTTAACTTAAAAAGAGGGAAGGAATATAATAAATATTTTGAAGTTGAGTTTACGCCTGTGTTTGCAGGCAACCAGTATGTTGCGACAATTATTCTTTTAAAAGACATCACACAGCGCAAGAAAGACTTTGACACCATTCAGGAAAACCAGGCGATCATGATGGAAAAAGAACGTCTGGTTTCTCTGGGAGAATTGGTAGGCGGGATCGCGCACAACCTCAAAACGCCCATCCTATCTGCGTCGGGAGCGCTTGGACAACTTGAAGTGCTTGTGCAGGAATACGATAAATCCGTGGGAGATCCTGAAGTGACAGTGGAAGACCATCATGAAATAGCCGGAGAAATGGATGTCGCAATTAAAAAAATCCGGACCTATATCGCCTATATGTCGGATGTAATCTCAACGGTAAAGGATCAGGCGGTAAAACTGAATTCCACATTAACCGGGGTTTTTACGCTGCATGAACTGATACACCGCGTGGATATTCTGATGAAGTACGAATTGATCCGGCAGAACTGCGTATTGTTGAAAGAAATCAATATAGATGATAAAATTACAATCAAAGGCGATGTAAACAGCCTGGTTCAGATATTTGACAATATCATTGTGAACGCCATTCAGGCATATAAGGGAAAAAAAGGCAAAATTATTCTCCGCATCAACCAGGATAACAATAATATTGTGTTTTCCATCAAAGACTTCGCAGGCGGGCTGGATAAAAGCGTAATGGACAGCCTGTTTAAAAAAATGGTTACGACCAAAGGGAAAAACGGGACGGGCATAGGCCTTTATATTTCGTATTCAACAATAAAGGGTATGTTCAGGGGAAACATGTGGTTTGAATCGCAGGAAAATGTGGGCACGGAGTTCTTTATATCGATTCCTATGGACGTGGAAGGGGAAGTGATTCATGCGTAAGAATAAGCTTCAGGAAGAGATTAATGAAGATTACAGGTTGATGATCATTGACGATGACGAAGGCATCATCGATTCGGTATCCTCGCTTTTGAGAAGAATGGGGTACGTAATAGACGGCTATACGAACCCCGTGGAGGGGTTAAAGCAATTGAAAGAAGTCCATTACGATCTTTTGATATTGGATTATTTCATGCTTCCCATGCACGGGGACGAAGTGGTGGAAAATATACGGAGTTTCGACAAGGAACTTTACATCCTGCTTCTGACCGGATACAAGGATCTGGCTCCGCCGATCGACACCATTAAAATGCTGGATATCCAGGCTTACTGCGAAAAAAGCGAAAGGCTGGATCAACTGCTGCTTCTAGTAGAATCCGGGATAAAATCCATCTCCCAGATGCGGACGATCAAGAAATTCAGGGACGGACTCAACAGCATTCTTGGGGCTGTGCCCAAGATATACCAGCTGCAGCCCATCGGCAATATTCTGGAAGAGATTCTGGTCAGGATACTGCCTCTGGTCAACAGCACGGACGCTTTTATCCTCATGGATAACCTGACCGAGATCGGCAGTACGGATAAGAGTATATTCAGGGGAATCGGCATGTACAACGTGAATGTCCAGAGCTTTATGAACATGCTTGACCCCAAGCTGATGGAAGCTATCGGCACCGCGCGCATGAAACTGGAAATCACTATTCTGCCCGACGGCGTGATACTTCCGCTTATCAACGAGTTGCGTAAGGCGATCGGCGTAATTTATGTGAGCAGCAGGGATGTGGCGGAAGAAGGCATGAAACTTTTGGAGATTTACGCGGGCCAGGCCGCATCCTCCATCAACAACGCGTTTTTGCATTCCCTTGTAAACGTAAAGAATGAGGAACTCAACCGTACGTATGCCCAGCTGAAAACCAGGTATATGGATACGATTGAAGCCCTGCGGCTGGCGGTGGATGCCAAGGACGTATACACGCGGGGCCATTCGGACAGGGTCGCCTATTTTTCCGTGCAGATCGGAAAAAGGTTTGCCCTGAGTGATAACGAACTGGAGATTCTGCGCATCGGCGGGGTTTTCCACGATATAGGAAAGATCGGAACGGCCGACGATATATTGCTGAAAACCGATAAGCTGAGCAGCAGCGATTATGAGGAGATCAAAAGGCATCCGATGAAAGGCGCGCTGATACTTTCAGCTGTTTCCATGTTCAGCGATGTTGTGCCTATTGTGCGCCACCATCACGAAAGAATTGACGGAACGGGATATCCCGACGGGCTGAGGGGCGATGCGATCCCGCTTGCGGCGCGGATCATCTCGGTGGCGGACGCTTTTGACGCCATGACCTCGGACAGGCAGTACCGCATGCGTTTTACCCTGCAGGAAGCGATCGACCAGCTGAAGCTGGGAATCGGGACGCAGTTTGACGCGGATGTGGTAAACAACTTCCTGGAGCTTATAAAGGAAGAAGACGTGCTTGAAAATATACAGAATCACTTGAATGAAGCCAGCATGTGAGCGCTGCCGGGACATATATAAATTATAATTGGTTTTCTTTGGTAGAATCTTTCTTTTTTCAAAAGAAAGATTCAGGCTGCTGATAAACCCCAACTACTGTGTTATTTTTCCGCTTGCTCCTCAGCGTAGGATGTACTACGCTTACGTCGCAATGCTCAAAATGCCTTGTATTTGGGGCTTTCAGTAGCCTTCATTTATTTAAGGAAACGGTCCATTTAGTTTATGGATGGCTCAAAAAATACTTGATTATCAATCTGATAATTATAGCCGTATCTCCATCAGGTCGTTCCGGTTTTTTACGCCCAGTTTGGTGCAGATGTTCCAGATGTGCACGCGTACCGTATTGTTGCTGATGCAAAGCGCTGATGTGATTTCCTGATTCGTTTTGCCCAGAATGATCAAACGAAGGATCTCTTTTTCCCTGAGGGTGAGTTCGCTGTCCGGGCTTTCACCGGATTCTGACAACATCAGCAGTTCTTTTCTGTTCTTTACGCCGCATTTACTGTAAATGTTGCGGATATGCGTTTTCAAAGTGTTGACGGATATGCCGAGGTCGGATGAGATCACATTGTTCAGTTCTCCCATGCAAATCTGATGCAGAATCATTTTTTCGCGTTCGGTCAGCTGCGAACCTGCCGGCAATAGTTTTAGCAGACGCGCGTACCGCTCGTCACCGTCGGAAAGTGTGAATTTATAGTTTTCAACATCCTTGATTTTTATACGGATATTCTGTGCGGCGGTACTCTCCGGCAAAATGATCCCGGACATGGGTTCGCAAAGATAGGGGCCCTGTACATAATCGATGCCCATTTTGATAACGGTTTCGAGTTCTTCCCTGGTTCTTATGCCCACGGCCATTGTCCTGATCCCACGGGTGGTGGTGTAGGAGAGGAGCGCCTGGAGAAGCTGATGCCTGTTGGGATCCAGGTTCACGTCCTGTATGATGGAAGGATCCATGCGCAGGTAACCCGGTTTTAAATCTAGAAGCAGCAGTTCGCTGGCATTGACCGTACCGTACCGGTCAATCGCAATTGCAACACCGCGTTTTTTAAGTTCTCTGTTCTTATCTATGAATATCTGTTTATCGCAGTGTTCGGTATCGGTCAGATTAAATACGATGGAGGAGTAAAGGGCCCCGTAAATTTTGTCTACCTTTTGAATTTCGCTCTGCGGTATGACCTCGTTCGTAAGGGAAGAAAAGAAAACTTTTGCGCCGTTCAGTTCATGATAGTTTTCACGGATATACTCGAGTATGCTGATCATCGTAAGCCGCTCGAGTTCAAAAAGGCGGTTGTGGATGCGCGCCATTGCAATCATGTCCTCCGCTTTTTTTATAAAGCTGTTGCGGTAGTCCACAAGAGCGTCGTAACCCATGATATTTCCCGTATTGACGTCCATAATAGGAATTAAATTGATATTAAGCTGCCTTAAAGACAATATTTCATAAAACGCGTTGTTTTTTTGCGCCATAATATTGTTTTGGTTATAGTTTTCCATCTGGAAGGGTACGATACCTTTCCGGGGCTGGCGTTGGGCTTCGTTTTGGGCAAAATCTGCGAAATAAATGAGGTCTTCCACATTTCTGGCGTCCTCGGGATAACGGCATGCGCCTATTGAAAAGAAAAACTCCTGGATCTGCCCATCCATCCGCCTGATTGCAAGCGGGGAACCGAACTGTTTCTGCGCAAATTCCATGATGCCCGGAGCATCGCCGCAGCCATGGATATAGACCACAAATTCATAGCCGGAAATACGGGACAATATGCCCCCGAATTGCCTGAACTCTCCAAAAAGTCCTGCGATACGCAGAAGCGTTTCGTTTTCCAGTTCGCCCGACGCATGAAGGCTCCGGATGAAATACAGATCGGCAAGAAGCAGAATACCCGAGGCGGACGGATCGGCCTCTATCAGTTCGGTACATTTGTTTAAAAACGCTTTCCGGTTCATAAAGCCGGTGAGCGAATCGTAATCCCTTGCAAATTCATTTTGACGCTGATGAAGGACTTCTTCCGATACGTCAAGAACAATACCGAGTTCGATCTGCGGCGAAATGACGGCCGTTTTGATTCGCAGCCAGCGAACATTCTTGGGCGAAGGATTATAGCGGTAGACGTCCTCAAACCCTTCTTCCTTGTCGTTTAAGATGCCCGTCAGGAGGGCCTTCCATTCGGACAGGGGCAGGGTATTAGATCCGGATTTTTCCTTGTGCAGCCCAAAAAGGTCGAACATGGAATCTGTCAAATAAGCAATTCCGTTCTGAAAATCCGCTTCATACCCTCCAAGCGGCAAACCCACCAGACCGATTATTTTGGACATACGGGAAGCCGCCTGCGCGACGTCGCTGCTCATTTTTTCCAGGGCCGCCGTCAGATCGTCAATTTCCACGATGTTTGTTTTACCGAGTGCAATAGGTTCTTTTGGATTGGCCGCCCGGACCTTTTTGGCAAGTGCGGCTATGGGACGCGCAAAAGCCCAGCCTGAGCCGAATATACCGGCCAGGCCGATGGCAAATGATAAAATAAAAGCGATCGCAAGTACCTGAATGATCCCGTACCAGAGCGATAAAAGCTGGGATTCCGGCACGATACCCGCCAGTATCCACTGATCGCCGGCAAAGCAGGAACCCGGGCTGTATAATTCCAGTATGTTTTTTATTCCTAGCATGGGCGGGTGATCCCGGTCCACTGCAAGTTGTATGAGGGCGGGAGTGCCGTAACCTGCCGGACGGATGGAAACCGGGTCTCCCTTCAGAATGCTTGCGTATGCTCCGCTGAAAACCGTACTATCGGACAGGCTGCCGGGATCAGCACTTTTATATAATGCGTAAAACCCGTTTTGATATGGAATTTCGTCCGAGGGCAGTTTTTTTATCAGCAGATCTTCATTCACTTCAAATCCGAAAACGCCAAAAGGTTTACCGTTTGGGTCCAAAAGCGGAAGGGTATACGATATGATTCTCTGTCCGGTCTCTGAAAATTGATATGCGCCGCTCCAGTAGCCGCATTGGTCGGATATATCGGTTTTCTTATTCAGCGCTGCATTCCAGGGATTCACATAATAATCGCTCTCCGAACCGGTAAATTTCTGCTCAAAGCTCCAATCGCTGTCCAGTGGGATGGACAGGTCCCTTGCGATGGAATAAGGTCCGCGCACATAAAGCAAGTCCGATGCGCTTACGGTTTCCGGCCGGGTATCGCGCAGATAAAGCGCGGCCTTGGTGCCGGGGTTGTTGTTTGTATCGAGTACGATAAAAACTCCGGAAGTTTCAGAGTATTCCAGAGCGTTTACCAGAGCGGGCAGGGAATCTTTCTCAAATGCTTCCACAAGACCCTGGTTTTGCAGCAATTCATCTGCGGATTCAAGGCGCTTTTCTGAAAGAATATCCTGCATGCTGTTCTGAATTTTGTCGGATGCGTAACCGGCGTTGATTGAAATGTTATTGAAATATTTCTGCACCTGAAGGGCGCGGCTTTGAACGGAAGCGGCAAGCTTGTCAAATTCATTGTCCCGCGCGTTTCGGAGCAGTCCGAGTCCCGAAATACAGGACAAAATAATGGCAAGCTGAATGAAGAGCAATATAATCTGCGGTCCTATTATTTTTTTCCGAAGAGACCCCGGGTTCCGTTTGAATCTGCCGAATAGTTCCATCGTTTTATTCGCCGGCCGTCAGATTACTGAATTCCTTTTGAATCTGATTGTACCAGTTTTCAAAGTTCGCTGAGTCAAGGTAGCCGGGCAGGGCCTCATCCAGCGTCTTGCCTGCCTGAAGGTCAACCAAAAGAGAACTTCTTGCGTTTTTGGCGGCCTCGGAGAGGGTCATGCCGAACATGTTGCGCACATCATAACTGCCGGTGAATTCCTTATCCACCGTCAGCTCGTAATCGTTAAACTGGCGGGACGCCGTCTGAAGCGCCGCAAGCGTATTTTGAAGCGCCGTATCCGTGGCGTTTTTAAGCCCGGCAATTTCTTTTTCCTGCGCGTCACGGATAAATTCCGCTTTTTGGACCGGCTGGTAACCGGACATATAGGAGAATTTAACATTCTGCGCAGGGTCGGTGAACCATTTAATAAACTGCGCCGACGCTTCTTCATGCTGCTTATCCGTTTTTATCACGGACATTCCGGCGCCCTGCTGAATGGAAACTGCTTTCGCGCCCTGAAATACAGGGTAAGGCAATACCAGCAGATCGGTCTTCCGGGCCTCCGGACTGCCGGGCATTATTTCTTCGGGAAAATAGGTTGCGCCTCCCGATGAACCCAGATAGGCGACCAGATCGCCCGTTTTCATATCATCCGCCCGGTAGCGTCCGATTTCCGCAAACCTTCCGGTTACAATATTGCTGTAGTAAAAACCCCAGAGGCGTCTAGCGGCTTCCTTATCCATAGAAAATGTTCCCGTTGCACCGGATACGGTTACCGGGACGTTTCCCAACTGGCGCAGGCCGACAGATATGAAATTCGGCGTGGCGTCCATTCCAAAAAAAGATTTTCCGTCATTTTGGACGGAAGGTGTTTTTGCATCCGTCCATTTGTAATATATATCCGAGAGATTTGCAATGCCTTCAAATGTGGAAAAATCGTCGGCAGATACTTTTCCGTACAATCCGGAATCATTCGCGCTTTTTGCAAATTCGTCGAAATCCGCTTTGTTTATAAAAAGCAGTTCGGTGGATTTGGCTACAGGGAAACATTCCAGTTTGTTTTCTTCACCGATTCTCCCTTCCTCCAGAAAAGAAGGATAGTATCTGGAAAGTTCGTCCTTTGTGAAATAGTCGTCCAGATTGGCGACAAAGTCCTGACGGTCAAGTTCCAGGACCGTACCCGTATATGCGAATATGATATTGGGGAGTTTGTCTGCCCCGACCTTTTTTTTGCTGGAGTCGATGATGCTTGCGGCCAGCGTGTCCAGGTCCTCCTGGTTTTCAGCCTCCACAATGATATTGTGTTCACTTCCGTACGTATTGTTGAAATCGTTTATCATATCCTCGAACGCCGTTTTGAGTCCCGAAGTATAAAAATGCCATACGGTAATGGTGGTGGGCTGATCCTGCGAGAATACAAAACCGGAAGTGCAGCCAAACAAAAACGGAAAAAGGCAAACCAAAACAATGAGGAAGGATAAAAAATGAATAATTTTTTTCATCAGGCTTTGTCCCCCTAGTCAGCAGATATAGCTTAATCCAGTGAAATTATAACTGTTACCATTATAAGATATTTGTCGTTTTTCTTCAATAAAATATGGTGATTTGTTTATTATTTAACCTTTTTTTAATCATTTTTTCAGTTTTTCCTGCCTAAAATAGTTTTCACCCCAAAATAATTACGGATGTTTAGCGCGGGGTGACGCATTTTTATGCAAATTCCAATATGATACGGTTATCCGAACGCCTTTTATTTGTGGGGTGGCGCGTATGACAAAGGCCTTTACAAAAAAATTCATAGACAACAGTACGAAAGACGGATTTCAATTCGTATTCTTTTGCGATCTGTGCGGCAAACCGTACGAAACGGTGTTTATTCAATCGTCGGGGAGCCGGAAGCCGTGGTATAAAAGGTTCGGCAAAAAATATGCCGAGGTAATGAAATCCGAGTATCAGCAGGCGCTCTTTTTTGCCAATGAAGAAGCGAAAAACCATTTCAACCGCTGTGCTTTCTGCGGAATGGTTGTTTGCGACGAAGACTTCAATGCCGAAACAGGCATGTGCGCTTGTTGCTCGCCGTTAGGACTGGATACACAAGCCGGCTCAAAAGCCGGATTGAATAAATAAATAATTTTAGGAGGAAGATTAAATGAAAATTTATGAACCACACAAGTCGTCAATAGGCAATATGGATGCAAACGTAATGGCGTTGTTGACATATGTCTCGGCCGTCATTCTCAGTTTTATACCGTTTGTGCAATATGTCTCATGGTTGCTCCCGCTGATATTCTTCTATTTGGAAAAGAACAGCAATCTCGTAAAATTCCACGCCCTTCAGGCTTTTGCGCTTTTCTTAATTTTCGCAATCATCGATGTCATTGTCAACATTATCGCCGGCATTGCAGGCGCCGCAACGGCAGCAGCCATTGCATCGAATCCTTATGATCTGAACAGCTATTTCGGCGCATGGGCGGGAGTAGCCGCCGCCAGTATCATTATGGGCATTATCGGCCTTATTTTCCTGATTTTTGGAATCATTGCCATGGTAAAGGCCTATAAATATGAAGAGTATGCCATGCCTGTTTTCGGTAAATTAGCCGCTAAATTCTCGGGCAAACTCAATAAATAAACAGTTATATAATGGCTTGGAGGTAAATTTATGAAAAAAATTCTATGCATCGCGCTTATCCTTTCGTTGCTGCTTGTTGCGGCCACCGGCTGTATGGGCGGCTTGCCCAAGGCAATGGAAAGCGCGGTAAAATCCGCTATGCAGGTAGATGGGGATAGTTTGGAAATTCCGGAAGATGACGGCACAGCGTCTGAAGCGGCGGACAGCGCCGTATCGGATACTTCGGGGGGCGGAAGCCTGCCGCTGTATGAATCCTACGGAAAGTATACGGAAGCAAAATCCAACCTGGTTACAAACATGTCCACTGCGCTCGGCGAAGACGCCGGACTGGCGGAGATGTCCATGACCGCAAATATGGATATATTGGGAATATCTCTTGCCGACCTCATGCTGATCCCTCTGACGGTTTGCGGCATGGAAGACAGCAGCGGATCGGCCGCGGCGCTTGCAATGCTTGGAATGGAAGGCGTTAAAATTTCGAATAACGGAAACACCTATACGGTTGAGTACGCCGATGCGGACGGCGGCACCGTAAAGATAGAATCAAAGTATGACGCGGGATTACAATCGATGAGCTCTGCATTGACGCAGAACGGTGAATTCTATCTGCTTTCGGAATATACGAAGATCAAGGACGGATATGCCGGCCAGGTTTATATACAAAACGATGACGGCACGTACGAAACCGTAAAGGTTGTAACCAATATGGACGGCACAGCGGGTTCAATCGGCGTTGTCCGCAGCGGATCTTCAGAGCCCGCTTCCATATTCGGGAAAGGCGACGGCGTTGGAGCCGGATTTGCCACGGATTCGGAGGACTGGTACACCCTGAAAGACGGGAAATTAAGCGCTTATGTTGAAGGAACCGAGTATAACTAAGTAAAGCAGGAGACATTGCGATGGCATTTTATAAACAGCCGTGCATGCAATGCGGGGAATTAATAGACAGGGATGTACGTTTCTGCCCAAAATGCGGGAGCACATCCCCTTTTATCTTAAGTTGTCCCACCTGCCTGCGCGAGATAAAACGCGGTGATATTGTCTGCGGCGGCTGCGGCAGGCCGCTTACAATCGACTGCCCAAAATGCGGGCAAAAAACGTTTGTGGGAAGCAAATGTGAAAAATGCGGCGCGTCTTTGACAATTGTATGTTCGTATAAAAGGTGCGGAAGCATACAGTTTTTCCAGAATGAAAGATGTACCGCCTGCGGGAAAAAATTAAAAAAATAAAATTCAGGAGGCAAATTGTTATGCTGAAATCATTTACGCGGAATTACGAGGACAACAGCACGGAAGCGGGATTCCAGTTTACATTTTACTGCGATATCTGCCAGGATGGTTATAAATCGTCTTTTATTGAATCCCAAACGTATAAAAAAGGCTCTTTGCTCAGGGGATTGGGCAGGGGCGCTTCCGCGCTGGGCAGCATGTTCGGCGGAGTAGCCGGCGATATCGGTTATGGGATCGGCCGGGGAGAGGACATTTTATCCGAACGGTTTCAGGGAATGAGCCCGGAATGGCAGAAAGAGCACGAAAAAGCATTTGAAAGAGCGCAGAACGAGGCAAAGCAGCATTTCCACCGCTGCCACGGCTGCCACCAGTATGTGTGCGACGCGGATTACAATGACGAAGAAGGCCTGTGCGTCGAATGCGCGCCTCTGCAGAATGTTGCGGTTGCCAAAGCCAGATCCGAAAAAATGATCAGGGATATTCAGCAAAAGGCGGAACAAACCACGGTTTTTACAGGCAGTATAGAAAAGAAGACCACCGTTTGCCCGGTGTGCGGGAAACCGTCGGGAGAAGGAAAGTTCTGCAACAATTGCGGAGCCAGCCTTTCGCTCAGAAAATGTCCGCAATGCGGCGCGCAGGTTCCCCAAACGGTGAAGTTCTGCGGGGAATGCGGCTTCAGGCTGGACTGAATTCCAAATAAGGATACCATGAGAGGAGATAAGTATGGCAAATGATTTTTTGGGAGGCCTTGGAGGACTGATGAAAGGCCTGGGCGCATTTATGCCTCAGGACGACCCCAACACAAAGATATTTACCCTGCAGAACGAACTGAATGAACTGCAGGAAAAAGAAACGGGCCTGTACGCCAGCATAGGGCAAAAATTATACGGTTCTATCTGCAATTATCCGGAATACGCCGCCATAGTAAACGAGCTGGGCGGCGTTCAGGCCAGGATGTGCCGGGTGGAAGACGAACTTAAAGCTGCGCAGGACGAAAAAACGCAGAAGGAAAAGCAGGAAGAAGACGCGCGCAAGGCATCCACCTGTCCGCAGTGCGGAGCCGTGTTTGAACCCGGCGTCAAGTTCTGCAACGAATGCGGGTGCAGGCTTGGATTGCCGTCAAACCTGGTCTGCCCGGATTGCGGAGGCAGCAACCCTCCTGAAACAAAATTCTGCGGTGAATGCGGATATAAATTTTAAAATATTTGAAATGCTTTTGGCCTTCCTGAACGCCGGTTTGTTTGGGAGGGCCTTTTTTTTATTTCAGCCAAGGTATAAAAGACAGTTGACAGGCATAAATCAACATAGTATATTGTATATATAGTATATATACAATATTTTAACGCTTTAAAAAGCTGAAAGCTTTTGAGTGCGGCAAACAGGGGGGACCAGGTGGATATTATTATCCGGAATGCGAGCGATAAGCCCATTTATGAACAGATCACATTGCAGATCAAAAATATGATTATAAGCGGCGCATTGTCCGAAGGAGACCCGCTGCCGTCCATGAGGCTCCTTGCAAAGGAGCTCAGAATCAGCGTGATTACCACCAAACGCGCCTATGAAGATCTGGAGAGGGACGGCTTTATTGAAACCGTAACGGGGAAAGGGAGTTTTGTCGCAGTAAGGAATGTTTCGCTGATACGCGAGGCGCAGCTCAGGCAGGCGGAAGAATACCTGCAGAATGCTGTAAACGTTGCGAGAAGCAGCGGGATCAGCCTTGAAGAATTGACGGAGATTCTTCAGGTTTTATACAAGGAGGAATAAGAATTGGAATATGCGCTGAAGGTCCGGGACCTCACGAAAAACTATGATCATTTCAGCCTGAAAAAGGCAGGCTTTTCGCTGCCCTGCGGAAGCATCATGGGCCTGATAGGCGAGAACGGCGCGGGAAAAACCACTACGATCAAACTGATACTGAATATGATCAAAAAAGACGGAGGCAGGATCAGCATACTGGGCAAAGATGCGGATACGGACGGCGAAAATTTTAAAAACGAGATCGGCGTGGTGATGGAAGACAGTTATTTCCACGACCAGCTGAAAGCCGGCGATGTTACTAGGATCATGAAACTGCTGTATAAAAAATGGGACCGCGCGCTTTTTAAACAGTACTTAAAAAAGTTTAACCTGCCCGAAGGAATTTTGATCAAGGAGTATTCAAAAGGAATGAAAACGAAGCTTTCGATAGCGGCGGCGCTGTCCCACCATCCCCGGCTTTTGATACTGGACGAACCGACAAGCGGTCTGGATCCGGTTG
Source organism: Bacillota bacterium (assembly GCA_023393165.1). Lineage (GTDB taxonomy): Bacteria > Bacillota > Clostridia > Christensenellales > Christensenellaceae > JAEYKI01. The sequence continues at coordinate 95,257 of JAEWMJ010000057.1, read as the reverse complement.
CGCGGAGCGAGCTTACTGATATTTTCCTCGAATATATCCAGGACGATAAAAACAGCATACTGATCTCTTCCCATATCACCAGCGACATGGAAAAGTTTGCGGACTATGTCACCTACATCCATGGGGGAGAAATCGTACTCAGCGAATCAAAAGATATCCTGCTGAACGATTATGGAATACTGAAATGCGCAAAAGACGATTTTGCCCGGTTGTCCGCTGAAGATGTGCTGGGATACCGGAAAAGCCGGTTCGGATGCGAGGCGCTGGTCCGGGACAAAAAGGAAATGGAAAGAAAGTATCGCGGGTTTGCGATCGACCATATAAACATTGAGGATATCATGCTGTTTTACGCGAAAGGGGATCAGAAATGAAAGGTTTGTTGCTGAAAGATTTTATCACAATGTCCAAAAACAGCCGCACGGTTTTCTTCATTATAGCTTTTTTTATGTTCTTTGGATTTGCACTAAGGGGTACGACCGATTTAATCCAATTGATGATTGTTTTGCTATGCTCCACGATGGTGATCAATTCCTTTTCCTGCGACGCTGCCGCGAAATGGGATAAATACGTGCTGTCACTGCCTGTAACCAGGAAGGACGTCGTTTTAAGCAAATACATCCTGGCTTTGATTCTGACCGGAATTGGAACCGTGATTTCTCTGCTCATGAGTACAGTATTCGGCATCATGAATGATTCGGGGGATCAAACCGAGATCCTGATGAAATGTTATACGCTTTTTGCGGTGTCAATGATTTTTTTATGCCTGCTTCTCCCTTTGATATTCAGGTTCGGCGTGGAAAAAAGCCGTTTATTTATGTTGTTAGTCTATATCATACCTTTAATAATATTAATAATGCTGACCGAAAGCGGCGTACTCCAAATGAGTGAAAGTATTTTCTTATTGATTCTCAAACTTTCCCCACTGGTTTTGCTGGCGGTTTTCTGGGCCTCTTATCAGATATCATGCCGTATTTACAGAAATATGGATGTTTAAGTGGTCGTCCGGCCAAAAAGAATGCAGATAGATTGTAAGAAAGAAAAAGCGCAGGAGAAGAGCCTGCGTTTTTTTTCAGCCCGGGTATCGGAAAAATATGGTATAATAAATATAAATACATAAAATTTTAAGCCCCGGCAGGCAGGATTAACAAGATGAAGAAAATAGTGATCATTGAGGACAATAAAAAAATCCGCAGAGAACTTTCCATATTCCTTGAAAAAAACGGGTATGAATGCCTGGACATGGATGATTTTGGAAATGCGGTTCAAAAAATCCTGGATCTAAGCCCTCACCTTGTTCTTCTGGACATCAATCTGCCGGCTGCGGACGGCTACCATATCTGCAGGGAACTTCGCAGAATATCGGACGTGCCGGTGATTGTCGTGACCAGCCGGGATACCGAGATAGACGAGCTCATGGCTATGAATCTGGGCGCCGACGATTTTGTGACAAAACCCTACAATCTTCAGATCCTTTTAATGCGCATCGCTTCCGTGCTGAAGAGGGCGTACAGGGAAAACACGCCGGAGGCTCTTGACTGCGGCAGTTTTCTCATAAGTCCGGCGAAAAGCGCGGTACTGCACGGCGGGCGGGAGACCGGGCTTACAAAAAACGAGCTGAAAATCCTTATTTGCCTCTATGAGCACAAAGGCGGCATTGTGAGCCGCGACGAGCTTATGGTAAATCTATGGAACAGCGAAATGTTTGTGGACGACAATACTCTGACCGTAAATATTAACAGGCTGAGGAAAAAACTTGACGACGCGGGACTGAGTGATGTGATCCAGACAAAACGCGGGCTGGGGTACAGGCTGGTATGAAGTTTTGGGAGTTTATAAAAGATAAAACGGCGGCAATCGGCTTGCATGCGGCGGTTCTGGTTTTAACCGTGGCGACGCTTCTTGGATTCGCGGGAGTTTCGGCTTCTCTTGTTTTGCTGATCGCTTTTACATATCTGGCCGGATTTTTGCTTACGCTGCTTCTTGAATACCGCAAAAAAAAGAATTTTTACAATAATCTTCTTTCCGTATACGGCAATCTGGATAAAAAGAACCTGATCGCGGAACTGATAAGCCCTCCCGATTTTTTTGAGGGAGCTTGTCTTTACGACATGCTGAGAAGTTCCAACAAGGCCTGCCTGGAAGAAATCAACCGGTATAAATTTTTGCAGGAGGAATACCGGGAATATATCGAATTATGGGTGCACGAGCTAAAAAATCCCATTGCGTCCGGAAAGCTGATCGTACAGAACAATCCGTCCCCTGCCGGAGAGAGCATATTGGAGGAACTAGAGAAAATCGAATCGTTTGTGGAGCAGGCCCTTTATTATTCCAGGAGCAACACCGTTGAAAAGGATTACCTCATCCGCAAGCTTGATTTGAAGGATTTGTGTTTTGGCGTTATCAAACGGAATGCCAGACTGCTCATACAGAATAACGTTGCGGCCCGCACCGGAAATCTTGATTTTACCGTTTTTTGCGACGCGAAATGGCTTTTTTACATATTAAACCAGCTTGCGGCCAATTCGGTGAAGTATGCAAGGGATGAAGGGGCCTGGGTTTTGATCCGCGCGGAGGAAGGAGAAAACGGAGTGCGCCTCTTTTTTGAAGACAACGGGATAGGCATTCCGGCAAACGAGCTTCCGCGCATTTTCGATAAGGGCTTTACGGGTTCCAACGGAAGGCAGTCGGAAAAATCCACCGGCATGGGCCTTTATATTGTAAAAAAGCTTTGCGGCAAGCTTGGCCTCGGGATTGACGCGCGGTCGTCCGCGGGCGGGGGCACGGAAATATGCATTACATTCCCCAAAAACTCAATGACGGGAATTGTTTGACAGCGGCAATAAGCCGCTTTTTCAGCAACCTTTAAAAAGAAATTACCAATTGACAGTTTTCCTTGTTTTCAGTCTGATTTTTGTATTGTTACAAAAATGTTAGCTTCCTGTAAGCCATCGTTATGGCAGGCAATCGCCGCAAAGGATAAAATTGAGCCATCAAAAGATGGAGGATTTTTTAAAAATGCACGAAGAGATACTGCAGGTTGTGGGCGTAGAAAAATACTACGGCAGCCGCGGGAATATGACCAAGGCCCTTGACAATGTGAGCTTCCGTATAAAAAAAGGAGAGTTCCTGGGCATCATGGGCGCTTCAGGGAGCGGAAAGACGACGCTTTTAAACTGCATATCCACCGTTGATACCGTAACAAGCGGCCATATCGTGGTGGACGGCAAAGATATTACGCAAATGAAAAACAACAGTCTCGCACGGTTCAGGAGGGAAGAATTGGGATTTATATTTCAGGACTTCAATCTTCTTGACACGCTGACCGCATTCGAAAACATTATACTGCCCCTGACCATATCCGGCGTGCACCATGCGGAGGCGCAAAAGCGTGTGAATGAAACGGCTCAAAAGCTGGGGGTTACGGACGTTCTCTCAAAATACCCTTATGAGATGTCGGGCGGACAGCGTCAGCGGATCGCGGCGGCGCGGGCGATCATTACCAATCCGGCGATTGTGCTGGCGGACGAACCTACAGGGGCTCTTGATTCCAAATCGGCGCGGATGCTTCTTGCAAGCATGGCGGGGATGAACGCCGAGCTCGGAGCAACGATCCTGATGGTGACGCACGACGCGTTTGCGGCGAGCTACTGCAGCCGGATACTGTTTATAAAAGACGGCCGGATATTCAATGAACTCATCCGGGGCGCCGGAGGAAGAAAAGAATTTTTTGCCGGCATCATCGAGGTCGTCTCTCTTCTGGGGGGTGACACGAATGTATTTTAAACTGGCAGTCAAAAATGTGAGAAAAAGCTACAAGGATTATATCCTGTATTTTATGACGCTGGCGCTGGGCGTTTGCGTGTTTTATATCTTCAATTCGATCGAGGCCCAGAAAGCGATGCTCAGGATTTCCGAATCCACAAATCAGATCATGCAGAGCATCACGCAGCTCATGGGAATTTTGTCTGTCTTTGTGTCGGTTGTTCTTGGATTTCTGATCGTCAGCGCCAACCAGTTTCTGATCAAAAGAAGGAAAAAGGAATTCGGCGTCTATATGACTCTTGGGATGAGCAAAGGCAAAGTGGCAAGAATACTGGTGGCGGAAACGTTTTTAACGGGAGTGATATCGCTTGCAGCAGGTCTTGCAGCCGGCGTTTTCTTCTCGCAATGGCTTTCCATACTGACCGCGCGGATGTTTGAGGTGGATATGACGGGGTATGTGTTTATTTTTTCCATGCCTGCGTTTATCAAAACGATCCTATACTTCGGTCTGATATTTTTTGTAGTGGTCCTGTTCAGCGCGATATCCGTCAGCAGGTATAAACTGATCGAACTGATCCAGGCTGAGAAGAAAAACGAAAAACCGCAGCTGAAAAATACGGCTGTTACGGTATTGCTGTTTATACTGGCGCTTGTCTTGATTATCACGGCCTATATTCTTGTGCTGAAAAACGGAGTGATAGAATCCAGGGCAATGACTATTTTTATAATTTCCCTGGGAGCCGCGGGCACGTTTCTTTTTTTTGCGTCCCTTTCCGGTTTTTTTCTTAAAATACTGAAAAATAACAAAAAAAGGTATTACAGGGGGCTCAATATGTTTATTCTGAGGCAGATTGACAGCCGGATCAACTCCACTTACCGCTCTTTTTCGGTAATCTGCCTGCTGCTGTTCTTTACAGTCACCGTTTTTTCGTTTGGATTCGGCATGAATGCCGCAATACAGGAAACCATGGAAAATACAATGCCCTATGACGTTGTTCTTTTCACCAAGGAACCGGTATCTATCAATCAGACGCTGGAACAGAACGGTTTGGACCTGAGCGCCTACACGGATGCATATGCGGAGAGCCCGATATATAAAATCGAAGAAATTACCAATACGACCGTTTTGGGCAGGGAAGCCCAAGCGCTGGCTCAGGGCAAAGTGAACATCCCGATGGACAGTTATGCGGCCGTGATACGGCTGTCGGATTATAACCGCGAGATGGAAATGCAAAACAAGCCCGCAATCGCTTTACAGGAAGGGCAGGTTGCATTCCAGACAGGCAATGCCTCCAATATAAAAAACGCGCTCCTGGCATATATCCGCGACGGTTATACCCTGCCGCTGGGCGGAAAGGAGTACTCGGTGTATCCGGAACTGCTGACCGGCGGTCTTGCCCTGTCCCTGGGGGACAGCAATTTTACGGTTATCGTGCCCGACGCGGCAGCCGAAGGACTGCCTGCCGCACAGAATCTGCTGTATTTTAATTGCAGCGGAGACACTGATGAAACGCAATCCCGTATACTGGACGATTTTACGGCTTTGTACGCAGCCGGCCAGCCTAAAACTATCGTCAATGTCGGGGGCGGAGTGGTGACGCAGGGAGACGAGGCTTTTCCGGTTTCCCTGATCACAAGAAATCAGCAAAAAGAATTATATGCGGGATCGCGGGCGATCATTTCGTATGTGGGGATCTACCTGGGAACTATCTTCCTGATCACAAGCGCCGCAATCCTGGCGCTGCAGCAGCTCTCAGAAATGGCCGACAACCGCCGCCGGTATGCCGTGCTTAAAAAAATCGGCGTAGACGATAAAATGACTTCGCGGGCCATATTAAAACAAACCGCGGTATATTTTTTGCTGCCGCTCGCGCTTGCATGCGTTCATTCGGTGGTCGGATTAACCGTTATCAACGGGGCGCTTGCCAGCGTGGGACATGTGGACGCCTTTTTCAGTACGTTTGTCACCGCCGCCGTATTGCTGGCCGTTCTGGGCGGTTATTTTCTGGCGACCTATCTTGGCAGCCGGAATATGATCCTGAAGGGCGATTTGCTGTTTGACTGATTGATTTAAAGGGTGGATAACGGAATAAAGAGGGGTATCCCAAAATCCCGGAATAAAAACATCTTTAGTCTTAAAAACTTAAGATGTTTTTATTTTATGACCGCATGATTTTATTTCCTGATGTTCTCAAAAATTGGACAAAAAAGGGAAAAAACAGTTGACCTGCGGCATATTATGATATACATTATATAATATAATTCGACATAATATGCCTAAATAAAACAATTTTTATCAAAGGAAGATGCGAATATCAATCGCTGCTTTCGGGGATGTGCCTCATCGGGGAATTGAATCGCATATGTAATCTTTTATGGGACAAATGGTTTTAAAAGTGCAGATGCTGGGAGATTTTTTGGTATCCTGCAACGGAAATACGCTCATATCCGGGAGCAACCGCAGCAACAATGTGATGCATCTTTTTCAGTACCTGCTCTCAAAGCATAATCAGGCAATCAGGCAGGACGAACTTGTTTCAAATCTCCTGGTTGATTCGGATGAATATGACGATCCCATACACACCCTGAAAAACATTGTGTACCGGCTGCGCAAGTTTCTTGCCGCGTCCGGACTGCCCGACAGGGAATACGTTTACTTTCAGAAAGGCGCATACGGTTTGTGCACGGACATAGTATATGAAATAGACGCCGAACAGTTTGAGAGCGCCGTGAAGAGCGCCGGATCGGAAACTTTAAGCATAGATGAACGGCTTGCGTTTTTTATGAAGGCAATTTCCCTGTATTCAGGCAATTTTCTGCCCAGGTCTTCCAATATGCAGTGGGTGACGCCCAGGGCGGTCCGATATCAGAACATGTATTTGGATTGCATAAGGTCGGCCTGCCGGATTTTGAATGAAAAGCAGGACTCGGCTCCCATGATTGCCATACTGGAAAAAGCGCTGGCCCTGTACCCCTACGACGAACAGCTTCATGTCTTATATATTTCCTGCCTGTATTCTTTAAATAAAGTGAAAGATGCTGTGAGCCATTACGATCATGCCACGGCGCTGCTTTTTAACGAACTTGGCGTGAGCCCTTCGGCAGAAATGCAGGAGCTTTATAATAAAATTGCGTCAACGCTCAATATACCGGTCAACTCCATTGAAGATATCCGTTCGGATATGAATGAAGAATTGATGGAAAGAGGGGCGTATTTCTGCAATTATCAGGTTTTTGCCAATACTTACCGTGTGATCGTTCGCCAGATGGAGCGAAGCGGCCAATCCGTATTTTTAATGCTGCTTACCCTCGATAATACCGGGCTTTCCGCCGCAACCACGGCAGGCAAAACAAAGGAAGTCTGCGACGCGCTCCATAGCGCAATCAAGACGTCCCTGCGCCGCGGGGATTTATATACGCGGTTCAGTACGGCGCAGTTCATCGTTATGCTCATGGATATCAACCTTGAAAACTGTAGTCTGGTTTCAAACCGGATCACTGAGAACTTTTATAAGCAGATCAAAGATAAATTCGTAAAGCTGTCCTGCCAGGCTCTTTCGGCTATCGATATTGATTACGTCATAAACGGCCGATTCTGAGAGGTATCTTAAATATCATGATTCCGCCTTATTTTCATGTTTACGGCTAAAAATAATCGAAGTCTACAATTATTTCAAAAAAAAGTCAAAATATTCTAATTTTAGACCGTTTGTTGGACCACGGCATATTAAAATTTAAATATAATACTATTCCAAGATTAAAAACGCAACGTTTTTAATTGCGGATTAGTATAAGCTATGAAAGGGTGGAAAATGGTTTGGATATAGAAAAGATTTATATTCAATCACCCGGCGCGATATGCATATGCGTGGACGAATATGACGAGCACGGCATACTTGGACGGATTTATCACCCCGGCAGCGAAAAGCCTCTTCATTTTGACGAGATCGGGAGGCTGCTCATTCAAACAGACAGGATATTGGACGAACAACATTACCCGCAGCCATCCACATCCGGCAGAAGTTTTACAAAACGGACGCAGAATCAATCTAAAGCAAAGGAGAAGACGCCTATGCTGAAAAAGACGGAAATAACGCAAAAGGGCGGAAAAGGAACGTTTGTTGTTCAAGTACAATACCGGCAGCATGCGACATGGCAGGGCAAGGTGCTGTGGGCCGAAAAAAACGAATCGATGCAGTTCCGGAGCGCCCTGGAATTGCTCAAACTGATAGACAGCGCTTTGGACAGTGAAGAGCAAAAGCCCGCGGATCAGGAAAGCTCCTGACGCATAAAATGTTGACTTGTGTCAAAAAATTATATTATGATAGGCATAAACTTAAAAATAATTGATTAAGATCGGTTATTATAGGTTATATTGAAAATAAATTTATATAAATCAAAAAAAATCTATAAAAATCTATAAAAAAGGCAAACTTGCTTAAAGGCAAGGACGCAAAGCTGTAAGCCTAAAGGGTTCCCAATGGTGGTTTAGCTGCTATAGATTACTCAGAAAAACGGGTAATACTTAGCAGCTTTTTGTGTTTTTCAGATTTAATTCTAAGGAGGAGATTATGGTGAAGTTAAGGAAACTGGTCTCAATTCTGGTAACGCTGGCGCTGATCTTAACGATCTTTCCGGCGGCCGCGTTCGCAGATGAAGAAACAGCAGGGGCAAGCCCCAGCGCAACAGTCTCAGTGGAGCCAAGCATAGCTCCGTCGGAGGAGCCGAGCGTCTCTCCGTCGGAAGAGCCAAGCACAGCTCCGTCAGAGGAGCCAAGCACAGCTCCGTCGGAAGAGCCAAGCATAGTTCCGTCAGAGGAGCCGAGTACAGCTCCGTCGGAAGAGCCAAGCATAGCTCCGTCGGAGGAGCCGAGTATAGCTCCGTCGGAAGGGCCGAGCGCATCCCCATCAGAGCAGCAGGTCATGTATCAAAGCATGGTAATGGCGCCTATGGCGATGAAAAATATTACATTGAAACTGGAAGGCGGATCTATTAACAACAGTACGGCTGATTATGTAATACAATGGCAGAATAATACTAACATCAACGCGGGAGACGTGCCTGCCCCGACAAGAAAAGGATATAATTTTGAAGGCTGGTATCAAAAAGGGTTTCTGGGAATTCATAGCGATATCAACTTTCCCTATAGAGTAACCGGCAATGAAACATGGTATGCCGATTGGGAAGTAAAATCGTATCCCTTGACGATCACCGCAGGGCCTCACGGAAGCATCACCACCCGGTATCTCCTGAAGGACAAATATGACTACGGTACGGTAGTCGATCTTTGGTGGGCCGGTGCGGATGCGGATGGTAATTACGATTTTGATTACTGGCTGGATAACGAAACGGGACTGCCGGTTTCAGGCACGCAAATCAGAATTGATGAAAACAACTCCTATACGGCCATATTTAAAGGCGAACCCAGGCACCTGCATACCGACGCCCAGGCTAACGGAACGTTGGGACACGATCTGGACGGCTTTTATCCGCATGGTTCGCAGGTTAACCTGATGGACGCCCTGCCCACCCCGACTACGGAAGGCTATGAGTTCAAATACTGGGAAGAAGCCACGGGAAGCTGGCCCAATTGGGTTTGGAAACAGACCGATCCGGTAATCACTGTTGGGATGCTGAACGAATACCGGGCGGTATTCGGCAAGCAGCAATTCACCGTTACCTGGAAATTTGGCAACGGAACCCCGGATAAAACTGTGACTGCCGACTACGGCAGCAACATAACCGGACAAATCCCCGGCAATCCCGCCAAAAATGGATACGAGTTTACAGGATGGGTGTACGACAGCGGCAGCGCGGCGGATCTGTCCAACTTAAAACACAATATGACGATTACCGCTTCCTACAATCAATTAACCGTGAGCGGCATTACGGTGACGGGATGCGACGTTCCTTATGACGGGCTGCAGCACAGCGTAGCTGTGAGCGGCAATCTGACGGGCCTTACGGTTGAGTACAGCACGGACGGCGGCTTGACATACAGCGCCGCAAATCCCACGTTCAAAAATGTATCCACCCAGACAGTAACAGTAAGGGTTTCCAAAACAGATTACCTGCCTTATATAGGTTCGGCGACCGTACAGATTACAAAGAAACCGCTTACCGTAACTGCCAGGAACGAGTCCGTATCCTACGGAAGTTCGGTTCCGGCGTATTCGGTGGATTACGGTGAGTTTGCAGCGGGCGAGGGCCCGGGCAACCTGACAGGCAGCTTGGGATTTACCTGCGCCTATACGCCCACAAGTCCGGTCGGAACGTATAAGATCACGCCTAAGGGTCTTTCTTCCGGAAATTATGAAATACAGTTTGTAGACGGTACGCTGACAGTTACGCCGGCAACAATGACGGTTCCGGTAACCGGATATTCAGGCATTTACGACGGAGCCTATCATAGTGTGAACGTCGGTTCTCAGTCCGGGGACACTGTAACATACAGCACGGACAACGTGACTTACAGCGCTACAAAACCCGAATACAGGGATGTGACGCCCGACAGCGGCATAACCCTATGGGTGAAGGTTGAAAGGCCGAATTATGAGCCTTATACCACTTCGGCAACGGTTAAGATTACCAAAGCCCCGCTGGTCATAACGGCAAATAATTTCACGGTTGCTTACGGCGACCCGGTTCCGGGTTATACCGCGCGTTACGACGGCTTTGTCGGAGGCGATGATGCAGGCAGCCTGGTGAGTCCGGTGGCATTCAACTGCTCCTATTCCACTTCGAGCAGTGTCGGTGAATATGCGATTTCCCCATATGGCGCTGCATCCGGCAATTATGAGATCGCATATGCGGACGGCAAGGTGATTGTGAACGAAGCCGGCATGACTGTTCCGGTAACGGGTTACACCGGCGTATACGACGGACTTGAGCACAGCGTTACGGTAGGTTCGCTGCCCGGCGATACGGTGACTTACAGCACTGACGGCGGCGCGACATACCTGCCCGCACAGCCCTTCTTCAAGGACGTGACAGCCGGTCAAACCGTTTATGTCAGGGTTGAAAGAGCAAACTATTTACCCTATACCACTTCAGCGGCGGTAACAATCACAAAGGCGCCTCTTACGGTGACCGCGGATGACCAGACCGTTGCCTTCGGGGCTGATGCGCCTGCATATACGGTGCAATACAGCGGATTTGTAGGAGGAGATAATGCGGCTGCGCTCGGCACATCTGAGCTGGCGTTCGATTGCCTGTATTCTGCGGGCAGTGTGGTTGGCACATACGAAATATGGCCGAAAGGACTCGACTGGTCAAACTACCAGATCAACTTTGCCAAAGGTACGCTGACGGTTAACCCTGCGCCGCAGGATATCGCGGTGAACGGCTACGACGGCGTTTATGACGGAGCGGCGCACAGCGTCACATTCAGCGGCGATATGACGGGTACAGCAATCACATACAGCACAGACGGCGTGACCTATGACAGCGCAAAGCCCACCTATACGAATGTAACGGCAGGCGAAACCGTATACGTGAGGGTGGAGAGAGCCAATTATATAACCTATGAAGGACAAGCTGATGTTAAAATCGCAAAGGCTCCGCTTACGGTAACGGCAGAAAATAAAAATACTGTCTACGGTCAGGCGGCTCCCGCATTTACCGTTACTTACAGCGGGTTTGTGGGCAGCGACAATGAAACCGCTCTTGGAACAGATTCATTGAACTTCATATGCACCTATGCGGCGGGAAGTCCGGTTGCCGATTATTCGATCACTCCCGCGGGGCTGAGCTGGAGCAACTACGAGATTTCGTATATGCCTGGCACCCTGACGGTGGACAAGATGGATCTGACGGTTTTGGCCCAAAACAAATCCGTAACATACGGGGATGATGCGCCGGCATTTGACGCAGATTACTCCGGGTTTATTACAGGCGAGGATGCAGGCAGCCTTGGCGGCGCGCTGGCGTTTGAATGCGCATATTCGGCTGGTTCTCCGGCAGGCGGTTATACAATCAAACCTGAGGGGCTTACCTCGGATAACTATAACATTATTTTTAAAGACGGTACGCTGACTGTCGGCAAGGCTGAACTCAAAATAACTGCGGACGATAAATCCATCACTTACGGCGGCGCCGTACCGGCGTATACGGCAACCTACAGCGGATTTGTCGCAGGCGACGATGAAAGCGATCTTACCGGAACACTGTCTCTTGACAGCGGCTATGCGGCAATGGGTCCGGCCGGCGCCTATACGATCAACGCCGGCGGGCTTGAATCCCAAAACTATACAATCACGTATGTGCCCGGAACGCTGACGGTAGACAAGGCGCCCCTTACAGTAACCGGGAATGACGAAGTTCTTACATACGGCGATGCCGCGCCAGCTTATACGGCCAGTTACAGCGGTTTTGTGAACGGCGACAACCCGGCCGGCCTTGACGGTGCGCTTACCTTTGACTGCGGTTACGCAAAAGGCAGCCCGGTCGGTACATATGCGATTACGCCCGGCGGCCTGAGTTCTGCGAATTATGCCATCACGTTTGCGGCCGGCACGCTGAAAGTGAACGCCGCGCCTGCGCCGGTGTACAGGGTGGCATTCATGAATTACGACGGCACATTGCTCAAAGTGCAGTGGGTGGACGAAAACAACGCGGCAACGGCTCCCGCCAATCCGGCGCGTCCCGGCTACACGTTTGCGGGATGGAGCATCGCATATGATAAAGTCACCTCGGATCTTACGATAACAGCGCTCTTTACGCCTGTTGCGGCAGCTCCTGCAGCAGCGCCGACGGTAGCGCCTCCTTCTCCCACAACAATACCTGAAGAAAACCCTCCGGAAGCAGCGCCTTCTCAAAGCGTCTCGCCCTCGCCCAGCAGTCAGCCGACTGAAACTATCAGCGAGAATGAGACTCCCCAGGCCGCTCCCCAAGTACAGCAGGGAATGCCCATGTGGGCTTGGATACTGATCGCGGCGGGAGTTGCGGGATTCCTGTTCTGGCTGTTCTTCCTGCTCCGGAAAAAACGCAGAGAGCAAGAAAATGGTTAATCGAAAAAGTTGATTAAAAAAGGCCGCGACAGCGGCCTTTTTCATACCCCGAAAATTAGCGAAAAAGTAAAAAATTTGTAGAAAAAGTGTTGACAGAACAAATAAAATTATCTATTATAAAGGCGTAAAACAATGATTCAACGATAAAGGCAAACCCGAGGGAAACCCGGGGACGCAAAGCTACAGGGCCTGATTGCCGGAAGGCATATGGCAGCCAGTTACCGAAAGGAAAGCAATTTGCATAAAGAATGTCTTTTAAAGCTTCCCTTTCAAAAATAAGGAAGCTTTTTTTCATGGCTTCCAAACCAAACTAAATATTGCGAAATAATCCAGCGATAAAGGCAAAACCGGGGAAATCCGGCGACGCAAAGCTACAGGGCCTAAGTGCCAAAAAGGCATAAGGCAGCCAGCCGCCGAAAGGAAAGCAAGACGGTTTCTGAATGCTTCCCTTTCAATACGGAGAAGCTTTTTTCATAAGTTTCTTTCACACCGCCCCGGGAGATTTGAGTTTTTCCGGGGGCTCCGTAAAGTCCCGCACTGCGGGATGCTTCAAGCGATAAAGGCAAAACCGGGGAAATCCGGCGGCGCAAAGCCACAGGGCCTAAACGCGAAAGTCCGCGCATGGCAGCCTGGCTACCGAAAGGAAGTAGTCTTCATGAAAAGGAACGGATTGCTTAAAAAGATCGTCTTAGTCGGGCTTGTATTCATCGCACTGCTGTTATCCGTTGCTTGTTCTTCCCAAACGAAAGGCTCGGAACTCGTCACCATCCATGAGCAATTGCCTTTGGCCGGGCAAACCTCCGTTGCCGGCGCCAAAGAAACGTTTGACAATGGCGGAAGCGTGGATACTACTTCCTTGCAGAACGGCAGCGTTACTGTTAACGCCAATCTGGCCGGCAAGGGGATCATAGGCATTCAGGCGAATGTTGAAGGCAATCAAAAATTAAAGGTCAAGGTGAGTCTGGGTGAAAACGCCGTTTATTACAACATCAGGCCGGGCCAGATGATTAAGGTGCCCATGCAGATGGGAAGCGGCACATACCGGATCGAACTTTACCAGAATATCAGCGGCACGGATTATGCAAGGCTTTATAGCCGTGATCTCACGGTCGCGCTGGAAAATGAAAACGATGTTTACCTGTCATCCAGCCAGATCGTAAATTTTGAGAACTCTGTCGGTTCCATGGGGCTTGCGGCGAAGCTCACGCAAAATGCGCGCAGCGATATGGATAAATTGGATGCGATTTACCGGTATGTCGTTGGAAATATAACATACGATTATGACGAGGTCAATCGTATTGACCCGGCATATATACCCGACATTGACACCGTACTGTATGGCAAAAAAGGTATCTGTTATGACTATGCGGCGGTTATGGCCTCCTTGCTTCGGGAGGCCGGTATCCCCGCGAAACTGCTGATGGGCTACCGGTCGGACGCCGAAAGCTATCACGCGTGGAACCAGGCGTTGATTAATGGCCGGTGGATCACTCTGGACGCAACCTGGGATTCGGTTTTAAGGCAGAACGGCCAGCCTTACACAATGGAAAAAGACGCCGGACTCTACCGTGCGGAAAAGTATTTTTAGAAGTGATTCCGTTTTGCACCATGGCAAAACAGAATATAAATTTGACAGATAAGAATGACAGAGCTTGATTTGAATGGCGGAACTATTGAAGAATGGCAGAACTATTGAAGAAAGACGCAACTATTTGAGAAAGACAGAACTATAATTCTAAAGCATGGCAGAATAAACGCAGAGGCCGGGCACACCCCCGGCTTTTGCGTACTCAGGCTGCTGATAAAGCCCTACTACCGCGTTGCTTTTCCACCCTTCCCATTTCACAGCGGATTCATACTGCGCGTAAGTTGTTTTTGGGGGAATAGCGCTTGTATTCATCTCGCGTTCAGTGAGCGTTCGCTTCCCTTTTTCCGCCACGGCGGCGGTCGTCTTCGCTCTCCTCAGCGTAGGATTGTACTGCGCTTGTGTCGCAATGCTCAAAGCGCCTGGCCGGGGTCCCCGAAAAATCGTAGATTTTTGGGGTAGGGTAGTAAGTCTTTTCAGCAACCTTTGTTTAAAATAGTTATTTATGGTACAGCGGACTTTCGATCACATCCACATTATCCGCGTTCATTAATTTTTCGTACATTTCGTCTCCCACGCATTCCCGGGCATGGCTGCACCAGCGGATGCAGGACTGGATGTTGTTGTATACGATAAACCCGCATTTTTCGCATTCCATCTGCGTATCCGTGGAGAATAATTCCACTTCGTTCCCGCACGAGGGGCACTTTTTGATTTTTAATGTGGGCGTTCCGCTGATATTGGCGGCGCCCGGACAAAACTTCACTGCCATATGATTCACCAGCCGTAAATTAAATTCATGCTTTGCATGTAGCCTCAGTTGACAAGGTAATAAATGGTTTGCAGCGGGCCATTCGCGCCATGGCCGCGTTAGTTTCCCTCGCCATGGGATCCGCCATGCCTTCGGTCGTCTGCCTTGCCCTGACACAAATTGCCCGGCTGTAAACTCTTCAACCCTAAGGGATAGATATTCGTTCCCGGCAAGGCCGCAGGACGAAGCTTTGCTGGTTGCAAAGCGAGGACGAGAACACCGCCAGGGGCGGATAGATGCCCCTTAGGGCGTTTACTGCTTTGTCAACTGAGGCTAATATTAATATAACAGATATTCATCATAAATAAACAAAAAAGAGTATTGCCTTAAATTAGAAATGCCCCAAAAAGGGGCATGGGATTGAGTCCGGAACGGCGCTTTCATCAGTCGTCTCCGCGTAAAAGGTTTTCCGCATAATCCTTGAGGCTTTCAATCGAATTGATATGGCTGCTGCGCTGGGTTATGCTGCTTTTTACGTAATCGGGCAGAGACGCAAAATATCTTGCGGCGTCCTGATCTTTCTGGATTAGACTTTCCAGGCCGCTGTATTTTTGTTTCATTAAAATGGAACACCTCCTTGAAAGTTATTTTCCGCAACCTTTGCCATTTCATTCATAATTGACCGGCCTTTTTAATGGAGAAATTTTAATAGCATAAAATGGATAAGATTTATCAATAATAATACTATTCCGCCATTAAAAACATTGCATGTTTTTAATTCTGCAATCCTTGATTGCCGTTGCGGCGAAGCCACAAGCGGATAGTATTTCACGGCATCCGTGCGGGCTTTACCCGCTGCCGCATAAAATGTGGCAAGTTAAAAACGTAACGTTTTAACTGCGGATTTATAAAATTAGATTTACTTGGCTGGGGGATAAATGATTGAAGGTCGGTTTGCCCAAGGGGCTATATTATTTTAAGTACGACATATTTCTGGAAGAGTTTTTAAGGCTTTTGGGCGTTGACGTAGTGGTAAGCCCGGAGACAAACAAAAATATACTGATCGAGGGCGTAAACTTGTGCGTGGACGACGCGTGCCTGCCTATCAAGATATTTCACGGACACGTTAAGTATCTTCGGGATAAATGCGATTTGATCATTGTGCCGCGCATCATGGAAACGGAAAAAAAGGTGTTCATTTGTCCAAAGTTCTGCGGACTGCCCGAAATGCTTCAGAACAGCGTCCCGGGACTGCCCCCGATCACCGAAGCGCCCATGCATATGTATGATCAAAGAAAACTTTTGAAATGGTGCGAATGGGTGGGGCGGTTTGCCGGCATCCCCCGCGGCAGGGTACAGGATTCATTCCGGTATGCGTATGAGACATATAAAATAACGCCCCGCGGGATAAACGACGATACAAAGACCTATAGGGTGGCGCTGCTGGGACACGCCTACAATATTTACGACAGATTTGCAAATATGGACGTCGTTAAAAAGCTTGCCGGACTCGATTGCGGCGTCATTACCGAAGAAAGCGTGCCCGAGGAGGCAAAACTGGAAGTGTACAAGTCCCTGCTGATTAATCCATTCTGGTCCAGCATAAAGGAGATCCTTGGCGCTGGAATTTATCTTGTGCAGAACAGGATGGTTGACGGTATCGTTTATTTATCGTCTTTCCAGTGCGGGATCGATTCGGTAAACGTTGATTTGCTCAAGGATTTCACAGGCAAATTTCCGCTGCTTGTGCTCAAACTGGACGAGCATTCGGGAGCGGCCGGTATGGAAACAAGAATCGAAGCATTCATCGATATGATAAAAAGGAGGCAATGCATTGGTTATAACGTTCCCTCATATGGGCAATATATATTTGGCAGCTAAAATCACATTTGACGGCCTGGGGATCCAATATGTGATACCGCCGTTCAACGGTAAAAAGTCTCTGGAGATCGGTTCCAGAATATCTCCGGAGGAAATGTGCCTGCCGTTTAAAATCATGATGGGTAATTATGTGCAGAGCATCGCCCAGGGCGCGGATTCCATATTGCTGGTGGGAAGCCGGGGGCCTTGCAGGTTCGGCGAGTATTCCGAACTGCAGTACAGGCTTCTTAAAAAAGCGGGATACGACGTTCAGTTTGTAGTTGCAAAATTTCCGGAAGAAGAAGACAAGGAAATGAACGTAAAAAGCCTTAATGTTCTGGTGGAAGGCAATACCATGAAAAAATCCGCCATGGCCGCGGCAGTGATAAGGGGTCTCCGGAGTATGTACCTGATCGATTATCTGGAGAAAAAGGCGCATGCGCACGCCGGATATGAACTACATCCCGGCGAATCGAAAAAACTGTACAAAGAAGCGCTTCAGGCGGTTTTTATGGAAAATAACGCAATAAAAGCCTTTTCGCTGCTCAAAGACTATAAGCGCAGGATAGACGCCGTTAAGCTGAAAAAAGAAAACAATCCTCTCAGGGTTGCAATAATAGGCGAGATCTATACAATCATAGAGCCGTTTTCAAATCTGGACATTGAAGATAAGCTTATGGATATGGGCGTAAGCACGATCAGAAAATTAACGCCCAGCTGGTGGATAACAGATACGATACTGCGCCTGTTCAGGCTCAACGGCCTGGATGTGATCCATTATTCCGGGGACTATATGCCTTTCTGGATAGGAGGCCATGCCCGTGAATGTATCGCGGAGGCCGTTATGGCGGACGCCAAAAGCTTTGATGGCGCGATCCAGATTTATCCGATGGGCTGCATGCCCGAGGTGGTTGCCAAGTCCATTCTGCCCACCGTTTCAAAGGATAAAAATTTTCCCATTATGACATTGGTTGTAGATGAAATGACGGGTGAAGCAGGTTATATGACCCGTATAGAAGCATTTTTGGATTTGCTTGAAAGGAGAAAGAAAGCGTGTATTATTTAGGTTTGGATATCGGATCGGTCAGCACCGATTTTGTACTGTTGAATAAAAATCTGGAGGTGGTTGACGAGCTGTATCTGAAAACCAACGGCGCTCCCATAGAGGCTATCCGCAGGGGCCTTGAGATATGGGGGGATAAATACGACGACAGGCAGATCACAGGCGTAGGGATTACGGGAAGCGCGCGCAATATAGGCGGGTATATCGCGGGAGGCGACGTCGTCAAAAACGAGATTACATCCCATGCCGTAGCTTCGCTTCATCTGGACCCGGAGGTAAAGACCATCATCGAGATCGGAGGACAGGATTCCAAGATCATAGTCCTCTCCGACGGTGTGGTGGTGGATTTTGCAATGAACACGGTTTGCGCGGCGGGAACCGGCTCCTTTCTGGACAGGCAGGCCGAACGGATGCAGATACCCATCGAACAATTCGGGGATTATGCGCTGAAAGCTACTCTTCCGGTACGCATAGCCGGAAGATGCAGCGTGTTTGCCGAATCGGATATGATCCACAAACAGGCGATGGGGTACGGAGAGTGCGATATTATCGCCGGACTGTGCGACGCCCTGGTGCGCAATTATCTGGTGAATGTCGCAAAAGGAAAGGAGATCGGTGACGTCATTTTCTTTCAGGGCGGCGTTGCTGCCAACAAGGGAATGAAGGCGGCTTTTGAAAAGGCGCTCGGAAAAGAGGTCGTCGTACCGCCGCATCACAACGTAATGGGCGCGGTCGGCTCCGCGATACTCGCATCCGAATCGGCCCGGCCCATGACGCATTTCAGAGGATTTAAAACTGCAAAAAGTAAATTTGAATCCAACAGTTTTGAATGCACGGGATGTTCCAATTGCTGCGAGGTGGTTACGATTTTGCAGGACAAGGATACTGTCGTAGGCAGATTTGGGGACAAATGCGGCAAATGGAGCGAATCCAATATGCTAAAAACCGATAATTATGCAATTTAAAATATAATAAAAAATGACAAAAAACAATAATATAGTCAAAAAAAGTTTTTTTAGCATGTTGAATTTGGTGTATCATTGTAATATAATATGTCAGGATTGGGCGAAAGTGTTCATTCTAGGGGCAAATTCGGGTTAAGAATTTGCGGCGGCATCATATTAAAAGGAGCTAAAAGACTTGTACTTTATCGGATTTCTTATATTGTTCCCGTTGCTTTGCGCTC
The DNA here is from genome assembly GCA_023393165.1 of Bacillota bacterium. Classification (GTDB taxonomy): domain Bacteria; phylum Bacillota; class Clostridia; order Christensenellales; family Christensenellaceae; genus JAEYKI01. Next base: position 76,042 of record JAEWMJ010000057.1, on the reverse strand, counting down.
TGGCATTGTTTTGTATCAGGCATAAAAAAGTCAGAAAAGCGACTGTCATGGCTGCCAGTTTCTTTACAGTAGCTGGCGTTATTTTATTTATAGCGAATTATTTGTCGCTTGGGAAAAATTATTATTTAACAATTGAATCTGAATTTATCAATATCGCAATGCTTTGTTGCGAACTTTTCATCACAGGCCTTATCATATATCTTTGTATCAAATACAAAAGGTTTTATTTAATTCCGCTGCCGATTGTTCAGACCGGACTCATGTTATGGCTCGAATACTTCAGCAATGCGGCGATTCAGCCTTCCGAGACCATTTATGTGGACCAGCTGACAATCATCATGTGCGGCATTGTGGGCGTGGTGGGCTGCCTCATATGCATATATGCGCTGGGGTATATGAAAGATTATCACGCGCATCACACCGAAGTCAAAGACCGGCGGCCGATGTTTTTCTTTATGCTCTTTTTGTTTCTTTCGGCCATGTTCGGGCTGGTCTTGTCCAACAACCTGAACTGGATGTTTTTCTTCTGGGAAATCACAACCCTGTGCTCGTTTATTCTCATTGGTTACTCCAAAACGGAGGAGGCGATCCGTAATTCATTCCGCGCATTGTGGATGAATCTTTTGGGCGGCCTCGGGTTTGCTATCGCCATCGTATACAGCGCATTGCAGCTTCATACCGTGGGACTTGAGCAGCTGGTTTCCATGGGAACAGGGGGCGCCGCCGTTGTAATTCCCATTACACTGCTTGCTTTTGCCGCGCTGGTCAAATCCGCGCAGTTTCCGTTTTCAAGATGGCTTTTGGGCGCGATGGTCGCGCCCACGCCCACGTCCGCCCTGTTGCATTCAGCAACAATGGTAAAAGCCGGAGTTTTCCTTCTGATAAGGCTTTCTCCGGCAATGAGCGGCAACTGGACGGGCATTCTGGTAACCACAATCGGAGGGTTTACGTTCCTTTCGGGATCGCTTCTGGCCATATCGCAGAGCGACGGAAAAAAAGTGCTTGCATATTCTACCATTGCAAATCTGGGACTGATCGCCGCCTGCGCGGGGGTTGGAGCGAACGAAGCGGTCTGGGCCGCATGCCTGTTGATGATATTCCATGCAGTATCCAAGTCGCTGATGTTCCTGTCGGTGGGTGCGGTGGAAAACAGCACGGGCAGCCGGAATATTGAAGATATGCACGGCCTGATCGTAAAACTGCCCGAACTTGCCTTTGTGCTGGTGGTAGGTATCGCCGGCATGTTCCTGGCGCCCTTCGGAATGCTGATTTCCAAATGGGCCGCGTTAAAAGCGTTTGTGGACGCCAACAGCATTCCTCTCATCATATTCCTTGTATTCGGCAGCGCTGCCACGCTCTTCTACTGGACAAAGTGGCTTGCCAAGCTGGTCGCCGTTCTTCATAACAGCGAGAGGCTTCCAAACACGGTAAAAGGCAACGAATGGTTTTCGCTGATATCGCACACCGTGCTCATGATCGCCCTTTTCCTGCTGTTCCCGGTTTTGTCCACATACGTGATCGAACCGTTTATCTCAGGTGTTTTCGGAATGGCGACTCCCGTTATAATAAGTGAAGGCAATATGAACATCATGGTCATCATGCTGTTTATGATCATAATCCTGCCTTTTGGAATCAGGATATTCACGTTCGGCAAAAAACAAAAGATCGTCGCTTCGTATATGGGCGGCGTAAACTACGGCGATGACCGCGACTTTATCGATTCGTTCGGCGGACGCAAAAAAATGTATCTGTCCGGGTGGTATATGAAGAATACTTTTGGCGAGAAAAGGCTGCTTATGCCCTCTGAGGTGATTTCGACTGCAATTATGATCGCTATACTGATAATTTCCATTGGAGGTGCTGTCCGTTGAATCCTATTCTTTCCGCTGTTTTATATGTTGTGCTCGCTCCTTTTCTGGGCGGACTGCTTGCAGGCGTGGACAGAAAAATCTCCGCGCGTATGCAGGGCAGGCAGGGACCTCCGCTTCTGCAGCCGTTTTATGACGTATTGAAGCTGTTCTCCAAGGAATCGGTTGTTGTGAACGATGTGCAGAACCTTTTCGTAATCAGCTTCCTGGTATTTATTGTTTTCACCGGCGTTTTGTTTTTCGGCGGCGGCGACCTTCTGCTGGTGTTTTTTGCGCTGACACTGGCCAGTATCATACTGGTATTGACGGCGTCTTCCGCAAACAGCCCTTACAGTTCAATGGGAGCCCAAAGGGAACTGATGCAGATGATGGCCTACGAACCCATGGTTTTGATCGTGGCGATCGGGTTTTACATGACGTCCGGCAGTTTTTCGGTACACAATATCATATCCCAGTCCCAGCCGGCGATATTAGCCGCGCCCGCAGTATTTGCCGGGTTTTTGTATATACTAACAATAAAGCTGCGCAAATCGCCGTTTGATTTGAGCACATCGCACCATGCACATCAGGAAATGGTAAAAGGGATCACGACCGAACTTTCGGGCACGATTCTGGCGCTGCAGGAACTTGCGCACTGGTATGAAAACATCTTCCTTTTGGGAGTAATCGCGCTGTTTGTTGTAAACAGCAATCCCTGGAGTTATCTGATAGCCGTATTGGTGGCGCTGGGAGCGTATTTTCTCGAAATCGTGATAGACAACACTTTTGCCAGGGTGAAATGGCAGGTAATGCTGAAATCGGCATGGATTGTCGCATTGGTAGCCGGCGCACTCAATCTGCTGGTAATTAGTCTGATAAAATAACGAGGCGGAAAAATGTCTCCCGCCTCGTTGAAACGCTGTAAGCCTCAGTTGACAAGATAATAAACGCCCTAAGGGGCATCTATCCATCCCCTGCGGCGTTCTCGTCCTCGCTTTGCAACCAGCAAAGCTTCGTCCTGCGGCCTTGCCGGGAACGAATAACTGCCCCTTATGGTCCGCTGTAAACCGTTTATTAATTTGTCAACTGAGGCTAAGGCAAGTTTTGCGCAAACGCAAAACTTTTGATTCTAATATTATCTTGTTATAAGGAAGGTTTAAATAAATGTCTTTTGTTTCTAAATCTCCATGGGTAATACATTATGACGGCTCAAGCTGCAACGGCTGCGATATTGAAGTGCTGGCCTGCCTGACGCCGCTTTACGATCTGGAACGTTTCGGGATACTCAATACCGGAAACCCGAAGCACGCCGATATTTTTCTGGTAACCGGCGGCGTCAACTCGCAGAACGCGCCGGTTTTGAGGCAGATATACGACCAGATTCCGTCCCCGAAAGTGGTAGTTGCAATCGGTTCATGCGCATGCGACGCCAATGTATTTAAGGAATGCTACAACATTATGGGCGGCGTGGACAAGGTCATACCTGTGGATCTGTACATTCCGGGCTGCGCCGCGCGCCCCGAATCTATCATAGACGGCGTGCTGGAGGCGGCGAAACTGCTGGAAGAAAAACGCAGGCAGATGAAAACTGCGGGCGTACCCGAAGGAAAGGAATCATAATATGGCGAATCAGGAAATCAGGGAAATTTCTTACCATGAACTGGTGCAGAATTCCCTGCAGTTAAAATCAAAAAACTATCGGCTCGTGCAGATTTGTACAACAAGAACGCCGGAAGGGTTTGAGTTTTCTTATTCTTTTGCAAAGGAATATGATATGCTGGTCCTTCGGTTTCACATTCTGGAACATGAGGAAATTTCGAGTATATCCACTGTTTTTCCTCCCGCGTTTTTATACGAAAATGAGATGAAGGATTTGTTTGGCATTAAAATAGCCCTGATTACGCTGGATTATCAGGGAAATCTGTACAGGATAGAACAGAAAACCCCGTTCAGGGCGCAGAAGGAGGGAAAATAACATGTCGGAAAGAAGCATCATTCCTTTTGGCCCCCAGCATCCGGTGCTGCCCGAGCCCATTCATCTGGATCTTGTGATCGAAGACGAAAAAGTGGTGGAAGCCATCCCCTCCATCGGATTTATACACCGCGGCCTTGAAAAACTGGTTGAGAAAAGGGAATTCACCGAATATGTCTATGTGGCCGAGCGTATCTGCGGCATATGCAGTTTTATGCATGGAATGGGATATGCAAGCGCCGTTGAGAATATCATGGGAATAGAGGTCCCCGAACGCGGGAATTATCTGCGCGTGGTATGGGCGGAATTATCCCGCATCCACAGCCATATGCTCTGGCTGGGACTCCTGGCGGACGCTTTCGGGTTTGAAAGCCTGTTTATGCAATCCTGGAGGCTCCGGGAGAAGGTCCTGGATTTGTTTGAATACACGACCGGCGGCCGGGTGATTTTTTCCGTGGTCAAGATCGGCGGCGTCCGCAAGGATATGGACGAAGAAGCCGTAAAAATATTTTTAACGCAAATGGACGAAATAGAGAGCGAACTCAAAAAAATATCCGCAACGTTCCTGGAAGATTACTCGGTGCTGTCCCGTTTAAAAGGCGTGGGGCTGCTTTCAAAGCAGGCGGCGCACGACCTGGGCGCAGTAGGGCCTATGATGCGCGCTTCGGGCATCAATCTCGATACCCGCAAGATGGGCTATGCCGCTTACGGCAAGCTGGAATTCGAACCGATCACGTCGGATGAAGGTGACAGCTATGCGCGTACGGAAGTCCGCATCAAAGAGATATTCCAGTCCATAGACCTCATCCGCCAGGCGCTGTCTGCGCTTCCCGGCGGCGAGGTTGCCTCTCCGTTCAAGGGAAACCCCAGCGGCGAATATTTTATGCGCCTGGAGCAGCCACGGGGGGAAGCCCTGTATTACGTGAAAGCGAACGGAACAAAGTTCCTGGACCGTTTCCGGGTCCGGACGCCTACCTTCGCGAATATTCCGGCGCTGCTGGAGATACTGAAAGACTGCGAGCTTGCCGATGTGCCCATACTGGTACTGACCATCGATCCCTGTATCAGCTGCACCGAAAGATAGTTTTGAGGAAGGAATTACAAAAGTGTCTATCATGAATTTTACCGGCAGGGTGATGAAAAACCTCTTTTCAAAACCGGCCACGACAAAATATCCTTATATGAAGAAAACATACCCCAAGGCGACCAGGGGACATATTGAGATCAACGTGGACGATTGCATATTCTGCGGACTGTGTTCCAGAAAATGCCCGTCCCTGGTGATACATGTGGACCGCGGGCAAAAGAAATGGGAGATCAATCCCTTCGGATGCTGCCAGTGCGGCTCGTGCGTGGAAGCCTGCCCCAAAAAATGCCTCTTTATGAAGAACGAGTATACTGCTCCCGGAAATCAAAAAACTTCGGAAGCTTTTGTGCAGGAAAAAAGTCAGGAGGAAAAAGGGGATGCATGAATACCATGAGGCCATTCATATCATTGAGCATGCGATAGAGCAGGCGCATTCCGAAGGCAAAAACAAGGTAACCAAAATCAATCTGGTGATAGGCGAGAATTCGGGTTATTCAGGAGATACCATCCGCATGCATTTTGAGGACGCGGCTGCGGGTACAATCTGCGAAGGCGCGGAAATTTCCGTGCGAGCGGTGAAGGCCATGTTAAAATGCCCGGAATGCGGGGAAATGTTTGTACGCAAACCCTTCCATTTTGACTGTCCCCATTGCGGCGCGCAGGGGGTCCCAAGCGAAGTGGGACGGGAAATGAGTATTGAGAGTATCGAAGCCATATGATTGAAAAACAATCGACCTACCATATTCATATTTACGGTCTTGTGCAGGGGGTGGGTTTCCGCCCCTTTGTGGTTCAATTGGCTAAAAAATGCGGTATTACGGGCACCGTAAAAAATGACGGCGGTATTGTTGCGCTGATTGCGTCCGGAGACCCGGACGGGATCGGGCGTTTTTTAAATGCGATTCAAAACGAGGCGCCGCCGGGCGCCGAGATCACGGATATCACGGCAGAGGAAATTCCCTGCCTCGGGTTCCCGGATTTTACAATCGTCCAAAGCGGCAGCGCGCCGGACGATGCCCCCCTTGTCCCTGCCGATCTGCCTTTGTGCGCGGACTGCAGGAAAGAGATGTACGACAGTGCGGACAGAAGATATAAAAACGCCTTTATCAGCTGCGTTTCCTGCGGCCCCCGGTACAGCATCATAGGAGAACTGCCGTATGATCGGTGCAGAACGACAATGCGGGATTTTGAAATGTGTCCGGCCTGCAAAGAGGAGTATACGTCGGGAGGGCGCAGGGATTTTGCGCAGACGATTTCCTGCAACGACTGCGGGCCTTATCTGATTTGGAAAGACAGCAAATGCGAACTGCTTGAAGGCGCAGCGTTTGAGAAGGCTGCGGAAATTCTCCGCACAGACGGCGTGATTGCGGTCAAGGGAATCGGCGGTTATCATTTTGCATGCAGTCCGTTTTCGCAAAAAGCTGTGGCGCGTCTGCGGTTTTTGAAGCAAAGGGACAAAAAACCCTTTGCGGTCATGTTCAAATCGGCTGGCGAGATACGCAAACACTGCGCGGTAAATGTAAGCGAGGAAAAATTGCTCCTGTCTTCCGCGCGCCCCATCGTACTCCTGTCCTGCAGCGGATCCGAACTCGCGCCGGATGTATGCGGCAAAAGCCGTTACCTGGGCGCGTTCCTGCCGTATACGCCCCTGCAGGAACTTTTGATGGACGCGTGCGGGCCTCTTGTTACAACCAGCGCAAATCTCACAGACCGGCCTATTATGAAAGAGGATGAAGATGTTTTATCCGTTTATGGAACCGATCCTCATAATCTGGACGGCGTTTTATATAACAAAAGGCGCATTTTGATATCCCTGGACGATTCGGTTGTACGCGTTGCGGCGGGAAAAGCGCAGGTCATCCGGCGCAGCCGGGGACTTGTTCCATCCCCATTAACGTTGCCCGTGTGTTCAAAAGAACATCTGTTTGCCGCGGGAGGCGATTTAAAGGCGTCGTTTTGCCTGGCCGCGGGCAACAGGGCGTATATGAGCCAGTATTTCGGTGATCTGGACGGGCGGGACGTTCTGGACGTTTACGCACAAAACTACCGGCATATGACATCCCTGTTTTCCATCCGCCCCCGGGCCGCTGCCTGCGACCTGCACCCGGATTACAGGAGCGCCCGTTTTGCGGAAGAACTGGGGCTTCCGCTCCTGCGCGTGCAGCATCACCATGCGCATATCGCTTCGGTGCTGGCCGAGCACGGGATCATGAAAAAAGTAATCGGCGTTGCGTTTGACGGTACCGGATGGGGAGAAGACGGCGCGGTCTGGGGCGGCGAGTTTCTGGTTTGCGAAGGGCCCGATTACAAACGGGCAGGGCATTTGTCCTATGTGAAGCTTTGCGGCGGGGACAATGCCGCGCGGGACGCCGCGCTTTGCGCGGACGCGTATCTTCTGGCGGCAGAAAAAGCCGGCCTGGATGACAGGTATGACACGGTAAAGGCGGCTGTTAAGAACAATGTAGCGGTATACAAGACCTCCAGCATGGGCAGGCTGTTTGATGCGGTGAGTGCTATTTTGGGTGCGGGAGTGTATAATAGTTTTGAGGGCGAATGCGCCATAGCGCTTGAAAACCTGGCGTGGCGGGCGCTGGATGAAGGAAAGGAGCCCTATCCCGTATATTTTGAATCGGCCCGGCAGAACGGAATCCTGGTTGCGGACCAGGTGCGCCTGGCGGGTGAGATTGCGGACGCCTTTTTAAGCGGGGCGGATCCCGGGTCGATCGCTCTGGGGTTTCACCGGGCGGTTTTATGGATGGTGATAAACTTTTGCGTGCAGCTTCGCAAGGAATACGAAACAAATACGGTGGCGTTGAGCGGCGGCGTTTTCGCGAACAGTATGCTGCTCGAGGATTGTGCGGACGGCCTTGAAAAACATGGATTTGAGGTTTATATAAACCGGAAAGTCCCGATGAACGACGGCGGCGTCGCTCTGGGGCAGGCGTTTATTGCCGCGCAGAAAACAGAATGAGAGGGATCTTTAAAATATGTGTATTGCAGTGCCCGGAAGGGTAAAAAGTCTGGACGGATACCGCGCTGTGGTGGATTTCAGCGGCAATCTGGTGGAAGCGCAGGCCGGACTTGTGGACGTTAAGGTCGGGGACAGCGTGCTGGTGCATGCCGGATGCATCATACAGGTGCTATCGGAAGAAGACAGCGATATAATCATGGATATTCTGTCCGAAATCGGCCATATGCGCGAGGAGGCTTAGAGTTGCAGCTTCAGGACATAGTAAACGCTTTAAAGGAATACGGCGGCAGGCCTGTTTCCATTATGGAGGTTTGCGGAACGCATACGGCGGCAATCGCAAAATGCGGTATCCGCAGCATAATCCCGGACCGCATCCGTTTGGTATCCGGGCCGGGATGCCCGGTTTGCGTAACCGTCCCTGCCTATATCGACCGTCTCTGCGAATTGGCGCATGCGGGTTCCCACGAAGTGGTTACGTTCGGGGACATGATGCGTGTGCCCGGAACAAAGGGCAGCCTGATGGACCAAAAAGCCCGGGGCGGACGGGTGCGGATGGTGTATTCGCCGTTTGACTGCCTTAGTCTCGCAAAAGCGGATCCCCAAACCATCTACGTATTTGCCGCGGTAGGGTTTGAGACAACCGCGCCCATTTACGCCATGATGATGGAACAATCGGAGAGGGAGGGGATCCGGAATATCCGTTTTTTAACCTCCGTTAAAACAATGCCCGGTGCGATCGAATGGATATGCGCAAAAAACAGCGGGATTGACGGTTTCATTGCGCCCGGCCATGTGAGCGTGATCACGGGCAGTGAAATGTACCGGCCGATCGCGGAAAAATATCATATCCCTTTTGCGGTCGCTTCGTTCGACGGCCCGGGGATACTGGCGGCTGTTTATTCGCTTCTCCGGCTGAAGGGAAAGGGAAGTGTAGTGAACCTGTATCCGTCCGCCGTCCGCGAAAAGGGCAACGGCCGGGCGGAGGAACTGCTGAACAGGTATTTTGAACCCGGAGAAGCTTTCTGGCGGGGAATGGGCGGCATCCCCGGCTCAGGACTTTATTTGCGGGAAGAGTTCCTTAAGTACGACGCCGGCAGCCGGGAGAACATGCGGGATGCGGGCGATACCGGCGGATGCCGGTGCGGCGACGTGCTTACAGGAAAGCTTGTGCCGGCGGAATGCCCGTATTTCGGCACGGCCTGTACGCCGCAAAGCCCCAAAGGTGCCTGCATGGTATCCATGGAAGGGGCCTGTTATTCCTGGTACAGTTACGAAAGGACGGGCGGAAAATGAAAATAACCATGGCCCACGGAAGCGGCGGGCGCGCCACTTCCGAACTGATACGGGACGTATTTGCCAAATATTTTGGAAACGAAGTCTTAAACGCGATGGAAGACGCCGCGGTTGTTCCCGGCGCTGGCACAATTGCCGTAACCACAGACAGTTTTGTGGTGGATCCCCTGTTTTTTCAGGGAGGGGACATCGGGCGGCTCAGCATTTGCGGAACGGTGAACGACCTTGCCATGAACGGAGCCCGGCCAAAATACCTGACATGCGGATTTATTCTGGAAGAAGGCCTTGATATCGCGCTGCTTGACCGTATCGCGTTATCCATGAAGAATACCGCGGAAGAGGCGGGCGTTATGATTGTGGCGGGGGATACCAAGGTGATCGGCGGCAACGGGGGCCTTTACATCAACACCGCCGGGATCGGGTTTGTACCTGCGGGGCGGAGGGTAAGCCCCAGGCTGTGCGAAGCAGGGGATGTTCTTTTGGTCTCCGGTACCATGGGGGACCATCATGCCGCGATCTTGAGCGCCAGGATGGCTATTCAGAATACTATTGAGAGCGATCTGGCGCCTTTAAATCGCATGGCCACAGCTCTTTTGGACGCGGGCGTTGCGGTAAAGGCAATGCGCGACGTTACGCGCGGAGGCCTTGCCACCATATTGAACGAGTTTGCGGCGGCTTCCGGGTGCGGAATCGAGATCAACGAGCAGGATGTTCCCGTTGCGGAACAGGTGGCGGCGTTCTGTGGTATCCTTGGGTTGGATCCCCTGTATATGGGAAACGAAGGGAAAATGGTACTTGCGGTTTCGGAAAAAGATGCGGACCGCGCGCTTGAGATATTAAAAACGCATGCATACGGCAGGGACGCCGCTGTCATCGGGTCCGTGACAAACGGCAAAGGGGTGGCGCTTCGTACAAGACTGGGCGGAAGGCGGCATTTGGATGTGTTGTATGGTGAAGGCCTGCCCCGAATTTGCTAGGTTCGGACGTCTGAGAAGGATCAACTACTGCGTTATTTTTCCTCCCACTTCACTGCGGATTCATACTGCGCGGTAGTAATTCTTTTGGAATAACGCTTGCATTCATCTCGCGTTCAGTGAGCTTTTGCCTTCCTTTTTCCGCCACTGGCGGCGGTAGGCTTAGCTCTCCTCAGCGTAGGTTTAACTACGCTTGCGTCGCAATGCTCAAAATGCCTTGTGTTTGAACCTTTCAGGCGCCCTCACTATTTTTGACATATAAAAAACAATAAGATTATCATACAATTTTCACCCCTTTTTCGTTCTGAACGTAGGGGCGCGCATTGCGCGTCATATGTTCAATCATTGTAGAAACAATCTTCATGCCATTTCAACGGATTAGTATCAATATAATTCCATATTTGCCTGTATTCGTCCTCGTTGCGGATGATGTGATCATGAAATAATTTTTGCCATATCGAAAATCCGATTTGTTTGGATACAAACCCTTTCATCTGGTTGACAATGGTTGATATTGTAGGGGTGCGTAGTTTTTGTTCCGATAAAATTTCGTTTTCCGGGGTTTTATTATTTTGATGATCATATGGATATGATTGGGCATGATAACGTATTTGTCAATATGAACAAATGGATATATTCTGTCTATATTTTGTATGGACTTTTCTGCTATATAACCGTAATCTGTTAATGGCAGCGGTTCACTCAGACGCGCTATGCGCGCCCCTACATTCCATAATATATTCTTTTTACTTTGAATGCAGATAGTAATAAAATATGCCCCGTAACTGCTGTAATCAAAATGACACAAACGGTTGGGCTTTCTTAGCATATCCCCACCCCTTAAAAACGATCCGTCTTTTTATATTAGCACAGATAGCTTCCGTATCGGAATCAAATCGGTTGCAGGCAAGAGGCAGTTATGATTCCCTACAGCTTCCGAGCGCTTCTTCATACGCTTTTTTTGTCGCTTCGTCAAAGCAAACCATTGTAACTTCCATTTCCGGATGGCTGCGAATAAAGGCGAGTATGGCGCCGGCTGCGATTTTTGCGGCCAGGGGAAGCGGGAACCGGTACACGCCCGTGCTGATAGACGGGAAGGATACGGATTTGCAGCCGTTTTCCAGGGCCAGGTTCAGGCAGGAATCATAACAGCTTTCAAGCAGCGCTTCCTCGCCCGCGTTTCCTCCGCGCCAAACCGGACCGGGCGTATGGATCACGTATTTTGCCGCGAGACCGTATCCTTTTGTTATTTTGGCTTTGCCGGTTTGGCATCCCTTAAGGGTTCTGCATTCTTCCAAAAGGCCTGGGCCCGCCGCGAGGTGAATCGCGCCGTCCACACCGCCGCCGCCAAGCAGCGAAGTGTTTGCCGCATTCACGATTGCATCCGTTTTTTGCAGGGTGATATCGCCCCGGATAATATGAAATCCCATATAAAAAACCTCCATACCGGTTGTTTTTATCCATTATACTTCTTTCTTCCGGGGCTTTCAATTCGCCTGTTCCGGTGAAATTTGATTGGGCGCGGCAGAAAAAATATTTGTGTGTTTTGGCAGAATAGTTTACAATAGGCTTGCGGAAAATATTTGAGAAATTATCTTTTGGAGAAAACTGTATATGGATCTGAACGCTTTTCAGGAATATTTCAACAAGCACGATCAATTCAGCGTAAGAAACGGCATCAGACTCACCCGCATTCAGGAAGGATACGCGGAAGCCGAAATGGATTTTGCGCCCGAAACATGCAATCTGATGGGCACAATGCATGGCGGCGCGTATTATACCCTGGCGGACGTTGCCGCAGGATCGGCGATCATTCCCTATGGAAAGATTTGCGTGACCCTGGGCGCGGACATGCATTATTTAAGGCCCGCTTCCGGCGGAAAGATTACGGCGTATGCAACCGTTCGGCAGCACGGAGGCCGCATAGGCGTTTGCAATGTGGAAATCAGGGACCAGGCGGGCGAACTCCTCTGCATGGGCACGATAACAATGTATATTACAAGCAAGCAAATCCCGGAGGACTTAAGAGAAAATGAACGAAGACACCCTTGATTGTATCACCACTTACAGCAAGATCCGTTTTTCACCCGCTGCGCCCAACACATCCGTAATAAAACTTATGGATATCGCGCATTCGCTTTCGCTTCTTTGCAGGGCCAACGGACATTTTGAGCATTTTTTTTCGGTAGCTCAGCATTGCATAAATTGTGCGGCCGAGGCACGGGCCCGGGGCTATTCAAAAAAAGTCGCCCTTGCATGCCTGCTGCACGACGCGAGCGAGGCCTATATTTCGGACATTACCCGGCCAGTGAAGAGGAAGCTTTTAGAATACGTTGCCATTGAATCCAGGCTGCAGGAATGCATCTGGAAGGCTTTCAGGATTTCTCTCAATCAGGAGGAAACAAAGCAGGTATATGCGGTGGACGACGCGATGCTTTACGCGGAATTCGACACTCTGATGGGTGAAAAAGTCTTCCCGGAAGCGCCGGATATTTTGAGCGATCCGGATTTCTCGGAGAAAGATTTTAAAAAAGTGGAACAGGAATTTGTCATGAACTGCATGGAACTCATGGGCTGATGCACCGGCAAAAAGCCGCCGGACTTACGAAAAAGCGGAGGAGAATCAGTTGCTGACTGCAAAGAAGATCAAAAATGAAACCCCGTCCAATCTTCAGACAATGAAACAGGCGAACCTTTCGCTGCTTTTTGGTCTGATCCGCAGGCACGGATCGGTTTCACGCGCGGAACTTGCCAATATTACCGGCCTCAGTCCAACCACGGTTTCCTCGCTGGTGGACGAAATGCTGGAGCGGGAACTGCTGCTCGAAACCGGCGCCGGTACGTCCGAAACAAGCGGGCGAAAACCGATCATGCTGGAGATAAATCCCCAGGGCGGTTATGTCGCCGGAATAGAATTTACGGGCGGAGGCTTCAGCCTGGAATTGTTCGATTTTTTAGGGAATCCGCTTCTTTTTAAACGGGTCGGCGTGGAAGATTATTCAAAGATCGGCGGCGCTGCCATACAAAATCTGGATAAAATACTGGCAAAGCTTAAAATATCCAGTGATAAGATTGCAGGCCTGTGCATCGGGGTACCGGGCATCATTGATACCGCAGCGGGCAGGGTGATCCAGTCAACGGTGATACAGATCGGTCCGGACAATGATTTTTTTGAAAGGCTTAAGAACCATTTTCCCGCCGCATCCGTGGCAATGGGAAACGAATCGCATTTTTGCGCTTATTTTGAAAAAGCCGGAATGGAAGAGGATATCAAAAGCCTGATTTTTATCGATATCGATGTCGGCATCGGCGCGGGCATCATACTGGACAACCAGATATTCGAGGGAGCTTTGGGCAATGCAGGGGAGTTCGGGCATATTTCCGTCGATATGAACGGCCCTGTCTGCAAGTGCGGAAAAAGAGGCTGCCTGGAAACTCTTGCGAGCGTTCCGGCAATCGTGCGGCGCTCGTCGGACGCCGCCGGGCGGGATCTTACGTTTGAAGACATAAAAGAGTTGTACGTGAAAAAAGACGAAGTGATCCTTAACGTGCTGGAAGACGCAGCCAACAGGCTTGCATACGGGATCAGCAATATTATCAATATGATGAATCCGGAGGCTGTGATCATAGGCGGAAGAATACCCGAGTTGGGGGAGGATTTTCTTGAACTTGTGCGCGCCCGTCTTAAGAACATCAGCCTTGCCCCTGATATAAACCGGATTATTTTAAAGTATTTTAAGGCCGCGGGAAACCCGGTTACCAACGGCTGCGCGCTGTTTATGCTGGACCGCATTTTTTTTGGAAACGAATTTTTCGCCGGGTAAATTTGTAATTACACGTATTTATTTCACATATAAATACTTAATCGTATTGACATAAACAAATGATAAAGGTATTCTATTAATAAGGACACTGAATAAATATATTATAAAATTCCAATATAAAATAAATAGAAGCGGGGGATGGATATGAACAGGGACGAATTGGTGATGAACGCCGCCGGGATCGCAGAAATGGGGTTTCCCATGTGGCCTCAGTTTGCACAGGAAACGTTTGAAGACATACAAAAGCCTCTTGAAAGCGGTCTGGTGAATTACTGGACCGGCGCCAGAGGCATGGAATTTGAGGAAATGTTCCGCGAATGGAGCGGGGCCCAAATGGCCGTCTCTACCGCCAGCGGTACGGCGGCGCTGCATGTGGGGATATCCAGCCTGGGGATCGGCCCGGGAGACGAGGTTCTGGTTCCCTCCTATTCTTTTATCGCGTCTTCCTTTGCCATTGTGCAGGCGGGCGCTGTGCCGGTGTTCTGTGATGTGACCGCAGATCATACGATCGATCCGGAAGATATCAGACGGAAGATTACCCCACGGACCAAAGGGATCGTGGTGGTGCATCTGTACGGCGTTGTGGCCGATATGGAGGAGATACTCAAAATCGCAAAAGGAAACGGCCTGTACGTGATCGAAGACGCCGCGCAGTGCCTTGGCGGAGAATTTAGAGAAAGAAAAACCGGAACCGTGGGGGACGTGGGATGCTTCAGCTTTTGCCAGAGCAAGCATTTCACCACCGGAGGCGAGGGAGGCATGGTGACCACCATGAACGAAGATATTGGCTGGGAATGCAGGTCCATCCGGGATCACGGATATGACGTAAAAAAAAGAATGAACATGCTTGCGCTGGAAGAGAAACTGCCTTATATACACAACAGGGTGGGGTTCAATTACCGCATGACCGAGATACAGTCCATCATCGGAATAAACGAATTGAAACGCTTTGACAGTTGGAATCTGAAAAGGCGGCACGAATACGCCGCAATGTACGACCACGCATTCGAGGGAGCGGAAGGCGTCCTGAAGCTGCCTTATAATGATAACGTAAGGAAGAACGCCTACTGGTGGTACCCGATATTGCTGGATACGGACCGGCTGAAGGCTGACGCCCCGCTGATACTGAAAGAGATGCAGGCCGAAGGGGTGCCCTGCTACGGCATACAGTGGCCGGAAGCGTATGAAGAGGTGGCTTATAAGGAGAAAAACGGATTTGGATATGCAAAATTTCCGTTTTATTCCAAAGAGTATACGCGCGGGGAACTTGATTACTCAAAGCAGGTCTGTCCGGTCGCGAAATCGCTCCGCGCAAAAACGGTTTGCCTTTTTCTGCATCCCACCTGGGAACGCGAACACATCGGGTACTGCATCCGGGGCCTGAAAAAAGTCATTCAAAAGAATATCAAATAAAGAGAGGTTGTAAAATGAAAATCAAATGGGGTGTGCTGGGCGGCGGGGGCATTGCGGACCGGAGAACGATACCTGGAATGCTGATGGCCAAAAACGCCGAACTAAACAGTATTATGGAATTGAACATGACGATGGCGCGTGATCTTTGCACAAAATACAATGCGCCAAACGCATATGACAATGCAAACGAGCTGCTCCAAAACAGCGGCGTGGACGCCGTGTACATCGCTTCGCCCGTCCTTTACCACAAAGAGCAGATACTGGCTGCGGCGGAAGCGGGGAAGCACATACTGGTAGAAAAGCCCGTGGCATTAAGCGCGGCGGAAGCGGAAGAAGCGGTCCGATACTGCGAAAAAAAAGGCGTAAAGCTTGCGGCGGGTTTTATGATGCGGTTCGCATCCGCCCACCGGAAAATGAAGGAACTGATCGCTCAGGGAAAATTGGGGGAGCTAGTCAGCGCTTCCGGGCAATTCACTTGCTGGTATCCGGATATCCAGGGCGCATGGCGGCAGAAAAAAAACCTGTCGGGCGGCGGCGCGCTGATGGATATGGGCGTTCATATCATTGATCTTCTGCAGTATATTATGGGCAGCAGAATCATCCGGGTGGGAGCGTTTGCGGCTACCAAAACCTTTTCCTATGAGGTGGACGATTCATCCTCGCTGCTGGTGTGCTTTGAAAACGGAGCCTTTGGGAATATCAATGCAAACTTCAATATTCCGGACGAAGCTGCGAAGTGGCGTATCGAGTTTTACGGTACGCGCGGACGCCTGATCGGCGACCGTACCATCGGACAGGTGGAAGGCGGCGAGGTGGACGCGCTGTTCACAGCCGGGGACGCGCTCTACGACGCGGTGCAGGATGAAAATCCCGCAGACAGGGAAAACATTGGATTTACGCCCGGGAATATGTATGCAAAGGAGATCGAATCGTTCGGCGAATCGATCCTTACGGGCAGACCGCTGGAATGCCCGGCAAGCGAGGCGGTTTATGTGCAGCGCGTGGCCGAAGCGGCTTACGAGTCCGCGGCAACGGGCAGATTTATAGATCTGCCGCCGGATAAATAGGGCCGAGGTCAAAATGTAAGGGAGGGGAAACTATGAAAATCGGGATACTCGGCGCGGGAATGATGGGAAACGCGCATATAAACGGGTTCCGTTCGCTCAGCCCGCGGAACGCGGAATTTGCGGCGGTATGCGACGCCGACGGGGAGAAATGCGAAGCGTTTGCTGAAAAGTACGGGCTCAAACCTTATACAAATCCGGAGGATCTTCTTGCGGACGCTGAGATTGACATGGTGGACATTTGCCTGCCCAGTTTTATGCACGAAGAGTATGCGGCAAAGGCTGCAAATGCCAAAAAGCATCTTCTGGTGGAAAAGCCGGTTGCCCTGACGCCTGAAGCGGCCAAAAGGATCTATGAGGCTGCAGAAAAAAACGGCGTCCGCATTATGGCGGCGCAGGTACTGCGTTTCTGGCCCGAGTATGTGCGCATCAAGGAAATCTGTGAAAGCGGGGAGATCGGCGATCTTGTGTCGGTATACGCGGCCAGGCTGGGGCAGATGCCTGCCTGGTGCGACTGGTACAAAGATCCTCAAAAATCCGGGGAAACGCTTATGAACCTGACTCTTCACGACATTGATTTTCTGCATTTTATGCTGGGGAAACCCGGATCGGTATACAGCGCGGGAAAAAAAGACGCCATGAATAATTACAACGACGTGATGAATATATTCAAATTTAACAACGGGGTCAGCGCAATGGTGGACGGGAGCCTGAGCATGACCCCCGGATATCCCTTTACCATGCGCATGCGTATGCTGGGAACAAAGGGCACGCTGGAATTTGTTTTTATTTCGGGCGAGAATATCGGCCCCAAAAGCACTTCATCCCTCCTCCTGTACAAACCGGGCGACGGCGGCAATCACGTGGGCGTGAAAAGCTGCGACGCGTACGGGATGGAGATCCGGTATTTTGTGGATTGCGTCGTCAGGGGCATACCCACGGATACGGTTTCAAAGGAAAGCGTTCTGCAAGTTCTTAAGACGGTAACCGCGGCGAAAGAATCGCTGGAAGATGGGAAGGTGCATGAATTATGACTCTAGTAGATTCAAATTTCTAATTGTATTTAAAGCAAAAGGCTATGAGGTTTTTTATATTTCTGCGGAGGCCGCTGAAAGCCCCAAATACAAGGCGCTTTGAGCAAGCGGAAAAACAACACAGTAGTTGGGGATTGTCAGCGGCCTCCGCACTAAAAGCTTTTAACGCAGTTTCTACCGGCAGTCTTGGCCGAATACAGCGCCTTGTCTGCATTTTCAATGCATTTGTGTACGGTATCCTTTCCCGAGACCTCCATTGTACAGGTGCCCAGGCTGATTGAGATATCCGGCGCTTTTACCGCGGATTCGGAGCGGACATTCAGGCCCAGTATTTTGTTGCGGATCGTATTCGCCATTTTTGCAGTCTCTTCTGCGCTTTTGTTGAAGGAAGCGTATATAAATTCATCGCCTCCCCATCTTGCCACAAAATCGGTTTCCACATTAATACTGGAACTGATCTGGTTGGCGATCCTTTTTAATACGATATCGCCGCTGGAGTGGCCGTAGTTGTCGTTCAATTGCTTGAAGCGGTCCACATCGATCATAATGACCGAGAACAAGGCAGGCTTGCTTTTCAGATATTCAAAGTGGTAATCAACATAATCGCGGAAGCTCCTCCTGTTGGGCAGTTTTGTGAGTTCGTCGAACATGGAAAGCCTTTTTAACTGTATATTGATTTCTTTGAGCTTCCGGTTGTTCCTTTCGTTGATTCTGGTTTCGGCTTCCAGAAGTTCCTTGGATTTATTCAGCTGCTGCTTATTGATATACTGCTTGTAATGTGATTTAAAAACGATCCGGGATGCAACCCAGGTTATGACCAGAAATATGCCCAGATTAAAGTAATGACCTATAAGCACATCGCTTGAATTCTGAAAAAAAGGAAGCCCTGCAAGCAGGATCCCGCTGGATAGCACAAAAGGGACAAGCAGGGACTTTTGGGGCAGATTATAGACTACCGAACAGATGAGGATATTGATCATAAAGGTTGTAAGCCCGCCGTACAGTTTCTGGTCTGTCAGCGTGATAACGCTTCCCCACGCCATGAAAAAAGTTATATACACGATGATGGAGATTTCGATTTTTTTAATCTTTCTGAGCGGTTTTTCCTGTACGTCCTTTACGGATTTTACATAGAACAAAAAGATCACATTGGCAAGGATCATGCCAAGGTACATGAAGAGATAGCCGGTGAATTGAAATCGGTCGTCCACATTCAGAAGATTTGTGACAACGTCTACTGCGACCATCACGAGTTCCAGGAAAATGATAATAATCGCGAGAAACTTTCCCCGGTAGAGGTTGATCTCTATGGTCTCCGCCCGAAAATCCCTGTTTTCCAATAACTCTTTATCTATTATCAAGTCTTTGTTCCTCATTTAAGACCCCGTCAATTAGTACGTTCCCGCAAGCTGATTTGAGGGAACTTTCTGCTAAATCAGGCAAATGAAACATACAAATAAGCTTTTACAGAAAAGGTATTATTATTGTAGAACAAACACTCGCAAATAGCAAGATTGTTTAGCGTAAAATGGATTAATTTATCTGATTTTACCAGCAAAAAGCATGTTTTCGTTCGGGCATTTTTATCAAATATTTTTTGCCGGTCCTCCATCGGTTTATCTGTGCCCGTAAGCGGGTCTTCCGCTGCATAAATACCTAGTAAAACCTGTTGACAGATTTCAGGTTTATAAAGTATATTAAAATAACAATTACATTCCAAAACCATGTATAAGACGCGCTTTTTTAAAATTTAAAAAGCCTTTTTGGCAGTGGGGAAGCAGATTTATACTAATTAAATACATGTAAATTACCAGGACGAATTTAGTATTTCTTTTCAGCGGACCGCAGCCTTAAAAACTTCATTTTTATTCCGGATTCCAAATTCGTAATTATAAAGCACTTCTTCTGAGAAAAGATAATGTTCAAAAAGCAAATATTCGTCCGAAGCCAAAAAAAATGGCTTTGACCGGCGCGCGGTCGGAAACTTGACAGGAATTCGAAGGATATATACTATTATTTATGAATTTACGCAAAGTTTTCAAAACTATTCGTTTTTTAATTTTATAGTACTTTAAGGGAGTAGATTATGAATCAGGAAGGTCTTTACAGTTTGCCGGAACAATTAAGCGAAATGGAGTATTTAACGGCAACTTACTATTGCGAATTCCCGGAAGGAACCAATGTGATTGTTAAAGCCGCATCCTTTGCCGTGGGACAAACGGTGGGCACATGGGTGGCCGTGCCCGGCGTGACGGATGAGATGCGCCGGAACCATATGGGCCGGGTGGCAAACATATTTGACGTGCCGCCTTCCGAACTTTTCACGCAGCTAGACGGGGGAAAACGGGGTTATCTGATCGAAATCGCGTTTCCGACCGCCAATTTCGGATCTGAATTTCCGATGATGCTCACAACTCTGCTGGGAAACGACGCGTCCACTTCCACACAGGCAAAGCTGGTGGATCTTAGGATGCCCAGGAATTTTGTGGCGGGTTTCAACGGGCCGAATTTCGGCATTGAAGGAATCCGCAAAATTACCGGGGTCAAGGACCGCCCTCTTTTGCTGTCCATGATCAAACCGTGCACCGGGGTTACGCCCAAAGCGGGAGCAGAGATATTGTACGGCGCGGCGATCGGCGGAGTGGATATCATAAAAGACGACGAGCTGATGGGCAACATGCCTTTTTCAACCATTGTGGAAAGGGTCCGGGAATATAACCGTGCGGCTGACCGCGCATATGAGACGACGGGCGTCAAAACGCTGTACGCTGTGAATATAACGGGAGAAAACCTGATTGAAAACGCCTCCAAGGCAACCGATGCGGGCGCCAGGGCAATCATGGCAAGTTTTCCGGCGGTAGGTTACGGTTCCCTGCACAGCCTGGCAAAGACTGCAAAAGTGCCCATACTCGGCCATTATGCAAGTTCAGGAATGTTTTATGAAGGAATGCTGAGCGGAATGGCTTCCTATATAGCGGTCGGAAGGTTCCCGCGGCTGGCTGGCGCCGACATGGTTGTGATCAACACGCCTTTCGGCGGTTATCCGCTGCAATATGAAAAATACATTAAAACGGTGCATCAGCTCACGCTGCCCCTCTACGATAAGAAACCCGTCATGCCTGCGGTGGGCGGCGGCGTGCACCCCGGAATGTCTGAACAATATATCGGCGATCTCGGACGCGACATCATTCTGGGGTCGGGCGGCGCGATATACGGGCATCCGATGGGCGCGGCCGCGGGCGCAAAAGCAATGCGGCAGTCCATCGATGCGGTTATGCAGGGGATTTCGCTGGACGAATACGCAAAGGACCATCCGGAACTTGCAAAATCCCTTGAACTCTGGGGCTACAGGAAAGCCGGAAAGTGAACCGAAGATGAAAGTGGATATACATACGCATTTATGGCCAAGCGGCAGTACGACAAAAGCACTCAATGATTATTTTGCCATGCGGGGTCTTGACCCGTCCCATGTGCTTTCCGCGGAAGGGCTTACCGGCGCGATGACGGACGATATGGAGCTTGGGGTGGTATCCGCGCTTGCTATGCGCGGCGGCGAGACAAACGAAGAATTGGACGAACTGAACGCGTATGTCGCCGGTGAAGTGAAAAAATCCGGAGGCAGGCTGATCGGCTTTTGCACGGTAAACCCCTTCGGAGGCCGGGAATCCGCTGAGGCTTTGAAAAAGTATATCAGGAATGACGGATTTAAAGGCTTAAAGCTGCATCAGAACATCCAGTGCTTTTATCCGAACGACAAAAGGCTTTATCCCATATATGAAGAACTTGAGGCGCTGCGGCTGCCCGTCCTTTTCCATACGGGCGGGATAGGCATCAAACCGCTCCAGGACAAATATTCGGCGCTTAACTGCATCGAAGAGGTTGCCTGCCTTTATCCCGATATGCCCATCCTTCTTGGACACGCCGGACGCGGCATGTACGACGAGGTGGCGCTCATCCTCCGCAAGCATGAAAACGTATATGCGGACATAAGCGCAAACTTTGCCAAACTCAAAGGATGCGAATACCTGCCCCTGATGGAATTAATAAGCAAGGTAAAGGTTTGGACGGGCAGCGTGGAAAAACTGCTTTTTGGATCGGATTACCCGTTCTACGGCGAGGGGCAGACGCTGGACCTTTTGGAGGAAATCGGGCGGGAGTCCGGGCAGATCATAAGCAGCCGGGATATCAATGACATATCGTTTAAAAACGCGGGCCGGTTCTGCGAGAAATACGGATTGCTTTAAGCTCGTCCCTTCTCATATAAAAATTAAGTTTGGATCCTTATAAATTAAACGGAAAGTGAAAGGAGAAAGAAAATGGCAAAACGTTATACAGCCAAAGAAGTGAATGAAAGATTATGGGCGGAGATCAAAACGGGGAGGCCCTTGTTTATGCCCAACTGCGGTTGCGGGCTTACCGCAAAACTGCAGGAAGAAGGAGGTTCGGATCTGATTTGCGTATCGCCCACAAGCTGGTGGAGAATGAAAGGATGCGGATCGCTTGCGGCGTTCCTGCCTTACTGCGACTGCAACCAGATCGTATTCGACCTGGCTCCGGAAGTGCTGGCAAACGTGAGCGAAGCTCCTGTTATATCTCTTTCGGGCGGACACAATCCTCTGCTCCCGCACAAAGAACACTTAAAGAAGCTGTGGGATATGGGTATTTCAGGTATCAACCCCATGATGGCAAAACTGTATGATCCCCCGTTCAACGAACAGATCGAAAAAATCGGAATGGGATTTTCAAGGGAAGTGGAGTTTGTGGAAGCGGCGCATGAAATGAACATGTTTACCTTCTGCTATGCATATTCGCCCGAGGAAGCCACCGTGTTTGCGGAAGCGGGCGCGGACGTGATCGCGGGGCACGTCGGAACAACGGCGGGCGGCAAGATCGGCGCCGTGACCAAGCTGACGCTGGAGGAGGCCTGCCAGATGACGCAGCAGATATTCGACGCGGCTGCCAAGGTGAATCCCAATGTGATTCTTTTCTCGCACGGAGGGCCCATTACCACAGCAGACGATGCGGCATATGTGTTCCGCAATACAAACGCGCACGGATTCGTAGGCGGAAGCGCCGCTGAAAGGCTGCCTATCGAAATCGCCGTTTTGGAAGCTACCCGGAGTTATAAAGAATATAAGAGATAAAAATGTCCAAAGGAGGGCAGGATGATGACCAAGAAACCGAATATAATCGTTGTCGGCATGTGCGACACGAAGTTTAAGGAAATCCAATTTCTGGCTGAAATGGTTGCGAGTTACGGCGGAAACCCCATTATCATGAACATGAGCCTGGGCCGCGACGTTGACTGGGCCGACGTATCGCTGGACGAAGTGCTTGCTTCCAACGGCACAAACAAGGCGGAAGTTTTCGCCGCGCCCCGTTCCACAGCAATTGAGATGGTGGGAAATGCCGGCGCGGTCAAAATCATGGATCTTTATAATGAAGGAAAAGTGGACGGCGCAATTTCCTGGGCGGGATCGGTCGGCACCACCACCGTATGTTACGCGCTGCGCGCGCTGCCGTTCGGCGTACCCAAGATCATGATGACGGACATGTGCTCCAGCGACGTTTCCATGTGGATCGGCAACAAGGATATTTATATCATGAACCCCACGGCAGAGCTTGGAATTAACATCGTAACGCGCAAGATGGTTATGAACGCGACCGCCGCCATCGTAGCCATGGCGCAGACGGGCGAAGTGCCTCCGGAATTTGCAAAACCCCTGGTGGCCCTGACAGCTTACGGCACCACAACGCCTACGTCCAATGCGTGCGCCAAACACATGGCGGAGCGCGGCTGGGATTCCATCACCATACACCAGGTGGGCACGGGCGCAACCATGGAAGACCTGATCCGTTCGGGTCACATCACAGCGATTTTTGATTTGACAATCGGTGAGCTGACCAACAATATGTACAACAGCCCTTATGCCATATCCAAGCACTGGAAGGGCGAGCGTCTGACCGCGGCCAGCGATATCGGCATCCCGCAGATCGTCTGCCCGGGCGGAATAGACCAGAGCGCTTGCGGCGCAATCAATTCTCTGCCCAAGGAATATCTGGACGATTTCAAATGCGGCAAAAGAAAAGGGTTTCACGACACAAAAGAGCCTTATATCCATAACGCGGGCGTGACCATCATGGTTCCGACACTGGATGAAATCGAACAACTGGGCAATTACATCGCGGAAAAACTGAACAACACCAAAGGCCCCACCTGCTTTATCATTCCAATGCAGGGATGGTCGGCGTATGATCAGCGTGCGGAAATCGCAACCAGGGCAAGAGGCTGGTCCGAAGGGAATGGAGACGGCCCCACCTGGGACCCGGATCCGGAGAACCCCACATGGTCGGTACGTTCAACAACCATCCGCAGGGTACTTAAGGAAAAATTCAATAAGGCCAACCCGAACCTTGATTTCATCGTAACCGATATGCATATTATCGATCCGGAATTTGCGGCTTTCTGCTGCCGCGTTATGGACGATATGCTGGACGGCAAATGGAAAAAAGGAATGTACAGGGATGTTCCGGCTGTGATAGAATAAAACATGAATTCATGCCGTCGCGTTTTGCGGCGGCATTTTAAAGTTTACTGCTTAAAGGAGTGATATCATGGAGAACAAAATAACAATTGTGATCGGCTGCGATAATGCCGCCGTAGGTCTGAAAAACGTCATAAAAGACTATGTGAAATCGCTGGGATTCCAGGTGGAAGACGTCGGATGCTTTTCTGCGGAAGATCCGACCGTATATCCCCTGATCGCTGAAAAAGTGTGCCAGGAGATCCAGAAAAGCGATTTTGCGAAAGACGGCATACTGATCTGCGGAACCGGGATCGGCATGGCGATGAGCGCCAATAAATGCAAGGGGATCCGCGCGGCGGTATGCCATGATAATTTTTCCGCGGAGCGTGCAAAGCTTTCCAACGACGCAAACGTGCTTTGCATGGGAGAGCGGGTCATTGGGTCGGAACTTGCAAAAAAAATCACAAAGGAATGGCTTTCACTCTCTTTTGTTGACGGCAGTTCCACACCCAAAGTTGCGGCGATCAAAGAATTAGAAAGGCATAATTTTAAATAATGGACAAGATATATTTGGGAAGCAATCTGAAGATGTACAAAACCATATCCCAAACCCAGGCCTTTTTGAGCCGGCTTGCGGAGCTCACAAGGGATATCGACAGGGAGCGGACGAAGTTCTTCATCGTGCCTTCCTACACGGCGCTGGACCGGGCCAAGCAGACGGTATCGCCCAAAGAGATACTGATCGGCGCGCAGAACATGCACTGGGAAGACGAAGGCCAGTTTACCGGCGAAATCTCTCCGGTCATGCTCAAGGAAATAGGGATAGACATCATTGAAATAGGCCATTCCGAGCGCCGGCATGTCATGGGCGAGACGGATGAAGAAGAAAACAAAAAGGTCATAGCCGCGCTGAACCACGGATTTACCGCGCTGCTTTGCGTGGGGGAAACCGGAGAACAGAAGGAAATGGACCTAAGCGACGAGGTGCTCGCAACCCAACTGAAGATCGGCTTGCACGGCGTGAAGGCTGAACAGTTGGACCGTGTCTGGATCGCATACGAGCCCGTGTGGGCGATCGGCGTCAACGGCGTGCCTGCCAGCGCGGAGTATGCGGACGCGAAACACGCTGTGATGAAAAAGGTGCTGAAAAACCTGTTTGGCGAAAAAGCGGAAAAGATTCCCGTGCTGTACGGCGGCAGCGTAAACCTGGAAAACTGCGAGGAGCTTTCCGCCTGCCCTAATATCGACGGCTTGTTTGTCGGACGGACCGCGTGGGACGCGGACCGGTTTAATCAACTGATCAGGATGTCATTGCCGAAATTTTTAAACAAATAGGCTGTAAGCCACTGTAAATTTATATCAGTCACTTTGGGGACAGGTCTTGAAGAAAGGCCTGTCTCTTTTTTATATGTAAACTATGCAATCAGGCGGTTTACTGCGTAGCGCCCGGTGCCGGTCATTCTGAGCGAAGTCGAAGAATCCGTACGGTTTATATTAGCCGTTGACTTTGATTAAGTGTCTTTTTTATTTAGGTATCCCTTGCTGTTTTTTTGTCAGGAGGACGGAAGGGAGATTCCGATTTCCCGCTTCATTATGGGTTCACGTATCGCGTCAGAATTTTTTTATGAGTGGCGCTAGCATTCGTCTCATATTCAGCGAGCTTCCATTTTGCTTCATCGCGCATGGGCGCGCGCTCAATTCCGCTCCGGTTTACGTCCTCCCGACACCCCACTTCGATATGGGCTCGCGGTTCATTCGGCGGCGCTCATTTCCGCTCGTCTCATACTCAGTGAGCGTTCGCCTCCCTGCATCCGCCACCGGCGGCGGTCGGCTCCGCTCCGGATAATCCTCTTTAAACGGCCCGCAGGGGCCTCGAGTCTTTTCTGTCCAATACTTGCCCAATTTTTTGGTTGCCGCTTTAATATTGTGTACAGTATTCAATTAATAAAGTTATGGTTTTCATATTCTAGCTACTGAGAAAGATCATCATTTTAAATTTTATATAGAGGATTATGGAATAATATAGAGAATTTTAACTATAAATACTAAATGCCAATAATGATTATACTGTGCAGTTGGCTTGACTATGTCTGGATGACATCTTTGGATACTTAATAAAATACAAAGAAGTCTATTTATTTACCACTGGAAAGACGATCTATGTTTATCTAAATTTAGAAGAACTTTCTTTTGTTTATTCAGTCTAATATGAGTAATCAAGGTTAAGGATGTTTCGTATGAAAAAACTCGTAATTATTCTTATAACGGCAATTTTTCTAGTTGGTTGTACATCACAGGTTAATAATACCACCACCTTGCCATCAAAGATTACGCAAAAGGAATCAAGCAGTCCTGTATTGTCTTCAACAAACCCGCAGGAAGAAAGCATGCCATGGGATATACCGGCAGTACGCGGACTTACGGCGGACGATATAAGTGCCATCTGGCAGTTTGATGATTCCAGGCCGCCGGATACGCCTGCATATATGCTTTACAAGGAAAAGGATATAAAAGCGATGCTCGAAAGCCTGCAAGCGGTCCGTCTAACGGCGCCAGTCGGGCCGTTGTCTTCGATGGCTGCCGGCGATGGATGGATTTACAGGATCTACTTTTTTAACGGCAACAGCAGAGAAATCGTGTTTAACTCCCACGGTGTATACGTAGATGGAGAGCTATATGCCTGCGAAGACGGTTGTCAGGAATTAAAGATTGGGGTTCCGGAGCCGGTTCGTGTTTTAAGTGATGATTCATATGATACAGTAAAGCGTGTGGAAATCACTGACGCTCAAGGCAAACGTTCAGTGACAGACCACGAAGAAATTGTTAAAGTTGTCCGTATGTTCCAGAATATCACTGTATATGCAAGAAGCCACGATACTGTCGAGGGTGCGGACGAGTATATATTTTATTATAAGGACGGAAGCAAACATCATTTTAAACTGAAAGGAGATCTGCTTGCAACTGATGATGGTGTGTACAGTATTTATATGGAAAGCGTAAGAGACTAAGAAATAATTCATATAATTGAAGCCTAACAACTACGTATAAGGCTAAATATATCCCACTTAATTGTATATTTAAACTTTGCATAATCCATAAAACCGGGTATTATATTAAAGTCTGGGCGACTGCCGGCGCTATCTAACAGAGTTGACAAAGTCTACTTCTGGGAATTAGTTTGGAAGTTGCCTTTGGTATAGGGATTTCTAGGACGTTAAGATCGGTGCAGAACTTAAGGGGTAGCAGCGGAAACCAAGAGGGCAGCGCCCAACAAAATAGCAATGAAGCCAGGGCTTTTTATTTTAGTTCTGTAAAATTATTTTTGTGGCGGGATATAGTCAACGGCACCTGCATGACCCTTCTTGAGTGCGGTTTGAAGCTGTTTGTTTACCGGGATATCTTTGGTAAGTTGGCATACCGTACCGGGTGCGCAATTCTGGTAGATCCATCTTGCGTCTGGCACAAACAGGCGTATGCAGCCATGGGAGACCGGTTTGCCAAGGTCCCTGTAGGAACTTTCGATCAATGTTTTTGCATCCTGTTTGTAATAAAGAACGGAATGAAAATAGATATCGCCCACCAACTCCGTCCAGTATTGTGCGTAACAGTCAAATTCGCTAAAAAGGCTAAAACGATTCCGGTCGCTCCCCAGTTCGTATGTTCCGGTGCCGGTTACGTTTTCCTTATTTCCAGTTGTGCACAGCATTACGCGTACAAGCTGGCTGTAATTTTCGTCCGGGCCTTTTGTATATGCACTCACGCACTGGTTGTTCAAGTCTACCACTAGTTTATAGGTATCAGCCGGCGGATAGGAGGCGGGGTCGCCATCGCCGTTATCCCCAACCTGTTCTTCATAGCTTGCAACCGAACCGGGTGCGTATTTGTTCAGCCAGGCAACCGTATAGGGCTGCGGTTCGCTTGCCTGTGTTGGGGACGGCTCCGGGGAAGGAGTTGTAGCCTCAGATTCGGAGGGTGCTGGAGAAGATGAGCTTGCGGGGGTTGACGTTTCAGACGCGGAAGAAGGGACCGTCGGCGATGTCACGGCCGATGCAACTGCGGAAGATGGAGCCTGTGTGGGCACAGAAGAAGGCCCACCGCTGTTGGAACTGCAGCCGGATAATAAAAACAGTGCAAGTATTAAAGATACTATTTTAATATTTTTTCTATTCATGTTTTATTATCTTCTTCGCCAAAATTCGTGAATTCAGTATTTTATAATATGTAAATTAAAAATCTTTATTCTTAACATAACCAGAAAGATATACCTAATAAAAAAAGAATATTCTAATAAAATTAATAACCGGTATCTAAAAAGAAAGAATTGTTGGTATAATTATTTGATATGATACCGATGCGGAAAGGGTTTAAAAAATGACTAAAACATTGATCAAAAACGCAAAGGCAATTGTTACCGTTGACGATGCGGACAGAATATTGTGGAATGCGAATATTCTGACCAACGGAAATGAAATAAAATACATTGGACAGGAAAATATGGATGCGGATCACGTGATCGACGCTGCCGGCTGCTTTGTTTATCCGGGGCTTGTCAATACGCATCACCACCTGTACCAGACGTTTACCCGCAACCTGCCGCAGGTGCAAAAGATGGAGCTGTTTGATTGGCTTGTCGCGCTTTATGAGATTTGGCGGGGATTGAACGATGACTGCATTTATTACAGTTCGCTTGTCGGTATGGGCGAGCTGCTCAAGTACGGCTGCACTGCCTGTATGGACCACCATTATGTATTTCCAAGGGAGGGATCGCATAATTTTATAGATCAGCAGTTCCGCGCCGCAAAGGATATCGGCATGCGCTTTGTTGCTTCGCGCGGGAGCATGTCAAGAGGCAGGAGCGGCGGCGGTTTGCCGCCGGACGATTTGGTGCAGGATATCGATGCGATACTGAAGGACAGCGAGCGGCTGGCGCATTCTTACCATAATGCGTCCCGGTTTTCCATGAGCCAGTTAGTGCTGGCGCCGTGTTCGCCTTTCAGTGTGACTACGGAATTGTTGAAGCAGTCCGCCGTGCTTGCCCGGCAACTGGGTATAAGGCTGCACACGCATCTGTGCGAGACAAAAGACGAGGAGGCTTATTGCCTGAAAACGGTGGGTATGCGGCCGCTCGAATATATGGAATCCTGCGGCTGGACGGGAAAAGACGTGTGGTTTGCGCATGGAATCCATTTCAACGACGAAGAACTCAGGGTGCTGGCAAAGACCGGGACGGGCGTGGCGCATTGCCCCGTATCAAATATGAAGCTGGCCTCGGGCGTATGCCGTATTCCGGATATGCTCCGCCTGGGCGTTCCCGTGGGTCTGGCGGTGGACGGCAGCGCAAGCAACGATTGCTCCAACCTTATGGCGGAGATCCGTGCGGCTTATCTGCTGCACAGGCTGTATTACAACGCCGACGCTCCAACCGGATATGATTTGCTGAAAATAGCGACGCGGGGGAGCGCTGCTGTTCTGGGCAGAAACGATATCGGCAGCCTGGAGATTGGAAAAGCGGCGGACCTCTTTATGATTGACACATCCCTGCTGGAACTTGTCGGAGCTGGAAGCGATCCCGGATGCCTTTTGGGCACCGTTGGCTTTTCCCGGCCCGCCAGGATGGTCATGGTGAACGGCAGAATCGTGGCGGAGAATGGAATGCTCAATACAATTGACGAGCCGCAGGTGCTTGAAAAAGCCGGAAAGCTGGCTGCCGGTATGGTGAAATAGGATCAAACCGGATACATGGATTAATCGTACAAAATAAATTTTTTATTCGGCCACATTACGCCTTTGGTATTCCGATTCTTCCCTTTCAAAATCCTGTTTTTCTTCGCCGGTTTCGGGCCGGAGCGGCGGTATGGCTGTTTTGCTTCCGTCTTTATCCAAAGCGACAAAGGTGAATGTTGCAATGTTCGTTATGATTACGGCTCCGGTAGCCAGGTTTTCAGCCGAGGCCGTAATTCTCGCCTTCATTGAAGTGCGGCCTGTCCATATAAGCTTCGCCTCAACGCTTACCATCTCGCCCTGCCGTGCGGGATGCTTGAATTCAAGAGCATCCACCGCTACCGTGGCTACCTGTGTATTTGAGTGCCTCATGCAGCATAAGGCTCCCGCAATATCCATCCAGTGCATCAATTGTCCGCCCAGGAGATTTCCGAGAAGATTCGTCATTCCGGGCAATACAAGCTCTGTCATGACCACTTTTGTTTCGTTTGGAGATTTCCCTTCCAATATAAAGCCTCCGTTCTTTCGATATAAATTATCTTAAATATATTTTTATTTATTTATACCTGAATAAAGCCGTTATTGCAATATGGTTTTCCTTTGGATGAACCGTTATAAAGGGCAACCGTACGCGCGTTTATTGACAACAAACACCTTTTTATATTTCAATTCAACAAGATTTTACAAAAATAAGGTATAAATAGCTTTGTATTTTATCCGTAAATATTATATAATTTTACCAAAATAAAATATGATCAATGCCGGTGCTTTGCTTAAAAAGGGAAGCGGGTGAGAATCCCGCACAGGACCGCTGCTGTGATTGCAGGCTGAATGCCTGCATAAGTCAGATTGCTTGCCGGTATTGCTGATATGGACCCCCACGGTATCTGAGGCGTCAGTTTTATTCGAATATCGATTTCAAAACGCCTCTTTTGGGGCGTTTTATTTGTTTTGTCCGCCTGACGGCGGGCACGAATTGAATATTTTAAAACAGGTGCCGGAGAAAATCATCCGGTTAAAAGGGAAGACGGGTGAAAATCCCGCGCGGTCCCGCCGCTGTAACAGGGGAATTCCGCTTTAAGTTAAGCCACTGGGAAACCGGGAAGGCAAGCGTAATTATGATCCTTGAGCCAGAAAACCTGCCTGTTTTTTTACCATAAGCTCTACGAGCGATAGGGAGGTGGTTTTTTGAAGAAAAAAACGGTTTTTTCCGGAGAGCATTCCGATAATTCCAGTTGAACTCCTTTTGATCTTTTTTGTGTCACACCTGTAAAAATGAAAAAGGAGTAAAATCATGAAAAAAATATTTGCAGCCATTCTGGTTGCTGCACTTGTATTATCCCTTTGTGCGTGCAGCCAAACCGTTTCAAACGAATCGCCCGCCGTTTCTTCTTCCGCAGCCGCTTCATCCGCCGTTACCCAGGTGCCGGCTCAGGAAACGGCTCAGGAAAATGAGGCCGGCCATTATCCGGTAACCATAGATAATTATAATTACAAAAAAGAGGTTATCCAGGAAACCTTCCAAAAAGCGCCGGAAAAAGTCTTTGCGGTATATCAGGATTCCATCGAGACGCTCCTTGCGTTGGGGTTGGAGGACAAAATCGTCGCCTGCGCGGGGCTTGACCAGGACGTAAAGGACGAGTATAAGGATGCGTTTTCCAAAGTGAATTACCTGACGGATTTTTCGCCCAGCAAAGAAAACGTTGTAATGCTGCAGCCTGATTTTATATTGAGCTGGTATTCCTATTTCAGCGATAAAAAGCTTGGCGATGTGGATTACTGGCACCAGAACAACATCAATACATATATGATGCAGAATTCCGGCTGCGCGCCCGAACTTACGCTGGAAAACGAATATATCGACATATTGAATCTGGGCAAGATTTTTAACGTTGAGGACAAGGCCGCATCCATTGTAAACGATATGAAATCTCAAGTTGAAAAAGTAGCTTCCGCCGCAAAAAACAGCGCCGTAAAACCCAGGGTGCTTGTAATGGAATTTGAGGACAAAGATATCCGCGTATATGGGGATAACACCCTGGGCGGGGATATGGTGCGCCAGCTTGGAGTTGATCTTGTGGTTGCTCCCAACAATAAAATGAGCGGAGAAGATCTGATAGCAGCCGATCCGGACGTCATTTTTACCGTTTATTTCGGCAGTTCCGAAAGCATTTCGGACGCTCAGTCGGCTGTGGAAAAATTGACCGGCAACGCGGATTATGCGAGCCTTTCCGCCGTAAAGAACAACAAGGTATTCGCAATCCCGCTGGGTGAAATGTATTGCAGCGGAACCCGTACGCTGGACGGTATTCAGCGCCTTGCGCAGGGAATTTATCCCGATCTTGCCGAGTAAGCCGGATGGAGCGGGATATGTTGACTGAAAAAGAAAAAGTATCTGTAAAACAAAAGGGTACAATGGGAACGCCGGTTTATATCGGCGTTTCCGTTGCACTTTTCATTGCCGTTCTGGCGTCCATTGTGGCGGCCGTAACGATCGGTTCGGTTTCCATACCGGTAAAAAACGTCTACAGCGTAATTTTCTATGAACTGTTTCACCCCGCAAGCCTGGCGGATTTTGCCCAGGGGGCTGTGCACGACGTGGTCTGGCTGATCAGGCTCCCGCGGATCGTTCTGGCCGCCGCCGTGGGCGGCGGGCTGGCCGTTTGCGGTATCGTGATGCAGGCAATCGTAAAAAACCCGCTTGCCGACCCATATATTCTGGGAGTTTCTTCCGGAGCGACTTTTGGCGCGACCCTTTCCATCCTTCTAGGAATTGGAACTGTATTTGGTGGCAATTATGTTGGCATCACCGCGTTTTTAGGCGCTTTTGCCGCGTCCCTGCTGGTGCTGAGCATTGCGAATATCGGTTCCAGGGCAAAT
The DNA here is from genome assembly GCA_023393165.1 of Bacillota bacterium. Classification (GTDB taxonomy): domain Bacteria; phylum Bacillota; class Clostridia; order Christensenellales; family Christensenellaceae; genus JAEYKI01. The sequence continues at coordinate 43,435 of JAEWMJ010000057.1, read as the reverse complement.
TCAATGAAACTTCTGTTATCGGGCCTTGCCGTCAACGCCATATTCTCGGCTTTTTCCAGTTTTATTATATTTATATCAAACGACAAGGAAGGCATCCAGAATATCACTTACTGGCTGATGGGCAGTCTGGCGGGCGCCAAATGGTATTACAACGGCATAATATATCTGATAGTCGCAGGCGGGACTATTTTTTTTATGACCCAATACCGGACGCTGAATATGATGCTGCTGGGCGACGAGGTAAGTATTACTCTTGGAACAGACCTTCATAAATACAGGCAGACGTATTTGCTTGTCACTTCGCTTATGATCGGTTTTATTGTCTATTCCGCCGGCATGATCGGTTTCATTGGGCTTATCATACCGCATTTTGTCCGCATGTTCCTGGGTACGGACCACAGGAAGATCATTCCCGTCGCCGTTATGACGGGAGCGGTATTTATGATCTGGGCCGACGTGTTCTCCCGGATCGTTATTCCGCAAACCGAAATGCCCATTGGGATCCTCGTTTCCATGACAGGCGCGCCTTTCTTCATTTATTTGCTTATTTTAAAACCCTACGGGTTTGGAGGCCGGAGTTGAACGATGAATATTGCATGCAAAGAAATATCGGTTGAAATAAGCGGAAAAAAGATTGTTAAGTCCGTATCCATGCGGGGAGAGGGAAACCGGTTCATAGGCGTTATCGGGCCTAACGGCAGCGGTAAATCCACGCTCTTAAAGTGCATGTACAGGGTGCTGAAGCCTTCGGGAGGGACCGTATACCTGGATAATACGGCGATAGAATCGCTTTCATACCGGGAGTCCGCGCAAAAACTGGCTGTGGTGGCGCAGCACAATTATTACAATTTCGATTTTACCGTTCAGGAAGTCGTGATGATTGGACGTGCGCCCCATAAAAGGGCAATGGAACGGGATAACGCCCGCGATTTTGAAATTGTCCGCCGGGCGCTTGAGAAGGTAGAAATGCAAGGGTACCGAGACAGGATATTTTCCACGCTTTCGGGCGGGGAGCAGCAGAGAATTATCCTGGCGCGGGCTTTGGCGCAAAATACAAAGTGCCTTATATTGGATGAGCCCACTAATCATTTGGACGTAAAGTACCAGCTTCAGATACTGGACGTTGTAAAAAGCATGGATCTTACGGTAATCACCGCGCTGCACGACCTCAATATAGCGGCCATGTACTGCGACTATCTGTATATCCTTAAAGACGGGGAGTTGAAGTATAAGGGGACCCCCAGGGAGCTTTTTAAGGAAAACATTATTAAGGAAATATATGAAGTGGACGCAAAAATCATGGAAGATGAATCGGGGGCGCTTCATGTATTCTATAAACGGGCTAGCCGGTGATTTTGCCGCCCTTTGCAGTGCGTAAATTTTACAGATGCGTCTCCAGATAAGTCCTCAGATTTGCCGTCCGCGGAAGATTGAGCTTTTTGCGGATGTTCAAGCGGTGGTAATCCACGGCTTTCTGGGTGACGAACAGCCTGTCCGCTATCTCCTTGGACTGGTAGCCTTCTTTTATAAACGTGGCGACCTGGAGTTCCCGGGGCGTCAGCTTTGCGATGGACGGCGGGCGCTTCTTGGTGATGGGGTAAACGATCTCGTCAATGATCCCGTTCACCAGATCGATGTCCTTGACATTTGCCGTCTTTTTCAAATAATTCAGGGAAGGCTTGATGAATTTTTCCACATTGCTCGAAATCGTTTCTTCCAGATCGTTCTGGGATTTTTCGCGTTGGTTCAATATCTGTATCAGCATTTCGTTTTGTTTTTCCAGGGCTTTAAAACGCTGCTCTATTTCTATCAGGTTGCTGCGGATGAACTTCTGGAAGGTGATATCGCGTATATATTCGATGATCAGTATGATCTCGTCGTTTTCGTTGAACACGGGAATGGAAAACAGCTCGTGCCATCCGGTCTTATTGTCCTTGCGGATATAGCTGACAACGTCCAAATGCGGCGTTTTGGTTTTGAGCGTCTTTAAAGTCGGGCAGTTTTCGCAGGGCGTATTCCGCTGATGGTATATGGAATAACACTTCTGGTTGATTGCGGTATCCGCGTTTGAGTCCTGCAGGTAAAGATTGACGATGGTGGTGTTTACGTAAAGCACGTTCAGGTCTTTATCCAATACGCTCACGCCGTCCTGGATGAATTCGAGAAGGGTATGAAAAAAACTGGAGCTGTTAAAAAAATCGGTCTGGCTTGGAACCACAATCTTCTTGGCAGCGTTGGGGGAAAATATCCACCCGAAACCTGTTTCGTTCACAATAGCGTCTCCTTTTCCTTTACCTAGTATAATTATACTATACTAGGATTCTGCAAACCTGTAAATAGCCTTTTAATAAAAAGAAAATTAAAAATATACTAGATTAGCACTGGTATCAAAAAACACTAGCGATTCTCTGGTATTATACATGTGATTTCATGGTATTGTGAAACTATACGCTCTTGGTATAATCAAAGTGTAGTAGATACGTAAAACACACCTGTCGTTCTGTTTGACTTAAGAAAACCGCAATTTCTTTTTTATAAGAAACCCGGATGATTTATTTTCCGGGATTGTACAAGTCGGGCGGTTTAGACCGTTTGGATGAATCAAGTGCGGGCAGAGTTTACTGCAAAAGGCAGAAATATCTATTATTAAAAATGAAAAGGAGTTAAGAACATGAGTAACAAAGATACGTTGTTGGCACAGCCGATTAAAATCGGTACTAGAACAGCTAAAAACAGATTCGTCATTAACGCCATGGAATGCTGCGACGCTTCTGAAGGCGGCGGACTTTCTGAAAGATCCCTTGAGCGTTATTACAATCTTGCAAAAGGCGGCGCAGGTGTAATCGTATTTGAATCCATCACTATGCAGTACGACAGCCGCGCAAGAGACATGCAGATAGCATTGCGCCCGGACAATAAAGAAAATGTTGCCCAGTGGACAAAGTTCATAAAGGATATGAAAGCCATTAATCCCGATTCGCTGATCATCGTACAGTTAAACCACTCGGGCGAGATTTCCGGAGGCGGAGACAAAAAGCGCGTATGCGTGAAACCCCTGCACGGTTTCGGTGGTGATTTGATCGATGCGGAGTACGTTGACAAAACTATTGACGATTTTGTGAATACTTCCAAGCTGCTGTATGATATTGGTGCAGACGGCGTAGATTTGAAGTTCTGTCACGGGTATTTCGGATCCCAGATCCTGCGTCCCTATAACGACCGCAAATGGAAATACGGCGGCGCATGGGAAAACAGAAGCAGGTTTGCGTTTGACATGACCGAAAAGGTTCGCAAAGTGGTAAACGATCCCAACTTCATCGTTGGTTCCAAGGTTTCCATGTGGGAAGGCTTCCCGGGCGGACAGGGTTCCGCCGGACCGGACACCGCTATTATGGACCTGACGGAATCCATCGATCTGGTAAAAGGCCTGGAAGAACGCGGTGCAAACTTCATTCTGGAGTCCACAGGCGCACCTTCCATCACAATGGCGCTGCATATGCCTGACAAAATCAAGCCGGATGATGTATACCTGCATTTCACAATGGCTAAGATCATCAAGGAAAACATGAAGAAAAAAGATACAGTTGTTATGGGCGGCGCTTACTCCGTTCTGAACACCGGCAAAAACAACCTGCAGGCGGTACAGCCTGAATGGAACAATATGTTCCACTGGGGCAACTACAACATTGAGCACGGTTACTGCGACATGATCTCGCTTGGACGCCAGTCCCTCGCGGATCCCAAACTGCCCATCAAATACTGTACGGACAGAGAGCAGGACATCAACTGGTGCGTTGCATGCGACTGCTGCGTAGAGCTTTTGATCCGCCAGCAAAACGTCGGTTGCGTAGTTCATAACAAGCCTTATACAAAGATTCTTCAGGACGTGCGCGCCGAAAAAGGCAAGCTCAAATGGAAGTTGACCTGATACAATTTAAAAACAATACCCCATAACCCAATTTACCTAATGTTAGCAGGGCCCTTAAATAGGTGAAAAACCAATCCACCTTTTAAGGGCCTTTGTTCAACTCTCAAAATATTCATCTGATTCTTGAATTAATTGCCCCATCAGTTATAATAATTTTATAAATAAGATTTAAGGCGGGAAAAAGATGAGCGAGGAGCCGCAGAAAAAAATCAGAATCATGCCCGGCGGGCCGTATATGGTTTCGGGAAACGTCCCTCTGGAAGAAAAAATCATTCAGCCAAAAGGACGCGGGGTTTTTTATAAACCGGGCAGAAAATACCCGCCCATGCCCCGCTATGCCCTATGCCGGTGCGGTCATTCAAAAACAATGCCGTTTTGCGACGGACATCACGCACACGTCCATTTTGAGGGAAAGGAAACCGCCTCAAGAGAACCTTTTTTTGAGCAGGCGGAAATTATTGAAGGTCCGGGTATTGTTCTTGCGGATGTGGAAGAACTGTGCGCATTTGCGCGTTTCTGCCACGGGGAACACGGAGATTCGTGGTCCCTGACCGAAAAATCGGATGACAGCCTCCTTAGGGAAGAAGCGCTGGAGACGATATGCGCCTGCCCGGCCGGCCGGCTGGTTGCGCTGGACAAACAAACGGGGAAACCGGTCGAACCGGTCTTTGAACCTTCCATAGTGATCCTGCAGGATCCGTCCAGGCATTGCAGCGGTCCGCTGTGGGTGCGTGGCGGAATACCCATTGAGTCTTCGGACGGTTATGTATATGAGATCCGCAACCGCGTTACCCTGTGCAGGTGCGGACATTCGGAAAATAAGCCTTTTTGTGATGCAATGCATGTTTCAATCCAATTTACAGATTGATCAGGCCGTTTAAAAACCCATTACGATATATAAAAGGCATTTTGGCTGCCGGGGGGCCGGCGGCCAAAATGCCTGCAATTCTTAAATACATCTTTATATCTTTGTTTCATTACTCATTAAAATAATGCGGCAGCTTCTTCTTCTTCCGCGTTTTCTTCAGGCGCGCATAGTGAAAGAAGCGCGAGTTCATCCGCTATAATAAAAAACAATCCGGAGAGTCTTGCCAGATCTTCCGCCGTCATATTCTGACTGATTTCCAGTGCAAATGTTGTCCCAAGCAACACCAGTTCTTTACAATAACATGTATCTCTCATAGTGCAGCCTCCTTGTTACATCATATGGCTTTCATATAATAATGTGAAAGTTGTTTTTACAATATAAATTATATATATCCAAAAAAAGTGTAATTTATTAAAAAATATACATTGACAGGCGAGGTATAACTGAATATAATATAGATAAATCGGTAAGATATATTATTGGAGAAAGGAGATGACTGGTTTGTCTATTACGTCCGACCTGGTCAGGGGGCATACGGAAACAATTATATTGGCGCAACTTCTGTTGAAAGACAGTTATGGATACGAAATCAATAAATCGATACAGGAAAAAACAAACAACCAATATGAACTGAAGGAAGCCACGCTTTATTCTGCCTTCAGAAGGCTGGAAGAGGCAAAAATGATCGAGTCCTATTGGGGAGATGAAACAATCGGGGCCAGGCGCCGGTATTACCGGATCACAAAGCTTGGCAGGATACTGTACGAAAAAAACAAGGAAGATTGGGAAGAAACGAAAAGACTGATCGATAGTCTGATTTAAATTGGAGGGTAATGAAAAAATGGAAGAAAATTTGCGTAAATATTTAGAGAGTCTGTTTGCAGACGCTCCTAAAACTAAAAAAACCGTAGAACTCAGAGAAGAGCTTTATTTAAACTTAAAGGAAAAATATCAGGATCTGGTGCAAAAAGGCGCTACGGAAGATGAAGCTTTTGAGATTGTAAAAAGAAGCGTGGGGGATGTGGACCGTCTGATCCAGGAGATCAACGAACCGGATCAGATAAGCAAGGTGGCAATGGAACAGAGAAGGAAAAAATCGGCGATGAGGATTGCAATCGCCGTGGGGCTTTATATCTTAAGCCCCGTGGCCATTATCCTGTTTGGATCTATGGGCCAGGCCATCGCGGGCTTGGTGCTGATGTTCGCCCTGATCGCCGCCGCAACTTCCATCATGGTATACAACAACATCACGCGTCCTAAATTTGTGAAGATCGAAGACACTATGGTGGAAGAATTCCGGGAATGGAAGGCGTCCAATGCCGCCAAGGCTGAAAAGAAAAATCTTTACTCAAGCATTGTGTGGCCCATAATCGTTGTAGTCTATTTTCTGGTCAGCTTTACAACAGGCGCATGGTATGTAACCTGGGTAATCTTTATCCTGGGCGCGGTGGTTCAAAAATTGATTGAAGCCATAATGAGCAAGTGAGGAGATTATAAAGATGAATAAAACTGTAAAGATTGTAATACTGTCCGTAATAGCGGCGGCGTTGGTCGCACTGGTGATCGTTGGCGTCAACGTAAGGCATCTCGCATATTTTTCGCACGGAAGGCTGATGTTCGGAGAACGGCAGGAAAGCCAGGGAGCCGCGCAGACACAGTTTGACGCCGACGCAGAAGGCATCCAGAATATTCGCCTTGATTTTATAAGCGAGCAGATTGAAGTGGTCGTTACCAATGAAAACAAAATCAGGATCGAAGAAACCAGCAGCTCGGAACTCAGCAAAGATGATATGATGGTTTGCAGCGTTAAGGGAAATACGGTAGTTGCCGAAAGCGGACTCAAGGATGAATGGATGGATTTCTTCGACTTCATGGACTATCAAGATATCAAGGTAACGCTTTACCTGCCCTCCGCATACCAGAACGACCTTACCCTGTCCACCGTATCCGGAACGATAAACACGCAGGATGTGAAGGCAGCCAAACTTTCGGCCAACACCACATCCGGCACGATCGACGTAGACGGCGCTCAGTCGGATAAGCTTGACCTGGATAGTATTTCGGGCGCCATAATGGTCACGGGCGGCAGGTTTGAAACGGTTACAGCCAACACCGTTTCAGGTGAAGTTAGGGCGGAAGCGGAACGTATAAATGATTTTGATGCGGATTCGACAAGCGGAGCCGTTAATATCTCGGTGAATGAAATGCCCGCCCGCGTAAAGATCAACACGGTTTCGGGAAGCGCAACGGTGGCAATTCCGGAGAATGACGGATTTACCCTGAAATACGACACAGTAAGCGGCGGAGTGAACAGCGATTTTGCCCTTGCGCACGACATGTACAAAGACGGGGGAAGCAATATCGATATCGGCACGGTATCGGGCGGAATCAACCTGATCAAGAAATAAAATACCGATCGAAAGCGTCTGCAAAAGCAGGCGTTTTTAAATATAACGGTCTTTAAATATTTGAAATCTTAGGTATCTAAACGCCGGAGACTCATCTGCCGCCGGCTTTATTTGCCATACCTTGTTTTGATAATCGGAGGTATATAAAGTGTTGCGAAGCAAACTTGTCAATCAACCTAAGAACAAAATTATTATGATTATAGTAGCGGTGCTGCTCATTTTTACAGTCATTTTCGCAAGCATGAGCCAGTTTATATTGCCGGCCGCTCTTTCATCTGATGCAAAATCGGAAGTGTTTTCCGCGGAAAGAGCATATCGGTATTTGGAGCGGTTTGCAGTAGCTCCTCACTATATTGGCACGCAGAAACATGATCAAATACGTGATATTCTGGTTTCGGAACTGAAAGAAATGGGGGCCCAACCGGAAATACAACACGCGCATGTGCTGAACAATTCTACTTATGGTGAAGTGGACAATATCATATTCAGAATCAACGGAACCGTGGGCAGCAATACAATTTTGATAACAGGACACTATGATTCCGCGCCTGGGAGTTATGGGGCGTCGGATGACGGCCTGGCAGTATCCTGCATGCTGGAATCTGCACGGGCAATGCTCGCATCTGAAAAACCAAAAAACAACATTGTATTTCTGCTGAGCGACGGAGAAGAACAGGGACTGCTCGGAGCAAGAGCCTTTGCAGATTCATATGCCGAAGCAGATAAAATCGATTTGGCCTTAAATTTTGATGCCAGAGGAAGGGACGGAGTACCGGTATTATACCAAACAAGTAAGGAGAACGCCTGGCTTGCGGCACAATATATCAACGCCTCGGCATGTCCTGTCGGAAGTTCAATACTGAACGATGTCTATAAATTTATGCCCAATACGACTGATTTTAGCGTATTTAGCAACGAGGGCTTCGCGGGTTATAATATTGCCATAGCGGAAGGAATGAATATATACCATAACAGCGCTGACAATATTAACTTTATCAGCCGCCGGAGCATGCAGCAATTTGGAGACAATATGCTGTCGCTTATACGCTATTTCGGGAACCTCGCTCAATGGAATACAGGCAGCGGAGATTCCATTTTCTTCAGCCTGTTCCATTCAGTCATGCTAACTTATCCATTATGGATTACATATCCTTTACTCGGGATTGTCCTGGCAATATTTATATATACCATAATATCCGGAGTAAAATCAAAAAATCTCAGTATAAAAGGATTCTTGCTTGGATTCGGCGTTTCGGCGCTTGCGCTTGCCGCCTGTTATTTTGCAGGCAGTCTCATGTTTGGCGCTAATTGCGCTTTAAATACGAACGCGAACTGGTTTTTAAACAGTAATGATTTAACCTTTTCAATCCCATGCCTTATAGGTCTGATATGCATCGTGTTTTCAATCTGCCTGCTGTTATTTCAACTGGCAAAGGCGCGTATTAAAACCTTTGATTTGTTATTCGGCGGATATTTTTTATGGATGCTCCTTTCGGTGGCAACATCTGTATTTTTACCCGGCGGCAGCTATATCTTTGTTTGGAGCTTGTTGTTTAATCTAATCGGTTTTAACCTGATGACCGGTAAAAATAATTTATTTTTAGGAATTCCATTTTCCCTTCCAACTCTGTTACTGACAGTACCGATCATATACTTCATATTTCTTATGCTCAGTTTGAATATGAGCGGACTTATATCAGTCGTTATTGCTTTGGTGCTGATTACTTATGTTCCATACATCCATCTGTCCAATAAGCGATCGCTGATAACCACCATCGTTATTTTCATTCTGGCGGGGATTATTACATCAACAATTACAGTGCTTCATATTTCTCCCTCCGTTAAACATCCTATTGGTACGGAAATCAACTATGTATTGGATAAGGATGGGAATAACGCCAAAATGGTCAGTGTATACAGGCCCAATGAATATTCTTCTCAATTTGTGAACGGTGATGTTCAGTATGGCGATATCGGTCTGCCCTTATATGGATCGAATGTATATTACAGCAATACGGAAGTGGCGGATATGGCGGAGCCTTTCATGCAGATTGTTTCAGACGTTAAGTCGGATGGTAAAAGGACAATTGAGCTGAAGCTTAAGTCACGGAGAAATGCGCAGTTAATATATTTACAGCTTGAAAATGCCGTTACTATTCACAGATTAACGGTTAACGGAATCATACAGTCCGATCAAGCGGCTGCTTATAACGATGCAAACAAATATTATCTGATACTTGTGAACACAAAAGACAATGTGAATGACATTGCCATTACAACAGATGAGAGCGATGTACTCCATTTTAAAACGCTTGATATTTCATTCGAATTGCCGGATAGCTTTTCTGCCGGAAAAAAATCCCCTGGAGCTGATATTGCAGATTTCGGCAATAAAACAATCGTAGTAAAAAGATATGTTTTTTAGAGAAAACATCCCCGTATGAAAAGTATGCCGCTTTATTAAGAAAGCGGCATTATATTCCGTCGGATTTAATTTATAAAAAATTATGAATAAATTTAAACGGTAATATCAAAATGACCTGAACCCACGCCTTTGTTTTGTTTGTCATCCTTGTCGCCGTCCGCGCCGGTATCACGGCTGCCGGAAGTTGATTCTGCGAGCCGCCTGTCAATAGTCTGGATTCTTGCCTGCATGTCTGCAAGCTGTTTTGTTTTTTCCGTCGTATCCAGGCCGCGGGCGGCGTCTGTGTCGATCTCGCCGGCGAGAATACGTGCATTGCCTTCCAGGGTTGTTTTTACGGCATGAAGAACGTCGGCTTCGGAACCGCCGCTGTTTTTTATTACAGCCATCATTTTTTCAACAGAAACGAGCGCCGGATCGGCGGACTGCAGCAGGCCGCTTTCCGAATCCTTTTCGTCCGGATCCATTTCCTTGCTTTTCATCTCCATTTCGGCTTGCTTTTCCTGTAAGAGCTTACCCAGACTTTCTATCTGCGCGTTCAGCTTCTTTTTCATTTCCGTCCGCTCTTCGGAGGAAAGTTTTTTATTTTCATCAATTTCTTTCAGCTGTTCCTGAAGATTGGCGATTTGGTTATTGATGTTTTTAGACAAAACGCTAGAAAACAGCGCCGGTTGATTGGTCATCCCCAGAAGGGAGCCGTTGATTGCCGAAGATTCGATTTTCATTTAAGTTAACACCTCGTTTGCCGTTTAGTAATATATTCCAATTAATATATCGGCCGGATTTCCGGAATATTTAGAGATTTTTAAAAAGGTAAAAAAAAGCCGCCTTTTTTAAGCGGCAGGATTGGTCTACAGTTTATTTTTTTGCTGGCGGATATGCGAGATATACCGGAGGCAATACTCGTCTTTCCCGGCGACAGCCAGAGAAGAAAGCAGGCAAGTTTTCACAGTCGGAGACGTGATATCCAGGATCGCGGCGTCCAGCCCCGCTGCGGCGGCTGCGACTAAAAAAGCGCAGTTGATGTTGATCCTCTGGGGCAGCCCGAAGGAGACATTGGATACGCCGCAGACGGTTTTGACCTCCGGATTCATTTTTTTTACCAGCGGGATTGTCTGTAGGACTGTCATAAGGTTCTGATCGGCGATCGCAAGCGACTCGGCCAGAACGTCTATCAGTATTTTTTCTGCCGGAATGCCGGATTGTGTGATTTTTTCAATCAGGCGCGCCGCATTGTCACATCTTCGCGCCGCAGAATCCGGGATCCCGTCTTCATCTATCGGAAGGCCTACTACCCGCGCGCCGGTATCCCGTATCACCGGGAGAAGTTCCAGGCGGTCTGCCAGTGTGACCGAATTGACTATAACCGGCCTGTCTTTTATGATGCCGATCACATTCGATATCACCTCCGGCGAGGGAGAGTCCAGCATAATGCCGACTTTTGAATGTTCCATCACCAGGTTTACAAGCCAGGTTAAGCTTTCCAGTTCGTTATCCACGCCCACAGCCGTGTTGATGTCCAAAAAGTCCGCCCCGAATTCCACCTGGCTGTGGACCAGCCCGGTCAGATATTCCAGATCTCTTGCAGCCACAGCGGTTTGTGTTTTGGGGATAGACGTATTCAGTTTTTCTCCAATGATCATCATGATTCCATACTCCTTATCTTACTGATCAGGTCGCATACCAGATCCACTTTTCTTAAAGGCGTCATAATATAATAACCGTCGCAGGTAGAATATGTTTTTTTCACAATCTTCATGCAGAATTCTATGGAAATTGCGCGCGCTTCTTCCGCGGTTTTGTCTTTCAGCTTTACAATCAGGCTTTCGGGTATCGTTATTCCCGAAACCTCGTTGTTTAAAAAAAGCGCGTTTTTATAACCTGCAATGGGCAATATGCCCGCCAGTATCCTGCAGCCCAGTTCTTTTTTTGCATGCTTTAAGTTTTCGGCCGCCTGATCGGTAAAAACAGGCTGGGAAAGCAGGAACTCCGCGCCGTTTGCAACCTTCTGGGACGCGCGCATAAGTTCGGCGGAAAACTGCAGGGCGTTCGGATTGATCGCGCCGCCGATGTAATAGGGTGCGGACGCAAATACCTCTTCGTTCAGACGCCGGATAAAAGATATCAGGCCTGCCGAATTAAAATTGAAAACGCCCTTGTATTCGCCCCGGTCCGTCTGGGAGACCGGATCGCCCGTAATCACCAGAATGTTCTCTATACCTTCTATTTTTCCGGCTAGCAGCGCCGCCTTGATCCCTATATGGTTCCGGTCGCGGCAGCAAAGATGAGGAAGAACGTTTACACCGGTGTCGCGCTTTACCTTTGCGGCTATCATTATGCTGTCCGCCCGTGTGCGTGCAAGCGGTGAATCGGCCACCGTAACCAGGTCCGCTCCGCACGCATGTACCCTGGCTGCGGAATCGGTCAAAAAACCGCAGTTCAGGTCGGTCGGAGCGTCCAGTTCGACGGCTATTATTTTTTTGCCCGCCTCAAAACTGCTTTTCAGGCTGTTTCGGGGCGCGATTTTCTGCCCGGGAACGGTTTTATCCGAGGGCTTTGGGGCGCCGGTTTCCGTTTTACCACCGATTCGCCGGATCATCGCCCGGATGTGCGCCGGCGTAGTGCCGCAGCATCCGCCGAGTATCCGTACGCCAAGCGAATGAATCTGGCCCGCACGGTCCGAAAAATAATCCGCATTATCCTGATAAACGCATCTTCCGTTCAGTACGGCGGGGTACCCGGAATTGGGCATTGCGGAAAGCGGTTTTGCCGGATTCTCCAGGTTTTGCAGCAGCCTGGCCATATGGCTTGGGCCGCACAGGCAGTTAAGGCCTACAATATCCGTAAATTCGCTTTGCGCGGCTTCTTCCAGGATGTTTTTATAATAACAGCCCCGGCTGGTGAAGCCTTCCTGGGATACCGCAAAGGATACCAGGACTATGGACCCGGGTACTTTTGTTTTAATAAGCCGAATGGCCGGCAGAATTTCTTCAAATTCCGCAAGCGTTTCAAAAATAAAATATTTTGCACCGCAGCCAATGAACAGTCCGGCCAGATTCCGGTATTCGTCTGCAACGTTTTCGTCTTCGGAATTGATAAATCCGATGTCCGCGAATACTTTCACATCTGTGCCCGCAGCAGCCGCGGTTGCAATTGCAAACCCGTTTTGTATAATGGATGCGACCGTATCCCGGTCGCCGGTCAGCAGTGAATTTGCGCCGAAGGTATTGGTTTTGATTGCATGCACTCCCGCGCCGATATATTCTCTGTGAATATTTAAAACCGTATCCTGATCGTTCAGGTTGGCGTATTCGCAAAAAGGGTCTTTTCCTCTTTTTTGATAATAATATGTCCCGAAAGCTCCGTCAAAAAAGAAAAGGCCGCTTTCCTGAGAAATCCCCAGCAGGTTAATGACCTCCTGCGGGGAGGTTTTAAAGTTTTCCAATCTTTTTTCCTCTTCATCCAGTCTTTTATCAATATCATACAACATACAAGATAAATTTTACATATAAAAGTTACCAATTTTTAAAGAATTAATATTGTGAAGTTAAAGAAAATGTTATAATATAAAGAAAAATACGTTAATATGGGTTCTTCGGCTTTTTTAGCCGAAAGGTTTCAAAGAATGAATGTTTTTTTGCCCGCAATAAGCTTATATCTTTTAATATCGGTTGTACTTACCGTTTTTTATGCATTCTATTCTTTACTGAACAGAAAAACGAAATTATCCCTGACATTTTCGATCATGTGCCTCCTGATATCCGTATACATATTTGGGTATGTTATGGAATTGAACAGTCCGGACCTTAACTGGATGCTTTTCTGGAACAATTTTCAGTACTTTGGATTGCCTTTTTTTCCGGCTTTCTGGCTGATCTTCTCCATACAATATGCCGGAAAAGAGCGGTGCTTAAAGCCGCCGGTGATCGCTGGAATTTTGGCTGTCCCGGTTTTTGATTTTATTTTGCATTTAACCAACGGATCCCATCATTTGTTTTATGCCAGCGCCCGGCTTATGGATAACGGGCTGTTCCCGGTCATGTATCTGGAAAAAGGCTCCCTGTATTTTATTCAATCCGTATTTTCAGGGGCATGCCTTGCAATCTCCGCTTTTTTTATTTTGTACAGATTCAGACTTTCTTCCAAAAAGGAACGCAGTTCAAATATCATTGCCATAATATCGTCCTTCCTGCCCTGCGCAGGCATCGTGCTCATTACCGCAAATGCGGGGCCGCTTGGGATAGACTATGCCGCGCTCCTGTTTCCGGTATCCTGCATGCTGCTTTTATTATCCATATTCAAGTACCAGTTTTTAAATTTAAAGCCTCTTGCGGTAAACAATGTCTATGAAAGCACCAATAATGGGATTATCGTTCTGGACGGAAATATCATCGTCGATTATAATCCTGCGGCTGCCGCAATTTTTGAAGAATTGGGAAAGGATGCACTCTCAAAAAGCTTTTACGCCGTTCTCGGCCTGCATGGGCCTCTTTTGGACGCCGTAGCCGAGAAAAAGGAAGAGCAGCTTGAAATACGGAAAGACGGAATATCCAAATACTATTATATCACTGTGTCCGATATCAACATCGACGGACATTTTGCAGGCGGCAGCATTATAACGCTTACGGATATAACAAAAAACGTTGATACGCTCAAAGAGCTCGAAAAGAGCGAGCAAAAAAACAGGCTCCTCATCACACAGATGAAGCAGGGGCTCCTTGTCTGCGAACTTAGAACGGACGAAAACGGAGAGCCGGGAGATTTTGTTTGTATCGACGCAAACCCGTATTTTGAAACCCTGACCGGTGCGAAACGGAAGGATATACTGGGGCGGCCTCTGTACGAAATTTATCCGGATATGATGGAAGAATGGAACGACAAGTTTATGAAGGTCACAATAACCGGGAAGCCTTACCATGCCGAATATTATCTTAAAAACAGGGACAAACATCTTGAGATTGTCTTATATTCTCCGCAGCCCCACCAGTTTGCCATGATAATTTCGGATATCACCGAAAGAAAAGAAGTATATAATCTGCTGAAAAGACAGAGGATGATCCTTGCGGCGATTGCCAGGGCGTCGGGGGAAATGCTGAGCAACAGGGGCCTCATGAGCGCCTTGGCGGAAGCGGTGAAACAGGTTGGAATTGCCGCGGGTGTGGACAGGGTCTCATTGTATGAGAACCAGTTTGAACCGGATGCGCTTAAATTTTCAGCAATCCATAAAATCGAGTGGGACGCAAAAAGCGGAGAGGTGGATATGAATCCGGCGCTGCTCCCCGAAATCTCTCTGGAGCAAAAGGATGAGTTCACACGCGCGCTTGCGGCCGGAAAGCCGTTCAGCAATATAATAAGCAACCTTCCGGAGTCTAAAGTCAAAACCTTATTGGAAGAGGCAAAAGTGAAATCTTACTTGATTCTGCCTCTTTACTGTGAAAAAAATTTTTGGGGATTCATTGCATTTTATGACTGCCAAACCGCCCGCTTATGGCCGGATAGCGAGACCGGTATCCTGGTCCTGCTTGCCGATGCGGTGGTCGGGGCCATCGAACGGCATACTTTTGAAAAACAGATCGAGGTATTGAGTTACCACGATCAGCTGACGGATTTGTATAACCGGAGGTTTTTTGAGGAAGAGCTCCACAGGCTGGATACCAAACGAAATCTTCCGGTTACGGTTGTGATCGCCGATGTAAACGGCTTAAAACTGACCAACGATGCATTCGGGCATTTTCAGGGGGATAAGCTCCTTCAGAAGGCGGCGGAAGTATTCAAAAAAGTATGCAGGGCGGACGATATCATAGCCAGGGTCGGCGGAGACGAATTTTCCATTTTGCTCCCCAAAACGGATTCCGCGGAGGCCGCGCGGATCGTGCGGCGCATTCAGGAAGCCATTGCCCTGGATACCTCTGAGAATATCATTCTTTCCGTCTCATTCGGATTTGCAACAAAGTATGAGATGGAAGAAGCGATGGTGGAAGTGATCAAAAATGCGGAAGATCATATGTATGGCAATAAACTGTCCGAAAGTATCAAGACCCGCAGCAGGACCTTGGAGATCATCAAAAAGAAACTGTATGGGAAGAACGAGCGCGAACAGAGGCATTCGGATCAGGTAAGCCAATTATGCGGGGAAATCGGCAGGGCTATGCATATGGGCCCGGCCCAACTGGAAGAACTGGAAACGGCTGGACTGCTGCATGATATCGGGAAGATCGCAATAGAAGAGAGGATACTCAACAAAAACGGCGAATTGGACCATATTGAAATGGCCAAAGTGCGCCGCCACTCTGAAATAGGGTATCATATTTTAAGTTCGGTCAGCGAACTGGCGCAGGTTGCGCACTATGTTCTGGCGCACCAGGAACGGTGGGACGGACTGGGGTATCCCAAACAACTGAGAGGCGAAGATATTCCCTTGCAGTCCAGAATCATTGCGCTTGCCGACGCGTATGACGCTATGACCGGAGCCAGCCCGTTCAGGGACGCAATAAGCCCGAAAGAGGCGGCTTTGGAGATCATAAAAAACGCCGGCACGCAATTTGACCCGGAAATTGTCAGGGTATTCATAGAAAAAGTATTGAATATGCGCTTTGAATAGGAATAACGCGGCAGTTAGGGTTGCGGTAGTCTAAGCGGCGTTGGCCGCTTTTTTTGCGCCTGCTGCCGTGGACCATGATTTTGAAAATAAGCAAAAAAATGAATGCAAAAAGGTTTGGCATTCTCAAAATAATGACATCATATAAGAGAAATGACAAAAAATAGTATGATGCAGTTGACAAAACGGTATTGAAAGATTAAAATTAACGCAAATGAAAATCATTCTCAATAAGAGGGATGAAATGAAAGTGAAAGTATTAAAAATTTTTGTGGCTGTTTTGCTGGTTGCCGGATTGCTGGCGGGTTGTTCTTCCGGCGGCGCGGATACCGGAACGGCCGCGGCAAACGTTAATGAAAATGGAGAAGAGCGGATCACCATTGCGGCGTCCTTTTATCCGATATATATCATGCTCATGAATATCACCATGGACATGCCCGGCATAAGGGTAGTCGATATGACTCAGCCCACAATGGGGTGCCTGCATGACTATACCGTTACACCCGAAGATATGAAGAACCTGGAAGACGCTTCCGCGCTGGTGATCAACGGCGCAGATATGGAATCCTTTATGGGAAAGGTACTTCAGCAGTTCCCGGATCTTAAAATCATCGATTCCAGCCTGAATATCCCGCTGATCAGCGGGGAAGGAGAAGAAGGGGACAATCCCCATCTGTGGGTCAGCGTTTCAAACGCCATACTGCAGGTGAAAAACATCGGCGCTCAGCTTTCCGATATGTTCCCAAACGATGCGGCGAAGTT
Source organism: Bacillota bacterium (assembly GCA_023393165.1). Classification (GTDB taxonomy): domain Bacteria; phylum Bacillota; class Clostridia; order Christensenellales; family Christensenellaceae; genus JAEYKI01. Next base: position 26,449 of record JAEWMJ010000057.1, on the reverse strand, counting down.
CGCATCCAATATGGACGCATACGTAAAAAAGCTGGAAGACTTGAAAGACAGGATGCACAGCGAACTTGACGGGCTGCCAAACCGGAACATCATAACATTCCACGAGGCTTTTCCGTATTTTGCACAGGAATTTGATCTGAACATTGTAGGCGTCATTGAGCGCGAACCGGGTTCCGAGCCCAGCGCCAAAGAACTTGCGGATACGATCGATATAATCAAAAAATTAAACGTCAAGGCGCTGTTTGCGGAGCCGCAGTATCCTGCTTCCGCGGCTGAGACGATCTCCGGGGAAACCGGGAGCAAGCTTTATACCCTTGATCCGGCTGTGACCGGACCTGAGGACCCGGACGCGTATATTGATATTATGGAAAACAATCTAAATGTACTCAAAGAGGCACTGAAGTGAACGGGAATTTAAACGGGCACGGGGCAAATCATTGTACAAGCGGCCTGTGCTGCACCAGGATAGAGAATTTCGGCGTTGTGCGGGGAAAATATGAGATACTGAGGAATGTCAATCTCCATATACACTGCGGGGAACTTACCGCCGTGATAGGGCCCAACGGCGCGGGTAAAAGCACGCTTTTGAAGGCGGTTTTAGGAGAGATCCCGCATTCGGGAGAGCTCATATTCCTGGATGAGAAAAACAAGCGCACCGGCAAACCGCTGATAGGCTATGTGCCCCAGAAACTGGAGTTTGACGGCAGTTCGCCCACCAGCGTATACGATCTTTTTGCCGCGGCGTTATCCACAAAAGCCGTCTGGTTTTTCCACCCTAAAAAAGTGCGGGAAGCAGTGCTTCAAAGCCTTATGCGCGCAGATGCGGAACATCTGATCGCAAGAAGGCTGGGAGAGCTTTCGGGCGGAGAACTGCAGCGCGTTCTGCTGGCGCTGGCGCTCGACCCCCTGCCTGACCTGCTGCTTATGGACGAGCCGGTGTCGGGCATAGACCCGGCCGGACTGCAGCTTTTTTACAATATGGTATCCGAACTGCGCCGCAATTACGACTTGTCCATTATTCTCGTATCCCACGATTTAAACCTCGTTTCGCAGTATGCCGACCGCGTTGTGCTTATCAACAATAAAACCGTGGAATGCGTGGGTACTCCAAAAGAAGTTTTCAGCGACAGAAAGACCATAGAACTGTTCGGCCTCGATCTGATGAAACATGGGACGGAAGGAGAAAATTCATGACGGAAGTCTACCGGGTGATGGATATGCTGCTCCGGTTTGACTGGGCGGAGCATAACTTTATGAAGAATGCGCTGCTTGGCGTTCTGCTTGTAACGCCTATATTCGGTTTGCTGGGCACCATGGTCGTCAACAACCGGATGGCGTTTTTTTCGGACGCTTTGGGGCATTCGGCGCTCACGGGTATCGCAATAGGCGTGGTGGCTGGAATCGGCCAGCCGCTGTGGTCTATGATCCTTTTTTCCGTTCTGCTGTCTTTTGCCATTATGGCGGTAAAAAGAGCCAATACGGCTTCAACCGATACGATCATCGGCGTTTTTTCTTCGTCGGCGGTCGCGCTTGGCATTGTGCTTCTGTCCCGCAGCGGAGGGTTTGCAAAATACTCCGCGTACCTGATCGGCGATCTTTTAAGCATTAGCGCGTCCGATCTTGCCATGCTGGCCGTGACATTTGCGGTTGTAATCATATTGTGGTTTTTGGTGTTCAATAAGCTCCTCGTTGTAAGTATAAACTCGTCTCTTGCGCGCAGCAGGGGTTTACATGTTGTTCTATATGAGACGGTGTTTACATTGATTACCGCTGTGGTTGTGACAATCTCCATACAGTGGGTCGGGGTGCTGATCATCAGTTCCCTGCTGGTGCTGCCCGCGGCTGCTGCGCGGAATATATCGCGGAACGTGCGGCAATATCATTTCTTTTCGGTATTGATCGCTGTCGTCTCGGGAATTTCCGGCCTGATACTGTCCTATTACTGGGGCACGGCCAGCGGAGCTACCATCGTACTCTTGACCGCCATGTTCTTTGCCGCAACTTTTGCAGTAAAAAGTTTCCGGAACTGAATGGTATATCCGGATGATTTTAAATGTTATAATGTTCATAGATTTTATCTGAGTTCAAATGTAATAACAGGTGTAGGATGGGAGTGAGGGAATTGAAAAAAACTTGCGGTATTGTCTGGCCGGAAGGCGTTAAAAAAACAAAACAGCGCAAATGCGTGCTGGCCGTGCTGGAGAAAGCCGATCTTCCAATGACGGCTCTTGATATATTCAACCAATTGGACCGCAGCGACGTATCGCTTTCCACCATATACAGAATACTTGAAACGTTCAGCGAAAAAGGATTGATTGCCAAAACCGCGGTTATGGATAACGGAATGGCAATTTACGAGCTCATACGGCGCGAACATAAACACTATGCGTTTTGCATGGAATGCCATAAAATGATTGTTATTGACAACTGTCCCATGGAGGTATTTACGCCCGAACTCCGCGAAAGTAATTTTCATGTGCTGGGACATAAATTGGAGATTTACGGATATTGCGACGAATGTTACTCAAAACTGGCATAAGAGGAGGATATAAAGCTATCAATGATTAAGATCGACATTATATCGGGGTTCCTGGGAGCCGGCAAAACGACCCTGATCAAAAAAATACTGGATGAAAAACCGGCCGGACAGGTGATTTGCGTAATCGAAAACGAGTTTGGAGACATCGGTATCGACGGCGGCCAGCTGCTTGAGTCCGGGGTTGAGGTAATGGAAATTTATTCGGGCTGCATCTGCTGCACCCTGATAGGAAATTTTGAAAGAGCTCTCGAAGAGTTGATAGTAAAATATCGCCCGGAGCGGATCATAATCGAGCCCACGGGCATCGCCAAGCTTTCGGATGTCCTGCGGGCGTGCGAGGAGGCGCTCCAAAAAGAGGACGTTCAATTGGGGATGTGCCTGGTTGTGGTGAACGCCGTGAACTATGACATGTATATGAAAAACTGGCCCGAGTTTTTCATCAACCAGATCGAGCAGGCAAAAACAATCGTGATGAGCCGTTCGCAGAACGCCAGCCCGGATACGCTGGAAAAGACCACGCGGGATATAAAGCGCATCAATCCGGACGCCAATATGATTACCACTCCGTGGGATCGGTTGGATGCCCAAACAATCATCAGGGCAGCGGAAAGGGACGCGTCGCTGTCCCTGGAAAACGAAGTGAAGAGGGAAGCCGAATGCTGCACCTGCGGGCATATCCATCATCCGGGCGAAGAACATCACCATCATGAAGGCCACGAATGCCATGAGCATCATCACGGAGAACATGATCATGATGATCACGAATGCCATGAATACCATCATGGGGAACATGATCATGATCACAGCGCGGACGAGGTTTTTCAGGTGTGGGGAATTGAGACGCCCAGATCCTTTGCAAAAGAGGATATACAAAAAGCCCTTGAAACGCTCTCCGAAAGCAGGCTGGGAAAGGTGCTGCGCGCCAAGGGGATCGTTCAGCTTGAAGGCGGCGGCTGGATCAAGTTTGATTTTGTGCCGGGAGAAATCGGTTTTGTCGACTGGAAACCGGATTATACCGGACGTATTTGCGTTATAGGGGAGGACCTCGATAAAAATGCGATTGCGGAATTATTCGGGGTAGCATGATCATAATGATTTATTTTGGTTCTGAGAGCATAGCTTATATCAGTGATATATGTAAAAAGACGGCGTAAAGCCGTTTTTTCTTGCATATTAGTAATTTTTATTTTGGGTATTCCTATTTTTTTTGTCAGGAGGACGGAAGGGGGCTTCCGAATTTCCCCCTTTACGTCCTCCCGACACCCCACTTCGTTATGGTCTCGCGGTTCATTCGGCAGCGCTCATTTCCGCTCGCCTCATACTCAGTGAGCGTTCACCTCCCTGCATCCGCCATCAGGCGGCGGGCGGTCGGTTCCGCTCCGGATAAACCCCTTAAACGGCCCGCAGGGGCTCTTTGTCGTACTCCCCAAGCCGTCTCCAATGCTTGCCTAATCATTTGATTGCTCCGTCTGATTACACACTGTATTCAATATTAATAACGATCCCCAGTATACTTTGATTGAGAAAAAATAAGGGAATTTATAACATGTTGTAATAATGTGGAAGCCATATTATACTAAAGGTATAGTTATTATATCCAATAGCAGGATAATTAAATATGTATCACTAATGTCTATACTGCGAAGGAACAACAATGAAAAAAGTATTTATTTTAGTTGCGATACTGTTATCTATATCTATGGTCTTGTCATCATGCAAACTGGACTATAAAACAGAAGGCACAGGAGCAAATATGCACTTTAAAACTAAAATGGCAGAATACAATGCTGTTTCTAGTTCAATTTGGGAGTTAAATGATAAATATAAAACAAAATTTGGTGCCTTTGATAACGGAAAATATACCATTTATAGATGCAATTTGGACGCAAATTCATCTGTGTTAAGAGTTGATAATTATACTTCCCAAAGTCCATATCCAAAGTTTTTTGTAAATCAGGAAAACACTTTCCCAGAGTTTAATTTAGAAAATATTTTTCTTATTAGATTTTTCAATGTAGATAATTACAAAAAATGTATAAGCACAGAAGAATCCGCAAGTGCGATAGATAAATATAAAGAACCAGAATTGATAAGAAAACTATACGACGCGGTGACTCAAAGGGACAATAAAGCCGCACAATATCCAGACTTTGAAAGCTATCCTAAACTGGGTTTTCTGGAATGGAATTGTTCTGGATTTAATGGCTTGTCAATATTCACAGATATCATTCAAATAAACAGCCAGTATTTTATTATAGTACGGTACGGATACGACGATCAACCAAGGGATTTAATCCAGATAGACGGTGACGTAGTTAAATATTTGCTTAATAATGCAGAAGCCTATGCTGTATCATATCCATCTGCAACTACCTCCGAAGTCGCTATATGGGGTATATCTGCAACTATTTTGGTTGTGTTAATAATCATACCTTTAAAACTACGTAAAAAATACAAGCAATAATCAGGAAATATCCACTTAAATGCAAGTCGCAGAAAGTGACTAATCGAAGCAAAACATTAGTATAAGTTAGCTGCTACTAAGGCTAATAATGAATAGTAGCTAAACCGCATAGTTTGTATACAATTCCAAGTTTAAAATAAAAAAGAAGTATAAAAATATCCCTTTATAGAGATAAGTAATTTTTTTTGCTGGCGGCTCCGAATGGCTTGGGGTTGATTGAACCGAGGCCCCTGCGGGCCGCTTTAAGGAGAAAACGGAGTGACCGCCGCCCAAAGGCGGATGAAGGGAACGCAGTTTTCACTGAGCATGAGATGAGCGCAAGTATTTAGCGCAAAAGCTTGCTTACATGTTGCGCGAATCAATAGCGAAGTGGGAGGCGGAACCCTGGGGATTGCAAATCGGAAATCCCCTTCTGTCCTCTGACAAAATAATAGCAAGGAATACCCTCGTGATAGTATATAGATCCTGTGTTTCTTTCAGTATAGAATAGCATATTAATAAAGGCTGTGAGAGTGCCCACAGCCTTTAAACAGTTCATTTCCTTATTGCTCTTTCTGCTTTATTTCTTCCTCCAGTATCCGCACCGCGTCTTCCACCAGATGCGCGCATATGCCGTGATGGGGATCCTTTTCCTCGTCCAGGAGGTCGCGGCACAGTATGGAACCGTTTTTCTCCCTGAACCTGCCGGCCATCTTCTGTATCAGCTTGTAATGCTCCACCTTTTCGTCGGTCATTCCGGGAGTCACGTAACCGTATTTCAGTCCCGCAACCATAAACATTCCGCTGACCGCGCCGCAGACTTCCTTCAGCCGTCCCATTCCTCCGCCGAAAGAGGATGTCAGTTTCAAAATCGTTTGTTTGTCAAGTCCGGTTTCATCCTCAAAGGCCAGCACCACCGACGTGCAGCAGTTGTAGCCCTGCGAAAAGTATTCTTTGGCCAGACTTGCGCGGTCAATTTTTGAATCTTCCATATCAAAACGCCTCCTTGATCTTCAGGGTTTTACCCCGGATTCCCCAAATACGGTTGGGGTTTAATTACGCGCTTATTTCATCCTGTGCAAACTGGCTGTTGTACAGATTGGCGTAGAAGCCGTTTGCTTCGAGAAGCTCTTTGTGCGTGCCCTGTTCGACGATATCGCCGTCGTTCATCACAATGATGAGGTCCGCGTTGCGTATGGTGGACAGCCTGTGCGCTATGATAAAGCTGGTGCGTCCTTTCATCAGGTTATCCATTGCTTTTTGTATCAGTACCTCGGTGCGCGTGTCGACCGAACTTGTCGCTTCGTCCAGTATCAGGACTTTTGGATCGGCCAGTATAGCGCGGGCGATGGTTAGAAGCTGTTTTTCACCCTGGGACACGTTGCTTGCCTCTTCGTTGAGTTCCATGTCATAGCCGCCCGGAAGCGTGCGCACGAAATGGTCCACCTGCGCCGCTTTGGCGGCAGCGTACACTTCCTCGTCGGTTGCGTTCAGTTTGCCGTACCGGATGTTGTCGCGTATGGTTCCGTTGGACAGCCAGGCGTCCTGCAATACCATGCCGAACATGGACCGCAGGTCGTTCCGGGCAAAATCCCGGATATCGTACCCGTCTACCTTTATGGCTCCGCCTGATACATCGTAAAACCGCATCAGCAGCTTGACCATAGTGGTTTTTCCGGCGCCGGTCGGGCCAACGATCGCGATCTTCTGCCCCTGCTTGATGTCCGCAGAGAAATCGTGGACGATGATCTTGTCTTCAGAGTAACCGAAGTGCACGTTCTGGAAGATTACGTTTCCGGCAATGTTGTCTGTGGAAACAGGAGATACCTTATCCGGGCTTTCTTCATTCTCCTCCAGAAATTCAAACACTCGTTCAGCCGCAGCCATGGTTTGCTGCAGAATATTGGAGATATTGGCTATCTGCATAATAGGCTGTGTGAACTGGCGCACATATTGTACAAACGCCTGGATGTCGCCAATGGCGATCTTTCCGTTCACCGCCAGATATCCGCCCAGGATGCAAATTCCCACATACCCCAGGTTGCTGACAAACTGCATGATCGGCATCATGATCCCCGAGAAAAACTGGGATTTGTAAGCCGACGTATACAGCGTGTCGTTGAATTTGTTAAACTTATCGAGCGATTCTTTTTCCCTGTTGAAGGCCTTCATTATGATATGCCCGCCGTACATCTCCTCCACATGCCCGTTGATGTGGCCCAGGTATTCCTGCTGCGCTGCAAAATGCTTTTGCGAACGCTTAACAAGCGTCTGGATGATCACCATAGAGACCGGAAGAATGCACAGTGCGACAAGCGTCATCTGCCAGCTGATGGAAAACATCATGATCAGTATGCCGATCACCATGGTGACCGAGCTTATGATCTGCGATACGCTCTGGTTCAGCGTCTGGTTCAGCACGTCGATATCGTTCGTGACCCTGGACAGCACTTCGCCGTGACTGGTCTTGTCAAAATACTTCAGGGGCAGGCGGTTGATCTTTTGCGAGATATCCCGCCGAAGGTTGTATGTCACCTTCATGGAAACATTGGTCATAATAAAACCCTGGATGTAGGAAAACGCCGCGCTGACCAGGTACAGGGCAACCAAAGTAAGTATGATGTTCCCAATATACCCAAAATCGATTCCGGCACCCGAGCCCGTTATCATTCCCATGATGCCTTCGAAAATCTTGGTGGTTGCGTTGCCCAGTATCTTTGGTCCCACGATTGCAAAAACCGTGGACAATACCGAGAACGCGACTACCAGTATGATGGAAATCTTGAACTGGCCCAAATATTTAATCAGTTTTCTCATTGCGCCGCGGAAATCTTTTGCCTTGGCTCCGCCTGCGCCCATCATTCCCATGGGGCCGCCGCCTCCCATCGGCCCGCCTCTGCCTGGCCGATGACCGCCGGGAGGGGGGGTATTCGGATTGCCGTTCCCGGCTCCGCCGTTTTTATTTTTGGATTTATTTAAAGCCATTATTGCAATTCCTCCTTGGACAGTTGTGACGTAGCGATCTCATAGTACGTTTCGCAGGAATTCATCAGCTCTTCATGAGTCCCTTTGCCGACGATCTTTCCTTCGTCCAGAACAATGATCTGATCAGCATGCATGATGGTGCTGATTCGCTGCGCTACGATCAGAACGGTGCTGTTACTGGTCTGTTCTTTCAGCGCTTTCCTGAGAGCGGCGTCCGTTTTAAAGTCAAGCGCCGAAAAGCTGTCGTCGAATATATAGATCGGCGGTTTTTTGACCAGCGCGCGCGCGATTGAAAGGCGCTGTTTCTGACCGCCCGAAACGTTGGTAGCGTCCTGGGCGATCGGATCGTCGTATTTATCAGGCTTTTCATTAATAAAATCCGCAGCCTGTGCGATCCGGGCCGCCTTTTCGATTTCCTCAATCGAAGCGTTCTCATCTCCGTAACGCAGATTGGAAGCGATTGTTCCGGAAAACAGTATCCCTTTTTGGGATACGTAGCCGATCTGGTTTCTGAGGTCGTGCTGGGTCATTTCGCGGATGTCGATCCCGTCAATCGTGATCTGACCGCCGGTAACGTCGTAAAATCTTGGGATCAGGTTGATCAAAGTCGTTTTTCCCGATCCGGTGGAACCGATAAATGCCGTCGTCGCTCCGGGTTTTGCGGTAAATGTAATATTGCTTAAAACGTCTTCCTGAGCGCCTTCATAACGGAACGATACATCTTTGAATTCCAGTTCGCCGCGGATGCTGGAACCAAGTTTTCTGGGTTCTTTCGGGTCTTTTATACTGATTTCGGTTTCAAGCACTTCCGCAATACGGGAAGCGGATACCGATGCGCGGGGGATCATGATGAACATAATGGAAAGCATGATGAATGCGAATATTATTTGCATCGCATACTGCATAAACGCCATCATGTCTCCTACCTGCATGGCAGAATCCGCGATCTGGTGCGCTCCCACCCATACGGTAAGCAGCGAAACGGTATTCATTATGAGCATCATTGCCGGGAATATGATGACCATGATGCGGTTGACCGCCAGGTTGGTGCTTGTCAGTTCCTTATTTACATTGTCAAACCGGTTTTCTTCGTGTTTTTGCGTGCTGAACGCCCGGATAACCATCAAACCGCTCAGGTTCTCGCGCATAACGCGGTTTAATTTATCGACCAGCTTCTGTATCTTCTTGAACTTGGGTAGCGCGAAGGCAAACACAATCAACATAATGCCGATCAGCAGTATGACCGCAAGAGCGATGATCCATACCATGGATACGCTTTCGTTGACAGCCATGATCACGCCCCCGATTGCTATAATGGGCGAGTAGCAGATCATGCGGACGCCCATGACAATAAGCATCTGCACCTGGGTGATGTCGTTGGTCGTTCTTGTGATCAGGGAAGAAGTCGAAAACTTGTCGAACTCATTGTTTGAGAAACTCTCGACTTTCGCAAACACATCGCGGCGCAAATCCCTTGCAACGCCCGCAGCGGTTTTGGCGGCCAGGTATCCTACGATGATTGCCGCTATGATTCCACCAAGCGATATCAACAGCATGTAGCCGCCGATTCTGACGATATAATTATTCTGGATCTGTGCAATATCCATTCCGATCTGGGTATAGAATTCCTTGGCCATCACTGCGCCGGTTTGGATCTGCATGGACTCAGGGATTTTTTGCGCCTGTTCCCTTGCCGAATCAAACGCCTGTGGAGGTATCTGCTGCAGCATGGGGAGGGCGGAATACATTTGCGTAAAATCAACATCCGATATATCCGTATTCGCCGTATCGGCAGCCGGGGCGGTCTCGCCGGCGGTACCCGTCTTTGCGGCCTGGTCTTTCATAAAGTTGATCATGGTCCAGGTGGTTTCGCCAAAAATCGAATTCAGCCGGGCGAAAGTATTTTCGTCGGTGGACTTAAGTACGTAAACATCTTCGTCCTTCATCAATGGATATTTTGTGGAATACGTATCAAAATCCGAGCTTGAAAGATTATCTTTTCCAAGCAGCGAATACTGATCCTTAACAGTTTCCTTTTGGTCCTGCGTCATAAATGTTGTCATGAGCGTAAAACCGTTCTGGCTGATCGCTTCAGGTACTGCGTCTTTCACGCCGTTTTGTTGGATGCCGACGTTTACGATATCCGACATATAATTGGGCAGATTCAGATCGCACATTGCCTGGCCGAAAAGCAGCACAATGGACAGAATCAAAAGCCACGCAAAAGGCTTTAGGTATCTTGCCAGTTTTAACATATAGTCACCTTTCCTTTTTTAAATTTATAAACTCTTATCCGGACCCGTTAGTTTTCGGGACGGACATTGTTATCGCAATCTTCATCCGGGTAGTTGCTCATAAACTCGGATGCTTTTTTAAACAGCCGTACGAATTCCCTGGCGTCTTCTTCCCCAAGATAGTTGCATAGCTGAACGGCTTTCCGGAAAAAAAATTCCTGCCTTTTTTTAAAGAATTCATGGCCGCGGTCGGTTAATTCCACAAGCACGATGCGCCTGTCAACCGGCGAATTTTTCCGGATAATCAGGTTTCTTTCTTCCAGCCTGTTGATGACAGGCGTAACTGCCGAGGGAGGAAGATTCAAAATTTTGCTGATCTCAGTGATCATCAGTCCGTTTTCTTTTGCTCCGCCTTCCAGAACGGTCAATACGGACATTTCGCTGCGTTTGGTATCCGCCTTGGTATGGTATTTGGTATGGTGCTTTGACATATTTCTAAAAGCAGACATGATCTGCCTTGCCAGTTCATCGATGTCCAATCATGGTCCTCCTTTATTTATGAATCATAATATTTATAAGTCATAAATATTACAGTTCATAAGTATATGACGATGCAGAGGTTAAGTCAATAAAAAAAATATAAAATATTTATAAAATATTATTATATAAAATGGACATGTTGATACCATTCGGCTTTCGGGGTTAAAATAAATATAATAATATAAGGGAGGAGTTCAAAGCATGACGCCTTTTGAGGAACTGTACCGCCGTGCGGTCCAAGCATATGTGAATGGTAATGGCAAAGAAGACCTGGAGGACTTTGATCCGCATCATTTGGACTGCCTTTTGAATCCGGACAAGCATCCGGCAGTCTTAAGGCTTTCGGATTGCCTTTGCGGCGGGGATGACTGTGAAAAAAGCTGTTTTTTTGACGCGATCAAAAGAGACGAAAACGGAAACGTGGTTATTTCCGAAAAAGACTGTACGGGCTGCGGAGCATGCATAGATGTTTGCAAAAATAAAAACCTCGCCGGCTGCAGGGATATCATTCCCGTACTGGAAACCCTGCATAAAAGCCGGGAGCCGGTTTACGCAATGATCGCGCCGGCATATATCTGCCAGTTCAGCGAGGCGGTTACGCCTGGAAAGCTGCGGACGGCGTTTAAAAAACTTGGGTTTGCCGGTATGATCGAAGTAGCGCTTTTTGCGGATATCCTGACGCTGAAAGAAGCGCTGGAGTTTGATAAGTCCATCCATACCGATAAGGATTTTATGTTGACCAGCTGCTGCTGTCCGGTATGGATTGGAATGATCCGAAAGGTTTACAGCCTGCTCGTTCCGCATATTCCGCCTTCGGTATCTCCCATGGCCGCCTGCGGGCGTGCGATCAAAAAACTGCATCCCGATGCAAAAACCGTTTTTATAGGCCCCTGCATTGCAAAAAAGGCGGAGGCGCGGGAACCGGATATAAAGGACGCGGTGGATTTTGTGCTGACGTTTCAGGAAACTGCGGATATATTTAAAATTGCAAATGTAGACCCTACCGCATGCGAAGAAGATTTGCGCGACCATTCATCCACGGCAGGACGGATCTATGCCCGGACGGGCGGTGTGAGCCGGGCGGTTAAGAGTACCCTTGAGCGGCTGGTTCCGGACAGGGACATTCCCTTAAAAGCGGTGCAGGCGGACGGCGCGGCAGCCTGCAAGGGGTTGCTGAACGATGTGAAAAACGGGAATATCCGCGCAAATTTTGTTGAGGGAATGGGCTGTCCCGGCGGATGCGTGGGCGGACCGCGCGTGCTGATCGGGAGAGAGGAAGGAACGGAACACGTGGACCGGTACGGCGGCGAGGCGGCGTATGAAACGCCGGTGGACAACCCTTACGTGATAGAACTGTTGAAACGCCTGGGATTCGATACTATCCCAAGCCTGCTGGAAGGCGAAAACATGTTTACGCGGAAATTCACCGATTGATGCTGTACCTTCTTTTTTTAAAAAAAGGCGTCGGACCTGAGGAGGAAAATTATGAACTGCAACAGGATTTATCCAAGAGAAGGCGATAAACAGACAGTTTATTTAAAACCGGCTGTTACCAAACCAAATATTATTGTCGGGGATTATACAATGTATAACGACTTTGTAAATGATCCCGTAAAATTTGAGAACAACAATGTTCTTTATCATTATCCCATAAACAGCTTATAAAACTTAAGTGGTGGAATTGGGATGATGAAACAGTCCGAAAGAATCTGTCCAATATCGTGAAGGGAAATATTAACGCGTTAGTGAATTTATAATCTGATAATTCGTATTTATAATTCGTTTAGGTTTTCTTTTGGCCCCACCTTTTCTTTTTACCTGAAAGAAAAGGTGGGGTAAATTTGGGTAAGTGAAATTATTTGTTAATGGGGAAATACACTTCGGTTATCAGCTGGTCCGGGGGAACTTCCCTGGGATCGTTCAGATAGATCTCGTATGGGGGAGCGGATATGGCATACCCCTTGGAATCGATCCAGGCGCCCAGGCGGGTATAGGTTTCGTGCAGTTTGCCGTATTCTCCTTTGTGCACGGCTGCGGCGCACGGGCCGCCCTTCAGCGTTCTGGTATGGTCGCTTGCGGCGGTTACCGGGTATCCTATTTCAAGGTCCGTATCTTCCGGGTCGAATTCCGGGGAGTGGTAGATGGCAAGGAGCCCTCCGGCACAGACCGCTCCTGTCTGCTCCATTAAATCCGTGAGCCTTAAGAACAGTTTGTCAAAATCGCGTATCGCGATATTCCCGCGCACGCTTACCATATTGGTATCAATGGTTTCAACCAGTTTGATATCCATTTTTTCGATATTCATAAAATCCAATCCTTTCTCTAAATTCCAAATATCTTTTTCCATCAGGGAAAGGAGGCTTTTCTGCTCTTCTATTTCCTTAGCCAGAGACGAGAATTTTTTTTCCATGGCTCTTTTTAACGCCATTCCGTCCGCGTGTAGCAGCTCTTTGATTTCCTCAAGAGAAAATCCGTAGCTTTTAAGCTTCTTGATATACTGCATGTCTTTTAACTGAGATGCGTCGTAAAACCGGTATCCGGTTTCGGCGTGATAGCGTGCCGGTTTCAGCAGGCCGATCCCGTCGTAGTGCCGCAGTGTTTTGGCGGTAACCATGCATATTCTTGAAAACTCGCCGATTGCCAGCATATTAGCCTCCTTATTTAATATCAGAACATGTTCTCTTAATAGAGTAATCTTTACCCTTGGGGCAAAGTCAATACCTGCGTAAAAAAAATAATTGATTTACGAAACGGTTTTGCGAGTCACAGAAAAAGTTTTATTCCAATACAATAATAGTAGTTTGCTTGAAAAAAGCAATCTTATTTTTAAACTCGTTTGGAAAGGGTTGAATATTATGAGAACACTGCGACTGGGGATGATAGGCAGTGATGTGCTGGAAATTCAGGCGCTGTTAAAAAAGCTGGGGTACGACAAGGTAATCGTCTGCGGCTTATACAGCGATATTACCGAAGAAGCGGTGAAACAGTTCCAGAAAGATCATAATCTGCCGGCCGACGGCATAATTGGTCCTAAAACTTATGCAGTAATGGAAAAGTATTTGCTGGGATATACCACCTACAGGATCAAAAGCGGAGATAATCTCTACAGGCTGGCAAGGCGGTTTTACAGCAGCGTCGAACAGATCGAGACGGCCAATCCGGAACTCAGGCCGCTCAGGCTGCAGCCGGGAGAGGAAATCATCATACCTTTCCGCTTTAACGTGGTGGATACCAATATCAATTATACATACGACATCATGGAGCGGGACCTCATTGGCCTTCAGGCAAGATATCCTTTTCTTGAAATTGGATTTGTTGGAAGAAGCGTTCTCAATAGAAAACTTTATTATATTCGGCTGGGAAGGGGACCCAACGAAGTCTTTTACAATGCCGCCCATCACGCCCTGGAATGGATCACGGCTCCCGTGCTCATGAAGTTTATTGAAGATTTTGCCCGTGCATATGCGTTCGGGGGATTGCTTGGCGGTTACGATCCGAGGGATGTATGGAGAAAAAGCTCTGTTTATCTGATACCCATGGTGAACCCGGACGGTGTGGATCTCGTACTGAACGGTCTTTCTCAGGAGAACCCCTATTATTACGATCTGATCAGCTGGAATCAGGGAAGAACGGATTTTTCCACCGTTTGGCAGGCAAATATCCATGGAGTTGATCTGAACCACAATTATGACGCCGCGTGGAATGAATCCGTAACCGCGGCGGCTGAACTGGGGATTACAGGGCCCGGACCGAGAAGATACCCGGGACCCTACCCGGAATCCGAGCCGGAATCCCATGCGGTGGCGAATTTCACCAGGATCCACGATTTCAGGCTGGCCATGGCTTACCACTCCCAGGGGCAGGTCATATTCTGGAATTTCTTAAATCTGGCGCATGAGGATGCAAGGACCATAGGCGAGGCGCTTGCGCGCGACAGCGGATACAAGCTCGAGGAAGCCCAGGGTATAGCAAGCACCGGAGGATATAAGGATTGGTTTGTCAAGGAAACCGGCAGGCCCGGTTATACGGTGGAAGTGGGAAAAGGCGAAAATCCTCTTCCGATATCGCAGTTCGACACAATATATGCCGATAATGTTAAAATGCTGATGCATGCCGCAATTATATGAAAAATTAAAAACATAAATTGACATTATTAGCAAAATTATTTACAATACAATTAATGGAATTTTTATACATTTTAATCAGATAATCCAAAGGAAAAACTTAAGCGCGGGATGTTGCGCTTAAGGCGGGGAGGAAAAGAAGATGTCTCATAACAGGGAAAGGCTTCTGCTGGTATACGAAATACTAAAAAGAGATACAAATGTAGATCACCCGATATCTGTGAACGCTATCATAAATAAATTAAAACCGGAAGGAATAACCGCCGACCGGCGCGCAATTTATGAGGATATGCGGACGCTCATGGACAGGGGGGTTGACATCAGCACTTACGAAGAAAACAACAAGGGATATTACCTTCGGGAAAATGAATTTGAATTCTCGGAACTGCGTCTTTTGACGGACGCGGTTCTTTCCGCGAAATTTATTTCCAAATCTCAATCCAAAGAGATCGTGAATAAACTGAAAAAGCTGACGAATAAATACGACGAAAGCAGGCTGGAAAAGGTAAATTACCTGCATAAGCGCATAAAATGCGATAACCGCGCCATATTTTACAACATAGACGTACTGACCGAGGCAATCGATAAAGGAAAGCAGGTGAGCTTTCTGTATCTGAAATATACATTTGGAAGGACCATGGAAAAGAAAGACAGCGTTCCAAGGGTGGTAAGCCCGTACCATATCATATGGATCAATGATTATTATTATCTTGTGTGCAAATATCCTAAATATGAATCCCTTTCCAATCTGCGCCTGGAAAAGATCAGCAATATTACGATACTGAACGAGCCCGCGGAACCGGTGACAGGTATTCCCGGTTTTGAGGACGGACTCGATATTGCGGAATATTCCAACAGGCACATCCATATGTTTTCGGGCACGGAAGAGAGGATAGACCTGAAATGCAGGGATGAGATCCTGCAGACTATGCAGGACAAATTCGGCGACGATATGAAAATCAAAAAGCTGGACGACCAGCATTTTTTGGCAAGCGTCCGCGCCGTGAGGCAGGGGATGCTGTATTTTGTGCTGCAGATGGCGGACAGTGTGGAAGTCTTGTCCCCGCCGGATTTCAGGAATGAAGTAAAAGACAGGCTTAAAAAAATATTGGAAGTCTACCAATAATGTTTGGATAAGGTATTAAAATCATTCCGGCGGCTGGCCTGCGGACGGATAATACGAGGCCAGTTTTCTGATTGTTTGGGACATAAGCTCATCGCTCCCGCGGATTTCATCCGTTATCCGGAGCGTATCCATGATCCGGACCGGAGGGAAGGCGATCGCATGGATCATGTCCGAAAGTCTCGCGGCCTCTTCCGGATAATGCGTGATCAAAACCAGAAGTTTTTCGGTCTTCATTTTTGAAAGCAGGGATATAAGACCGCTTTTAATCTGCGCGTCTATCCCCTGGAACGGCTCGTCTAAAAGCAGGATGTTGCCGCCGTAGGCGAAAGCGCGCGCCAGGGCAACGCGTTGGCGCATGCCCCCGCTTAATTCTCCCGGAATCTTATCAGCCGATTCCTCAAGGGAAACCTCTTTCAGCCAGCGCTCGGCGGCAGTTTTTACGTCTTTTTTATCCTGGACAACCAGTTTTACATTTTCGGCGGCGCTGATCCATGGAAGCAGGCGGTCTTCCTGGAATACATACGACAGCCTGCTGCCCGGCGTAAATTCTATGCTCCCCGCGTCCGGCAAAACAATGCCGGCCAGCAGGTTTAAAAGCGTAGTTTTTCCGCTGCCCGACGGACCGAAAAAACATACGCATCCGGTATCCGGCATTTCCAGGCTGAAATCCCGGAATACCTCCCGGCCGCCCAATGATTTTGTTAAGTTACGGATATATACCGCCAAAAAAGATCACTCCCTTGCGTCAAAGCTTTAAGGTAAAGAGATTCGAACTCATGCGCCCAAAAGCCGTCGTTTGGGCGCATTTTTTTGTCATCGTCAGTCGCCATAGCGCCACTATGGCTCCTTCCTCTTCCGCGAACTGCATCCCAAACGACGCTTTTTGGGTCTGCGAGTTCAGAGTGGCGTAAGGCTTGGCAGTACAAGACGCCGTGATGCAGCCGTAGTGGTGCTACGGCAAAGCGCGGCAACGCAGTAATGCCGTGCCTGGCGCCCTCTGAACCGTATGGGTTCGACTCCCTTTACCTTACGTTGTATTTTTCTCCCGCCTTTTTTAAAAGATCGATGAAGGCTTTTTCCAGAACTACGCTCAATATGATTACAACGGCGGTCCAGGTGAACACATCCAGGGTTTCCAGATAGATCTTGGCCTGGTATAGCCGTGTGCCTATGGAATGGATGGGCACACCCAGAATTTCGGCCGCGATTCCAGCTTTCCATGCCATCCCGATGCTGATATTGCAGGCGGCAATAAAATACGGCATTACCGACGGAATATAGATCCTTTTCAGTACGGTTCCCTTTTTCAGACGGAAAACCTTTGCCATATCCAAAAGATCCGGGTTTGCGCTTTGGATGCCCTTGTAGACGTTTTCCCATATGATGGGGAATACCATCAGGAAGGATGCGAAAACAGGCACGCTGTCTGTTTTCAGCCAGATAAGCGCAAGTATGATAAAAGACGTTACAGGGGTCGCCCGGATAATCCTTATCATGGGATTTGCAAGATCATAAAGGAAAGGGGATATATAGGCAAGCACCGCCACTGCGCATCCGACAGCGGTCGCAAGTAAAAACCCGGTTACGATCCGAAGCAGCGAAGAAAAAGTGGACCACCAGAATTCGCCTTCTCCAAAAAGGGTTATCAGGCGGACGAGCACCTGGCCGGGAGATACTATAAGTATCTCCTGCCGCACGATGCTGTATGCCGCATACCAGACCGCAATCCATATGGCTGCGATCAGTAATCTCCTCGTTATTCTTTTTTTGGGATCCCCCAAAACCCGCGTGTCCTTTTGCGTTGTTTTATTGCTTGATATAATAGAACGCGTCATCGGGAAGAGCTCCTCCTATGGATTTCGGATTCATATCAAAAAGAATCTGATAAAAAGGCGCAATCTGGTCTTTCATTTCCTGCCCGTCGATATACACGATATTGCAGTTCGGGATCGCTTTTTCCGCAAGCGCAGCTGAAGCCATGATGCCGTATTTTTCAACCAGGACCGAGGCGTCCCTGGCGTTGGCGTTTACATATTCGGTGGACGCCTTGTATTCGTCCATGAATATTGAAAGCGCCTCCGGATTTTTATCCGCAAAATCTTTCCGTACGATCATTACGCCCATGATCAGTGAACTGCCGTTGTTGTCCTTGATTCCCTGCCATTCTTTTGTCAGGTCCAGCGCGACATGCACGTCTTTGTCTTTCCCGGTTACCGTGGTCACAAACGGTTCGGGCAGCACCGCAAGATCTGCCTTATCCGCCATGACCAGAGAGGCCAGTTCGGAGTGGTCCGCCTTGTATTCAATTGTGACGTCGGTTCCCGGCTTTATACCGTTTTTGGAAAGAATATAATTGAGCGCGTATTCCGGCGTCGCGGCCTGGCCGGACGCGTATAATGTCTTGCCCTTCAGGTCTGCGAGCGTCTTGACGGTATTTCCGTTTTCCACAACGTACAGCACGCCCAGCGTGTTGATTGCAAGAAGTTTCACGTTGCCGCTGGTCTTGTTGTAAAGCGTGGGGGCAAGGTTCACTGGAACGGCCGCAATATCAGCCTCGCCGGAGGTGATCTTGGCAACGATATCATCCGGCGTTCCGGACAGTATGAACGAATAATTGTTTTGCGTTTTTCCCTGGTCCTGATCGTCCATCAGTTTCACAAGCCCCATGCCGGTCGGCCCAATCAGGGCGGCTACGGAAACGTCCGTTTTTTGCGCCGGAGCTTCCGGCTGTCCGGACGGCTGCGCCGAGACGGTGATTGCGGTTTCGGACGGCAGCGGGGAAACGGATGGCGATGGCTGCTGCCCGCCGGATGCGCCGCACCCGGAGAGCAATGCGGCGGCAAGCAAAAATGCCGTGATGATTGCTAGGGTTCTTTTTTTCATAATGATTACCACCTTTATATATTTAAAATTTATCCGGCTGAAGGCAGAACAGCTCCAGGGCCGGTCTATCCAGGATTATAATTTTTTTTCCTTTCCGCTCAATATACCCCGAGTCCGAAAGGGAATCGAGAGCCCGGTACAGGGACGCCCTGCCCAGATGTAAAACCTTTGCGACGTTCTGAATGCTGACCGGAAAACTGACGGAATCGTTTTTCTGATCTGAAGCCATGTCCAGCAGATAGCGGGCCAGCTTTCCCTCCGCGTTCGCCTGCGTGAAGTTGTTGATTTTCCGGTTTAAAAACCGTATCCGCTGCGATAAAAAGGCCAGATAGTTTTCCACCAGCCTGAAATCTTTGCGCATTGCGCCGGTGAGAAGGTCCTGGGGAATAAACAGTATACTGGAGTCCTCCAGCGCAACGATCCGCGTCACGTAAAGTCCGTCTTCCTGGAACAGCCCCGCGGCGCCGAATAACTGGGGGGGCGCGAGCCGGTTGAGTATGGTCATACGCCCCGTGCTGCCTGTTTGCACCTCGGCCTTGCCCGAGAGGATGAATCCAAGGCTTGCGCGGTAATTGGATTCGTCGTAAATGGTATCGCCGGCAGAAAAATCGGCTATCTCAGCGCGTTCATCTGTAAGCAGATCGATCAGAACGGCTTTCTCCACATCCCGGAACAGAAATATTTCCTTTATTTGATTGAAATACTCCGGTTTGTTTTCCATGGTCTCCTCCAAAAAAATGTCTCATATGATACATTTTTATTCAGTATACATTGAAAATGTGCGTCCGTCAATAAGAAGCATGAATTATTTGCCAGGATACCGGAAAGACAAATAAGCAGTACGGCGTTTATCCTCAAATTATGACAGGTTATTTGACAGCTTGCCGTCAACATACTACAATTGCAATTGTATTGCAAAATTATAATGCGGTAACATTGAATACTTGGGAGAAGACATGGATTTACAGTTGGATTGTTTGGCCTGCATTCTGAGGCAGGTGGTTGAATCGTCCAGAATGGCGTCCGATGACAAGGAGACGCATGAAAAAATAATGGACGAGGTCTTGACCCGGATCGCCGGGTATAAAAACTATAAAAGCGCGCCTGCTCTGACGCGGGAGATACTGTCTGTCGTAAGCAGGCATGCAGGAGTGTCCGACTTGTATGCGGAAGTAAAAGGTACCGATATCAAGGAGGCAAACGAGATACTTCCGCGCCTGAGGGAATTTCTGAATCAATCGGACGACAAGCTTTACTGGGCGCTAAAAATAGCGGCTACAGGAAACGTTATAGACAGGGCGATCAACCATGCCGCCAACAATGTGGAGGCCCTGATCGAAAAAGAAATCAAAAGAAAGTTTGCGGTCGACGATTACGGGATATTCAGGGAAAAGATCACTCATGCCCAAAACATACTGGTGATCGGGGATAATGCCGGCGAATCTGTTTTTGACCGCATACTGATTGAGAATCTGCCGGGCAAAAACTTTACCTATGCCGTAAGAAGCGGCCCCGTGCTGAACGACGTTACCCTGGAAGACGCCGTCGCATCCGGGCTGGACAAATGCGCCGCAATCATATCCTCGGGATGCGATTCGCCCGGAGCCATACTGGAGGAATGCAGCCCGGAGTTTTTGGATGTTTTCTGGGGCGCGGACCTGGTGATCAGCAAGGGCCAGGGCAACTTCGAAATGCTTTCGGGGTGCGGCAGGGAAATGTTCTTTTTATTGAAACTCAAATGCGTTGCCATATCGGCCGAGATGAAGATCGGACTGAACGAGTATATTTTAAGATTTGAAGAAGGAAAATAACTCTTCAAAGATATTTTGAGCAATCCTAAATTATATGAACCGTTTCCTAAAATAAATGAAGGCTGCGCCTGCTCTGTGAGCAGGCTTTTTTTTATACCCTTCACAGGTAACAAGTTCGCGCGGCGGCGCATATAAAGAATTAAGAATGGCTAAAATGTGTTTATTTGCGACAAAAATTATCGCGCGGCAGGAGTGATTGATTGAACAATTTGATTTTTAATATAAATCCTGATGTGCTAAGCATCACCGGATTCAGATATGACGGCCTGTCAAATCCCGCCGCATTTGCCGTTGGCGGCGGAGGGCAAATGCTGATTTCCTGCGCCGAAATAGCTGTAACCGCATCCAGCCTGGATATAGGGATTTAACCGGCGCACAGGGACTTGGAACAGGAAGCAGGCGGTGACAATGCCCGTGAAATATATAAGGTTAAGCGTTTTGTCAAACACCACCGTGAGCGTTGTCGCCTACTATAACAGAAGAGCCTGATTTGGAGGCAGGAGGATTGCAATGAAAACCGCCAGGCTGATATCAACCGATGCAACTTATGTATCCAGAAGACAGAGTGATAAAAACTTTTATTATTCGAATCTTCTTCACATAGGAGTCTCCAGGTTTTACGGGCCAAATCAAGCCTGCCTTACAGGTCCGGAAAATAACGCTTTGCTGAAATTCGGCTCCGTATCGCTGCTTCCTCCCCTCAGCACCATTGTGAGCGCAAAAATATATCTTTATGTGGATGCGGCCGGCTCAGAGGGAACAAAGGGTATTGGCATATACGCCAACCTTGAAGCTTTTGACGGGCAGAGCGTCACATGGATGACCAGGCCTCGGTCGGAGGCGCTTCCCCAGGCGGTCGTCCAATTCTCAAAAGCGTATGTGCCGGGTTATGTATTCTGCGATATTACGGAACTGGCGGCAGGGTGGTACGCAAATCCGGAAACGAATTTCGGGATCACCCTGAAGGCAAACAAAAGGGATCCCTCGCTGATCCTGGCATCTTCCATGCACAGCCAGACCCCGCCGTATATTACGCTTGATTATTATACAAACTGCGAACCGCATATCGAGGGATCCATTGAAAACAAATTTGCCGAGCATGTGTTTGATGTCGGGGGATACGGGGAAAGCTTTTCCCCTGCCGTGGATATGGCTTCTGCGGATACGGCGACTTTCTTTGTCAGGAATACTTCTGACAGCGGCCTGCAAGTGAACCTGCAGATCAGTCCGGATGACATGGAATATGCGGACGATGCGCAAACCTTTGAACTGCCTGCAGGCGGAATGATTTTTGCGGCTCCCTATTATTTTGCAAAATATAACCGCGTGAGAATCAGGAGCCAAAACTCCCAAAGTTATATTTCCGCAAAGATATGGTGCCAGGTGCAAACCAGAAATTACTACATGCATCAAGGGCTTTGCTGATGCATTTGAATATAGAAAGCCATGCCCCGGATTGCGCTGCGGCCCGGAGCATGGCTGAAGATAACGCTCAAGCATGGAGGTTTTTATGAATAATCTCGTATTCAATACAACTGCCAGCCAACTGCTGACGACGATAGCAAACACTTCATTGACCGTAGCAGGATCGATAACCGTTGCGGGCAGCGCATTCACATCGCTCACTGTGACCGGCACGTCAGTTACCGGAACAGGAACATTATTTGCGGATACCGATATATCGGCTTTAAAGGTTGCATCGATGTTTGTATATAATGAGGGCGCAAACACGTTAACGCTTTCACTAATGATCAGCCCGGATACTACGTCAACGCATTATATTGCAGACCCCAGTTACACCAACACCACGGTAGCCGGGACCAACGGGACCCTGCTTATCGATATCAATAGATATGCGCATTATGCTGCGCTGCAGTATGACCTGGGCGCCAATACCGGGACTTTCAGCGCATTTTATGTCGCACAGGCGTAACAAAAGACAAAAAAGGGTAATATTGATTCTTTTGAGTGCAGCAAGCATGCGGCCGGCCGTATGCCTGCTGCATAAAATTTTTGAAAGGAAGCGAAGTAATGGAAAAAAAACAGACGCTCAGCGCATGCCTGATTGTAAAAAATGAGGAAAAATTGCTTGAAGGCTGTCTTGAAAGCATAAAAGATATTGTGGACGAGATCATCGTTGTGGATACGGGATCAAACGATGGGACAATTGAGATCGCAAAAAAATACGGAGCCAGAATATTTGATTATCCCTGGGACGGGAGCTTTGCCAACGCCCGTAATTATTCCATACGGCAGGCCGCCTGCGATTGGATATTGCTGCCCGACGCGGACGAAAGGTTCATTGCAGAAGACAAGGATAAACTGTTTCAGTTTCTTCGGAACGAAGAACTCGACGGCGCTTTTTTTACCATATATAATTATGTAGGGGAAGGCGGCGGCACCAACTATACGCTGCACAACGCGTTCCGGCTGCTCCGGAATAATGGGCTTTACGAATTCTGGGGGGAAATTCATGAACAGATCACCCGGCCCGACGGAAATTTCCAGTCAAACAAATTTACAGTCCTGAATGTGCGCATCAAGCATCTCGGGTACCTTGACCAGGTTGTTGCCGAAAAGGATAAAAGAAAAAGAAATATCCCCTTGCTGCAAAAGCAGTTGGAGGATGATCCCCATAATCCGTTTACTTTGTTCAATCTGGGGAATGAATATATGGCCCTGAAAGAATATGAAAAAGCGTATGAATTATATAAAGAGTCAATGGATCATTACAATAAATCCGAAGCTTTCTCGCCGCATCTGCTCTTCCGTTCCGCCATGTGCCTGTATACGATGAAAAAATTCCCGGAAGCAATTGAATTAGCGGAAAAAGCGCTGAAAATCTATCCCCGGTGCACCGACTTTGAATATTTCAAGGGCCTTGTTTATTGGGACTGGAAACGTTATACGAAGGCGATAGACAGTTTTAACAAGGCTATTGAAATGGGGGAACCGCCAAAGGAGATCCGTTTTTCGGACGACTGCGCCACGGTAAAGCCCCTTTATTCGTTAGGCAAACTGTATATGTACCTCAATGATTACCAAAGAGCGCTGGATGCGTTCATCAAAATCCTCAATATAAACAGCGCGCTTTTTTACGTCCTTTATGATATCGCGGATATCCTGAATATGGCGTTTGCCGATAAAAACGTGGTGGAGGAGAAACTCACGGGATACTTTGGGAGCCTGAACCATCTGCCCAATCTGCTTATTCTGACGGACATCCTGATCAAAATCGGGCTTTATGACCGGGCGGAAAAATATATTCGGATCATGCGGGAAATGGACGGATATTCCAAGGAGAAGACTTTCCTTGAGGGAAAGCTGCTGTACCATACCGGAGATTTCGACGGCGCGGAGGTCTTGCTGAAAGAGGTCCTGGAGAAGGAAAAAGTTGATTGCAACATATTTCCTCATTTTTATACGCAATGCCTGCGCTATTTATTCGCAGCCGCCCTGGTGCGCGGAGAAACGCAAGACGAGCTTTTAGCGGTCGTTCCTTTCTGTGACCAGCCGACGGCGGCGGTATACAAACAGGTCGCGGCCGTATATTCAGGCAGCGGCGAGAACGTGCTGGGGGGTTTTGAAGACGTGCAAAAAGCCGTCAAGGTGTATGAAGATCTCCTCTCAACCGTACTGAAAACAAAAAAATTTGAATTATTCGAAAAATTGCTGTACGCCTATAACTATTTTGAATCGGACAGGGTGCTGTTTTCCCTCGCTAATATATATCTCTCAAACGGATATTACCAGATGGCGGTGGATACCGTCATGCGTTCCATAAAAGAACTGAACGTTTTTGACAGCGAAGGGGCGGAAATATTGCACCGGGCGTATTATTGCCAGGGCTTGTCATAATGCTTTAAAAACCAGTTCACGTATTTCCGGTACGCGGAAGGCAAAGCGTACCGGTTTTTTATTTCTGCGGGGCTTGCCCAGGTAAAGGGACTGTTTTCCGGGATTTCGGGTATTTGCGCAAAATAACCTGTCATGCGCCATTCAATATGCGTGAAAATATGCTTGGCCGCAAAAAGAGGCTTAATTTCACCCGCGGATACGCCCATGCCTGCCAGCGCCCGCGCAGCTTCATCCGGGGTTTGCACGCCGTCTTCCACGGGCAATCCCCAAAGACCGGCAAGAAGGCCGTTCTGCGGATTTTGCCGGATGGCAAGACGGGAGCCGTTCACCATAATAAAAACCGTTTTGTTTTGGATCTTTCTCTCCGCCTTGGGCGCTTTTACAGGAAGAGTTGCCGCGACGCCCTGCGCATACCCTGCGCAGACATGCCCAAGCGGACAACTTTCGCATTTGGGTTCCCCGTTGGGCAGACACACGGTCGCTCCCAGTTCCATAAGCGCCTGGCTGAAGTCGCCCGCTTGTCCCGGCGGGATAATTATGCGGATGCTGTCTTCCACGCTGCGCTTAACGGCAGGGTCGCTTACGTTTTCCCTGCTGGCGGTTATCCTGGATACCACCCGAAGGACGTTGCCGTCCACAGCGGGCAGGGGAATGCCAAACGCGATGGATGAGACTGCGCCCGCCGTGTATGTCCCGATCCCGGGGAGGCGGACAAGATCGCTGAAACCGGAGGGAATATTGCCGCCGTATTCCTGCATGACCATTCTTGCGGCCTTTTGCAGGTTGCGGGCGCGGCTGTAATATCCGAGGCCCTCCCACAGTTTCAGCAGGTTTTGTTCGTCGGTCTCGGCCAGCGCGCGGATGTCCGGCAGTTCCCGGATAAAGCGCTCAAAGTAGGGGATCACCGTTTCAACTCTTGTCTGCTGCAGCATGATTTCCGATATCAGAACGCGGTAGGGGGTCGGGTCGTCCCTCCAGGGAAGAACGCGCGCGTTTTGGGCGTACCATTTAAGCAGGGGTTTCACGATGAGCTGCAGAGAATCTTTTTTCATTCGTAATCCTTTCCGGAAATAAATTTGCGGCTAGTTATTTGCGGATGTAGCCGCCGAAAATATTTTTTACGTCGTTCACAATAATCATTGCATCCTTTAATTCCGACTTAACGATCTGTACAGCCCTGGGGATGCGTTTGCGTTTCAGATGGAGCATAAGAAGTTCACGCTCGCCGTCCTTGCCCTGGCCCCTTAATACCGTAACGGCAAAATCGTTGCTTCTCAGGGCTTCTACAACCGTATGGCTTTCCTCGCATTCGGGCACGATTACCTGTACGGAGGACAACCCGAAAGCCAGTTTGTCTTCAATCCAGGATCCCACATAGTTGCCGATCGCAAAAGCGGCGGCAAATATCAGCAGACGGACCCAATCCTGCTGAAAGCCCGCAAGTACCGTACCTGTAATCAAAACCCATAAAAGGATGTCAAAAAAGGCCAGAAAGGAGCCTTTCACCCTTTCGCCCCGGTTGATCAGGACAAGCCTTACCGTGGATACGGCAACCTCAAGTATTTTACCAAAAAAAATAAAAAAGTAAATCCAAATGCTGCTCTCTGTTAAAAATTCCATGATTTCCTCCTTAAAATTATTTAAAACTATACACGGTTTATACTATGAATTTCTATCCAAAAGATGCACGGACTTACGCTTCTGATTTTCCTCTGATTTTAATGTAACCACAACTGCAAAGGCTTTAAACATTTGATAATAAATTAAGGCCGCTGAAACTGATATGCTCCCCCTATGGGAGACAGTGAAATAAAAAATCACTGTTTACTATAGGGGGAATAATTATGTTAAGAGGGCCGAAGCTCGGAGCGGATGAAAAAGCGGCCATTGTAAAACGGTATCTTGA
>JAEWMJ010000053.1 GCA_023393165.1 Bacillota bacterium | reverse complement strand
AGGGCATGCAAAAGAGGCAACGGCATGGTGGCTTGAACAAAGAGAAAGCCAGCGCCTTGAGACGCTGGCCAGTAATAAAGCCTTATAGGCTTAGTGCAAACCACCCGTTTGACGGGTGGTTATGATTAGAGTGTATTTCTTATGGCGATGAGGACGACAAGACAAACAATAGAATGGATGCGGCGCTTCTATAACTCCACCGCATGGAAGAAGAAACGCGCATGGATATTGCAGCGCGACCATTACCTTTGCAGATGCAATGAGCTGTTCGGCGGTGATCCTTGCAAAAGGATAGCGACGGAGGTGCACCACTTAGAGGAGCTTGCCGATCATCCGGAACTCGCGCTTGTTGATAGAAACCTGTTAAGCATGGCGCACGAGTGTCACGACAAAACAAAAATTTTAAAAAGAACAAACTACCGCCTGCGGGAGTGAGAATAATCAAGGCGTGAGGGGTATCCCCGAGGAATCCTATGAATCATAAGTTGTTAAAATATTACCATGATGAATTGATAATGTCTTATCCTGCTGAAAGACAAATAGAAATGACCGGAGTTGGATGCGTAGGAGATTTTGATAATTCTTACTCCATGAGAAGGCAGATGTATATTGACTATAAAGTATTTGATGAAAGACAGTTACAGATACTTGATCAATTTAAAAAATATTTAGATAAATTTAATGGTCATAATGAAAAGTTCTATTGGGCCATTAAAGAATAATACCCTATGGGAAGAATTAAGAGAAGAGTCTAAAAAGATAATTAAAAATGTATTTGGGATAAATTGTAAAATTAAATTGTATAGAAAACATAAGATTATTGATGGGCATTTAATTGAACATACAAAAAGGAAGCTTATTAAAGTAAAATAATGGTTATAGTAGAAAAACGTATTCTTTTCATTCTCTTTCCAGATACCACCTAAACGAAGCCATGCATGTATAAGGAGAACTAGGCCCCCCATTTTTTGTACTAGCCATGGGTTTCTATTGATTAATCGGTCTATATTATATTTGTAATCCTCATATTCAAAGTAAATAGGCGTAATCTTTCCATTTTTTGAGAAAATCACAGTAACATTTAAAAACAATTTATCGCTGGCGTATTGCCAGCTTATATGAGCATATTCAGTAGTCATATTTTTACCTTCTTACTTGTCCTATGTACGCAACATTCTTGTGCTTGTGTTGTATCAAATATGCGAATGAAATGTTTGGAATATTTATTGTCACTATTCTATAAATTTTATTGGCTATTTTAGTGAATTCTTAAAAGTGGGCTAAAAAGTGGGCTATTTTATAAAAATAAAAACGCCTGAACTGCTGTGTATAGGCGTCTTTTTATGGTGGAGACAACTGGACTTGAACCAGTGACCCCTTGCATGTCAAGCAAGTACTCTAACCAGCTGAGCTATGCCTCCGTTTTGTAAGCTTAATCAGTATATAATAATATTTATCCGATGTCAACGTATTCGGTTGAATCGTTTTTAAAATTATCAGTCCCTTTTTCTTTCGAATGCAAGCTCTTCTGATGAACGGTTAATCATCATATATATTCTTGAAACATATCACCAAAATGGGCGGCATGTAAAAAAAGATGCCGCTAACAGCCGCGGCATTTCTGTTCAGGACTTTTTCTGTGATGGGTATACCCCCTTTCGGCGGTTTTTTCAAACGGACATATTGCGATTGGGATCGTATTCATCGCAGGAGCGGTAATGATGGTCATGTATCTTTTAAGGCTTTTTATAAGCTTTTATTATAAAAGAAGCAACATGGCAAAAAGATGAAGCTAAATGAAAGCAACTCCCTAGCCTTAAGGATCCTGCAGGAGTTGCTTTTTATGATATCCGCCGCCTATCTTGCTTTATAAATTTTAAGTATCAGGATCATCGTACTGCCCTGGTATATGGAAATATGGTCATAGATAATCGTATAATATCCGGGTGCATTCAGAGTGATCATATAGTTTGTATAAAACACGATACTGTTCTGTCCAAATTCGGTTGTCACTGCCGGCGTAGTCAGGGTGACCCTTTTTGTTTTTCCGTCTTCGTCTGTAACGAGATCATACATCAGGTT
Source organism: Bacillota bacterium (assembly GCA_023393165.1). Lineage (GTDB taxonomy): Bacteria > Bacillota > Clostridia > Christensenellales > Christensenellaceae > JAEYKI01. Next base: position 11,200 of record JAEWMJ010000053.1, on the reverse strand, counting down.
GTTGTCTCTCATTCGGACGATCTGGACTGCAACGCCGCTTAGAGGCTTGCCGCTTTGGTCCTGCACCTGCACTTCAAGCTGTCCTTCGTATGGAGGCGGCTGATCATTCGTCTTGTTTGGCTGTGTTTCAGCGTTTTCAAAAGTGTAAATGAGCCTGCTCATAATTTTTTCCCCTTCAATTATTCATAATCAAAATAAAAAACATAACCAAACCAATTTTTATTTCAAATATGTACAATGCCTTTAAGGCAAGGATTACCATCCGGTATTTATATTGTAATATATGAAACTCAATTCCTGCATGACAATGCATAAAAAGGGTAAGAAGATCGAATTTTGCTGAGACGACTGAAAGATTCTTGAAAAAATTATACATTTTATCCGACAAGGACTATCGATTTTATTTCTTATCCTATAAATGCACAATTTAGCCGCCGATTGCATTATATGGAATAAATCAATAAATAAATTCGTAGATTTAAACAGAATGGGTGAGCCGTAGATTAAATGCATTTAGGTTTTGTACGGCGGGTTTGGTGGAGGGATTGATCGTTCTGCCGGAAGAAAAAAGGAGTAATAAAGTGGAATTGAAAAGCATTATAAACCCCGCGTCCCTGACGCTGGGCGAAGCGGAGGAACTGCGTGATAAAGGTGCGTATCTTGAAATGAGTTCTGAGGGTTGGATTTATGTTTACGAAGGAGGGACGGAGTTTGAAAGGGATACTGGTTACTTCGGACTGCGAAATTAAAGAGGTGGATTTGCCCGCGCCGCTTTACGAATCTGCCGGAGACCTTCTTGGCGGAAGTATGGAGCATGTGACGGCGCGCAGGCTTGAACGGCCTTATTGTCTGCTGATCAATGGAGAAGGCGGCATACTTGGTCTGCCTGAAAACAAGGTGGGATGTTATCTTTTTGAAACGGAAGAGCACGGGTATCCCCTCTTTGGAGACATCCTGATTATGAAAGAACGCTGGACCAGCGAGGGCGTTGATTTTACGGGCCTGGCTGAGGAGGATATTGCCAGTGTGACGGAGATGTTGGAGGATGTTTTGATGGAGGTGGACGAATACTGATAGAAAGAATTTATGGATTAAACCTATCGGACAACGGCCTTGAAATATATTTTGAGGTTTTCGAGTGGACAGGCTGTTGACGCAGGGAGCGGCGTAAGCCGCTCCAAGGTATCAAAACAAATGCGGATCTCTTCCCAAGTTTTGAATGTAGTTCTTAAGTTCCTGCCGCTTAAGTGTCCTAGCATGTTCAATAATTCCCTGCTGCTGCATTGGAGTCAGGGAGGAAAAATATTTGAAAGAATCTAAATTTTCGGCAAACGCCATTGTAAGCCCTATCGGCATATCCATCATATTCGCATCACCTCGAATATATTGTAAGCGGTCTTGTAAATTCTATACAAAATTTCATAAATTGCGCATTCCTTTTTGTGGAAATGATTTCCATATATCTTATAGAATTCAAGCCTTTTTTAAAATTTTTAATAAAAATTTTTATTTTTTTTTGTAAATTGCTTTTTTGGGGGGGAAGACGGATTGAAATGCCCATAGTTATTCCGCATTTTCCCCTTATTAAAGCGCTTTTTCTAATTTCCTGGCTTGTATATAATGAAAACGCGAAAAAAACATGAATTTGTCAACATTGGAAATATAAAGGAGAGGCAGCGTACGTGCAGGGTCCGGGAGGTGTTGACAGCCTGGAAAAATGATGGTATATTCCATACTTGGCCCGGCAGGACAGTAAAAAAGGGGTTAAATTAAGGTGAAATTCAGACTCAAAATCCCCAAAAGAGAAACTGTTTTTAAAGATCGTCCGGTAATATATTGGGCCAAGATTTCTGCCTGAAAGAAGTGGGCGGAAACTTAAGGAAGGAGAGTTGATATATGAATGATGAAAATTTGGGCACAGGAGGTAGCAGCATATTCTGAAGAGGTTCTTCATTGTGATGATTATTGCAATAGTAATCATTGCACAATCTACGACCGCTTTTGCACTCGAATATACTTCTACAATGGATAACGGGCAGCAAATTTTAGCTTATGTAAGCCTGAATGTGCCCAAGGACATAACTCAAAAATCGAATTTAGTCCCTGATATGATTGAAGCGCTGTTTCCCCAAGATCTGAAAGGGTTGGGGCAGGCATTCTATGAAGGGGAACAACAGTACAACATCAACGCTTTGTTCGTACTGGCAATTGTCCGTCTGGAGAGCGGTAACGGTACCAGTTCGCTGGCCCGTAACCACAACAACCTGGGCGGAATCAAAAGCGGAGAAGACGGGTACCGCTCATTTGCGACAAAAGAAGAATGTGTGAAATACATGTTCGATCTTCTGAGCAGAAAATATGTCAGCCAGGGAAGGACCACCATCGGGACGATAGGGCAAATATATTGCACGACTGATGAATGGGTTCCCCAGGTAACCGAGATCATGAACGATCTGATAATGACATGTAACGATACCTAATGAAAAATGAATAAAACATGAGCCGCTTATGTGCGGCAGCCTTCCCAATGGCGGGAGGGCCGGAATAATAATTCAACGTAAGTAAACAAAACCACTGAGCAAATGAATTTTGCTCAGTGGTTTTATATTTCATGCCAAAGCGGAGAACGCCTGAAGGATATTGAACTCTCCGGTTTTCTTCAGTATGCATAGGTACTTCCGGAGAATGTCCGAAACGCCGAATTAATAAAAAAACATTTCTGTTGATTCGTTTTCCGAAAAAGTTTATCATACAGACAACGGTAAAAAATCAAATGAAATCCATATAAGTGCGGAGGGCCTGCGCATTGCTGAAATTAAGGGAAGAGGAACTGAACGCCAAATATCTGCTGGAAAAGCTTGTTTATAAAGGCAGGCGCTTTTTTAATGTTGATAAACCGGATATCCGGGATGCAAAGGGAAAAATCGGCGTGGAGCACAGGATGGTAACCACTACGGACGCGATGCTTATGGAAAAATATCTGGAACACATGGATCTGGAGGCCGAAGGATTGCCGGGCGGAAAGCTGGGTGCGCTGCTTCTGGAAAACGAACTGCTGGATACGGACGGTGACAAGCGGGAAAAAAGCTGGAAGCTTAAACTTCTTGAGCTAGGCGTTCGAGAAAAACTGGAAAAATTAAACGAAGGAGGATATGACACTTTCCCACAGAACGAGCTTTTTTTGACCATGCGGGAATACCAGGTCACGGACGGTTTGGCCGGCGCGCTGGCGGAGCTGCTTCCATCCATACAACAACGGTATGTTTTTCATTTTGACAGGGTGTACCTTTTTGGACCGAATGATCTTTATATCATCGAAAACAGGTCGGTGGTGGATAAAATCCCGCTGCATCAGGATTTATTGATCGAGATGGAAGAGAACACCAAAACAGAAATGCAAAAACACGGCAGGTAATGCATACCGGATCAGAGTGCAGACTGAATGATTTGATTAAATGAGGCCCCTTTCCCGGAAGAAGAAAGAGGAATGCAGGCAAGATAAAACTTATTGCCTGTTTCCGGAAATCGTATATAATATAATTAAATACATACGATAATAGAATTCATAATTAAAAAACAGCATAGAGGGTTACGGGCTTATAATCTAAGTCTGTTGTCTCGTTGTATATGCGGCGCCGATGGGCGTATTAACGGGGGATTTGGTATATTCAACTTGGTAAAAAGGGGGATTTTTATGCTGGGGATGATTGACAGGCAGGTATTTGACTCGCTGGAGGAAAACGCACTCATATGGGCGTGCATCCATCCGCTGATACACGAGATTCGGGGGAAAGATCCTATCATCAAAACAGAAGTTTATTCCAGCCTTACAAAGGGACAGCGCGCACTGCTGATGTTTCAGATTTTATACGGACACACGAGCGGCGGCGCGGCTGAATTTTTCCAAATGGAAGACCTTCTCTCCATAAAGGGAATCTGGAACGAACTGAAAAAAAGCATGCAGTATTTTGGCGACGACGCAATGCTCTCGCTTTTAAGTGAGATTGAGAAAGCTTATACCAGCGGAAATACAGGCCGAAATACTATTAACGCCATTGACCGGAAACTGCAGGTAAGGCTGCCCGAAAGTATAAAACTGATTTGTTCATATATCAGGAGCAATCCCGGGGAGTTTGTCCGTTTTGGGGAAAAGACTTGATTCATTTTGATATAAAAAGATTCTTCGCCGGATAGCAGCGAAGAATCTTTTGTTTTTAGAGGCCCCTTAAGAGTAAAAACTCTTTCGGGGGTATATTGAACTTCCGTTATGGAAGAAACGAATTTATTTTATCAGATATTCCGGTAATAGTATCCTTGATATCGGAAACCGACCTGCCGATCGAATTTGTATTTTGCTGAAGAATCCCCATTTGATTTAAAATATAGGAGGCCTCCCTGTTTGCCTCCAGGTACAAAAAAGCGTAAAATACAGCGGATGCAATCAAAAAAACCAATGCGACAATAGCTGCGGTCCAGGCTGCCCTAAGGCTGTTCAATAAAACCGTTTCGGTCGTTGTTTTGAATTTACGTTTTATGAAGGACTCCAATCCCGGAGACGGGATTATCCGCAGCCCTATTTTGTTCTGGCAGGTTTTAACGATATCCTTGTTGAATTTCAAATCATCCGCATCCGGCTGTTCCGTAAAAAAAACGGAAAGGTCCTGCGGCAGGATCGTTTTTTCGGTTTCAAATATGAGACCGTTGTCTTTTAAGTATTGCCAAACAAACAGAAAATCATAGATACCGGAAAGATCCGAACCGATGACCTGGGGGTTTGAAAAATCGTATTCATATTTTTGTTCCCCCAATGAAAGCGTTTTTTGGAATGATTCATTGGTAAAGTTTTTCGTATACTTGAATTCGATTAGATAGGACGTGAGATCGAAAACACTTTTGTCCCTGACCGCATCCATGATTTTTTTCTGGTGTTTATTGAATTCCATCATTTTATCTCCAAAAAGGTATGTGTATTAACAATTATTATATCTTTTTCCATGTTTTTTAAACATTTTTAGTTCTGAATCCGGCAAATAAAAAGTATTGCAAAAATGATTGGAATAAATTATAATGACTATAAAGTCAATGATTTAGGAGTCAACCAGTTTGAATAAGCGGGTTTTGCAAAAGGAAAAAACACGGCAAAGGATATTGGAAGCGGCTTATGGCGAATTCGCTAAAAGTGGCGTAATAACCGCACGTACAGATGATGTCGCTAAAGCTGCGGGAGTTTCGCACGGAAGTGTCTTTGCGCATTTTGAATCCCAGGATGCGCTGATAAGCGCGGTCATTTGGGACTTCGGACAGAGAATAGCGCAAAGAACACATGATCTTGCCTGCGGGCATGCGGGCGTGCGCGAAATATTAGCTGCGCACCTCACAGGTCTTGCCGAATATGAGGATTTTTATTTCCGGCTGGTGAGCGAATCCACGCTCCTGCCTGCCGGCTGCAGGGATTGCTTTATTATGGTGCAGTCAGCAATATCGCTGCATTTGAGCGAGGCTGTGAAACGGGAAACAGAACTTGGGCTCATACGGCCCATGCCTTTGCACCTGCTTTTTAATACCTGGATCGGATTGGTTCATTATTATCTCATAAACCGGGAACTCTTTGCGCCTGGAAAAAGCGTGATCGAACAACGCGGAGGCGAGTTGATCGAATATTTTATAGGTTTGATTGAAAAATAACAGGAGTCGGGATAATGCATATCGGAAAGATTCTTAAAGCCAGGACCTGCTACGGGCATCTGGGCGGTACGCTTGGGAACAGGCTGTTCAGCCGTCTGATGGAGCTTAAATGGTTTGAAGCGGATGAGGAAAAAACAACGGTTTATAAAATTACCCCTAAAGGAATAAAAGAACTGGAAAGCCTCGGGGTAGATATATATTTCAAAAAATAATTAAAGGAGAAAAAAGAAAATGAAGGTTTGTATTGCCTGCGGTATGCCCATGCGGGAAAAATCCGATTATGCAATGGGAGATGAAAGCCGTGATTACTGTAAATTTTGTGCGCACGAGGATGGAAGCATGCAAAGCTATGATGAGAAACTTGCCGGAATGGCGGAATTCATAGTCAGGACACAGGGTCTTGATAAAGACGCTGCAGTCAAGTCTGCAAAAAACATCATGGCGCAGCTCCCTGCCTGGAAAGCGGAGTGACCGCCGCCCAAAGGCGGAAAAAGGGAACGCAGCTTTCACTGAGCGCGAGATGAATGCAAACGGGTGCCGAGGGAAAAACTTACGCGCAGCATGAATCCGTAGCGAAGTGCCGACACTATGCTCAGCGGGGGAACCTTTCCCCGTCCGACGCTTCGCTGCCACCCCCTTGCTGAAGGTATCCGTATCAACTTCATATTGGAAGTTGATACGGAGATTTTATTATCACAGGGCGTTATTTGTACCTGTTTTGGTACAAATATGACATTATATATGCTTATATGGTATAATATGTTTAATTCATGATTATTCCTTGTTTTCAGCAAAAAAATTTATAAGTCGGACCAATTGTTCGGGACTGATACGAATAAAATTTAAATATATATATTTTAGCCCAGGCGGGTTTACGCTGCGGGAGTGCACGAATCCCGCGGCGAGGTTTACCGCCGGTTTTGGATTGCCCGGTCTGCTGCATAAGGCCGGGCTTTTTTTATTCTGTGTTTAATTAATTCTTTGATGATAGCTCAGTTCGGGCATGGAATAAAATAATTGATTATACTATATAAATATACAATTTATTGGCGCAAGCGAAATCATAGAGGATTTTCGACAGTAGTTATAGAATATTACCAGTGGGAATTTAGTATAATACCCATAAAAAACAGGTGTTTTCATAACCTGGAAATGAAATATAAACGGCAAGGCGTCATTTCCTGAGGGACACACCGGTAAGCATAAGAGGAGGCTTAAAATGGGAACAGAAACTATGACGGCTAAAATCCGTCTGATGAATCAAAAACTGCGCTTCTCAGCGGCTGCTCCGGAGAAACCGGAAATTATAACAGATTATATACCTCCATATGGAGATGATGAAGGATATTATCCCCTGGAAGTTTTTCTGATCAGTTTTGGGACATGCGCAGGCGGTACGATTCTAACTATGCTCCGCAAATTTGGGCGAACAATTGCAAGCTTTGAGATAAATATGCGCGGTGAATCGAGGAATGAGCATCCCAAAAGCTTTTCAGTGATCCATATGGAGATCTTGGTTGTATCGCCGGATGCGACGGAAGACGATGTCCAAAAAGCAATCGGGTTGTCAGAAGAAAAACTTTGCCCTGTTTGGGCAATGGTACGCGGAAACGTAGTGGTAAAACCTACGTTCCGGTTAAACGGACAATGGCCGCAAATAGGAGAACTGTAAAATTTCAGGGCCTTTTGAGAGTGATATTGAGCGGCATTTTCAAGCAATGCAAAGGCGCATAAGCGACAGGGAAATGCGTATGGGGAAAAAAGAACTGAAAAAAATAATTGAAAAGTGCATAGCATCCGGAGAGTTTCATATTGCATATGATGATGCGGCCGCCAAAAGCGTTCGAACAACACTTGCGTCACTTTGCCGCCAGTTAAGCGTTTTAACCGGGGACGAACTGCCTTTTTATTACTCCAAAACCGGCAAGGAAATATTAATCACAGACCATGTAACCTTCAATTCGGGAAAAAAGCTGACAAAACAGGTGGATAACTTTTTGGATATGTTCTCAAGCAAACGTGATCTGGTTCGCCAGCAAACCAAGCTTTCCGGCAGGTTTAAAATGCTGCCCCCGATTTCCAAAGGCCCAAGCACTGCCAGAAATTATCTGGCAAACTGTGCTGTCTCATTCGGCGAGCACTATAACCGGCTGGAAGAATATAAAATGATGCTGCAGGAAAAGGGGATCGTCCGGCAGGGCGGGCGAATAAAGACCTGCTTTTTTATAGAAGATGTAACGCCGCTGGGCTCTTATATTGTGCAAGCGGACGGGATGCACGAGCTTGTCTTATTATATGTTAAACAGTTTTTAGATTTGTTTGAGCGGTCCCGGGAATTGGATCATGTATTTTTCGGTTGTTTTATGGGCTGTTCCGATTCGCTCTGGTACATGGGCAGAAATGAGATCAAGTATTACCGAAAGAAGGAAATGGATCTGATGCGAAAGAAATATTTTGCGTTTGATGTAGGTAAATATGAAGCCTAAAACTAACTGTCCGGTTTTCCGGACTTTTTATGTATGCGGGAAAAAGACGATAACGGCGTCGACACTGGCTTTATAAAATTTGCCGCTGCGACAAAAAATTTAAAATTGATTGAACAGAGGAATAATATGAAAAAAATTATATCGTTTGGTATGGGGGCGTTGGCTTTGTTTTTTATGGCCGGATGCAGCGGTCAGTTTGGCGGTGAAGCAGTTTCTGCAGCCGAAAAACAGGGTAACGTAGCGGCATATGCTCAAATACCGCCCCCGTCCAAAATTCCCGATCCATCCGTTTCGACCGTGCCGTCCTCCGCGCCGGAAATAAAACATGCGACGGTTGCGGCGGTAGGGGACGTGATGCTGATGGCTGCACAGATCAATGACGCAAAAACCGGTGACAGTTTCGACTTTAATCCCGTTTTCGATCTGATCGGACCATATATTGAAGAAGCCGATATATTTATTGCTAATCTGGAGACGCCGGTGGCGGGAAACGATATGGGATATTCGGTGAGCGGCGAATTAAAAGAAGACGGGACGCGCGCTTTTTCCTATTTCAATGCGCCGGTAGAGATACTGGACGCGCTGAAAAACGCCGGTTTCGATGTGCTTTGCACTGCAAACAACCACGCGCTGGATAAAAACCGGGACGGCGTGGAAAACACCATAAAAAACATCCGTGCAGCCGGTCTTGACTGCGTCGGGACAAATCTGCCGGGCGAGGAGAGAAACGCAATTATTAAGGAGGTTAACGGCATCACATTTGCCTTTCTTGCGTATACCAACAGTGTAAACGGGAACAGCGGCGGATATACGGGAGACGAACTTTATCAGGCGGTTAATTTTATCAACGAGGATAATATAAAGGCGGATATCAAGGCCGTAAAACAGGAGGGAGCCGATATCGTGGCGCTTTGTCTGCATACCGGCGAGGAACGGAAAACCGTGCCTACTTCCAGCCAGGTCGAATGGGCAAAAGAATTTGTTGCCGCCGGTGCGGATATTATTTTTTATTCCCATGCACATGTGCTGCAGCCCATGGAAATGGTAACCGCCGGTGAAGGGACTGAAGCCCGTACAGGATTTGTCGCTTATTGTCTGGGAAATTTTATTTCCAATATGGACGGAGACGACTGCGCGCGTGCGGTTGTAACGTATGTGGATGTGATGAAGGATGAAAACGGCGCGAAGATAGAAGGCGTAAGGTACCTTCCCACATATTTTTACCGGGGCGGAAATTATAAGGTGCTGCCCATAAACCCCGGTTCCATAGACAGCATCCGGCGGGAGATGGGTGACTCGGTGGCTCAAACGGCGATGGGGGCGTATACGCGGACCGTGGATTTTCTTAGCGAGCTTGCCGCCGTTCCCGAACAATAAACCGCCGGGCCGGTCATAAAAAGAGATATATAATTATTGATTGCGTTTGAAATAAAACTTATAATTTAATTGCATCTGTGTGTCCCATATTAAAAAATGAAGCTACATCTTAAAGCTGCAAAATTTCTGGATAAGGGATATAACCCCCCGGTTTTATTTTGCATAAGATGAACCGGTATTAAATCATATGAAGGTGTTATTATGGAAAAGAATATGAATGGATCCAGATTTGTCTGGGTACCGAGGATCATCGCCATTGCTTTTATATTGTTTTTGATGCTTTTTACGTTCGATGTTTTCAGCCTGAGCGGCGGAGTTCTGGAAAAAATAGGCGGTTTTTTGATTCATGCGTTGCCTGCCATACTGCTGGCGGCTTTTTTGGCTTTATTCTGGAACCGGCTTTTGGTTTGCGGATGGTTTTTTATTGGGGCTGCGGTTTTTTTTACTTTCTTTTTCAATACCTATACGGGAGCGGTTAATTTTTTAGTGATCACTTTTCCGCTGCTGCTTACAGGCCTGCTTTTTTTGATTTCGCGCCGTCTTAGCCTTCCTAAAATGAAAACATCTGATGAGCACAAAGGTTAAGGAAACAGTCAAGGTTACTGCATGCGCGTTAACCAAACAACCTTTTTTGGATTGTGCGTGATATTCCTATTCCCTTCTTTTTTGCATCATGTCAAATACCGGCGGCTGCGTACCCGATACCTCGGACAGCTTCATGGCATAATAGCAGGCCTTTCTATACATATGATTTATACTGAGCCTGCTTATCGTGCCCAGGATTTCTTTATTCTCCAGTTTGTTTTCCAGTTCCAGAAGAAATTCTGCATATCCAACGAGTTCGTTTATTACATCTGAATTTAAACGGTAGAGCGCGGAGAATTCCGTGAGTCCGGTCCGCAGAAAGCCCATCATTTCCATTGATTTAAAGTACAGGCCGTCAAATTTATGCATAAAGCGGTGGCAAAATCTAAGCAGTTCTCTTTCAGAGGGATCCAGGCACGAGTTTATGGTATCCACGTTAACAGAACAGTTAGCGAGCCATAAAAGGTGATAATGGATAGGATGCATCAGGTTTTGTCTTTTTTTCATTGTAAGATCTAATATACGGAGATACTCCTCAGCTTCATTTGCCATCTGGTTTAAAAAACCTGGCGATAAATTGATGCAGGCGTCGCCGGAGATTTGTCTTCGCAGAATTGTCAGACAGAATGTCCGCGCTTGCTGCGTTACATTATAAGCCGTATCCAAAAAGCGTTCCAAAGCGATTTCTGGGAGGTATTCCGTTGATTGGGCGTATAAAGTATCAAACAGCGTAATGAAGTGTTCGGCCTGCTGCACGAGGTCGGTTTCGCGGGGCATAAGCGCACACGAAATGAAGCGCATTTGGTCTCCAAGAATCTGCAGCCAAAAAGGATTATCGTAATTTGAGGTATTTTGGTTTTCGGCCATGTTAAAGCCCTCCTAAACTTATGCTCATTTATACATATTCAACCATCAACACAAAAATGATGATATAATTGTTTAAAGGTGCGAGCTGCGAAATCAGACTAACTGATTTCCCCTAGTGAGTGGAAGAAATTCTGCGAAACTTTGGTAAGCTGATGAATATACAGTAGGAAAATCCTATCGGGTAAGGCCTAACCAGCCGC
>JAEWMJ010000028.1 GCA_023393165.1 Bacillota bacterium | reverse complement strand
CATTTTCCGGTGGCGATAGCTAAGAGGATCACCTGTTCCCATTCCGAACACAGTAGTTAAGCTCTTATACGCCGAAAGTACTTGGCTGGTAACGGCCCGGGAGGATAGGTAGCTGCCGGATTCTAATATTCCTCAGTAGCTCAGCGGTAGAGCATCCGGCTGTTAACCGGAGGGCCGTAGGTTCAAACCCTACCTGGGGAGCCAATTTTTACCAAAAGCCTTTAAATAAGGCTTTTTTTAATACCTTTTTTTCGTATAAGGGTTTGAACCTACGACCTATTTCTCAAATAAAATCTCAAAACTAGTTTAAGATTCTTTGATAATCCTATTCTTTAATAAATATACGTAAGCGTTTTGACGCTTACAAATATACCATAGGATTTCCTTGATTCTAGTGATATTATAGACGGTTATTCGGTCCTATTAACTAGGTTCAGTTCAGATATCGAACGGCTTTAATAGCTTATTAATGTGTCAGGTTGACTTGACATCATTATATTATTCTGATATTCTATGTGTAAGGTTAAGCTGACATGCCGGATGGAGGGAACGCAGTGCAAAATAATGTAAAGCGGCTCCGGGAGGAGCACGGGCTAACGCAAAAAGAGCTAGGGGAGAAAGTTGGTGTCTCTCGCCAGGCGATAAACGCAATAGAAACGGGCAAATTTGATCCTTCAATTTGGCTTGCTTATGATTTGGCGCGATTTTTTGGCGTATCGATTGAGGCTCTTTTTCAGTTTAAGGAGGAGGACCGGAAATGAAAAGTATAATAAAAAACCCGGCGACCAACGCAATATGCATCATTATTCTTACCATATTTTATGCACTTATTTTCATCATTACTTCCGGAAATATGGAATTTAAAAGCCTGCTGTATTATAGCAGTCTGTCAAATCATTACGATTTCTGGACCGGGTGGAGCAATTTTCTTGCAAATGGACATCACGCATACATCGCCTATGTGTTGATTGCGATAACCGTATTGGTTGCAATTCTGCTTCTTTTACGGCGGCGTCCATACGACGAGTACCATACCGCCAATCTTGTCCGGTGCCTGGCGATTGCAGCCGTGCTTACGCTTGTTGCCATCGGGCTTTTTTATCTAATGATTTTAAGCGATTCCAATGGAATTGTTGAGAAATTTACGCTGTTTATCGTCATTCACTGGGCGACCATTGTGCTTGCCGATCTTGTTTTCGTTTTAGTATGCCGGTGGAGATAGCGCCATGCATATCGTTCTGATACAGCCTAAGATGAATAAACGGCCGATGGATACCGACCTTAAAACCCGTATGGCTCCTTCGCTTGCGCTTCTTACCCTAATGAATCTTACTCCCGCCGGTAATGAAGTGACAATCATCAATGAAAACGTTGAGCAAATCGATTTTAACTGCGCTGCGGATCTGGTAGGCATTACAATCACGTTAGACGTGATGCCACGCGCCGTACAAATTGCGGAAAAATTCCGCCGGAGGGGAGTCCCCGTTGTGGCAGGCGGCATCCATGTTACATGCTGCCCCGGCGAGTGCGCGCCGCATTTTGACGCGGTTTGCGTCGGAGCTGCCGAACGCGTGTGGGCGCGTATGACCGGGGATACGGCAAGGAGAAACCTTCAGCGAGTATACTACGATATGGTGGATTTTCGCGGGGATGAGATCGTTTCCCCGAAGTACGACGGTCTGGACAAAAGCCGGTACCTGTATACAAACGTCGTAACAACAAGCCGCGGATGCCCGAACAGATGTGATTTTTGCTATAACAGCTGTAAAAACAGGGCCTATGTCCGACGTCCGATAAAAGATGTTATCAGGGATATTCAGTCGCTTGGAACCCGTCACATACTGTTTATTGACGATAACTTTATCGGGGATCCTTCTTATACAGAAGACTTACTCGGTTGCATGCGCGGTATGGATTTGAAATGGAGCGCAGCCGTAACCACAAAGATCGCCGGGTATCCCCGGTTGCTAGACTTGATGGCTAAAACGGGGTGCCAAAGCTTGTTTATCGGCTTTGAATCTATCAATAACGCTTCCTTGCAAGGCGTAAAAAAGGATAACAGGTTTGAAAAGTATGAAGCGCTTGCAAAGGAAATCCACAGCCGGGGTATTATGATCAATGCCAGCATGGTATTCGGCCTTGACGGTGACACGCTGGATGTTTTTGACCGGACGCTTGATTGGCTTATTAAAAATAAGATTGAAACGCTGACCTCGCACATTCTAACCCCATACCCCGGTACAGAGCTATACCGCAGAATGGAAGGTGAGGGGCGAATCATAGATCATGACCTCTCAATATACAATACTGCGCATGTGGTGTTTGCTCCCAAAGGCATGACCGCGCAGGAACTGCAAGAGGGCTATTTACGGATATACCGTGAGTTTTATTCCTTCCGCAATATATTGCGCCGCATGCCGGAGCATAGGGCGCAGCGCAAGCCATATCTGTTATTCAACCTGTTTTACCGTAAATTCGGCAGGTTTTCTTTGCTGCTTACCCGTATTATCCCCATGCGCGTGCTAGGACGGCTGTGGGCTAAAATTGCATACGGCAGCCTGGATATACGCAACGAATCCGAACGTCTCACCGGGTATTATTTAAAAAAGAATACCTAAACTTTGATAATCCATACAGCAAAGCCGCACTGCTTTTTAAAATGCTTTTTATAGGAGGTGTATTATGGATAAAAAGAATTTGTTTTCCAACTTAAACAGAATCATACTGCTGTGTTTTATCGTAATAATCTGTTTTGCTGTTATGAGCTGCAGTTCATTTCGAAATGATTGGATAATAGAAGATCCAAAATATTATACCGGCGAACAAATCGAAGAAGTATTTCACAGTAACGAGGCCATGTTCACTGAGGTTGCCAAAATCGTTCGAGAAAGAAACGCGTTTGTTGAGAGGATAAGAGAAGAGGGAGACGGGGATGCACGAGTAATGTGGAAAACTGACAGCCAATATTTCAACGAAGAGCAATGGCAAAAAATAACGGATTTTTTTCAGGAGATTAAGCCGCTGGATATCATGAGATATCAGGCTGTGAGCTTTGGCTATACGGAAGGTATAGAAATTAATTTTCCCCAAAATAATGAAGGAAAGAGCGTAAGTTTGTACTATATTGATTTGAGAAATTTGGATAACGAAATTGCGACAGCACGCCTTCAATTAGGATTTTATGATGTTTTCAAAAGAATAGGCGAACACTGGTGGCTGGGAGCAAGACTTGACGATGATTACTCGAATGATTTAAATATGGATAACTCTCATTATGAGGATGGGGAGTGGCGCCGTAAGGAAGAGGCGCAGGTTCAGGGTCCATCCCGCCAAGACCTCTCCAATGATAGCTCAATATTTACCATCATACAATGGATTGATATTTGTTTGCGTATCTTTTGGTCGAATGTTGGAATATAATACTCATAAAACAACCATATCACTTGACAACGTCAGGGCAATGCCTTTTTTCCGTTAATTCAGGATTTTGTTCCCAATAGACATAGGGAAGGCAGAGTGTGAAAATACAAAGCAGGTAAAGTACAGTAAAAATTGTTCTGGCTGAAATTTTATTCAACGTGATGATTGCTTTTATGGTAATTTGGAGTATCAATCACAAAAAACCTTTCCTTAAATTTTAATATAGACTGCTTCGAGTCGGGAAATGGATTCCTATAAGGTTTATCTTAACCGTGAGGACGTAAACACCACGTACTCCCTACCTGGGGAGCCACAAAACAAAAAAAAGCCTTTTATAAAGGCTTTTTTTGTTTTACTTCTAATCTTAGGTAGGGTTTAAACCGGATAGGAATCCGGAGCGACCGCACGCCGAAGCGTGATGAAGGGAGCGCAGGATTTTAAAAACCATTTGATCGAAAGCGCAAAACAAAAATTAACCACTCTGGAAACAGGGTGGTTTTTTCATTCGATTGACGATAACTGACACATTGCCTGTGGTAATGTGAGATTAAAAGACAAGAGTTAAGCCGAGGACAAGCGGAACTATGACGGAAAAAAACAGAAAGCTTATAGGAAGTGGAAGGACGCCATTCTGGGAAATGAGCGAATGAGGTTATGATATGGCAACATCACAGATTCGTGTATGGGACATGAAATTAAAAAAATACGTTTATAAAACCGCAAACGTGCTTGAAAACGACTATGTAAAACAGCAACAGGCGCAGAAGGTTTTGGATGGCGTAAACAATATCGTGAAGGGCAATAAAAATATTGCCGATAGAATGATCGCGGATACTAGGGTGGCAGCAACACAAGCCCAAAAGCAGAATACTCCCGCCATGCAGAATAAAACTGCCTCCAGACCCCAAAATCCTGTTATAAACAGCATTGCCGATATGTTACAAACGGCGGCGAATAAAAAGCAGAATACTGGCAAATCCCAGGCACAGAACACCTTCCAATTATCCTCAAATCCGGTTGAGGCGAGAAAGCAGCTTGATACTACCGTGAAACAGTATCAGGCGGTGAAACCGAAGGAAATTAGTGTTGATGATAAAATCAAACAGAACTTGGACAGAATGATAGAACTTGCAAACACAGATGCTTTATCTGAAGACCAAAAAAATGAAGCAAAGCAATACTTAGATGACATCAAGGGCTATTACTTTAAGCACATATTTGACAGAAAATTAGGGTCAAAAGAAGACGCCCAAATAATGGCGATCCAAAATAATCTTGAAGCAAAATCAAAAGCTGGATCGGCATTAGGAGGCGGCATTATATCTTCAGTGCCTTTTGCCGATGCCCTTATGCAGAAGCAAACAGAGATAGCTGATAATGCGCTCAAAGGCACAAATTGGAGCGCTGAATCGACCGGAATAAATTATATTAATCCTGTTGAAGAAGCAAAAAAAAATAATCCCGCAGCATATACTGCCGGAGATGTAATTGGAAACATTGCACAATTAATGGGCCTGGGAGGCGCTATAAAAGGCGGCCTTACCGCTGCAAAATTGGCGCCAAAACTTATTGAAAAAGGATTCGGTAAGCAAACGGCAAATGTAATATCCAACCTTATTGTAAATGAAGGCTTGGGGGCTTATTCGACCGCACAAGAAGCTACAAAACCGGGATACGATATGAGCAATCTGGGGGGAGACTTTGCTAGAAACGCCCTGCTTTTTGGCGTGACGGGATCTGTTGGCGACGTCATGGGAGGGGCGCTTAATTCTACCGTTGCAAAATCAGGACTTACCGGGCTGCCAAAAGTAGCAGCCACAATTGCCGCGCAAGGCGCAAAAGGACTGACGGCCGCCGCCGCCGGCGTGGGTTCCACCTTGCCGACTTATAACAAAGAAAATATGCCGAGCGGGGAAGAATTATTAAACCAGGTTATGACGCTTGCGATATTCAATTCATTGGATGGCGGGGAAATCAGGAATGACATTGCTAAGAAAGTATCCGCGCCGCAGAGCGAATATTTCAAGGAAATCAAAACCGCCGAAGAACTGAAGACCGCCCGTAAAGAAATATTCGCCCGATATAGGCGGCAGCAATGAGATCATGGCGCAGATCAACGCGGATTATGACACCATGCTGGAATACGTGAAAAACAATCCAACCACATCCAATGTGTTTCGTGATACGATACAGAAAATAAGAGACTGGATATCCGGGTTGAAGAACCGGGCCTCGAGAACACCGGCCGGACAGCAGCAGAACCGGGAAGCAATCGCGCTGCTGGAAGACACGCTTAAAAGCACCGGGCAGATGATACCCACGGGAACAACGGCGGCGGTGACCGGAAGCACGTCCCACGCATCGGGCGGACTGCCGCAGTATCCGTCCGCCGAAAAGGTGTTAAAAGCGCCAAAAACCCCGGCGGATATTCCCGCTATTACATCCATGGCAGGGGAAGAAAAGGCAACCGAGATATTGGAGGATATACCTGGACAAAACATTGTCACAGGCAAAGATACGCCTGACAATAGAAAGGTAAAATCGGTTACGGGGAATGGAACACAAAATACCATATACAATTTTACCAGTATTGGCAGCGGACCGTCCCTGTTGCGTTCTGACTTGGTGAATGCCCAGGCGCCGCTGGAGAACGAGGGACGCATTGGAAAGCAGCAGAGAGATATAGACAAAGGCGCTTTATCCGCATCCGGCGCACGGGGTACAGGAAATCCCGTACTGGATAGGATCCGTATGCTCATTCAAAACGGAAGCAGCATAACCCAGGGAAATGCTTCCGGCGCTTCCAACAGGGCATATGAGCAAAATCCGGTATTGGATGCTATCAGAGCGCTTGCACAGAAGCATATGGCGCAGTTTTCGAAGCCGGCGGGCAGAAACAGCCATATCCCGCCGGGGCAGATTAAAACGCCTGACGGAACAAAGGCTGTGTTGGAAAACAGGAACGCTCAATGGGATAAGGCGGCGGGAGAGACAGAAAAGTTTGCGGCGCAGATGAAAAAACAGGGGATTTTTTTGGACGAAAGAGAGCTGCGTGTCTTAAAAACAATTGCGGACAGCGTGGCGGGAATGCGGGAAAAACAAGCCGTCGCGAACAACAAGGCAAAGAAACTTATACAGGCTGTTCTTTCTTATGCAGCAGATTTAAAAACTCAGGAAGGAAATATTGCGGTCAGAGGGACGCCGGGTGTTGCGGACCGGGCCGGACAGAGTATAATAGGAACTGAGAGCGCGGAAAACGTCATCGATGGAATAAAAATCATTGGCAGTAAAGTCGGAGGGAAAATCCCAATTGATGATTTCAAGGCAATTCGGCAGTCCTCCGTTAAAAATCCCGATGCAGACTCAATCACACTCGGTAAATTTACCGATGGACCGGACTCTTATATTGCCAAGGCGGGCAGCGATTCATCGTTTTTTGATATGGGAGAACAGTGGGGAGCAATACAGCAAAAGTATGGTCTTTCAGACAAAGAAATGTTTGATTATTTTAATGTTCCTGCGCTGGAAGATGCAATTACACGTAGAAAAATTATTCGATTTTCGCATAACCCATTAGACAACAGGAAATCGTTCCTCTTTCAAGAATGGAAATACATCAAAAAACGAATGGGATTAGGCGACACTAATTTGGTCTTTAAAGGAGGTTTTTGGTATGTTGGATAAGCATGCTGAGGAGAGTATTGAGTTGATCGGAGCGTTGGCGAACCAGATATGGGGAAGTAATTGTGAAGCCGGTCAAGTGAAGGTACTGAATTCTCCTTACGCTGAATTTGAGTACCCCATACGCCTCTATCGTAGGGTGGATGTAACCTTAACTTATGATCGTTCAATATTGGGCATCGCTATTAAAACACAAAAAGGAAATATGTGGGTTGACGATCTGACGACTCAAATAATTTATGACGGTTTTGAAAGCAGCAAACCAGAAAACGTTCTTCACAACTTTCAAGTACTGGACGATGTGGCACGTGAAATGATTAGAAAAGGAGATATATAGCCGTAAAATGCCAGTGCTGAGAAAATTGTTGATTTGCGATCTGGTTCGAAACTCGGACGTTAACGGTGATTACGGTAGAACAAGTGATTTTGCAACTGCCCCAGGTGCAGTCCCCCCTGTCTGCCGCTAAAACGCGATACAGGGTGACACAGCAGCGCATGGTGATAATACGTCCAGCAGGCCGACGGCAAGAGAAATCTGTAATGTATTAATTACATAAAACCTTTCCTTAAATTTAAATATAGACTGCTTCGAGCTGGGAAATGGATTCCTATAAGGTTTATTTTAACCGTGAGGACGTAAACGCCACGTGCTCCCTACCTGGGGAGCCATAAAAAAACAACTGCTTATAGCAGTTGTTTTTTATACTTTTCTTTAGGGCAGGTAGGGTTTGAACCGGATAGGTGCGAGAACGACCGCTGCCTTTTAGCAGATAGCGAAGCCATAGGAATCTATGGCTAGCGGCAGGGAGTGCGAAGCTCACTGAATATTAGCCGATCACAAGCGCGATTCATATAAGAATAGCTAACGCGAAGTGGAGGCCATAATGAAGTGGGAGGAGCGACCGCACGCCAAAGCGTGATGAAGGGAGACGGAAGTTCGCTGAATATGAGGCGAGCATGAATAAGCCCTGTCGATTGAACTGCAAGCTCATAGCGAAGTGGGAGCCAGTGCCACCAGATTCATTAAGGGTCTTTTTTGTGCTTATCCTTAGGTATAGGTAGGGTTTGAAAATAAATTATGGCACAGATATTTAATTATGTGTACGCTTTAGAGGTTGGCCTCCTCCCAATCGTCAATACTTCTTTCTATCAGGTTGTTGCATGATGCAATTTTATACACATTGTCAAGCGCATTAAGTTCACTTTCTGTCATTTCATGATCGCGTACTTTTTCATCTTCGCCCTCAAATCTAATAACTGGATTTTCCGCATTAAGTATGTTTTCTATGCTTTCCGCTGTAAGTTTCGTTTCAGCTTCTTCAAGGATTGTCCCTCCATATAATACATCGCGTGTCACAGAGTTATAACCATAAATATCCGTAATAAAATTATCATCTGCTACTTTTATACTTGTTTTTTCAAAAAAAAGCCAGTCGGATTGCTTGAAACCGATTTTAGCATAAAGTTCAAATACATACATTTTGTCTGGACCAACAAAAGGAACAAAATTGACATCCGAAGATATATCATCCACTCCACCGTATAAAATGGATTCCCCGTTAAAATCGTCTGTTTTGATGGTACAATCCGGGAGCGTATCTCTAGCTGCTTCTGCAGCAGCTTTTATTACATAAGCTGTGTCGGAATCTTCTACTTTATTGTCCTTTAAATATGAATCAACCAAAGCGATAATTTCTTCATATTTAAACGACTTGGAATAGGACAGCAACTGAGTTTTTATTTCTTCGTTATCAAGAAAGTCGGGGGGCGCATCAATTTTGATAATACTATCTATTATGGATGGAAACGCAGTTGAAGATTCATTTAAGAATTTTTCCGAAGACCAAGCCGCAATTGAGTAAATGTAGCCATTGCTTTCCATTGCATATGTGGTTATTACAAAGGCTTTATTATCAATCGTTTCCGTATATTTGCATTTTATGGCGTATTCATCTGCCACTGTTGTATTCTCCGTTGAAAAATCCTGTTTGCCTGATCCTTTTATACCATCGACATAAGTTTCCAATAAGTGCATCATCGTACTTTTGTCGTTCCTTTCCGCTGCAGTCAAGCGGAGTTTTGAGTCATAAATCATGATAAAACCGTCAGAATTTTTATCTGTAAAATAATAATATATCGATTTTTCATCATCCGAGACAACTTTTCTCCATTTTGAAGAAACAGAATACTTTATATAACCAACTTCTTCATTCAAATCTAGTTTTACCGGTGATACAGTTGGCGCAGCTTTCGCTTCTTCTTCCGTATTTACTACCGGTAAAGTTGAGGCATCCGATTCTATGGCGGTTGCCTCCTGCTTAGCCGTGGAACAGCTTACAATTGCAATAACTAATAGTAAAATAAAAGTCAATAGGATTGTTTTTTTCATAATTATAACTCCTGCCAAAATTATTTATAAAAATGAAGTTAATAAAAAACTTTTTGTTAAAATCTTAAAATCACTTAAAATAAACCATAAGATACTATAATTAACTGTTTATATTCAGTTTAACATTAAATATAAATATATGGAAGATAATATTAAATAAATTTCATTGAATTCAATTAATGTTTTCATCTAAGAAAATATGTAAATATCAAATATTAAATATATATTAGCGTCGGTGTTAATTTGAAGAAAACGTATAGGATATTGGAGCAATAAAGTATTAATCTTCCTGAAATCTTGATAATGGACTGTTTCGGTTGAAGAATCGATTCCTATAAGGTTATTTTAACCGTGAGGACGTAAACACTACGTACTCCCCAGGTAGGGTTTGAACCGGATAGGAATCCGGAGCGAGCGCCGCCAGTGGCGGATGAAGCGAACGCAGGATTCACTGAGCATGAGGTGAGCGCAAATGAGCTCTGCCGATTAAAGCGCGAACCTATAGCGAAGTGGGAGAAAGCTGCGCAGCAGCGTAACCCTACCATAGAGGTTTAGGATTTAAACCGGATAGGAATCCGGAGCGACCGCACGCCGAAGCGTGACGAAGGGAGGCGAAAGTTCGCTGAATATGAGGTGAACACGAGCGCAAGCTTAATAATAATGCTAACGCGAAGTGTGAACCCATTATGAAGCGGGAGACAACGAGACCCTGAAGCCTTTAATGAATAAAGGCTTTTTTAATACTTAAATTTAATTCATACGGTTTGAACCTACGGCCTACCTTTATTGGAAAACGATGAAGTTATCACGATACTCATAACTCCAGCTGGATAATAGTACAACATAAATACTAGTATCAAGACTAATTGTTTAAGTGATACTACATTTAATAAATGACTAACTAATTCTGCCTTTTTTCATTGGGATACCTTTTGAGTCTATTAAGAGTTATTAGCACATTTGTACTTTGAGCAATATAAAAGTCAGGTTAATCTGGAAGAAGCCAACCAGTTTATATTTTAAATTTTGACATAGTTTCCCAATAATTATAAAATATAAATATAGAATTCCGATATATGTATTAAAATGAACGTTTATTAATTCTATAAATTTATATTTTTGAATGATAAAATGTTTATGCAGGAGATTACTATATCATGCTTCAGACAAAATTATGCGCACCAATCATAACCAGGAATATAGTTAGCAGAAAAAAAGTAGAAAAGAAGCTCAAACTTTTGCAAAACTATAAGGTTTTCCTTGTTTCAGCACCGGCAGGATACGGCAAGACGACCGCCGTCGCCAGTTTTTTGGTACAACAAGAAGTAAAATATGCATGGTTTTCCATTGACGCTGCCGATAACGATCCGGTGAGGTTCTGGAGATATATGATAGCTGCGATTGCGGGCTGCATTAAAAATCATAAAATGGAAGAAATCGAGATCAATTCAGAACTTGTTTCATCTAATATAACAACAGATTTGTTAATTAACAGATTAAATCAAATCCCTGAAAACATTGTGCTTGTACTTGATGATTACCATCTAATCAATAACGAAATCATCTTGAAAAGCGTGGCATACTTTATTAAATACATGCCGCATACTTTATCCCTTATCATAATGAGCCGGAAAGAGCCCGAGGGAGAGCTCTCTTTGCTAAGCTCGCGGGAATTGGCTGTCAATATCGGAAGGAAGGACCTTTCTTTTAATCCGCACGAAATAGCCGAGATGTTTATACAAAGAGGCATTTATCTGACGCAGGATCAGATTACCGTACTCGAAAAGTATACGGAAGGATGGGTGGCGGGGCTTATCACCGCCTCTTTTTCTATCAGAGAGAGTAGTAGTATACAGGAGGCCGTCACCGCTTTCTCGGGAAAAGACCGATACATTGAGACTTTATTGAGCAACGAGGTCTTCAGACAATGGCCCGAGGAAGTAAAAGATTTTTTAGTGCATACCTCTTTTCTGGACAAGCTTACAGGTCCGCTTTGCAGCAAGGTGACAGGCAACGGAAAAAGCGCAGAACTTTTAAAGATGCTGTCAGAATCCAATGGTTTTGTTATTCCTCTTGACTGCGGGAATAAATGGTTCAGATATCATCATCTTTTTCAGGAGTTCTTACTTGGCATACTGGAAGCAGAAAAAGAAACAGTACGGCGTTCTCTCTATAAGCTTGCCGGGGAATGGCATCAGGATAACGGCATGCATCACGACGCTATCAATTGCTATTTAAAAGCGCAGGAATATGAAAAAGCATTTCCTCTTATTTGGGACATTTTTCTTTCAATGACGCAAAACGGCGAATACCAAACATGGCGGCAGTGGCTGGAAAGTATGCCGGAAGCGCTCAGTGAAAATGATGTCAGAACCTGCACGGGTTATTCCTGGATACTGACTATGGAAAATCAAATTGAAAAGGCCATGCTATGGGCTGATAAAGCCCAGGCATGCTTTAACCGCATAAAAGACGGCTTGGATAAAAAGCAGCGGGATTATCTGGAGGCGCATATCGCAATGTCTTTCGCGAATGCGGCGGTTTTCAGTATGGATGCGCCCCGGGCTGTTTCCTGTTTTGAGAAGATATCCAAATATGATCTGCACACACCTATATTTGTGGGAGAGATGAATGCGGGGGAGCCAAAACTATTAAACACGGCTTACGGATTCAAAGGGAAGCTCAATCTGGCGGATGAGACTTACAGCAACACTTTAGAAGATCTGTCAAGGTTTCTCGGGGACTTTTCCGTTTATTTTACCGTAACGCTTGCGGAGTGCCGGTATGAGCAGGGCAATCTGAAAGGGGTGTATACAACGCTGGTAAAAAACATGGGAAGGATCACCGGGCTGAATAATCCGGGAATCATTGTTCCATGCTTTATTGTGCTTGCCAAACTAAAAAAAGCCAGGGGAGATATGGTGGGAGCTTTCCGGATGGTTGAATCAGGGAAGGAGCTTTTGGCGAAAGGCAGCAGCGTTTGGCAGTATTTTCTGGAAGTGTTTCAGGCAAGCCTTTATGCTTTTATGGGAGACGCAAAAGGTTTGTCAAAACACATGGAAACGGACCGCCTTGGCATATTTGATAACCTTTCTGCCCCACGGGAATCTGAATATATTGTTTTTGCAAGATATTTGGTGTTGACAGGAAGGCCCGGTGATTCGCTGATTCTCCTCAATAGACTGGAGGATTTTGCACAAAAAAACAACCGTTTGGGGAGCTGTATTGAAATATTATGCATAACGGCTATCAGCTATGATCTTCAGGGAGACGCGGCAAATGCCATGATTGCGCTGCATAAGGCGCTTGCGCTCGGACATGAGGATAGATATGTGCGTACTTTTGTTGACGAAGGGCAGCCGATGCTTCGGCTTCTGGAAAAATACAGGTCATGGGCAAAAAGCACCGGAACGGATTTATATACGAAATATGCAAGGGATCTGTTTAAGCTGGCAAAAGAGGATATCCGGGCACAAAGCGCAGGTACGCAAAAAAGTGAATTGCCGCAGGAGGGCGAACCGGCCAAAAGCCTGCTCAGCAAAAGGGAATTGGAAGTGCTGAAACTTCTGGTCGCCGAAAATTCAAATCAGGAGATTGCGGAAAAACTCTTTATTACAGTAAGGACAGTGAAGCATCATAACGCCTCGATATTTGAGAAACTAGGAGTAAAAAACCGGCTTGAGGCCATTATCAAATCCAGGGAGATGAGACTGACGGACTAGCCAGCATTCTATCCATAAAACGGTGGGACAGCTTAGCCACAAGATGGCATAAGCTGTATTTTTTTCTAAAAAACTGTACCTGAGTACCATTACTGTCCATAAATTGTCATAGTAGAATAATGATAGCGCATTATGACTTTTAATGTATTGAAGCACTAGTGCGAAATGACAGAAAAAATCGAGAGGTGGTATAAGTTGCATATCCGGCAGAATAAGAGCTATAAAATCACTGTTTTCGTATTGGCCGTCGTTATGGCTGTCTGTTTGACTCCTTTCCCAGCAATGGCGGAAGAAAGCGATTCGATAGCGGTGACATCTCCAGTGGAGGGAGACATCTGGGAAGCGGGAACCAGCCGGCAAATAGCCTGGAATCTTGGAGAAGCTCCGGGGAGTGAGGTCAAAATAGAGCTTTTAGCTGGCGGCGAGGTTTGCCGCGGCATTGCAGATAGTGCAGTAACGGAAGCAAATGGGCATGGGAACTTCGTTTGGACGGTTCCGGGGGATTTACCCCCCGGGGAGTGCTATTCCGTAAGAATTACCTCATTGGCAGATACCGGCCGTTTCGCAGTCAGCAAGACATTTACGGTCAGCTCTCCTTCGCCTGCAGCAGAGAAGGAACCGGGCGCTTTGATTGCCATAGCTTCGCCTTCTGGAGAAGCAGACTGGAGTCTTCAGACGAGCCATGAGATCGAATGGACATTTTCGGAAAATCCCGGCGGCGATGTAAAGGTTGAACTGATAAAGGACGATGTGCCTGTCCTTACAATCGCGGACGGTACATCCATAGGAAAGGACGGCAGCGGACGCTTGACATGGCAGCTGCCGGCAGGGTTGACGACCGGAGACGGTTATAGAATCCGGATATCCTCTCTTGCGGATCTTGCATACACGGTTACCGGAGAAATGTTTGCCATTACAAACCCGCTGAAGGTGACAGTTCCCGCGGAGGTCGGCAGCCTGACGGCGGGTTCCTGTGAAAAAATCACCTGGAGCTTCGGCGATGCGGATTTGGGTGATACCGTCCGCATCGAGCTTTTGCGGGACGGGGCATTGCTCAGTACGATTACCGAAAGCGTACCGGCTGGCCTGGACGGTACGGGCAGCTACGACTGGATGATACCTGCGGATATGGCGCCGGGTGATGCTTACCAAATTAAAATAATCTGTAATGATTACCCGGACATCAATGCCTTAAGCGGCAATTTATCATTTGTACAGGATGATACCGGTAAAAAAGCTCTAAACATTACCTCACCGTATGAGGGGGCAGTCTGGGCTGCCGGAACAGATCAGAGTATCGAATGGAATTTTACCCAAGATCCCGGAACCAATGTAAAGATAGAACTTTTCAATAAAGATACAGCCGTATTGACCATTGCTGAAAATATATCCATAGGGACGGAGGGCAGCGGGAGTTTTGCATGGAAGGTGCCGGAAGATTTGCTCCCGGGCGGGGATTATACAATCAGGATCAGCTCAATAGAGCGAAGCGGGCATACCGCTGAGGGCGGTTTATTTACAATATGCGGGGCTGCGCTGTTCAAAACGGATGGCATTGCTGCGCTCGCGGCCGGCTCAACCGGCAACTGGGCGGACGCGGTTACTGTTACATCCCTTTCAGGCGGAGGAACCGCTTTAAATCCATATCTGATACAATCGGCGGAAGATCTTGCTTTTATGGCAAAGATGGTGAACAGCGGCAACGCCGCTTATGGCAGTGCAGTCTACAGGTTGACAGCCTGCATCGATCTTTCCATCCATACCTGGATTCCCATAGGTACATACGATGATCCTTTTTCCGGAACGTTTGACGGCGGCGGAAATACCGTCAGCGGCCTTATGATTGGTTTAGCCGGCAGCCCGTTTGCCGCTGAATGCGCAGGGCTTTTTGGATTTATAGACGCAACCGCAATTCTTGCCGATTCAACGGTCGCAACCGCAGCCGTATACGGAACGGACCCCGCGCTTAATATTGGCGGGCTTGTGGGATACAATGCCGGAGGCTTGATCGAGAACTGCTATTTCACCGGCAATGTAGCGGGGTATGATGAAACCGCTTATGTCGGCGGTCTTGCGGGATGCAACGAGGGCAGCATTACAAGCTGCTTTTCCGCGGGCAATGTATCTGGTGGTAATGTGGCCTGTATCGGCGGCCTTGTGGGATGCAATTACGGCTATATTTTAAACAGCGACGCAAAGTGCGCTGTGAACGGCGGAGCGGCGTCCTATACCGGAGGCTTTGTCGGAAATAATTATTCCGGAGTTGTTTTTAATTGCTACGCTGCGGGAGATGTGACGGGAGGAAGCGCTACTGCGGATTTGGCGTCCTATACCGGAGGTTTCGCAGGATACTCTTATTTCAGTATTTTAAATTGCTATGCTACGGGCAACGTGACCGGCGGCGACGCCGTCCCGGGGCATAAATCCTTGGTGGGCGGGTTCATAGGAAAAAATTACGGCGATGTTATCAACTGTTTTGCAGCTGGCAATGTAACCGGAGGAGCCGGCGCGACGCTGGGCGGGTTTACGGGAGGCAATAACTCTTCCAGCTCCTTTGTAAGATTGATCAATACATATTGGAATATCAACGCCGTGCAGACGGTAGGCGGGATAAACCGAACGGCAGATATGCTTGGCAATGGAGAAAGTACGGGTGCCGACCTGCCCTGCGGGCTGCCCGAATCCGTCATGAAAGGCGGAGTACCCGCAGCGGGTATTACCTATGTCTGCGACGATTCCGAAGGTACCACAACAACCGGCATAACCCAAGGAGCATTCATTGAAGCCCTGAATGGAGGAATCGGGGCGCTCGATACGGCGAATACTTATATGGCATGGACGTGGGGGGGGTATCCTGTTTTCAGCGCGGATATTGCGCCGACTTTCTATCCTGTTACGGTTGAAAGTGAAGGGAACGGTACTTGCAGCGCTAACCACACTATTGCTCTTGCAGGCGAAAAAGTCGCTCTCAGCGCCACTCCGGGCAGCAATTATCATTTTAAGGAATGGCGGGTTATAAGCCCGTCCGGTTTACAAATCTCAGGAAACAGCTTTACAATGCCGGCCGAGGCGGTGACCATAAAGGCGGTTTTTGAAAAAAACGTTCCGCCGGCACATGAAATTATTGTGGAGAACGATGGAAACGGCACAGGGACTGCTAGCCCCGCCACAGCTTCGCCGGGTGAAACGGTGACCCTGCAAGCAGTACCCAAAAGCGGCTACCACTTTAAAGAATGGCAGGTTATAAGCCCGTCCGGTTTACAAATCTCAGGAAACAGCTTCACAATGCCCGGTGAGGCGGTGACCGTAAAGGCGGTTTTTGAAAAAAATGTTCCGCCGGCACATGAAATTATTGTGGAGAACGACGGAAACGGCACAGGGACTGCTAGCCCCGCCATAGCTTCGCCGGGCGAAACGGTAACCCTGCAAGCAATACCAAAAAGCGGCTACCACTTTAAAGAATGGCAGGTTATCAACCCGTCCGGTTTGCAAATCGCAGGAAACAGCTTTGCAATGCCCGGCGAGGCGGTCAATGTAAAGGCTTTATTTGCGCAGGATACCTGTATCGTTACATTCAGCAATGACGAAAATACAGTTTATGCCGCAATAACTGTACCGACAGGGTCTGCCGTAGGATCCGAAAACTGGCCTGCGGATCCCGTAAAATCCGGTTATGTATTCGGCGGATGGCATACGGAACCAAATGGATCGGGAATGCAGTTTACATCAGATTCAAATGTGACCACCGATATTGCCGTTTACGCCAAGTGGGTGCAGAGCAGTACCGATGGCGGAAGTTCAACCGGCGGTGACAGCGGAAACAACGGCGGATCCGTACAGATGATCTCCAATAAGGGTAATAATAATGCCGATAGTATGAGAAACCATAAAAACGAGGAAAGGCAGGATAAACCGGGGACGAGTTCGGTTGCCGCAAGCCCTGTACCAACCACTATGCCTTCGACTGCGCCATTCCCTTGGCTGGGCCAAAACGCAGAGCTCAGGCCGAGTCTTATTGAAAAGGACGAAGATACCGGAAAAATTACGTTGATTCTTAAACTGGATACGCTTCCCGAAGGAACTGCAGCGATTCAGCTTGAAAATGGCGATATCATTCAAACTGAATGAGAATGGCGTTGTGCGTTTTGAAATCAGTGGGGAGGATATCCGCGGTGATGGCACCATCCAGTTGGTTGCAATCAATAATGAGGGAGTTCCGCTCGGCGGCTATAGTTTGCAGGTAAAGAATGCAGATGAAAACATTATTAACGGGATAAATGATTCATGGGGAACAATTCTGCTGTGGATTATCGGCATGCTGGCTGTGGCTGCTGCAGTTGTTGCTGTTTTAACGGTACTGCAAAAAAGAAAAATGAAGAAGATATAAAAAGAATTCTAAAAATAGATATGGAACTGACAAAGTAATGGAATATAAGAGCAGCTTGCCCCAAGGTGGGCCAAGCTGTTTTTTATCGAAAAACTGTACCCGGGTACAATTACATACTATATATTTCAATAGTAGAATAATTATGTTGCTTTATAACTTTTTATGCCGAGTGACAGAAGAAACACAAAGAGGTGGTATGATTGCTTATCCTGCACAAAAAAAGTTATAAAAAAGGTGTAATCGCATTGGCTTTTTTTATGGCTCTCAGTTTGATTCCTTTTCCTGCGATGGCTGACGAAAGCACTTTAATAACCGTCCAGTCCCCTGCGGAGGGAGATATCTGGATAACTGGAACCAGTCGCCAGATTGCCTGGAATTTTCCGGATGCCCCTGGAAGCGAGGTTAAAATCGAGTTGCTGGCGGGCGCTGAGGTTAGCCGCAGCATTGCCGATAACGCAATCACCGGTGAGGATGGGAATGGAATCATTGAATGGACAGTTCCCGGAGATTTGACGCCCGGGGAGTATTCCGTCCGGATTACTTCTTTGACAAATACAGGATCCGCTGTCAGCCGGGTATTTACGGTCAGCCCTCCATTGCCCGCATCAGAAGAAGCGGGCGCTATGACTGCCGTAGTTGCACCCTCCGGCGGCGAAAACTGGGGCCTGCGGACGAGCCGCGGGATTGAATGGACATATTCGGGAGATCCGGGCAGCGATGTGAAGATTGAACTGATAAAGAATGATGAGTCTGTCCTGATTATTACGGACAGCGTATCCATAGGGCAGGGGGGCAGCGGAAACTTTAACTGGACGCTGCCTGCAGGCCTGACGCCCGGAGACGGCTATAGAATCCGGGTAACATCTCTTGAGGATGCGGCTGATTCGGTCTGCAGCGAAGCATTTACCGTTATAAGCCCGCTGCGGGTGACGGATCCGGCGGAGGATAGCAGCCTGACGGCGGGCGCCGGCGAGACACTAGCATGGAGCTTCGGCAATGCCGACCTGGGAGATACCTTCCGTATTGAGCTTTTCAGGGACGGAACGCCGCTGAATACGGTTGCCGAAAGCGTACCGGCGGGTCCGGACGGTACGGGCAGCTGCGACTGGACCGTACCCACGGATCTGACGCGGGATGGTGCATACCAGTTTAAAATAAGCAGCGTTAAGTACCCGGAAATCGCTGCCTTAAGCGGCATATTTACGTTGAGCCGTGAAGACAGTGCCGGGGAAACCGCCAGCTTCACAATACTTAATGATTTTAAAGCGCTTTCCGCGCCGGTTACCGGCGACGGTTATTCTTTTGATCCTGACAGCGGCACGCTGACCGTCACAAGCGACAACGGCTCGACAAACTGGAGGAGCGATGCCGGTATTGCCAAGACCGCTGTTCTTGCGGTAGTAGTTGAAAACGGCGTGCTCAATATTCTGGACAATGCGTTTGACGGATGCACGGCGCTCACATCTGCAACTCTTCCTGCAGGCTTAACCCAAATTGGGCAATATGCGTTTTATAACTGCACATCGCTGCAAACGGCTGTTATTCCAAACGGTGTTACGACCTTAAAATACGGTGCATTCCGGAACTGCAGCACGCTGACATCGGTTACCATTCCAAGCAGCGTAAGTACAATTGAAGGCCTGGTATTTCGAAGCTGTTCGCAGCTTTCCAGCGCTACTTTTTTGAGGATGGTCGCACCGACGTTTGGAGTCAACGTGTTTACATCCTGCGCTGCCGGCTTTAAAATATACTATCCGACAGGCGCAAAGGGTTATACAAGCCTTGGATATACCGCTGTAGAAACGAGTATGGCGCTTGACCCAATTAGCGGCGACGGATATTCCTTCGATCCCAACAGCAGGACGCTGACCGTTACCAGCGATAACGGAACGACAAACTGGAGGTACGACGGCAGCTTTGACAAGACTTCGGTTTTAAATGTGGTTGTCCAAAGCGGCGTACTCAATATTATGGAAAGCTCGTTCAGCGGATGTACTGCGCTTACAGGCGTCACCCTGCCTGCAGGATTGTCAGTCATCCGGAGCTATGCTTTTGAGAACGATACGGCGCTGGAGATGGTCGCCATACCAAACGGCGTATCGAGTCTTTGGTACGGTGCGTTTAAAGGATGCACGAAGCTGACGGCGGTTACTATCCCCGGCAGCGTGACCGCTCTTCAGAACAGGGTATTTTACGGCTGTTCGCAGCTATCCGGCGCTACCTTTATGCGGCCAGCCGCACCGACATTTGGAAGCGACGTATTCACAAACTGCGCCGCAGGTTTCAAGATTTATTATCCGATCGGCGGTACCGGGTATACGGGTCTTGGATATACAGCTGAGGCCATTGACGTGACGCTTGCTACAGAGGGTTATTCATTCGATTCGGCTACCGGCACGCTTACTATTGCGAGCAATGACGGCACGATAAATTGGAGAAACAGCAGTGTTGCAAAAGATGCGGTTAAAAGTGTGGTGATTGAAAGCGGCGTCACAACTATTCTGGATAACGCATTTAAAGACTGCACTTCTTTGGATACCGTTACGATTCCGGATGGCGTTACAATCATCGGAAAAGATGCTTTTTACGGATGCTTTTCTTTGACAGAGGCGGCGCTTCCTGATACTTTGCTCAATATTGGAGATCGCGCTTTTATGAACTGCATCCATCTGGAGAAGATCAGTATACCGGACGGCGTCACCACCATCGGGTCCGATGCGCTGGCAAACACCGCAATAAGTGCAATCATCATTCCAAACAGTGTTGTTTCAATGAACCAGGGCGTGTTTTGCTACTGTTCCAAACTCACCTCCGTCACCTTTGAAACGGGCTGCCAGTTAACTTCTATTCCCATTTTCACATTTTCAGATTCCGGATTGGCTTCGATTACTATTCCAGACAGTGTCACCGCTATTCAAAACGGTGCTTTCCAAGGCTGTACGGCGTTAACGTCTGTAACGATTCCGGGCAGTGTCTCAACTGTCAAAATTAACGCTTTCCAAAACTGTATAAGGTTATATGCGGCGACCTTTGAGGGTATGGCTGCGCCTGCCTTTGGAACAGGCGTATTTGACAATTGCCATTCCAAATTTACAATTTACTATTCCGCCGGAGGAATGGGTTATGATAATCTCGGCTATCCTGCTTTGGCCGGAAAGGCTCCCGTTTTAGGCGACGGTTATTATTTTAATGTGGGCAACGGGACATTGACTATTTCGAGCGACAGCGGATTAGTAAACTGGAAAAGCGACGGCGGCGTCGCAAAGAAGGATATCTTGGCTGTGGTTATTGAAAACGGGGTACATGCCATAGGCGATGAGGCATTTCAAGGCTGTTCTGCCCTGAATGCGGTCAGCATTCCGGGCAGCGTCGGATCCATCGGCAGCGCTGCGTTTGACGGCTGTTCTTCCTTAAAGGCCGTCAGTATTCCGGGGAACGTCACGGCTATCGGAAGCTATGCGTTCAGAAACTGCGTGTTAATCAGTACGGCAACCATACCCCAAAATGTGGACGCCATCGGCACATGCGCGTTTTACGGCTGCAGCCAGCTTTCTTCTGCATATTTTATGAGCATGACTGCTCCGGCCCTTGGAATGGGTGTGTTTGACAACTGCCGTGCCGGTTTTACAATTTATTATCCCGCCGGAGGAACAGGTTATGGCAGCCTTGGCTATCCAGCTGTGCCTTTAGGGAAAACCACCTATACTTTAACCGTCATCGGAGGAACAGGCAGCGGAGAATATGAAGAGGGCGCGCATGCAGGAATCAAAGCGGATACGGCGCCTGCCGGCAAAAAGTTTGATTGCTGGGTTTCCAGTAACGGGGGCGCGTTTGACGACGCTGCGAGCGCGTCCACCAACTTTATAATGCCTGCCGCCGCGGTTACCGTCACAGCGCAGTACCGTGATGAAACTACCGGAAACGGCAGCGGTGACAATGGGAGCGGCGATCCTGACGCAGGTGGCAGCAATAATGGAAGCGGCATTCCTGACACAGGCGGCAATAATGATGGAAGCGGCGTTCCTGTCGCAAACAGTAATGCTGATGGAAACGGCAAGAATTTAAGCAGAAGCGGGAGGAATAAAACGGAAAAGGACGGCACAGAGCCTTCAGAAAACCCGGAAAACAGCATACCTCCGGTATCATCCCCTGACGTTGCGCAGACCACTGCGCCATCCGAGTCCGGTACAATAGAGATGCTCAAACCGAGCCATGTTGAGAAGAATGAAGAAACAGGTGTCATTACTGTGGTACTGGACCTCAGTATGCTTCCCGAGGGAACAACGGCGATCCAGCTTGAAAACGGCAGCATCATTCCAGTTGATGCAGGGAGCAGCACGGTGAAGTTTGAGATCAGCGGGAAGGACGTTGATGAGGATGGCACAGTAAAGATTATGGCAGTCGGTCAGGATGGAGTTCCGCTTGGTACCTATATCTTGCAGGTAACTGATGCAGATAAAGCCGTATCCGGCGTGATAAATAATGCAAACGGGAAAATGCCGATACTGCCGTGGATGATCGGCATGCTGGCTGTTGCCGCTGTAGGGGCTGCCGTTACAGTGGTGATACTCAGGAAGAGGAAGAAGAAGATAGTGTAACCATATAAGCTTAAAAAGTTAAAATGCTAAATGTTGGCCGTTTAAAAAGTGAACTGAAGATGTTTATGATTTAATTGCTCAAGATATGAGGGTTTGTCTATTAATATTAACTATAATATATTAGATTTCAATCGATATAATTTCTCAAAATATCTGCCTCTTTAGGATATTTAAATTATTACATTTTATTTTAATCGAGATGACTTACGCACCACGTACTCCCTACCTGGGGAGCCACAAAAAACCCGCTTTTATATGAACTGGTCAATAGTTAGTGGACAGAAAAAAACTTTAAAACCCTTGCTCAGATTTAAATTGAGCAGGGGTTTTGTAATTAAGAGCATAAGCCGGTCTTGCTAAATTGTAGTATTCAACCGCTTT
>JAEWMJ010000044.1 GCA_023393165.1 Bacillota bacterium | reverse complement strand
TTGGGGAGGTCAAGCTTGTTTTTGGGGTTTGCTTCGCTGCGTTTTATCGTTCACTTGAATTTCATATGCATCGAAGATCTTTCAACCCGTTGTCTGTATAATGGTGCTTTTTCAGTGGTTTCGAACCCGTCCCCTTGTCTTTCCTTAATAAAACACCCTATCAACATATATATATTGAATTAAACCAGCAGCGGCCAGTGGCCGCATAAAATATCGCGAATTATCTCTGGTGATCCCTCGCAAGCTTTATTTTGGTGATCAAATACTATATAATTGGTTTCAAAGGCTGCTATTTGGGATTAATAAAAACATCAAGACTTTCAAGGGGAATTACTATGGACGTTAAAACAGTTTTACAGGAACTTGAGTCATTGGGTACGGAGCGAACCAAAAAGGTATACATGCAGCAGGGTGCGCGGGAACCTCTTTTTGGGGTCGCAACAGGCGCGATGAAGCCAATCGTTAAGAAAATCAAGCTAAATCAGGCGCTGGCGGAAGAGCTTTACGCTACCGGCAATTATGACGCCATGTATCTCGCCGGCATCATTGCAGACCCAAAAGCTATGACCGAAGCGGATTTTGACAGATGGATGGAAAGCGCATATTTCTACATGATCTCAGACTTCATCGTTGCTGTAACGCTTGCGGAAACAGAGTTTGCACAGGCTATTTCCGATAGATGGATTGCAACCGGCAAAGAATTGTTTATGTCCGCCGGATATAGCTGTTATTGCTGGCTGTTGGGCAACCGCAAAGACGAGGAGTTTAACAGTGAAAAGCTGGACGCTATGCTCGAAACAGTGGAGAAAACAATTCACAGCAGCACTGACCGTGCCAAATACGCCATGAATAATTTCGTCTTTACCGTAGGCGTTTCTTATATTCCGTTGCATGAAAAAGCGGTAACCGTTGCAAACACAATCGGAACTGTGGACGTGTTCAGAGGAAAAACAAAATGCAGTGTCCCTGTGGCTGCTGATGAAATCCAAAAAGCAGTAGACAAAGGCCGGATAGGATTCAAGCGCAAAAACGTCAGATGTTGACCTTGATTTCTTATGCCCTACTTCATTATTTGGTGGGCGCGATATTTCTTTGTACGGTGATAAACCGCATCTATTTTATCAGCAATAACACAGCACTCAGTTCTTTCAGACTTCACCCGATTTTCTATCCAGCAAAGAAAACAAACTGACGGCAACACATATCAATACGCTCCCCGCCACAACACCGAACGGTATGGGCAAAGTAAAAAGTGAAGTTTCCACAAGCTCCATCGTTAAAAATGACGGCAGAGAAAGACTAACAATAAGCCCAATAGCGATGCCCAAAAAAGAAAGCGTCAGTGCTTGCAATAGAAACAGTCTATTTATATCTTTTTGCTTCATTCCCAGCCACCCCAGCATATCCAATGCCCTTTCTTGTTCAAGAATAAAGACCTTTCTCCTTGCGGAGAACAAAACCGACGAACCGAGCAGGCAGAACACACCAATAACAATTAAATAACCCATTTCTTTTAGTGCGGCATCCCATTGCGCCTGCAATTCCTCATTGGAATTTGTCACTGTCATTCCGAGCGCAGCAATGGCTTTTGACACGCTCTCTGCCTGCCCGATGTTGATAACGCGCACATGGGCTGCCGTATAATCCGTGCTCTGCCCGCTTTTCCTAAGGAGCTGTTTCGCCGCCGAAAGGCTGATATATGCGGCAGGCGCCTGATCATCGTCATTTTCCTCCTTGGTTAAAATCCCACATACCTTTGAGATAATCCCTTGGCCGTCTGCGCCTGTTTGCAACGAAAACCCAGCATTCAGCCAATCAATTTCAGGCGGCTCATTACCAGGGGCTGTTTCTCCGTCCAAAAACTGCCTGCAGGCGGCATCGTTGAGCACAATATAGGGCATTACGCTGCTGTCCGGGAAACTGTTTCCTTGTGAAAACGGCTCTTTCAGATACGCCGCATCCACCCCTGCAAGCGTCAGCTGCGCCGAGTATTTTCCTGTTTTTATGTTTACCGGGACTTGCAGTACAGCGGTTGCATCTACGACATCGGGGATTTCGGTTATTTCGGCTATTTTACTGTCGGATAGTTTGACTGCGCCTTCCGATGAAACGATAAGTTCATACGGCAGGGTTTTTTCCTGTTGCACCGTGGTGAAGATCGCCCCGGCAAAGCACAGGCAAAAAGCTGCAGCCGCCACGCCTGCCACAGGCAGCGCCGCCCATCGGCCTTTGAGGTTCTTAGCGGCCAATTTTATCAGGTCAACCCATTTCATCGTTCTTCACCCTGCGTTTGCCGCGCACGATCAGAAACGCCGCAAGCCCGGCGGCTATCACAGCGCCGATCAAGATAGATATCCACCACTGCCCGGCCTTTTCCGGTTCTTCCTCCGGCTCGGAGGAGGTCTGTGCAATCACCGGCGCGTTGATGGTCGTTGAGAATTCGGTCTCCGCGGTATATTGCTGCCCGGAGGCGTCCTCGTAAATGAGCGTGATGACACCGTTCGTCAAACCGTATTTATCCTCTCCTTCATATCCTTCCGTCATATCCTTGGTACCGATGAACACGTCCATCTCGCCCGGCATTGCGGTTCCAGCCTCCATATTACCGATAAACGCCGTACCCGATGGGATCAGTCCGGGCGCGGCCAATAGAGCGCGCACATTGTAGACCATGCTGCGTCCAAGATTCATCACCTGAAAGGTAATGGGCAGCGTGTCCCCCGCATTGACCTGCGCGGCGATCTGCGGCGTTTCCATCTCCACGCGCAGCGGCTGATTCACCTGCACAGCGACTGTTCCGGTTGAAGTAAGCGGCGTGGCGTCGGTATTGTCATATCCAATGGCCAGCATGATGTTGTACCGCTGTGCCGGCGTTTCGAGGTCGGTCTTATATTTCAGTTCAATTTCCGTTGTATTGCCCTTGCCCAGCTTTCCAATATAAAAAGTGTCGCTGTCGTTTTGCAAAGCGAGATTGGGGGAATCGCAGGATGCCGTCACCGTCATATTCTGGACTGATTTACTTTCGCTCGTATTTTTAAGCGTGACCGTCACGGTAAATTCCTCCCCGGCCATGACAGGCGAAGGGTTGACACTGTACCTGCTTACGATCATTTTGGGCTGCGATGTGGGTTCTTCCACTTCCGGCTCCGGCGTAGGCTCCGTTGCGTTTGGGTCTTTGCCGTCCGTAATGGTTACATAGCAGGTGAAACTCTGCTGTATGGGGCTGTTGTCCGCAGCCTTTGCTTGAACATCGATGGTCACTGGGTATACGCCGTTGAATCTCTCAGATGCAAGCGGAAGGTCGAAGCGTATCAGATAGGACGGGACCGCCGTGCTGCCGCCGTTTACGGCATTGCTATTCAAGTTCACCGTCTTTTGATAGTTCTTGAACACGAACGGAGAGGAAGCCGGTTCCCCAAGGTTCGGTGTGACCGTAATAGTATTGCCTGCGATGTTGCCGCTTGCAACAAGAGGCAGGATAATAGTGGCTGTACCATTATTCACGGTTGGCGTATAGCCGTCCTGGTAATCCCTGTCCATACCGTCGTAAACATTAGCATTATCTATTTGAAGGCTTACTGCCGAAACAGGTTCCGTATCCGTAATAGGGGTAGATGATTTCGCAGATGGGGTTGCCGCCGGCTCACCTCCTGTTTTGCCTTCGGCCAGCGCAGCCGCAGGCCATATCAATACCAGCATGAGCATCACAGCCAGTAAAACACATAGTTTTTTCATTGTTCTATTTCCTCCCGAATCTTTCCGTGGGTGAGTATAAGGGTGCTGTCCGAGCATATAAGGCCGCTGTTTGTTTCCGAAAACTCTATGACGGTATATTCCCCGAACTTTGATAACGCGCGCAGTATGCTTTTGATTTGTTCCGCGTCCTTTTCGGACAGGCCGGCCGCCGTGTCGTCCAGCAGCAAAATTTGCGGATGCGCGGTGAGCGCCCTCGCAATAGAAGCCTTTTGCAATTCCAGTGCCGAGAGCTGAGACGGACGCGCGTTTGCGGCATACTGGAGCCCCAACGTTTTGAGCTGCTCTTTTGCCGTCTTCTCCCTTTGCGCAAGAGATATGCCGCGTATAGCCAGCGGCAGCGCCACATTATCAAGCACCGTCAGACCGTCCATAAATGCGGGATTTCTGTTCAGGATTCCCATGTACCGGTTGCGGAAGCCCGCCGCCGCATCCGCGTCCATTTCATGCAGGGCTTGATCCAGCACAAACACTTTTCCGCTGCTTGGACGTTCCATGCCTGCAATCAGCCGCATGAGCGTTGTTTTCCCGCTTCCAGACGCGCCGTGAACGGCCATGCAATCTCCCTTTGATACGCTGAAGCTCACGCCGTTTACGGCGCGGCGGCCGTCATCCATCATCTTGACAACGTTCTCCAGTCTGATGATCTCCCTCATGCCCGCACCACCGTCATCACGCCCGCATCCATCTCACAGACCGTATCGCAAAGCTCGTCAATGTCCATCTGGTTATGGCTGGCGAGAATAATCGTCTTCCCCTGCCCACGCAGTCCCTTGATCAGCTTTCGCATGTGCGCCACGCCGTTTTTGTCTAGACCGTTAAACGGTTCGTCAAGGATGAGTACGGATGGGTTCTCCATGATGGCCTGCGCGATGCCAAGCCGCTGACGCATGCCAAGCGAGTATTTACCCACCGCTTTTTTCATATTGGGGTCAAGACCGACGCGGCGTATGGTTTCCCGGATGGTATCATCGTCAATTTTCTTTTTGAGCGAGGCGAGGATTTGAAGGTTTTTCATTCCCGAAATATTTGGCAAAAACCCCGGCGTCTCGATGATGATCCCGATGTTCTCGGGGAAATCCATGTCCCTGCCCACCTGCTTGTAACCCACAAGTATTTTCCCTTTGGTGGGGAGCAGAAAGCCGCAGATGCACTTCATGAGCACCGTTTTGCCGCTGCCGTTGTTGCCCACGATGCCGTGAATCTTGCCCTCCTCAAAATCGTGAGAGACATCGTGCAACACTTCTTCCTCTCCAAAGGATTTAGACACATTCTGTACGTTGATGGCTATATCCATACGTTATTCCTCCTGTTGTTCGTGGCTTTTACCGGGGCGGACGCCCGCTGT
The DNA here is from genome assembly GCA_023393165.1 of Bacillota bacterium. Taxonomy (GTDB): domain Bacteria; phylum Bacillota; class Clostridia; order Christensenellales; family Christensenellaceae; genus JAEYKI01. Next base: position 108,311 of record JAEWMJ010000044.1, on the reverse strand, counting down.
TCGCCCCGTTGCGGCTCACCCCTCCGTTCCTGTAAAGTTAAAGTTGTATCTGCGTATCGACCGCAGCGCCAGTACAAAGCAAAGTACGATCAGCGAACCGAATATCGCATACGTCTGCCACAGGCGCGGAAGCAGGTCGTACCCGAAATTATGCATGTGGTAGGTCGCATGGTTGAGTGGTGAAATCCAGCCCATCGCCACATTTGCCTTGTACATCAGCTCGTCCGGCAACTGGAAAAGTGTCTTAATCAACTGAGGGTTTAGCAGAAAACCGAACAGGCTGAAGATAAAAACGCTCACCACGCCCGCGAGCTGCCCTTTGCGGATGTTGAAGGTCAGCATAATAAACGCCATGAGCAGCGTATAGAGCAGCATCAGCAGGAAGATCGTTCCCATGGCTTCATACGGCGTGGACATCTCCAGTGTTTTGACAAGCGCCGGAAGCGCCACCGCCTTACCCGCGCCGGAGTATCCGAGTATGGCCGCCGTTTCGCTCCACATGTTGCCGGAAAAGGAGTTACTCATGCACACCAGCGAAGTTGAAAGAAGGATAAACGTCATATAGATGCCTGTGGCAAGCGTGATGTACAGCACCTGTCCGGCAAGCCACGTCTTGCGGTCGATGCGCATGAGGTAGAACGGCGTTCCCGAACTGATAAAGGGCATATCCGCAAACAGCAGCACCAGCAGCAGGGAGGAAAGCAATATGGAGTTGCTGTCCCCGAACGTCCAGACGAAAGCTTCGACGATCTGCATGGTCGTTTTATATTCCAGTGCGAATTTAACCGCCTTATCCGAGAGTAAAAAGCAAAGGATGAAAGCCAGCGCGAAGGTGATAAAAATACGTGGATTATTACGCCACTGCCGGAAGTTGTAGGCGGCGACCGAGCCGATTTGCCCCAGCTTAAACATTGGAGAGCCTCCTTCCTGCCACAATGGCGAATCCAAGAGATACGGCGGCCGAAAGCTCCGCCAGCAGCAGGATCACGCCAAAGCCTCCCATTACCCAGGTATCCGAGGGGAACAGCCATTCCTTGGGATACAGCACATATAAATCGTTAAAATACCGCTCGTTTAAGATGATAAGAACGTAATAGAGTATGAACGGCGAAGCATAGGCCATATAGCGGTTCATAGTCAGCGCGGCAAACATAAATCCCGCGAGCGACCAGAATGCGCCCGAGAAAAACAGCGTCACGGCCGTCATAAGCAATTGGGCGAAATAGGGCTGCGCGGTTTCCTCCGGCGTGAGCGCAAGTTCCATCGGTATGAATACCAATGCCGAAAGCCCATAGGCAAGCATAATGCCGAAAAGCAGCGCCAGCCCGCCCGAGAACCCACAGGCGATGAGTTTCCCCTTAATATACGGCTTTACCCCTGCGCGGGGCAGGTACTGCTTGATAAAGCCGCTTTTGATGTCGTCCACAAAAACAGTGGTGAACGGCAACGCGCAGAGTATGGGCAGCGCAAGCGTCACCCAGTCCGACGCAAGAGCTTCCATAACAAGCTGCGCATGATATCCGTTCTTCAGGGCTTCGCCGCTTTGGGCATCAGAAATGATGCTTTCCAGCGATGAGAGCGCAATGACGAGCACCATTCCAGCCACTCCGGTGAGAAAACCTCTCCCGGAAAGGGCGCGTTTTATGTCTGACGAAATTGTAAAATTGCTGTTCATAAATACCATCCTTTATTGCCATTTTACCTGCCCGGTGCGGCAACCTTTTGCCGCAGTTGCGGAATACTTGCGTCATGGCCTGAAAAAGGCATAAAGAAAGCAGGCATGGGCAATTTTACATGCCTGCTTGTCTTCAATTATTTAGTTTAGTAACCCAGATTCCGGTCGATGACAGCTCCGTCAATAGCGTTGATCGTCAGCAGTGAATCTGATCCCCCAGATATTTTACTTGGTTCTCCTTCGTCAGGAACGGTGGTCAAGTCTCCAAAGAAATCCCAAACCGGTATCAATACGCCGGTATCACGACTGTTTTGCTCGGTAATACGCATGAGCCCCAAGCGTACTTCGGTGATATCGGCCTGCAAATGGTAATCCGTTGCTTCTTCGGTCAGATATCCGTATGTGATTGGAAGCATTTTTTCAAATACGGACGTGATCTCGGAAAAATCCAGCAGGGACGCATTCTCCGTAACGGTATCTTCAATAGAGTGGGGCGAAGTATAGTTAAAAGATACCACGCCCGTTTCGTCCACAATGATATTCAGGCGCTCATACGGCCAGGGCACAGACACTTCGTTTTCCGTGAATACGCCCGTATGGTCCGTTAGAGTGACGGGGATTCCGTTCACGGTTCGCTGGAATTGCAGGCTGTATGCCCACTTTTCATATTCCGGTTCCGTTCCGGGTGTGAATTCCTCTATAGCCGCATACTTGGTATCAACACATGTCATATACGGCATGCCAAGCTCTGCAAGCAAATCTTCCGCAACGCTTTGGGCATCCGATTCGGTCAACGTGAAGCTTTCTGGTATCTGCACCCCGGACAGATCTTCTTCATATAAAATGGTGTAGTATGGGGTGGTGGAGCTGTAACTCCCTTCCAGAGATTGCCCGGCGGTCGTAAAGACCGCTTCAACGTTGTTTTCATTATAAAAACCGTTATTGATAAGCAGATAATAAGTTTTCCCATTAACGGTTGATATGCCCTCGATTACCTGCGCATTCGCATTTGTCGCCGCATCGGACGGATGAAAGGTTGTTTCCGTTGGAATCAGCTCCATTGTTTCGGGTGCGTCGGCAAGCAGGCTCTCATAGTATTCGATGTCTTCCTGTATTTTTTCCCCAAATGCGGGTAAACCATGAGGGTTTGTTCCTGCAGCCGAAGCCGCTTCGGGTAAGTCGCGCATAGCGTAAAGTTGAACCAGCTTATCCTGAATTTCCGCCTTTGTCAACGGATGGTCAGCCTCATATAACGTTTCGCCCTGCAAAAAAACCTCCATCATTTTATCCGCTTCTTCCTGCGTAAAGTAATGCCTGCTTACACGCATTGCGGAAATGCCGTCTGAATCGGGAATTGTCACGGTTGCGTTTGCATTAACGGTCAAATCCCCGTTATACCCCTCGAAGGAGGCCGTATATGTCTCGGGCGCATTCAGGTATTCCGCGAGGGAAGCGCCTTTTTGCGTATCGTCTTCCGCTGCCGCCTTTTCTATCAATTGCTCCATGTCCTTTTGGCCGACGATTTCCTTCTCCGGCGACTCCTGACAGCCGGCAAGAAATAAAGCGGCCAACACAGCGGAAAGCAATATGGCAAATGTCTTTTTCATGTTTCGTAACCTCATTTCTCATTACTGCCTTAAGTATAAACGCAAGAAATGCAACAAGTATTCATCGGACCGTAAACGGATTGTAATTTCCACCCCTAAAGTAACCGCTGATTAATTCGGGACGCTGCCTTGGCGGCTCAATTTGTGCCCTGCGGTATCGCCAAGATCCTTCGCTGCGCTCAGGAGAGCCCTTGAAATAGCGCTGCTATTCCTGCACTTTTGCTCCTGACAGGACGCAAATCCATCTCGCCAATTCCGCATTCCTCATTTAATCATCGGTTGCTAAAATCCTTTGGCATTTTGGGGACCCCGGATCTATTCCGATGGTACGGTCACGATCTGTCCTTTGGTTTCGTTCATCACGCCGACAGCGATTTTTGGTACGGCCACGAGCGAGAACAGCAGGAGCAGCGCCAGTACGAGATACAGAAGGTTCCATTTGCTTTTCTTAAACATTCCCAAACACCACCTTTACGGTCGTCCCTTTTCCGACTGCGCTTTCAATTTCCAGCCTTGCGCCGTGCAGCCGTGCGATCTGCTCCGCAAGCGCCAGCCCGAGACCAATGCCGCCCGCTTTCCTGCTGCGCGACTTGTCCACCATATAGAACGGTTGAGTGATCTTATCGATCTCATCCTGCGGGATGCCTTTGCCGTGGTCTTTCACAGTTATTGTATCACCCTGCGCCGAAAGCTCAATTGTATCTCCCGGATGCGATGCTTTTCCTGCGTTGTCGATCAGGTTGAGAAGCAGGCTCGAAAGCAAGTCTTTATCCATCACAAGCGTTTCCATATTGTTTTCTATGGCCAGCGTCAGGCCGCGCTGGCTTAACTGCTCGGCACACAAAAGGCGGACGCTTTCCAGCAGTCCGGCGACGCTGTGCGTTTCCAGACGGATGCTCTCGTTCTGCCGGAGCACAATGAGCTGCATGAGCTTTTGCGAGAGGCGTTCAATGCGGGTGCATTCGTCGTCTATACTGATCAGCGCGTCCTCGCGCTCGTCGTCGTCCATTTTGGTGCGGAGCAATGTCTGCGCGTTGCCGGAAATGGAAGTCATGGGCGTTTTCAGCTCATGGGTAAGCGCGGACATGAATAGGGTGCTCCTGTACGCTTCGTCCCGCAGTTCGTCCACATGGCGCTCGACAGCCGCCGCCATTTGATTGAAGTCCCGCGCCAGCTCACCTACTTCGTCGTTTTCAGTTATATCCACACGCTTGTCGTATATGCCCGCCGCAATCAGGCCGGTATTCTGTTTCAGCGTTGAGATCGGGTGTAACACCCAGTGAACCAACAGAATAATGATAACGCCAACAACCAATATAACGGCTAAATTGATGAAGGCGAATTGATAGGACAGCCCTTCAATGCCGGCGTATACGGATCTGATGTCTTTGATAGCATAAAGGGTATAAGGCGTGTCGTTGATTTGAAGATTGCTCCCTGCGATCAGAATGGAGCTGCCGCCCATGTCCTGAATGATGTACTGCTGCGCATCGCCTTCCACAGGCAAATATTCCCGGGGGCCGATATTCGTGGCGTTGTATATAACATCGTCATTTGAGATCAATATCGTATTTTTATCTGCAAATTTATCAATAAGATAACGGGCAAGGCTGCGCTGTGCCGTTGCATTGTATTCGGTATCTGTGCCGATTGCGCTCTCCATTGCGGCGCTCCATGAACCCGCGCGTATTTGCTGATCCGTCAGCGCACTCTGTATCGCCAGTTCAAGATTGCTTTGGCCGGAACGCAAAAGCATGATCAGGCTGCAGACGCTTGTCGCCAGCGTGACCATGATGATAGCTATGAGAGATATTTTTAACCATAGCTTCATTTCAATCCTCCAGACGATAGCCCATCTTGGAGATGGTCTTGATTTTATCGGCAAGCTCCAGCTTCTTACGGAGCTGCCCGATATGGACGTCTACGGTGCGCGTTTCGCCCACATAATCCATGCCCCAAACGCCGTGAAGCAGCCGCTCGCGCGAAAGCGCGATGTTCTTGTTCTTGGCCAGCATGACGAGCAGGTCGAATTCCATCGGCTTCAAGATGATTTCCTCGCCGTTTTTGCGGACGGAACGCTCCAGAAGATTAATCGTAAGGTCAGCAACTTCAAGCACCTGCTGCATCTTGCCTGTGCGTTCCAATACCTTTTCGATGCGGACAAGCAGTTCTAAAATCTCAAACGGCTTGACGATATAATCCTCCGCGCCGTCCCGTAAGCCCTGTATTTTAGAGTCCAGGTCAGCCTTTGCCGTCAAATATATAACAGGAATGTCATAGCGCTTCATATAACCCATCAGCTCGAAGCCGTCCATGCCGGGCAGCATGATGTCGAGAAGCGCCAGGTCAAAATCCGTATCGGAAACCACTGCCTTTGCGGCTTCCGCTCCATCGTAACAGGCGGCGACCGCATAGCCCGCCGCCGTCAGGTTTTTCTGAATGACCTTTGATATGGATTCGTCGTCCTCAACGACTAAAATTCTGTTCCTCACCATAGCAATACCTCCACTTCTGCAGCTTTATTATTCTGCCATAAATAGCATTATTCTATCATAAAGGCCGTAAACGGATATTCATCAGGTTGTAAACGAATTTTAAACGCCTTCCACATTCAAGTAAACGATGAGTAAATGTAACTGAAAAAGCAGGCGTGGCAATTTCTTTGCGCTCCACGCCTGCTTCTTTATTATTCAGTCCTTCATGGGATTTTAGTTCCCTGACGCCCTGTCTATCACGCTGCCGTCTATGGCGTTGATGGTCAAAAAGCTCGCCGCTGAATAGTCGGATTCTTCACTCATTTTGTTTTGGTCGTTAAACTCCGTTTTCAGCGTTCCGAAGAAATCCCATACCGGAACCAGCATGTACTCGTTCGGCTTATCCTTTACCGGTATGTGCGTGAGGCCCAGGGTAATCCGGTCAACCGTATAGGCATATTGCTTTACATCTTCGTCGTTTTCCTTCACCATGCTCAAATCACCTGCCTTGTGCCTATTATATCGAATAAATGCGTACAAGTTGTGTCATGCTCCATCTTTATTATTCTATCAATGTCTGGCGGATAAACAAAGCTTCATAATTTTTGATTCCTTTCTTTGTATAATTTTTATCTATTGACATGCCAGGAGCGGATATAAAAATTATCCGTGTGGCATTAATGTTTTTAGGTAATTACCCGATCCATCAAACGCTATACGCATCATTTTATTATTGGCTCCTAGACCAACGACTTGGAAATCTATTTGGTTATCAAAACTGTGTACTACAAAATGATAGCCTCTCGCGCAGTCTTGTCCGGGTAATAAGCCGTAATCATTTATAGCCATGGATACTGCCTTTTCTGAAGTAAGCTTAAGGTCGTTCATGTTAATGAATTGCGTTCTATCTATTTCTGACTGTATGGGCACAACTTTAACTGTTCTGTCATGAATTGAAACGATAAATTCTTTATCAGAGGAAGTGGGATCAGCAAAAATCATATTCCAATATCGCCGCCTGCCATTTTTGCCGTCATCCGGAGTCGAAGTAGGCTCGTCAACAGAAGTAATAAGCAAAAGCTCTATATGGTCACTCGATTTACAAACTTCGCTATACGCAATGTTATACGCTTCTAATAAGCCGGTGGATTTGTCGTTATTTGCAAAGATGATAGCCATCAGGAAAATTGCAATTAAAAAAATGAAAACCAATAATGCAGCTTTTTTCTTAAATAAACTAATCATAATCAATAGAATCACCTCATATAAAGGTACATCGCTCTATGATAGACTTTTTCATTTATCTAATTTATCTATATGTATGAAATATCTGCTTTAAAGAATTCTTTGCAAAAAAAAAGAGCTTTTGCTCCTTCTTAACAATATACGTTGCCAGAGGGTTCAAATCCGCTATGCTCCACCATCCATGAAAGCCGTCAAAACCGTATGGTTAGCGGCTTTTTTCGTATAAACGCAGAATAGCCCTCTTTACGCAAAGAAGACAACATTTCTATATTGTTGTCTTCTTTCTTATCTGCAAAAATAATAAGAGTGCAAACCCTAATCAAGGATAAAACGGCATTAAGGGTCAGGCATCCCTGCCTTTAGGTAGGTTTGCCCCTATCTCTTATTTATTTTGTATCTTTCTTTCCTACAGTAACTCAAATTATTTATCATGACCCTGCTTTTCTTGCCCCATTTCCTCAAACCACTCGTCAAGCTCGCTGTCGCTTTCGGCGTCGGACGAATCCATGGGTTCTGTCACTTTGGCGCGTTTGGTCTGCTGAAACGCTCCCCGGATGAAAAACCACCCCATGCCGAACAGAAACAGAGCGAAGATGAAGTACTGGGCGCAGTTTGTCATATAGAAGTTCATGACGTCGTACAGACTTTCACTGATCACCAGCTGTCCCGCCGCCACAGCGTCTGAAATGTAGCTTTCGCAATTTACAAACGCCCACACTGCGTAGACAACAAGTAAGGCTGTTACGGCGAAAAGCAATATACCGATTACTTTTTCAGCTTTTTTCATGTTTGTTACCCTCCATTTTATAGTATTATAGTATTTGTTCCACGTGCTGTGCTGACCTGTGGATGTACATTCATAATGCGTTCTCCTTACTTTTTACCGGCCGCGAACCACCGACAGATGACCTTCACTGATACCGTACACAACATCCGCGATTTCGCACACGTTATCGGAGTGGGTGACTATAATCACGCACCTGCCGTCGTCATGGGCAAGGGATTTAAAGATTTTCAGCACATTTTCCTCGGTTTCGCCGTCAAGGTTCCCGGTAGGTTCATCGGCGATAATCAAATCAGGGTTGTGTGAAAGCGCCCGTGCGATACCGACCCGCTGCTGCTCGCCGCCCGACAGGCGCAGCACCGTCCTGTCCGCCGTTTCTTGGTCAATCCCCACCCTTTGGAGCAGGTCGTAGGCAAATTCCTTTTTATCTGCGTCCTCGCTGCCGCTGATGTTCATGGAGAGTATGACGTTGTACACGCCGCTGAAATTGGTCAGCAGGTTGTATCCCTGAAAAATCACGCCCACGCTTTTGGCGCGGTATTCGTCGCGGTCAATATCCCGCAGCTTTTTCCCCTCGTAGAGAACATCGCCGTCCGTGCAGATGTCCAGCCCCGATATGAGGGACAGCAGCGTAGATTTCCCCGCGCCGGACTGCCCGACAATGGTGTACACCTTGCCGCTTTCAAAGGCGGCGCTGATGTTTTTCAGCACGTTATCCGCGCCGCCCTCGTAGCGGTAGTTCACGTTTTGCAGTTCAAGACAATTCATATAGTTCACCCCGCTTCAGTTTCGTTCCATCAGAATCTTGATGGGTTCATATTTTGTAATCCGGCTGACTGAGATAACGCCCGCGATGGACGCAAGCAGAATGGAAATCCCGAAAATCTCCAGCGCTGTCACCGCGTCAACCGTCACGTCGATTTCATCAATCGGCTCAGCCTGCGTTCTATTGAAGAAGCTGTTCGGCTGTTCAGCCTCCTGTAACTGCTCCGTCAGCAGTATATCGGACACCGGCTGTGAAACCGCTGCGCCAATGCCGAGGCCAATCACGAAGCAAATGCAGGTTACGGCGATAATTTCCGTCCACAGCGCGAGGGCAACCTGCTTTTTCTTCATGCCGACCGCCCGCAAAACGCCGATTTCATATTTTCGTTCCCGTATGGCAATCACCGACAGTAGGATGATGATGGCCGCGCCGAAGGCAAGGACAATCAGCAGGAAGGTGAGTGAGATGTCGCGCATACCCTCCACGGGGCTGACCATGCGCTCATAGCTCGCCGTGTCTGTGCTGACGTTATAATCATCCGGCAGCCCTTTCCCGCGTATCTCCGCTTCAAAGGCTGAGAGCAAATCCGGTGATTTCAGGTAGTAGACCGCGTTCACCGCAACGCCTGTGAGGGCGTCGCCCCCGGCGTTTGCCACCGTGTCAAAGGTGGTCAGTATTTCGTTGCGGCGGTTTTGATAGGCAACTTTAATTGCCGTGCCGCTGTATTCCTCGGTTACGTCGTAATAGGTTCCGGCCACGGTCAGCGGTATTTCGACGGTTTGCGTTTCTCCGTCCGAATCATACAGTCCCGCTGTTACAGAGAAGACATCTCCCACAGAAATCCCGTTGAGCTCGGCGAAATCCGTGCTGACAATGCACTCGCCATCTGCGTCCGGCATTTCACCATCGGCAAGCTCTCTGTAGCCTTCGTCAAAATCCTTGGTGTACCCGCCGCGCAGCCGCATGGTCGCGTCGCGAAGCTCTCCGCCGTAAGAATCCTTGCCGCCCGATATATTCGGGTTTCTATTGTCGCTCTGGTCAATGGTTTTCAGGCTGTCGCTTCGGCAAGCCAGCGAACTGGACTGGTCGGCAGACTGGAGGTATTCCGATTCCGCAAAGGCGATGCTCTGTTCCGCTGTGATGGTTTTTTCCTGAGCTGCCCCGCTGCCGCCCGCTTTCATGGTGGCGGGAGAAATGGTCACCTCGCTGCCGAAACGGGTTTTATAATCCGCAATGATGGCGTCGGATGTATTGTAAATCGCCATTGCCACAACCGTCGTGACGATAATGGCGAAGATGATAACGCCGAGCAGGATATTGCGTCCCTTGTTATTCAGGACGTTGCGCAGGGCGTGTTCAATCACATACATAGGGTTCGCCTCCTTTATGAATGTTTCTGGACGGGGATTTGACGGAACACGCCCTTGTCAAGCCCCCAAATTTCATCGGCAACAGTCGTCACCCGCTTGGAATGGGTAACAATGATTACGCATTTGCCCTCGTCATGGGCAAACCCTGTGAGGATTTTCAGAATGGTATCCTCTGTTGCCTTGTCCAAATTGCCCGTAGGTTCGTCTGCGATAATCAGGTCGGGATTGTGCGAAAGGGCCCGCGCGACACCCACGCGCTGCTGTTCGCCGCCCGACAGCTTCAAAACCTTTCGGTTGGCTTTTTCCCTGTCAATGCCCACTTTTTCAAGGAGGGTATACGCCTTATCCTTTTTTCCGCCATCGGCCACGCCGCTGATGTGCATAGACAGCAGGATATTTTCAAGCGCCGTAGCGTTGGTAAGCAGGTTAAACCCCTGAAAAATGACACCGACACTCCGCGCCCGGTAGCGGTTACGGTTGAGGCTGCTTAGATTCTTCCCCTGATAGGCAATCTGCCCGTCGGTGCAGGTATCCAGTCCCGCGAGAAGATAGAGCAGGGTGGATTTGCCCGCGCCTGATTTCCCCACGATGGTATATACCTTTCCCGCTTCAAAGCTCAGGTTGACGTTTTTAAAAACCATCTTGCCGCCTTCATATTTGTAGGCGGCGTTTTGTATTGCGAGTACGCTCATCATTTTTTCCTCCTTAATTCCTGTTCCGCAAGATTTTCATCGGTTCATACTTTGTTATGAAGACGATTCCCACAATGCTTGACAGCATAGCCAGCGTAAGCGCAATCATGATGATTTGCGTCAGCGTATCCGTACCGAGCGCCACTTGAATTTCGCTGATGGGCATGTAGTCGTTTGAACCGTCCCCGATTTGTGTCTGGCCGCCTCCCATTAAAAATACATTCCCACGCCCGGCGTTCTGCTCCTCCGCCGCCGCAACCTGTCCCGCCAGTACGCCGTCCGCGATCGGCTGTGACAGCGCGCTGCCGATTCCAAGGCCGATGGTCAGACATACGGCGGTAATGAGAATCGCCTCGGTGATGAAGCCCACGGCAATCTTGGCCTTTTCCATACCCATTGCCCGCAGAACGCCCACCTCGTATTTGCGTTCACGCACGGCGATAAAGGATACCAGCGTCAGTACAATCGCGCCGAGAATCAAAATGACAATCATAAATGTAAATGTGACGTTTTTCAGCCCCTCAAGCGGCCCTACAACCTTGTCATACGCTGCCTGATTGATGGCCACTTTATAGGAATCCGGCAAACCCTTTGCTCGGACTTCGGCTTCAAATTTGGATATATCGTCGGGATCTTTCAAGTAATACGCAGTCGTGACGTCCAGCCCGGAGGTGTCGTCCATTCCGGCAAGCACGGTGTCATAACCAGTGATGATCTCGTTGCGGCGGTTCAGATACGACATTGCCAGCATCTGAGAATTGGTTATGCTGCCGAACTCCGACGTTTCGTCCGAATATATCCCGCTTATTGTCAGTTCATATTTACGTATCGGCTCAAAGGTGGATTCAAAATGAATTGTGTCACCGATAGAAAGACCGTTCAGTTCGGCCAAATCTTCGCTGATAATGCACTCGTTCGGCGCGTCAAACATCTCGCCTTGGGTGATGTTCCGGGCGCTGCCAAAATCGGCGAGGGTCTCCGGGCTTGAGTTACCCATCAGCGTACAGGTGGGCGTCAGAAGCTCTTGCCCATCGTTACCCTGCCATGTGCCCGTCCCCTTGCTCTCGTCGCCGACGGCGAATTCCGTGCCGCTCCAGACCGGGACTTCCACGGTCCATATCGTTTCTTTCAGGTATTCCGAATCGGCGTAGGCTTTATAATCGGCGATGGACAGCGCTTCTCGCGCCTCCGGCCCCGCGCCGGATTGATACGCGGACATCATATCATATTCAATCTCAACCCTTGAGCCGACGTCAAGCCTCGCGTCCTCAATGATTTTGCTGGCCGCGTTGCTTACGGTCAGCGTCACTACGGTCACAACGATGACGACGAATGTAACTGCCGCAATTAAGATGTTTCTGCCTTTGTTTCGAAAAAGATTTTTCGCGGCGTTCCACAAAATGTACATAGGTTTACCCTCCTGATTTTAATTTCAGGTTTTAGTTTAGCAGGTCAATCTAACTCTAATCTAACCTCTGTCAAAGCTTCCGTGCTCTAATAATCGCGCCGGGATTTTATTGCTTTTGCGGTTTTCCCAATAAGGCCTGTCTTTCATAATGCGCATTTAGGTCGCCTCGTTTGGAATGACTGCAGTTTACTTCTCGTATCTAATTCCAATTTAATCAGTGAACAATTTGTGAACGGCAGCGACAAAATGAAAACCGCGCCATTTTGCGTTTTACCAAAATGGCGCGGTTTTCGTGTGTATGTGATAAGTTCAATGTTTCGGCAGTTCCATCCAAAACAGGACGCCGCCGTCGAAGTTCTGAATCGAAAAGGGAATTTTCATCAAATCCAAGGCTTTCTTGACAATGGTCAGCCCCAGACCGCTGCGCTTCTGCTCAGAGGAAGTCCTCGCCGCATCCACGCGAACAAAAGGGTTAAACAGCTTGGAATGCAACGCGTCCGGGATGGCGGCGTTGCCGTTCCAAACGCATAAGCGGTTTTTACCGGATATGTCCTCAGTATAGATTTTGATTTCGCTGCCGTCGGGCGAATTTTGAATCGCGTTCAGGAGGATATTCGACAATGCCTTTTGGAACAGCTTTTCATTGAGGGTAAGTGTGATTTCCCCATCCACCCGCAGCGTGATCTGCTGTTCCTTAGCGTCCGCTATGGGGATAAAGGTAGAGAGGGTATCCTCTAAGGTTTTGCGCAGATTGACGCGTCTTTTGTCTTGCAAGGGGCTGCCGCTGCTAAGCTTTACGATGTCCAAAATTTCCGATACCAGTTTGTTTTGCCGGTGCATCAGCTTCATGCACTCCCGCGCGTATTGCGGGTATTCCTCCACAGGAATAACATCCTCTATCATCCCCTCCAAAATCGCTTCCGTAGCGGCTATGGGCGTTTTCAATTCATGAGAGGCGGCGGAGAAGAAATACCGCTGGTTTTCCTCCATCTCTTTTTCCCGCCTGATTTCTTTCTCCAACTGCCTGATAGTATCTTTCAGGTTTTGATGCATTGAATACACGTCTGTGGCAAGCTGACCGATTTCATCTTTCCGGGCGGGGAAAGGCGGCGCTTCTTCCAACTGTGCCATTTTGCGTGTATTATGCGTGAGTGTACGGATTGGTTTCGCGATTCTTCGGGCAAAGATCGCCGCCGCAATCAGGCTTACGAGAAAGATGAGCGCAAATGCAAGCAATACCTCCCCGCGGATCTCCTCAAAAACGGAAGCGGCAAACAAAGGCCCCGATATATAGAGCGTCTTGTTGTCAACCTTAAGCGTAAGAAAAAGCGAACGTCCCGAACCGCCGCCTATCGCGGAAAAACTAAACCATTCCCCGGCAGACTGGTTTGCTCTGAACAGGACGCCGCCCGGTTTGGATAACCCCTCGAAGTTTTCAGGCTTCACGTAGTTCTCGGTTTGATAAAGCACCCTTCCATCGGCGTCTTCAAAGCAAAAATTGAATGAACGGTTTTCTTCGTGAAATTCCTCGGCAATCTTAATGATTTCATCGTCCGTTTTGCCTTGCATACTTGTAAGTAACGGTTGAAAAACCTCCCCAAGCTGTCTCTGCTGAGTAATTGTCACTGCTGTATTGATTTGTCCGGCGAACAGTGCGAAGAATATGGAAACAACGAAAATCAGTATTAGGCATGTGTAAAAAAACACCTTGCCGAAGATACCGAAAAACCTAACTTTCATATGGCTGTTCCTCCAAACAATAGCCGACTCCCTTTACCGTTCGGATCAGATTTGCCGGAAGTTTATCGCGCAGTTTCTTCATGCTGGCGTGAAGGATTCCCTCGTTTCCGTCAAAATCATAACCCCAAATCCGTATCTTCAGCGTTTCATGCGGGACGATTTTACCCTTGTTCTGCGCGAGAAAATACAGGATTTCAAATTCCTTCGGCGGGAGGGGTATTTGTTCGTTTTCATACCTAATACTGTAGGTTTCAGGAAACAGAATCAGTTTTCCGACACGCACTTCTTTTTTTAAAGCGCCGCTTCTTCTAAGCAGGGCTTCCGCGCGCTTGATTAGGATTTGCATGGAAAAGGGCTTGGTTACATAGTCGTCTGCTTCGTTATTGAAAGCGCGAAGCTGGCTGTCGTCGTCCGATAGCGCGGTCATCATAATTACGGACGTATCATGGATTTTGCGCAGCTCTTTCAATAGTTCCTGTCCGTTTACGCCGGGAAGGAGAATGTCGAGAATGACCAGATGATAGCTTTTGTTATAGAAGCATTCCAAGGCGGTATTCCCATCGGCGCAGGCGTCCACGATGTATCCCGCCTTTTTAAAAAACTTGCAGACCATATCGCGGATATGGGTATCGTCCTCGACGACAAGTATTTTTATATCCATAGGAAAATCACCTCTCGGCTATGATAACGCGGCTGTCTAACTCTAATCTAACTTTTAGGGAAATATAGTCCATGAATAGTCACGCCTCATGTTTTCGATAAGCTTATTATATACGCTTAAACGAATAATATCATAATGGGAAGCAAGAGTTCAATTTTTATTCTCGCTATAGACACAAAAACCTCGCCATCTAAAAAAGGGCTCGTTTAAGCCCTCTAACGTTCCCATTGATTCTTTCGCTCCTTAAAGTAACTTTATTATAAATACTTTCTCTGTAAATAAAGCTTTTGTTTTCAATACCATCCCGGAAATGCCTCCATCCCTGCCTCCCGGCACGCATTTGCCGTATTATGTAATAATGTGGTATAATATGCCTGAAAGGAGGGAATGCGTTTTGATTTACATTATTTCCTGCGATCTTCACGCTCCAGCAAACAACAGGAGTGAAGTTGAGGCCGCGATAGATTCATTGGGTGTTTACCGGAAGCTGTTGTTCAATACTTATTTAGTGAAAAGTTCTATGGAAACTTTTGAAGTTCAGAATATCGTAACGCGCCCCTTGTATCAAAAAGACAGAATGATTATATGTCATGTGACCAAACCTATCGCCGGATGTCTGACAGAGGAAGAATGGAGCTGGATCAAGAACGATTTATAAAACTCTGTTTGTAATTGTTTAAAATTTTTCCGCCGCTGCCGGCGGATTTTTTTCTCTTTTTATCAGAAAGAACGAATACCGCCCGTTATATTTAAGCGAGCGGTATTTTTTATTCGTTTTTTTTTGGGGATCAGGTTTACTCAACGGTCTAATACATCTTTACCGTATCCAACGCTTTCATGATCTGGCCAATGGAATCCTCGTCCCCGCCCTGGAGCACCATGGCTACAAGATAATTTCCGCGTATGCAGTAATATTCTTTTTCCGGGTAGGAATCCTCCCCAAATGTCTGCGTGCCTTCAGCCAACGCGCCGTCAACGCCGCCGATCTTGACGGGAACGGCTTCTTCCATTTTTGCCGTGGTACTTGTTTCATTGATATGTTTGACTGTGCTGTTGGCATAATCCATGACGTCAACCGGCAATTCGTCGCTGATATCGGCTACCACGATGTACATTCCGCTGTAAATTTCTTTGCTTTGCGTAGTCGCCGAACTTACGGGTACGTTCAGCTGTAAAGCCTTCTTTAGCTCCGCCGGATCGGTGTATGTTTCCTTTGCGGAAGATATCACATCCGCATATGTTTCCTCGATACCTTCCCTGTCATTAATATCATATCCTTCCGGGTAAGTCAGTTCAAAACCGGCAACCGAATTTTTGTACGTTCTTCCTTCCACCGTTCCTCGGATTTCCTCATCGGAAACTTCAGCGGACTTACTTGGCTGCACACTTTGTTCGGCGCTGGGCGAGACGCTTGCCGTTTCACTGGGAGTTGGCGTCGCGCTTTCCGATACGCTGGGAGTTGCAGCGGGACTGCTGCTTATTTCTGCGGAAGGCTGTGCGGGAACCGTGCTGCATGCGCCGAGCAGCCCTGCAAGCATAGCAAGAGTAAGTACACAAACTGCTATACGTTTCATTTTTCTGTTCATTCAAAATCTCCTTATGTTTTTTATGATAAAAGCAAAGCTTTTACTGTACCGTCATTACACACATGTCCTTTTGTCCTTTACTTTTGCAACACAAAATGGAGATGATGCGTAAAATATCCATATAATGTATCGTACGGCATTCTGGAAAAGTTAACCTTTTTTTTAAAAAAGAATATTTGCTTAAAAGGCGCTCAATTAAAAAATGCCGTCAGCGTCTGCTTCCGGCATTCTATCGACTCTAAAATCAACTGAGTATTTTTGTTATCATTCCGTAAAGCACGGGCTTCATATTGTCAATGGTATCCGGTTTTTCAAACAGAATGCTGGAATACCCTACCGAACCCGCAAGAGCGATAATGGAAAAAAGAATTTTGTATACTTCGTCTTTTGATACCCTGGATTGCGAAAACAGCGCGTTCAGCATTTCCGCCATCATCAAATCATCCTGTTCCCTGCTCAGCTCGTTCTCAATCAGCGGCCAGGAGAAATTCCTTTCCAGCATTTTTAAAACCAGCTTGTGCGATTTAAAATATTCTATCGCATAATCAATAATCGATATGACATTTTCAATAAAATTCGGGCTTTCATTTTCTTTCATTTTTTTATACGCGTCTATCAATATCGACTTGCTGATATGAATGCAGAGCTGCTGCATCAGGTCCGCCTTGTCCGAAAAATACAGGTAAAACGTTCCTTTCGCTACATTCGCCTTCTGCACGATTTCATCGATCGACGATTTGTGTATCCCCTTTTCCATAAAGCAATGATAAGCCGCGCTCATTATGCTTTGCTTTTTCTTGTTTTTTTGTTCCTCCAGAGAGTCGGACATGCCCTTCACCCCTTTTTATGCATTATAGTATAGAAAATTTTTTTCTTCAACAGCGTTCGTTTTTTACACTTATTTTATTTTATTATATCATAAAAATTATCTATTGACTATTAGTCATTTCGATACTATAATGTGCCTTAATGACCATTGGTCATTCCATTTTGCGTGAATAAGGGGAGAGAATATTTGAAACATTTTGCAAGATTTGTTGTTGAGAAGAAATGGCTGATCATTCTGATTGCCGGTATTCTGGCCGTCCCGTCACTGTTCGGGGTGATAGGAACCCGGATCAATTACGATATCCTGACTTACCTTCCGGACGGCCTGGAATCCGTTATAGGCGAGCAGTACCTGGATCAGGATTTTAATCTGGCAAGCACTGCGATGATCACGATTGACAACATGCCAAACAGCGGCGTACTGAAACTGAAGGATGAAATAAAGGAAATCGAAGGCGTGGAAAAAGTGATTTGGGTAGACGACCTTGTTGACCTGAGCGTTCCCAAGGAAATGCTTCCCCGCGACCTGCGCGATACCTTTTACAGCAAAAAAGGCACGATGATGATCGTATCTTTTGAGGATACTTCGTCATCCAAGTCCACAATGGACGCGATCAGCCGTATAAAAAGCGTATTGAACAAGGACTCTTTTATTGCGGGGCTCTCGGCAATATCCGAGGACACCAAGGAACTCTCGGACAGCGAGGTGCCGGTATATATTCTGGCTGCGGTGATCCTTGTCCTGATCGTACTTTTTCTGGGACTGGAATCGTATCTCGCCCCTTTCCTCTTCCTTCTTGGGATAGGCCTCGCCATACTGTACAATTTCGGCTCGAATATATTTTTGGGCCAGATTTCCTATATTACGCAGTCTCTTGCAACGGTGCTGCAGCTAGGCGTGACCATGGATTTTTCAATATTCCTGCTGCACCGCTACGAGGAAGAGAAGAGCAAAAATCCTGATGAGAAAGAAGCGATGATTACGGCGATTGAAAAAACATTCCACTCCATCGCATCCAGTTCTTTCACGGCAATCGCGGGATTTCTGGCGCTTTGCGCCATGAGCCTTACGCTGGGCGCGGATATCGGCATCGTTATGGCAAAAGGCGTGCTGATAGGCGTAATTTCCACGCTCACCATCCTCCCGGCCCTGATCATGATATTTGACAAGGCGCTCCACCGCTTTACGCATAAAACGGTGATCCCAAGGTTCAGGCGCACTTCGCGTTTTGTAACCAAACATTATATTGCGATCGCGATTGTTTTTGCCGCTCTGATTGTGCCCTTTGCTTTTGGCCAGAGCAAAACGAACGTATATTACAATCTTGTAAATTCGCTTCCGGATAACCTTCCTTCCGTTGAAGGAACAAACAAGCTGAAGGAAGATTTCAATATGGCGACGTCCGATTTTATTCTGGTGGATGAGAATCTGCCCGACTATAAGGTAAACGAATTGACCGGCAGGATCCAGGAACTTGACGGCATTGAACTTGCCGTATCCTACGGCAAATACTTGGGCGGTGGGATTCCGGATAACTTCATTCCTTCCGATATCAGCGATATGATCCGCCAGGGAGGTAAGCAGCTTATTCTGGTGAATTCCGCCTACGACACGGCGACCGGCGAGCAGAACGAACAGCTTGACCGGATCAGCGCGATCGTCAAATCATACGATCCGGGCGCCCTGATCACGGGCGAAGCCGCCATGACAAAAGACCTGATCACAATTGCGGACAATGATTTCAAGGTCGTCAATATCGTATCTATTATAGCGATATTTGTAATCATCGCGCTGGTATTCCGGTCCGCGTCCATACCCTTACTGCTTGTGGCAGCGATCGAGGGCGCCATCACGATCAATATGGGACTCTCCTATTATACCGGCGCAACCCTGCCTTTTATCGCCGATATCGTGATCGGGACCATACAGCTCGGCGCAACGATCAATTACGCCATACTGCTTACCAACCGCTTCCGGGAGGAGCTTTCCGGGGGCCGACCTACCAAGGAAGCCATGCAGATCGCGATCGAGAACTGTTCGCGTTCCATTATTACAAGCGCGCTGGCGTTTTTCGGCGCAACCATCAGCGTTGCCGTGATCTCCAAAATGGAACTGATCCAAAGCCTGTGCATCCTGATATCGCGCGGAGCGGTCATCAGCATGCTGGTCATACTGATCGCGCTGCCTGCTATCCTGATTATCTTTTCCAAGGTGATCAGAAAGACTTCTTACCGCTGGCTTTTGCCCAAACACGAATAATGATTTTTGAAAAAGGAGTTTAAATAAAATGAAAAAATTCGATAGAATCATCTGCGCGTCTCTGTGCGCCCTGCTTTGCGCAGCATTGCCGTCCGCCGCACTGGCGGCCGGAACCCTTCCGGTTACCAAAGACGAAAGCGTATACTGCGTACTGAATCCGGACGGCTCCTTAAAAGAGCAGACCGTAAGCTGCTGGCTCCATTCGGACAGCGGGCTTTCCGGGGTATGTGATCAAAGCACACTTGCAAACATTACGAATGTGAAAAGCGACACGAAACCCGAAGTATCCGGAACTTCGGTGAAATGGAATACGGATGAAACGGATATTTACTATACGGGAACGTCGGATAAAACGCCTCCCGTCTCGGTCTTAATCACCTACCAGCTTGATGGCAAAGATATTTCCGCACAGGACCTGATTGGAAAATCGGGCAAAGTAAAGATCAATATCCATCTTACAAACAATCAAAGCGAGCAAAAAGAAATAGGCGGAAGGATGCGCACCGTTTACACCCCTTATGCCGCTGCAGTCGTAATGAACCTGCCCGTCAATAACTTTAAGGACGTTGCCGCCGGCAACAGCCAGATCATTACCGAATCCACAAATCAGGTGGTATCGTTCATTTCCCTGCCCGGTTTAAAGGAAAATTTCAGCGGTATCCTGGAAGACGAATTATCCGGAGTGATGGATAAGGTATCGGATGATTTTACGGTTACCGCGCACACCAGTGGTTTTACAATGCCCACGATCGCGATGGCGGCAACGACCAATCTGGCGGACTTAAAAGACATAAGCCTTGACGGCAAGGTAACGGAAGTAACGGACGGAATAGACGAACTGAAATCCGCGGCGGAACAGCTGAAAGAAGGTACGGACCTTCTTTCCCAGGCGGTCGGTGAATTTGATTCAAAAATGACCGAGCTGGAATCAAATTACAACGCTTTTAACGACGGGCTGAATAAAGCCGTCGCGGGAGCCGGCGCATTAAAGAGCGGGACCGCGCAATTAAACTCTGCCGCGGCAGCTCTGAAAGACAAGGTAACCGGCCAGCTGATACCCGGCATCAACGGGTCGGCGGCGCTGGAAAATCAGCTGAAACAAAAAATGGAGGTGCTCAAGACTCAGCTTGCAGGCCTTCAGATACCGGATATGGCTGCCCTGCAGGCGCAGCTTTCGGCGGCTGTAGGTTCCGTGTGCGATTCATCCTCGGATGCGACCATTCAGATACTGACAGGCGGAGGCACGCTCGCAGGTCTTCCCGCAGCCCAGCAGGACGCAATCAATTCTGCGCGGGCAAGCATCAAAGCCGCTGCCGGTTCGCAGATCGGCGCGGCGTTTTCCTCGATAGATTTAAGCGCCCTGAACGCCCTGAGCGCCTCGCTCACGGAAATCAGCACACTTTCCGATCAGTTGATGGGTTCCATGGACCTTTTAACCTCCTCGCTTTATAATCCGAATGACTCTGACCTTACCAACCCCCAGACTCTCTCCAACGCGATTATCGCGCTTTCGACAGGCGCAGCCGATATTGACAGCGGAGCCGGAGATCTCAATTCGGGAGTAAACGATCTGGCCGGCGCTTCCGGACAGATACGGGACGCCATCAGCCGGTTTAAGAGCGGTACGGAAACGCTTACGGAAAAGACCGGAGAGCTTGACAACGGAATGGGCGAATTTAAGGAAGAAGGCGTGAGCCGTTTAAGCGATTCGGATATTACCGGAGACCTTGAAACCGCGCTTGCGATAAAAAACGCAATGCAGGAGCAGGCGGACGCCATATCCTCCTACTCCGGCTCGCCCGAAGGCATTAAAAATACGGTCCGTTTCATCATGAAAACGGACGGCATCGAGACGGAAAAGAAAGCGGATAATACCGCCGCAGCACAGGACCAGCCTCAGGAAAACCTCTGGGATAAGATTGCCGGGTTCTTTAAAGGATTGTTTTCATAAGTTCCCCTAAAGTGCGGGATGATTCAATGAGGGATATCGGATAGGCGGGCCGGCTCTGCGCCCCTGCAAGGAACGGAATAAGTCCTGCCTCCTGGAGAGCGTTCCGAATGAATCAGCTTTTACTTAAGTCCCTTCCCCTTATTTCAGGGGGCGGACGCGCAGGAGCCGGCAAATGCCGGCTCCTGCGCTATATATTAAAAATTATTTTCAGCCTGCGTTTACCGCATCAATACTTGTCAAATTCGCCGGGAATATTTTCCGCCGCGCAGGGTTCATTTTTAATTGCGATTCCTTTTGCGCTGGCCTTTCTGGACTTTTCCTCACCGAGTTGAAATTGTTCCACAAGGTTTTTCAGCAAATCCGCCTGGCCGGATAATTCTTCGCTCGCCGCCGCACTTTGCTGCGCCGTAGCGGAATTGCTCTGCACAACCGAAGATACCTGTTCAATACTCTGATTGATCTGCGCAATAGCCGCCGCCTGTTCATTGGATGCATCGGCGATATCGGAAACCAATGCGGATGCTTTCTCTACATTTGACAGTATCTCTTCCAGAGCCAACGCCGTTTCCTTTGCGATCCTGGTACCCTGTTCCACATTGCGGACCGAGCCCTCTATCATATTGGTCGTTTCTTTCGCCGCCTCGGCGCTTTTCCCAGCCAGGTTTCGCACTTCTTCCGCCACCACGGCGAAGCCCTTTCCATGCACGCCCGCACGCGCCGCTTCAACGGCGGCGTTTAAGGCAAGGATATTTGTCTGGAAAGCGATATCGTCGATCACCTTTATGATCTTTGATATATTGTTGGAGGATTCATTGATATCCTCCATTGAGCGGAGCATCTCTTTCACTTGCGCGTTGCCCCTGACTGCCGAATTGCTGGCTGTAGTCGACAGTTCGTTCGCCTGGCCTGCGTTCAGGGCGTTTTGCTTTGTCTGGGACGCTACCTGCATAATTGCAGCGGATAATTCTTCTACGGAGCTCGCCTGCTCTGTCGATCCCTGTGACAATTCCTGGCTTCCATCCGATACCTGTTTTGTCCCCAAAGCCACCTGCTCCGCCGACCGGCCGATATCTTTCATAATTTCATTGAGAGAATCTATAGTTGAATTGATTGCATTTTTCATTTCCGCATGATCGCCGTTATAATCGCCCGCGACATGCACCTTAAGATTCTTTTGCGCTACTTCCGCCAGAACTTCCGCCGCTTCCTTTACCGGTTCCACTATCGCATCCAGCGTTTGATTGATGCCTTCAATAATTTTTCTGAAATCGCCGTAGTGTTTTGATACGTCCGCCCTTGTGGACAGGCGCCCTTCCAGTCCTGCCGACACCAGCATATTTGCATCCGCCATCAGAGCCTTCAGGTTAGAGCGCACCTGCTCAATCGTTTCATTAATGAACGCTTTTTTACCAGGAAATTTCTCCAGCGGCGCTTCAAAGTTGCCCCTGCCGAATTCTGCAACGCATGCCATCGCCTTCTTCTTTACCGTAATGTGCCCCTGTACCATTCCGTTCAGACCCTGGGCCATGAGCTTGTAAGCGCCTTCGAATTTTTCATCGGGAATGGCTATGTCTATATCTCCCAATTCGTGCTGTTCGGACATATAGTTCATTTCCTGAATCAGGCTTTTTATGGTATCGGCCATTTTCTGCATGCTTTGACTCAGTATGTCTTTGTCCGATTTGATTTCCACTTCAAAATCAATATTTCCTGCCGCAAGCAGTTCAGCGTTGTGCGCATTGCCGCTTATATTGTCGATCACCTTTTGGAACGAACGTTCCAGCATGCCGACCTCGTCTTCCGAACTGGCATCCAGTTTGAGAGAGGTATCGCCCAAAGCAAGGCTTTCAGCAGTTGCAACCAGCATATTGACCGGCTTGCTGATGGATCTGGATATAAAGATTCCCAGCATAATCGCAATTATGATCGCCGCCGCAACAACGCTCCACAGAATAATTTCCGTCATGGCTGTCGTCTTGGAAAGCACATCGGATTTTTCCTGTCCGCCGGCTTCTTTTTGTTCAAACAAACTCATTACAATGTCGTTTGCATTGGCCGCCGATCCTGACGCGGAATTCAAAGCTTCCAGCGCTTCCGAATTTTTCCCCTGCAATGCGAGATTTATGACATTATCCTGAACGGAATAATAGGTTGTTAATTCCTGTTTTAAATTATCGAATGCATTTTTAACTTCTTCCGTTTGAATCGAAGGCTCGAACTCCTTAAGACCGCTGTCTATGTCGTTCTTCAATCCGTCGATTTCATTTTTCAGTTCGTTCATTTTCGCAGTATCTTCCGTTAAAACGATGTCGCGCAACGCTACCCTTATTTGATTATATTTTATAGCCACTTGTCCGACCGTACCCTGGGCCGAGCCATAATTGGCATACAGATCCGTATACTCCGAATCAGCGTTGTTCAGCATAACGGCACCTAAAATACCGACCCCTGCCGTAATAAATGCTACTATCAAAAACCCGGTGATCAGCCTTTTTCCGATCTTCATATTACTTAACTTTTTCAATTTTGTTGCTCCTTTCATTTTCGGCGTCCACTCCGCCGTCCCGCAGCACTTTTTCGCAGTCCAGCAGCAAGATGATTCCGTTTGCCGTTTTTCCTATCCCTTTTACATTCCTGCTGTCCGCACCCGTCTTTTGATCTGGCGGGGGCGCTACATTTTCTTTTCCAATACTCAGTACTTCTTCCACCTTGTCCACGATAAATCCGACCGTTACGTCCTGTAATTCAACCACAATAATGCATGTCCTGTCCGTATACGCAGCTGAATTTTTTAAGAACCTGATCCTCATGTCGATTACCGGAAACACCTTGCCTCTCAGATTGATGATTCCTTTCACGTAATCCGGCATTTCGGGGATGCCTGTTATGGGTTGAAGGCCCACAATTTCCGTTACGTAACGTATCTCAATCCCATAGATTTCCCCTGCCACCCCGAAAGTCAGGTACCTTCCTTCCTGAGCGTCTTCTTCTTCCATCAAAACTTGAGCTTGCATAATTTCTCCCTTCCATAAAATTAAAAAATCCTACCTAACGGTAGGTCACATTGGTTTAACATATAATATATCGTTAATAATCTTTAATTCTTTAGTGTTTTATCAATTCTCTATAACCATTCCATAAATAAAACCAGACTTTTTCAATACTGATTCTATTATTGATATTAAAAATGAATATATAATCCAATATTCCAAGAATAAGCAGCATAAAATATGAAGTAGCGGCGGATAAATTTTCTGTATCAAGGTCCATTTTTACGCAATCTGAAATCTTATTAATAATTACATTATCAAGATTGCGCATGGTATCTGTTACCTTGCCGGCAATCTCCTCTTCTATATCTTCGGTAATCATTAAC
Source organism: Bacillota bacterium (assembly GCA_023393165.1). Classification (GTDB taxonomy): domain Bacteria; phylum Bacillota; class Clostridia; order Christensenellales; family Christensenellaceae; genus JAEYKI01. The sequence continues at coordinate 83,888 of JAEWMJ010000044.1, read as the reverse complement.
GCCGTTCTTTTCCAGAACAAAAACTTATCCTTATCTTTCAGGTAATCGATGATACCAAAAAACAGATTCTTTAGTCTTGCCTCGAATTGAATCCGGTCGTCCGCTACGTCTATTTTCGATATTGCGGAAAACAGACATTGATATTGATCATTTAAAACAGCAATATAAATATCGCTTTTATTTTTAAAATGCACATATAGCGATGGTTTTTTAATACCAACTGTTTCCGCAATTTCCTGCATGGTCGTCGAAGGATATCCTTTTGTTGCAAAATAATGAAACGAAGCTTTCTTAATTTCCGTTTTTGTCATAATCTCTTCTCCTTATTCAATTTATTATTGTTGATTTACATTTATATTAACACGAAAAGTTAAATAATAGTTAAATAATAGTTTACATAGCAACGTATGGCATAAAAAAACGCCTCGGAACATGTTGTCCAAAGCGTTCGAATCTTATTATTATTATCGTAGAAATATATGAATGAGTTTAGAAATTTTTAAAAATACATGCAGTCCACATATTTCTCCATAAAGTACGGATCACCGCCGAGTTCGACATGCCGGCCCAACCCGGCAATCTTTTGGGACTCGGTTTTATAGCTGTCATTCAGCAGGGCCATGATGGCGCCGCTCCCTGCCGCATTTCCGATAAATTTTATTTTATCTCCCAGTTCCCTGTGGATCAGCCCCACCAAAACAGCGCTTTCGGGATCCATATAATTGCCGAAACCGCCCGCGATATAAACGGTTTTGATATCGGATAAGCCGATTCCCGCGCTATGAGCGAGCGCGAGAACGCCGGCGGCCATTGCGGCTTTGGCAGTTTGGACCTGCCGGATATCCTTTTGCGTCAGGTAAACATTTTCGTCCACATAAATCGCCGGGCCATCTTCCGTCTGCCGCAGATATTTCTCTGCGCCGCTTCCGGCTTCGTCCTGGGCAAGAATCCGGCCCGTTTCGTCCATCAAGCCGGTCTGCACGGCGATTGCGGCAAGATCCAGAAGGCCGGAACCGCAGATCCCAACCGGTTTTTCATCACGGATGACGGTGTATTCGATCTTGCCTTCCCGTATAAATACGCTGTTGACAGCGCCGGGGACGCCGGCCATGCCTTTTGTGATCTCCGCGCCTTCAAATGCGGGGCCCGCGGCCGTGGACGTCGCCCAGATTCCGTTTTTATTTCCAAGCGCGACCTCTCCGTTTGTGCCGATATCCATGAGCAGGCACATATCTTCTCCCGAGCACATGCCGCTGGCAAGTATAGCGGACGTGATATCTCCGCCGACAAAAGAGGAGATGCACGGGACCAGATATACTTGGGCGCCTGGCGCATCCAGTCCGATCTCGCCGGCCTTGACTTTATTTCCGAAAAGCGACTCGGGGGTAAAGGGCGAATATCCCATGGAGACCGGGGATAAGCCGCTCACAAGGTGAAGCATTGTTGTATTTCCCGTCAAAACAATATGGGAAATGCCGTCAGCCATCAGACTGTTTTTTTCGCAGAGTTTGCCGATCAGCCGGTTTAAGCTGATTATGATCGCATCCTGCATTTTCCTGAGCCCGTCTTCATTATCGCCGCAGAACTTGATACGCGAAATCACATCCACGCCAAGCGTCGCCTGCGGATTGATGGTGCTGCGGACGCCAAGGCACTGGCCGCTTTCCAGAACGTAAAGATATGCCACCACCGTGGTCGTGCCTATATCCACCGCAATTCCGTAGCCCGTCTTGTCTGTTGTTATTTCCGGAAGCAGGCTTTGGGTCAGGATACGCATGTCCGATTTCAGTTGGACCGCTTCCCTTTTTGCAGACTTATATTTTACGCATTCTTTGAAAGGGCATTTGCCGAACAGGCATGCGCCCGTGCATACTTCATCCAATTTCTTCATCCTCCAAAGTAATAATGTCCCCTGAATAATCCGGCGCGATTCTTCTGCGGGGCGGAACGGTCAGGAACCTTTTTTCGTCCCATTTGCCGTTCAGGAAATCGCGCAGGTAGGAACTGTTTCCATCGACCAGGTCAAACTCCCAGTCTTCATGTTTTGCCGCGTCCCTGGTATACTTTTCGTATTCCGGAAAAGGGAGTTCTTCCCATTTGATAAACGCGCACCGGCTGTAATTGGCCGTCAGCTGGGACTGAACCAGAAATCCGGCGTTTTCTTCCCCGTATTTTTCCGCATAGAAATCATACATTTCCCTGTCGGTCTGTTCGGAAGGCGTTAGCGCGTTTTCTATCCAGGATGCATTGTACCAGTAGGTGCCCGGGTGCGCGTTAAAATACTTCAGATACTTTTCCTGCGACCCCAAAAACAGCGTGATGCAGTCGTGCGCTTTGGGTACGATTATGGGATATTTGGCGGAAGAAAGCCCCGCGACACCGTTGGAACAAAGCCCATACCCAAGCAGTATAGCATTAAAATCACGGATGGAGTATTCATTTTTATAGGTATGCAGGTCATCGCCCTCGTCTATCCGGTTGATCTCCATCTGCAGCGCTTCTTTTAAGAGACCGGGCGTATTGTGAAGCCCCTGCCTCAAATAAGTCACGTCGATAAAATTGGCGCTTGTGGCAGTTATAAGCGATATCTCTCTGTACAACGCCTTGCATGCAATCAGTTTTAATCTCATAGGTTTCCTCATCATCTTTTTTATTAACGGCGGAGAATCTTTCACCCGCCATGCATTTCTTCCGTTGCCTAAGATCAAGACGCGCAATGCGCGCCCCTACAAACTCCTTAAGCCGCCCGTGGAGAGCGGAGCCGACCGCCGCCAGCGGCGGATTTAGAACAGTATGGATTTCTCTCCCTCAGCCAGCTTCGCTGCCGCTTTCATAGGACGTACGAACCGCAGGCGTAAGCGGGATCTCTCCCTTAAAGAGGTCCGCCGAGCCATATGAATAAGGGCTGCCAGAGGCAGCCCTTCAATCAGCATTTCAAAAATTACTGAGCCAGAATTTTCAGCGCAACGTCGCTTGCCGAAGCAGCGTCGGGGGTGTAGAAATCCGCACCGATTTTTTCGCAGAAATTCTGTGTAACGGGAGCGCCGCCCACCATGATCTTGACTTTGCCGTGAATGCCTTTTTCGTCGGCGCATGCAACTACGTCTTTCATAACGCTCATCGTTGTGGTCAGAAGAGCCGAGCAGGCGATGATCTTCGCATCGTTGTCAACCGCTGCCTGAATGAATTTCTCGGCAGGTACGTCGACTCCCAGATCGATAACCTCGATGCCTTTGCCTTCCAGCATTATCTTAACAAGGTTCTTGCCGATATCATGCAGGTCGCCTTTCACCGTTCCCAGGACAGCCTTTCCCTTAGATTCGATATCGGAACCAACCATTACGGGTTTCAGGACTTCCATCCCCGCGTTCATAGCGCGCGCGGCTACCAGAACCTCGGGTACGTAAACTTCGTTGTTCTTGAATTTTTCGCCGATGATGGACATACCGAAAAGCAGGCCTTTTTCAAGAATTTCTTTTGCAGACTTCCCTTCCTGAAGCGCTTTGTCCACAACTTCTTTTACATTCTTTGCGCGTCCCTGTTGGACCAATGCGCTGATTTCTTCAAAAATATCCATAATATACCTCCAATTATTTTTTTTTTATATCTGACCGCGTTTATCACGGAATTTACCGGGAGAAATATTCGTTAATTTCTTAAACACCTTGTTGAAGTATGTCTGATCTTCAAATCCGCAGAGATATGCGACCTCGATCAGGGGTATATCGTTGTTTAAAAGCAGCAGTTTTGCGTTGTCCACACGCACCTTGTTGATAAACTGCATCATGTTGCTTCCCATTTCGTCCTTGAATATCCTGCTGATATACGAAACAGAGAAATTCACATGGTTTGATATGTCGTTCAGCGTAATCTTTTTCATGTAATTCCGCCGGACATATTCAATGATTTTCATAATGATATCCGAATGTTTTACGGTACGGACATCAAAAACCGTGCTTGTAAACCTGATCAATACATTGGAAAGCCATTTGTTGAGCTCGTCCATTGTTTTGCAGTTATGTATATCGTTCAGATAATCGTAATTCAGACCGAAAACCTCGACCACATCCGCCCCGCCCGCTATCGCCGCGCGCGACAGAAGCACGATAAGCTCGGTCGTCCTTGCCTTTATGACGTTGAAATTTCCTCCCGAACAAAAGAATATATGCCCCAGTATTTCATTCAATACCTTTTGGGAAGCCGTTTTATCCCCCTGCGCAATGTAATTTTGCAGCATCTTTTCCGACTCGATCGGATAATTGTAGTTTTCTGCCTTTGTATTCTTTATATCGGTTATCTGGTAAAACTGTTCGCTTTCATTTTGCGCCAATTGTTCCAGTATTCTCATTTCAATACTGTTGCGCTCCACCATATAGGATGCAAGCATAAAAAGCACATCCGCATACGTTGACACCTTGGAGCATTCGATCACAGGAAGTTTTTTGGCTTCGTCCTGCAAATCTTTTGTAATTCTGTTTCCGAAAAGGCTCTTCAGGTCGTCCAGTACTTCGCCCATTTCCGTCATTATGAACGGGCCCGCGCTGATACCCAGCTTTTCTTCTTCGCCTTTAGAGATATTCGTATTGATAAAAGCCAGACCTGCCGGGCAAAGGCATTCATATTTTCCGCCCCATCTTTCTGACTGCAGGCAGGAATAAATATTGATATTTTCACACTTTACTTCATGAAAGGTTTCATTTTGCAGTTCTGAACAAAACGAACAAAAGCCTTTCTCGTAAAACGTCCCCGTCGAATTCGCATCCAGCAAATTAACAATGGAACAATCTATGCCCGATATGGTACTGAAATCATTGATTAATCTCTCGGCGGAACTATGTAATCCTTCCATTCATCCACCCACACTTTACTATAAGAGTATACCCTTTTGACATTTTTTTATTGAAAAATCTTGCTTATCTTTGTACTATTATACTTTATTGGATGTGCAGGTACAACAGCCGTGCGGCTTTTATAACGGTTATATCGGACGCAATTAGAACAAAGTTATTTTTTTCAGCTTGAAATCCAGATAATCGCATGAGACAAGGTTGTATACGGCATTGTTTATCTTTAAATCCGTATAATAATTATTCTGGGCGCCATTGTGAATATGGCCGAAAACGACATGACAGACGGGATACTCGTCCACGATCTTTGAAAACTCCGTCTGTTCCCCGTTGGGATATATGGGCGGATAATGCATCATCGCAATGATCCTTTTTTCCTTGTCCCTGACGGAATCGAGAGACAGCCGCAGGCGGATCTTTTCGCGTTCATAAACTACCCTGTCCTGTTCGGAAAAATTCTTGTCGGTGGGCAGTATCCAGCCCCGGGTACCGCAAATATAAAAATCGCCCGCGTCAATGCTGTCATACTGCAGTATGTGCGTATCGTTTTTTAATATCCCCCGGACGCGGGAAGGAGACGACCACCAGTAGTCATGATTCCCTTTCAGCAGTATTTTTTTCCCCGGAAGGGCGCAGATCGCATCGATATCGGGCAGCGCCTCGTTAATCTGCATGGCCCAGCTCAAATCGCCCGGGATGAGCACGATATCCCCGGATGATACGGTTTTCTCCCAATTTTCCCTGATCTTTTCAAAATGGCTTTCCCAATTCTGCCCGAAGATATCCATTTCCTTGGGATTGGCAAAAGACAAATGAAGATCGGATATTGCGTATACATTCATTACAGATATTTCTCCATGATAGAAAGCACCTCATCGCGGCCCAGACGGTCCTGCGCCGATACGGCCGCCATATCCAGGCCTTCCCTGCCGATGAGCTTTTTTAAGTGCGCCAGCGTGTTTTTCCTCTTCGATTTTGCGACCTTGTCCGCCTTTGTAGCGACCACCGCGCAGGGTATGCCATAATAATCCGCCCAATCGAGCATCTGCAGGTCGTCTTCCGTGGGGTCGTGCCGTATATCCAAAAGCAGAAGGATCAGCTTCAGCTGCCCGGATGTTTTCAGATATCCCTCCACCATTTCATGCCAGGAATCCCGCTCTTCCCTGGAAACGCGTGAAAATCCGTATCCGGGCAGATCGACCAGATAAAACTCGCCGTTAAAATCAAAAAAATTAACAAGCCGCGTTTTGCCGGGCTTTTTGCTGGTATAAGCAAGCTTTGAATTGTTGGATATAAAATTTATAAGGGAGGATTTCCCCACATTGGATTTGCCCGAAATCGCGATCTCGGGCAAATCAGTATTATCATATGCGGATATATTTTTAATGCTTGTTTTAAATGAAACGTTTTTGACGATCATCTGTCCTCCGGCTCTGCGCTGCGTTCGGAAATATCGCCGCCCTCAAGGACTTTCAGACTGTCCGCCGCCTTTCCTTCAGCAGGCGCATCCTTGACAAGAGCAATATCCAGAACCTGGCGGATATTGGTCACATAATAAAATGTTAATTTCCGGCGTACACTGTCCGGCAGTTCGTCGATATCTGCGCGGTTCTGTTCGGGCAGAATAATATTTCTGATCCCGGCCCTGAGCGCCGCCAGTGATTTTTCCTTCAAGCCGCCTATCTTTAATACCCTGCCTGTCAGTGTGATCTCGCCTGTCATGGCAATATCGCAGCGCACAGGGATCCGGGTCAGCGCCGAAACCATGGCGGTCGCCATCGTAACGCCCGCGGACGGGCCGTCCTTGGGGATCGCGCCCTCGGGCAGATGAATATGGATATCCACCTTTTCGTTGATATCAGGCGGAATGTCGTATTCTTCGGACATGGACCGGACCAGGCTGAACCCGGCCTTGGCAGATTCTTTCATCACATCCCCAAGCTGTCCGGTGAGTTCCATCTTTCCCGTTCCTTCCATGGCGGAAACTTCCACCGCAAGCGTCTGTCCGCCTACGGAAGTCCAGGCAAGCCCGGTGACCACGCCTACGGTATCCACCTTTAAAACGTCGCTGTCCGTCCTCTTGGGCAGGCCCAGGAAGTTTTTTAAATTTTTGCGGTTGACAACCACTGCTTTGAGATTGTTTTTTACGATCTGCGTGGCTGCCTTGCGCATGATTGCGGCGATCTGCCTCTCCAGGCTCCTTACGCCCGATTCCGCGGTGTATTTATGTATGATGTCCATGATCACGCCGTCCGGGATCTTCACCTGATCTACGGTCAGCCCGTGCTCCTCAGCCTGCTTCTTTAACAAATGGAGCTTGGCGATGTTCAGCTTTTCCAGGTCGGTGTAGCTGTTGATGTAAATGATCTCCATTCTGTCGAACAGCGGCTCCGGGATCGCGTCCACATCGTTTGCGGTTGTGATGAACATCACCTTGGATAAATCAAAGCCCATATCCAGGTAATGGTCGGCAAACGTATTGTTGATTTCCGGGTCCAGGACCTCCAGCATTGCCGAAGCCGGATCTCCCCTGAAATCGCTGGACATTTTGTCTATCTCGTCAAACAGGAAAAGCGGGTTCATGGAACCGGCCTGTTTGATGGACGAAATAATCCTGCCGGGTATCGCCCCGATATACGTCCGCCTGTGGCCCCTTATCTCCGCTTCGTCCCTGACGCCGCCAAGAGACATGCGGACGAACTTTTTATCGATCGCCCGGGCAATGGACCGCGCTATGGACGTTTTACCGACGCCGGGAGGGCCAGCAAAACAAATAATAGGCCCTTTTGTGCTGTCCTTCAGTTTGCGTACCGCCAGGAATTCGATCACCCTGTCTTTGACCTTCTCCAGGCCGTAGTGGTCTTCGTCCAGCACTTCCCGCACATGGTCCAGCTCAAGGTTATCCTCGGTATATACGCCCCACGGCAGACTGACAATCCAATCCAGATAGTTTCTGGATACGCTGGCTTCGGGCGTACCGTGCGGCATCTTGGCAAGACGCGCAAGTTCCTTTTCGGCTTTCTCCCGCGCCTCGTCGGTCAGGGGCATGGATTTTATTTTCTCGCGGATCTCTTCGATCTCGGTAACGTCGTTTTCAGTCTCGCCCAGCTCTTTTTGTATGGCTTTGAGCTGCTCGCGAAGGAAATAATCCCGCTGGGATTTATCCACCTGCTGCTTTACATTGGCGGATATCTCCTTGTCGATCTCCAATATCTCGATCTCGCGGGAAAGTATCTGCATCACCTTTTTCAGCCGTTCCAGTTCGTCTACGCATTCCAGGACGGCCTGCTTGTCTTCCATTTTGATCACTACATTGGAAGCGACAAGATCGGCAAACTTGCCCGCCTGCTTGATATCCCCGATGGTAAGAAGCGTTTCTCCGGACATACGCGAACCATAGCCTGCGAATTTTTCGAACATATCGTAGATCCTGCGCATATAAGCTTCTTTTACAATATCGTTTTCCTGGGTTTCCTCCTGCTCGAATATCTCTATCTCCACCTGATAAAAAGGCTCTGTTTTTAAATACTGTACTATTTTTGCCCGGCTGACTCCTTCAACCAGCACACGGATATTGTCTCCGGGAAGCTTCAGTACCTGCTTGACACGTGAAACCGTCCCGACCTCATAGATATCTTCCTCCGCCGGATCCTCCGTTTTGATATCCTTTTGAGCGACCAGGAATATATCCTGGCCGTTTTCCATGCAGTTTTCCAAAGATTCTATGGACTTTTCCCTGCCGACATCAAAATGAAGCACCATATAGGGAAATATAACAAGCCCTCTTAACGCCACCATTGGCAGCACCATTTTATTCTCCAATTGACTATCCTCCGTTTGTTGCAAAAAGCGCCGGAATGATCCGGCGCTTATCAATCATCTTAATCAGGAAGCTGTTTCTTTGTTCTTGGGTTGCGGGGCGCCCGGAATCTTCTTAGTTTCACCGACCACCAGCATTGGTTTGCTGTTCTTAATGGTTTCCTTGGTGATCACGCATTTCAGGACGTCCGTCCTTCCCGGGATATCGTACATGATATCCATCATTGCGGCTTCCACAATAGCCCTGAGGCCTCTGGCTCCGGTACTTCGCGCTATCGCAAGTTTGGCGATCGCGTCCAGCGCCTCTTTTTCAAACTCCAGCTCCACGCCGTCCATCTCAAACAGCTTGGTATATTGTTTGGTCAGGGCATTTTTCGGCTTGGTCAGAATATCCACCAAAGCGGCCTCGTCCAGTGAATGCAATGTCGCGATCACGGGAACCCTGCCCACAAATTCCGGTATCAGCCCAAACTTCATCAGATCTTCAGGCAGAATCTTTTCATACAATTCGCCCAGATCCTTTTCAGCCTTGGATTTTATATCCGCACCGAATCCCATGGTTTTTTTGCCTACGCGGTTTTCGATAATCCCTTCCAGGCCCCCGAAAGCACCGCCGCATATAAACAATATTTCGGTCGTGTCGATCTGTAGGAATTCCTGGTGAGGATGTTTTCTGCCTCCCTGAGGAGGAACGCTTGCAACCGTACCCTCCAGTATTTTTAAGAGCGCCTGCTGTACTCCCTCTCCCGAAACATCCCTGGTAATTGACGGGTTTTCGCTTTTTCTGGCTATCTTATCGATTTCATCGATATATATGATGCCTTTTTGCGCCCGCTCAATATCATAATCCGCAGCCTGTATGAGCTTTAAAAGAATGTTCTCCACGTCTTCGCCCACATATCCTGCTTCCGTCAGGGACGTCGCATCCGCGATTGCGAAAGGAACGTTCAGTATTTTTGCCAGGGTCTGCGCCAGCAGCGTCTTGCCACATCCTGTTGGACCCAGCATCAGGATATTGCTCTTTTGGATCTCCGTATCGTCGCTTATTTTTGTATTGATCCTTTTGTAATGGTTATATACGGCTACGGCCAAAGTTTTTTTCGCCTTTGTCTGCCCGATCACGTATTCATCCAGCGCTTTGGCAATTTGCGCAGGCTTAGGAATTTCCGTATCTTCATACGGCTTGGGCGCAACATAATCTTCTTCGATTATTTCTTTGCACAATTCCACGCATTCGTCACAGATATAGACGCCCGGCCCCGCGATCAGGCGTTTCACCTGATCCTGCGTTTTGCTGCAGAATGAGCACTTCAGCTGTTTTGTGCCGTCATCAAAATCTTTATACATATCTCACCTCAAAAGTTTTACCGCTTTGGTTGAAAGATCTCGTCTATAATACCATATTCCAAAGCTTCTTTTGCTGTCATAAAATAATCCCGCTCCACGTCTTTTTCTATTTTATCCAGCGGCTGACCCGTACGGTCGCTCAGTATTTTATTTATATTCTCCTTAATCGCAAGTATCCGCTTTGCATGGATCGCGATATCCGTCGCCTGACCCTGCGTCCCGCCCAAAGGCTGGTGGATCATGATTTCAGAGTTGGGCAGGGCTTTGCGTTTTCCTTTTACGCCTGCCGTCAGCAAAAATGCCCCCATGGAAGCAGCCATGCCTACGCATATGGTATTTACGTCGCATTTGATATACTGCATGGTATCGTAGATCGCCATTCCCGCAGTTATGGAACCTCCTGGACTGTTGATATAAAGGAAAATATCCTTATCCGGATCTTCCGCTTCCAGAAAAATCATTTGCGCCACAACCAGATTCGCTGTCACATCGTCGATTTCTCCGGCAAGAAAAATAATCCTGTCTTTTAAAAGCCGGGAAAAAATATCGTATGAACGTTCTCCTCTGTTCGTTTGCTCAATTACTATCGGAACTAAACTCAAGACAAAAGCCTCCGTTTCTTTAACTATTTTATCTGTTCTATCCCCTATTTATTCTCTTCTTTTTTTTCGGCGTCCTTTTCTTCGGATTCTTTTTTAACGCCCTCGGTGATCACTGCGTTTTCCATAAGGAAGTCAAAGAGCTTATCAACACATATTCTCTCTTTAAAATATTCAAAATCTTCATCTTTTATTAGCTTTTTATATTCCTCAGGAGTCTTTTTTGCGCCTTCGGCCAACTTCTCAATGTGCTTTTCCACATCCTCGTCCGAAGCCGTTATATTTTCAGCCTTGATCATTGCTTCCAGGCAAAGACGCATCTTTACCTGCCGTTCTGAACCTTCGTGGTAATCCGCTTTCAGTTCGTCAATTGTTTTGCCGGTGTATTTAAGATAATCCTCCAGCTTCATACCCTGGTACATCAGCTGATAGGAAAGCTGCTGCATCTGGTAATTTGTCTGCTGCTCGATCATCGGTTCCGGAATTTCCACCTTGGAATCTTCCACGATCTTCTTTAATATTTCATCTTCAACCTGGGATTTTGCGCGTTCTTCGGCCGCTTTTTTCAGGTTTTTCTTGATGTCTTTCTTATAATCCGCAAGCGTTTCAAATTCGGATACGTCCTGCGCGAATTCATCGTCCAGCGCGGGCAGTTCCTTTTCCTTGACGCTGATTATATTGAGCGCAAATACTGCTTCCTTGTCCGCAAGATCGGGTACCGGATATTCCGCGGGAAACCTCACCGTGATATCCTTCTGTTCACCTGCCGAAAGGCCAACCACCTGCTCTTCAAATCCGGGAATAAACTTTTCGGAGCCGAGTTCCAGCGTCTGTCCTTCAGCGGTGCCGCCGTCAAATTTAACGCCGTCAACTGATCCGGAATAATCCATAACCACCGTATCGCCCATTGCGGCCGGACGCTCAACTTCCACCCAGCGGACGTTCTGGTTGCGGATTTTTTCAAGTTCCTCGTTTACTTCCTTTGCGCCGACTTTATCTTCGTTTTTGGTAACCTCGACGCCTTTATACTGTCCCAGCGTTACTTCGGGTTTTAAGAATACCTCTGCGGTAAAGGCAACGCCTTCATTTTTTCCGATTTTCAATATATCAATATCAGGTCTTGAAACGACTTCTAGCTTATGTTCTGCTACCGCCTCGTCAAAAGCTTTGGGAAACACCGCCTCGAATGCTTCTTCGTAAAAAACGCCTTCTCCGTAATGGTTTTCGATTAAATTCTGCGGGGCTTTGCCCTTACGCCATCCCGGGACAAAATATTTTCCACGGACCTTCATATAGGCCTCATGCATTCCTTCTTTAAAGTCTTCAGGGCTAACTTCAATCTCCAGTTTCGCCTTGTTATTTCCCAGTAATTCAAGTTTGCTAGTCATTTCTATCCTCCTCGTATTATCTCCGGCATAAAACACCAAGTTAGAGTATAGCATAACGGGTAATCATATGCAAGTTCATTCACGCACCAGGCAACGTTTTTCTTTGCCGATCAGGTCCTCCCTTCCCGCACGTTTTAACGCCCGCAGCACGAGCTGCCTGTTTTCCGGCCGGTTAAACTGCATCAGAGCGCGCTGCATCGCCTTCTCCTCCGCTGTTTTTGCAACATAGACGCTTTTTCCGGTTTTGGGATCCATCCCGGTATAATACATGCATGTTGCGACCGTACCCGGCGTCGGATAAAAATCCTGTACCTGTTCGGGCAAGAATCCGGTATCCCGCAGATACTCCGCCAGTTCCACCGCATCCCTGAGCGTGCAGCCCGGATGGGAAGAAATGAAATAGGGCAGAACGTACTGTTTTAAATGTAACCGTTTTGATATGGTATTAAACTTGTTCACAAATTTTTTATAAACTTCCACGGAAGGTTTTCCCATCAATCGCAAAACGCCATCCGATACATGCTCGGGGGCAACCTTCAACTGGCCGCTCACATGATGGGCGGCGAGTTCGCGGATAAATTCGTCATTGTCCATCAATGCATAGTCGAAGCGGATGCCCGAGCGGATAAATACCTTTTTTACGCCCGGCAGCGCACGCAGTTTTTTTAATATGTCCACATACTCCGCATGGTCTATGCGCAGATATTTGCATTTTTCGGGTACAAGGCACTTTCTTTTGGTGCAGACTCCCTTTGGATTCAAACAAGCGGCTCCGTAAAAATTGGCGGTCGGTCCGCCCACGTCGTGAATGTAGCCTTTGAAGTCTTTTGACGCGGTCATCTTTTTTCCTTCGGCCAGAATACTTTCCCTGCTTCTTTTCTGCAGTTCTCTCCCCTGGTGATAATAAAGGGAGCAATAGGCGCAGCCGCCAATGCAGCCCCGCTGCGATGTGATGGAAAAACGCACTTCTTCAAGCGCAGGTATGTTTTCCGTATAGGAAGGATGCGGTTTGCCGGCAAAATCCATTCCGTATATCCTGTCCATCACTTCCTGACTCAGGGGCGCGGCAGGCGGATTTGCCACAATATAAAAATCCCGCTGCATTTGTACCACTGGGTTTTCCCGCTCGTCCGACTGCACCATAAAAGCTTCGCAATATTTGCGTTTATCGGATTTCACCTCATCAAACGACGGCGTCTTCACATATTCGTATACTTTGTCCAAATTTTTGGCGGTATAGCAGGTGCCTTTCACATAAGTAATGTCCGATATGCCGATTCCCGCATCAAGCGCCTCGGCAATCTCCAGTATGGGGTTCTCCCCCATCCCGTATACCAGCAGGTCCGCGCCGCTGTCCGCAAGTATGCTTTCCCGTACGGCGTCGTCCCAATAGTCATAATGCGCAAAGCGCCGAAGGCTCGCTTCTATTCCGCCCAGAATGACAGGCACGTCTCCGAACGCCTCGCGGATTTTATTGGTATATACTATGGACGCCCGTCTGGGGCGGAGCCCTGTTTGGCCGCCCGGCGAATATGCGTCCGTCCTGCGTTTCCGTTTATTTACCGTGTACAGGTTTACCATGCTGTCCATATTGCCCGCGCTCACCAAAAAACCCAGGCGCGGCCTTCCGAGCCGTTCAAAGTCGGCCGGGCTGTTCCAGCCGGGCTGCGCTATGACGCCGACGCTGTATCCGTTCAGCTTAAGCCACCGCCCGATCAGCGCGTTTGCAAACGAAGGGTGGTCCACATAAGCGTCCCCCGTCACCAGCACAAAATCAAGGGGCAGGTTCCCGTACTCGGATTTGGACATCGGTAAAAAATTCATGCATGAACTCCTCTTAAATGTATAACCCGATTATACCATATTCTTCATTAAAAAAGAGCGGAAACCGGTTTGTCCGCTCCAATATTTCCTGCAACTTTCAGAATTTTTCGGCTTTTTGAACCGCCTGCCGGACAGCATCTTCAAGGATCCCCTGCACGTCTTCCCCGGCGATGTCCAGCTTGTCCGCAAATATGGTCGTGAAATCCGTTACGCCAAAAAAAGCGAAGATTGTTTTTAAGTATCTGTCTCCCAGTTCATAAAAGCATGCGGGCTCAGAGCAGTAATCCCCGCCGCGCGATACGATATTCACGGCTTTTTTTCCCGCGAGCAGGCCTTCCGCCCCATGCTCGGTATAATGAAATGTGACGTCATGAACGGATACATAATCGATATACGCCTTCAATATTGCGGGCACGCCCAGATTCCACATGGGTTCCGCAATGATATATTTATCAGCCCCGGCAAACTGATACGCGTATTTTAAAACCTTATGTTTTTCACTCGCCTCTGTTTTCGGTCCGAATACGGCTGCAATATCCTCTTCCGTTAAAAAATAAATATCTTCCTTGTAAAGATCAAGTGTTATGATCTCATCTCCCGGATTGTTTTTACGGTATTCCTCCACAAAATGGTCGGATATCTGAAACGTCCTGGACGTCCCCTCGGGTTTCGCGTTGGCTTTAATGTATAATACAGTATTCATTGATCTCTCCTTGAGCAATCGTATACCATTATTATGATGCCAAGCCCGGGTTTTAAAACGGTGTGTTATAACTTTCCATTGCAGGCGCCATTGTTTGCGCCCGATCAAAAATATTTTGCTTTTTCTTCGGTTTTAGATATGGATTCCGGATCAAAGTCAGGCTGATCACCGGCAACCAATTGGTCTGCGTTGATCATAAGGAAATCCGTAATTCCGAAAAATGCAAAAATCGCCTTTAGATAATCTTTGCCCAATTCATTAAAACAAAACGAGCACGCTCCTTCCGCCTCTTTTCTGGAAACAATGTTTACGGCTTTTTTTCCTTTTAATAAGCCGACTGTGCCATATTCCGTATATTTAAAAGCAATGTCCATGATACTTACATAATCGATATAGTTCAATATGGCCTCGCTGGAATTCCATAACGGTTCCGCAACTATATACTTGTCCGCCTCTGCAAATTGATAAGCGTATTTCAATACCGGATGGTTCTTATTCCGGTTCTTCTTGTCCGCGATTGCGGATAAGATATCATAGCGTGTTAATGACCTGATTTTTTCCTTGTTCAAATCCAAAGTGATGATTTCGTCTTTTGGATGATACTTTTTGTATTCGTTTACGAAATGATCTGAAATCATAAAAGTATTGGATTCGTCTTCGCGTACAGCGTTTGCTTTGATATATAAAACCTTACACATTTTATATTTCACTCCATCTCATAATATTTTTTTGCCGGCAAAACCCTTATATTCTTATTAATCAATTAAATAAAAAAATAAACAAAAAATTAAAAAAACCCTGTTTTAAACACAAGGTTTTTGCATAAATATTTAAATTTAGTTTTGAGCTAGGTCTGTAAGCCGAGTTCTGTTTTGATGACCATCTATCTAGGCCTGCCGTTACCGGCAGGCTCAAGCGATTACAGAAGGCTTGACGGGCCGCCATTAAATGCCTTCATACCAATCTTGCACCGGATGGGGTTTACACAGCGAGTCCGGTTGCCCGGACCCCGGTGAGCTCTTACCTCGCCTTTTCACCCTTGCATGCGGTAAGCATGCGGTTCTTTTCTGTTGCACTTTCCTTGGAGTCGCCTCCACCGGGTGTTACCCGGCATCCCTGCCCTGTGGAGCTCGGACTTTCCTCACCATATAAAGGCGCAGTCATCCGACCTACTCAAAACTAACAATATATATTATCAAATACTTTGATATAAAACAAGTGTAAAATCTGCTAAATATATATAATCCTCCCGCAGCTGTCGCATTCCACGATATTGCCGTTGATCTTCAGGCTTCCTATCACGCTGGACGGAAGCTGCATATTGCATCCGCTGCAGCGGCCATTGTTCAGGCGCGCAACCGGATTCGGCCGGCGCTGCTTGATCTTTTTATATTTTTCCATAAGTTCCGGGTCCACTTTCTGAGCGGCCAGTTCGAGCTGCGCCTTCAGGCGGGTTACTTCTCCCGAACCTTTTTCTATTTCTTCGTTATGCAGTTCCTTTAAGCGGTCAAACTCTTTTTTTACCGCGCTCATGTTTCTGAGCGTCTGCATGATCTCTTCGCCTGCTTTTTCCAGTTTTTTTCTGATTTCAACAATTTTCCGTTTATTTTGTTCCAGAGCGCTTTTTATGTTTTCGCTCTCCTTTATGCTCTCACGAACATCTTCGATAAACAGATCTTCCAGATCATAATCAGCCATTTCGGACAGTTCCTGGTTCTTCTGCTCCATTTTAGCTGAAAGCACTTCAATCTGAGCCGAGATTTCGGTAATCCGGTTCTGATTCATCGTGGTTTCCATCTCAATATTCTTGATCGCCTGCTGTCTGGCCTGCAAATATTTCTGATGCTGTACGAGTTTTTTTCTTGTTTCCGTATTCTTGAGAACGTTCTCGTACTCTTCCAGCTCTATTTCAGCAGCTTGGTATTCCCAGAGCGCTTGTAATTTGTCCAATTCGCATCCTCCACTCAATCATTTATACTAACTCGCAGTTAAAAACTTTACGTTTTTAACTTACCGCATTTTATGCGGCAGCGGGCTGGGCCCGCGCGGATGTCGTGCAATACTGTCCAATTGCGGCTTTGCCGCAACGGCAACCCTTGGTTGCCAGATTAAAAGCATGTAATATTTTTAATCGCGGAATAGTGTTATAAACGGCCTTTTTTGATTCTCCGTCATAAAAATACTTAAATTATATTTTAACGCATTTGCACGTTTTTGTAAACCTTGGCGAAAGAGTTGTATAAAACATTTTTCGGTATCAAAATGTCCGGCTTCAATGAGCGCCATACCGTCGGCCGCCACATACATGCTATGTTTTACCTCGCCTGTAATAAAAAGATCAGCGCCCAAATCCTCCGCCATGGGAATGAGGTCTCCCGCACTTCCTCCGCATACGCCCGCTTTTTTAACGGTTTTGCCGGGTTCGCCCGATACCCGTACATGGTCGATATGAAGGCGTTCTTTTACGAGCTTTGCCGCTTCCATGAGCGTGATCCCTTCTTCAAAATCCCCGATCACGCCAAGGCCTGATTCCGCAGTCCTGCTGTTTTTAAGTTCCGTTATATAATACGCCGCTTCCTCGTAAGGATGCGCCGAAAGCATCTCCTCAACCACCCGGGCGGTCAGGTTGTCCGCGCATATTGCTTCAATTTTTGTTTCAGCTACTTTTTCCATTCTGCCAACCTCGCCGATAAACGGGTTTGCGCCTTCTGTCGGACGGAATCTGCCTTCACCCTGGGTGAAATACGCGCAGTCCCGGTAGTTTCCCAGCATCCCCGCGCCGGCATCGCCCATGGCGCGTGCCACGGCGTCCTCATGCCCTTGGGGGACATATACGCCTATCTGGTTGAATTTTTGAACTGTTCCCGGCTGGATGAAACGCGTGTTTTTCAGCCCAAGCAGTCCGGCGATATGGGTGTTGATTCCCTCGGGCGAACTGTCCATGCTGGTGTGCGCGCAATAAAGGGATATTCCCCGCCGTATCAGCTGTGCGGCCATTTTTCCTTCGTAGGCGGATGCGTCTATGTTGCGGAGGCTTTTAAAGAAGAGCGGATGATGGGATACGATCAGGCCACATTTTTTTTGGACCGCTTCCTCGATAATTTCCCCCGTCACGTCCAAGCATACCAGAACAGCGTCTACATCATGGCCGAGATTTATATTAAATCCGCTGTTGTCCCAATCACAGGCAAAACGCACCGGCGAAAAATCCTCGATCATTTTTTCAATCATTTTTAGGCTTACAGGCATCCAAACATTCCTCCAATCTATCGGCAAACCGCGCCAAGTCCCGAACAAGCTTTTTAGCTTCTTCCCCCTCGGAGCGCCGCGCATTTTTGATAATTCCACGGGTGATTTTTATCTTGTACTCCAAAAATCCCGAAAGAAGTCCGTCTTTGCTTTGGAGCAGCTTCCGGCCTACCTCATAATAGAAACCGTCGTCCTCCGGGCAGTTTTTACCGTTATATTCCGCGCAGATGATCTGGTAATACCGGCCTTCCTCCTGCGCCAGGCATTCGTTTTTGATTGCAAATCCGCTTTCGCACAAGAATTTCCGCAATACGCCCTCATGCGTATGCGGGCATAAAACCAGATAAGCTTTTCGGGCAACTTCCATACCGCTTTTCAGTATTCCGGATATCAGGTTTCCGCCCATGCCGGCGATCACGATCACGTTCGCTTCTCCCGGGCTTAACACAAAAAGTCCGTCCCCCCGCCTGAAATCTGCTTTATGGCTGATCCCAAGGGATTCACATAGCCTGACCGCCTTTTCAAGCGACTTTTGGCTGATATCCGCAGCGATCACCCTGTCCGATTTTTTTTCTTTGATCAACTGCGCCGCAAGATTGCCGTGGTCGCAGCCGATATCCGCCACGACCGCGCATTTTGGTATGCAGTTGAATATTTGTGTAAGTCTGTCCATATTCCTCTTCGTTTACAATAACAAAGGCAGCGATTGCTGCCTGTTAATTTTTGTCTTTATAAGCCAGACTTCTATTCTAAGAAGTCTCTCAACTTCTTACTCCTGCTGGGATGCCGCAGTTTCCGCAAAGCCTTGGCTTCAATCTGCCGTATTCTCTCACGGGTAACCTGAAATTCTTTCCCCACTTCTTCAAGCGTGCGGGCGCGCCCGTCGTCCAGCCCGAAACGCAGTTTTAAAACTTTTTCTTCCCTGGGCGTAAGCGTATCCAGTACGTCCATAAGCTGCTCTTTTAAGAGCGTAAACGCAGCCGCTTCAGCCGGCGCCGGAGCGTCGTCGTCCGGTATAAAATCGCCCAGGTGACTGTCCTCTTCCTCGCCGATAGGTGTTTCCAGCGAAACGGGTTCCTGCGCGATTTTTAATATTTCCCGCACCTTGTCTTCAGATATGCCCATTTCCTTTGCAAGTTCTTCCGGCAGAGGATCGCGGCCATACTGCTGCAGAAGCTGGCGCGATACGCGAATGAGCTTATTGATGGTTTCAACCATATGCACCGGAATACGGATGGTACGCGCCTGGTCTGCGATCGCGCGGGTTATAGCCTGCCTGATCCACCATGTCGCATAGGTTGAGAACTTATATCCC
Organism: Bacillota bacterium; assembly: GCA_023393165.1. Taxonomy (GTDB): domain Bacteria; phylum Bacillota; class Clostridia; order Christensenellales; family Christensenellaceae; genus JAEYKI01. The sequence goes on along the minus strand of JAEWMJ010000044.1, from coordinate 64,797 downwards.
TTTTGATAATCGAATTTCTCGACGGCCTTGATCAAACCAAGATTGCCTTCCTGGATCAAGTCCAGAAACAGCATACCGCGGCCGACGTACCTTTTTGCAATGCTTACAACCAGCCTGAGGTTTGCCTCGGCAAGTTTTTTCTTGGCTTCCTGGTCGCCCTGCCCCATTTTGGTGGCAAGTTCGATCTCTTCATCAGCGGAAAGAAGAGGAACTTTGCCGATTTCCTTTAAGTACATGCGAACAGGATCGTCGATATTGATGTTTTCCGGCATTGCGATTTCAAATTCCTTGTCAATGCCTTCTTCAAGATCCTTGGGCAGATCCCTTTCTATATCTTCGTCTATTACGTCAACATTTAACTCTTCCAGGCTCTCATAAAGCCTTTCAATCTGTTCCGGCCGCAATATCACATCGTCCAGGGCGTCCATGATTTCCTTGTATGTAATAATACCCTTGGCTTTTCCGATGTCTATGATCTTGCTGACTCTTTCTTCGCTGTTTTTAATATATGAAGAAACCGCATTTTTCTTGCCGATATCGAATTCTGTTTTCTTCACACTGTTATTATCATTTTCCTGCAATCTATACCACCTACTAATCTAATCTTTCTTTCATTTCGTGAATCTCTTTTGATAATCTATTAATTTTATTCAATAAGCCGCTTCTTTTATCCTCATTTTTTTCACCGTTGTATTCATTTATAAGTCCGTCCCTAAATTTTTTCATCCGCCTTGAGCGCATGTCGCGCAGGCAATCCGATAAATAATCATCCGCCAGTTTTCCGTCTCCAAAAAATTCTGTTTCGCCGGAAAACAGTGCGGTCGCCCGGCTAAGTTCGTCATCTTCCGACAACTCCGATAATATTTCGGCGTCCGTTGGCATAAATCCTTTTTTTATTTTTTGGTTTATTACAGAAAAAATCTTTTTGTAGGTATTATCCTCAAAATCGTCCTCTGTAATTCCTTCTATCTTCTCCATACAGGCTGGATTTTCACACAATCGGAGCAGAATATATTCTTCAGATTTCAAATGGCCGCCCGAAACCTTATTTTCGCTACTATTATTCCAATCATTCCCTTTTATATTCTTTTTAACACCTATTTCTTCGTAAATGGCATTCTCGCTGAATCCGGTTTCTTCCGCCAGCATCCTAACGTACTTTTCACGCATGATAGGGCTCTCTATCGTCTTGATCAAACCGGCGCATTCCTTTGCGTATTTTTCCATCTGATAGCCGTCTTTCAAGTCAAAATTCATCCGGAGCCTGCCGATTTTGTAATCCATTGCCGGTTTTGCGGCGGAGATAAGCTTGATAAAGCCGTCTTTTTTATATTTTTTCAAATACTCGTCTGGGTCCATGCCGTCCGGAATGGAGATAACACGAACCTCCAGCCCTTCCGCCGCAAGGATATCCAAAGCGCGGTAAGTCGCTTTCTGTCCGGCTTCATCCCCGTCGTACGATACGACGACGCTGCGCGTATATCTTTTTATGAGCCGGGCCTGTTCAGCCGTCAGAGCTGTTCCGAGCGTCGCCACAACATTCTGAACGCCGTACATGCAAAGCGCAATAGCGTCCATATAACCTTCAACCAGTACAATATACTGCAAATTTTTGAGTTTGCGCACCAGATTCAGGTTATAAAGGTTCTTTCTCTTGTTGAATGCCGCAGTTTCGGGCGAATTCAGGTATTTGGGTTCACTTCCGTCCATCACCCTGCCGCCAAAGCCGATCACCTCGGAAAAATTGTTGATAATGGGCATTATTACCCTGTTCCGGAACATATCGAAAACCTTGCCCCCGCTAGACTTGGCAAGGCCGGCTTCAATAACTTCTTTTTGGGTATACCCGCTTTCTTTCAGCAAAGTAATCACAGTGTCCCACCGGTCGGGCGCATATCCTATTCCAAACGTCTTGATCACGGCATCGGTTATTCCACGTTTCTTAAGATAAGAAAGCGCTTCCTCCCCCTGTGTTTCGCGCAGGCTGTCATAAAAAAAACGTGCCGTAATTTTGTTCATTGCCAAAATTTTTTCACGCTGCGCCCGTAAGTTTTCGTAATTTGTCCTGCTCTCCATTTTCGGCATGGGCAACTTGACTTTTTCCGCAAGATACTGGCATGCTTCCGAAAAAGTCATTTTTTCCATTTCCATCACGAAGTTGATCACATTCCCGCCCTTACCGCAGCCAAAGCAATGATAAAACTGCTTGTCCGTGTTTACCGTAAAAGAAGGCGTTTTTTCGTTATGGAAAGGACAACAGGCCCAAAGCCGTCCGCCTTTATTGACAAGGGAAACATGCTCTCCGACAATATCCGCAATGTTGACCTTGGAAAGCAGTTCGCTCTTCCACTCTTCGGTAATCATCCAAACACACTATCCCTTAAAGCCAGCTTTTTGGAACAAAGAGCTCGCCGAATTTTTTAAGCGCATAACCGTCGGACATTCCCGCAATATAGTCGATCACTACCTGCTTCTCGCCCCACAAACCGATGGATTGCCTGTATTCTTCAGGCAATTCGCCCGGATTTTCAATATAGTGGCCCCAAAGCATTTGAATGACCGTTGTTACCTTCTTTTCATCCGCCTGGGCTTTGCCGGATAAATACAGAAACGAAAACAAAAAATCCCTGAGCTCGTTTGTATATTCTTCCATCTCCCCGGACATGATGATTTCGCCTTTGTCCATGCTGTTTTCCACTACATCAAGAACCATTGCGTTAATACGTTCCCCATGCGTTTCACCCAGAGCATGCACAAGTTTTTTGGGAATATCCGAAAGTTTCATTATACCGGCGCGCAGGGCGTCGTCAATATCGTGGTTCATATACGCGATTCTGTCGGACAGATTGACGGCTTTTCCCTCAAGCGTGCAGGGGAACATGCCTTTTTTGTGGTTCAGTATACCGTCCCGCACTTCCCAGGTCAGATTGAGGCCGCGCCCGTTTTCCAGAATGTCCACCACCCGCAGGCTCTGGCAGTTGTGTTCAAATTCGCCCGCGCAATCGCGCAACGCGCGTTCGCCGGCATGCCCGAACGGGGTATGCCCCAGATCGTGGCCCAGCGAAATCGCCTCGGTCAGGTCTTCGTTCAGCCGCAGCGCACGGGAAATTGTCCGCGCGATCTGCGATACTTCGAGAGTATGCGTAAGCCGCGTCCGGTAATGGTCGCCTTCAGGCGCTAAAAATACCTGCGTCTTGTGCTTCAGCCTCCTGAATGACTTGCAGTGCAGTATCCTGTCCCTGTCCCGCTGGTATTCAGTCCGCAGTTCGCATTTTTCGACCGGCGTGACGCGCCCCTTTGTTTGCGCGCTTTTCTGCGCGTATTCCGACAATATTTGATTTTCCAGGTTTTCAAGATCTATTCGTATCATAAGAATATATATTATACACCCAGTCACCAAAATCCTTTGTTATTTTTAATTTTACACCTTTTCTTTTTGAAAAAAGAAAAGGTGTGCAAAAGAAAACCAATTTTTATACGATTTTATTTCTTTAGGCCGTACCATTTCGTTTTTAACATAAAATGGTTATGGACAAGAAAAAATGCGGCAAATTGCCGCATTTTTATAAAATTCCAAAGGCCGCTGAAAGCGCCAAATACGAGGCGTTTCGAGCATTGCGACGCAAGCGTAGTGAATCCTACGCTGAGGAGCAAGCGGAGAAACAACAAAATAGTTGGCGTTTCTCAGCGGTCTGTATTATTTTTGTTTCACAACAGCCTGCGCAGCAGCCAACCTTGCGATAGGCACGCGGTAGGGCGAGCAGGAAACATAATTCAGGCCGACTTTGTTGCAGAACTCAACGGACGAAGGCTCGCCGCCGTGTTCGCCGCAGATGCCCAGTTTGATTTCCGGACGCGTTTTGCGGCCGAGGTCGGCAGCCATCTGCACCAGTTTGCCAACGCCTTCCTGATCCAGTTTTGCAAACGGATCGGACTCGTAGATTTTGTTGGCATAATAGTCGTCCAGGAACTTGCCTGCGTCGTCGCGGGAGAAGCCGAACGTCATCTGCGTCAGGTCGTTTGTACCAAAGGAGAAGAACTCCGCTTCCTTTGCAATTTCGTCCGCGGTAATTGCCGCTCTCGGAATTTCGATCATTGTACCGACCATGTATTTGAAAGTCTCGCCTTTTTCTTTCATAACAGCCTCAGCCGTTTCAACAACGGATTTCTTCACAAAAGCAAGCTCTTTCACTTCGCCAACCAGCGGGATCATGATTTCGGGAACGATATCAAGTCCCGTTTCTTTCCTTACTTCGTAAGCAGCCTCGATAACCGCTCTGGTCTGCATCACGGCGATTTCCGGATATGTAACGGCCAGACGGCATCCCCTGTGACCCATCATGGGGTTGAACTCGTGCAGGGAAGCGATAACGGCTTTCAGTTCGTCAACCGGCATAGCCATTTCTTTTGCCAGAGCCACGATATCATCTTCATCCTGGGGCAGGAACTCATGCAGCGGAGGATCCAGGAACCTGATGGTAACAGGATAACCCTTCATGGCCTTGTATATGCCTTTGAAGTCTTCCTTCTGATAGGGCAGCAGCTTTTTGAGCGCTTTTTCCCTTTGTTCCTTTGTTTTGGAAACGATCATTTCGCGCATTGCGGCGATACGGTCTTCCGCAAAGAACATATGCTCGGTGCGGCAGAGGCCGATACCTTCCGCGCCGAATTTAATAGCCTGCTCGGCGTCTCTCGGCGTGTCGGCGTTGGTGCGGACTTTAAGTCTGCGGATGGAATCCGCCCATTCCATAACCTGAGCGAAATCGCCGGTCAGCTGGGCTTCCTGGGTGGCAATGCTGCCTGCATACACGTTGCCCGTGCTGCCGTCCAGCGATATCTCGTCGCCTTCATGGTATACTTTACCGTCTGCCGTGATCATGGTTTTTTCGGAAGAGCTAACTTTCAGCTCGCCGCATCCCGCTACGCAGCAGGTGCCCATGCCGCGCGCCACAACGGCTGCGTGAGATGTCATACCGCCGCGGACGGTAAGAATGCCTTTGGAAGCGTTCATGCCTTCAATATCCTCAGGAGAGGTCTCAAGCCTTACGAGAATAACCGCTTCGCCGTTTGCAGCCGCAGCGGTAGCTTCTTCAGCCGTGAAATAGATTTTGCCTGCAGCGGCTCCGGGAGAAGCGGGCAGACCCTTTGCGATAGGTTTCGCAGCTTTCAGTGCGGAAGGAACGAATGTCGGATGAAGCAAAGTATCCAGCTGTTTGGGCTCTACCTTCATTATGGCTTCTTCCTTGGTCAGTTTGCCTTCAGCAACCAAGTCTACGGCGATTTTCAGAGCGGCCGGAGCCGTTCTTTTTCCGTTTCTGGTCTGCAGCATGTATAATTTTCCGCCTTCAATGGTGAATTCCATATCCTGCATGTCTTTATAATGGTCTTCCAGAAGTTTTGCATTATGAACAAACTGCGCGTACGCTTCGGGCATTGTCTGTTCCAGATGGGAAATAGGCTGGGGAGTACGGATACCGGCAACAACATCTTCGCCCTGTGCGTTCATCAGATATTCGCCGAAAAGTTTCTTTTCGCCGGTGCCGGGGTCGCGGGTAAACGCAACGCCTGTGCCGCAGTCATCGCCCATATTGCCGAATACCATTGCCTGTACATTAACAGCGGTACCCCAACTGCTGGGAATATCGTTCAGACGGCGGTATACAATCGCTCTCGGGTTATCCCACGAACGGAAAACAGCCGTTACCGCTTCCAGCAGCTGGGTCTTTGCATCCCGCGGGAATTCCTCGCCCTTTTCTTTTTTATAAATTTCCTTGAATGTGGCAACCAGTTTTTTAAGGTCGTCCGCATTCAGTTCGGTATCCATTTTCACGCCTTTGGCTTCCTTGGCGGCTTCCAGGGCATGCTCGAAGAGATTCTTTTCGATTCCCATAACAACGTCCGAGAACATCTGGATGAAGCGGCGGTAGCTGTCGTATGCAAAGCGCGGATTGTTTGATTTTTTCGCAATGCCTTCCACAGCAATGTCATTCAGTCCCAAATTTAAAATGGTATCCATCATACCGGGCATGGAAGCGCGCGCTCCGCTGCGGACAGATACCAAAAAAGGATTTTCAGGATCGCCGAACGTTTTGCCGACGAGCTTTTCCGTTTTTTTCATAGCTTCCAATATTTGCTCAACTACTTCATCGGCAATTTTCTTGCCGTCCTCGTAGTATTTTGTGCAAGCCTCGGTTGATACAATGAAACCCTGAGGTACGGTCAGGCCCAGATTGGTCATTTCGCACAGGTTGGCGCCTTTGCCGCCCAAAAGATTTCTCATGGACGCGTCGCCTTCATTGAACAAATAAACATATTTTTTTGACATTCTTTTGCTCCTCTCAAAAATTATTTTATTATATAAATTGAATACTTAGAAAATAATTCCGGGTTGTATTATACAGCACTTTTTTGCATATTACAATAATAAAATCTCAAAACTTATCACATTTTATGAAACGATCTTGCCGTACCTTACAAATAATTCGCCGACTTCAGATGCAGCTCTCCAAACAAATCCAGATATTCCCGCATGACAGGCAGAACCTCGGGATCGGAACTTTCAATTTTCCGGATCATTTTAAGATCGGTTGCAAGCATTTTCTCAATGGTTTGCATCAACTCGGGCCGGACTTTACGGACCTTTAAACCGGAAGAACATTCTTCGCAAACCACACCGCCTTCCTGGGCACAGAAAAGCCGGGGCTCATCGACCTTTCTGCCGCAAACCGCGCAGGCCGCGGTTGACGGGCGTATCCCCAGCAAATCAGACACCTGCACAAAAAAATAGGCGGCCGCCGTTTTTGCCGGCAGCCCCTTTTCAAGGGCATACAGGCAGTTGACCAACAGCAGAAAAAGCCTGTCATACTCAACCGTGTTTTCAAGAATTTTTTCCGCCGCCTCCATCATTGCGCAGCCGGCCGCAAACTTGCCGAAATCCGATCCTATATTATAGAATTCTTTTTTGATCTCACATTGATTCACATACAGCTTGCCGTTTTTCCCTGTAAAAGAAAAAATGCCGCAGCAAAACGGCTGGCTTGCGGCAGCAATTGGATTTTTCAGATTTTTTGCTCCCCGGGCAAGTGCGGACACCCGCCCGGCATCGCGCGAAAACAGCGTCAGCATTTTATCCGAATCACGGTAATCCGCCGTCCGCATAACGATGCACATTGAATTATCCATTAGTCCTCTTTTTTCTGGATCTCCCTATATAACAAATAGTAACCAACTTTCCCCGTTTTTAAAAAACAATCTAAAAGTACATCGTCCTTTTTCCGCATATAAACACACCTCTTAATCAATAGAATGCCAAAAAGCTGGGAAGATTATCAAGGTATTTTTAGTCTTTATACCCAAGTATTTTCAAGACCGAATTTTGATTGCGCCAATCTTCTTTTACCTTGACCCATACCTGCAAAAAAACCTTTTGTCCGAACAGCGTCTGAATATCAAGCCTGGCTTCACTTGCGATTTTTTTCAGTTTTGATCCTCCGCGGCCAATCACGATTCCCTTGTGGGATTCTTTTTCGCAGTATATGACCGCGTCAATATTGACCATTTCCTTTTTTTCGTCTGCTTCGATCCTTTCGATTTCCACGCCGATGCCATGCGGCACTTCCTTGCCCAGATGGCGGAGCGCCTTTTCACGGATCATCTCGGCCGCGATTACCCGCTCGGGCTGATCCGTAACGGCGTCTTCCGGATAATATTTGGGCCCCTCAGGCAGAAAATTTTGCAGGGATAGCAAAAGTTCGTCCACCCCGTCCCCCATTTTTGCGGATATGGGGAAAACGTCCTTATCCTCCCCGATCTCCCCGATCAATTCCAGCATGCATTGCTTGTCGACCGCGTCGATTTTATTGATCGCGACGACATAGGGCGTCTTTTGCCGCTCCAGCCGCTCGATCATGCATTTGTCCTGCTCGCGGAAACCCGCCTTTGCGTCCACTATAAACAATACCGCGTCCACATCGTTGATTGCCTGGTCGATTGTCCGCAGCATGATTTCGTCCAATTGGTTTTTTGCCGGATGGATACCCGGCGTATCCAGAAATATGATCTGGTAATCCCTTTTTGTCAGTACTCCGGATATTTTTGTACGGGTTGTTTGGGGTTTTTTGGAGACAATGGATATCTTTGTTCCAACCATCCGGTTCATTAAAGTTGATTTTCCCACGTTTGGGCTTCCAATCAGCGCAATAAAACCCGATTTAAAATCAGACAATTTTTTTCTCCTTTACAATCATGTGAATATTTGTGTAATCTGAAACACAATTACCGTTATCAGTATGCCCAAAAGAGCGCCCATTGCAACTTCAAGAAAGGTGTGCACCTTTGTTTCCATCCTGCTTTCGGCAACGATCAGCGCGATTACCGCGCTGAAAGAAGCTGCGATCGGGTCCCTGGATGTAAGCGCGATCGCGGTGAAAAGCGAAAAAGCGAACGCCGTATGGCCGCTGGGCATGCCTCCCTGAACATAGGTTCCCCTTTTTTTAACCGACCGCGATTTTAATATGATTACAACCACAAACAGCACGATCAGGCTTGCGAACGTAACGTGCGCCGGCAGATTATTGAGATAATCCAGCGAAATCAGCGCGAAATTGTAGAATTTCCTGTAAAACACAAGGTATCCGACTACAACCGCATTGCAGGCCGTTATCAGCACGGCGCCGGCAGCGACATTTTTCGCAATTTTGGCGAACTCGTTATATTCCTTTGTGATCAGGTCGCAGACGGCTTCCACAGCCGTGTTTAATAGTTCCGCAAAAAGAACGAATGCAATGGATATAACAAGCGCAATGAGTTCGAATCTTGTAACGTGCGTCATGACTGCGGTGACCACCACCGCCACCATCAGCACGAAATGTATTTTCATGTTTTTTTCGAGTTTAAACGCCTGCATAATCCCGCTGATCGCGTGATTAAAACTGTTGATTACCGGTTTCATCTGAAAATCCCCAATTGATTCAGGATCTGTTCCTGTTTTGCCGTCATTTTTTCTTCATCCTCCGCATTCATGTGGTCGTAACCCATCAAATGGCACGTTCCGTGCACCGCCAAAAAACACAGTTCCCGGAGCAATGAATGTCCGTAATCCAAAGCCTGTTCCTCGGCCCTGTCCACACAAATCGCGATATCGCCCAGTATGATTTCCCCTGTTTCCGGGTCTCTTTCCAGAACCGGGCCGTGCGATTCGCAGATTGGCATTTTAAGCTCATTTTCCGGAAAGGACAGCACATCCGTAACGCTGTCAACATCCCTGAACTCGCCATTCATCCGCCTTATCTCTTCGTTATCTGCAAAAAGAATATTCAGCGTCCCGTCAATGCCGTCGGATCGCAGGGCTTCCCCTGCCGCCAGCATTATTGTATCACAATACTCGGAAACTTTGGGCAACATTTCATTTTCACATATGACTATTTTCATCTTTATCCTCTTCAAGGTTTAATCTGGGATACTTGATCCTGGTATGCTGCATGCCTGAATATATATTGGTAAAAGCACGGGCGATCATTGTCATATCGCGCCGCGTCAGGGGCGTCAAGTCCATCTGTCCGTCGTCATACTTGCCCTTAATCAGATTTTGGATAAACTCAAAGGTTTCCTGTTCGGAGGGATTATCCAGCGTACGCATGGCGGCTTCAACAGTATCCGCCAGCATCACGATCGCGCTTTCGCGCGTATCCGGCTTGGGGCAGGGATACCTGTAATCGTTTATATCCACCCCGTCTTCGGTTTTTTTTGCCTTATGGTAAAAGAACGCCACGGCGGTATCGCCATGATGCTGCTGCTCGATCTTTTTGATTTCGGACGGCATTTTATATTTTGTCAGCATTTCATAACCGTCCGCGACATGATCCATGATAATCTGGGCGCTTTGTTCTGGAAGCATCCCGTCGTGAGGATTTACGTTGCGCTGGTTTTCAACAAAATACATTGGATTTTTGAGTTTGCCCACATCGTGGTAATAAGACCCTACGCGGGCAAGAAGGGCGTTCGCGCCCACCGCGTCGCACGCAGCCTCCGCAAGATTGCCTACAAACAAACTGTGATGGTATGTACCCGGCGCCTCTAAAAGCAGCCTTTTTAAAAGCGGATGGTTGGGATCGGACAGTTCCAGCAATTTTGCCGGCGTAGTGATCTTGAATATGCTTTCCATCGCAGGCAGCAAACCGACCGCAACTACGCCCGACATAACGCCGCCTACCACCAACCAGGCCATATTGGTCAATACTGCGGCGGGCTGGACAATGTTCTCCTTCCATAAAACGACCTGCAGAACGATTCCCGGTATGCTTGCCACAAGTCCGGCCAGAATCAGCGCCGCGCGGAAAGAAACCTTCTTTAAGACCGCCGCGGCAAATATACCGCCCGAAATGGAGACGATCACCCGGATAAATCCCGTATCCGAAAAAAAGTCGTGCCTGGCCGTTAAAACAGTCGCCACCAGCAGCGCGATAAATACGCCGTAGGAAACGGCGCTTTTGGTGGATACAAGAACCGCGGCCAGTATCACAACCATATATGTGATGAGTATTTCAGGCGCGATACGCGCCATAATAGCGGTCACGCCCATCGCAAGCACGGCCAGGATGGCGAGTATGGCCACGTGTTTTAAGTTGGCGGCCAAGCGCTTGTCAAAGTTTATAGTATAAATGACATATACGACAAATAACAGCGCAATATACAGAACGGTGGACAGCGTGTAATCCCGCTCGGAATCCGGCTGATCGAGCAGTCCAAGCTGGTCCAGTATGGAGTACTGCTCGGGCGTTACAAGTTCGCCCTTCATGACTATGTTCTGGCCCTTTCTGTACATCACCGGGCTGACGCTGTTTGCGGCTTCGTCCTGTTTAAGCCGGGTCGCCGCCTGATCGAATACGATGTTTGCTTTCAGGTCCTTTTGCAGGCACTCGGTTATAAGCCGCGATTCCTGCGCCGTAAGGGAAGTTGCCTCCGTTGTGTTCAAGACGATCCTGCTGATCACTTCGTTCGAGTTTTCCGTCTTGAATCCGGTGGTAAGCTCCTGGCTTGCCGAATTGTAAACGGCATCGTATATTTCGGCCAGTTTTTCTTTTGTCATACTGATCACGGTGATCCAGTCCAGATCAGTCAGATAGGTGGGAAGCATCCCCTGAATGTTGGTTTGTTCCTGCTCGGGAAGGATCGCCTGCCAGTCGATGTTTTCCGGAACGAACACAACATCCTCGGCGGTAATCACATCCGCGGTAGGTGTTGCGGCGGCAGACGCCTTGGAACTGTTCTGCATGTTCTGTATCTCGGACTGCACCCGCTGGTTTTCCGCCGCCTGCAGGGCGGATATTTGCGCGTTTATATAGTATTGCTGCGATAAGTCCCGCGCGGACTCAAAAGCGGAGAAGTCCGCCGCCAGCGCATTAAGCGATTCCTGCGTAACGCCGCTGTCTCGATTATATTCGGGCCCGATCTTTGCGCGTTCTTCTTCCTGCAGTTTTTGGGTTGCGTCTTCATCCACAAAATCCCTTGGCGCCGTAATTGTTTCGGGCGATATTTCCCCCTCGGAGATATTGTGGGTTTCAGGCGCAGTTGAAAGCAGCACAATGATACAGCATAGTGCAAACGAACCTAAAATGCATAAAAATTTCAGCCAGGTATCTTTTGATAGAACTTTTTTTATATTGTCCGACCCCTTTTCTTTATAGTGCGCGGTCATCCATTTCGTGTTTTTCAAAAGCCTTGATAATACTGCGGACCAGCGAATGCCTCACAACGTCCTTGTTTGTCAGGTTGATGATTGCGATATCCTGAATGTTTCTGAGGATATCGGTACATTTTTTAAGCCCCGAAGCCCGTTCCTTGGGCAGGTCGATCTGCGTGATATCTCCGTTCACCACCACTTTGGAGCCTTCTCCAAAACGTGTCAGGAACATTTTCATCTGCTCGCTTGTACAATTTTGCGCCTCGTCTAAAATTATAAAAGCGTCGTTCAGCGTTCTTCCACGCATATAAGCGAGCGGCGCCACTTCAATCACGCCGCTTTCGGACAGCCGCTGGTAAGCGTCCGGCCCCATGAAATCATAAAGAGCGTCGTACAGGGGACGCAGATACGGATCGACCTTGTTTTGCAAATCACCCGGTAAAAATCCGAGTTTTTCCCCCGCTTCAACAGCGGGACGCGTCAGAATGATCCTGCTGACCTGTTTGTTTTTAAGCGCAACCACCGCCATCGCCATGGCCAGATAAGTTTTGCCTGTCCCGGCCGGGCCTATGCAAAAGGTCACCGTATTGCATTTGATTGCCTTGATGTATTGTTTTTGGCCGAGCGACCTGCATTTGATCTGCCTGCCCTTTGCCGTGATCGCAACCACGTCCGACATCATTTCAAGCGCCATATCCAACTGTCCTTCACGGACCAGATCAAACGCATACCCTACCGCAGTTTTGTCTATATGCTCGTTTTTACTGTATAACTTTTTCAGCGTCTCAACCACATCGGCAGCCAAGCGAGCGTTTTCCGCTTCTCCCGCAAAGGATATTCCATGATTTGATAAGGAAAAGGTTGTTTCGCTTTCACGCGCGATCAGATTGATGTTTTCATCGAAGTTGCCGAAAATGCCCATCATTTGTTCCAGGCTGTCAAATTCTACCTGTGTATTTTCCAATGTATTTAAAATTCTCTCCTATCTGTTCACTACCTGTGAGATTTCTTCCAATGCTTCTATTATAACCAGCACCTGCATTTCAGTATCGCTTTTTTTTGTTATTACATTCACTTTCGCAATATTCTTGGGGTCAACCCCGCCCGACAGCGCTTTGTTGTACGCCTGCTCTTTCAGCTCCGCAAACAGCATTGATTCGTCAACAGGGACCTCGGCCATTTCCGTTTCGCAAATGCGGACGTCGTATACCTTAAAATACATCGGCATATTTTCACCGACTACCGTTACGCTGTCCACCTCGGCCGCATATTGTCCATATGGCGGAAAGCCCGGAGTAATGGGATATATATTTTCCCCCAGTTTAATATATTTCATATTATACACGTTTCCAGTTTTTTGGGCAACCATTTGCGTAAGCGGTTTTGACGCCACCCCGGAATAAGTAGTTTTTGCATACACTTCTCCCCTGGCCGCGACCTGCATTTGAAGCGCGCCTTCGGCGTTTATCACATCCCCCGATATCAATACCTGGCCTTTTTTTACCGTCTGGCCTTCGGCTACCAAAGGTTCGCCCGCAAAAACGCGCAAATCAACGACATATCCGTCTTTTTTTGCAATGATGTCCGCCACCCCCTGATTTTGTATCATCTTCTCGGGCAGGTCCGCTTCAACGACCTGTATGTTGAGCTGGGTCCCCTTTGTGTAAATGTTGACCCAGGCCAGTTCTTTAAAGTTTTCCATGATAGCCTTTTCCGCTTCAGGTTTGTTGAGATCGCTGATTCTGGCGCCGACCTTCAGGCCCATGTTTTCTATCATCTCCTGTACCTCAAACTTATTCACCCGGTCGAATCCGGTATAGCGGACATCCCAGACGTATGTGGAAGATATCAGCAGCGCGATTACAAGAAACGCGATTGCCGGCAGAATGACAATCCTTTTTTTTACGCTGAGTATTTTAAGTGGTATGCCGCCCCTCTTGTGTACATCCAGCCTGTATTTCTGGCTGTCCACAATTTTTTTGAGCTTCCGGTATCCGCTGAAAGAAAGTCTTAGGCAAAGCCCGGTATAGGAGATCCGCCGCACGTTCCGAAGTTCTATATTGTTTTGGTTGCAAAGGTTGATCAGCCGTTCGGGAGACAGTCCCTCGGCCACCACCACCACATACCCACGGAAAATATCCGCCAAACGGTCCGTCAGCATGTTTCCCGCCTTTCCGGCTCGAATTTTATATCACTGATATCGCCGTATACAATCAAGTTTTCTTTGCCCATGGCCTTGAGAATAAGTTCTTTTCCGCAAATGCACACAATAAGGCCCGGAACCCTTACGCAGATTTCAGTAAGGGTATATTTGCAGATACCTTCATGGTTCTCTATAAACAGGTTGCTGTTGCCCGACAAGACCATCCTTGAACTTCCCAGCACTTCGGTCGGAAGCTCGAACACCTGTGTTATTTTTTCCATTGTTTTGTTGTTTTTCAGCTTTTTTTTCTTCATACAAACCACGATCCACCCGAATAGCCGTTTATTCATATGTATGAAAGTATCCTGAAAAAAAGAAATACTTACCCTTTCTTTTGAAAAAGAAAGGGTAAGACCCAAAGAAAACCAAGCTTGCTTTTCTTTGGCGCCAGCCTTCATGAATTATTTATTACAGGGAATGGGTTTTATTTTGGTTACTTTACTTTTCTCTAAAAGAAAAGTAATAAAAAACGCTTGATTGATTTATATCAATCAAGCGTTTATTATCAAAATTATTTAGTGCTTCCTTTTCCTCGCAGCTTCTGCCTTCTTCTTTCTTTTCACGCTGGGTTTCTCATAATGTTCGCGCTTTCTGATTTCAGCAAGAACACCAGATCTAGCGCACTTGCGCTTAAACCTTCTCAAAGCACTTTCTAAAGATTCGTTTTCACCAACCCGGATCTCGGCCATTTATATCCCTCCCTCCCATATTCAGACTATAACTCATGCTTTTCTTGGGAGTCATTATATAATACGTGTATTATATTAAAAACCACGCTTTATGTCAATAACTAATTGGTCTCAGCCCGGAGGCCACGCAAGCATTCTTCCGCCCAAAATATGGAAATGAAGATGTGGCACCGTCTGTCCGCCCATCTTTCCGGTGTTTATAACCACGCGGAATCCGTCTTCCGACAGGTTCATTTCCTTCACTATTTTTTGCGCCGTCAAAATCACAGCGCTCACAATAGCCATATCCTCCGCGGATACCTGCGTGATATCCCGGATATGCTTTTTGGGGATCACCAGTACGTGCACGGGCGCAGCGGGATTTACATCGTAAAACGCAAGCACCTGCTCGTCTTCGTACACTTTTTTGCAGGGAATCTCTCCGGCAACGATCTTGCAAAAAATACAGTCTTCCATACTTAGCCTCCTTTTTTCACTTCACCGAATAGTATATCATCTTTTTGCCCGAGCATCAAAACAATATCATTATCGTTCGGGCGGGCGGCGGCGCGCACCTTGACATACCTGCCCGTATGGCCCTCCGCGAGTCCGTTTCCGACCATGCGTTCAAACAAAACGGATTCTTCTTTATTAAGGAAACTTCTGATATATGCATATTCCGCTTCCTTCCCAAGCGCTATTAAGATATTCGCTCTTTTTTTGCGAATTTCCACCGGCACCTGATCCTCCATACCCGCGGCTTTGGTTCCGGTGCGTTCGGAATAGGGAAAAACATGCAGTTTTGAAAACCCGGTCTTCCGGACAAATTCCAGCGTCTCTTCAAATTCTTTTTCCGTTTCCCCGGGAAATCCGGTAATTACGTCCGTTGTGATGGCGGGATTATCAAAAACGCTTCGGATATCTTCAACGGTATGGGCGTATTCACTCGCCGTATATTTTCGGTTCATGCGCGCAAGCACGCTGTCGCTTCCGCTCTGCAGTGAAACATGGAAATGCGGGCACAGTTTTTTTATGCCGGCTAGTCTTTGCAAAAAATCCGGCTTCAGAAGTCCCGGTTCCAGCGATCCCAGCCGGATGCGCACGATGCCTTCTATCCGGTCCAATCCGGCAAGCACGTCCGAAAGGCAGCCGCCGTTTTCGGCTTTGTAGGAAGATATGTTGATCCCTGTAAGCACGACTTCCCACACGCCCGATTCCGCGAGGCTGCGGGCCTCGTCCAGAATATCTTGAAGAGAACGGGACCGCGCCGGTCCCCTGACATAGGGTATGATACAGTAAGAACAATATTGATTGCAGCCTTCCTGAATTTTGATGTATCCCCGGGTCATTTCGCCGCTGGTTTTGACCGACAGGGCCTCAAACGACCCGTTTTCGCATCCGACGGCGTTCACCTTTCCGGTTTTAGCTTTTTCAACTATATTGACGATCAAAGAACGGTCGGCGGTGCCCAACACCGCGCGCACGCCGCGCATTTGCAGCAGTTCTTCCGCGGAACGCTGCGAAAGGCAGCCCGCCACAACAATAACGGCTTCCGGATTGACGTCCGCAGCCCTGGCTATCGCCTGGCGGGATTTCCGGTCCGCAATATTGGTAACGGTGCAGGTATTGATGATATATACATCCGCCTTTGTATGAAAGGGTACGATTTCGTATCCGTCTTTTTGAAGCAGCTCCAGCATTGCCTGGGTGTCATACTGGTTCACCTTGCAGCCGAGCGTATATGCCGCCGCTTTTTTCATTTTATCTCCATCTTGTCGTAAAGCACCATTGAAACCGCAGCAACTGCAGCCGTTTCCGCCCGCAGGATCAGTTTTCCGAGACTACAGGCAAGCGCGCCGGCTTCGCACAGAAGCTTGACTTCCCCTTCTTCAAATCCGCCCTCCGGGCCGATGACAATGCCGACGTCGGCCGACGAATCGTCTTGAAGCCGTTTTTTTATGGTGATATCGCCGTTTTCATAAGCGAGGAGCACAATACCGTGCTTTCGGATAAGATCCGGCAGTTTTTTTAAATCGGTGATTTCGCCTATCTGCGGAATTTTTGATCTTCCGCACTGTTTTGCCGCCTCGGTCGCCGTCTTTTCAAATTTAGCCCGGACTTTTTGCGGATCGTCCGGTCTTTTAACGCAGCGCGCGGCAATCACGGGAACGAAACCCGTTATCCCAAGCTCCGTGGCCTTTTGCAGTACAAAATCCATGTTGTCCCGCTTTAACATAGCCTGGTACAGGGTAATGCGCACGTCCGGGCCTTTTTCGCTCAAAACGCCTTCTCCCACGCGTGCAAACAGATGATCCGCATGGACCGATTCAATCACGCAGGGATAATCCATTCCGCTCCCATCAAACAAGATGAAACGGCCGCCCTCGGCCATTCGGAGCACTTTTAGCATATGCCTGGCTTCCTCCCCGCGGATACAAACCGCAGGCTTTTGGATGTTTTGGTGAAAAAAACGCCTCATCCCTTGTTCATGCACGCAACGGCGCGCCACTCGCCCATTTTTGAAACCTTGATTGCCCGAAGGCCATTTTTGTTCAGCGAGGCGAGAACCTCGTCCAGCCTTTCCGCAATGATGCCCGAACAAATATATATACCCGGCCTTTTGATATATTTCAAGACACTCTCGTTAAGCCGTATAATGATATCCGCGATTATGTTTGCGACAACGATATCGAATTTGCTGCCTTCGGGCACCGCGGTAACGATATCCGAACGGATCACGCTCACCCTGTCCTCCACATTGTTGAGACGGACATTCTGCCCGGCTACCTCAACCGCCACGCTGTCCAGGTCCAGCGCCAGCACAGATCCCGCTCCCAGCTTTGCAGCGGCAACGGACAGTATCCCGGAACCGCACCCCACGTCCAGTACCGAAGCGCCGTCCTCCAGATATTCTTCCAGCATGGCAATGCACATTCTGGTGGTCTCATGCGTCCCTGTGCCGAAAGCCATGCCCGGATCGATCTCTATTATGACGTCGTCCTTTTCCGGACTGTATTCTTCCCAGGTGGGCTTAATAACCACAAAATCCGATACGCGCTGGGGTTTAAAATATTTCTTCCATTCGTTTTCCCAATCCTGTTCGTTTACGGTGGCCGTTTTTATTTCCAGCGTACCCGGATCGAATCCAAGATCAATATCTTTTAAATTGCGGAGCTTTTTTTCCACTTCCGCTATTTTTGCTTTCACTTCAGCGTCCAGAGGGAAATATGCGCTTACCGTGCATTCGCCCGAAGGGATTTCGTCCGGAGGCACTTCGTCGTATCCGGTGAGGTCCGGCATGGCGCCGCCCGCTGTTTCTGTTCCGGCTGCGCCTGCTTCCAATAGTATTTCCGAAATCATTTCCGATGCTTCCTCATTGATACTGACGGCCAGTTTCACCCATTCCATACTCAACACTCCACAAATTCAAACTTTATCAATTATACCAGTCTTTTTTATATTATTGCAATAGCTTCCGTTTTTTAGTAAAACTATAAAACAGTAAAGGAGCGGCTGTACCGCTCCCATAACTTTTTATGTATACTAATAGAACCCATTAACGAAGACCGCTGAAAGCGCCAAATATTAGGCAGGGCGAGCATTGTGAGGGAAGCGTACTAAAACCGTGCGCTGACGAGCAGAGCCGACTGCCGCCGGTGAATACGGAACGACCGCGCCCTGTGGCCGAAACAGGGAGTGCAGTATTCACTGAGTATGAGATGAGCACAAGCGTAAACATACAAAAATTACTTACGCGAAGTGCGAATCCAGTGCCGAAACCTTGATGTTCCCGCCGAAGCGCATTAGCGCGGAGGCTAAAGGCGAACGCTCACTGAGCATGAGATGAATGCGAGCACAAACGCAAAACGAAAACTTTCGCGAAGCATGAATCCATAGCGAAGTGCCGGGTTTACCTCCAAGCGGAGCCCTAGATCCTTCGCCCTGCTTAGGACAGGCTCCGTAGTTGGCGTTTCTCAGCGGCTCGATATACCTTACAGGCCGCAGGAACGCAGGTACGCCACGCTATCCTTCAGCACCTCCGGCGATCCCGCAACTTCCAATGTGGAACTGTGAATTTCTTTTCTATCCTTCAGTACCTCCACAACGCCTTTGATGTCTATCACGCCTTTTCCCACCGGTATTGTGGAAAATCCGCAGCCAAACTGCTTGCCGCGCCTTTGCTCCCATTCCGGGCCCAGATCTTTCCAATGAATATGATAAATCTTGTCCTTGAATACCTTTGCCATTTCAACGGGATCCGTACCGCCCAGCCAGGAGTTTCCGGTATCCATATTTACGCCCAATGATTTGGGATTTCCGAGCATGTCCATGATATCCCGGAGGCCTTGAATGGAATCCGTTATGGGTCCGTGGGGCTCGAGCAGAATATTTACGCCGTAGTCCTCCGCCATCCGGCAGGGCACATATAATTTTTCCGCTATTGTAAATATGCGCTGATCGTATGTTAGCTTTTTCGCCCAATCTGAATGGGGTTCGTTTTCGGTGGTAACGCAATCCCGTATGCCGATTGCCGCCGCGTATTTGATCCCCTTCATGATTGCCGAGGTCTGGAACGTCCCCGGATTGCTGGGTTCCAGCAAAGCGCCGTGAACGCATACCGTAGAGGGGGTCATCCCATATTTTGCGAACAGCCGTTTTGTTTCGAAAGGGTCTCCGTCCACGCTCACCGTGGCGGCCAGCCCTGCGGAATCAAACATACTGGCTCCCTCGTGCACGTCCGTGATATCCGCATGGGTAAACCCTGCCTCGCTCGCGAGCTTAAGCTGCCTTTCCATGGACGTATAAGGTTCCAACGCCAAAAATACACCAACATTAATACTCATTTTTTCAAACCTCCTCCAGTTATTATTTTCTGTTTAAATAAATACAATGCCAGCCGCAATGCAAACACGGCTCACACCGTTCTATTTTCTTTTGATTATCTGGTTTCTCCAAGTTTTGGGCGCCCTGTTCCGACGGATTTTTCCGGTTGTTTTCCTGATCCGGTTCTATGTTTATTGGTTGTTCCCGATTTGATTTTTTACTGTCCATTAAGTTGTCTTTCATGTCAATCACCAAAATCATTCTAGTATAGATGCCAGGCAAAGTCAACAAAATAATTAAACGGTTAAGTGAACTTGGTGAGCGGCACCGGCCGCCGCTGGCGGCGCTCAGCTTTACCCCTCGTCAGAGGGAGGCTTATTTGATGGTAAATTTCTTTTTGGTTATTAGAAGTTTGATTTTCTTTTGGTTACTTTACTTTTGTCTAAAAGAAAAGCAATAAAAAAAGCGGCTTTTGAAACCGCCTTTTTGTATTATTTACCAAACATATCCTTGAATCTTGTGAACACATTTTTCTCGGTTTTGTCTTCCTTCTCGAATTCCGCCAGCGCTTTTTTCTGTTTTTCGGTAAGCTTCTTCGGAATCTCCACGATTGCCTTGATATACAAATCGCCGTACCTCTCACGGTTCAGATGCTTGACGCCCTTGCCCTTGAGCCGGAATACGGTGCTCGGCTGGGTACCTTCCGAAATCTTATAGCGCACCACCGTTCCGTCCAGCGTGGGAATTTCCACTTCCGCCCCGAGCGCCGCCTGCGTCATGGATACCGTCATATCCACATACAGGTCATACCCCTGGCGGACAAACAGCTTATGGGGTTTTACGGTGATATATATAAGCAAATCGCCATAACCGCCGTTTCTCTTTCCAGACTCGCCTTCTCCCCGCATTGTCAGGACCTGGCCGTCGTCTATTCCGGCAGGTATATTGATGGCAATCTTTCTGGCGTTGGGTATGTTTCCGCTGCCTTTACATTTGGGGCAGGGTTCCTCTACGATACTTCCTTCCCCGCCGCACCTGGGACACGTCGTCACATTCATAAAGCTGCCAAAAAGCGTCTGCTGCTGCGTTCTTACCTGGCCTGAACCGTTGCACTGGGGGCAGGTTTTGCGGCTCGATCCTTTGGCTGCGCCCGTACCTCCGCATTCGTCGCACACCTCGTGCCGAGAAAGCTGTATTTCTTTTCTGACGCCGAACGCCGCCTCTTCAAATTCGATACGTAAATTGACGCGCACATCCGCGCCGCGCTGGGGACCGTTGTACGAACGCGCTCCTCTGTTTCCGCCGCCGCCAAAAAAGCTTTCAAAAATATCCGAAAACCCGTCGAACCCTTCAAATCCCTGGAAACCGCCCGAAAATCCGCCTCCGGCCGAGCCGTCAAACGCGCTGCTTCCGAACTGGTCGTACTGCTGCCGTTTTTTTTCGTCGCCTAAAACCTGATAAGCTTCGTTGATCTCCTTGAATTTCTGGGCAGCCTGTTCGTCTCCCTCGTTTAAATCGGGATGATACTGTTTTGCGAGTTTCCTATACGCGCTTTTTATTTGTTCAGGGGTGGAGCTTTTGTCCACCCCTAATGCCTCATAATAATCCTTCGCCATTACTAACCGCCGCTATTCATACTTATTATTTTTTATTTTTATCGTCATCCACTACTTCGTAATCGGCATCTACCACATTATCGTCTTTCTTTTCGTCCTGCGGCTGGTAGTCCTGGTTAAATCCGCCCGGTCCGCCTGCCTGCTGCTGGGCGCCCTGCTGCTGGTAAACCCTGCCGAACACCTCGTAGGACAGTGTCTGCAGTTTTTCGGTAGCCGCTTTTATACCGCTGGTTTCCCCTGTGGAAAGCGCGTCACGTACAGCCTTGACCTCGCTCTCCAGTTTGGATTTATCGTCCGCGCTGATCTTTCCGTCCAGATCCTTGATTGTTTTTTCCGTCTGGTAAATGAGAGTATCCGCGTTGTTCTTTATTTCAACTTCTTCCTTGTGTTTCTTGTCTTCGCTGGCAAACTGCTCGGCTTCATGGACAGCCTTGTCGATATCCGCATCCGACAGGTTGGACGACGCCGTAATGGTGATATTCTGCGAATTGCCCGTTCCAAGATCCTTGGCGGATACATGCACGATGCCGTTCGCGTCGATATCGAATGTTACTTCGATCTGCGGCACGCCCCTTGGAGCCGCCGGAATACCCGTCAGGTTGAAACGTCCGAGCGTCTTGTTGTAGGAAGCCATCTCGCGTTCGCCCTGCAGCACATGGATTTCAACGCTGGTCTGGCCGTCCGCAGCGGTTGAGAACACCTGGCTCTTCTTGGTGGGGATGGTGGTGTTGCGCTCAATCAGCTTGGTGAACACGCCGCCCAGGGTTTCAATACCCAGGGACAGAGGGGTTACGTCCAGCAGAAGAACGTCTTTCACTTCGCCCGCCAGTACGCCCGCCTGAATCGCCGCGCCCAGAGCCACGCATTCGTCCGGGTTGATGCCCTTGTAGGGATCTTTGCCGGTGATCTTTTTAACCATTTCCTGCACTGCCGGGGTCCTGGATGATCCGCCCACCAGTATTATTTTATTAATATCGTTCACCGATATTCCCGCATCTTCGATAGCGCGCTTTGTCGGTCCTTCGGTTGCCAGCACCAGATCGTGCGTCAGTTCGTCAAATTTAGCCCTGGTTAGGTTTAAATCAAGATGTTTGGGGCCGGTTGCATCAGCCGTTATAAACGGCAGGTTGATGTTGGTCTGGAGCACGCCCGAAAGCTCGATCTTGGCTTTTTCCGCCGCTTCCTTCAAACGCTGCATCGCGATCTTATCCTTGGACAGGTCAATTCCTTCCGCTTTTTTGAACTCAGCTATCATCCAGTCCATAACCTTGTTGTCAAAATCGTCGCCGCCCAGACGGTTGTTGCCGCTGGTTGCAAGAACTTCTATAACGCCGTCTCCGATCTCAAGCAAAGATACGTCAAACGTACCGCCGCCCAGGTCGTATACCAATACCTTTTGATTATGATCTTTATCAATACCGTATGCAAGCGCGGCCGCCGTCGGTTCGTTCACGATACGAAGCACTTCCAGTCCCGCGATCCTTCCCGCGTCCTTGGTCGCCTGCCTCTGGCTGTCGCTGAAATAAGCCGGGACCGTAATAACCGCCTGCGTCACCTTTTCGCCCAGATACGCTTCCGCGTCCATCTTCAGTTTCTGCAGCACCATTGCGGAAATTTCCGGCGGCGTATATGTTTTGTCGTCTATCTTGATCTTCCGGTCCGAACCCATATCTCTTTTTATAGATATGATCGTACGGTCGGGATTGGTGACGGCCTGCCTCTTTGCGACCTGACCTACCAGACGCTCTCCGTTATTCGAAAAAGCAACGACCGACGGTGTAGTTCTGGCGCCTTCCGCGTTCGGGATGACGACCGCTTCTCCGCCTTCCATTACGGCAACGCACGAATTCGTTGTTCCAAGATCTATTCCTATTACTTTACCCATTTTAAATACCTCCTTAAAAAACCTTTATCCATTCTATCAATATATAAATTTTAATTTGTAACTTTCACCATTGCGCACCGGATGACTTTGCCCTTGAGCTTATACCCCTTCTGCAATACTTCTGCCACGCAATTAGATTCCTGACCTTCTTCTTTCTCCACCTGCATGACTGCGTTCATGTATTCAGGGTCAAACTCCTTATCCTGCGCTTCTATTTCTTCAAGCCCGTAGGAAGAAAGCGTATCCATCAGCTGCCGCTGTATCATTTGTACGCCTTCCGCAAGCGCGTTATCCGCACAATTTGACGCAAGTGCCCGCTCCAGATTGTCGATCACGGGCAGAATGCTTTTGATCGCATCGGCAACGCCGTTGATGTATGAGCAGGAGGCTAGATCGGCGTTCCTTTTTTTATAGTTTTCAAAGTCTGCGCGTTCGCGCTTCAGCATGCTCAAATATTCTTCCTTCTCACGCTTCAGTGCAAATATCAAGCCGTTTTCCTCCTCATTCCCCTGCTCGTAGTCTTCAATTGAAGAGAGCTCCTCATCGAGTTCCTTTTCTTCTTCCAGGATTTCTTCTTCCAGAATTTCCTGCTCGTTTTTTTCTTCTTTTTGATCCTTTTTCTGCATTTTAGCCACCTTTTATTTTTTGTTTCCGTTTTCTAAAAAACAGGACAATATATCGTTCAAGCTTAAGCCTACATAATTCAATACCGAAATCACCTTTCCGTAATCCATCCGCGTCGGGCCGATTATCCCGAAAGATCCCATTTTTTGGCCCCCTACACGGTATGTCGCCGTTACAACGCTCATGTTTTTGAATTCGTCGTAGGTGTTTTCACTGCCAATCTTTATGGAAAACTCAAGATCTCCGGTTACGTCCAGCATATCGTAAAGCATATCCTTGGTCTCAAGGAGCTGCAAAAGCTCCCTGGCTTTTCTGGTGTCGGCATATTCCGGGTAATCCAGGATATTCTTCACGCCGCCCAGTACGACATCCTTGCGTTCGCTGTTATCGCTGATCGCGCTGAATATCTCGTTTAAAAGCGTTCTTTGGTCTCCCATGTGGCTTCTGCACACCTCGGGTATGATTCTGGCGGCTTCCCCAATCGTTTTGTCAGCCGTATGCTGCGTCAAAACATTGGACAGCATGTTGAGATAATCGTCATCTATTCCGTCTGATATGAGTATCACGGTATCCTTTATGATCCCCGTATCCGTTACGATGATTAAAAGCGCTTTTGAATCCGTCAGCTTGACAATTTGAATCCGTTTTATTTTAATGATCTCAAGCTGGGGCGCCATAACCAGCGAGATATGATGCGTCAAATCGCTCAATACCCTCGCCGTCATATCGATTACCTGTTCCAGTTCGTTCATCTTCAGATTGAAATAATTTCGAATGCTGCTTGCTTCCTGGCTGGTAATCTGATTGACATTCATCAGCCGGTCCACATACAGCCTGTATGCGATATCGCTGGGCGTCCTGCCCGCAGATGTATGCGGTTTATCCAGATATCCCATCTCTTCCAGATCGGCCATCTCGTTGCGTATGGTCGCAGGCGAAAAATCAAGATCAGGCTTTTTGGATAAAGAACGTGAGCCCACAGGTATGCCAGTCAATATATAATCGTCAATGATGGACTTTAAAATCTTCATTTTTCTTTCCGATAACACCTAGCTCACCGCCTTTCTTTTTTCCCTGATTTCTTTTTAGAAACCCAATCTTTTCCGGGTTTGTTAGCACTCATCACCGGCGAGTGCTAATACATTGCTATAAAGATACCACTATTGTCAGGGAAAGTCAATAGTGATTTATACTATTATTTTCTAGTCATGCGCATTGTGCATGACCGTGCCCGCCGCTTACGGCAGGCGGCGCAAATGCCGCAAAACAAGCCGTCGGGTACGCATCTTGCAAAAACATAACGCGTTTTTAAAAGATGCATATTACAGAATATTCAAAAGTTCAAGCACTATACTGTTTTGCAGGTCAAAGCCCTTATCGGTCGCATGGAAACGGCTGCCGGAAAACGAGACAAGCCCTGCTTTGAGCAGTTTTTTTAACGGCGCGGAAAAGAAATTTCTGAAATCCCGTCCAAACATCTTTTTATATTCCTCCGTATCAAAACCATTTTTCAGCCGCAGTTTCAGCATGATATACTCGGTTTCCTTCTGCTTTGAATCCAAATTCTCTATATTATTATACGCCGTTTTTCCGGACGATAAACAGGAAATATAGCCGTCTATGTCGTCCGTGTTCGCATAGCGCACATCGCGTATGCAGGAATGCGCCGCAACGCCGAGACCCAGATAATCCTCGCGGTTCCAGTACGCAAGGTTATGCGCGCAGGCAAAACCGGGTTTTGCAAAGTTTGAAATCTCATACCTCTCAAAGCCTTGCGACTCGAGGGAGCAGACCGCGGCATGGTACATATCCCGTTCCGTATCCTCGTCCGTTTCCCGTATGCGTCCCTCTTCAAGGTCCTTATGCATGGGCGTGCCGGGTTCTATCATCAGGGAATACGCGGATACATGCTCCGGCGATAACCGGGCGGCGGTCTCCAGCGTGGCTCTGAAATCGTCCAGGGATTGCCCGGGGAGAGCGTAAATAACGTCCGTATTGATATTTTTGAATCCGGCGTTCCTCGCTTCCTCATATGCTGCCTGAAACATTTCCAGGGTATGCAGTCTTCCGATTTCAGCGAGAAGCCTGTTGTCGGCGCTTTGCAGGCCGATACTCAGGCGGTTGACCCCGGCATTATGGTATGCGTTCAGTTTTTGTTTTGTGAGTGAATTTGGGTTGGCTTCGATCGTGATTTCCGCCCCTGTTTGGATGCCGATGGTTCTTTGCACGTTTTCCAGAGTTTGCTCTATGTATTCTTGATCAACAAAAGAAGGCGTTCCCCCGCCGAAAAAAACGGTGGAGACGCCTTTCAGTTCATAAAGATTTGACGCGAGTGCGATTTCCTTCCAAAGCGCCCGGAAATAACTCTCCGCAAGTTCCGGTTTGGAATCAAACGACACAAAATCGCAGTACCGGCATTTGCGCGCGCAGAACGGAACGTGTATATACAGGGCGGACATAGGTCAATCCATCTTCAAAACGCTCATAAAGGCTTCGGAAGGCACCTCTACCGAGCCGACCTGGCGCATGCGTTTCTTTCCTTCCTTCTGTTTTTCCAAAAGTTTTTTCTTGC
The DNA here is from genome assembly GCA_023393165.1 of Bacillota bacterium. GTDB lineage: Bacteria > Bacillota > Clostridia > Christensenellales > Christensenellaceae > JAEYKI01. The sequence goes on along the minus strand of JAEWMJ010000044.1, from coordinate 38,725 downwards.
GTGTGATATCCCCGCCGTAGCATTTGGCCAAAACGTCCTTGCGCATGGCCTTAACGGTTTCGCGGGCGATGATCTTGCCGCCGATCGCGGCCTGTATGGGAATCTCGAACATCTGGCGCGGGATCGCTTCCTTCAGTTTTTCGGCAATAGCGCGTCCTCTGGCATACGCGCGGTCGCGGTGGACGATCAGGGAAAGCGCGTCGCACATCTCCCCGTTCAAAAGCATATCCAGCTTTACAAGGTCGCTTTTTTCATACCCTTTGATCTCGTAATCCATGGAAGCGTATCCCCTTGTGCGGGATTTGAGCATATCAAAGAAATCGTATATGATCTCGTTCAGCGGTATCTCGTAATGCAGAACCACGCGCGTCGCTTCCATATACTCCATGTTTTTGAAAACACCGCGTTTTTCCTGGCACAGATCCATTACGGCGCCGACGTACGTGTCCGGCGTCATGACCGTCACCTTGGCGATGGGTTCTTCCATGAAATCGATCTGGGAGAGATCGGGCAGGTTGGTCGGGTTCTCTATTTCCATCGTCTTGCCGTTGGTCATGTTCACTTTGTATTTTACGCTGGGCGCGGTTGTAACAAGGTCAAGATCGAATTCTCTTTCCAAACGTTCCTGGATGATTTCCATATGCAGCAGGCCCAGAAAACCGCACCGGAAGCCGAATCCGAGAGCTACAGAGACCTCGGGCTCGTAAAGCAGGGACGCGTCGTTCAGGGCAAGCTTTTCCAATGCGTCTTTCAGGTCGTCGTATTTTGCGCCGTCAGCAGGATAGATTCCGCAGAACACCATGGGCGTGATCTTTTTATACCCCGGAAGCGCTTCTTTGGCGCGTTTGTCCATGCGCGTGATGGTGTCGCCCACGCGGGTGTCCGCCACATTCTTGATGCTGGCGGCGATATATCCAACGTCCCCCGCGTGCAGGGATTTTACGGGGATCAGCTGGGGCAGGAATATTCCTACCTCCGTTACGTCGAATTCTTTTTTTGAGGCCATAAATTGGATCCTGTTTCCTGCGGAAACCGAGCCTTCCATTACCCGCACATAACTGAGCGCGCCCTTGTAGTTGTCGTACAGGGAATCGAATACCAGAGCCGTAAGCGGCCCTTCCTCGTCTCCCTTGGGAGAGGGTAGTTTATCCACAATGGCGTCCAGAACAGCCTTGATATTCTCTCCCGTTTTGGCGCTGATGCGGGGCGCGTCATGCGCCTCCAGGCCCAAGACATCCTCTATTTCCTTTGCGATCTCGTCCGGCCGCGCGCTGGGCAGGTCGATCTTGTTTATCACCGGGATGACCTCAAGATCATGGTCCATCGCCAGATACACGTTTGCAAGCGTCTGCGCCTCTATCCCCTGGGTCGCGTCCACAACAAGGATCGCGCCTTCGCAGGCCGCAAGGCTTCTCGATACCTCGTAGGTAAAATCCACATGTCCGGGAGTATCGATCAGGTTCAGGGTGTAATCATGCCCGTCTTTTTCATACAGCATTCGTACCGCCTGGGATTTGATGGTGATGCCGCGTTCCCGTTCAAGATCCATGGTATCCAGTATCTGTTCTTTTAAATCGCGCTGCGAGACCGTACCCGTCATCTCGATCAGACGGTCGGCCAGCGTGGATTTTCCATGGTCTATATGCGCTATAATGCAAAAATTGCGTATATATTTTTTATAATCACTCATAAACATTTCCTCTCGTTTGCAAATATTATCATACGCAAAGTTGCCTCAAAAATCAATAAAATTCTGCTGCGGGACGTTTTTACCCAACGCCCATTATGTTATAATAATACCAATATTAAAAAAACGAGGTCGTTTATGGAAGAATATAAAAGCACTTATCAAACTTGGATGGATGCGCTCCGCAATACGGAATATGAACAGGAACTCCTGTCTCTTAAAAAAGACGAAGCGCTGATGCAGGACAGCTTTTACCGCGCGCTGGAATTCGGTACGGCCGGCATGCGCGGCGTCCTTGGACTCGGGTCCAACCGGATGAACGATTTTACCGTCCGCATGCTGACAAAGGGACTTGCCGATTACCTGAAGGAAAAAGGCGCGTGCGGTCAGGGCGTCGCCATTGCCTACGATTCGCGGCGAAACAGCGAAAGGTTTGCTCGGCAGACTGCGGGCGTACTCTGCGCCAACGGCATACGGGTGATATTGTCTCCCACTATCCTGAGCGTTCCGCAGCTTTCGTTTACCATTCTTGAGCTGAAGGCCGCTGCAGGCGTTGTGATCACCGCCAGCCATAATCCGCCCGCATACAACGGCTACAAGGTTTACGGATGCGACGGCGGGCAGGTTGATCCTGAGGACGCGGCTATTATAACGGGATATATTGAAAAGGTCCCGGATATTTTTCATGTTGAAGCCATGGACCTTACGCAGGCGGAGAAAGAAGGCCTGCTGACGTACATGACTCCGGATCTTCTGGAAAGCTATTATTCCAAGGTTAAGGCGCTTTCGATACATCCGGATATCGTCCGAAAGGAAGCCGAGAACCTGAATATCGTTTATACTCCTCTTTTCGGCGCGGGCAATGTACCCGTACGCCGTATTCTGACCGATATCGGCATTAAAAACCTGCATGTGGTTCCGGAACAGGAAAATCCGGATCCGGATTTTCCGGGGCTGGCAGCCCCCAATCCTGAAGACCCTACGGCGTTTAAACTGGCATACGGTCTGGCGGATAAAGTTCATGCCAATCTGGTGCTTGCAACCGATCCCGACAGCGACAGGCTGGGTGTGGCGGTACGCAGCCGGGACGGCTCGTTCAGAATCCTGACCGGCAATGAGATCGGCTGCCTGCTGCTGGATTATGTGATTTCCGAGACGCCTCTTCATGGAGACGAATTTGTTGTGAAGTCCCTTGTATCGTCCGAGATGGCGGACGCCATTGCCGCCCGTAACGGTGTGGAAATAAGAAGCGTATACACCGGTTTCAAATTTATTGCCGAACAGATCAAAATCAGCGAACAGACCGGAAAGGGTACGTTCCTGTTTGGCTACGAGGAAAGCTACGGATTTTTAAAAGGCATGTTTGTCCGGGACAAGGACGCAATCATCGCGGCTATGCTGGTGTGCGAAGCCGCCTGCTGGTACGCAGGCAAAAACATGACGCTTTTGGACGCAATGGAAGCGATGTATGAAAAATACGGATATTATAAGGACCTGGTGATATCAAAAACCTTAAAAGGCATAGAAGGTATACAAAAAATTTCGAACGCCGTGGAAACGCTCAGAAAGCATCCGATTGCCGCAATCGGCGGCTTAAAGGCTGCGGCGCTTCGGGATTATAAAACGCTTATTCGAATAGATGCTTCCGGGAATAAAACCGCATTTCACATGACCCAGGATACGAAATCAAATGTTCTGTACTTTGAACTGGAAAACGGCCGGTTTATCCTCCGCCCCTCCGGCACCGAGCCTAAGATCAAGTCCTATATATCCTATGTGGGCAAAAATGCTCAGGACGCGCATGAGGGCATTGCACGCCTGGAAAAAGAAGTACGGGAACTCATCGACAGGCTGACGGAATAAGGCTTTTTCAAACCTTTCTTTTAGAAAAAAAGAAAGGTTTGACCAAAGAAAACCAATCATGATATACAAAGACAAGTGAAACGCCCACTTAAACGGGCGTTTTTTCTATGCGAAGCGAAATCCCCCCGCTTAGCGGGGGGATTTCGCTTCGCATTAAAAGGAATACGTAAATAAAATAAATCACTATATCGTTCTTTTGTTCCATTCTTTTATAAAGAAAAGGTTGAAAAGTAAAATTACATTACTCTTATAATATAAATTCTCCTTACCTTATTCTTTGTAATAATCTTTCATCTGAAGAAACCCATCATCTTTCAGGGGCTTGGAATCTTTGACAGGCTTGAGCACGATCATCAGATAAATAAAAAAAGCAATAATTCCACCACTGATTGCAAACAGTAAAAGCCTTCTGTGATGAAGCATCACAGAAGGCTTTTTTAGAGTAGTTAATTTATAAATTGTTTGTATTATTTCAGTAAATAAGTCGCGGTAACCGTCGCACTCACTTCCATCTGTCCGGGCGCTACACTGACAGCGCTTGAGCCCTCCCCTGCTACAGCGTTTTTCATTGCCGTATCATACATAGGATAATAATTGCTTCCGCTCTCCTGCACCAGGAGCACGCGATCGATCGACAGCCCGCCGGCCTCCGCCATTTTCTGCGCTTTATCGGAAACGCTGCCCATTGCTTTTTCAAGCGCCTGCATATAAACGCCGTCCCTGTCCTCTATGTCAAAGGACAATGAATACGTTACATTTGCGCCTGCCGCAATTGCACTGTCAATGATCTTCCCTACATTTTCAATGGGGCTTACTTTGATTCTGTACGTTACCTCAACATTGTATTTGCTGGGGTCGTTATAATCCGGATATACATTGATGTTGGATGTTTGGATGTTCTCATCCGTTATGCCCTGCTGGCGGATCGCATCCAACACGGCGTTGGCTGTGGTATTGTTTTGTTTCTGGGCTTCATCCGCGCTGGCTCCCTGCGTGCTTACGCCCAGCGTGACATATGCGATATCCGGAACTACCGTTACGGATTCGGTGGTTGTAACGCTTATTTTGCTGCGTTCGTCCTCCACGGCCGGGCCTGTCACCGTCTGGGTAGAGGATACCTGGGTTTCAGCCGGTTTGAGCAGATCGGAAAAATTTCCGGTACACCCTGTAGCGATTATTGCGACCAGCAATATGGCTGCTGTTATGGCTATCCACTTTTTCATAAATGATCTCCTTCATCTTTTTGTTTTTTAGACTGACGCGCCGCATAATTGTTCCAAATAATAATCGATTTTTTAAAATACTATACCGATTATAAACTGCGCGCAGTTTTTTTAAACATACATTCGAAATGGATTTTGCCCGACAAGGCTTAAAATGTTATAATAATAAAAATTTTCTTTTTTTTGGAGGTATTATGCTGAACATACGCTTTGCAGCAAAAGAAGACATCCCCACCATCAAACGGTTTATACTGGAACTTGCGGAATATGAAAAGCTTCTGGATCAGGTAGTTGCGGATGAAGATAAAATCGAAAATTCCATATTCATTGAAAAAAGCGCTCATGCCGTAATCGTGGAATATGAGGGAAAGCCCATCGGACACGCCATTTTCTTTTACAACTTTTCAACTTTTCTCGCTGCAAAAGGACTTTATATTGAGGATATCTACGTTACGCCCGAAATGCGCCACCGCGGATTCGGCAGACAGATATTCAAATTTCTTGCCAATCTGGCCAAAGAACAGGATTGCGGCCGCATGGAATGGATGTGCCTTGCATGGAACGCTCCTTCCATCCGGTTCTATCAAAGCATAGGCGGCGCCGAACAAACCGACTGGCGGCTGTTCCGTATGGACAAAAACGCGATACTCAAGCTTGCGGAATCTTAACGGTATATAATTTTAAGAATCATTTCTTTGACGTTTATGAGGGACTGGCACAAAACCAATAAAGATGCCAGCCCTTTTTTCGGTAATTTACCGGCCTTAATTTTGATCATAAAAAAATTAAAAACAGCAGGAAACGGGACCGTTCAAGACACAATGCGCACCCCTACAAACAAATAAAAAAAACCGGACACAATTGCGCGCCGCTATAGACAGAAGGCAGATGCGGCCAATGGCCGCCTGGTTTGACCCGCCTAAAGAAACAATGCATGGATCTGTCTTAATGCGGCAGCCTTTTATTTAATAAAGATTTAATTTGTCAATTGCGTTCATTGATGGTAAAATATTCATAAAGAATCTACATTTTTTTTCCATACGGGAGGTATCTATGAAGCTGGACTACAAAAAGACCTTGCTCATTGGTTTCGGTTTTCTTGCTACCAGTATCGCCTGGGCCGTTTATAATACCTATGTTCCCTTGATTCTTGACAACTATATACCAAATTCATTTACGCTTTGGATCATTCCAGGTATATTTTGTTTGCAAAAAACAGCGGCAATTGGGGCTATCATGGCGATCGACAATGTTTTCGGCGCAATATTCCAGCCCATATTCGGCAACCTGTCAGATAAAACGGTCACACGTTTCGGAAGACGAATGCCATACATGCTTGTTGGCATACCGGTCTGCGCCGTTTTATTCTTTCTGGTGCCATTCACCACTACGGTATACAGCCTGATGGCTGTCGTCATCATTTTCAACTTTGTGATGTCCACATGGCGTTCTCCCGTGATAGCGCTCATGCCCGATCTGACTCCCTCCAAATTCAGAAGCCAGGCAAACGGCATTATCAATTTTATGGGCGGCATCGGTACGTTAATCGCATTTTTCGCGGGCGGCCTGCTGTTTAAAGCCGGCGGTATGCCCCTTCCTTTCCTGGTTAGTTCGGTTGTAATGATCGGCGCCGTCGTTATTTTAAAAATATTCATCAAAGAACCGATGCGTCCTGTGGAAGACGAACCGGAAGAAACCGTACGGCAGGAAAAGATGGAACTTTCCATTGAAGAAAAAAGATTGAAAAAAAGAAGCCTGATAGCGATCCTGCTGGCCATATTTTTCTGGTTTATGGCCTATAACGCCGTCGAGACCTTCTTCTCAACCTATATTACAAAGACAAACGCAAGCATGGATGCGGGAGACGCAAGTCTGCTGATGTCGGTATTCTCCTTATCGTTTCTGATATTCGCCATACCGGCAGGTTTTATCGGCAAACGTTTCGGGCGTAAAAAGACCATTCTTACAGGCCTTACCGGGATTACCATGTTGTTTGCCATCATGTATTTCGTAAACGCGCAGAACATACTTCTGATACTTCTCATACTTGGCGGGATCTGCTGGGCTTTGATCAACGTCAACTCGCTGCCTATGGTGGTTGATATGACAGGGTACGCCTCTCTCGGGAAATATACCGGCTACTACTATCTGTTTTCTTTCAGCGCCGCTATTGCAAGCCCCATACTGTTTGGCGCTTTCCGCGATCTGATCGGGTCTTATCACATACTGTTCATCTATTCCGCAATCGCTTTTCTGGCCGCATGGGTATGCATGCTGTTCATTGCCCCCGGACACGGAGAATCCAAAAAAGTCAAAACCGACTTTTTGCAGGACGATATAGGCTGATAAATATTTTTTTCATTATTTTACGTATAGAATCCCGGTTTCTGCCAGGATTCTTTTATTTTTGCATTATTCCAGCGGCTCCGTTTCCATTTCATACAACAGCTCGTTTAATGAAAGCACATTCAATTGATTGTTTAACGCAAAAATGATAAGCGCCGGCGGTGATTTTGACAAGCCAAAAGACGGTTATGAGTATGTTATTGTGACGGTTAACATTAAGAATGCAGGTACTGAAAAAATAGGCTATAACCCGTTCGATTTTACGATGCAAAACAGCCGGGGACAGATTTTGGATGAAACCCTCAGTATTGAAAATAATGGCACAGCGCTGTCTTCCGGTGATCTTTCCTCCGGCGGGTTTGTTTCCGGAACCATAATTTTTGAACAGCCGAAAGACGATCAGGGATTAAAACTGATCTATCAGCCGTCCATGACAAGCGGTAAAACCGTTACCTTTGATCTGATGAATTCGCTTGAACAATTCGACGTCCTTGCAGGCGGGCCATCTACACAGGCTTCTGCAGCATATAAGATTGGAGACGTAGCACAGCTCAGCGGTTACAGTATCCAGGTCACGGAAGTTCAAAAAAGCAGCGGTTCGGATTTTGAAAAACCAAAAGACGGTTATGAATTTGTGATCGTCACTGTGCGTATTAAAAACAGCGGCGCCGATACTGTAAGTTATAATCCGTTTGACTTCAGTATGAAAAACAGCCGGGGTCAAATCGAAAATCAAACCATAACCGCGATTGATTCGAATACGGCGCTGTCATCTGGAGAGCTAGCGCCGGGAGGATTGGTTTCAGGCACCATAGCGTTTGAAGAACCTAAAGACGACGCAGGATTGGAACTGATCTTCCAGAAAGACATGTTTTCATCGGACAGTGTAGCCATAAGCCTCAATAATAAGCTGGATGCTTTTGATCCGCTGCAGTAAAAAATTAAGCGCGAAACATTTTGATACATCAAAAAAAATATTCCCCGGAAAATCCGGGGAATTCTTATATAATCTCGTTATTTTACTATTTTTTCTATGATATACTTAGGCCGGCTTTTTGTTTCCATATAAACCTTGCCGACGTACTGGCCCACAATGCCGATAGCGAACAGTTGAAGGCCGCCAAGCACCCATACGGAAATCATGGTGCTTGTCCAACCAGCGACTGTGTGCCCCTGCGCGTTGACGACCAGCGAATAAATCAGTATGGCTATACTCACAATGAATATCAATATTCCCAGGTTGGTAATCAGCTTGATGGGTTTTACGCTGAACGATGTGATCCCGTCAAATGCAAGACCCAGCATTTTGGACAAGGGATACTTGGACTCCCCGGCAAACCGCTCGTGCCTTTCGTATTCCACAGTAGCGGTCTTATAGCCAATCTGCATTACAATACCGCGTAAGAACAGATTTACTTCCTCGAATTCGGCAAGGCCCTCCAGAGCGCGCCTGCTCATCAACCTGTAATCCGCATGATTGTAAACCACATCCACGCCGAATATTTTTAACAGTTTATAAAACATCTGCGCGGAATTCCGCTTGAAAAAAGTGTCTGTAGCCCTGCTCTTCCGTACGCCGAAAACAATATCGCAGCCGTCGTAATAGTTGCGCATAAAATCGGGCAGCACGCCGATATCGTCCTGCAGGTCAGCGTCAAGGGAAATGGTTACGTCTGCAAACTCCTTTGCGGTCATCAGCCCTGCCAAAAGAGCGTTCTGATGTCCACGGTTGCGGGAGAGTTTGACCCCCATTATCTCGGTATGTTCTTCCGACAGGCGCGATATGATGTTCCATGTATCGTCTTTAGAACCATCGTCCACAAACATGATTTTACTGTCTTCGCCGGCCAGGTTGTCTTTTACCATTCCCCTGAGGTTTTCCAGCAGCCTTGCTGATGTCTCGCCTAAAACCTCCTGCTCGTTGTAGCATGGGATAACCAAACATAATGTATCTGCCATTTCGATCACCTTAAAACATTATTCTATTTTGATAACAGCAAAGCCGAGCGGCTGTATTTCTCCTGTAATAATGCCTTTCCGGACAGAGTATTCCCTTCCCGAAATCTGGCAGACTGCACGGGATAATTCCATGTTTGCAAGCGCTTCCGTATTTTGCGTATCCACGCATTCCTTCTGTTCCGTCAAATCCAATGCAAAATGGCAAGCATACTCAGCTCTGTTTATCACAGTTAAATATACACCATTCATGCACGCAACGTCAAACACATCTTTGCCGTCCGCAATAAACCTGAGGACCCCGATCACGTCTTCATTCACGGCAAAAAAGGTACAAACGCCCGTTTTCAGTACATCGGAATTCTTTCTTATATTTGAAAGTTTGCTGTAAAACACCCGCATCCCGTTGTTTTTATGCGTAAAGGTCCCCCTGTTAAAAGGATCTTTCAGGCCGTCCATCGCCATTTCATCCCCGTAATAGATGCAGGGTACGCCCGGAAGCGAAAACTGAATGGCCGCGGCCATCTTTTGCAGGCGATCTCCCCTTTCCTGCTGGGAGGGCAGCACGATAAAATGTGCCTGCTGCTCGCGCGTTAATTCCGCAGCTCTGACTCCGGTCGCCAGCGCCGTGTGTATCCGCTCTATATCATGCGTAGACAAAAGGTTCATCAGCGAAAAGTACATGGGCTTGGGATAGTTCTGGCTTTGCCCCACCAGAAAATCCTTAAAGGAAAACGCGTTTTTCCTGAAAATAAAAAAATCAACGATTTCATTGCGCAGCGGGTAGTTCATCACACTGTCAAGAGCCCTCCCGAGCGCGTATGAACGGTTTTTACCGTAACTCTGTTTGTTTGTGGCGTCCTCCCAAACCTCGCCGATAAGCACCTTGTCTGTCCGGACCTCCCGGGCAGCCTGCCGCATCTTTTCGATGGTATCATCCGGCAGTTCGTCGGCCACGTCCAGCCGGTAGCCTGCGGCGCCTGCCCGCAGCCATCTTTTCATAACGCTTTCATGATCCTCTATAATGAAATCCACCCAGTCCGGGTTGTATTCGTTTACTTCCGGCAGGGTCTTAAAGCCCCACCAGCATTTGTAGGCTTCCGGAAACTGCGCAAAAACGTACCAGTCGTAATAAGGCGAACCCTCGCCCTGATATGCGCCGTCCGAAGGATAGTTTTTGTATTTGTTGAAATAGACGCTGTCGTCGCCGGTATGTGAAAATACGCCGTCCAGGATCACGCGGATACCCGCAAGTTCCGCTTCCTGAAACAGTTGGGTCAAATCCTCATTCGAACCTAAAAAAGGATCCACTCTGGTATAATCCGCAGTGTTATACCTATGGTTGGAGGCGGCTTCGAAAACAGGGTTCAGATAAATCAGACTGACGCCCAATTCTTTCAGATACGCCAGATTATTAATGATCCCTCTAATATCGCCGCCGAAATAATCGCAGGGCTGGTAATCGTCCTTTCCCGGAAGCGGACTGTAAAGAGGCTGTTCGTTCCATTTATCATGCAGGTAGACGTCCCTGCCCATGGACCTGTGGTATTCGGCGCCTTTTTCAGTATTTTCCGGGTCGCCGCATGAGAACCGGTCCGGAAATATCTGATACATAATGGATCTTGGAAGCCAGTCGGGAACGGTAAATTCACGGTCGTATACCGTGAGTTGAAAAGCGGGCGGTTTTTCCCAGTAAATCCTGCCCAGGCAGGGCGCGCAGTTGAAATTTCTTCCGTAATATAAACGCGTGTCCCCCGACCGGAGCGTAAAATAATACCAAAGCACACAAGGGTAGTCCGGAACAGCCAGCGTAACGGTCCAGAGTCCGTCCACGAATTTCATGGCATAATCAAACGAACTGTTGTTTAACAGCAGCGTCAGATTTGCGCTTTCAAACCATACATCATGCAACGAGAGGCGAAGCGTCACAGAGGTGTCTGTTTTCAGCGCGCCCAGAGGATCCCGGTATTTTGGTTTTGCAGAATTATGGACGATGCTCTTTTCCAAATCAATTCCAGAAAACATGTGTATTCCTCACTCTATCTCAGGAATATTCCATATATGCTTATTATATTCTTCTATTGTCCTGTCCGAACTGAATATCCCCGAACGCGCGGTATTGACGGCCGCCATTCGAATCCATCTTTCCCTGTCCGCATAAGCCGCCGCCATCTTGTTGAAAGTCTCCACGTAGGAAGCAAAATCATGCAGAACGTAATATCGGTCCGTTTTGTCGTTATCGCAGAAGAGTAAAGATTGATACAGATCGTTAAACTGCCGGTCGTTTTTGTTGGTAAGCGAACCGTCTATCAGATGGTTCATGGCTTTCCGGATATCGCCGTTCTGTGCAAAATAATCTCCGGGCTTGTATGTCCCGTATTTTTCCATCTTTTCGATTTCCAGCGCTGTCGCACCAAAGATAAAAATATTATCCCCGCCCACTGCATCGTACATTTCAACGTTCGCCCCGTCCATAGTGCCGATCGTAATGGCGCCGTTCATCATAAACTTCATATTTCCCGTGCCCGATGCTTCGAGACCCGCCGTTGATATCTGCTCGCTGACGTCCGCCGCGGGCATCAGCAGTTCCGCGATCGATACGCCGTAATTTTCGATAAACACAACCTTTAATTTATCCCTAGTGTCCGGATCGTTGTTTACAAGTTCGGCGGTTGCCAGTATCAGCCGGATGATATTTTTCGCCCGGACGTATCCGGGAGAAGCCTTACCGGCAAACATGAACGTTACCGGCTGTATATCGGCGCCCGGATTTTCCTTGATGGTATTGTACAGATGCAGGATGTGCAGTACCTTTAAGAACTGCCGTTTATACTCGTGAATACGTTTGGCGTGGATATCGAAAATTGTATTTTCATTGATTTCTATGTGCTGCGACCGGTACAGGAAGTCGGCAAGGCGCTTTTTATTATCCTGTTTTACCTGGCCGTAATCGCGCAAAAACTGCGGATCGTCAAGAAGCGGCTCGATTTTTTCAAATTCCCTGTAATCTTTTAAAAATCCGTCTCCTATGTGGCTGCGCAGCAGATCCCGCAGGCGCGGGTTTGCCTTTGCCAGCCATCTGCGCGTGGTAATTCCGTTGGTGACCCCAAGAAATTTTTCCGGGAACACAACATAAAAATCGCGAAACGTTTTCATTTTGAGTATTTCGCTGTGCAGTTGGGATACGCCGTTTACCTTTTCACAGACAGCCAGGCACAGGTTCGCCATTTTTATTTCGCCGTAGGAGATGATGGCCATTGCGCTGATTTTTTCCCATTCGCCGGGGTATACCCGCCAAAGCTGCTCACAGAATTTGTCGTTGATGATTTTAATGATCTGGTGAATACGCGGCAGAAGACTTTTAAACATGTTTTCTTCCCATCTCTCCAGCGCTTCCACCATAATGGTATGGTTGGTGTAATGGAACATCCTGCCGGTTATATCAAACGCGCTGTCCCAATCCATGCCTTCCTGATCCATCAGGATGCGCATCAATTCCGGAATGGCAAGAGTCGGATGCGTATCGTTGATCTGTACCGTAAAGAAGTTAGGCAGCGTATGCAGGTCTCCGTAGTTTTCCTTGTGTTTGCGGACAATATGCTGCATGGTGGCGGAAGTAAAAAAGTAAAATTGCTTCAGGCGGAGCTGGCGGCCCTGTTCATGGTTGTCGTCCGGATACAGCACCTTGGAGATCACCTCTGCCAGCTCGCGTTCCTGCATGGCGCGCACATAATCCCCGCGGTTAAAGTAATGCATATCAAGCCCGCTCTTCGCGCGGGCGCTCCAAAGCCGCAGCGTAGCGGGCATCCGAGACATATACCCCATGATGGGCATGTCGTAGGGGATCGCTATTACGCTGTAGTAATTTTTATGGGTGATTTTGAGGCCCTCGTTTGTCCAGTTTTCTTCAATTTCACCGTTAAAATGAACTTCCACCTGTTCCTCAGGCCGTGCAATTTCCCATACGTTGCCGCGTTCCAGCCAGTTGTCATCCATTTCGACCTGTTCCCCGTCCAGAATGCGCTGCCGGAACAGCCCGTATTCGTAGCGGATACCGCATCCTGTTGCGGGCAGGTCAAGAGTGGACAGCGAATCCAAAAAGCAGGCCGCCAGACGGCCCAGTCCGCCGTTTCCGAGTCCAGCGTCCTTTTCCTGCTCCTCGATCTCATCGATTGGGAAATCCAGTTCTTTGAGCGCATCCCTGCATTCAGTAAAGAGATGCATATTGATCATGTTGTTCGCAAGGGAGCGGCCCATCAAAAATTCGGCCGACAAGTAGTACAGGCTCTTCATACCGGTTTTGGTAACCATCAAATTCGCGTCCATCCAATCGTCGACTATAGCGTCCCGCAGGGTGAGCGCGCAGGCTTTATATATTTCTTCCGGCGTCGCTTCACTTAAAAGCTTGCCGAAATGTCGTTTCAATTTACCCAATATACTATCTTTTATCTGTTGTTTGGTTAATTCGTAATACATATTATTACCTCCCAATTATCAACATTAAAACACAATTTCCATAAAGAGTAAATCAGGATAATGTAAAATCGATCCGAAATCCTGAAAAAACTGCGTATTATTTATAATACTATTCCGCGATTAAAAGCGTTGCATGTTTTTAATCCGGCAAACTTTGATTGCCGTTGCGGCAAAGCCGCAAGCAGATAGTATTGCACGGCATTCGCGCGGGCTTTGCCCGCTGCCGCATAAAATGCGGCAAGTTAAAAACGCAACGTTTTTAACTACGGATTAGTATAACACCATAAAAAAAAGAATAACACATAAGTGTTATTCTTATATTATTCCGCTTAAATTATTCTTCACACTGTTTTGCAAGTTCGAATTCTGTTTCTATTTCTTTGGAAGGCTTTTTGCCAAGAAGGCTGGTTATAACGACAGCGATCAATGCAAACGCAAAGCCCGGAACAAGTTCGTATAGCCCAGTCGGACCCGCAAGGAAGTTGTTCCAGAGAATAACGGTCAAAAACCCTGTCAGAATTCCTGCAAAAGCGCCCATACGCGTCATGCGCTTCCAGAAAAGTCCCATGAGTATTACAGGACCAAATGCCGCGCCGAATCCGCCCCAGGCGTATTTGACCAGCGCCATAATGCTGCTTTTTTCATCCAAAGCCATAAACGCGCCGATCACGGCAATGGCCAGAACGCACAGCCTGCCCATCCACAAAAGAAGTTTTTGGCTCGGCTGTTTTTTTGTTACCTTTAAATAAATATCATTGGTAATGGCGGACGAGCAAACCAGAAGCTGGGAATCCGCGGTGCTCATGATAGCCGCCATGATAGCGGAATACAGGATACCCGCCACTGCCGGAGGGAATATCCGCCCTGCCATTACAATAAACACGGTCTGCGCGCCGGCAGCATCGGTAAAAATACCGGGTTCCAGATACAGCCTGCCAACCAGTCCCAAAATACATGCAAACGCAAGAGACACCACTACCCATGTGGTAGCGATCCTGCGGGACGATTTGATCATTTTTACCTGTTTGATAGCCATAAAACGGACAAGTATATGGGGCATTCCCAAATACCCCAGTCCCCATGCAAGGCTGGATATAATAGCCACCAGCGAAATGGTTGCCCCGTCAATCGAATGGAAAAGGCTTAAGAATCCCGGCCCGACATTGTTCGCAAGCTGAACTGTCTGCTCCACTCCGCCAAGAAGGCCGATTGTAGACAACGGAACAATCACGATCGCAACCACCATCAGCATGCCCTGGAAAAAGTCCGTCCAGCATACGGCTTTAAAACCGCCGGTAAACGTATAGCCCACTATTATCAGGACGCCTATCAGCATCGCAATTTTATAGTCTATTCCGGGGAATATGGCTTTAAATACATTCCCTCCCGCAACAAACCCGGACGCCACATATATCGTAAAGAACACCAGAATGACGGCGGAGCTGATAAACCGCAGCAACCCCTGCCTATCCTTGAAACGGTTTTCAAAGAATTGAGGAAGCGTTATGGAATTGCCTGAAACCTTTGTATACTGGCGCAGCCTTTTGGCAATAACCAGCCAGGACAGATACGCGCCTACAGCCAGGCCTACTCCGATCCACACCTCGCTCATACCGCCCAGGAATATAGCGCCGGGCAGGCCCATCAGCAGCCAGCCGCTCATATCGGAAGCCTGTGCGGACAACGCGGCTACATAAGGATTTAAAGATCTGTTGCCGATCAGGTAATCCGATAAGGTTTCCGAACGCTTATAAAAATAAAACCCGATCCAAAGAACAACAACAAAATAGATTATGAAAGCAATGAGAACACTCCAATCAACCATTATATACCTCCTTTATTTATTTTTGGTTTGGAATAATGATTTTATTATAGAATAATAAAACCCTGAAAACAATATAAAAAAAAGATAATTTGAATAAATAAGGATTTAAAACAAAAAGATGCCTCAAATTACCTTTTCAGCATTGATTTATTGATTTCCTTTTTATTTGCCGGCCTCAGCCATGATTTTTAAAACAATCGCCGTTTCAACCCGCTTCTTTTCGATCTCGCAGCTTAAGCGGTTTGGTTTTGCTATGTCGTTGTTCGTAAAATACGCGTCTGCAAAGCAGCCGCCGCTACAGTAATACTTGGCCCAGCAGTCCGCGCACTTTTCTTTGGAAAACACATGGCACTCCGCGAACCGTTTGCCGATCTCTTCGTTTTTCTTGTTTTCAAAAATATTGCCCATGTAAAATTCTCCGACTCCCGCAAACTGGTGGCAGGGATACATGTCCCCGTTTGGGGTAACGGCAATGTATTCGCTGCCGGCTCCGCAGCCACGGAGGCGCTTATTAAGACAGGGGCCGGATTCCAAGTCGATCATGAAATGAAAGAAATGAAATGGCCTGCCCTCTTTCTTTCGCTGCAGATACAAACCGGCAAGTTTTTCATACTCGCTGAAAATCTGCGGCAAATCGGCTTCGGTGATTGAGAGTTCACCGGCGTCCACCACCGGCTCTACGGATACCTGGTCGAATCCTGCGTCCGCTATTGCCATCACATCGCGTGAGAAGTCCGTGTTTTGATTGGTGTATGTGCCGCGGATATAATACTCTTTGCCGCCTCTGCCGCCGATCAGCTTCCGGGAGTTTGAAAGCACCTTTTCGTAACTCCCGGCTCCCGCCGCGTTCGGGCGCATGGCGTCGTGCACATCCCGCCTGCCGTCTATGCTGATTACAAGGTTTTTCATTTCGGCATTGATAAAATCCGCCATTTCGTCCGTCACATGGTATGCGTTGGTCGTTATGGTGAACCGGATATTTTTATCATATTGTTTTTCCAGTTCGCGCCCGTATTCCACTGCGCCGCGCACAACATCAAAATTTAAAAGCGGTTCGCCGCCGAAAAAATCCACCTCCAGGTTGTGCCTGTTTTCAGAGTTTTGCACCAAAAACAACAGCGCCTGTTTTGCTGTTTCAAGGGGCATCAGTTCGCGGCTTCCCTCATAATCTCCCGTATTGGCAAAACAGTATTTGCATCTTAAGTTGCAGTCATGGGCCACGTGAAGGCACATGGCCTTTACCACCGGCTTGTTGAATTCCGGACGGTAGTCTTCCACTGCGGCGGGCGAATCCAAAAGGCCTTCCCGCCTTAATTCTTCAATTTCAAGCCCGGCTTCATGAATCTCATCTTCGCTGTATTTTCCCGTCGCCTGCTTGTTCAGTATGTCATAAACGATCTCGTCCACCATATGCACCGAACCGCTGTTTACATCCAGCACCGCGTGAACGTCTCCCAGTTTAAAAGTATGTATCAAAATATTCTCCTCATTTTTTATTCCTTTCTTTTAGAAAAAAGAAAGGAACCGAAAGAAAACCCAACTCTTTTTATTTTGAAGGCCGCTGAAAGCTCCACTACCCCACCCCAAAAATCTACGATTTTTTTTGGGCCCCGGCCAGGCTTTTTGAGCATTGCGACACAACAGTAGTTGGGGCTTATCAGTGGTCTGAACCCACATAAAAGAGGCGGCAATATAATATTGCCGCCGCCTGTCAATTTTGATTTATGCTTCCTTCTCGCACTTTTGGTTTGCGACTGTGCAGGAAGTCTTGCAGGCTGACTGGCAGGATGCCTGGCATTCGCCGCAGCCGCCTTTTTCAAGCGATTTCTTTAAACAATTCCGGCTGATGGTTTTAATATGTTTCATAGGTGGCCTCCAAAATCTATTATGTATATGGTTTATTATACATAGGGAAGCGCAAACATTCAAGTATTTCCGTCCAATATGGCGCGTGTGATGTGTTTGCCCCGGACAGCTTTCATTCAGGCGGCTTTGCCTGACGGTTTGCCTGCCGCTTTTGTTTTTATGATTTTACTCACAAACAATCCTACGACAAACCCGATGATAACGCCCATCATGGCGTCCGTCAGCATCATCATCAGATCGCCCATGGCTCCCTGAATGAGTGAAAACACGCAGAATCCGATTACAATATAAAGCAGACCTGCGACAGCTGCTGCGAGCACTGTTTTGGATTTCGGGTCCTTTGCGGCAAAGAATGAAGCGCAAATCACACCCGCTATCTTTATGATTTCATTTATTATAACTATAACCTTCACATCTATTTCAGCCGATTTTACAATCAGCGCAAAAACCAGTATAGCGGTGATCGTAAATATCATAGCAACGATGGAAGACTTCAGCGCAGGTGTCACGACCTTCATTTCGGTCTGTTTCGGTTTATTTCTAGGCATTTTATCCCCTCCCTACAAAACAAATATGCAGGCGGAGGGCTATATATGCAAAACACACGGAAAAGTATTCAATTTTTTATATATCATAAATATATCAATACTTCCACTGCTTAAGACCCGCTTCTAAAATATAAAGCAACCGTGTCAACTTCCCATCCGAAGCTGGCTCGGATAACTTTTTAAGCACATGGAAGCGGAGCCGAATAAAAAAACCTCCGTTTCCGGAGGTTGATTGTACGAATATCAATTATTTTTTCGGCTGTTCTTTAGACGCTTCTGATTCAACGTCATTGCTTTCTACCGTGCCGATCGCGCTTTTAGCCATCAACAGCTTGGTTTTGTCCGGACCGGACTCGATCGTTATCAGGTCTTCTTTGATATTGACGATCTTTCCGTAGATGCCGCCGATTGTCTTGATACTATCGCCAACTTTTAAGCTCGACAGCATGTCTTTGAATTTTTTCTCACGCCGTCTGTTAGGAACGATAATAAGAACTACAAATATGACTATCAGCAGTATGGGGAACAATAACGACATGCTCCCGCCTAAATCTAATTGCTGTGGCATGCAATGTACCTACCTTTCATAAATTACAATATTTATAATATCTAACCCTGTCCCTTTCGTCAACTTATTTTTTGTCAAATTATATATTTCTGTATAAAATCACTCTTGAACTCCGGAAAATACCCGCCTAAAATCGATTCCCGTACGCGTTCCATCAACCGCACCGAAAAACGGATGTTATGAATGGTCAAAAGGGTCGCGCCTAGTATCTCGTCCGCTTTGATCAGATGCCTTATATACGCCCGCGTAAAGTTACGGCAGGCATAGCAGTCGCATGTGTCGTCTATAGGCGAAAAATCTTCCGCATAGACGGCATTGCGCACAACGATCTTTCCTGTAGGATGCAGCGCCGTTCCGTTCCTGGCGATTCTCGTCTGCAGCACGCAGTCAAACATATCGACTCCGCGTTCTACGCCTTCCAAAAGGCAGTCCGCCGAACCGACTCCCATTAGGTACCGCGGTTTGTTTTTGGGCAGTATGGGATCCACTTCTTCCAGCATTTCATACATGACTTCCTTTGGTTCCCCTACGCTCAGGCCCCCTATTGCGCTGCCGATAAAATCCAGATCGGATATGGCTTTTGCGCTTTCCCGCCGCAAATCGGCAAACATGGAACCCTGTACGATCCCGAACAATGCCTGATCCTGCCTGGTCTGGGCTTTTTTACACCGTTCGGCCCACCTGTGCGTCCTTTCCATAGAGGATTTTGCATAATTGTAATCAGCCGGATAGGGCGTGCATTCATCCAGGCACATCATGATGTCCGAACCAAGCGCCTCCTGGATCTCAACCGCTTTTTCCGGGGTAAGCTTGTGCCGCGATCCGTCGATATGGGACTGGAACTCCGCACCTTCCTCTGTCAGTTTCCGGAGCTCGCCCAGGCTGAAGACCTGGAACCCGCCGCTGTCCGTTAAAATGGGTTTGTCCCACTGCATAAAATTATGCAGCCCGCCTGCCTTTCTGACCAGTTCATGCCCCGGCCGAAGGTACAAGTGATAGGTGTTGGAAAGTATGATCTGCGCGCCGGTTTCTTCGACCTGCACGGGCGTGGCTGCCTTTACCGTCCCCTGTGTGCCCACCGGCATATATACCGGGGTTTTGATATCCCCGTGCGGGGTATGGAGTATCCCCGCCCTTGCTCCCGTTCTTTCACATTCCTTGACTACTTCAAAGCTAAAATTCATTGTTACCTCTTTAATAAACGTAATTTAATCTGCGAATATGGAGCGGACTATCGGTATCACATAATGGCTGCCGCCCCTGTCTTTTACATCCTCGATCATTGCTACCGCCAAATACGGGACATCCTGGCTTTCATCTTCCGAATATGCCACAAACCAGCCCAGCTCCGTTCCCGAGGTATCCTGCTTGGAATCTTTGATCTCAGCTGTCCCGGTTTTCCCCGCAGCCTTCAATCCTTCCACCATAAAGGAATGCCCTGTGCCGTTTGGGTTCTCAATTACCTGAATCAGGGCATCCTGAACCGTTTGTATCGCTTGGCTGGAAAAGACATTTCCCTTCCAAACCTTCGGGCCGGTTTCTTTCTCCAGACAAGGCGCCATCATATTTCCCTGATTCAAAAACGCCGTATATATGGATGCCATGTGTATGGGATTGACCAATATCTTTCCCTGACCATACCCGCTGTCCGCAAGGTCGATGTCACTGTCAAAAGCCATATCCGTACCAAATCTTGATTGGCTCAGGCCGAATTCAAAGGGAACCTCCTCGCCGAAGCCGACGCTTTTGAGGCCTTCTGCAAAGACGTCGCCGCCCATCTTAAGCGCCGCTTTTGCAAAATAAATGTTGTCGGAGTAGATGAGGGCATTTTGCACATTCGCCGCACCGCCGTATTGTTTTAACGTGGTCACGCTGTAATTGCCCCAGCTGCTGTCCTTTTGCCAGGACAGGCCGCTGGGTCCAAAGTCCTCCTCTGCGGTAAAGGAACCTGCACTCAATGCCAAGGCCGCCGTAATGGGTTTCAATGTGGAGCCGGGGACAAACGCCGCTTTAAAACGGTTATACATCGGCTGCGTTTCTTCGTTATTGTACTCAGCCCACTTTTCTTCGGTCAAGCCTAATATAAAAGCGTTCGGGTCATAAGACGGAGTGCTGACCAGCGCCAGGATTTCGCCTGTCTTTGGATTCATAACCACCGCAGCCCCTTTATCATCCTTCATCTGGTCGTAAAGCTTTTCCTGCAATGCCGCATCCACGGTCAGCGTGACATTTTCACCATTGCGGGCCGACCGCTCTGCCAAAGTTTCTTTTTCCTGACCGTACTGATCAACAATGTAAATCCTGCAGCCGTCAAAACCGCGAATACGGTCCTCCAGAAGGCTTTCCAGTCCGGCCTTTCCGATCACACTGTCGGCGCTATAGCCCTGTCCTGCACGCGTTTCAAGCTCCTCCTGACTGATGCTGTGGATATAACCGGTCAAGTGCGCCGCTTTTTCACCAAGCGGATAAACCCGGTCCTGCACAGTACTGAATCCGATCCCTTTGATTTCCAGGAGCTTTTCTTTTTTGTCCGTATCCGTATAAGAGATGTTTTTCAAAGGCACAAACAGGTCGTCTTTCACCCAGTTTTCCGACAGCTTGCTGTTTATGCTTTCCACAGACATATCCAGCAGCTCCGCCACCTTTGCGATATCCTCCCCGCGGGTTTCGGCATTGATTTTTCCCGGAACAAAGCCAATGGAATACACATTGTCTTTTCCCGCCAATAACCTGCCGTTTCTGTCCAGTATGCTTCCGCGCTCCCCCTTTATAACCGATACGCGTACCTTTTCGGTATCATTCAGGTTTGGAAAAATCATATTTGAGTTCCATTCAAGCTTATATACGCCGTTATTTTGCTGAAATACCGCCTGATTGGCAAAGCTGACCGGGCCGGCCAGCGTATCCATGGTTGTCCGGAAATTCAAAACATCTCCCTGCCGATCCCCGTCGATTGTAATCTTAATGTTCTCAGCATTAATTCCTTCATAAATGTTTTTATTCCGCGTAACGAAATCTTCTTTGGAGATATTGCTGCTTTCACTGACCATGCTGTACATCTTCTCATAATCCTTCGCGTCCGCAGCGGACATATAGGCTTCAAGCACTTCTTCCGGAAGAGCCGGTTCAGGATCGGAAACGGACTCTGCCGGCGGTATTCCGGAACAGGCGGCGGCCGTCATCATCAAGCAGGCGACAATCAAGCTAAGTGATGCTTTTTTACCTCTCATATTTTTTTCTCCAATCGTTCAGATTAAGAGCACTAATGACCCGGCTTTCCGTGTTCCATTCCCGCCTGTTTTTTACAGGATCCATGCTCATAAAATCATCATCGCGTCGCCAAAGCTGAAGAACCGGTATTCTTTCTCCACGGCCATTTTATAAAGTTTAAGCGTTTTTTCCCTTCCGGCAAAAGCGCTTACCAGCATGACCAGCGTGGATTTTGGAAGGTGAAAATTGGTGATCAGGCAGTCCACCATCTTGAATTTATACCCCGGATATATAAAAATATCCGTATTCCCGCTCTGCGGGATTAATTTCCCGTCCCGTGAGGCGCTCTCAAGCGTACGCACGCAGGTTGTACCCACAGCCACCACGCGCCCTCCCGCGGCCCTGGCGCTGTTGATTTCTTCCGCCGCCTCGGGAGACACGCTGAAATATTCGGAATGCATGATATGTTCGCCAATATCTTCGGTTTTTACCGGCCGGAACGTTCCGAGCCCCACATGCAGCAGCACATATACGATCCTGACGCCCATACCCTTTATTTTTTCCAGCAATTCGGGCGTAAAATGCAGACCGGCGGTGGGCGCGGCCGCGCTGCCGTCTATTTTGGCGTACACCGTCTGGTAGCGGGTCTTATCCTCCAGTTTTTCCGTAATATAGGGCGGCAGGGGCATTTGCCCCAGTTCGTCCAGTATGGCTTCAAACACGCCCTCATATTGGAAGGTGACGTCCACCACGCCGTCTTCCTTTTTCGCTTTGATCTCCGCTGATAGTATGGGCGCAAAATCAACAATATCCCCCGGCTTCAGTTTTTTGCCGGGTTTTAAAATCACTTCCCAGTCCCGCGCGTTTTTACGGTTCAAAAGTAAAAACTCAACATGCCGTGCGGTTCCCCTTTTTACGCCGAAAAGCCGCGCCGGCAAGACACGCGTGTTGTTGAGTACAAGCACGTCACCGGGTTTTAAATACTCCACAACATCGTAGAAATGCCTGTGGTCTGTACTATCGCTTTTCCTGTCGTATACCAAAAGCCTGGAGGCATCGCGCTGCAAAAGCGGCTTTTGCGCAATCAGCTCCTCCGGCAGATAATAGTCAAAATCCTTTGTCTTCAAACTTCATTGTCCTGTTCTTAAAATAATTTCATCTGCCCGTCCCGGCCGTATTTTTCCCCAAGATGCTCGTAAGCATTCTGTGTTGCGACCCTTCCCCTGGGCGTTTTTTTAATGAATCCAAGCTGCAGCAAAAACGGCTCGATCACGTCTTCAATCGTTCCGGATTCCTCCCCGGTCGTAGCCGAAAGCGTATCGAGGCCCACCGGTCCGCCGCCGAATTTATTGATGATGGCGGATAGTATGACCCTGTCGCAGTTGTCCAGGCCAAGGTCGTCCACTTCAAGCATCCGAAGGCCCCTGTCCGCAACGTCTTTGGTAATGACGCCGTCCGCGCGCACATCCGCATAATCGCGCACGCGCCGGAGCAGCCGGTTCGCCACCCTGGGAGTCCCTCGCGAACGCCGGGCGATTTCATATGCGCCCGCATCCTCTATTGTTATATTTAATATGGAAGCCGACCGCTGCACGATGGTTTTCAGTTCGTCCGGCGTATATATCTCAAGACGGTTGAGAACACCGAACCGGTCCCTTAAGGGACTTGTCAGCATGCCTGCGCGGGTAGTAGCCCCGACCAAAGTAAACTTTGGCAGGTCTATCCGCATGGAACGCGCGCTGGGACCTTTGCCCAGTATGATGTCCAGCGCGAAATCCTCCATTGCCGGATACAGCACCTCTTCCACGCTGGAGTTCAGCCGGTGTATCTCGTCAATAAACAGAACGTCTCCCTGCGAAAGGTTTGTTAAAAGCGCCGCCAAATCCCCCGGCCGCTCGATCGCAGGCCCGGACGTTACGCGGATATTTACATTCATTTCCTGCGCGATGATATGCGCAAGGGTGGTTTTGCCCAGCCCGGGCGGCCCGTACAAAAGGACGTGATCCAGCGTTTCCCCGCGCTGCTTTGCAGCCTCGATAAAAACGCCCATCATTTCCTTTACCTTGTCCTGGCCGATATATTCCTTCAGCGTTCTGGGACGCAGGCTTAAATCCAGCCCGAAATCATCCTGCTGCGAAAAGCCCGATACGATCCTTGATTCTTCTTCCATGTTTTACCTCGTAAGTGACCGATGATTAAATAAGGATGCAAAATTGGCGAAATGGATTTGCGTCCTGCCAGGAGCAAAAGCGCAGGAATAGCAGCGCTATTTCAAGCTTTAACCACCGCAGGGTACAAATTGAGCCGCCAAGGCAGCGCCCTGAATTAATCAGCGGTTACGCCAGCCGTTTGAGTGCCAGCAGCACCAAATCTTCGGCGGTATCCCCCAAATTTTTGACTGCCGAGACTGCCGTGACTGCCTCCGCCCTTTGATATCCCAGATTGATAAGAGCGGTAACCGCTTCCTCCACGGCATTACTGATGCCGCCTATTGCCGCGCCGACTGCGTCCGAAACGTCCACTTTTTCTTTCAACTCCAGCACCAGCCGCTGCGCGGTTTTTTTACCAACGCCTGAAACCGTCTCAAATGCCGCCGCATTGGCGGAAACCGCAGCCGCCGCAATATCGGCGACCTTGAGCGTGGACAGAATGGATAAGGCAACTTTTGGCCCTATCCCGCTGATGGATATCAGTTTTTCGAACATCGCTTTTTCTTCCCCGGTCACAAAACCGTACAATGAAAGCTCGTCCTCGCGTACGATCAGGTGGGTATAAAGTCTGGCTTCTTCCCCCACTGCAAAGGAACCGGCTGAAAAAGAGTTTGTATAAATCAGATATCCGATCCCGCCCGCGTCCACCACAACATGGTTCGCGCCTATCTGCGCGGCCCTGCCGCTGATATATGCATACATTCCTCTTCCCCTTATACTCTTGTATTTAAAAGGCCGGATGTTTTGGAACTGTGCGCATGGCAGATTGCCACCGCAACCGCGTCCGCCGCATCGTCCGGCTTCGGGATCTCCCGCAGGCAGCACAAGGTCTTTACCATCATCTGCACCTGCAGCTTGTCGGCCCGGCCGTAACCCACTACCGCCTGTTTTACCTGCAGGGGCGTATATTCATACAATTCGTGTGTATGACCATACGCAGCCAGCAGAGCGGCGCCTCTTGCCTGCGCAACGGCGATCGCCGTTTTTACGTTTGTATTAAAAAACAGCTCTTCAAAGGCGACCGCATCCGGCCGGAATTTTTCAATCAGCCGCGAAATTCCTTCCGCTATTATTGAAAGCCTTCGCGGCGTGGACAAGCCCGCCTGGGTTTCTATCGTTCCGTAATCCACAAGGGAAAGCGTCCGGTTGTTCTCAAAGCATACCACGCCGTACCCTACGGTCGCAAGCCCCGGATCAATTCCAAGTACGATCATTTTATCACCATTGCCTATTATAACATACTACAGCCCCCTGATAAAGTCCCACTGCTGCGTTATTTCTCCGTTTACTCCTCAGCGCAGGTGTTAAACTGCGCTTACGTCGCAATACTCGAAATGCCTTGCATTTGGGCTTTTCAGTGGCCTTCCATTTTTGGTAAAAGGATTTTAATAAATCTATTATTAATATCAATTATTATAACATAATTCTTTATTTAAACCTTACATTTAAACCTTACATTTTTTCGGATCTTGTTATAGAATAATACTATAAAAAAAGTATTGCATAATTATTCATACAGTTGTATAATTATGTATAAATAATTGACGGAGGAACTATCATGAAGCACAAAAAGGTAGCACTGGCATATTCGGGCGGGCTTGATACGTCCATCATCATTCCATGGCTGAAAGAAAACTACGGCTGTGAGGTCATCGCTGTCTGCGGAAACGTAGGACAGGGTAAAGAACTGGACGGTTTGGAAGCGAAAGCGCTGCGCACAGGCGCCAGCAAAGCATATATCGAAGACCTGACCAAGGAATTTGTGGAAGACTTCATATTCCCCACCATGCAGGCGGGAGCGGAATACGAAGGTAAATACCTTCTCGGAACGTCCTTCGCGCGTCCCCTGATTGCAAAAAGGCTTGTTGAGATCGCAAAAAAAGAAGGCTGCACGGCCATTTGCCACGGCGCGACCGGCAAAGGCAACGACCAGGTGCGTTTTGAACTGACCGTAAAGGCGCTGGCGCCCGAGATGGATATCATCGCGCCCTGGCGTATCTGGGATATCAAATCCCGTGAAGAGGAAATAGATTACGCGAAAACGCGGGATATTGACGTTCCGGTTACCAAGGAACGCCCCTACAGCATGGACGCCAACATCTGGCATTTGTCCCATGAGGGCGGCGATCTGGAAGATCCTTGGAACGAACCTAAAAAGGATCTGCTGATGATCTGCGTGAACCCGGAAGACGCCCCTGACAAACCGGAATATATCGAGATAGATTTTGAAAAAGGCATACCTTTGTCCATCAACGGCAAAAAGATGGGCGCTGTTGAAATCGTGACCGAGCTCAATACGATCGGCGCGCGCAACGGCGTAGGCATTGACGACATCGTGGAAAACCGGCTTGTGGGCATGAAATCCCGCGGTGTGTACGAGACCCCGGGCGGCCGGATACTCTATACCGCGCACAGCGCTCTCGAAACGCTTGTTCTGGAACGCGATACAATGCATTACAAAGCCGGCGTTTCGATAAAATACGCGGAACTGGTGTATAACGGCATGTGGTACGCTCCCCTGCGCGAAGCGTTGGCCGCCTTTGTTGCCGAGACCCAGAAGGTGGTTACAGGTACGGTACGCATCAAGCTGTATAAAGGCACCTGCAAGGCGGCGGGCATCAAATCCCCCTATTCGCTTTACTCGGAAGAGTTCGCAACATTCGGCGCAGACGAGGTATACAACCAGAAAGATGCGGAAGGCTTCATCAACCTGTTCGGTCTAACCCTGAAAGTGAAAGCTTTGACGCAGGATAAGGCGGGCAAATAATGGGCAAGTTATGGGGCGGCCGGTTTGAGGCTAATACCGATAAGCTGGCCGAAGATTTCAACTCCTCCATCTCCTTTGATTCCCGGATGTTTCTGGAAGACATCATGGGCAGTATTGCCCACGCGACCATGCTGGGTCGCCAGGGGATCATTCCGCAGGAAGACGCGGACAAGATCGCCCGGGGCCTGAAGGGTATACTTTCGGATATCCTGGACGGCAAGGTTTCGTTTTCCGTGGAGGACGAGGACATCCATATGAACATTGAGCGGCTGCTGACCGAGCGCATCGGGGATACCGGCAAGCGCCTGCACACCGGGCGCAGCCGGAACGACCAGGTTGCGCTGGATATCCGCCTGTACATGCTGAAAACGATCGACCAGACAATCGCAGAAATCAAAAGCCTGTGCGGCGTTCTGGCTGAAATCGCGGAAAAAAATACGGATACCATTATCCCGGCCTACACGCATATGCAAAAGGCGCAGCCCTCCACGCTTGCGCATTATATTATGGCTTACTGCGAAATGTTTGCCCGGGACATTACGAGGTTTCGTGACTGCAAAAAGCGCACAGACAGCATGCCACTGGGATCGGGCGCGTTATGCGGCACCACCTATCCGCTGGACAGGGAGTTTGTGGCGGGGCAGCTCGGATTTTCGGCGATCACGCCCAACAGTCTGGACGCTGTTTCGGACCGGGATTTCCTGCTGGAATACCTGTCCGCCGCTTCCATCTGCATGATGCACCTGTCCCGGTTCTGTGAGGAGATCATCCTCTACTCGACCAACGAATTCGGGGTGCTTAAGATCTCGGATGCGTATTCCACTGGCTCAAGCATTATGCCCCAGAAAAAGAACCCCGATATGGCGGAACTGATCCGCGGCAAAACCGGCCGGGTTTACGGGGCGCTGATGTCGCTGCTGACCGTTATGAAGGGGCTTCCCCTTGCGTACAACAAGGACATGCAGGAAGACAAGGAGTGCGTGTTTGACGCTGCGGATACGCTGGCCGCATGCCTTAAGGTATTCACCGGGATGATACAAACAGCGGAGTTCAGTAAAGAAAAGCTGTTCAAAAGCGCAGGCCTTGGGTTTACCAACGCGACCGACGCGGCGGATTACCTTGTCAAAAAAGGCATGCCCTTCCGGGACGCGCACGAGGTCATCGGAAAGATCGTGCTTTACTGTGAAAAGAACGGCCTTGCGATTGACGGCCTTACAATAGAACAGTTAAAAGCTTTCTCGGAAGTGTTCGGCGAAGACGTATACAGTGCGATTTCCCTGAAATCGTGCGTGGAATCCCGCAGTTTGCCGGGAGGCCCGGCGCCCGGGAGCGTGAAAAAGCATATAGATAAGATGAAAGAGTTTTTGAAGACGATATAAGTCATCAAAGAGCTGCGGTTTATAACCCGCAGCTCTTTGTCAATTAACTTCCTAATCTGATTTAACATTAACTACATTCTCTGGTGAACAAAAAATTGTACATATCAAGCTGTTTAAAAATATATTCTATTAGTATTAGTTCTTTAATATTGTCCCAAATATTATCCCACTTTAAAAGATCACCATATCCTAAAACAAAACCCCAGGTCCCTGCGGGCCGGTTTAAGGAGAAAACGGAGTGCCCGCCGCCAGCGGCGGATGAAGGAAACGCAATTTTCACTGAGCATGAGATGAATGCAAGTGTTTAACGAAAAAGCTCGCTTATAAGTTACGCGAATCATAGCGAAGTGGGAGGCAAACTCTGGGGACTGAAAATCAAAATCTTCCCTGGGCTCCCTGACAAAAAGAAAAAAAGGAATACCTAGTATATAAAAACTCATCTCTCTGAATAAAAACCGAATTCAACCCCGTTTCTCTACCGCGCGCAGCATTTATTTACACCACGCGGCACACCACGCACTTAAACTTTTTATTATACTGATTGTTCAGGTGTTTCTGGGATAAGGTTTCTTTACGTTGGTCAGTCCTAATAAATAGTCAACGCTTGTCTTATAATATTTTGCAATAGCAATCAGAATGCCGGTTGGAATATCGTTTTCTCCGGTTTCATATTTTGAATAGCCCGTTTGCGACATCCCTAATACTTTTGCAAATTCGGTTTGGGATAAATCTTTATCTTCTCTTAATTCTCGAATCCGACTATACATCATATTCACCTCTAAACAAGTTTATATTAATCTGTTTCAGAGTATTGATTTATAACCTGAAACAGGTTATATTATACATAGGGGGGATTACAAAAATGGATTGTTATAAAGAAATGTATTTCAGACTTTTTAATAAGATAACGGATATGATCCATGAATTGCAGGCCGTTCAGATAGAAGTCGAAGAAATATATCTTTCATATGAAACCGAAGGAAAAAGTTCAGAAGAATTTGCTAAGGAAGATACTGCGGAATAAAGTTTTCAATACACCAAAATTCTTTATATTTTAGTTTCAGGGATTATACTTTTTTTCCACATCACAAAGAAAGAAATCAAAAAAGCCCTGCATTCCGCAAGGCTTGTTTTTTAGAAAAGATTTACCTTACCTGCCCGTTCCCGTCTATCACATATTTGATGGTCGTGAGTTCCGCCAGACCCATTGGTCCGCGTGCGTGCAGTTTCTGGGTGGATATCCCGATCTCCGCGCCAAAGCCGAATTCAAACCCGTCCGTCCAGCGCGTGGAGGCGTTCACATACACGGCCGCCGCATCCACCTCGTCCTGAAACTTCCTTGCAGCGTTGTAGTCCTGCGTCACGATGGATTCCGAGTGTTTGGTTCCGTACTTGTTGATATGCGCGATTGCGTCCTCAATGCTGTCCACGACTTTGACCGCGAGAATGTAATCCAGAAATTCGGTATAATAATCCTCTTCGGCAGCCGGCAAGGTCCCGTATTTCTGCGCGGTTTCGCATCCGCGCAGTTCGACGTTTTTGGCTCCTAATGCCGCAAACGCCGCAGGCAGAAATTTATCCGCGATATCCCGGTGCACCAGCAGCGTCTCGGCTGCATTGCATACCGAAGGCCGGGAAGTTTTTGCGTTCACGATGATGTTTACGCCCATCTCTATTTCCCCGGTTTTATCCATATATATATGGCAGTTTCCCGTACCGGTCTCGATCACCGGGATCGTTGCGTTCTTTACCACGCTCTGGATAAGTCCGGCGCCTCCGCGGGGTATAAGTACGTCAATCACGCCGTTTAAGCCCATCATATAAGCCGCCGCTTCGCGCGAAGTATCTTCTATCAGCACCACGCTGCCTTCAGGCAAACCGGCTTTTACGCCCGCTTCCACAGCGGCGCGGACGATCGCCTTATTGGAATGGATGGCTTCGCTTCCGCCCCGCAGCACCACCGTATTGGAGGTTTTAAGGCACAGCGCCATCGCGTCCGCAGTCACATTTGGACGCGCTTCATATATAATCCCAATCACGCCCAGGGGTACGCGCCTTTTTGTGATCATAAGTCCGTTGGGACGTTTAAATCCTGCGACTGCCTCGCCGATCGGGTCGGGCAGTTTCTCCACATCATAAAAAGCCTGCGCCATTCCCGCAACGCGCGACTCATTCAGGGATAATCTGTCCAGCATGGCAGGAGTCCTTCCCGCATTCCGGGCGTTTTCCACGTCCAGGCGGTTTTGGCTGATTATTTCGTCCTGCGCGGCCAGAATCCCGTCGCCCATTGCATGCAACAGGAAATTTTTCTGCCGTGTATCCAGCTTAGCTATTGCCCACGAAGCGTTTTTTGCCGATTTCGCCGCATTTAAAACGTGATCCATAATTTATCCCCCCTGTCATAGGACTATTATACGGTAATCACGCTTTATATGCAATTTAGTTTTTAAGGCTGTATAAATAATTGTTCACATCGGTTGTGTTTTCAAAAACTACCCCCTGCTCAAGCCGCGGGATCTCTTCCTGCTTTACCGCAGTCGCGTCGAGTTTCAGGTCAAGATAAAGCTCGCTTGTACCGGTAGTTCTGGAAGTCTTGAATATGCACACTTTTCCACTGTCAAGTTTGACAATATAATGCTGGGGACAATATTCATCCACAGTCATTTGAATCACTAAATTATGCTCGCCGAACTCCCTGATATTGCAGCCCGGAAAATCGGCTTTGATTTGCTTTGCCGTTTTGCC
Organism: Bacillota bacterium; assembly: GCA_023393165.1. Lineage (GTDB taxonomy): Bacteria > Bacillota > Clostridia > Christensenellales > Christensenellaceae > JAEYKI01. The sequence goes on along the minus strand of JAEWMJ010000044.1, from coordinate 8,056 downwards.
GCAAAACCGCGCATCCCCCGATAAAAATACCTTTTCCTTGTGGCCGCACATCGTATATGTATACTCAACCTCAATATTGGCGTCCTGCGCCAGCACAATGTCCGTGTTCGCTGCCTGCATCACTTCGTCTTTCAAATATTGATCGCTGAAAACTGTAGGCTCACCTAATGCAAAATAATAACCGAGCAGACCGCCGCCTGCCGCCAGCAATATGAATAATATCCAAAAAACAAGTCTGGATTTTGCCATACGCATCTCCCTTCTGTAAAATTACTAGGATATAAAGGAATAATGGGCCTTGATTAGCTTATTCCCGCCTACCCTTTTTGGTTCTAATTATTGACATGTGCCGTCTTTTTATACTTGGAGAGACAGATGATTGCTTTTTTACGGCCCTTCTGTTAAAATCTTCATATGATTTTGTGTGATTTTGGCGGGTACATTTACAAGGGTAATCTGGTCAAGGATTTGTACCTAATGACCCTGAAACAAAATAAAAAATTGATCAAACACCTGGGAACAATGTTAAAAGAACATTTCCTTTTTATTTTGGGCAGAAGAGGAAAATCCAGACTGTCTTTGCGCATGTTCGACTGCTTATGCGCGCATAAGGAACGGGATGTCTTTATCCGTGAATTCTGGGAAAAGCATAAAAAAAAGCTGCGCCCGATTCCCGAAGGCGCGACCATTATCAGTATTTTTCCCTATGATATTATCGCGCCGGTATGCGCAGGCCACCGTGTGATTGCGTTGGAAGACCTTAAAAAGGAGTACAATACAAAGGCCGAACTGCTTTTGGACAAGGTCCCGAATCCGGATATCAAAACATATTATTACGGAAATACCATAGACGATTCACTGATTTCGATATCCGAAACTGTGATCACGCCTACGGGAGAAGTTTTTGTACGCCATAAAAAATCTTTCAAGAGAATGTTTTTTGTACGGGAATTTCTGATGTACGCCATGATCGGCGGGATTAACACGTTATGCGGCGTTGTTTGCGCTTATACCTTTTCGCTGATACTGCCGCCCATGGTGGCGTTTGTGATAGGCTACGTGATATTTTTGGTGCTGTCTTATATCCTGAACACCAAACTTACGTTCAGGCAAAGTTTCGGGCTTGTCAAGTTTTTTAAATTCTGCGTCGCTTATCTTCCCAGTTTTGTCATTCAGTTCCTGCTGGCCGGCGTACTTATCAGCGCGTTCGGGCACGCCCGGTTTATCGTATACGTATTGACCGTGGTTGCCGGTATACCTGCCACATTCATTGTAATGCGCGTTTATTCTTTCGCCAAGAGCAAGGTAACGCCCATGCAGCATTCAAAGGAACATGAACCTAAAAAAGAGTAAAAAAAATCCGCCTGGGCGGATTTTTGATTCTATAGACCGTAATCGTTTTCCATAAAAAACCTCTTTTAACGGATATAAAAGAGGTTTTCTGTATTTAATATCGATTAAGCTTAATTATGCAGCCGAGAACAATAGGAATATACCGCGGTTGGGATTTACCTGCGGCCTTCATTTTTTTCCTTCCGGCAGGGCCTTCTTATAGCACATCCACCAGTCGTCGCATGAAAGATTCTGGCTCTCGGGATTTGTCCTGCGCGCTTCCAGTTCCTCATAAGTCCTTGGCGCGGGTACCATGACCCGCTGGCCGGGCTCCCAGTTAGCGGGAGTCGATACCTTGTAGGCGTCGGTTACCTGCAGCGCCTTTAAAAGCCTTAAAATTTCCGGGATGTATCTTCCATTGGTCAGCGGATATATTAAAATCGCCCGGACCACCTGCTCCGGGTCTATGATAAACACATTCCTTACCGTTTCGGTGGCGCTGACTTCCGGCGCGATCATTCCGTATTTCATCGCGATCTCTCCCATTCTGTCAGCTATGATTGGAAAAGGAATCTGAATACCCGTGTTCTGATATATCGCGTTAGCCCATGCCAGATGCGACGGATTGCTGTCCACGCTCAAACCCAATAACTGTGTATTCAACTTTTTAAATTCATCATTCTCCTTGGAATAAGCAATGAATTCGGTGGTACACACAGGCGTAAAATCACCGGGGTGCGAGAAAAGCACCACCCATTTCCCTTTGAGATCGGCAAAATGAAGGTTTCCGAATGTTGTGGTTGCATAAAAATCCGGAGCCTTCATCCCGATACTGAGATGCCCCATTTCTCTGTTCATATATATTTTCACCTCATTTTATTCAGCCCCCCATATACGGGGTTTTAATATAGTATGAAAAAATATATACAAAAGTACCTTGATGTGATTCGCAGTTTGTTTATTATATACGCTTTGCCGCGCATCCGTAAGACTTATGAGGGCCTATATTCCGGCTGATCCACAGCGTATTCGAATATTGACCTTGCTGGCACGAATCATTATAATAACTGTAATGCATCGCTGCCGAACGGTCCGGCCGGGCACAACGAAAGGAACGCGGAAATTGATTGATATTTTTGACTTAAGCTTAAAACTGTATTCGCTGGTTATTTTTCATAACATACTGAAAGACAAACTGCTGATATGCTTATCCGAATTGATGAATATTGCGGATAAAACCCCGCTTGAAAGGGTCTCGGCCTATTCGTCCTTCGTATCGCTTCTCTATAGGGAAAACGGCGATCTGTCGGATTCGCTGCTGTCAAGGGTGCTGGACGACGAAAACATTTATGTGCATGCGCAGGCGGAAAACAGGATAACGCCCGAGCTTGAAGAATGCCTGCAAAACGAACTTAAAATAATTCAGGAGCTCTCGCAGCTAAGAAGTGAAGATATAAAAAAAGTATTGGGATATGGCGGCTATCTGCCCGCGTGGAGAAACCGCTCCGTTGATTTTGCGGTTTCGTATAAAGCACGGATGGAAAGTTTAAACCATGTTGGGTTTGGCATTTTCTCCCGCTGCCATATGTTTTTGGTAAAAGAAGGAAGACTCATGCCGGTCAGTATGCCTGATCCTGTCCGTTTCTCGGAACTCAAAGGCTATGAACGGGAACGCGGCGCTGTGGTACAAAACACGGTCTCCCTCCTGAAAGGAAAACCCGCAGCCAACGTACTTTTATACGGAGATGCGGGCACTGGAAAATCCTCCACCGTAAAGGCGATCGTGAACGAGTATAAAAATCAGGGTTTGCGTTTGATTGAATTCAACAAGAAGCAGTTTAACGATATCCCGGTGATCATGGAACAGCTTTGCAATAATCCGCTTAAGTTTATCTTGTTTATAGACGACCTCTCTTTCGACCAGAACAACGACGACTTCAAGGCGCTTAAGGCCATACTGGAAGGCTCGGCGTCGGCAAAAGCCCCGAATATCGCAGTGTACGCCACCAGCAACCGCAGGCATCTGGTTAAGGAATCCTTTTCCGACCGGAATGGCGACGATATCCATGTAAACGAAACGATCCAGGAACTTACATCGCTTTCAGAGCGGTTCGGCCTTTCGGTACATTTCTACCAGCCGGATAAGGCTCTGTACCTTAAGATCGTGCACAGTCTTGCCGAACAGTTCGGCATTCGGATAAGCGAGGCCGACCTTGATCTTCAGGCGGAACGGTATGCGCTCTCTCGCGGCGGACGTTCCCCCAGGGTTGCGCGGCAGTTTATAGATTCGCTCCGTTCCCTTTAAAAGCAAAGCGGAAGTCCGGATTATTCGATAATGGAAAACAGCGACGTATCCAGTTCACTGTATACGATTTTTACAGGTTTGTCTGAACGCAGCAGTTCAAGCATCCATGGCCTGCAAACACGGAATGTTTCCCCTTCCGTCTCCACACCGTCCAATGTTTTAAATTTTGAAGTTACCCGGTAAATCGGTATGGCATCTACAAAGGAGCCTGTTTCCTCCAGTGAAACAACGGTCCCATCGGCCAGCCTTGAATTGGTTTTAAGCGTATCGGTCATATCGTCGAAATATTTCATGTCGAACGGCTCCCCTGTTACCTCAAACCGTTTCAGGCGTTCGATACAGGCGTGTTTGAAATTCCCCTCGAAGGTAATATCAACATATTTTCCCGGTTTCAGTACGGTCAAGAATGAAAAACTGACTACCTGCCTGGTTTTTACGACCTGAGGCGGACCGTTCAAGGGAAATACCAAAAGTTCAAATTCCATCTGAGGACTTTCGTTCTCATACCAGTTTGTATCCCGTATAGCCTGGATAAACGCAGAGGCCTTTTCTCTTTTTGTTTCGTCTCCGCCGGAGTATTCCGTATTTCTCTTCAAATGCCTCACTGCAAAGTAACCGACAAAGATGCATATTACGGCAACAGCGATGATAATTAAAATCACAATAACCCTATCCATAATTTTCACCTCTTCTTATTCCTGTTACGATATAAATTATCAATCCTATTTAAATATCTATTCTCACATTACCGAATGATGCGGATAAAAAAGAGGCAAAAAACCGATAAAAAATGATTACTGTGAACCCTTAATTTTCTTTAAGGTCTTACTTGACGACAAATTTTGCAAAATTGTAATAGTAAAATTTATTGGAAACTAAAAAAGGAGTATCGGGATATGCCGGATAAAGGAAAAAACGAAGAACTGTTTGAAAAAATTCTTAAAGATCTTGAAGAAATCAGGGATAAACTAATTTATGTAAATACGCTCAACGGCAACCTGGAAAGGTATAGATCCATGAAACGTGAAATACAGGAAAACGGCTGGGACGGCATATGCCGAAAATACCATCCCGATTTTAATACAAGCGACCCCGCGGCCTATGAACTTTTCCGGTTTTATAAATATGTATATGACACGATGGACAGCGACTAAAAAAATTGGTATATAACTTTAACACAATTTATTATCATATTAATATAAATTACGAAGGCCGCTGAAAGCCCCATTACCCCACCCCAAAAATCTACTGAGCATGAGGCAAGTGCAAGTGTCAACTTGCTTTTTGCTAAAACGCAGCACGAGCCCGTAGCGAAGCGGGAAGAATAAAACTCTTTGCACCTCATCAGCCGCCTTTCGGCGACAGCTTCCCCTAAAGTAAACACTGATTATATAAGGAATGTTGGATTGGTGAGCCGGTTTTGCGTCCTGCAAGGAGTGAAGCCGAAGAAATAGCAGCGCTATTTCATGGTTTCAGCGACACAGCAGGGCACAAAATCCAGCCGGCAAGACAGCGCTCCGAATTAATCAGTCCTTACTAAAAGGGGAAGCCATGCTTGTGTTTGTCAGGTGATTGGCTATCTGTGTTTTTCGTATTCAGTACTTCCCCGGTCTTCGCGCGTCCAGTCTTTCTGTCCGCCGTCCGCTTTTTCCTTTTCAACACTGTTTTCCCGGCTGCCGCCAAACCTGGTGCGTGCCCTGCTGTTCTGCGGATTTTGTGTATTCCTGCTGTCCTGCGATCTATCGTTCTGCATTGTTTTGCCTCCTGCTACTATTATTTTGCGCAAACGTATCATACTGCCTGCGCCAAAATATAGTATTTGCCGATGCGCATTTTTTATTTGTATTTTTTATCAGCCAACAGCTGCCCGGATACGCTTTCTCCGATGTTGACGGTTAACAACGATTATATTACAATGAGGCCGGGGGTGGCCGGTCAGGCAGCAGCACTGCGCTTATCGATCCAAATATTGACCGATAAGCCGATTGCAACAAACACTCCTCCGATTAAATTTCTCCCGGAAAAAGTTTGGGTCAGAGCCGCGTCTAAAAGCAGTCCTGTAAATACCTGTCCGATGAAAAGAAGCAGCGTCATATAAAACGAGGGGACTTTAGTCGTAATCATATTTGCGATCATCACGACCGCGACTCCGATCATTCCCCCGGTATAGGTCCATAACGACGGCAATGAAAATTTGAGCGCAAGCCCCCCTTCCAGGCCGCAGGATGTAACGGCGGCCAGAATCGCACCTGAAAGCGCAAGCCCTGTTACATAATTGATAAAAGTGCTTATCCGGACGCTCGTTTCCTCCGCAAGCCTTGCGTTGACCGTTCTGGCCGTGACAATGGTAACCCCGGACAGCAGGGATACGATCACGGCGGCAAACATGGAAATATCAAAAAATGAGAGCATAACCAATATGCCCAGGACGACGAATACGATTCCAAACAGTTTCATTTTGTGAAACGGAATTTTAGGCATATTGAAACAGCCATAGCGGTCAATTATGAGCGATGTGATTGTCTGGCCCAGTAGGCACAGAGCCAGGATGGCCGACACGCTGATTTTTCCGAAAGCCATATTGGTAAACACAGTGGTCGCCACGCCTATCAGGCCCCCGGTGAACAAATAAAACGGCAGCCTTTTAAATAAAAGCGTTTTTTCTCTTTTAAACAAAAGTATCAGAGAAATAAGAATGAGCCCGACGATATGAATGATAACGGTTGCCGTCCACGCGCCGTACTGCGACGTTAATCCGCCGTTTACCACGATCATGGCCGCAATCAGCACGCCGGATAAGACCGATAAAATATAATTCACAGTTTATCCCCCCTTGCGTTCAGTGTAATATAAAAGCGGGGACATAAATATGACATATGTCATATCATGGTGGAAAAATGATTAAAGAAAAGCTTGCTGAAAAATATATGAACAGACTGTCCGAAATCGGACTCGCGGGTATTGATATGGCCAATATTTTTATGCTGCGTTTTAAAAAGGACGAGTATATTTGCAGCGAAGGCCAGCCGATACTCTATCTGTTTATTTTGCTTGAAGGAAAAGCTCAGGTTTATGTTACATCAAAAGACGGCAAAACGCTGCTGCTCTGCTACTACACGTCAAAAGGTATTCTTGGGGAAGTGGAACTTCTGTCGGACGGGGTCGCCACTTCGAGCGTGCAGGCTATTACCGAAGTATACTGCATCGGCCTTCCGCTTCTGCATTACAAAGATTATCTGACAAACAATATAAAATTTATGAACTATCTCTGTTCTGAACTGGCGCAAAAGCTTTCAAGAAGCGTGAGAAACAGCACGGCAAATATCCTGTATCCGCTGGAAACACGGTTGTGCGCCTATATTTCCATGTCCGGCGAAGGCAACCATTTTTATCAAAAGCTGACCGAAACCGCCGAACTTTTGGGGACAAGCTACAGGCATCTGCTGCGCGTTCTTGAGAAGCTTTGCGCGCAGGGCATTCTGGAGCGTATACCACACGGGTATCTCATAAAAGACCCCTCTGCCCTCGCAAAGAAAAGCAGCGGTTTTGAGAACATATGATCTCAGCAACCAATATTACTTCCATCAATTGCATTTAAAATTATTAACGGCCTATAATTTTCTTTATAATCTTCTTTATCAGCACAGCCATCGTTATAGTAACCATTCCCGTAAAAACTCCATACGGGCATCCAAAGCAGCCGCCCCGAGTCTTTTTGCTTTATCAGCAAATATCCAAATTTTATTTTATCTATGTTGATTATGAACTCTTTATCCGGGTCTACATTTGAATAATTAAAGCCAATTTGTTTTTCAAATCGTTTCATTATATCTTCAAATGATAATATTTGTGCATTTTCATTTATTTTTTCTCCAAGTTCACCATTACCAAGCCACCTTATTCCAACAACTCCGGAATCATTTACTATAATTTTTAGTATTTCGTACTGCGTCATTGCACTATAATCATCGTTTTCATCAAGGCTTGTGTCCCATCCTGTATACAATGTTGACAGATTATCCTGTTTTCTAGTTAATATTACAGTGTAAGCTTTTGCTTTATTTTCTGATGCGAAGTCACCACTTTCAGCTAAAACAACCGCAAAAGGCTCCATATAATCCGCGTCCAAATTTTCTGCCGTTTTTTTTGCTAATTCAATAGCTTGTTCTTTTGAGATTGATAATCCTATATCGTCGGTTACAAATGAGCCCACCTGGTTATAAACTGGTAGAACATCAAAATTCAATTGACTTGCATTTAAATTATTATATATAGAAAAAGTTATATCTCCCTTTCCCTCAACATAGGCAACTGTGTCTATACTGTTATTTTGTTTACTATATTCCTGACTTGTAATTTTTGTATTATTGTCTGTTTCTGGCGCATTAATAATTTGCTGTTCCAAATCTTTAATCATTT
>JAEWMJ010000007.1 GCA_023393165.1 Bacillota bacterium | reverse complement strand
GTTTGTAACAGCTCATTGCTTCCGCTCCCTAATGGTGGTTTCGTCACTTACCATTATAGCGGTTTTGTCAATGAGCTGCTTCTTTTCCTTTTTTCCTTCCTGTTGCACTTACTATGATAATCCACATATAAAAAAGGGTATAATCAATAAAGGGTTCGGATTTGGCGTCAGGAACAGATACGCTTTCCATCCTGATTGCAGCCGCAGTTAGAAATGGTAAAATAAGGAGGGTATTTTTTATTTTACATGGTAGAGGCTTGGTTGATGGATCATAAAGAATTAATTGCCCGCATGACTCTTGACGAAAAGATCAGTCTTTGTTCGGGCAGGGATTATTGGCATACGAAGCCGGTCCCGCATTTAGGGGTTCCATTTTTTACAATGAGCGACGGCCCGCACGGGCTCAGAAAACAAAACGAGGGTACGGATAACCTGGGCATCATAGATGGCGAAGAGGCCACCTGTTTTCCGCCCGCCTGCCTGACGGCTTGTTCCTTTGATACGGAGCTTGTCGGCGAGATGGGGGAGGCTATCGGAGTTGAAGCATCTTCAAAAGATGTGCATATTGTGCTGGGGCCGGGGGTCAACATCAAAAGGGACCCGCTGTGCGGCCGGAATTTCGAATATTTTTCGGAAGACCCTTATCTGGCCGGGGAAATGGGGAAGGCATGGATAGAGGGAATACAAAAAACGGGCGTAGGTGCATGTTTAAAGCACTTTGCCTGCAATAACCAGGAAGATCTCCGGATGAGTTCGGACAGCATGGTGGACGCGCGGGCTCTTTATGAGGTATACCTGCCGGCATTTAAAAAATCACTGGAGGCTCATCCTGCCGCCGTCATGTGCGCCTATAACAAAGTGGGCGGCGAGTACATGAGCGACAACGAGAAAATGGTGCGCGGGATTCTCAGGGAAAAATGGGGATACCGGGGGCTTGTCATGACCGACTGGGGCGGCATGAACGACCGTGTGAAGGCGTTCTTAGCGGGAGTGGATCTGGAGATGCCCGGCAGCGGAGGATTTTTTGATGCGAAGGTCAAACAGGCGGTCAGGCAAGGCCATCTTCCAGAAGAAAGGATAAACGAATGCGCGGGGCGCGTGCTTGAAGCCGCCTTTCAATTGAATAAAAATAAACAGAATTTATCTTATGACATAAAAGAACATCATATCCTCGCAAAAAAGATAGCGGCGGAGTCCGCGGTTCTCCTGCGCAACGAAGGAATACTTCCGATTGCGGGCAGCGCCCGTATTGCGGTGGTTGGCGGGCTTGCCCGCAAACTGCGGTATCAGGGTTCGGGGAGCAGCCATATAAAGCCGCATATGATATCCAGCCTTCTTGACGGGCTGAATGAGCTGAACGTGGAATACGCCTATTATAAAGGGTATCCTCTGAACAACTCCATAAACAAAACATTGGTCCAGGAAGCGCTGGAAGGCTGCCGGGGCTGCGATGCGGTTATCATTGCCGCAGGCCTGACCGAAAAGTATGAAGCCGAGGGATTTGACCGCAGGAATATGAAAATACCCGAAGCGCAAAACGAACTGATCGAAAGGATCGCGCAGGTAAATCCGAATGTGGTGGTGGTGCTGTTCGGAGGCGCGCCCATGGAACTCCCGTGGGTTCAAAAGGTGAAGGGATTGCTGCATATGTACCTGCCGGGACAGGCGGGCGGGCTGGCTGCGGCCGAACTGCTTCTGGGGATCAAAAATCCAAGCGGGAAGCTGGCGGAAAGTTACCCGCTGCGCTACGAAGACGCGCCTGCAGCCGGTTTCTACGGTAAAACAGGCAAGCAGGCCCAGTACCGTGAAAGCGTTTTTACAGGCTACCGCTACTACGACAAACTGGACAGGGAAGTTCTGTTCCCGTTCGGATTCGGCCTGAGCTATACAAAGTTTGAATATACAGGCATGGAACTCTCACAAAAGCGGATCGCGCCGGGAGAAGGAACGGAATGCGCGGTATCCCTCAGAAACACCGGCGGCGCTGCGGGAGCGGAAATTGTTCAGGTGTATGTATCCAAGCCCGTGTCCGGTCCGGTCCGGGAGCTTGCGGGATTTGCAAAGGTATTTTTAGAAACCGGAGAAGAAAAGACGGCGAAAATCCGCCTGAAACCCGAAGTTTTCCTGACATTTGATGAGAAGACGGAGGATTTTGTCATGGCGGCCGGAGAATATATAATATGTGCGGGGTCGTCCAGCAGGGATTTAAGGATTTTGGATTCAATCTGCGCGGAAGGCGCGGCCGCGCCCGAATCGGGCATTGATGAATATATAAAAGGAGAATTGACGCAGCAGGCGTTTGAAGGCGTTTTGAAGCGTTCCATTCACCCGGAAACGTGCAATCGGAGAGGGTGTTTTACACGGGAAAATACCCTTGCGGAGATGAAAGATATCTGGATCAGCCGCCTGATCGTATGGTACGCGCGCAGAAGGCTTAAGCGCAAAAACAAGCTGCATAAAGACCATCCTTTGTTTTTCATGATGATAGACGTTCTGGTGAACATGCCCGTGGGCAGGTTTCCTCTGATGGGTTGGGATAAAATGCCGGACTGGGTGATCCGTTTGCTTCTTAATATTGAGAACAAACGGTTTTGGTTTGCGGGCGAAAAAAATACCGAAGCCGGAAGTTGATATTCAAAGTTTTGCCGTTTTATTAAAACTATAGAATAAAAATATAAAATAATTGTTTAAAAAGCCGGCCGGTAGGTTATAATATCAATAAAGGTCAAAGTAAGTCAAAGAAAGGAACGGCTGCGATGTCAATTCTGAGCAATCAAATTGAATTGTTTATCAAGTCCATACTCCAAAACGGCATTGCCGAACTGCAGCGGAACGAACTTGCGGAACAGTTTCATTGTGCGCCGTCCCAGATCAATTACGTTCTGACCACCCGGTTTTCGGTGGAGAAGGGATATGTGGTTTCAAGCCGCAGAGGCGGCGGGGGCGGCATACGGATTGTTAAAATCGATGTAGACCAGAACGATTATCTGTTTGATATTATAAAAGAAGGCCTGCGGGAAGAAATTTCTTTCATTCAGGCCAAAAGAATCGTGGATGGGCTGAAGTCTACCGGAATCATCGTAGATATCCAAAGCAGAATGATTCTGGCGGCCGTATCCGATAAGGCGCTTGCCGGATCGTATGAGCCAAACGCCCTGCGGGCGAATATACTGAAACAAATACTTATTGCAATGTTGTATGAGGAGTGAAGAGCTATGTTGTGTGAAAGATGCAAGAAGAACGAAGCAAATGTGCATATTTCCAAAAATATAAACGGTAAGGCTACCGAACTACATCTGTGCGAGAGCTGCGCGAGGGAATCGGGAGAGCTGATTTCCATGAATCAGTTCTTCGGCAGCTTTTTTGAAAGCGTATTGCCGACGCGTGTACGCCGGGTGGCGTTTATGCCGGTCAGTACTCCCGCCGAGAATAAATATGCAGGCTGTGAGGATTGTATGGAGGACCTCCCGGCCTATAATCCGCCGGCCGGCGGAATCGCTCCCATACAAAAAGGCGACGATGCCAGACTCACCGAGCTGCGCGCGCAGCTGAAAGACGCCGTGCAAAAAGAGGAATTCGAGCGTGCGGCAGAGATAAGGGACGAAATTAAGAAACTTGAAAGCAAATAGGGGGATATACGAATGGATTATTTATCGAGATTTACACAAGGCGCGCAGGCTGCGCTTGGACATGCGGCAGAGGCGGCCCAGCAGATGGGACATAATTATGTGGGAACCGAGCATATCCTGCTTGGTTTGCTGATGGAGGGCGGAAGCGCCTCCCAGATGCTGTCCTCGCATACGGACGTTAAGTCTTTAACCGAGCGGATTATGCAGGTGGGCGGCACCGGAAGCCTTATCAAGCAGGGCCTGACATATACGCCCAGAAGCAAAAAAATCCTTGAAAACAGCGTTGTTCTGGCGCGGCAGCTTGGTCATAAATACGTAGGAACGGAACATATTCTGCTTGCGCTCATAAGCGAACGGGAAGGAATGGCTTTCAGGCTGCTGTACGAAAATGAAGCCGATATGAGCGCCATGCAGGAGGAGATCCTTGCAATCGGCAAGAATGAAACTTCTGCGCAGGCCAGCGCAAAAAGCAATACGCCCAAACTGGACCAGTTTGGGATCGATTTAACGCTTGCGGCCAAAAACGGCGAACTCGATCCGGTGATCGGGCGTTCAAAAGAGATAGACCGCATTGTGCAGATATTATCCCGCCGCACCAAGAATAATCCGGTACTTATAGGAGAACCGGGCGTCGGAAAATCGGCGATTGCGGAAGGTTTGGCGCAGAGGATCGTGGAAGCGAATATCCCCGAACTATTGAAAGATAAAAGGGTTTTCAGCCTGGATCTGGCCGGCATGATCGCCGGAACAAAATTCCGCGGAGAATTTGAGGAAAGGCTGAAAGACGCTCTTTCCGAACTGAAGACGGCCGGGAACGTGATATTGTTCATAGACGAGCTTCATACCATCGTGGGAGCCGGCAGCGCGGAAGGCGCCATGGACGCGGCGAATATTTTAAAACCCATGCTTGCGCGGGGCGAGATCCAGGTGGTGGGAGCTACAACCATAGACGAATACCGCAAGCACATTGAAAAAGACGCGGCGCTGGAGCGGCGTTTCCAGCCTGTTATGGTGGGCGAGCCCACACAGGAAGAGACGGTTGAGATTTTAAAGGGCCTCAGGGACAGATACGAGGCGCATCACAAGGTGAGCATAACGGACGAGGCAATCAAGAGTGCCGTAGAACTTTCTTCCCGTTATATCATGGACCGGTTTTTGCCGGATAAGGCGATCGATCTGATAGACGAGGCGGCGTCCAAGGTGCGGATATCCATGTTTACCGCGCCGCCGGATATGAAAGAACTGGAAGACAAAATGGCCAATATCGCCAAGGAAAAGGAAGCCGCCATTGCGCATCAGAACTTTGAGGAAGCCGCCAGGCTGCGGGACGAGGAAAACGCCATCAAAAAGCAGATGGAGGATTTGAAGAGCGTATGGCATAACGATATAACCGAGAAAAAAGGAAAGGTGACCGAAGAGGAGATTGCGGATATCGTTTCCAACTGGACGGGAGTTCCGGTGCGCGAGATCACCAAAGACGAGAGCGAGCGTCTGCTGCATCTGGAAGACGCGCTGCATGAACGGGTGATTGGGCAGGACGAAGCGGTTTCATCCATTTCGCGGGCCATCCGCAGGGCGCGGGCAGGCCTCAAGGATCCGGGAAGGCCCATCGGATCGTTCATATTCCTGGGGCCGACCGGCGTCGGAAAAACAGAACTCACCCGCGCGCTGGCCGAAGCAATGTTCGGGGACGAAAACGCCATGATCCGTCTGGATATGAGCGAATATATGGAAAAACACGCGGTGTCCAAAATGATAGGATCGCCTCCGGGCTATGTGGGGTATGACGAGGGCGGACATCTCACGCAGGCGGTACGTACGCGTCCCTACTCGGTTGTGCTGTTTGACGAAATCGAAAAAGCGCATCCGGATGTGTTTAATATCCTGCTGCAGGTGCTGGACGATGGACGCCTGACGGATTCCAAGGGACGGGTGGTAAGCTTCAAAAACACCATTGTCATCATGACCTCCAACATCGGATCGCAGACCGTGGGATTGAAGACCAAAATAGGCTTTGGGCAGGAAGGCAAAAAAGATTATGAAAATATGAAGGAACGCATGATGGAAACCCTCCAGCAGGAGTTCAGGCCGGAATTCCTGAACAGGATAGACGATATTATCGTGTTCCACAGCCTGACGGACGAAGACACGCAGAAGATTGCGGGCCTGATGCTGAATGCCCTGGCCAAGAGGCTTAAGGATAAAAACATCCATATCTCCTGGGACGGCGAAGTCGTCCGGTTTATGGCGAAAGAAGGTATCAGCGAAACTTACGGCGCGCGGCCGCTCCGACGGATGATCCAGCAGATGGTGGAAGACAAACTATCCGAGGAGATACTCTCCGGCAGGATCGTTTTGGGCGACCAAGTTTCCATGACAATCGAAAATGGAGAGGTTGCATTTCATAAAAACACTTGATATAATAGGTTATACGAATATTTCGTGTGACTGGACTTGAATTCATCCCGATCAAGGGACTGCAATAAAAATCCCGTCCGGCAGCTGGACGGGATTTTTGCTTATACATTGAGCGCTGACAATGGGGTTAACCAATGAAGAACAACGAATCCAAGACATGGCTGAAAAAAGGAGTTGTGACGGGCAAGGGGGACCGGGTGATTGCATTCCGGGGGGAGATAGACTCCCTTTATGCCGAATGTATCTGCGCCTGCACTGCGGCTCCTAAAAACCGGTTTGTTTTCAAAGGACTCGCAGAAATATCAAAGGTTGTCGGGCAAATCATGCGCTGCGAAGCATTGTGCGAAAGTACGGAGTTTTGCGGCGTTTTTGGTTATTCGGGGGATGAACTCAGGGAAGTCTCGCATCATCCGGAAAAATACCTTGGGGCAAGCTATTTTTGGCCGGATGAGAATGCAAGCCCATGCATGGCGGCTTTAAACAGGCTTAGGGCGGAGGTGCGCCGGTGCGAGCGGGAGGCAGTCCGGGCGTATCCCAAACCGGAACCCTGGCAGGCTTCCATCATTGAGTGTTTAAACCGGCTTTCAAGCGCCGTATACATACTGATGCTGAAACTGAATCTGGAGGAAAAGAATGATCATCCAAATCAATGATGTGGTAAAAAAATTCGGAGCCACCACCGCGCTTGCGGGGATCGGTTTTCAAGTGCAAAAAGGAAACACGGTGGGTCTTCTCGGTCCCAACGGAAGCGGCAAAACCACCACCATGCGCCTTCTTACCGGCATGATAGACCCGGACGGAGGAAGCATCCGCGTGATGGATATGGACCCGCAGAAACAGGGGGACAGTATCCGGGCGGTGAGCGGGGTTTTGACCGAGAACGCCGCAATGTATGAATGGATGACCGGCAGGCAGAATCTTGAATTCTTTGGCACGCTGTACGGACTCGGGCCGGATGCGCTCGCCAAAAAGATTGACGGGATGACGGAGCTTTTTGGAATGAAAGATTATGTAGGCAAAAAAGTTTCCGGTTATTCCACAGGCATGAAAAAAAGGCTGGCGGTAGCGCGCGCGCTCATCAACGAGCCCCGCATACTGCTGCTGGATGA
>JAEWMJ010000047.1 GCA_023393165.1 Bacillota bacterium | reverse complement strand
AAGTTAATAGAAGACATCAGTGTATAAAGTTCCGATGGATTCCTTTTGATAACTACTATCGATTGACTTTCTTTCCTAAAGATTTAGGGTTGGGGTTTTGACACAGCCTCTGGGCATCGCCCCCTACGAATGCCATGATACAAAAATTATACGGTCATTGATGATTTTAGTTACCAAAGAAGTCGGCACATCAATCTTTCAAGAATCTTACTATGACCATATCATACGTGACGAAGCCGATTATCTTATTAAATGGAACTATATCGACACAAATCCCGCAAGATGGTCGGATGACGAATACTACGAGCCTATGTCTCATTCATGAACGATAACGATCAAGCGGGAATATATGAGTTTATAGATGTAGTTTTTAGGCTTTCTTTGGGTTCTTTCTCTTTTCTAAAGGCAACAAAAAAAGCGCATAATGCGCTTTTTAAAAATATAATATTTTACAGTTCGCTTGCCATTATATCGCCGATGTCATAAAGATGTTCGTTGACCTTCTTGAGCACGGAAAGTATTTTGTTGTACTCCGCCTGAGCCGCAGGATCGGGCTTTTTGACGCCGATCAGCTTATGGATGGAATCAATGGGCGCAAAATCCTTCCAGAACCCTGCGCCCACGGCTGCAAGTGCGGCTGCGCCCAGGGAACCGGCGTCCTGTCCGACAGAAGTCTGCAGTATATTAAGTCCGTAAATATCCGCGAACATCTGGCGCCACAGCTGGCTTTTGCCGCCCCCTCCCACGATAAGCATTTCGTTTGAAACGGCGGACATTTCCTTCAGACGGTCAAGCGCAATGCGCAGGCTGAGGGCAATGCCTTCCATTGCGGCGCGTATAAGGTCCTGCCGGGTATGTTTCAGGTCCAGGCCAAGATATGCGCCCCGCACGTTGGACGTGCGGTCCGAGCCGCTGCCGCCCGCAAGGGAGGGGTTAAACAGAAGCTTGTTTGCGCCTATGGGCGATTGGGCGGCAAATTCGTTCATTGCAATATACGGGTCCGCGCCGTCCGCCATCAGATCGCGGCACAGTTCGTTGCGTACCCACTGGAAGGACGAACCGGCGGAAAATATGGAAGTTGCGGACGCATACATGTCCGGAATCACGTGGGCAAACACAAAAGGTTTCAAATTGGGGTCCAGT
Source organism: Bacillota bacterium (assembly GCA_023393165.1). Classification (GTDB taxonomy): domain Bacteria; phylum Bacillota; class Clostridia; order Christensenellales; family Christensenellaceae; genus JAEYKI01. The sequence continues at coordinate 10,329 of JAEWMJ010000047.1, read as the reverse complement.
ATGGGGTCGTGGGAAGTAATGGCGATCCATGAAGAGGAGCCGAGGGAAGTATACACCCTGCCGTCCTCAATTCCGCGCGCGCCCAGAGCCATGCAGGAATTGTCCACGCCGCCGCAGGCGACCCTGACGTTTTCGGATAAGCCGACGGCATGGGCGGCTTCGCGCGTTAATGTGCCTATAATATGCGTGGAAGGCACGATTTCGGGAAAGATTTTTTTATCAAAGCCGAATTCAGCCAGCAATTCTTCATCGTAAGCGTTATTCTTCAGGCTGTAAAACCCAATACCCGAAGCGTAGGAAGGATCCGTGGCGACGGCGCCTGTGAGTTTATAATTAATGTAGTCTTTTGTACCCAATACAAAGGATATTTTATTGAACATTTCGGGCATGTTGTCCCTGTACCATAACAGTTTGAACGCCGAATACAGATGGGAAGGGAAGCCGTTCCCTGTTTTCATATACCAGTCTTTTTCGCTGTGCGTACGGAAAAATTTCTTCGCCTGTTTTTCCGCACGCATATCCGACCAGATTGGAGCAGACTCCAAAAGAAGGCGGCCGTCCCTGTCTATAGGCACAACGCCCAGGCTGTGGCCTGATATCGCAAGCGCGGCTATTGAGTTTTTATCAATGCCTGAGGTTGAAAGCAGCTTGTTTGTGCTTTTTATAACGGATTCCCACCAGTCGGCAGGGCGCTGTTCGTGCCAGCCTACCTGCGGGTATATCGTGTCGTAAGGTTCGAATGTGGACGCCAGGGACATGCCCTCCGCCGTATAAAGCGACGCTTTGATGCCGCCTGTACCAAAATCATATGCAATCAGATGATCCTGCATGTACTTTTTCTCCTATCTAATCATTAAAAAAAAGCCAGCGCAAAAACGCGCAAAAACTTTTTTTTGTTAAGCTTTGTTCTCATTTAATAATAAAATGATAACGAAGATAAACGATATTGTCAAGCTTCTTGACAAGCAGTTTTAGATGAAATATAATAATAAATAAAAGCAAACAATTAATAAACGCTAGATTATGGCATGTTAATAAAAAGCATTCAATAATCCTTTTTTAAATATCAGGAGGGCTTTATGAACTATCTTATTGGGATGGATATAGGCACCCAGGGAACCAAATCCATTTTGTTTGACATGGATATGAATATCATTGCGGAAGCTTTTGAGAATTCCAATCTTATCAGCCCCAAGCCGGGGGTAGTCTGGCAGGAAGCGGATGAAATCTATATGTCCTGCGTGCGTACCATCCGCGAAATTATGCAGAAATCGGGTATTTCGCCCGCAAGCGTCGCGGCTATCGGCGTGGACGGGCAGATGGCGGGCATCATGGGCGTGGACAAGGACGGCCAGGCCGCCACCTATTATGATTCATGGCTGGATATGCGCTGCGGCAAATATATGCAGGAGATGCGGCAGGTAGCGGGCCGCCGCGCGGTTGAAATCACAGGCGGTCCCATTACGTATACGCACGGCCCCAAAATTTTATGGTGGAAAAATGAACACCCGGAGGTGTATAATAAAATCTGTAAATTTGTCCTGCCGCACGGATACGTGGTGGGCAGGATGACCGGCCTGAAAGGCGAAGACGCATTTTTTGATTACACCTGCATACAATACTCGGGATTTGGCGACAACCAGAAAAAAGAATGGTCGGACGAGCTTTTGGATCTCTTCGGGATCAGCCGCGGCAAAATGGCCAGGATCGTATCGCCTTTTGATGTTGTCGGAAAAACAACAAAGGCGTTTGCCGATGCAGCGGGCGTTGCCCAGGGTATTCCCGTAGTTGCGGGCGCGGGAGATACGGCCGCCTCCGTTTTCGGTTCGGGTATGTTTGAAAGCGGAATGATCCTGGACTGCGCGGGAACCGCCTCCGTGTTCTGCTGCGTAGTGGACAGCTACAAGGCGGACGCCGGGAATCAGACAATGACAATGATGCGCTCTCCGGTGGACGGATTTTTTATGCCGCTTTCCTATATCAATGGCGGAGGGCTTTGCATCCGGTGGTTCAGGGATTCGTTTACGGGGAACCCTGCGGCCACATATGACGACCTTCAGCGCGAAGCCGCCGGTGTGCAGGCCGGAAGCGAGGGAATATTGTTTGTTCCGCATTTCGGAGGCCGCGTGCTGCCCAACAATCCCTACGTAAAGGGCAGTTTTATAGGTCTTGACTGGAAGCATACCAGGGGGCATATGTACCGTTCCATAATGGAAGGTATTGCATATGAGTACAGCTATTATTTTGAAATATTGAAGAAACTTTATCCGGACACCCGTTTTCAGGAGATGTTCACCATCGGCGGAGGCTCAAAATCCTCCCTGTTCAATTCCATCAAATCGGACGTGCTGGGATTGCCCGTAACAACGTTTGAAATGGGGGATACGGCCCTGGTGGGCAGCGCGGTGATCGCAGGATATGGCGCGGGAGTGCTTGACGATTATAAAAAGCCGGTCAACAAGGTTGCCCAAAAGGGAAAAACGGTTCGGCCGAATATGGAGAACAACGGGAATTACAAGAAATTCGCGGAGCAGTACTTGAAGGTGATTGATTCCCTTGAGGATATCTATAAAAGTGAGATCTATCAGGTTGAATAATTATATAGGAAAATAAGGTGAAAAAATATGGCTACAAGAAAAGATGAGGGGATATTTGCTGAAGAACGCAAGCATTTGATTGTTGATCTGGTAAATAAGAACTATAAGACCACGGTATCAAACCTGTGCAGCGAGTTTTCGGTTTCTCCGGCAACCATCCGGAACGATTTGCGCGAACTGGAGGAAGCCGGTTACTTAAAGCGTACCCACGGCGGCGCAATCAGCAATACAAAGGCAAACTACGAACCCAATTCGTATCAAAAAGAAATCGAATACATGGACGAAAAAAAGGCGATCGCCAGCGTTGCACTGCAGTGCATCAACGAAGGAGATACGATTGCGCTTGATACGGGGACCACAACATTTGAACTGGCAAAACTGCTGATCAATTTTAAAAACCTTACGGTTGTAACAAACGACCTGCAGATTGCCGCATATTTGGAACGCAATTCGGATGCGACCATCATTATCGCAGGCGGCGCAGTCCGCCGCAATTTCCATTGCACAACCGGCAAAAAGGCGATCGATACGATCAGGGACCTGAACGTGGATAAAACCTTCCTGGCCGCTAACGGCATCAGCATTAAAAAAGGCATATCCACACCGAATATCGATATGGCAAGAATGAAATCCGTGCTGATCGAACTTGCCGACGAAATCATACTTTTAAGCGATTCCAGCAAGCTGGATAAATCCACTTTCGTAAGATTTGCCGATTTGGGCCAGATTGATTACCTGATTACCGATTCCGGGGCCGACAGGGATTATGTGGAACTTCTCCGGCATGAGGGATTGGAAGTGGAATTGTGTGAAACTCAAAAAAGTGAAAATAAATGATAATAATACTTGAAAAACAATAAGGAATTGATATATAATAATAACATATTATATATCATTTTTTATTTTATGGGGGCTGTAGAATGACCAATTCAAAAGTCGGAGTTTGCCTGATCGGGGCCGGCAGAGCCGGAATGATTCATGCGAATAACTTTAAAAACAAGGTAAACGGCGCGTATATGGCTGCTGTTGTGGACGTGGTGGAAGATGCGGCGAAGGCTGCCGCGGAGACGCTGGAAATAAGCAAGTACTATACCAACTATAAAGATATATTGAATGATAGCGAAATAAAAGCGGTTGTTGTCGTTTCACCTACAAATTTGCACAGACAAATCGTAATTGATTGCGCAAACGCTAAAAAACACATATTTTGCGAAAAACCAATGGCCATGGATACCGGTGAATGCGACGACATGATCCGCGCCTGCAAGGAAAACAATGTGAAGCTTCAGATCGGTTTTATGAGAAGGCATGACGAAAGCTTTATGCGCGCCAAGGAAATCATCGATTCGGGCGCGATCGGCGATGTCGTTATGATCCACTCGCACACCAGAGGCCCCTCTAAACCGAGACCCTGGATGTACGACCTGAAAAAATCCAACGGAATACTGGCCGAACTGAACAGCCATGATATCGACTGCATCAGATGGCTGGCCGGCAGTGAGATAAAGACGGTTTACGCAATAGGCGGAAATTACAGGAACAAGGAAGTGGCCGGTGAGTATCCGGATTATTATGACAACATGGTCATGACCGGCATATTTGAAAACGGCGTTCAGTATTGCGTTGACGGGGCTGCTTACGTACAGTACGGGTACGACGCCAAAGTTGAGATCGTAGGCACAAAGGGATCGCTCAAGGTAGGGCGTTCCGAAAAAGAATTTATTCAATGCACGACTGTTGAGCACGGCACATCCACGCCCTTCATCAACAGTTGGATGACTCTTTTCAAGGATGCGTACCTGGAAGAAGACAGTCATTTCATCGATTGCATTTTAAATGATAAAACACCCAAGGTGACCGGACACGACGGAAAAATGGCTGTAAAGATTGTAGAAGTTGGAAACCGGTCTATTGACGAAAAAAGAATCATTGAGTTGTAAGGAGAATTTACTGTGAAAAGTTTAAGATTATACGGACCCAACGACATCCGCCTGGACGATATACCCGTCCCGACGATCAATGCGGATGAAATACTTTTAAAAACGGACGCGGCAGCGGTTTGCGGTACGGACATCCGTATGTGGCAAAACGGATACAAGGGAGTGGACGAGGAGCATCCGCTGGTATTGGGCCATGAATTCGGCGCTACCGTAGTGGAGGTCGGCAAGAACGTTCCTTTTTATAAAGAAGGCATGCAGGTCGCAATGGCGCCCAACATCGGCTGCGGCATCTGCAACCGGTGCGTGGCCGGCAATTTCCATCTTTGCGATGACTACAAAGCTTTCGGCATCAATATGGACGGCGCATTCGCGGAATACATCAAGGTTCCGGCCAAAGCCATACAGATGGGCAACCTGATGGTGCTTCCGGAAGGCGTAACGCCCGAAGAAGCCGCTATAAACGAGCCTTTGTCCTGCGTATACAACGGCTTTTTGAAATGCAACATCCGCCCGGGCGAATTTGTGCTGATTGTAGGCGCAGGGCCGATAGGCATCATGCACGCACAGCTTGCCAAAATGGCCGGCGCGGCAAAAGTGATGATGAACGATTTATCCGAATCGCGTTTAAAGGAATGTTCGGATATCGTGAAAGGCATCGTTACCTACCACGGCGGCGACCTTCCGGGATTTGTCGCCCAGCAGACAAAAGGCTGCGGGCTTGACGTTGCGATCGTAGCGTGCCCGGTGCCCGAGGTCCAGGCGGCCATGCTGCCCCTGATGAATTACGGCGGAAGGGTCTGCTTCTTCGGCGGCGTGCCGGCAAGCAAACAGCCCGTTCCGATCGATACAAACATCGTGCATTACAAAGAACTGTTCCTGACAGGATCCACACGCGCGAATATCAGCCAGTTCAGGCGCACCCTCGAATTCGTGGGAAGCGGGCTTGTAGACCTCAAGAGCATGATTACGGCCAAATTCGGCATCGACGAAGCGCTGACCGCCTTCCAGTATGCCAAGGAAGCCAAAGGCCTCAAGAATGTAATTGTCTTTAAGTAGAGGAACGCAGGATGTCGGATGGATTTGTGAGAACTGTCCTTGGGGATATTCTGGAAGACAGTATAGGAATCAGCCAATGCCATGAGCACTTGTTTCTGGAGATGGATAAGTCCTATGAAGTTTCAAAGGTGCTCTATATGGACGATCTTCAGAAATCAACTGAAGAGCTCAAAAGTTACCGGGATGCGGGCGGGAGCCTGATCGTGGACGCGCAGCCGGTTGCCTCGGGCAGAATGGCGGAAAACCTGGTAAAAGCTTCGGAAGAAAGCGGCGTTCATATCGTGGCGTCCACCGGATTCCATAAAACGGTTTTTTATTACGACGATGCGTATATCTTTCACAAGGATGAACAATATATAACGGATCTTTATATATCTGAAATAGAAAAAGGGATGATCTCGTCCAAAAAGGACGGGTTTTGTCCTTTGCCTGCGCGCGCGGGCATAATCAAAACGGCGGTGGACAAAGGCGGCATATTTGCGGATGCGACCTATGAAAAATTGTTCCATTCGGCGGCAAACGCGGCGTGCGCGACAGGGGCTCCGGTCATGTGCCATATCGAGATGGGGGCGGATGCGCTTTCCGTGGTCGATTTTTACGCGAAAGCGGGGATCCGGCCGGAACGCCTGCTGATCTGCCATCTGGACAGGGCCAGATATGACGCCGCCTATCACAGGGACGTTCTGCAGACAGGCGCGTATCTGGAATACGATACGATCAACAGGACCAAGTATTTGAGCAATGATCAGGAAATAGACCTCATATTAAAAATGCTCCGGGAGAGCTTTGAGGATCAGCTGCTTTTGAGCCTTGACACAACAAATCAAAGACTGCGCGCATACGGCGGTGATATAGGGCTAGACTATATCATAAAAGAGTTTGCGCCCATGCTTAAAAATGCTGGTGCGGGAAGCAAGAGCATTTTAAAAATGCAATCATTAAATGCAAGGAAAGCATTGAAGATAAATAATTAAAGGAGTTATAAATGGTATGCAAAAATTAGAGAAAGCTACGCAGCCAACAATGTATTTTATTGGCGTGACCACAGGAAAATCTTCCATCATGAAAGTTTTTCCGGAATGGGCGCAGGCGCTGGGCCTGAAAAATACCGTTATGAAAGGGATAGACATTGAGATCCACGCCGACCCGCAGGTTTACCGGGATGTTGTTGAATTCATCAAGAACGATCCGCTTTCGATGGGCGCTCTCGTTACTACGCATAAAATTGACCTTTACAACGCGTCGAAAGACATGTTTGAATATCTTGACCCGTATGCCCAAATGTTCGGCGAATTGTCCTCTATTTCCAAAAGAGGGGATAAGCTTTGCGGACATGCAAAAGACCCGATTTCTTCCGGCCTTTCGCTGGAACAGTTTGTACCTAAAAATTACTGGAAAGACCATCGCGACGCGGGCGTCATGATCATGGGCGCCGGCGGAAGCGCTATCGCCATGTGCTCCTATCTCCTCCGCAAGGAATTCGCGGGAAATTATCCTTCCAAGATCGTGATCGCCAACCGTTCCAAGCCGAGGCTGGACGAAATTGAAAAGATCAACAAGGAACAGCTTGATCCGGGCGGCGTTGCATATGAATATTACCTGACCCCGGAGCCCGGCCAAAACGACGCTGTCATGGCGAAGATGGGTCCCGGTTCCCTGGTTATCAACGCGACGGGCCTTGGCAAAGACAGGCCGGGTTCGCCTCTCACAAATGATGCGGTGTTCCCGATGAACGGACTGGTCTGGGAAATCAACTACCGCGGAGACCTTTTGTTCATGCACCAGGCGGAAGCACAGAAAGAAAAACGCAGCCTGTACATTGAAGATGGCTGGAAGTATTTCATATTCGGCTGGACCCAGGTGATCGGCGAAGTGTTCGATGTGAAAATCGAAGGCGAAGTGCTGGATCAACTGGACAAGATAGCGGCAAAGTTCAACGCCCGCTAAAGTAAGCGTTTACTAAAGGTTCAGACCGCTGAGAACAGCCAACTAATACTCAAAGCGCCTTGTATTTGGCGCTTTCAGCGGCCTTCACAGCAGGAATAAAGGAACTGTTGATTAGGTATGAATTAGGTAACCACTGATTAATCGGAACGCTGTCTTGCCGGTCGGGCTTCGCGCCCTGCTGTGTCGCTGAAATCTTGAAATAGCGCTGCTATTCCTGCGATTTCGCTCCTTGCAGGACACAAAGCCGCCGTACCAATCCAACATTCCTCATTTAATCAGTAGTTACTTAGTTAATTTAAATGTCCGCTCGCAGCGGCGTAAAATAAGGAGGTAAACAATGGCAGATTTTAATGGCAGCAGCAACCCCATGGATTGGGTGCGCGGCTTCACAATCGATTTTGATTTCAAAACCGGATTTTCTTCAAAGAAAGCGACTTCAAAAAGGCTATTAAGCAATATGCGCGGCATGTTTGCCGACGAGGCGGCTCTTGAAAAGATGATCGCCCAGAAAGACGAACTGGTGTATGAATTCCACGAGATCGGCGCGCCCGAGAACGCGGGCGATCTGGCTTTTGGATGCAGCATCACCTATCCGGGCAAGGTTGGCGACGAATATTTCATGACAAAAGGCCACTTCCACACCATACTGGAAACGGGCGAAATCTACCTTACCATGAGCGGCCACGGCTATATGCTTCTGGAAAACCCGGAAGGCGACTGGTCGGCGCAGGAACTCACGGCCGGCAAAATGGTGTACGTACCGCCGCGGTATGCGCACCGCAGCATCAACGTCAGCGCGACCGAGCCTCTGTTTACATTCTTCTGCTTCAGGGGAGACGCGGGCCACGATTACGGTACCATCGAGACAAAGGGTTACCGCAAGCTTCTTGTTGAAAAAGACGGGAAACCGCAGATCGTAGACAATCCAAAATGGAAGTAGGGCTGATAAATTGAAAATATTGGTTACTCCCACATCGTTTTTAAAACCGCAGAACGCAAAGGCCAAGGAAAAAATCGAGGCGTTTGCGGACGAAGTCGTATACAACGACCTGGGCCGTCCCTTAAAAGGGGAAGAAATCATTGAACGTCTTGCCGGCGTGGACGGCTTCATAGCGGGCGTGGATTATATCGACGCGGATGTTATAGAAAAAATGCCGGCAAGCCTGAAGGTGATTTCCAGGTACGGCGCAGGCGTGGACAGGGTGGATATTCCCGCCTGCACCAAAAAAGGCATTAAAGTCTGCAATACGCCGGGCGCGAACGCGGTCGCGGTATGCGAACTGGCGTTTGCCCTGATGCTTTGCGCGGCCCGCAACATTCCAAAGCTGCATGCGGCAGTGGAAAAGGGAGAATGGCCCCGCAACGAGGGCGTGGAGCTTTACGGCAAGACATTGGGCATCGTAGGAATGGGCGCGATCGGCAAGAACCTGGCCAGGCGCGCGGCAGCATTCGGTATGACCGTAAACGCGTACGATCCGTATTTTGACGAGGCGTTTGCCGCCGAAAACGGCGTGGGAAAGATGACGCTGGACGAGGTACTTTCGTCCTCCGATTTTATTTCTCTGCATGTGCCGCTGACAGACGAAACCCGCCACATGGTAAATGCGGAACGCATCGCAAGAATGAAGAAGGGCGCGGTGATCATTAATACGGCGCGCGGCGGCCTGATAGACGAAGATGCGGCGGCGGATGCTGTGCGCAGCGGGAAACTTGGCGGAATGGGCCTTGACGCGTTCGAACAGGAGCCGCTCGTAGACTCGCCCTTAAAAGGGCTTGACCGCGTAATATTTACGCCGCATACGGGCGCGCACACCGGCGAGGCTGTGGAAGCCATGGGCGTCATGGCGGTTAATAACTGCATTGCGGTATTGCGCGGGGAATCCTGCAAATTTGTTCTCAACAAATAGAGAGGTTTTTAAAAATGGAAAAAGCTGAAGTATTGAAAAGACTTACGGACTGCGGCGTTGTTGCCGTAGTGCGCGCGGAAAGCGAAGATATGGCCATCAAGATATCGGAAGCCTGCATCAAAGCCGGCATCGTGGGCATCGAGATCACGTTTACGGTTCCCGGCGCGCTGGATATTATCCGCACGCTCACCAAAAAATATAAGCCGGAAGAAATGCTTGTGGGCGCAGGCACGGTTCTGGACAGCGAAACCGCGCGCGCGGCAATTCTTGCGGGTGCAAACTATATCGTTAGCCCCTGCCTGGATGTGCCCACGGTAAAGACGTGCCTCAGGTACCAGGTTGCCTGCATGCCGGGCGCAATGACCATCAAGGAAGTTGTGGAATGCCTGGAAGCCGGCGCGGATATCGTTAAAATATTCCCCGGGAACCTTTACGGGCCCAAAATCATAAAGGCTATCAAAGGGCCTCTGCCGCAGGCCAGAATGATGCCTACGGGCGGCGTGAACGCGGAAAACGCGGGCGAGTGGATCAAGGCCGGCTGCGTTGCCGTGGGCGCCGGGAGCGATCTTACGGCGGGCGCAAAAAAAGGCGACTATGATTCCATTGTTGAGATCGGCAAAAAGATGGTCGCTGCCGTTGCTGAAGCAAGAAAATAAGCTCAATAAATTTATTCAATATCAGTAATATGATGGGCGGCCGTTGGCCGCCTGTTTTTTTATATAAAACCATTTTATTAATTCTGTGTTATAATAGGATAAAGGTGCGAGCTGCGAAATCAGACTAACTGATTTCCCCTAGTGAGTGGAAGAAATTCTGCGAAACTTTGGTAAGCTGATGAATATACAGTAGGAAAATCCTATCGGGTAAGGCCTAACCAGCCGC
>JAEWMJ010000054.1 GCA_023393165.1 Bacillota bacterium | reverse complement strand
TGCAGTTGCCTTCCGCAGCGAATCTTCTTCCGGGAAAATTCGCGTCTCCTATGACGATGACGTCGCTGTGCCCCATCTCGCAAAGCGCAGACAGTATCTCGGGCGACAGTATTTTCGGAACTCCTAAAAGCATATCTGCATCTCCTTTTTCTTTTTATGTCTTACCTTAATCAAGGCTTGTGGTCAAATCCTATTATTTTTATAAAAGCAGCTTTTATTGTTGAAGGCAGCTTTTTAAGCTGCCTTCAACATCTTTTTTTACTCGTACAGCAACGCGGCTATATCAGGATCGTTCATGTTCCTACTGTCATAGAATTTGCAGCCTGTATCCACAATCTCATCTACTTTTTCGCCGTTTAATACCTTGCATGCCAGGTCTATCGCCTGATATCCAATCTGATATGGATCCTGGGTAATCGCGCCGTAGAACCATTGATTAGTGACTGCATTGAGCAGCGACGCGCCGGAGTCAAAACCGATAACTACTATGTCTTTAAATTTACCGTTTGTACGGTCAAGGTCAGACCCGTCGGTTGTGGCCGCAAGCATTCCGTCAACTGTGCCGGAGTTTGTAACAAATACGCCGACCGGTTCTCTCTGCAAAACAGCCTGGGCGGCAGTCTGGCAATCCGGTACGCTTGTGGACGCCGCGATGGTAACCGTAATTTCGATCGCTATACTGCCGGAGGTGGAATCTTTTTTCCATTTGTCATGTCCGGTTACCGCAACATTGCCAGGCTGAATCTCTTCAGCAAGCTTAACTGCTTCGTTTACAAAACCGGTTGTACGGCCCGTAATGGAAGCAGAGGTAGCATCCTGGCTGATAACGCTGATGATTACCGGCTTGTCGGACGTGGCTGTCTTGAGAGCCGCAGCTATGGAGTCCACTTTGAACATGGTATCGGCCGCAAGCGCGCCTGCCGCTTCATTGTTTGTAGCCGCAGTAGTAACAATGGAGCCTGCCGGTGCATCCGGAACGCCGGAGTCAAAGCCTATAACCGGAATCTTTTTATCCACGCATGTCTGAAGCTGCTCATTCAGAGACGAAGTATCAAGCGCCGCAAGGCACAGGGCCGCAGGGTTCTTTGCCAAAGCGGCGTTCACCATATCCACCTGCTGGCTGATATCCGATTCGGACGGCGGGCCGTCGAACGTCATTGTAACTCCGTTTTTGTCGGCAGCATCCTGCGCTCCCGCCATAACAGTCTGCCAGAATTTGTGCTGGAATCCCTTGGAAACAACTGCGATATACTTCTCTCCACCCGAATTTGCCTGAGCTTCGGATGACGCGGGAGCCGCAGACGATGCCGCCTCGGAAGACGCAGGCGCCGCGGATGACGCTGCCGGGGTACCGCTGCAAGCTACAAGGCTCATCGTCAGAAGCAACGCCAATAACACTACAAATATTTTTTTCATACTTTCTCCTCCTATTATTTTATCAACGGGGAAAATCCCGAGGATATTCAGTTCAATCAGGCCCTCTTTACCCTGTTGCTCCTGTTGACGCGGTATTGATCAAGGAGCACCGCAAAGACCACAACCAATCCCGTAAAGAACGTCTGCCAGTGACTTTGAAGTCCCATAGACATAAGGCCCTGCTTTAAGACGCTCATAATGAAAACGCCGATTATGGTGCCTGCAAGGTTTCCCGTACCGCCCATCAGGCTTGTACCGCCTATGACGGCCCCCGCGATACCGAGCAACTCCAGACCGTTGCCCGTTGACGGGATGATCGATGTGTAAACAGCAGCATACATGACGCCTGCAAGGCCGCTGCAAAATCCGCAAAAAGTATACACAGCCGTAAGCCAGGGGGCGGTCTTGATGCCGGAAAGCCTTGCCGCTTCACCGTTTGATCCTATCGCGTACGTATACCGGCCAAATTTTGTTTTATTCAGCAGCACCCACGCTATCACAAAGAACAATGCCAGCCAAAGGGCCCCCAGCGGAAATCCGTCCGTAGTTTTATAAAAAATGTTTTTAAACCATGATTCAGGAGCGCCGAATGTCGGGTACCGCATGGTTTGTACGTTTGTAATGATTGCGCCAAGGCCCATGCCCATCATCATCATGCCCAGGGTGGCTATGAAAGGCGGCAGCTTGAGATAGGCCACCATAATGCCGTTTGCAAAACCCAATCCTGCTCCTATTGCCACAACAAACACCAGGGCCCAAGCCATTGGCCAATGCAGAACGTTAAAAGCATATCCACCGATAAGTGCCGCGGCCATCATATTTGTACCCAGAGAAAGATCGATTCCGCCGGTTATGATAACAAACGTAACACCTATTGCCATAAAGCCGATATAGTATGATCCGTCCAGAATGTTGACCAGGTAGTCCGTACCGAAAAAATTCTTTCCAAACACCGAGAAGAATGCATATAAGAAAATCAAAACAACCGGAGCAAGGAACTTTGTTAAGTCTAATTCTCTTTTTTTAATTCCCATTGCAATAACCTCACATATTCATTGTTGCTAATGTCATGATTTTTTCCTGCGTAACGTCAGCTATATCCAGTTCGCCCGTAATGCACCCCTCGCGCATAACGACCAGCCTGTCGCTCATACGCAGCAGTTCGGGCAATTCGGACGATATCATAATGATGGATTTTCCCTCTGAAACCAGCAGATTCATCAGTTTATATATCTCCTGTTTTGCGCCAACGTCTATGCCGCGCGTAGGTTCGTCAAATATCATAATATCGCTGTTTCTAATCAGCCATTTAGCAACTACCACTTTTTGCTGATTCCCTCCTGACAGGTTTTTAACGAGCTGCTTTATGGAGGGTGTTTTAATGCCTATCTTCTCAACATACTCGCGGGTCGTTTCATCAATTTTCTTGTCGTTTGTAAAAGGTCCGGATAAGAAGTCATTTAAAGTTGCGATAGCGCAATTGTCCCGCACACTCAATCCTATGGCCAGGCCTAAGGCCTTCCGGTCTTCGGAAAGGTAGCATATGCCGTTTGCAATTGCATCGTTCGGGCTGTTGATCGTTACCTTTTTGCTGTTTACCGTTATATCCCCGCCTGCCGATGGATCCGCTCCAAAAAGCGCGCGCATCGTTTCCGTGCGTCCCGCGCCCATAAGCCCGGCGAACCCAAGAATCTCTCCCTTTTTAAGTTCAAAGGATACATCCCTCACATTATTGCCCATGAGATGCTCCACCTTAAGCACAACGGGAGCTCCCTTAGGAACGTTGCTTTTGCCCTTCGGTTCTTCGTATATTGTCCTGCCGACCATCATGTTGATTATTTTCTCTTTAGTTACGCTCCCGGTTTCTTCCGTGCCGATATACTGTCCGTCCCGCATGACGGTGACGCGGTCGCTTATCAGCGGAAGCTCGTCCAAACGGTGTGAAATATATATGATGCCGTGTCCCTTGCCGCGCAGGTCCCGTATGACCTTGAACAGTTCCTCTATCTCGCTGCCGGTCAGAGCAGCGGTAGGTTCATCCATAATGAGAAGCTCGCTGTCGTACGAGAGGGCTTTGGCGATCTCCACCATCTGCTGTTTTGCAACGGTCAATTTACCCGCAGGCACCGACGGGTCAATATTAATGTTCAGCGCCTGCAGCATTTTAAGCGCCTGCTCGTTTTCTGAAAGTTGATCCAGAAATAATCCGCGCATGGGTTCCCTGCCGATAAAAATATTTTGCGCAACCGTAAGGTGAGGCATAAGATTCAGTTCCTGATGAATGATGCCGATTCCAAGCTTCTGCGAATGCCTTGGGTCCATTGGCTCAATCTCCACGCCCCGGAATTTGATTGTCCCGTCATCTTTCTTGTATATACCGGTTAATACTTTCATCAGCGTGGATTTACCCGCGCCGTTTTCTCCGACGAGCGCATGTACCTCACCCTTGTTCACACAAAGATTCGCATTATCGAGAGCGTGAACACCCGGAAAGTACTTCTGAATGCCTGTCATTTCAAGCAATACATCAGCCACAATAATTTTCCTTTCTTATTAAATTTTATTTGTTTACTTTAAGCTCTAAATTTTAATGATTTGTATTTTAAAAGTTAACTCTGAAATTTATTATATATTGCAAGCATATATTGTCAATAAATTTCATTGAAATATATATTGAATCGTTTTACTGATTTTTCATTGCGTTTTATATATATTTATTTTATAATAAAGTAACTAAGTATATATTACAAAACAGGCGGTTAAAATGAGTACTATCAAAGACGTTGCCAAGCTGGCCGGGGTTTCCATAGGAACTGTATCCAATTATCTGAGCGGTGTGAAACATGTACAGCCCGAAACTGCAAAAAAGATCAAAATTGCGATTCATGAATTGGATTACAAGCCGAACACATATGCAAAAAACCTGCGTACAAATACCAATTGGGAAATAGGCGTGGTGTTGCCTAATGCCAACGAGCAGTATTATACATATATACTTGCAGGTATTGAAGCCGAACTGAAAAAGGCAGGCTATTATCTTAATCTGGCCTTTTCAGGCGATGTTCCGGAAAATGAAGTATCTATTATAGAAAATTATCTGAAAAAGAACGTATGCGGACTTATTGTAATGTCGTGTCTTAAAGATACCGAATTCTATGACCGGTTAACCGACACACCTTTGGTTTTTATTGACAGAAAAGTTACGTCCCGGGACGCCAATTTTGTCTCTTTCAATCAGTATGATACGATGACTTACCTCTTATCCCAGTTGTCTGCACATGGCTGCAAGAAAATAGCGCTGATAGCCGGTCCCGAACATTTTTCATGCGAGCAGGAATATGCTTTGGCCTACCACGATTTCATGAAAGCGTCGGATTTGAAAACAGATCAAGATTTAATCCGCCATATCAATATGACAAAAGAAGAAGCATTCAGGACGGGTATTTCTTTCTTCCAGGACATTTCCCCCGATGCGGTCATTTCCACCTCGCGCATCCTTACAAGCGGTTTGGAGCAGGCGGCGAGTCTAGCGGGCATATCGCTGTATGATGATATTGTGATGGTTTCAATAGGCCAGGAAACTCTCTCAAACTTCCTGAAATACAACAATATCATTGTCACAATGCGGCCCGCAAATTTCCTTGGCGCAAATGCGGCGCGCCTGCTGCTCAATAATATCGACAGGCCTCTGATGTTTGAAAAACAGCAAATCATATTAAACGACAAGATCATAGGCAAGAACCTGTTTGAACCGGCAATGACATATGCAAGCCCCAGCAAAGCGGAAAACAAAAAATTGCGTTTGTTGCTGCTTGATTCCCCGAATGCGCACGGTATTATCAGGACCCACGCCGCTTTTACCCGCAAGACCGGCATAGATGTGGACATAACGTTATGCGAACATGGCGCTCTGCTTTCAAAGCTTATGGATAAAGACTACCTCAGCAATTTTGACGTCTGTATGTACGACAATCCGTGGTTGGATATTCTCGTTTCTGAAAATTGCTTTTTTAATATTACGGATTATACCGATTCCGGCGCTATTAATACATCGGTCTTTCTGGAAGGGCTTCTGGACAAGGTCGGACTGGTTAGCGGCAAGTATTACGGAGTACCTTTCCTTTTCGGTCCGCAACTCCTCCTTTACCGGCGCGATTTATTTGAAAACCCCAAACTTTGCGACCTTTTCGAGAAAAAATACCGCGAAAAGCTGCGTGTACCGCGGACCTGGTTTGAGTTTAATGTTATAAGCAGTTTCTTTACGCGTTCTCTAAATCCAAACTCTCCCGTAGAATTCGGCACGTCTTTTTCAGCCCGCAACGCCGCCATTCTTCTTCCCGAACTTATGCCCCGGGTTTGGGCTTATGGCGGAAGCGTGTTTGACGGCGATAGCAACCCTCTTGTAAATTCAACAACATTTAAAAAGGGTGTAAACAGTCTGGTAGAAGCTTTTAAATATGCCCCTCCGCAGACGCTTACATACAGCGTTGAAAACACCGTAGAGGATTTTTATCTGGGCAAAACGGCGATGCTGGTCAGCTTCGCGTCCTTTATCGCCGATGTAAACAATAACGCAAAATCCAAAATTACCGGAAAAATCGGCTATGCCAACATACCCGGCAACTATTCCGTACTGGGCAGTTGGGGCCTTGCAATACCCTCTGACAAAACCGATCCGTCTGCCGCTCTTGAATTTATCCGCTGGACCTGCGATCCTGAAATGAGCAGTTATTTTGCTATTCTCGACGGCCAATCCCCATTAAAAAACGTTTATACAAACGATGAGCTTGCAAATCATTATCCATGGCTCCCTTTAATATATAAAACTTATTCGGGCAACAAACAACGCAAATCCATCCAAAAAAGGGACGGCAGTCTTGTTCCCATAACCGTAATAGAAACTTTGATCTACAAGCACATTATAAACATCCTTCATAATAACATTTCGGTGGATGATGCAATGTCAGATTTAAACAACGAGCTTTCCGCAATGAGCGAATATGATTACCGAAAATAAAATGACCTACTATTTCAAAAATGGTAAAGTCAAGGCTGATGGATTTTATGAAAATGATCTGATGGAGGGTGAATGGAATTTTTACCGGATTCGGGAGAGCTTTGGCAAATCGGACATTTTCCGGCGGTAGAAAAATGGGTCCTGGACCCGATATAATAAAAACGGCCGGATTAAATATCATGAATCCTTCAGCGAGAATAAATTAGTTAGCGTAAATAATTACTTTTGACTCTGGGAGAAGGGCAAAGGCTTGACCAAATACCGGAGCGGATACGGAGCCGGGAAGGATTCGATCGAACTGCAATCAATAATTAAACGTATTGCAAAAGAATACAGCCGCAAAACGCAGTAAGATATCCGCGGCTGCTGTTTTGTTCTTGGTCCGTCAGCCGAAATATTTCTGGATTATTTTTTCCGAAGTGCGTGTAGCCAGTGCCTGGGTCGTAAGCGTGGGATTCGGTCCGCCCAGCCCATTATACAAAACGCTGTTGTCAGTGATAAAAAGCCTTTTTACCTGATTTGCCTCACAGTTCGCATCGGTTACATACCCGATGCGCATTGTACTTTGAATATGAATAAAAACGTCCGGAGGCCAATTGGAACGGATCACTGTTTCGGCGCCGGCTTTTCTCAAAATATCCGCGGCAATTGCAGCCAGTTTATCCCTCTTCTCCCGGTCTTTTACGCTTGGCTGATACCGGATGACCGGAATAAATCCGTTATCGTCTTTTATCTTATTATCCAATATAACTGTGTTTCTTCCATTAACGTCATCGTCTGTGAATATTAAAACGGCAAGCGTTCTCGGATATTCCATCATAAATTCTTTCAGTCGTTCCCCCGCCACCAGGCCTTCAATATCCCAAGGGCTTTCCGCGCCGGTCTCTGAAGATTGATACCCCTTATAACTGGTTGCATACAGCAGGGAGGCAAATAATCCGGGGCTGAACCCGAATGTTTCAATCACGCCAAGTCCAGGGTAATCGAATCTCGCCGCGGCATTTTGGCCAACGTACGGTTTCACATCCGAAAATCCAAAAACATCATTTAATTGTTTTTCGTTAAATATCCCCGCCATACAGTCGAACCAGTGATTGACCAGGCCTTTTCCCACCCAGGCATTTTGCGGTAAATTTGAATTCAGCCAAAGCCTTGGCGTTTCTATGCCACCCCCCGCCATTATGACCGCCCGGGCCCTCAATTCTCCCGTTTCCCCCGTCCATGTGTCCCTGTATATCACCCCAGTGGCGCGCATCCCTTCTTTGGGGTCTGATTCCGTCAAGATTCTGGTCACGAAAGTATTCGGCCTGACCTCCACATTTCCGGTTCTGAGCGCGCGCGGTATATAACTTACCAGGGTCGACCTTTTTGCCACGCCCTCTACCGTCGGTCCTATATGGCATCCGTTCACGCAATGCCCCCTTAACGTACAGCCTACGGAACGGTTATTCTTTATGTCAAAATCGGAATCATTCAAAAGCGGATTTACACGCAGGATCGCATTGGGCTGGGGCCTGTACCCAGGACCCGCCAGATCCGGAGATTCCAGGAGCCGCCAGCCGGCCTTTTTCGCGCCGTAAAAAAACACTTCTTCCTTTGGTGTTGCCGGCGCAGGAAAGACGGGCAGCGTTGATTCAACCTTTTCATAATAAGGAACAAGTTCTTCATATGATATGGGCCAGACATTATTAACCGATTGGGGATATGCGCGCGGAGAATTCCCAAAATAATGCAGCGTACTTCCCCCTACGCCGGAATTCTGCCAGGCATATCCTTTCAGGGCAATCTTTCTTTGCCATGGCCCCAGATTTCTGTTTGCGGGACCCCAGCGGAATTTGCCGGATACAAAGTCATTCATATCGTCTTCCAGATCCGTGAAACATCTTTTTAAAATATCGATGCTTAAATCATCATAACTGGAGCTGCTTGCCGCGCCGCGTCCGGCATTGGGTTCGGGCCATTTTTTATTTCCATACCACGGTCCCGCTTCAAGCAGCAGCACCTTGATTCCTTTTTCTCCAAGCTCTTTTGCAGCTACGGCGCCGCCGCCGCCCGCTCCGATTACTATCGCGTCGGTTTCATTCATCACGGCTCATTCCCCTCATTTTATATTTGTTATTTCTATTGCACGGTAGCCAAGCGAAGGGCCGGGGTATCCGGCCTGTTTCCAGCTTAACGGAAAATACTCCAAACGGCGCTGATCCGGCGGCTTCATGCGTGTGGCCCCATATCCGGACCACTCGGAATAATACCCCATTACAATGAATCTGTTCAGCCTGCCGGTAATATGAAGCACCAATTCCGGATTCTCCTGAAAAATTACCGGTAAATCTGCAAAATCAATTTTAAGCGTTTCCAAAAGATTTAGTGCGCGAATGCGGTCTTCAGGCGCAAGCGCCGCAAACGCATCTCCTTCCGGATATACCGCAAAATTGAGGTTCCTGTGGTTCCCGTTTTCAGATACCAACTGGCGGGCAGCCGCATTCAGCAATTCTGCCGCAAGGTTTGCCAAATGGGCATATTGATTCAGCGACAGAATAATATACTCGTCCGTATTCAGATCCGGCGCTCCAAAAAACTGTATTTTACCATACTCTTCAGCCAATAGAGGCGTCCGCGGAATTATTGCGTCCGCCAGGGCCATGAGGGTATTCCGCGTTTGCCGGGTGGGATTGTCCTTTTGATCCTTCAAAGGCTTCTCATCGGAATAAAAGGAGCTCTCCTGCATTTATTTCACCTCCTTTTCCATCATTGCTTATTACAAACAATATGACGGGGCCGGTTTCTTTTATTACTAATAATGCTCCTGAAGTTCGCAGGACTTGAGTTCCAGGGGATAATCCAGTCCGTTTCCGGTAAACTAAACAGAATGGAAAAACTATTATTCGGCATATCCGGCCTGCCTGCATTCAGCGGAATCAAAGGGATCAACTATGCCTCAGGCATCGGATATTTAAAATCAATCGGCCTGGACGCTATGGAACTGCTTTTTGTAAGAAGCGTCAACGTAACGGACAACAATAAAGATCTTATATTAAAAACCAAAATTGAAAACGGTTTCTATCTCTCAGCGCACGCATCGTATTATATCAACTTAAACGCCGCCGATCATATGAAGCAGGATGATTCGCTTAAAAGGATCGTCCGCGCAAGGGAGGCCTTAATCAATGTGGGCGGACGATCCCTGGTATTCCATCCGGGATATTATCTGAAGAGCACGAAAGAAGACGCCCTCCGCACAATTCAATCAAATCTTTTAAAGCTTCCGTCCGGCGGGGTGGATTACAGGCTTGAAACCACCGGAAAAAGCACCCAATTCGGGACCCTTGAGGAATTGGTTGCAATTTGCCGGGAGGTGGGTTCATGCAAATTATGCATCGATTTTGCGCACATGCATGCAAGGCAGAACGGCGGTTTAAAGAGGTACGATGATTTTGCGGGGATACTGCGGTATGTGAGCGGGCAACTGGGCAGTAACGCCCTAAAAGACCTGCACATTCACATGGGCGGCATACGGTACAATGCAAAAGGAGAAATACGCCATCTCCCCCTGGAGGAAAGCGATTTTAACTACAGGGACTGCTTGCATGCCTTAAAGGATTTCAATGCCGCGGGCTGCGTCGTCGCCGAGGGCCCTCTGCTGGAAAAGGACGCCTTGCTCCTGAAGGAAACTTACCATAAATTGTAGTATGCGATGTTCTGTATTCCTCTGAAACTCTCCGATAAGCTTAACAGCCTTCCGGGCAGCCTGTCCGGCGGGCAGCAGCAGCATGTGGCCATTGCGCGAGCGCCGGCGTCAGAGCCCGCCATTATCCTGGCCGATGAGCTCACCTGAAATCTGGACAGCAAAACGAGCCGGGAGGCACTCGGCTTGCTGAAAATGTCAATCCGGCATTTCCAGCGGACCATGGTGATGATCACCCACAACAACGAAATCGTCCAACTTTCGGACCGGATTATCCGTATCGAGGACGGAAAAATCGCCGTGTAAAGCGACTATTTTTCTTCCAAAAATTTGATCAATTCTTTGTTGAATTTTTCGCGCTGGTCATAGAATAAAAAGTGTCCGCACGATTCAAACGGCACCAGCTTTGAATCACTGATGCTGTTTTTCTGTGCCGTAGCCAACGGGAACAGGCATACCTGGTCATTAAGCCCATGCAGAATCAGCGTCGGTACATTGATTGCCTTCAGGTCATCGAACAATTCTTCTTCTCCCAGCCAGGTGTTTGCAATAGCCGCGGTTGACCAGTTTGCCGCCTGCAGCCCCAATTGGAATATCCAATCCGATAAGGGGCCGCTGACAGGATTATAGAAGATCATTTTACCAAACCCTCTCAGCATACTTGGCCGGTCGGCATATGTATTCCGAATGATTTTGATTACAGCCTGTTTTTGCAGGCCGTATGGAAAATACGGACGCTGAACAAGGCTTGGCGCCGCCGCCGCAAAAAGGCCGAGTTTGGATACTCCGCAGCCTTTATGCCGGGCCATATACCTTACGCATATCGCTCCTCCGGTTGAATGTCCCCCAAGCATGATATTCTGCAGTTTCAGCGTGTCGACCACGCACCTGATATCATCGGATAAACGGTCGTAATCGTAACCCGTCCATGGTTTATCCGATAAACCAAAACCTCTGCAGTCTATTCCGATACACCTGTACCCCAATTTGGGCAATTCGTTAAACTGATACTCAAATAAATTGTGGTCTCCCGGCCACCCGTGAATAAGCAATACCGTCTTTTTCCCTAACGGATTAAGATCTTCTACAAATATCCTTACATTAGGTTCAACGCCAATATAAAATCCCAAGCAAATTACCTCCATTCAAAAATCTTTCAATCTTAGGATATTCGCCTGGGAATTCAGTTGTGAGGTTTGAACCCTGAATGTGTAATAGCCTGAAGGCTATTTTATTTTATTCAAAAAATCTTTCATAATCCGTATAAATTCATTAGGATGCTCAAAATGAATATCATGTCCGGATTTTATCGTTGTCATCTCGTTTCCTTTCAAAAGACTGTGAACCTTCTCAGCATCTTCGTCGCTGTTTGCTGCGTAAAGCACCCCATCCTCGCCATACTGCGTCGCCGCCTTAATATATACGGAAGGACAGTCTATGCCGGCCAAAGTCTTTTCCTGATCAAATCCTTCAAACCATGAACCTGTATAAAAAGTATCGGCGAATTCTATATCAAAATCGTCCAAATAAAGCGTGCCATGCATCCAACTATATGGCAGGTACCACAATTTCAGCGGTTCTCCCGGATGTTCGGTCCGATAAGCCTTTGTATCCCTTGCAGTAAGCTTTCTCAAATCGCCGAACAGCCCGAACAAATAACTGTTTTCCATATAGTACGTTACATAATCATCCATAACCGTTTGATTTTTAAAGTTATGCACGATTTCAAAGCTTTCACGCCAGACAAACGTATTCTGCATTTCATCCGGCTCCACTTTAAAGAACGGCGGATCCTCCAAAACAATGCCCAGTACATCTTCAGGTGCATTGGCAGCAATCCATGCCGTTAAAATACCGCCGGAAGAATGGCCTGATACCACACACGGTTCGCCAATGACATTTTCGATGAACCATACAAAATCCTGCCCCATAGCCACCCCCGTATATTTTGAAGGATCATGGCTTGATTCCCCGTGTCCGTAGCAGTCAACTGCATAAACATGATAATATTGGGACAGTTCCGGCAGAACTCTTGAATAGTCTTCCCATTCCATAGACTGTCCGTGTATCAGCAGAAGAGCCGGACCATTATTTGGCCCTTCGGCATAATTGAGTACGGAACCATCTTCAAGAGCCGCCAGCTTTTCCTCATAGCCTGCTTTGTATGTGTCCGCTAAGGGTCTTTCATCGTAATGCAGATTCTGATAAGCATATACGCCAAGAGCAGCTGCGCCTGCTGCAATGATTATTGCCAGTATAAATAGAATCCTTTTCAGTATTTTTTTTCTCTTTGCTGCCTTTTGCCCTGTATCTTTTTCCCCAGTCGTTTTCATTCAATTACTCCTCTCTGCATTCATCAGCCTGATATATAGCTTCTACAAAATGCATAAATTTATCATACTTCGGCAGGGCAATTCCCTGCGCCTCGTCACCCAGAACCAGTAATCTGTCTCCCGGATGAATATTAAATATCTCTCTGGCTTTTTTAGGGATCACAATTTGTCCCCGTTCACCGACAGTTACCCATCCAAATATGTGTTTTCCTTTTGATTGAATTTCCGCTCCCCCTTTATCCTCCGTATAATTCACCAGATCATCCAATGTCACGTCATATAATTTCGCCAGGGCCAAACAATTATTGATATCTGGCACCGTTTCTCCGTTCTCCCATTTTGCAACCGCCTGCCTTGAAACGCCAATCTTATCCGCAACTTCTTCCTGTATATATTTCAGTCTTTTCCGCAAGTTTCTTAAATTCGTATTTATCATATTTGTCACATCCTTTGTATCATTATACAGTACTTTTCCGGACAA
This sequence comes from Bacillota bacterium, assembly GCA_023393165.1. GTDB lineage: Bacteria > Bacillota > Clostridia > Christensenellales > Christensenellaceae > JAEYKI01. Next base: position 62,767 of record JAEWMJ010000054.1, on the reverse strand, counting down.
TCTACCAAACAAAAACAACATTCCATGTTACTTTCGGTTTACATTTCAACTCTAAATATTCATGCAAAACATGTATAGTACAGATTATTTGAAATTTTTGCTTAGGTATAGTATACTGTTGAAGAATTAGCCCTGCATAATAAAAATCATGGCTGCAAGCATACGGATGAATATAAGAATGAAAACCATTCGGTTCAGCAAATTTGATAATCAAACCAGAATGAAAATCAGCGAAATATTTGTTGATGGATTTTATCAATGGCTAAACTACTTTTCGAAAGATAAAGGAAAACTGGTAAAAGCCTTTGAACATATGTTTAATCCTGCGGTTTTTCATATTGCTGTCATAGATGATGACATTGCGGGAATCGCAGCATGCACAGATGGAAAAATTCCATCGGTACGGCTGGACAGTAAAAAACTTAAAAAGCATTTGGGTTTAATCATGGGAACAATTACCTATTTCATATTAAAAAAAGAATTTGAAGAAAAACAATATCCGTTTGAAATAGAAAAGGGCATGGGTATGGTTGAGTTTGTCGCCACCGCGTCAAAATATAGGGGACAGGGCGTGGCAACTTTAATCATCAATGATATATTTCATATCACTCCCTATGAAACATACGTCTTAGAGGTTGCCGATACGAACACAAATGCTGTAAAACTATATGAAAAGCTTGGGTTCACCGAATTTATGCGCATAAAGCAAAAGCACAGCAAACGGAGCGGAGTAAATCATCTTGTTTACATGAAATGCTTAAAGAAACCAATGATTTAAAATATCACCTTCAATAGCGGACATCTATAAGACGGACCCCACAGTCATGAGGCAGCCAACTTCAAAATCGTATTAACAAGCGTTTTTTCTCTTCACAATAAAATATAGCGCGCGTGGATATCTATAGGCCATACAATTCTTTTGCATTGTCATGCAAAATCCTTTGGGCGGCGTAACGCGCGTAACCGGCGTCAAACGCGCCGTCCAAAACCATCTCCGAGAGCCCCGCCGCCAGCGCGTGCCTTACCGCAAATACCGCGCCCATGCTTTCTTCGCTTGTCCATGTATCGCATCCCCAGCAAATCCTTTTGACGGACGATATTTCAAGGGCCTTTACGATGAAATCCTTTGCTTCGCGCGTGGACAGCAGCGGCAGCCAACAGATGTCGACATACGTATTGGAATAATTGTGCAGCAGCGCAAGCGTATCGCTGGTCCAGGGATACCCTGCATGAAAAATATCAAACTTAACGTTCGGGAATTCCGATATCAGCCGGCTTAAGCCGATTGGGCGCGTGCCGTCCAGTATTCCCAGCCCCGTGTGGATCTGTATGGGCAGTCCCGTTTCTTCCGCGGCGCGTGCCAACTCAAACATCACGTAATCCTGAAAATCCTTTATTTCCGCCCAGGTTGCATCCGGATTTCCAAACGCCCGCCCCGCCTGCTCTTTTGTTACCTTGCAGTAGTCAAGGCTCCTTTCATAGGCACAGGCGTTTTTCAGGGCTACGGCTCCCCGCGCCTTTGCCTTCCGGATATCGTCCCGTATAGCACTCAAATAATCGTCAAACGTTTTTATATTTTCAAACCCGGGAACATCGTAAGGACTGTTCCCGTTATGATCCCGCGCCTCCCTGCTGTATCCGAAAAACAACCTGTTGATGCGGTAAGCCGGCGAAAAAATCTCGGGGTGCCCGTTGTCGCTGCCCGGATTATCGTACTTGTCCAACAGCACCCGGTCATAGCTGCACGCGTCTTTCAGCACCGACAGATGGTAAGCCCCGTCCCTGTGCGCCCTGCTCAGACGCCTGTCTAGTTCCAGATAATTTTCCGGCTCCACATCCAGCCCGTAAAGCGCTTTAAGTCCGGCAAAAATCCAGCGGAAATAGCTGTTGCACCTGTTTGTCTGCAAGTATTCCCGTATGGAGCCGCTGTCGAGGGCTGCCGGAGGGGAGCTCATCCAGCCGGCATAAGAATTCTTCAGTATTGTTCGAGGTTCGCGTCAAGATATTGGCCGTCGCTGAAATGATGGCTGTGTGTACTGATAATGCGGCAACCTGATATATATGCATACAGGTCTTCATAGACGGCGACAGTATTTATGTCATCCGGACTTATGTTTTTCATAGTACTTTACTCCTTTTTTATGGATATATCCTTACCGAAGGCAAGTGGTTTTCCGTTTCGTGCAAAACAAATTATAAGTATACTATAAAACACAACCCATTATATTACAAATTTTTATGAGAAACACATATGCATATTATTCACTGAAAGCCTGTAATTAGATAGAACCTTTCAATTTTTTAAAGAATATTATGTTTTGTCTATAACAGTAAATGTATCATTGAAAGGTTGTGAAATAAATGCAGGCTTCCAGAGAAAGCAAGTATAAGGAGCAGACACCGGAAGAAACAGTGAAAAACATTAAAACTATTTTAAAAGGTTTGGGATTAGTGCTCGAGGAAAATTGGACAGATACTAAAGTCGGCGGTTTTTATACTCTAAGCGTAAACATCAGGGGCTCCAGCGAATTTTCCACAAATGGCAAGGGCGCAACAAAAGAATTCGCCCGGGCAAGCGCCTACGCGGAATTTATGGAGAGGCTCCAAAATGATTCATTGAGTTCAGGCGATTTTGAAGATGATGTACTTAAGTATAGAGGTTTTATCGTCGCTCCCGACGAAAAAATAATGAGCGCCGCCGAACTGGCGGACTCCGGAAACGCTTTTGTTGAGATGCTTTTGCAATTTAATGGCGATGAAGAACAAAGAAAACTTTACGGACATTTGAGCAAAACAGACAAAATGAATTTATGGAAGATTCCCAACAGGTTTTTTGGCGACAATTTCCTTACTATTACATATTACAGCGTGCTGCATAAACGGTATGAATACATCCCATATTCTCTTTCCAGAAGGTTATATTATACCAATGGGATGTGTGCGGGAAACACACCGGAGGAAACGCTGGTACAGGGCATTTCGGAAATTTTTGAAAGGTTTGTCAACATAAAGATATTCAAAGAAAAAATAAGTCTCCCCAATGTACCCGACTGGTATTTGATGAGATATGAAAAGCTCTATAAAACTATAAAGAATATCGAAAATGAGGGACGTTATAAGGTAATGGTGAAGGATGGTTCTCTTGGCGGGAAGTATCCGGTTGTCGCACTGATAATTATTGATAAAAGAAGGCAGAGTTACGGCATGAAGTTTGGCGCTCACCCTGATTTCGAAATTGCTCTGGAAAGGGCATTCAGTGAAGCGCTGCAGGGAAAAAACCTGGAAGCATTTACAGGACTCAGTTATCTGATATTTGACCCCGCAATGGACCCGGCTGAAGTGGATCCTGAAGAAAATTTGTTAAACATAACAAAGCTGGGCCTGGGACAATATCCGCTGGAGACGTTCAACCAAAAAGCAGATTATGAATTTTCACCCTTTCCGGACACAGCAGGAAAATCCAACGGCGATTTACTGAAATCCATGCTGCAAACCATTATTTTGGATGGATATGACGTTCTGATCAGGGATGTTTCTTATCTTGGATTTCCTTCCTACCATGTCATTGTTCCGGGGGTCAGTGAAATGTACCGGGTAGATTTGTCTGTCCTAAAAAATGCCGAACTGGAGATGAGGCTCCGACAGGTAGTAAGAAATCTCCATAATACGCCGGATGAAAATATTAAAATTCTGGCAGATTATTTAATGGCCAGGCAAAATGCCTTGAACGAACTTTCTTTTTTCATGATGGCCGGGGTGGAGTACAGTGACAAATTTGTCGGAATGCCCTTTGAACATCTTTTTTTGCTGAGCGTCTGCCTATACAAGCTTGGAAACTTTAAGGAGGCAGCACTCATGTGGATGAAGTTTGCAAACTATTATTTCGGTTCCGACCAAGATAAATATTACCGCTGCTTAGCCCATTATGCGTCGGCGGCTGCCCAAGGAGTTACAGCCGATAGAATAGATTCCATTCTTCATTTATTTTATCCGGAGAAAATCGCGAGCGACGTATGCGATAAAATGAAAGATCCGGGGCATATTATTGAAAAATTCTATCCCGAGACAAGTTGCTTTAACTGCGGCCGGTGTCCGGTTGCAGGCACATGCAATTATGCCCTTAGCCGCAGAATAAAAAAGGCTCTCAAGGATAAACAGGCGGAAGCGGCTCTTCCGGATATAAGGGAATTAGGGATTTAACTTGGGGCAGTTATCAATCATGGATTTTTTTATACTCACTAAAAAACGAAGGATTCCCTGCTGCCCGGGAATCCTCTTTTTCTGTTTATAAATGCCCCTTAAACCGACGCCTGCATATCCGTCTCAATACTTTTCGGTTAAAGCTGCCTCTGATTCTTTATCTTCAGCAAATGTAACCTCATTACCCGAAAGGCCCGGAGCGGATTGATCCGGTCTTCCTTTGAGTTTAAACCGGCCGATCTTTTCTTTCAGTAATTCCGCCTGTCCGGATAATTCCTGGCTGGCAGCGGCGCCTTCCTGAGCCGACGCGGAATTTGTCTGCACAACCTGGGACATCTGCTCGATTCCCTGGTTAACCTGCGCAATACCCGCCGCCTGCTCGCCCGACGAAACCGCAATTTGCTCGCCGATCTCCACGGTATTCTCAACGTTTTTTACTATCCTGGTCAATGCGGACGCCGTATCCTGCGCAATCTTTGTTCCGGCTTCGACCTTTCTGACGGAGCCTTCGATCAGTTCAGCGGTCTCCTTTGCCGCGTCCGCGCTTCGGGCAGCCAGGTTTCTCACCTCTTCCGCCACCACGGCAAACCCTTTGCCGTGAACGCCTGCGCGCGCCGCTTCCACCGCCGCATTCAGGGCCAGAATATTCGTCTGGAACGCAATATCGTCTATTACTTTTATGATTTTTGAGATATTCCCGGATGATTCATTGATTTCTTGCATGGAAAGAAGCATATCCTTCATCTGCAGGTTTCCATCCTCGGCCGCTTTCTTTGCTTCCATTGCCATTTCATTTGATTTTTTGGAATTCTCCGCGTTGCGGCTTGTTTCTTCGGCAATTTGTGTTATTGATGCCGTTAATTCCTCTATTGAGCTTGCCTGTTCGGCCGCCCCCTGTGAGATTTCCTGATTGCCGCTTGACACCTGCGAAGCTCCGGCGGAAACCTGGTCAGCCGCAGTGTTTATACCCGCCAGAATATCGTTCAGATCCGCTGCAATCAGATTGATGGAATTTTTAAGCTGTACAAAATCACCTTTATACTCGGAGGTGATTTCAACCGTCATATCTCCCAGCGCCATCCGTCCAAGTACATCATCGATTTCAATGATATAGCCTTTGATTGCATTGATGGTCTCGTTCAGCGCGTTCTTGATGATCGCATGGTCTCCCTTGTAATCGCCGTTCATAGTTACATTCAGATTGCCATGGGCTATTTCCGCCAGCACGGCCGATGCCTCGCTTACCGGATGGGTTATGGCGTCCAGTGTATGATTAAAGCCTTCTATGATGCTTTTGTACCCTCCCTGATGTTTTTCCGCATCCGCGCGCGTCTCAAGTTTTCCTTCCACCGCAGCTCCGGATAGCATCAGTGAATCATTTACCAGTTCCCTCAGAGAAATCCTTACCGTATTTATATTCTCAATAATGATTTTAAAATCCCCGCGGTACATATCTGTATCCAGCAGATCCGAGGACAATCCCTTCGAAATCAGATCCAATTGTTGCGCAACGACGCTGAAAGGCTGCATGAAGGCATCCAGGGTATTATTCAGGCCATCAACCACCTTGCGGTAATCGCCTTCATGCCCGGATTCGTCGGCCCGCACGGAGAGCCTTCCTTCCTTTACCGCCTCAACCAGCATATTGGTATCCGCCGTCAGTTTTTTAATTGCGGCGACAACGCTTCCAAACGATCTTGCGAGTATTCCCACTTCATCCTTTGAGCTGATGTCAAGCGTCACACCGGTATCGCCGGACGCCAATTTATCGGCCGCGGCAACCATTTTTCTCATCGGTTTGCTGATTGACCTTGAAATCAGGATCCCGAGCAGGATCGCCGCAATCACGCCTATTCCCACCGCAATGATCATTGTAAGCGTGGACTGATTCTTTATCTGGATATTTTGATCAAATCTGTTCTGCGCGCTTTTCTCGTTATATGCAAACGCGGTGTCAAAATCCGCCTGTAATTTATCGCCTACGGCTTGCGCGCCGTACGTAATGATTGCTTCGGATTCGCTCATTTTCCCGGCCTTGGCCAATTCAACAGCCTGACCGATCAGGGATTTATACTGTTCAAAAAGCGACTTTATTTCGTTAAGCGTGGTTCTGTCTTCCTCCGTTGTGATTCCCGCTTCATACTTCGTTAAGTTCTCGTCCACCAGCCCGGTGAATTGGTCTATTTTATCTATACTGGTTTGAAAAGCGCTGTCGTCTTCCAGCAAGTCCATTTTAAGGGCATTGTAACGCAGGCGCTGATAATAGATAGACGCATTCCCCATATAATCGATACCCAATGCATTTTCTTTATAGAGGCGTTCGCTCTGGCTGAATACCTTATTCAGATTCATGAGGCCGAGCAACCCCACTATTCCGGCAATTACCGCGACTATCAGAAATCCCGCGGTCAGTTTTGTGCCGATTTTTAAATTATTAAACCGTTTCATTTTATGTCTCCCATTTTTTCTCCATCATAATTTTTAAATTTATTTTACAGAAAACAAGTTGAAACCTTGCCTGGTTTCTTTTCGTTTCTTCTTGCATAACCGCTGTTACAGCCGTGCCACACCGATTTGTTTTGAACCCTCCAGTCTTTAAAAATTCAGATATGCAAAAAGACACCTTTCTGTAACCGAAACAAACTCAGAATGCCGGACAGCAGGTTCTAATAATTTTTCTTGTAAAAATTCAGGAGCAAAGATAAGAAAAATATTTACCAGTTCTTCTGACAGTAAAGATTATAGGATACTTGATTTTGGGTTTATCCAGGTTGTACAATTTTAAAAGCAGTCTTAATGATATGAGACTTATTAAAATTCAATGCCTCTTCAAGTCCAAAACAGCTGCATCATTTCCGGCATTATTTTTTTAAAACATTTTACTTTACCAATTCAATCCGTTTACTCGTCTCTCAAAAAACTTATATCTTGTATAGCTGCATCCCGCCTTTCCAGCATGTAAAGCCCGGCCTGGTTTAAGGGACCGCAGGCATGAAGTATTCCATCTTATCTATCGGAAATAAATCCCAAAAGTTTAAAGCAATTTTTATTATTTTGTCTGTATGATCCATTTTCTGGTTCGATTTTTATAAAATAAAAAACAGTTCGGGAATTAAAAAATGTATGTGAAACGCCCAGCTGATGCTAAAAAGAACGGATTTTCTGTTAAAAAAGAATACGGATTCTTCCAAAGACCTGACCGGCCTTATGGTTGAATCCACATTTCCAGTGGAGTTCGTGTATTTTTATATCTACTTTAACCATTGCTCTTAAACTCAGCGCTGCTTACCGCCGAATTTTAATCCGACTGATAAAAACAGCTTGTGAAATTTTACCTTCATGATTTTTTGGGTTTGTTAGTTATTATTATAAAAGAGTGCGTTTATGAAAAGTGTTTTTTGATCCGCCTGTTATTTACAATATAGGAATATATATCATATATATGAATAACTTGAACTATGGGACAGCAGATTGCGTATGAACCGGAGATAAAGGCTCTGACTGTCCGATATACATAAGGAAGCGTTTCATTAAATATTGTAGTTTTTTCCGGTTTTATCATATATAATGGTTTTGTAGTTTCATGGCAAAGTTCAAACATTTTATTTAAAATACTAAAACGGAGGGTTATTATGGGTATCATTAAAGCTTTTTTCGGAGCGGTTGGCGGCGGCCTGGCCGATCAATGGCAGGAAGTCATTGAACCGGATAATATGAACGACCAGGTGGTATTTACCAAAGGCGTATTTGTCCGCAAAGAGGACGCGCGCAGCAGCAACAGGCGCGGCACGGAAGACGTTATTTCGGACGGTTCGATCATCCATGTTTACGATAACCAGTTCATGATGCTGGTTGACGGCGGCAAGGTTGTGGATTACAGTTCGGAACCAGGATACTACAAGGTGGACAACAATACCGTTCCCTCCATGTTCAACGGACAATTCGGCGATTCCATCAAGGAATCGTTTTCCAGGATCAAGTTCGGCGGAGTGCCTTCCAGCAAACAGCAGGTTTTTTATATCAACCTTCAGGAAATAAAGGGCATTAAATTCGGAACGCACAACCCGATCAATTATTTTGATAATTTTTACAATGCGGAGCTTTTCCTAAGAGCGCACGGCACCTATTCCATAAAAATCACGGATCCCCTGAGGTTTTATGCCGAGGCCATTCCGCGCAATTCCGTGCGGGTGGATATCGCCGATATCAACGAACAATATTTAAGCGAGTTTCTGGAAGCCATTCAAAGCACCATCAACCAGATGTCTGCCGACGGCGTGCGGATATCTTATGTGGCATCCAAGGGCCGGGAACTGAGCAAGTACATGAGCACAACGCTGGACGAGGATTGGAAGAAGATGCGCGGCATGGAAATCCAGTCCGTGGGTATTGCAAGCATATCCTATGATGAGGAATCCCAGAAACTCATCAACATGCGCAACCAGGGCGCAATGCTAGAAAATCCGAGCGTGCGCGAGGGCTATGTGCAGGGAGCCATGGCAAGAGGCATTGAATCGGCTGGTTCCAATGAAGCAGGCTCCATGGCCGCCTTTATGGGAATGGGCATGGGCGTGAACGCGGCTGGAAATATTGCCGGGGTATTTTCACAAAGCAATCAGGCCCAGATGCAGCAGCAGGCCGCCCAGACCGGCGGCGCGCAGGGCGGATGGAAATGTTCGTGCGGAGCCGTCAACAGCGCAGGCGCTAAATTTTGCACGGAATGCGGCAAACCTATTAAGCAGGAAGGATGGAAATGTGCATGCGGGGCCGTCAACAGTGCGGACGCTAAATTCTGCCCGAAATGCGGCAAACCCAGGGACGGTGCGGCGTGCCCAAAATGCGGCTACAAGCCCGAGGGCGAGGTCCCGAAGTTTTGTCCCGAATGCGGTGCCAAGTTCTAGGCAATCTGGATTGGAGGTGTGCCGAAATGCCGACTGTAACATACAAATGCCCCAACTGCGACGCCGGATTGATTTTCGATCCGCAGAGCGGAAACTTCGCATGCGAGTACTGTAATGCGCAGTTCACAGAAGAAGAGCTGAATGCGCCCAAGGCGCAAAGCGACACAAATGGCAGCCCGGAATCGTCAGATAGCGGCGATTATGCCGGAAATTCACTGTACCGCTGCCCAAGCTGCGGCGCGGAAGTGATCACGGACGATACCACAGCCGCAACCATGTGCGTCTATTGCCATAATCCGGTCATTCTTTCAGGCAAGGTTGACGGAACATACAAACCGGATTATGTTGTTCCGTTCACAGTGGAAAAAGCAAGAGTGCAGGAACTGTTTAAAGAATGGTGCGGGAAAAAGAAATTCATACAGGACGAATTCCTGAAACAGGCAAAGAGCGAACTTTTGATGGGCGTATATTATCCCTTCTGGGTGGTGGACTGCAAGGTTTCCGCAGGACTTTCCGCGCGTGGCGAGAAGGTCAGGACCTGGAGAAGCGGAAACACGGAATACACGGAAACAAGCATATATACCGTCATCCGGGAAGGCGATATCGATTTCAACGATATTGCCGTAACCGCTCTTGATAAAAAACAGGCGCGCATCCTGGACGGCGTACATCCGTATGATATGACAAAGGCTGTGCCCTTTTCACCCGCCTTCTTCTCGGGTTTTCTTGCCGAGAAGCGGAACATAGAAAAAGAAAACGCCCGCCCCAAGGTGGAGCAGATCATACAGGAATCCAGCAAAAGCCTTCTTTTAGGCACAGTTTCGGGATATTCGTCCCTCTCCGTCATCAGTCAAAAGGCGGCAGCCGAGAGTGAAAAGTGGCTCTATCTCATGCTGCCCGCATGGATGTTCACCTATAAGTATAAAGGAGAGGATTACTATTTTTCCATGAACGGCGAATCGGGAAAAATCGCGGGCCGCGTGCCGGTCAGCCCCAAAAAGCTGTCCATACTGTTTGCTGGCCTTACTGCCGGAATTGCCGGGATTCTGATGTTAATGGGGTGGCTGCTATGAGAAAAATATTGATAAGTATTATAACCGTACTCCTTGTTTTTGTTCTTGTACCTTCGGCGGCATTTGCCGCCGGGCAAAAAATATATGACAACGCGGAACTGTTTACGCTGGATGAGACGGCGCAGCTTCAGGAAACAGTCGACGCATATGTGCTCGCCTTTGATTCTGATCTTATAATAGTAACCATCACCGACGATCAGGGAAAAACCTCCCAAGTCTACGCGGACGATTTTTACGACCAGAATGGATTCGGAAAAGACGGCGTGCTGTTTTTGATCAATATGGACAGCCGGGAACTCTATATCTCCACGTCCGGGAAAATGATCGATATCTTAAACGATGCACGTATCAATGATCTGCTTGACCTGCAATATGAGTACGTTTCGGATCAGGATTATTTCGGCGCCATGCAGCGCTCAATCAAAAAAATGGAAGACTATATCGACGCGGGCCCTGTATCAGGGAAGTCCGGGCAACCGGCTTCGACATACAGTCAGGACGGCAAACCTGAGTCGGAGTTGGCAGCCGGTGTGCACGAGCAGCCTGTATCGGCATCCGAAAACTACAGACCACCAGTTTCGTCCAGGACCCTGACGGCGGACTGGATCGTGATCAGCATTCTGATAGGAGCGGGCATAGGCGGACTGGTTGTTCTAATCATCTATAAACAGTATAAAAAGGAATACAAACCCGTTCCCTACGACTACAGAAAGGAAGCGAAGCTTGTTTTAAACAGCAGGATGGACAATTTAATAGACACGCATACGACATCGCGGTATATTCCTCCTCCGGATTCCGGTTCAGCCGGTTCTTCAACGCATTCCTCCAGTTCCGGGAACACCCACGGCGGCGGCGGAAGAAGATTTTAAATTCTATTACTTTAAAAGAGGCTTTCCTGAAGCCTCTTTTTTGAATGAATACAGCTAAAAAATAACAATTAGATTTATATCACATAAGAAACAATTATAATAAACATTCCTAATTAAGATGCTTCAGCGGCTTTAAACATTCAGTTATTCAATGGCAGCCACACGGTGAATTTTGTTCCGGCATTAAGGCTGCTTTCCACGTCTATTTTCCCGCCGTGCAGTTCCACAATGCGTTTTACGATGGATAATCCAAGTCCGTTGCCTTCCTTGGCATGGGAAGGATCGCCTTGGTAAAACCTCTCAAATATTCGCTTGCGGGTCTCTTCGTTCATGCCAATCCCGCTGTCTGCTATCCCTACGGCCGCCATGCCCCGCTCAAAATACATGGTTACCGATATTTCCCCTTTTTCATGCGTGAACTTCACCGCATTTTCAATCAGATTTATCCAGACCTGCGACAGCAGCTCCTCGTTTCCCACAAACGAGATGGAAGGCAGCTCGATATTGAATTCTATCTGCTTTTTGCTCCACTTTGGTTCAAGCAGCAATACGCACTGCCTGATCTGTTCGTCCAGAAGAAATTGCACGGGCTTTTCACCGATTTCCTGGCTGTCCAGTTTGGACAAACGGAGTATGTTGGCCGTTAAGTTGGAAAGTCTCTCGCTTTCCCGCACGATCTGCGAGGCGTATTCCTTTCTGTCGGCGTCTGTGATTTTATCTTCTTCCAGAAGCTTTGCATACCCTATGATCACGGAAAGCGGCGTTTTAAATTCATGAGAAACGTTGGATACAAAATCTTTTTTCAGATATTCGTTGCTTTTCAGTTCCTTTGCCATACGGTTAAAGTTCCGCTGCAGTTCCCCGATCTCATCCGAGGTCGCCGTTTCGGTGATCCGCACGTCAAAGTCGCCCTGTGCTATTCTTTTTGTCGCGTTGGTGATATTGATGATCGGCGTAGCCATTCTTTTTGTCGCCGCGCCGATAAAAGCGGCGGTAAATCCAAGCAATATGATAGGCAAAAGGACTTCCCTCAGCGCAAAGCCAACCAAAATCGCATCCGCCAGTTTTGTACCGGGGAAAATAAGAATCTTAAGCAAACCGGAGAAAAAGATTGCGAGCAGCGTCGCGAACATGATGATCAGATACAAGAAAATTGCGTACCGCCACCGTAACTTTTTCATACCTTAAGCACCGCCTTATAGCCCAGGCCCCGTACCGTTTGTATCTCAAACACCGGAACATCCGCAAGCTTTTCGCGCAGGCGTTTGATATGCACGTCAACCGTACGCGGGTCCGCTTCGCTTTGGTACCCCCAAATATCGTCCATCAGGTTCTGGCGGGTGAATATTTTGTTAGGATAGGAAAGCAGTTTGTGTAAGAGCGAAAATTCCTTGGGCCGAAGTTCAGTCGTATTGTCTCCAAATGCAACAAGAAGCGTCTCCTGGTCCAGCACGCAGTCGCCGATTTTAAGCGTATTCCTGCCAGCAATATTGGAACGCCTGAGCAAAGCTTCCACGCGAAGCAGCATTTCTTCCATATCGATAGGCTTGACCATATAATCGTCCGCTCCCTTTTTAAAACCGACACGTTTATCTTCAAGCGTATCCTTTGCGGTAACCATTAGGATAGGCAGCGTAAATTCCGCATTCCTGAGTTCTCCCGTCAGTTCATATCCGTTCATAAGGGGCATCATAATATCAACTATGATCAAATCGATTGGCTGTACTTCCAGCATTTCCAGCGCTTCAATACCGTTGCCGGCCTCATAGGGTTTGTATCCTGCTCGCTCAAGATGAATGCACATAAGCTTTCTTAAGCTTTCATTATCTTCCACAACCAATAAATTCACCATAAAGGAATTCCTTCCAGATCATTTAATCACACGGTTTTCTGCCGGAGGCGCTATCTGCAGAAATAGCAGAAAAGCTGTGCCAGGCAAAGGCCCAGGCAATAGATCCCGTACATATTTGGCAATTTATATTTTTGGCCGTATTCGCTGTACGACTGGCCGGGGTTCTCAAGCTGTTTTAAAAGACTGCGGTATTCAAAATTATCGGGGTCCATAGATACTGCCTGCCGCGCATGCTGCAGAGCCTGCGCCCGGTTCCCCAGCCCCGCGTTGGCCACGGCACTTAAATAGTACCAACGGGCGGTCCTCTCGCTGATGCTACCAAGAACATTCAGCGCCTCTGCAAATCTTCCGTTGTTGATATAATTTGTAGCCGCCTGCATATAGGGCGATTCGTTCTGCCGGTACTCCTGCCTGCCGTAGCCTCCCTGTGTCCCAAACCCGAACGGGTCAAAGCCGCCCCCAAACGGGCCATAGTTTCCGCCATAGGGATCCTGCTGCCGCGAAGAACCGTACGAAGAGCCGTACGACTGGCTGCCGTTTTTCCTGTTTATAATCTCATCGTAGGCGGCGTTGGCCTCCTTCATCTTCTGTTCCGCATATTTATCGCCCGGATTCGCATCAGGATGATATTTTTTTGCAAGCGCCCGGTATGCTTTTTTCACTTCGTCGTCCGAGGCGCTCCGAGGCACGCCCAGCACCGCATATGGATCTGTCATGATTTTTTCCTCTGTTCAGCTTTTTTCTGCGTAATCGCGTATTTTGTCCAAACGCCAGAATACAGGATATTCCTTAGAATTTCAATATCCTGAACCAGGGGCAGTTTTTCAAACTCCCCGGCGCATTCTCCTATATACATCGTAAGTATGCCTTTGCATTGTTCCTCAAAATCCGCATCCCCATACATAGAAAGAAGGGGGTTGTACCTGTTTTTTTTGATATCTTCCTCTACGTCCGTCCAGGCGTCCATCATGTATATGAATCTGCCCAGAGCGGCGCCTGTGCGCCTGAGCGCGCCCGACCAGTTGTCCTCCGTAAAAACAAACAGTTCCCCCATCAGATCACCAAAGCAGTTGGCTCCCGCGTCCGGGCCCGTCGCCGCCGCTTTTTCAATTTGGGACAATTCCGAAAGACCCCTCTCAATTGCGCCGCACTGGCGTGGATATTCCTTCTCCAGCATGCGGACCTTTTTTTCAAGGAATTTGGCCTCCGAAAGGCTCAGGATATTGCGGTCGTCCTGCCAATCGTCCATACAATTGTAGTACGCAAGCACAACATTCATATCCGCAGCATAGCGCGTAAACCTATTTTGCCAAAACGTGCGCGGCCGCACAGGATGGACGATGCAACGTCCGCTCCCTTCCGTACATTCGGGCTCGTACAGGGAAGTCAGAAGCAATATTAAAAAAGTCATATCATACGTCAGCGTGATGCGTCCGGCTTGTCCATAGTATTTTTTTAACATCCTGCAAAGCCCGCAGTAGCAGGCCTGGTAGGTTTGAAGATCCCGGGGAACAAGTTCCTCCCTGTTTGCAACCACATACCCAAACATAGAATTCCCTTATGTATTCCTGATAAAGGTATTTTTGCACTTCGGGCAGGTTATTTTTATTTTTCCTTTGCCCCGCGGGACGCGTACGGTTTGGCTGCAAGAAGGGCATTTATAAAAACGGCTTGTTTTCCGCTGCCGGAACCTGTCTTTTCGCTGCCGGAACCATTCTTTGATCTTATACTTGAAATTAAGATATTTCACGTTTTCCTGATACCTGTCGTTGGTCTTTCTGGAAAAAATGCGGGAATAACTGTAGACCAGGCACCCTACTGCAAGAGCGGTCAAAATCGTACCGATTATACCGGATACGTTTGAAACAATCAACCCGGCTACCAAAAGCGCCAGGCTGATTACAGAAAGAAACCTTCCGAACTGGTCGCCGCCATACCTGCCGTACATCAATCTGCTGAACCATTGCTTCATTATTTTCTATCCCTTCTCATTCGTTTTCCAAATTATTTATCCATGGAAATACTAGCGCGGTATTATGAACCGAATATGAACTTGCTTTTAAGATAAGAAGAACTTTGGTTTTTCTGTTTTTATGTAGTATACTCTTATTGACAATAAATTTCTACAAAGGTGGTAAAAAATAATGAATGTTGGAATTATCGGGGGAGCTGACGGACCTACCGCTATATATGTCGCTTCTTCTATCAATTGGCCAATTATCATAGGAACGATTATCATAGCTGCCGGCGTAATAGCCGCGATTTTGCTTTTAAAACGGAAAAAGAAAAAATAACCGTTTGGGACGGAATCAAAAGCCGCCCCTACAATATCCGGTAAACGGCTGAAAAAGTTGGGGGCGCACGGCGGTAAAAAAGGGGATGCCCATTTTAAGGACAGCCCCGTCAAACGTGAAGGCGAACTGTTTGTCAAATTTTCAAGGCCTGCCGCTCTGCTGTCAGCGGTCTTGCATCAATTCTTCATTACCAATTCACGCAGCATTGCCGCAAACGTATCCATCTCTTCCACCGTATTATAAATCCCGATGGATGCGCGCGCAGAGGTTTCCAGTCCAAAGTGCGCAAGTACGGGCTGCGCGCAATGATGTCCCGCGCGTATCGCAATGCCGTGCTGATCCAGATATTTCGCGATGATATCCGGACTCACGCCATCTATAATAAAAGAAACCACGCTCGTTTTTTCCCGCGCCGTTCCGATCAGGCGCAAGCCCGGGATTTTTTGAAGTTCCCGCATCAGATATTCCGTCAGGAAAGATTCATACTGCCGGATCTTTTCCGGTCCTATGTTCTCAAGATAACGGACCGCCGCTCCCAGCCCGACCGCGTCCGCTATGTTTGCCGTACCCGCCTCAAACTTATCGGGAGAACCTTTGTAAACCGTTTTGTCAAAGCTTACGCTGTCGATCATTCCCCCTCCGCCCTGGTACGGCGGCATATCGCTCAAAAGCTCTTTTCTTCCGTACAGAACGCCTATGCCCGTAGGGCCGTACATTTTATGCCCCGAAAAGGCAAAGAAATCGGCGCCCATTTCCCCGACATTTACGGGCATATGCGGCACAGACTGCGCCCCGTCCACCAGTATCAGCGCGCCATACCAATGGGCAATATCCGCAAGCTGCCGGACAGGATTCACCGTTCCCAAAACATTGGATACATGCGCAGCGGAAACAAGGCGCGTACGGCGCGTAAACAGCCGCTCATATTCGCGGAGAATGATTTCGCCGCAGTCGTTTACCGGGGCTACTTTAATAATTGCTCCGGTCTTTTGGGCAAGCATCTGCCACGGCACGATATTGGAATGATGTTCCATCTCCGTCAGGATGATCTCATCATCCGGCCGCAGGTATTTCAGACCCCAACTGTTTGCCGCCAGATTGATCGCTTCCGTTGTGCCCCGTACAAAAACGACTTCATCCCTTGACGAAGCGCCGATGAATTTCCCTATCTTTTCCCGTGCGCCTTCGTATGCATCCGTCGCTTTCCGAGCGAGTTCATGCGCGCCCCTGTGTATATTGGAATTATAATTGCTGTAATAACGGCTCAGAGCGTCGATCACACATTTTGGCTTTTGCGTGGTGGCCGCGTTATCCATCCAGATCAGGGGGTGCCCGTTTACCTCCCGCTTCAGCAGCGGAAAATCCGAACGTACGGCTGCAATATTGTAGGGCGCGGGATACCCTCCGTACGCGCTGTTTACGTTGTTCGCCATAAAATAGTATGCGTCCGTTTGCCTCTGCGGCCAGGCGTCATCCGCTATATCTTCTTTGCGCCCGGCTTTGCCGGGCATATCGCCAGGCGTATAAAAATCAGCCGCCGGAATGCCGGGAACTCCGTCGCCGCGATAGATACGGTTCGCCGCGGAATGGATCTGTCCGGCCATGTCCGGAGGAAGCCGGTCGGACGGCCGCTCCCTTTGATTGCCCATCTTATTATTTGTTATCATAATAATTTCCCACCTCGACATCTTCCAGCATACCAAGGGAGTCGTCCGCCAGAACGGCGATCGAGAAATACAGGCTCAGGATATATGCGGCAATGCCTCTGTTATCCACACCGCAAAGTTTAACGGATAGGCTTGGGATATCGGTTTCATCCGGAATACCGGGCTGATGCAGGCCGACGACGCCCTGCTCTTTTTCCCCTACACGCATTAGAAGTATGTTTGTTTTTCCGCCGCCGGAGTGGCAATTCGCGCGATTCCCGATCAGCATTTTATCGCAGGGCACCAGCGGAACACCCCGCCATGTTATGAACGGCGATCCAAAAAGATGCACCGTCACTGGAGGTACGCCTCTTCTTGTGCACTCTCTGCCAAACGCCGCGATCGCCCTGGGATGTGCAAGGAAAAATGCCGGCTTTTTCCATACCCTGGCAAGCAGCTCATCCAGATCGTCCGGGCAGGGCGAGCCGCTTCTGGGCCGCATTCTCATATGCGGCGCAACCGATGAAACAAGACCGAACTTGGGATCGTTGATCATTTCCCATTCCTGCCGTTCTTTCATGGCCTCAACCGTTAGCCGTAATTGTTCGTTTTTTTGATCTATGGGATTGTTGAAAATGTCCGTCACATTGGTGTTCATCCGCAGTATAGTCTGTACTAGGTTCAACATGTACTCTCTGGGCATCTCTTCATAGTCTGCAAAAGTCTCCGAGACCATATCTTCATTGATCTGCCTGAAATTGGATTGAATATGTTTTTCTCCGTATTCATTAAACTGTCCGTCTTCCGACGCTTTTTTTATGCAGTTTACGCGGTAAATGCCCGCTTCAACCGGTACCCACGGCAGCAGTTTCAAAAACCACCGCGGCGTGATGCTCTCCATCATAGGGAAGGATTTGGTGGTATTCGACAGCCGCCTTGCCGTACCCGGATCGAGGCTTACCCGTTTCATGGTATATTCCGTTTCATTCATTTAAGCACCCTCTTTACTCGAATTCATAGACCGCATAGTCTATAAATTTACTATATGCCGGGAAGGGGCTCATGGTGCCATGTAAAGAGGAATGCGTTATCCGTCCGTCCATCTAATAAAAAAGCGGACTCCAGTGAAATGGAGTCCACCTGAGTTATGCGCTAATCTGATCCAGTCAGCCGTTCAGCGAGGCAAAGTTTTTCCTGTTTCTTTTGTATAATGCTTTAAAAACACGGAAATTCCGGTCATGCACCGCTTTGTTTTTCATATTCGGGGTAAAACGCGCTGAAGGCAGCACAAATTGTTTTGCATCGGACAAGCTGCTTATCATTCCGAGGCCCACACCCGCAAGCAGCGCGGCGCCAACCGCTCCGGCGTTCTGGGGGCTTTCCACCGTCTCGATTTCCCTTCCAAGCACATCGGATAATATCTGGCACGTAAGGGGAGCAAGCGCGCCTCCCCCCACAAACCGTATGACGCGGGATGTTTGAATCTTTTTATCCTGCGCTTCAAGCTGCCACCGCAAATGATAGCATACGCCTTCCAGCACCGCATGTATGAGTTCCGTCTTGCCCGTATCCAGGCTGATATTGAAAAAGATGCCCCGTGCGTTTGCGTCTTCAAACGGGCAGCGGTTGCCATGCAGCCAGGGAGTAAAAATCACACCCCTGCTGCCCGCCGGAACATTCCGTATTGCGTGCATCATATAGTCGTAGAGGCTTTTGTACACGGATTCCTGGGAACCCGATATATCCTTTTTTTCCAGGTAAATGTCGATTTCGTCCAGCGCCAGGTGTTCCTTTACCCATTCCAGGCATTTGCCGGCCGTTTCAAGTTCCGCAAAATAGTTGAATGTTTTGGGATCCGCTCCCACGATTGCAGCAATCATATATTTGGCGTCCACCATCTGTTTTTTTACCACAGTGGATACCCAGCCGGACGTACCCGAATAAATATGCGTGCTGCCCTCGTCCTGAGCGCCCGCTCCTATGCCGATCAGAGATGCGTCTCCGCCCCCGCCGAAAACCGGCGTTCCCTCGCACAGTCCGAGTTCGGCGGCCGCAGACTTTAAAACGCCGCCAACAACTTCGCTGCACTGTACGATCCTTGGAAGATGCTCCATATGGACGCCCAGCATTTTGCAAATCTCACTGCTGAATCCCTCGCTGCCCGGCCGGGTGTCATACAAAAGAGCGGCATACGCGCTGTCCGGCGTCATGATAAACTCCCCTGTGCATCTGCATATCAGATATTCTTTGACGTCCAGCCATTTATAAATCTTTTTAAAATTTCCGGGTTCGTGCTTTTCAACCCATTTATATTTCCACACCGGATCTTTCACGCTGGCCGCCACAGCCCCCGTTATCCTGATCGATTTTAAAAGTTTAAAGACATTTGCTCCGGCAATCTGAAGGCCGTTTGCCATGCCCTCTTTCAGCTCGATCCCCGCCCTCTTATCCATATAGTTCATGGCGCGCCGTATGGGTTTGCCCTCCTGGTCCACAAGCACCAGTCCCTGCATCTGCGAACAAAAAGAGATGCCTTTTATCTGACCGGCCGATATGCCGTTTTCAAAAAGCACCTTCTTTGTCGTGGCGCACATCGCGTCCCACCAATCCCCCGGCTCCTGTTCGCTGCCGCCGTCTTCAGATACGTAGAGGCTGTACCCCTGCATCGCCGAAGCGACCAGCTTGACGGACCCGGATATTTCAAACAAACACGTTTTGATTCCCGTCGTTCCTACGTCGTATGCTATGACCAGTTCCTGCATACTTTACACCCCATCCCGCAGAAATGCTCCTTTTATAAACTTCAACAACTGCCCGGCAACCAGATCGTCCCGGTCTAAAATACCGGGGTCCACATAAAGCTTCATGCGTTCCCTGTAATACTCGCACGAATAGGAAAACTGCAGAAGCATAAAAAGATTGTCCAGAAAAAAGGCAAACAGCTTGGGATCGATATCCTCTTTGACCAGGCCGGATTTTTGCGCGTCTCCGATCATGGACGCATACATCCCCGCCGTCGCCCCCTCCATATCCGAAACGATTTTCCAAACCAGATCTGAATGGCTTTCCGTAGCCATCTCATTATACAGTTTTGTCAGCTGTGCGTTGCTGCGGGAATAGGTTTGAATGGCCCGGATAATTTTTTCTATCCGGATTAAAAGATCATCCCCGCTCTGCGTGATTTCATCCAGCACGCCTTTGAGCGTTTCCACCCCGGTATGGATAACCGTCAAAAACAGGTCTTCCTTGCTGCCGAAATATTTATATATAGAGCCTACGCTGATCCCGGCTTTCTGCGCGATCACATTGATGTTCGCGCTGTCAAAGCCGTGCTCCGCAAACTCACAGATTGCCGCGTCAATGATCCGGTCCCTTTTCTCCTGTGAGATTTTATTAAAAGCTTCCTTGTAATATACCATTTATTCCACCTTTTTACAGACTATGCGATTGAATTGGCAGTAACGTGAGTGAGCACTCACTCATATTTTATCATACCACAAATATTATGCAATCTTTTTTTGCCGATGCCTTCCTGGCTGTTGACTTTTTTTTTGAGCATGCTATACTGAAATTAATGAGTGAATGTTCACTCACCACTTCAAACTGTATGCACATCCTCTCTTTTTGAGATTAAAATATGGAGGAATCTATGGAAACGAATACCGCTATATCCACTTATCCGGATGCCGTCGAGATTACCCGGCAGCTGGACGAATTGATCAAAAAACCGATTTATTCCATCAGGACCGATGCCCTGAAGGCGTATGAACAGGACTACTACGAAAAAAAATGCGCAAAATCAAAAGCCATGATCGAAGAGGCGCGAGAAATCATCCCCGGAGGCGTACAGCACAATCTTGCATTCAACCATCCATTCCCGCTGGTGTTCACCAAGGCGGAGGGCGTGCATCTCTTTGACATAGACGGCAACCAATATTATGATTTTCTGCAGGCGGGCGGTCCCACGGTGCTGGGGAGCAACCCCGTGGAAGTCCGCTCAAAAGTGATCGAACTTTTAAACGACTGCGGCCCTTCCACCGGCCTCTTCCACGAATACGAATATAAGCTTGCCAAAAAGATATCAGAGAATATAAAATCGGTGGAAATGTTCCGCATGCTGGGTTCGGGTACGGAGGGCTGCATGGCGGCCATACGGGTGGCGCGCCTTGCAACCAAAAAGAAATATGTTATAAAGATGGGCGGCGCCTATCACGGATGGAGCGACCAGCTTGCATACGGCATACGCATACCCGGTTCCAAATGGACGCAGGCGCACGGAGTCCCAGGTTTTTGTTTTAAAAAAACGCAGGAGTTTTTCCCGAATGACCTTAATGATCTGGAAAAGAAACTGCGTCAGAATAACCTGCGCGGCGGCACCGCGGCCGTACTGCTAGAGCCTGTCGGTCCGGAAAGCGGAACAACGCCGGTGAGTTATGATTTTAACAAGGGCGTGGAAGCCCTATGCCGCAAATATGGTGCGCTTCTTATCTTCGACGAGGTGGTAACGGCTTTCCGGCTGGGCATGTCGGGCGCTCAGGGGTATTTCGGCGTTTCGCCGGATCTGACCGTATTCGGCAAGGTCGTAGCAGGAGGATATCCGAGCGCGGGCGGCCTGGGCGGTAAAAAAGAATACATGAAATATCTGGCAGCGGGCATACAGACGGGCGATAAAATCAAAAAAGCGCTGATCGGCGGAACCATGGCGGCCAATCCGTTAAGCTCCCTCGCCGGATATTATACGCTTTGCGAGATAGAGCGGACCGGCGCTGCGGAGAAGGCAGGCCGTATTGGCGATTACCTTATAGAAGGACTCAAAAAACTGATAGACAAATATTCCCTCCCCTTTGTGGCCTTCAACCAGGGTTCCATCTGCCACCTTGAAACCGTCGGGACAACGCATTATTCGATCAACTGGTTCAAACCGTGGACCATCCCGAACGTGCTGAACGCAACTTCCGAACGCAAAAAAGAAATGGAGTACATGGGCGCGGCCTATATGGCCGAGGGTCTGGTCACGCTTGCGGGAAGCAGGCTATATACCAGCGCCGCATACACCACGGAACAGATAGACGACGTTTTGACCCGGTTTGAAAGAGTATTTCAGAATGTTGCCGTAAAGGTTTGATCTTTCAATAAAATCTGCAGGGAGGCGTTTTTATGAACACACAGGAAGCGAAGGAACTTGTTGTTCGGGCAGGCAGGCATCTTGTTGAGACCGGCCTCATTGTGCGCACATGGGGAAACGTGAGCTGCCGCATTGACGGTAAGCAGTTTGCGATAACGCCCAGCGGCCGGGACTACCTTTCCCTCACGCCAGACGATATCGTAGTCGTACAAATCCAAGATTTAAGTTACGGCGGGTCCGTCAAACCGTCATCCGAGAAAGGCATCCATGCGGCCGTATACAAACGCCGCTCCGACGTTAATTTTGTGATTCATACCCATCAGAAGAACGCGTCCGCCGTAAGCGCCATGGGCCTTGCTTCGGCCAGGCTCCCGGAAGGCGAGATTATTTGTGCGGCTTACGGCCTGCCAAGCACAAAAAAGCTTAGAAACGGAGTTGTGGCTGCGCTCGGCAAATCATCCAAAAACGCCGTCATCATGAAAAACCACGGCGCGCTCTGCTTTGGACGGGACTATGAAGAAACTTTTCAGGCTGCAGCCGATCTTGAACAGTTCTGTCAAAAATATATTAAAACACTATATTTGAATAAAAGCGGCCGGGATTCATTCGACTCAAATTCTATGCGGCAGTTTGCATTGCATATTGAAGGATCAAAGCCGCTTTTTGACGATCCCCCCTTTGAAAGCGAACAGACGGCCGGCGGTTTTATTATGCGCTATGCGAACGGTGCAGCCATAAATATATCTTTTGAGCAGCCTGCGGATGAACTCTCCACAAAGGAACAGATTGTAAGGGAAATATATCTCAAAAACAAAAATATATTTTTTATAATTTATTCAACAAATCCAGACGTAGCCGCGGTATCCTGCAAGGGAGCCAAATTGCGTCCGCTTTTGGACGACTTTGCGCAATTAGCGGGAACATCGGTCAGAACAGAGGACGAATACCCCACGCAAATTGCATCCGCATTAAAAAATGCCCAGGCGGTCATGATCAAAAACAAGGGAGCGCTGTGCTGCGGCAGCTCCAAAGAAGATGCCGTAGCCGTATCCATGGTCGTGGAAAAAAACTGCGAGGCTTATATCTCCGCATCTCTCACGGGAAAAATCAAACCGATCAACCATCTAGAATGCTTAATTATGCGATTTGTCTACCTGAGGAAATATTCCAATTTGGCAAATACAAAATAAAATGCGAGGGATCAAACTAATGAACGGTTACAGCGGACAGATTACCCGCCTGTCCGCTTCTTTATTCAGCGTAACCCTTTTTTATGAAAATCCATCAGCATAAGTCAATATAAAACCTTAAAATTCGAACATAATTTATCCTCCGGGAATAAAATATGTAAAGAAACAGGAAGGAGGTAATCAAATGTTGCCTTTTGACGGGTTCCGCGGTTTTAACGGGCCTGGTGATTTTGGCTTTGACGGTGGCTTTGCCGGTGGTTTTGACGATGGCTTTGCCGGCGGCTTTGACGATGGCTTTGATGGCGGCTTTATCGGCGGTTTTGACGGCGATTTTGACGGCGATTTTGACGGCGGTGGCTTTAATCGATTTATTGATCCGTTTTTTACCCGGGATCCATGTGTTTGTGTAATGAATGGATTCTGCGATTGCGAATGTTTATGTGGTTTTAAGTTTTTTGAACGCAAAGGACGCTTATTCCGCAGCAGAATACTTTAAATAATTACCTGTTAAATAATTACCTGACCTCTTTTTAAATATTTATACCGGGACATATTGTCCCGCATATACATATCCACCCATAATTTCGTTCATTTAGATTTACCCGGCTATGATATCGGCACGCCCGAAAGAAATAAGTACGCAAAAGAAAACAGGTTATGGGATAACCTTTATGCGCGATACCCCCGAAATGGCTGAAGAAATTCTGTACTTAAAATGAAAAAGTTATTCCGCGTACCGTGGAATAACTTTTATATGTTCTATTCATTTATGCAAGGTTAACTGTAACTGTCGTCAACCTCGCTGTTTTCATATTTGCTGTCATCCTGGCTTTTGCTGTAGCTCGTCTGGCCGCTGCTGAGACTGCTGTCCACACTCCCGCTCATACTATATTTGCTTGAGCTGCCAAGGCTGCTTTGGCTGCCCGAACCGCCGCTTGATTTGCTGCCGCTCCGGCTTCCCGAGCCGCTTCCATACTGGCTGTTGCTCTGGCTTTCAGTACTGCTCCCGTACATACTGCCGCTTTGACTGCCAGAGCTGCTCCCAAACTGGCTGTTGCTCTGGCTCTCCGAACTGCTCCCATACATACTCTCGCTTTGGCTGCCCGATCCGCTCCCATACTGGCTGCTGCTCTGGCTTTCAGTACCGCTCCCGTATATGCTGCCGCTTTGATTATAGCTGCTTTGCATATTATTCATGGCACTGCCCATTTTATCCGCAAAATTCTGGGCGGAATTTTTCATGGCATCCGCCTGTTTTTGGACGGCAATCTTGATATTTTCCGCCGTATTGACAGCCTTGCTCCTGATATCCTCCCTTGTTTCCTTACCTGATTTCGGGGCTATCAGTATTCCTATCCCCAAACCCAAAATGGCGCCCAGTCCAATCCCCAAAGCCAGATTGGAAGACGATCTGTTTTGATCGTTTCTGTTTCCCCGACGCGTTGTATCCATTGTATATGTCATCATTTTAATTAGAAAGTCTCCTCCTTTATAATAGATTTCATCTGCATTCCTAAATTCTATTATTTCTAATCGGAGCGACTTTTATGTGAACATAATAATTTTTTTGAAAACAATAATTTTCCGCTTATTTCATTTTTGCCAGCATGTCCTCATAATTGATGCAATACCTGAGCGCGGTTTCTTTTGATATCTTTCCGGCTTTCCATAAATTATATATACTTAAATCCATTGTCGTCATGCCCTCGTTTTGCCCTGCATAAATCGCGGTGTCAATCTGGTGGATCTTCTGTTCCCGGATCAGGTTGCGTATGGCGGGAGTCACATGCATGATCTCAAACGCGGGAATCATTGTCCCGTCTTCCCCCGGCAGAAGCTGCTGGGAAACCACGGTCTGCAGTACCATGGATAACTGCATTCTGATCTGGTTCTGCTGCGCAGGCGAAAAAACGTCTATAATGCGGTCGATGGTGTTTGCCGCGCCTATGGTATGCAGGGAGGACAGGACCAACTGCCCGGTTTCCGCAGCCGTCATGGCTATACTGATGGTTTCGTAATCACGCATTTCCCCCAGCAGGATCACATTGGGCGTCTGCCGCAGCGCAGCCCTGAGAGCGGTCAGGTAAGTCTCGGTATCCGATGCGATTTCCCGCTGGCTCACCACGCTTTTTTTATGCCGGTGTATATACTCCATCGGGTCTTCCAGTGTTATGATATGGCAGCTTCGCGTTTCGTTGATTCTGTCCACAATGCATGCAAGGGTGGTGGACTTCCCGCTTCCCGAAGCGCCCGTCACCAGAACAAGACCTTTTGTTTTTTTACTGATGTCCATGACCGTTTCAGGGATGGAAAGATCCTTATAGTTTGGAATGGAAAACATTATGATCCTGATGACCGCGGCGAGCGTATTGCGCTGCCTGTACACATTCACCCGGAAACGGCCTACCTTGCTCAAAGAAAATGAAAAATCATCGTCACCGGTCTCCATTGCCGTTTCAAAATGCTTTGCCTGATTCAAATCGTAAATACTCCGGACCAGCATTTCGGTATCCTCCGGATGGAGCACTTCATCCGACTGCTTTACCAAGTTGTTTTCTATTTTAAAGCACAACGGCAAATTGGATATAATAAAAATATCCGATGCCTTCTTTTCGATTGCGCTTCTTAAAATGCTTTCTATATCCATCTGATTCCCCCGCTCCGCCGCTCAATTCCCCGGCCATAAATCTTCTGTACCGTTCTGATAATCAAAATCCACGTTGCCCGTCATGTTGCAGCCTGTGACTGTTATTTTTTGATTTTCATCTATCGTAAGCCGCATATGCATGCCGGTCACTCCGTCCGCCGCGGTTATATCCACTGTTTTTGCCGCGCCTTCATTTTTAACCGATACCCCGTCTATCCGGGATATTTCCTTTGCCATATCTTCGCCCGTTTTTCCCTGCGACGCGCCGTTTTTGAGTATGCCGTCTATTTGGGCCAATATTTCCTGCGTTTTGGACGCCGCCGCATAATAAGAAGCAACACTTTGCGCATTTTTTTGGGTCAGACGCATTTCAGCGCGTGCGGTCGCCAGCGTCAACACGCCGAACGTGGTGAGGCAAAGCATTACAAACACCATCAATATGGATATCCCTCCCATGCTGAAGGGCGGCCTTACGGAATCCTTTTTAACCCTGTTCACTTTATTCTCCTTTGAGCCCCATGTAGCGTTTGGAATGAATGGAAAATAGCTCCTGCGCTCCTTTTTTTACCGCAACATCCGATACCAGCATGCAACCGGCAACCGATACGCGGATATCCGCCGTAAATTTCTCATATCCCGCGCCCGTTTCCTTCCAGTCCTCATCAAAGTAAAGCGCGTACCCGTCCGCGGTTTTTATAAACGCTTCGGACAGGAGCGCGTCCTCCCCGCCCGAGGCGAGCACCTTTTCGGTAATGGACTCGGCGCGCACGACCGCCCTGTTTAAATCATAGGCTTCGGACGACATTCCGCTTCCCTTTATAAAAAACTGAAACACAATCGTGCTGGCAACAGAAAAAAATAAAAGTACTATTACAAATTCCACCAGGTACAGCCCGCTTCGGGATTGATTTACAGGTTTCACTTCAGGCTCCCTCCCCGTCCGCATACGGCAGATATACCGTAATACTTTCGTCCGTTCCGCCGCTTGTTTCCATGCTGACGGTCAAAAGACCGTTTTGAAGTCCGATATCCACCCGGCCCGTCTTAACAATTTCCTCACCAAGTTCCAATTGGAGCTCTTTGCCTTTTTTTTGGTATAGTTCCCGTAAAGAACCGCCGTCGAAATAAATATACGTTGCATATTCTTCATTTTGCGCCGCATCCGCTATCTCCAGAACATTACGCCCATTCTGCTCTGTCACGCGCACATCCCCGCCCGGCGCTGACCGCACCTTACCCGCGACATAGGAAAGCGTAGTGCGTATTTCATAACTCTCGTCCATCCTGCTCACGGTTTTTTTATATACCCCTCCGCCCGCGCTTACCAGCAGCAAAAATACAGATGCAAACACGCAGAACAGGACAAGCACGGTTAAAAGGATATAGGTGTTTTTTTTGCCGCTCTCTCGCATCTTAACTCCTTATACTAATCCGCATTTTATGCGGCAACGGGCAAAGCACGTGCGGATATTGTGCAATACTGTCCGCTTGCGGCTTTGCCGCAACGGCAATTAAAGATTGCCGGATTAAAATATGCAACGTTTTTAATCTCGGAATAGTATTACTTTTCCGTCACAACCACGTCCGGAATAATATTTTGGGCATAAGCGTCATAATAAATGAAATATTTATCGTGATCAATCATGACGCCGTAGTTATCCTCCAGGTACGCTATATCGGGGGGATACGCGCCTTCGATCGCATAGCACTGCACGAGTGCCCTGTGTATGGCTTTTTCCGTAATTTTAAGCCCCTCGGACGACGAATTCACGGAAGCGGAATGGACGCCGATCAAAACAAACGCGCAAACAAGCGCCAGCAAAAGCGCCTGAAACCAAAACCCTTTGATTTTCCGCATAAAATCAATCATGTTACCCCTAGCCGATCATGGACATCATGTTGATCAGAGGCAGCATTACCGAAATAAGCAAAACCCCTATCACTACGGAAAGGATTGCAACCAGAACGGGCTCAATCACGCCCGATATCCGGCCCATCGCCGTTTCCACTTCTCCATCGTAAACCTCTGCGATTTTTTGCATGGCATGGTCCAGCAGGCCGGATTTGAGGCCAATCTTTACAAGCCGGTTATCCGTGCCTGTAAAGATTCCGCTGCCGTCGATCGCCCGGCCCCAGGAAAGATTGCCTGCGGCCAGTTCCTTGCTTTTTTCTATCTTTGCAAGTACAAATGGGTTATCCACCGTGGTCGCGGCTAAATCAACCGCGGACTCGGGCTGAATGCCGCTGACCAGCTGAATAGCCATTGCGGAGGCAAATTTCCCCGTCGCGATCTTGGCGGATATTTTTCTGGTAAAAGGGAATCTTGAAAGAAATCCGGACAAAGCCCTGCCTCCTCTTTTGCTTTTCCAGACGCCGAGCGCAACCGAGATCAGCACAAACAAGGCAACCAGCACGATTAGTATCACCGTTCCCGCGGATAATCCAAACTGCATGGCCCCTCCCGTGACGTCTTGCGCGCCGCTTCCCAGCTGCAGGTAAACCTGGCGGAATACCGGCAGCACATTGTTCATCAATACAAATATCACCGCCGCCATGATACCAATCAGTATCATCGGATATAATACCGCGCTTTTTATCTGGTTTTGAAAGGTTTGCAGCCTGTCGTAATGCAGGGCGAGCGACGAGAGCGTATCGTCCAGCCTTCCTGACTTTTCGCCTATTTTCACCATCTGAACGAAATAATCCGGGAATGCTCCGGCATCCTCCAGGCCAAACGATAAAAGGCCGGTTTCCCTCACTCTTTGCGCTACTTTTTTAAAAACCTCCTTAAGGCCTGTCTCGGGCATATCCTCCACGATCGCGTCCATGCACTGCACCAGCTGGACGCCGGCCTTAAGCAGCATGGATGTTTGTTCGCAAAACGAAGCGATCTCTTCATAGGATACGGATCTTTTCCTTGGTTTTTCAGTTTCAGGCATTTTCCGGTCCTCCAAATTCAATACCATTTTACGCGGGTGTATTTCGCGTCTTTCCCCGGATTCTGAGAGTTTGCCGCTCCGAATGTGGAATCCGCCGTCTGCCAGTTCTTCCCGTCAAAATAAACGGCCGTCCGCACCCATCCCACATCGGTGATATATACTTCATTCCATGCATGGTATACATCCACTCCGGATACATACCCCATCACCAGCCGGGTAGGAATGTTCTCTGCGCGCAGCATGCAGGCAAGCAGCGCGGAATAGTCGTAGCATATTCCTTTTTGGGTGGAAAGCGTCTCGTCCACATCCGGCAGATAACCGGTCTCCACGCTGTCCGCCTTCTGCTGGTCATAAGTAATATTGTCCACAATATATCCGTACACGTCCGCCACACGCTCAAGGTCGTTTTTGGCCGCGGCAGTGAGCGCAAAGGATTTATAGACCGCATTGCTATCGGGCGTATAATCAACGATCTGGCTGGGCAGCAGATAGGGCGCAAATTCGTTGTCCAGATGAACTTCCGTTTCCGTGCCCGTCACCTGCGCGTATTTATCGTCCTCAATATTTTCGTATATGGTGATTTGATATACGCCGTCCCCCATCTGGAGCGGATAAGTTGTAAACGGGCCTTCTCCCGTAAAATCGTAATTGTATTTTTCGCCGTCTTTGGAAATCTGCACCTTGATCTTCTTGCCGGGAACGCTCTCGCTGCTTACCGTCAGATAACCCTTGTTTTTATTGGAAAGATCGATCGTATAGCCGTCCGAAGCAACCGCGTCAATCAAGGATTGCTCGGGCATATTCACGCTTTTCTTTAATTCGCCGTATTCGGCGCCGCTCAAGGCCCCGGCGTCCGCACCCAAAGTTTCCGCGGTATCGGCATTCCGCCCGGACCCGGCATCCGTCGCAATTCCCTTATCCGGGGCCGCCGCGCATCCTGCAGCTATCGGCAATAAAAAAGCAATCAAGACCGCCAAAACAACTAAACGCATTTTTTCCCTTTCAGTCCATTCGCTGTCAAACTTGAATTTTCAAAAATTCCTTTTTTCCGCAATATTCGAATCTATTATAACATTATTTAACTTTTTTTAACATTGTGATTTGTTTTTAATTATGCTCTATGGTAAATTTTTACAACTAGAAAAAAAAGGGCATGGGCTATGCCCTTGCAAAGCCATTTTAAAATCTTTGCAAAGTCTTTTTAAAGCGCTTGTAAAGCCTTATAAAAGGTATTTAGAGTCTTTTCGCCCGCTATCTTTTTAATATGCCCTTCCGGACAGAATCTTCTATTGCCTCTTTTGCATATTCCCAGAGCGCGGGCGCGTTTTCTTCCAGCAGCCCGTTGCGTTTATAGACTTTTTCGCTTGTGATCCCCGGTTTTCGCCAGGTATGCCCTTGCGTGTTTACGTTCAGGATCAAAGGCTGAAATCTGTCCAGGCAGGCCGCAAACCGGGATTCCGGGGTAGAGAGTTCTTCAAACTCCCGCCACAGTTCGAATATCTCCCGCGCCTGGTCTTCGGGCAGCAAATGAAACAGCCTTTCGGCCGCCTTCCGCTCCCGCTCGTCCTTGTCCTCATACCCTTTTTCGTCATAGCAGTAGGTATCTCCGGCGTCTATTTCCACCAGATCGTGGATCAGCGCCATTTTGACGACGCGCAGGACGTCAATATCCTTTTCAGCCGAGTACTCGGATAAAAGGATCGCCATTATTGCCAGATGCCAGGAATGTTCCGCATCGTTCTCGTTTCGTCCGGAGCCGATCAGCACGTTCTGCCTGAATATCTCTTTTAAGCGGTCGATCTCTGTAATAAATTGGATCTGTTTGAGCAGCCTCTCGTTCTGCATGGATTTAAACCACCTTTCCTGCGTCTTTTTTTATTATAACATTTTATTTTTCCAAAAACTTGGACTGCGCCAATAAAGTCTTTACTTTTTAAACAAATCCAGATTAAAAACGCCTATGTCCGTGACCACCTGCGTTCCGCTCCCGATATCCGTGCATTCTGCGGACGGCTTGTCCATGGTGATTTGCGGCGGTTTTATATCGCAGACGAACTTTTTCTCATAAAGGGAGTTCATTGCGTTTCCGCTGATGATATTGGCCATTTCGCCGATAGCGGAGGACACGAAATCATCTATTTCGCCAATCTCCATTCCGCTCATGATCTTCACGATCTCAATGACGGTCTTACTGGGAAACCGGTAATACACCACACCCTGGATGTCTCCCGTGATCTCAATCGCAACGCGCAGCTGTTCGCCCGTCTCTTCGCTGACCGCGGGTTGGCCGGCAGTCGCCTCCAGGTCCAGCATAAGCTTTAGCGTGTCCCGCGTAGCATCCGAAAAAGAAACAAGTATCTGGTCAGACATTCTTAAGCACTTCCTTTCCTTCCGCGTAATCGGCAATTTTTTGATCTGCGGCCGCCACATGGTTGATAAGCCATGCCAGCAGTTTTCCGGCAAACTGCTGCATCAAAACTTCCGGGCAGCCCGAAGCGGCATAATTGGAGGCAACCTCGCCCACATAGGCCACCATGCCGTCGTGCACCTTTTTGTGCTCACCCAAGCCGGGATATCCCACGGCAGCCTGATAGGCTTCCTCGTCGGCAAAATGTGTGACGACATAATCCTTCATAAATTCGAGCGTATCGTTGACCAGGGGCATTTTTTCTTCCCATGGGCCGAGCGAACGCAATGCTTCCACAAAAGCCGTTACCCTGCGGAACAATTCTTCATGCTGACTGTCGATTACCGGAACACCGATCCGGTACTTTTCTTTCCAGATCATATTTTTCTCCTTTAAATTCAAAACTGAACGCCTTTTTCAAGAGAAAATGACGATTTTTGTTATATATAACATAACCGTACCGTTTGTAAACGAATAATATCACTTTCCGCCATTTTTATAAAATATGGCCTTCCGCCCATTCCCGGGCAGAAGGCCATAAAACCGCATTAAAACGCGTGATGCAAAATTTATTTTTGCAGTCTTTCTTCCAGCGCCGCAAGCTGCTTTTTCATTTCCGCAGGCAGCCTGTCGCCGAATTTTGCATAATATTCTTTAATGGAAGCCACTTCGCGGAGCCATTCGTCATTATTCACTTTCAGCAGCTCTTCCATATCCTCTTTGTTTACATTAAGACCGTTAACGTCGATTACGTCTTCCGTGGGCATATATCCGATGGGGGTCTTCTTTGCCTTGCCCTCTCCGGCCGTTCTCTCAACGATCCATTTTAATACGCGGCTGTTTTCGCCGAATCCGGGCCACAGCCATTTGCCGTTTGCATCCTTGCGGAACCAGTTGACATAGAAAATCTTGGGCAGTTTACCGGCATCCGTTTTTGTGCCGATATCCAGCCAATGCTGCAGATAATCCGAAATATTGTATCCGCAGAAGGGCAGCATTGCAAACGGGTCGCGGCGGACCTGGCCGATGTTAGCCGATATTGCCGCAGCCGTGATTTCAGAACCCATGATGGAGCCCATAAATATGCCGTGGTTCCAGTCAAAGCTCTCATGTACCAGCGGAATCGTGCTGGGACGGCGTCCGCCGATCAGTATGGCGGAAATGGGCACGCCTGCCGAGTCTTCCCACTCGGGAGCGATCACGGGGCACTGTTTGGCCGGAGCCGTAAACCGCGCGTTGGGATGCGCTGCCGGCGTCTCGCTGCCCGGCGTCCAGTCGTTTCCTTTCCAGTCGATCAGATGATCGGGAGCCGGAGTTCCGATGCCTTCCCACCAGACGTCGCCGTCGTCCGTCAGCGCCACGTTGGTGAATATGGTGTTCGTTTCCGTGCTCTTCATGGCATTGTAGTTGGAATCAAAGGATGTTCCGGGCGCTACGCCGAAGAAGCCTGCTTCCGGATTGATCGCGTACAGCCGTCCGTCTTTGCCGAACTTCATCCACGAAATATCGTCGCCGATGGTTTCAACTTTCCAGCCGGGAATGGTTGGAACAAGCATCGCAAGGTTGGTTTTTCCGCAGGCGCTCGGGAATGCGCCGGTAATATACTTTTTATTTCCCTTGGGATCGGTCAGGCGCAGGATGAGCATATGCTCCGCCAGCCAGCCTTCGTCATGCGCCTGCACCGAAGCGATGCGCAGCGCGAAGCATTTTTTGCCCAGAAGGGCGTTTCCGCCGTAACCGGAACCGTAAGACCAGATAAGCCTTTCTTCCGGGAAGTGGCTGATATATTTCTTTTCAATAGGCGCGCAGGGCCATGCGACGTCTTCCTGCCCTTTTTCAAGCGGCGCTCCAACCGAGTGCAGGCACTGCACAAAATCGCCGTCTTCTCCCAGCGCATCCAGAACAGCCTTGCCCATACGGGTCATTATGCGCATATTCACAACAACATAGGGGCTGTCGGTGATTTCAACGCCGATCTTGGATATCGGCGAACCGATAGGGCCCATGGAAAACGGTATAATGTACATGGTTCTGCCCTTCATGCTGCCGCGGTATAATTCGGTCATCGTGGCTTTCAGTTCTACAGGATCAATCCAGTTATTCGTCGGGCCTGCGTCTTCCTTTTTACGGGACGCAATAAAGGTCCGGTCTTCCACGCGCGCTACATCCGAAGGATGGCTGCGGAAAAGATAACAACCCGGACGCTTTTCCGGGTTCAGTTTAACAGCCGCCCCGGATGCCACCATTTCGGAAAGAAGCCTGTCGTTCTCTTCCTGAGAGCCGTCGCACCAGTAAATGCTGTCCGGCTGACACAGTTCTGCAACTTCGTTTACCCAGCTTTGCAATTTCACATGTTTTGTCATTACGATTCTCCATTTCAAAATATTTTTGCGGATTACGGCAGCGGATTTACTTAAAGCATATTATCCGCAGCAACCCGATTGACTCAATTTTAAGCCCCAAAAAGTATCCTCTGTTTTTCCGGGGTCTTGCTAAAAAAATATGCTTTGGTTAAGAATTTACTACAAATCATGAAAACTTTCAATAAAAATATTTCATTTTTATACTTTTTTTTTTAGTTTTCTATTGTTACTTCCCTGATCAGCTCCTGCAAATTTCCCGCTATTTTCGGGTACTCCAGCTTTAACTCCCTCATCCTGCCGACGATCGTTTTCAATATAATATGATCGCGGAACCACCTCCTGTCGGCGGGAATAATATGCCAGGGCGCTTCTTTTATACTGCAGTTTGCGAGCGCGTCTTCATAACATTTTTGGTATTCATCCCAAAACGCTCTTTCCTTCAGATCGGTCTCGGAAAACTTCCAGTTCTTTTCCGGGTTTTTCAGCCTATTCTCAAGTTTTTTCCGCTGAAATTCCTTTGATATATGAAGGAAGAATTTTAAAATGACGATGTTGTTCCGGAATAAATATTTCTCGAACTCCCGGATCTCGCCGAACCTCCCAAACGCCGTATCATCGTCGATCATATTGTGCACGCGGGTTATCAGGACATCCTCGTAATATGATCTGTTGA
Source organism: Bacillota bacterium (assembly GCA_023393165.1). GTDB lineage: Bacteria > Bacillota > Clostridia > Christensenellales > Christensenellaceae > JAEYKI01. Next base: position 28,588 of record JAEWMJ010000054.1, on the reverse strand, counting down.
ATACCGTGATATCGCCTTTCTTCGGGATTTTTTTGTGTATCCGCCATAAATAATCGTGGCCCGACTCCTCCGGCGAGGGCGTCTTGAAGTTTTCTACATAAAACCCGTTTGGATTAACGCCCGCGAGGGTGTTCTTTACCGTCCCGTCCTTTCCGCTGCAGTCCATTCCCTGCAGAATGATCAGAAGCCCGTATTGTTTGGACGCATAAAAAAGTTCCTGAAGAGCGTAAAACTCATTATGAAGTTTTCCGTATTCTTCCGCAACGTTTTCTTTTGTAATCCCGCCCGTATCTTCAGGGTCCCATTCCGCCAGGTTCAAACCGCGGCCGCCGTGCGGAACAATAAACCTATTATTCATATTTTCTCCCATTGCCAGAAAAAGTTCTTTCAATATATTATTTTTATTTTTGAAATAAATATCATATATACGGACAGGTTGTTTTATATATATTTTTTATAATATACCCCGGCATAAACGCGAAATATATAAAAATAAGTTATTTTTTAAAATTTAATTGAAAAGACGGATCAAGGATATTATTATATACATAAATGCCAAAATTACGGATTCCATCAGGTAATTAAAGTACCCCTGGCACCTGAAGGCCGCTAAAACAGCGCTCAATTGTTTCAGGCATAATCGTTCTTGCTGCTTTTTAAAGAACTTATGCGTCATCTGCAGAGGTAAGATAAATTATGGAAAAAAAGTTTAAGGTACGCATAAATTTTTTGATTTGCTGCGTCATATTGATTGGTTTTGTTGCTGTCGGAATCACAAGTTACAATACCTACAGCAAGGTAATAAAGGACGATATCCTCAATATTTCCAAGCTGACCTCCACAGGCATATACTCGGACATTAGAGGCGAACTTACCAAACCGATATTTGTATCCCTGACAATGGCAAACGACAGTTTTCTCAAAACCTGGCTGAAAGACGAAGCGGCCGGAAACCTGTCTGCCGGACACGCGCAGGCGCTTATAAACTATCTTCTGGGCATTAAAGAAAAGTACGGCTATAATTCCGTATTTCTGGTGTCCGAAGCGACACAGAATTATTACTATTTCAAGGGGCTCAACAAGGTGATCAGTCCCTCGGACGATCACGACCAGTGGTACTATACCTTTTTGAAAACAAACAAACTCTACGATCTGGATGTGGATACGGACCAGGCAAACCGGGACCGCCTTACCGTTTTTATCAACTGCCGTATCCAGGACGAAAACGGCAAACTGTTGGGCGTTACCGGTGTGGGTCTTGAACTGGACCAGGTGCAAAGTCTGCTGAGATCCTTTGAAAACGATTTTAGCCTTGAGGCCACCCTTTTCAATCAGGATGGTATTGTTCAGGTGAGTTCGGATTCTAATGATATTGAAAAGAAAAATGTTTTCGATTTAAGCGCGCTTTCCGCCAATAAAGATAAAATTATCGGCAGCAATTCAATGCAGATCTTTCAATACAACGACGGCAAATCGGACGGATATCTGATTACCCGGTATATAGAAGATATGGACTGGTATCTGCTAATCAAAAAAGACACATCCGTTTTGACGCAGTCTTTTTATGTGCAGCTTATCAGCGACTTCATCATTCTGGCAGGGGTGGTTTTGATCGTGCTGCTGATTGTTGACCGGCTGATACGCCGGAATGAAAAGATCCTGAACAAGATGGCAAGAACCGATTCGCTTTCGGATCTTCCCAACCGGCGCAGCTTTAACGAAGCGCTGAGCTCGGCGATGAAAGAGCCCAGAAATGCAAAATCGTTTTTTGTATTTGTTTTTGATATCGATAATTTCAAAATAATCAACGATATCCACGGCCATCTGATAGGAGACCAAATCATCCGGCAGATCGGCAGCGCCGCTTCCGAAGTTTTTTCCAAAGAAGCCGTTTTCCGCTGGGGCGGGGATGAATTCGCCGGTTTTATATCCGGTGAATTCGGTGATGCGAAAAAAATGGTTGAACGCTTTTTCATCCGCATCAGCGAAGACAAAGATCTTAAGGCCTATAAAATAACCGTCAGCTTCGGCGCCGCGAATTTAAGCCCGGAAGATACGACCAATACGCTATTATACCGCGCCGACCAGGCCCTCTACCGGGCCAAGGAAAGCGGCAAAGACAGGTATGTTTTTATAGAAACCCCTTAAAACTTGCAAAATCGGATTTGCGTTAATTTGCATATAAATCTACAAATTAACAATGGATTTTACATAAAATTTATGATAATTTAACATTTGGACGAATTCAAAAACTTTTGTTTTTGATATAATCTTGAATGGCTGTTTTATCACTATTGAAGGGGGACGCTCCATGTATTTTTTCTCGCATTTATTTATATCGAGAGTATTATACCGGAATTTTAAAAAAGAAGTGAACCTGAGCAAATTGGCGTTTGCTTACGGCAACGTGAAGCCCGACCTGCCTCCGGCTTGTTTTAAGGACCGCCATACTTTGGATAATTACCTGTTTATTGTGTACGACAAGGCCAACCAATTGATCAACAGCGACCTTGACGTAAAAGAATTTTCGGTAAAGCTGGGCGAAGTATGCCACTTTGTATGCGATTTCTTCTGCTATTACCATTTAAACGACAAGCTTCATAAAAAGATTTTTTCGCATTTGTTTTATGAGCTTCTTCTTCATGCGAAACTGTACATATTGAAGTTCAAAAAGAAAATACAGCTGCCTGATATAAAGGCGTCTAAAAAAGGACTGGCGTCCATTATTTTTGAAATGCGCCGGGATTATTTTTCAAATCCCAAGAGCATCAAAAAGGACATTGACTTTGCCCTTACCGCTGCGCTCGGCATATTCCAGCGGATACTTTATTTTAAAAAATATTCGCTCGATTCCGCATGGCAGCAGAGGATCAATCCTCCTTTCCCTGCCTGAATTCCACACAAAAGCGGTATTTGCCGCTTTTTTTTTATAAAATTTCATTTTTGCTCCGGCAGCCTTTTGTGAATAAATCGCCTTTTTAACTTCGATGTTTTTATTTTTTGAAATTCCAAAACTTTCAATTTTCATACATCGGGGTTATTTCAATATTTCCCAATGGTTTTTTTAATATTTTAGAAATTTGTTAAATTCAATAGTGCATTTTCTATTTTCTTCTGATATAATATCAATAACAAATTTTTATTAAAAAATTTCATATTATGAAATTTTCGAAAAGGAGTTTTTTAACAATGGCGTTAGAAAATCGTTTACATTAACAGTTCCGGTCTATTTTTCAGCTAATATTGCAATCATGCAATAGAATATTAAGGAGGTTTTTAACAATGGCGTTAAAAAATCAGTATTTGATCAATCTTTTAGAAACTGTCAAAAAAAGAAACAGCGGTGAGCCCGAGTTCATTCAGGCGGTAACGGAGGTTTTTGAATCTCTGGAACCGGTCGTCGAGAGAAGGCCTGACCTGGTTGAAGCGGGCGTTCTTGAGCGTATGGTTGAACCCGAGCGTCAGATCATGTTCCGGGTGCCCTGGATGGACGACAAGGGCAAGGTCCAGGTAAACCGCGGATTCAGGGTTCAGTTCAACTCTGCGATCGGGCCTTATAAAGGCGGCCTCCGCCTGCACCCTTCCGTTTATCTTGGAATCATAAAGTTCCTTGGTTTTGAACAGATTCTGAAAAACAGCCTGACCACCCTGCCCATGGGCGGAGCCAAAGGCGGCTCCGATTTCGATCCCAAGGGAAAGAGCGACGGCGAGATCATGCGTTTCTGCCAGAGCTTCATGACGGAGCTTTACAGGCATATCGGCCCCGACTGCGACGTTCCCGCCGGCGATATCGGTACGGGCGGAAGAGAAATCGGCTACATGTTTGGACAGTATAAACGCATCACGAATGAATTTACCGGCGTGCTCACGGGCAAAGGACTGACTTTCGGCGGTTCTCTTGCAAGAACGGAAGCTACCGGCTACGGACTCTGCTATTTCACAGACGAGATGCTGAAGGCAAACGGCAAGAGCTTCAAGGGCAAAACCGTGGTTATTTCCGGCTCGGGCAACGTCGCGATCTATGCGACCGAAAAAGCGACCCAGCTTGGCGCGAAGGTTGTCGCGCTGTCCGACAGCGACGGATATATCTACGATCCGGACGGAATCGACCTTGCATGCGTGAAACAACTGAAAGAAGTGGAACGCAAGCGGATCAAGGAATATGTTAAGGCCCACCCCAAAGCAAAATACGCCCAGGGATGCCGTGGCATCTGGACAATTCCCTGCGATATCGCCCTGCCGTCCGCGACCCAGAACGAGATCGATAAGGAAAGCGCTAAAATTCTTGTGAAGAACGGCTGCTTTGCGGTTGCAGAAGGCGCCAACATGCCTTCCACTCCCGAAGCGATCGAAGTATATCTGAATAACGGCGTGCTCTACGGGCCCGCCAAGGCGGCAAATGCGGGCGGCGTTGCGACGTCCGGCCTTGAAATGAGCCAGAACTCCGAAAGGCTTTCCTGGTCGTTTGAAGAAGTGGACAAAAAATTAAAGGAAATTATGGTCAACATATTTAAAAACTGCGACCAAACGGCAAAAGAATTCGGTATGCCCGGCAACTACATGGCCGGCGCCAACATCGCCGGATTCCTGAAAGTGGCCGAAGCCATGAAGGCGCAGGGCTGCGTATGATCCGCAAGCGGATAAATGAAAGACCGTAAATTTTTCTGACAGCAAAGGGGCCCTTCAGGCGGCAAACGCCGCCTGAAGAGGCTCTTTTTTAAGCAACCTTACATGATTCAGGGACTGCCCACCGAAAGATATTTAAACATCGTTCTTATCCGTCAATCAGGCGCCGATTGCGCCCAGTTCCTTTCTTACAAGAATATTTTTGTAGACCCCGATCAGCCCCTCAAAGATTTTATCCCAGGACCTGCTTTGGGCAAACTCGCGTCCGGATCTTCTCAGGCTATCCCGCAAGCCGGCCTCAAGGAGCAGCCTTTCCATACATTCGGCGAGTCCCTTTTCATCCTGTTTTTTGAATTCAAGTCCGTTGATTCCGTTTGAAATCAATTCTCCCACTCCCCCGGCGGCTGAACCGATTACGGGAAGGCCGGACGCCATTGCCTCCAAAACCACATTGCCGAACGTTTCGGTTGAGGACGGGCAGACAAATACGTCGCAGGACGCGTATATTTCCCCCAGTTCTTTTCCTCTTTTCAGCCCGGTGAATACCGTGCCGTCCGGGAACATCTGCCTGCACCGTTCCAGATAGGGTCCGTCTCCCGTTATCACCAGCGCCGTCGAATCCCCATATTTTCGGCGGATCGAGCTGTAACTATGGCATAAGACGTCAAGGTCCTTTTCAACCGCGATCCTGCCCACATAAAGAAATGCGGTTTTCCCCGCAATACCGAGCCGTTCCCTGACCGCTTCTTTTCTGTTTGACGGATTGAAATTCCCGGTGTCGGATCCTCTGCTGAAAATGCCGGTATTCGTTATTCCGTGGCTGCGGAGCAGCCTTTGGGCGTCCAGGGACGGACAGAGGGTCAGATCATTTTGCGTATGGAACCACTTCATCCAGTTCCATATGGGAAGCTTCAGAAAATACAGTTTGTAATAATCGGCGTATTGGGAAAAATTTGTCGTGTAATTCGATATTGTCGGGACATCATGCGCCTTGCCATATCCGAGGCCGGTCGCGCCCATGTTAAATTCCGTCATATTGTGGACCAGATCGGGCTTAAAACCGGCCAGGGCCGCATTGATCCGCCAGAAGTTAGGAAATGTGACCCTGGCTTCCGGGTATAAAAAGAATTTTATGCTGTAGAATCTTTCAACGTTATAATCGGGGCCGTCCGTTTCGTATTTTGGAACGAATAATTTATATTCAATTCCCGTTTTTTTATAGTATTCCAAAAGCTTGATCAACGTATTGGTGACGCCGTTGATCTGCGGCAAATAAGTGTCGGCAAATACCGCTACTTTCATAACTGCCTCCCTTGGCTCTGAAAAGATGATGAAAACTTGATATCGGAATGTACCGGAACATGAAACGAATATTTCATACAGAAAATAATTTCTTTAAAAGTCCAGACCGCCGCCGAATAGGCGTAATCAATGTCTTTGTTCAAACTTTTGGGGTTTGAAAAATACTCCCTGCGCATCTCAAAAATGATGGACGCGATGCCCCTGTTTGGCGGTTTGATATCCGGAGGAATATTGATTTTGTGCTGGAAGTGGAGCAGGCACATTTTAAAGTGAAGCAGTATTTCGTACAGGATGTGACGGAAAATTTGTTTATGCAGCGAATCGCTGAGGTGATGGTAGCAGAAGAAGTCACATACAAAGTGGCAGATTTCCCCGAGTTTGACAGAAAACTCATACGGCTTAAGATTGCCGCTGGTCAGCTGGTAGGCTTTCTCGTATACAACCGCGAGCGTCTTTTCCAGGGTATGGCGTGTTTCAAAACAGGATGGAGGAAGGTCGGGCTTGATATTGCCGTATGCAAACGCCCATTTGTTCAACCGGACCTCTTTTATAAAATACCGGTATAATACCCTGGATATCAATATGTGTGAGAAAAAATACATCAAATACCCCCTTTATTCAATTTTAAAACCTCCCGATAACATTGTACAAAAAACCGGAATAAAAGATTTCAAGTATAAGTTAAATTTAGTTTAAATATATGTTAAATATTTTTAACAGGCCCCGCATATCCTAAAAACGGATAGGCTTTTAAACCGGATTTTTATTCGCCGCTTTTCTCTTGTGCGGGCGTTCCCTTTTCTGTATAATTTTTAATGAACGGCAGACGGGCTTTACGCAGTAACGGCTGTAAAAACCCATCCGGCCTTTTTCAGAAATCAATATTTTGAATACTTTTTCAAAAAATATACAAGGTGCAAAAGGCCCGCCCTTTTGCCATCAGAGGTGTAAAATGAGCGTACATGAAAAGGTCAGCACGGGGCTTTCCGGGCTGGACCAGATAATCGATAAACTCCGGCTGGGAGACAACGTTGTATGGAAAGTGGACTCCGTATCGGATTACAAAAAGCTGGCAGACCCCTACGTTTCGCAGTCGCTTGCGGACAACAGGAAGGTGATATACGTCCGTTTCGGCATTCACGAGCCTCTTCTTGACGAAACGCTGCCCGTTAAATTCTATCAGGTAAAACCGGAGGAAGGCTTTGAAAACTTTACGGCGCAGGTTTTTAAACTGATACGGCGCGAGGGCAAAAAAGCGTTTTATGTTTTCGACTGCCTGACCGATCTGCTGGAATACTGGTATTCGGACGCAATGGTCAAGAACTTTTTTCAGATCATATGCCCTCTTTTGTATAAGCTTGATACGATCGCTTATTTCGCTATCATCAGAAGCATTCACACGTACAACACCATCGCGGGAATCCGCGAGACGACGCAGCTTCTGCTGAATTTATTCCAGATAAACGACAGGATATATATTCATCCCTTAAAGGTATGGCAGCGCTATTCGCCCGCCATGTTCCTGCCGCATCTGATCGAGGGCCAGGAAGTGGTCAGCATTACGGCCAGTTCGGAATCCGCCGGCCTGTTTTCGGATATTGTCCGCAACGTACAGCGGTTCGACTACTGGGACGTCGTATTCGGCAGCGCAAGGGAAGCGCTCGAACTTCCCGCCGATGAGCAGGAAGAGATCAAAAAACGCCTGATGTACATGCTGATTGGAACAAAATCCAGGATTTTTGAATTATGCGACAAGTATTTTTCCCTGCAGGATATCCTTGCAATTGCCGGACGGGAAATAGGAACGGGTTATATCGGCGGAAAAAGCGTGGGCATGCTCCTTGCCAGAAAAGCTCTGGCAGCGGCCGGCGGAGACAGGTTTGTAAGCCTGCTGGAGCCGCATGATTCCTATTTCATCGGTTCCAATATCTTTTATACCTATATCGTGCAAAACGGCTGGTGGGAGCTCCGGATCAAGCAAAAGACCAAGGAAGGATATTATAAATACGCGCAGAGGCTGAAAGAAAACATCCTTCGCGGCAAATTCTCCGAGGATATCCAGGAACAGTTTATTCAGATGCTGGAATATTTCGGCCAATCCCCCATTATCGTGCGTTCCAGTTCGCTGCTGGAAGACAATTTCGGAAACGCCTTTTCCGGCAAGTATGAGAGCGTTTTTTGCGTGAATCAGGGAACGACCGAGGAACGCTACAAAGCATTTGAAAAAGCGCTGAAAACCGTATATGCCAGCACGATGAACGAGGACGCCTTGTCCTACAGAATGGCCCGGGGACTTTTTGACGCGGACGAACAGATGGCCATACTGGTGCAGCGGGTATCGGGAGATTATTACAACGAAAACTTCTTTCCCCATATTGCGGGCGTGGGCAATTCGCTGAACCTTTACGTCTGGAATCAAAACATCGACATGCGCGCAGGCATGCTCCGGCTGGTATTCGGACTGGGTACCCGCGCCGTGGACCGGACAACCGGCGATTATGTGCGCATCGTCGGACTGGATGATCCCATGCGCCTGCCGCCCATGGATCTGGAAGACCATGCGAAATTTTCACAGCATCACGCGGACGTCCTTTCCCTCACCGGCAACAGGCATGATACCAAGCCGCTGGAAGAAATTTTTGCGCAGGACATCAAAACGGAAAAAGACCTGTTTTTAAGCCCGGATTACGAAACCGCCGCGCGCCTGCGCCAGATGGGCTATACGGGGGCCAAGCCGAAGGATATCCTGAATTTTAAAAAACTATTGAAAGAGACGGATTTTCCCGTTGTCATGAAAGACATGCTGGAGCTTTTGTCCCAAATCTACGACTATCCGGTAGACATCGAGTTTACCGCAAACTTTACACAAAACAAAAAATACAAGATCAATCTTCTGCAATGCAGGCCGCTGCAAACCACCGGGCTGGGCCAATCGGTCCGGATCCCCGATATTGGGGACCCAAAAGACTGTTTATTCCAGACAAAGGGCAACTTTATGGGCGGCAACATCCGCCTTAAAATAGATTATGTCGTGCATATCGATACGAAAGCATACCTGGAACTGAGCGAACAGGACAAGTATGCCGTTGCTCGTCAGATCGGCAGGATCAACAGCGCGCTTGAGGGAAAAAACACCATGCTTGTGGGTCCGGGCAGATGGGGAACCACGACCCCGTCCATCGGCGTTCCCGTCCGCTTTTCGGAGATCTGCAATATGAAGGTTCTCTGCGAAGTGGCGGCGGAATCTCTCGGCTTCATACCCGAGTTGTCGTACGGAAGCCATTTCTTTCAGGACCTGGTGGAGATGCAGATCTTCTACGCGGCGATATTCGCAGACAAAAAGAATGTGGCGTATAATCCCGCGTATGCGCTCAGCAAGCCGAACATACTTGATTCCATATGTCCGGAGGGCAGGACGTTCCCGCAGGTCGTCCATGTTTCCGGTTGGGATAAACTGGAGATATTCTCGGATATGATATCCCAAAGGGTATTGTGCAGGTAAAGACCCGGCGGAATCCTGAGCTGATCGTAAAAGCAGCAGGTGATCGGGTTTGACTGAGGCCCGGAAAGCCGTTCATTTATCGAACGGCTTTTTTACGTCACGCAAGCCAGCTCTGAAACATAAACTAAAAAAACCTTTTCAAGGAGGGCTTGTCAGTGGACCAGGACTATCCGGTTTATCCTTTCGCCGGAATAAAGGAAGAGCAAAGGGTCAAACCTGTGGCTTTTTCGCCCCAGCACCAACATCCGCCAGGGTTTGAATACCTTATGGACCCCCGTCCCATTTTTGATTATCCGGGCTACAAGGGAAACGGAAAACTGCGGGGCCGCGCCGCCATCCTGACGGGCGCGGACAGCGGGATCGGGAGAGCCGTCGCGGCAGCGTTTGCAAAGGAAGGAGCCGACCTTACCATAGTTTATTTAAACGAACATACTGACGCTGAGGAAACCAAGGATTATGTGGAACGGCTGGGCGTACGATGCCTGCTGCTCCCTTGCGACCTGCGAGAACCGGAAACCTCCGTGACAGCTGTAGCAAAAACCATCGAGTCTTACGGACGGATTGACGTGGTGGTAAACAACGCGGCGGTACAGCCGTATACCCGTACGATCATGGATGTTTCGGATGAACAGCTGGAGAATACGTTCAGGACCAATATTTTTCCCCTGTTCTATATGACGAAGGCAGCCCTGCCCTATTTAAGAAGCGGCAGCGCGATCATCAGCACAACATCCCGGACCGCCTATGAAGGCGAGCCGTGTACAATCGACTATTCGGCGACCAAAGGCGCGATCGTTTCCTTTACACGGACAATGGCGCTGTCCCTGGCGGATCAGGGAATCCGTGTAAACGCGGTCGCGCCCGGACCCGCCTGGACACCGCTCAGCGTCAGTACATACCCGCCTTCTAAGGTGGCGGTTTTGGGTACGGATAATCCCATGGGCAGGGCGGTCCAGCCGTTTGAAATAGCACCCGCCTATGTTTACCTGGCGTCGGATGATTCGGCCTATGTGACCGGACAGGTGCTGCATATAAACGGCGGCAAAATCAGGTATACGTAATTTTCAAAGGAAACGAAAAAAACGCGCCGGAATAATTGCGTATCATAAGGGTAAAATAATGGCGAAATTCGATTTGCCGGAGGTGCGCAATATGGAAGAACATTTGGAAAAAGAAATGGCTGCAATCAAATACGCTGCCAAAGAGGTTTTGCCTGATATCCTGCTTTTGGATCTGACCAAAGTCTCCGCATTTCTTGTGGGAGATCCCCTGAAAAGGGATGGCTGGGCGCTGGTGGACACGGGACCGGAAGAAGCGGCGGATTTTATAGTTGAGACCGCCCGGGAAAGATTCGGTCAAAAGAGCCGCCCCAACGCCATTATCCTGCTGCACGGGCATCTGGCCCATGCCGGAGCCGCCATGAAGCTAGCCGATTTCTGGAATGTTCCGGTCTATATGCATCAGCTTGAAATGCCCTATGTAACGGCGCTGGTGGATTATCCAACGCCTGATCCGGCGGTGGATGAAGTCCTTTCCGATAAACTGTCCGACCCTTCAAACGAGGGCATCAACCTGAGTTTTCATGCCGTGCCTCTTCCCCTTGACAGAAGCGTTCCGGGCATGCCCGGCTGGGAATGGGTGCATACGCCGGGCCACACGATCGGCCATGTGTCCCTTTTCCGCCCGGGCGACCGGACGCTGATTTCGGGCGACGCGTTCTCTTCCTCAAGAGAGGACACGCTGTTTTCGTTTACAAGCCGGAAACAGAGACAGACCGGCGACGCCGGGTACGCTACCATAGACTGGAACGCCGCAAGAAATTCGATACGGCGTCTTCTGGATCTGAAACCTTCCCTTGCCATACCCAGTCACGGAAAGCCCTTGCGGGGTGAGGAACTCTCCCGCCGCCTGGAAACGCTGCTGGACCAAATGAACGGGATGGTAAAACCGGATCCCGGCCTTTACGCGGACGAACCGTAAACGGATAAGACCTGACTAAATCTTCAGCCTCCGGCGTTGCGCCGGGGGCTGCTTTGATTTTGACTTTAACGAACAGAGCGCTTACTCATAATCACGAATCTTCTTGATACGGGTATTGGAAAAATCCAGGCATTTGGATATTCCGAAAGGGGAGCGCGGAAAGTAACGGAGATAAGGCGGTAATTTATAAGCTTATGTGGTAGAATAACAATGATAAAGCGGAACTGTTCTTAAAGAAATTTCGTCTATATTTATACAAATGAAAAATCAGGTTTGAGATGAATGAAGGAGTATGCCAAGATGAAGAAATATAATATATTTTTTTTATTTTCTATGGTATTATCAGTCTTTTTTCTCCTAGCGGGGTGTGGCAAAGATAATCAGTCTGGAGAAAAACTTGCAGCCTTAATTCCAGAAGAAATCACAGAAATAACAGTGACACATATTCTTAGCGGTAAGGAAACCGAATACACCATTGACGGCGCTAAATTGGATGAACTGAAACTATGGGCTTCTAATTTGTCTATGAAATACAAAGTTTATAAAGATGGCTCAACACCGGGCGATGTAGACGGTGGAGAAGTTTATGGTTTTAATATGGAAGACAATTATACAGAGTTTTCATATATCATTAACGGAGAAAAAGAGTGTTATGTCTTAGTTGGAGATAAATGGTATGTGATTTCAAATCCAACAGACCCATTTGAAGAAGGTGAATTGGAGTCATATACTAATGAGGACCAAATTAAGTGGGATAGGATTCCGATGGTAATGGTCGAAGATGCGCTTTACCTCGATACAGGTAAGCAAATATCGGCTGAAATTCACGATTCAGCAATCATTGGTGCAATCACATCAAAAGTAGATGCTACAGAAATTCCATCAGAAAATGCCCAAAGTAATTTTGGATGCATAGGTTCGGAATATGCCTTTTACAAAGATGGTATTGTTGTTATGATGAATAACGAATGGCAGTTCTTCCGAAGAGAAAAAATCAAACTTTCTCTGGATGTCGTAACAGAATTGGCGCAAAAGAAAGATTCCCTCTCGTGGGATGATTTTGAAAAATATGACAGTATAGATGTTGGCAGTGGATTATATATTTTACGTTATGACATAGATGACGATTTTTATCTGCTTATAGGCGGCGGAAGCAAAGACCAAAATCCCATGTATATACGACTTGTGAGAGCTAATAGCAAGGATGACTATATTGATATTCGTACAGATGATGTAGAGAATTTCATCTCTAAATAAAAATAATTTAACGGGATGGTAAAACCGGATCCGGTCTTTACGCGGACGAACCGTAATAAAACTTCAGCCTCCGGCGTTGCGCCGGGGGTTTGTTTTTTGTATAATGATCTAAATGGCAGATATAGCTAAATAAATACCGGAGGCTTATTTGTATGGAAAGCAAATCATTTGCCGATCCCGGCCTCATCGCCCCCTGCGGGATGAACTGCGAATTATGTTATGCATACCAGCGCGAACGCAACAAGTGCCTGGGATGCAACGGCGCGGACGAAAGAAAATCCGCCCATTGCGCCAACTGCACAATAAAAAACTGTGACGGCATAAAAAACAGCGGTACAAATTTATGCTGGGAGTGTTTAAAATTCCCCTGTACGCGTCTGAAACAGCTGGATAAAAGGTACCGTTTAAAATACGGTATGAGCATGATAGAAAATCTGGAGCAAATAAGGGATTCGGGTATGGATACCTTCCTGAATAACCAACGGACAAAGTATACTTGCGGAGAATGCGGCCAGCCTCTCTGTGTTCACCGGGAAACCTGCTTGAATTGCAATAAATAATCTTTCTGTATCAAACCCCCGCGCAGCTCTATAAAATAAAAGGAGTGTTTTTATTTTACCGCTGATTCTGAATAGCGGTTGAATTTTTGTATTGGCAGACTATAATGAAATTGTTAGGGGGTTTTTGCGCATGCGAGTGTATGAAAACATCTTGGATACAATCGGGAACACGCCGCTTGTCCGGATCAACAGGCTCTGTACCAAGAAAGGCATAGAAATATTTGCAAAGGTTGAAGGCACAAATCCGACCGGAAGCATCAAGGACCGGATCGCGCTTAAAATGATCGAGCAGGCGGAAGCGGAAGGAACACTAACGCCGGGGAAAACCATTATTGAACCGACTTCGGGAAATACGGGCATCGGGCTTGCGATGATAGCCGCCGTCAAGGGCTATGACGTAGAGATCGTCATGAGCAGCGCCGTGTCGGTGGAACGCAGAAAAATGATAGAAGCTTTCGGCGGCAGGATTATCCTGACGGAAGCCGGCCAGGGAACGGACGGCGCGATCCGCGAAGCGCGCCGGCGCGTTGCGCAGGAACCGGACAGATATTTCATGCCCGACCAGTTCACCAACCGCTACAACAAGATTGCGCATTACTCCACCACAGCCGAGGAGATCATCCGGGATACGGACGGAAGGGTCACCCATTTTGTTTCCGCGCTGGGCACTTCCGGCACGCTTATGGGCACCGCCAGGAGGCTGAAGGAACTCAATCCGGATATCCGCATCGTTGAGGCGCATCCTGTAAAGGGGCATTACATACAGGGACTCAAGAACATGGAAGAAGCGATTGTCCCGGAAATTTACGACCCGAGCAAAATAGACATATCCATTATGATCGATTCGGAAAAAGCGTTTGATATGGCGAGGCGGATCGTCCGGGAAGAAGGAATCTTCTGCGGGATGTCTTCGGGCGCGGCCATGCTCGCTTCCCTCAAGGTCGCGGAAATGTTCGATCACGGCGTTATTGTCTGCATTTTTCCGGACAGGGGCGAAAAATATCTGAGCACCAAGCTTTTTGAATCATTCGGCAAAACCTGATATACGGAGGCAAACCTATATGCATGCAGCCTTCATTATTTACGACTATGACGCTTCGGATTTTTCCGGAATGTACGACCCGGTGACGCGGTTTTTTACGTCTGCGCATTATCGGATACGGTCATCGTTTGAAGGGGGTTCATTGTAAACAATACATGCAGATGGTATAATACGTACATGCTTTTTACGAAAGGGTGAATCGGAATTTGGGCAAATCAGGGTATCATCACAAGAATCTCAAGGAAGAAATGATAGAAAACAGCATCAGGATCATGGCGTCCGAGGGGTACGAAAAGTTCTCGCTGAGAAAAGTCGCCAAGGCCTGCGGCGTCAGCCATACGGCGCCCTACCGCCATTTTAAAAATAAAGACAGCCTGGTTGCCGCAATCCTGGACCAGGTAAACTGCAAATTTGATCACATTTTAAAAGAGGCGGTCAGCAAGTACCCGAAAGATCTGGAAAGCCAGCTGAAGGAAATGGCTTTTTTATATGTTAAATTTTTTGTGGAAAATCCCGAATATATGAAGTTCCTTTTTTTCAGCGACTTCAATAAGAAATTTCCATCGGATAAAGATTTGGTATATCATATGAGCCAGCCGTATAAAACCCTTGTGGAAACGGTCAGGCAATATCAGGCGGAAAAAACGGGAGCGTCGGGCCGGGACAATGCAGACGAACTGATACTGGCGACATGGGGCCTGGCTCACGGCATTGCCGTTTTGGTAACGCAGGAATATTTTTTGTTTGACGGAGACTATCTGGAACTTGCCAGAAAAATCATCTGGAACGGTTCGTTTATAAAATGATCGCCTCCATGCAGGCCCGGATTCAACAAGGACTTAATTGAGGGGTATAATATTTTTCGATCGGCAAAGCCTAATATCGGAAAATAATAAGGAGGCAAATATGAAAAAGATTTTAGCCGCCGCGCTTGTTTTGACAGCCGTATTTACCCTGATCTCCTGCGGAGGGTCCGAAAACAGCCCGCAGTCGTCTGTGCAGACGATATTGCCGAGTCCCACGCCCACAACCACGATAAACGCGGCTTCCCCGGAGTCCCCTGCCCCGTCCCAGGCGCTCGCTTACCAAAATACAGACTACGGTTTTACGTTTACGCTGCCCGAAAGCTGGAAGAACTATACCATAATAACGGACAAATGGGAGGGCCTTGCCGCGGATGAAGCTGCCGGTGAAAAAACCGTCGAGACCGGTCCGCAGATCAGTATCCGGCATCCGGCATGGACTGAGGAAACCCTCAGGCAGGATATCCCCATCATGATTTTCACCCTGGCCCAATGGGACGGCCTGCATCAGGACAAATTCCATATCGGCGCAGCGCCCATCGGCCCAAGCGAGCTTGGACGCAATTCCAGATATGTATTTGCGCTCCCGGCAAGATATAATTTTGCGTACCCCGAAGGGTATGAAGAAGTCGACCAGCTGATGAAGACAAATCCCCTTCATCCGGACGAAAACTTTTCAAAGTAAATAAAGCCGGGCCCAAAGATATAAAAACTGTTGCTTTTTTAAAAGGGAAACTATATAATATACAAAACTAAATCGCCTAAACCGTTGATGTGGAGATAACGGTGCATGTGCAGTTCAAGAGAGCGGGAGCAGCTGGGATCCCCGTACAACGCAGTGCATCAAATGGACCACTGAGGGCGCGGAACAAAGGATCTTATCCGAGTATTCCGCGACGTAGCGCACACGTCAGTTGCGGAGAATATGATGGTATTCTTAAGAGCGTGCGGAATATTTTTATTTCGCAAATCAAGGTGGCACCGCGGGTGTATGCACTCGTCCTTGGCAAAACTATTTGTCTTGGGCGGGTTTTTTGTTTTTAATTGGATTTTTTTGATTGGAGGTAAAACCATGGTAAGACCGGAACTGGACGAATGCCTGGCTATGAGGGATCATCACAGCGTGATACCTGTGAGCCGGGAACTGTTGTCGGATGTAAGAACGCCCATTGAGGTATTAAAAGCCTTAAGGGCAAAAAGCAAAAAGTGTTATCTGCTGGAAAGCGTAGAGGGCGGCGAAAAGTGGGGACGGTATTCCTTTCTCGGGTTCGACCCGCGCCTGTCCGTTCGCCTCAGGGACGGCGTGGCCTCCGTTATAAACGGCGGGACCGAAACGACGGAAACAGGCGATCCGAACGCCCTTCTGCGCCGGATCATATCGGAATACAAACCGCCGCGCTTTGATTTCCTTCCCCCGTTTACCGGCGGATTTGTAGGGTATTTTTCCTACGACTATATAAAATACAATGAAAAATCACTGCGTTTGACCGGGAACGATCCGGTCGGATTCGACGATTTCCATATGATGCTGTTTGACAAGGTCATTGTTTTCGACCATCTGCGCCAGAAGATCATACTGATCATCAACATAAAGACGGACGGTCTGGAAGCAAACTACCGCGAAGCGGGCGCGGAACTTGACGCCATCGCCCGCATGATAAACGGCGGGAGCAAAACGCAAAGCGAGCCGTCCGGCCTGCTGTCCGATTTCAGGCCGGTTTTTTCAAAGGAAAAATACTGCGGCATGGTGGAAAAAGTTCGCGGGCACATCTATGAGGGGGATATTTTTCAGGCGGTGGTTTCCAACCGTCTGGAAGCGGATTTCAGCGGCAGTCTTCTCAACACCTACCGGGTATTGCGCACGATCAACCCCTCCCCCTATATGTTTTACCTGAGTTTTGAGGATATGGAGATTGCGGGCGCTTCTCCCGAAACCCTGCTCTCGCTGGTGGACGGAAACCTTTCCACCTTCCCCATCGCAGGTACGCGCCAAAGGGGACGCACGTCCGAGGAGGACGAAAAGCTGACCGCCGAACTTCTGGCGGACGAGAAAGAACTTTCCGAGCATAATATGCTGGTGGATCTCGGCCGTAACGACCTGGGCCGCATCAGCGATTTCGGCAGCGTGAAGGTTCTGGATTACCTGAAGGTGCTGCGGTTCTCGCACGTATCCCACATCACCTCCAAGGTAACGGGAAAACTCAGGTCCGGCCTGGATCCGTTCGACGCGGTATCCGCCGTGCTGCCCGCCGGAACGCTTTCGGGCGCTCCCAAAATAAGGGCCTGCGAAATCATAGACGAACTGGAAGGATTAAAGCGCGGCGTATACGGCGGCGCGATCGGATATATTGATTTTGCCGGAAACATGGACCTGTGCATCGCCATCCGCATGGCATGCAGCAAAAACGGCAAGGTGTACGTGCAGGCGGGCGCGGGTATCGTTGCGGACAGCGTGCCTGAAAACGAATTCATTGAATGCCAGAACAAGGCGCACGCAATGGCAAACGCCCTGCGGGCGTCCGGGGAGGTGGAAGCATGATACTGCTGATAGACAACTATGACAGTTTTTCTTATAACTTATACCAGTTTATCGGAATGATCAATCCGGATATCAGGGTAATCCGAAACAATGAAATGACTCTTGCCCAAATTGAAAACCTGCATCCGTCCCACATCGTGATATCCCCGGGACCCGGAAGGCCGTGCGACGCCGGGATCTGCGAGGATGCGGTACGGCATTTTAAAGGAAAAACGCCTATCCTGGGCGTATGCCTTGGGCACCAGGCGATATGTGAAGCATATGGGGCCACCGTCACCTACGCCAAAAAACTGATGCACGGCAAAAAAAGCGCAATCCACATCGCAAACGGCAGCCCGGTATTCCGCGGACTGCCTCCCATCATAGAAGCGGCGCGGTACCACTCTCTATGTGCGAAAAGGGATACCCTGCCCGACGAACTGCTGGTGATCGCCGAGGACGAAAACGGCGAAGTAATGGGTGTGAAGCACGCGGATGCGGATCTTTACGGACTCCAGTTCCACCCGGAATCCGTCCTTACGCAAAATGGGATGGTTATTATCCGGAATTTTTTAAAGCTTGGAGGTAATGAGGCATGATTAAACAGGCGATTTACGATCTGTTGAATAAAAAGGACCTGTCTCTGGAAAGAGCCAAGGAGGTCATGATGGAGATCATGGAAGGCCGCGCGTCGGCCGTGCAGATTTCATCCTTCCTGACCGCCATGCGGATAAAGGGTGAAACGATAGACGAGATCACGGCATGCGCGATGGTGATGCGGGAAAAATGCCGGAAACTGACGCCCGGCATGGATGTGCTGGATATTGTGGGCACAGGCGGAGACGAGCTGAATTCTTTCAATATCTCCACCGTATCCACATTCGTGATATCCGCAGGCGCGGTTCCGGTGGCAAAGCACGGGGGCCGAAGCGTTTCCAGCAAATGCGGCAGCGCCGACCTTCTGGAAGCCCTGGGCGTTAAGATCGACCTTTCGGCTTCCCAAAGCGAAAAAATATTGCGGGAGATCGGGATATGTTTCATGTTTGCCCCGGTATACCATTCCTCTATGAAATACGCTGCGCCTGTGCGCAAGGAACTTTCCGTCCGCACGATATTCAATATACTGGGGCCGCTCTCCAATCCGGCGGGCGCGAATATGCAGCTTTTAGGCGTATATGACGAAAGCCTCGTGGAACCGCTGGCAAACGTTCTTTCCAACCTGGGGGTCCGCCGCGCCATGGTGGTGCACGGCCACGACGGACTGGACGAAGTCAGCCTGACGGATACCACAACCATATGCGAAGTGAACGGAAACAGCATGAACAGCTTCTTCCTGACTCCCGAGCAGCTCGGATTTGAGCGGTGCGGCATATCAGACCTGATCGGCGGCGATCCGGATGAAAACGCGAAAATAGCCCTGGATATCTTAAACGGCGGCAAGGGGCCGCGCCGGGACATCGTGACGCTGAATTCCGCGCTTTGCCTGTATATGTCCCACAACAATATAACCCTCAGGGAATGCGTGCGCATGGCCGGCGAAATCATCGACAGCGGCAAGGCAAGGCGGCAGCTTGACCGGTTTATCCGGCTTTCAAACGAGGTGCGACATGATTCTTGAGAAAATTGCGGACGCGACCAGGGCAAGGGTTTTTGAAGCAAAAAAAAGAACGCCTGCCGGGGAGCTCAGGAAAAAAACAACCCCTCCCCCCCTTCCGTTTACTTTTGAGCGGTCTCTTTCCGCGGACGGCATTTCCTTTATCTGCGAGGTAAAGAAGGCCTCCCCCTCCAAAGGGATCATCACGCAGGATTTCCCCTATATTGAGATCGCGCAGGAATATGAGCGGGCGGGCGCGGACGCGGTGTCCGTGCTGACCGAACCCGAATTCTTTTTGGGGCGGAACGAGTATTTAAGCGAAATCAAACGGGCGGTGCGCATCCCCGTGCTGCGCAAGGATTTTATTGTGGACGAATACCAGATTTGGGAATCCGCCGCAATCGGAGCGGACGCCATACTCCTGATATGCGCGCTCCTTGACACCGGGACACTGGCCGGATATATCAAAATCGCCGACAGCCTGGGCCTCTCCTGCCTGGTGGAAGCGCACGACAGGGAAGAAATCGCCTCCGCCCTGTCCGCAGGCGCGCGGATCGTGGGCGTCAACAATCGCGACCTCAAAACGTTTGAGGTGGATATTGCAAACAGCCTGCGCCTGCGGAAATACGTACCCAAGGACATCCTGTTTGTTTCCGAAAGCGGAATCAAGACGCCCGGAGACATTGTGGCGCTGCGCGAATGCGGCGCCGACGCGGTGCTGATAGGCGAAACGTTTATGCGGAGCGCCGATAAAAAAGAGCAGCTCGATCAATTAAGAGGTGAGATCCATGAAAATTAAAATCTGCGGGATCACGTCGCCGGAGGAAATCGGATTTGCAAACGAACTTTTGCCGGATTACATTGGCTTTGTGTTTGCCGAGAGCAGGCGGCGCATAACCCCCGCGCAGGCCGCGGCCCTGAAGGCGAACCTTTCGCCTTCCGTCCTAACGGCAGGTGTTTTTGTGAACCAGGATATCGGGGAAATCAGGGAACTCTGTGAAGCGGGCGTTCTGGACCTGGTGCAGATTCACGGAGATGAAGACGCGGCGTATCTTGAAGCCCTGAAAAAGGAAATAAACAAACCCGTTATCCGCGCCGTGCGGGTTCGAACGCACGCGGATGCTGAAAGGGCGATTCATATCCCCGCTGATTTCATCCTGTTTGACGCATACCGGCGGGACAGCTACGGCGGCACCGGGGCAACCTTTGATTTGGAACTGCTCGAAGGATTCAAAAGGCCTTTTTTCCTTGCCGGGGGCCTGGATCAAAACAATATTGCGCAATCCGTGCGCCGGATACGCCCCTATTGCGCTGACGTAAGCAGCGGCGCGGAAACGGACGGCAAAAAAGACAGGCGGAAAATGCAGAATATCATCAATACCGTAAGGAGTGTGGAATAAATGCCAAAAGGAAGATACGGGATTCACGGCGGACAATATGTTCCCGAAACCCTGATGAACGCTTTACTGAAACTAGAAGAATCGTACGGACATTACAAAAATGACGAGGCTTTCAGCTCCGAACTGGGCGGGCTGCTGAGCGATTATGCCGGCAGGCCTTCCCTGCTGTATTACGCCCAAAAAATGTCGGAAGACCTGGGCGGCGTAAAAATCTATCTCAAGCGCGAGGACCTGAACCATACCGGTTCCCACAAGATCAACAACGTTCTTGGGCAGGTTCTGCTTGCAAAAAAAATGGGTAAAACAAGGGTCATCGCGGAAACCGGGGCGGGCCAGCACGGCGTGGCTACGGCCACCGCCGCGGCGCTGATGGGGCTTGACTGCGAAATATTCATGGGCGCGGAAGACACCCGCCGCCAGGCGCTGAACGTATACCGCATGGAGCTGCTGGGCGCACGGGTGCACACCGTAACTTCGGGTACGCAGACCCTGAAGGACGCGGTCAACGAAACCATGCGCGAATGGACCAGGAGGGTTTCGGATACGCATTATGTTTTGGGGTCGGTAATGGGACCCCACCCCTTCCCCATGATCGTACGGGATTTCCAGAGCGTGATCGGCCGCGAGATCAGGGAGCAGATCCTTGAAAAAGAAGGCCGCCTCCCCTCCGCCGTCGTGGCCTGCGTGGGAGGCGGCAGCAATTCCATGGGCGCGTTTTACGATTTTATTCCGGACAAGGAAGTACGGCTGATTGGCTGCGAGGCCGCAGGCCTGGGCATTCATACCGAAAAGCACGCCGCTACCATCGCAAAAGGGACCGTAGGCATCTTTCACGGCATGAAATCCTACTTCTGCCAGGACGAATTCGGGCAGATCGCCCCGGTGTACTCCATCTCGGCCGGGCTGGATTATCCGGGCATAGGCCCCGAACACGCAAACCTCTACGATACCGGGCGGGCGGAATACGTTCCCGTAACGGACGAGGAAGCGGTGGGCGCTTTCGAGTACCTATCCCGCACGGAAGGGATCATCCCGGCGATCGAATCCGCGCATGCGGCGGCGCATGTGATGAAGATTGCGCCGGGAATGAAAAAAGACGATATACTGGTGATATGCCTGTCCGGGCGCGGCGACAAGGACGTGGCTGCGATCGCCAGATACAGGGGGAGGGATATCCATGAGTAAGATACGAAACGCGTTTGCAGGCGGAAAAGCCTTTATCGCATTCCTGACAGCCGGGGACCCGGATCTTGAAAAAACGGAGGAATATATTTTGGCTATGGCCGATGCGGGAGCCGACCTTATTGAGATCGGCATTCCATTTTCAGACCCTATCGCCGAAGGAGAAGTCATCCAGGCAGCCAATATCCGCGCGCTTGCCTCGGGCGCAATCCTGCCCCGCATTTTTGAAATGGTCCGGAACGTCCGGAAAAAGACGGCCGTTCCGCTGGTGTTCCTCACCTATATCAACCCGGTATTCAAATACGGGTATGAAAGGTTCTTTGCTGAATGCGCGCAAAGCGGCATGGACGGCATCATCATACCCGACCTGCCCTATGAAGAGAAAATCGAGATCAGGGACATTGCGGAAAAAAACGGGGTGGATCTCATTACCCTTATCGCCCCCACCTCAAAAGAAAGGATCCGCACGCTGGCCCAAAGCGCCAGGGGTTTTGTATACCTGGTGTCGTCCATGGGCGTAACGGGCGTACGCAAAGAGATCGGCACCGATATTGAATCCATTGTACGCGACGTCCGGGCCGCAACGGATACCCCGGTTGCGGTCGGATTCGGCATATCCGAGCCTTCGCAGGCAAAGGCGGTCGCAAGCTCCGCGGACGGTGTGATCGTGGGCAGCGCGATTGTGAAAATTATAGAAAAATACGGCGCAAATGCAGAAAAAGCTTTAAAGGAATATGTGGGGGCAATGAAAGCGGCGGTTAAATAAATAGTATCTTTGCCATTCTGAGCCAACCCAATATAATAATTGTATTATAAGGCCGCTGAAAGCCCTAAATACAAGGCATTTCGAGCATTACGACGCAAGCGTAGTTAAACCTACGCTGAGGAGAGCGGAGCTGACCGCTGCCCAAAGGCAGATGAAGGGAAGCAAGCGCTCACTGAACGCGAGATGAATACAAGCGCTTTCCATAAAGAATCACTTCCGCGCAGTATGAATCCGCAGTAAAGTGGGAAGGGCGGAGAAATAACGCAGTAGTTAGGGATTTTCAGCGGCTTGAATATAAAAAATTACTCCCGTTAAAGTCATCCGCATTGAACGCCATTGTTCAATCCGGACAACCGGGAGCAATTTCATTATTTCCAAATAATAATAAAATAAACTATAATTTTAAAAAATTTTCAGAAAAGCGTTCCGTTTGTATCGTCAATCACCGGAAGATTTCCTAAATTATTGCTTTCAGACTCGTCTGGCAGGGATCGGAGATACTCGGATCCCCTGTTTTCAGCAATCCCGACTCCCCTGATATGCCCGCCTTTTGCAAGCTCGATCCCTTCCTGTTTGGAAATCACCTGCCCGCTTGAAAGCTTATATCCTGTGATTTCGCTTCCGTTTTTCACCACCGCTACGATCGTCTCCGCGCCGGCATTGGGCGTGGGATTGACCGTATTCATGATTGCGGGGGACGACGACATATTCTGCGCTCTTATTTGGTCCAAATAAGTCATTAAAACCCTCCTTTCATACCGTGTATCCATAGTATGTCCTGTTTTTCTTTTCATTACTAATTCATATATTTTTCACCTAATCCGACATTTTTCCATATAATTAAACATGCTGATAAATGAGGTTCAAAAATATGGAAAATAATAACCGCAAAAAGCTGCATCTCGGATGCGGCCGGATGATACTGAACGGATGGATCAATCTGGATAAAATGAATCTGCCCGGAGTGGACGTCGCGGCCGATCTGGACGATTGCAAAAACACCCCCCTTCCCTTTGAAGACGACAGCATAGACGAGATGCTTTGCAGCCATACCATCGAACATCTCCAAAACACGCTCCCGTTTATGGAGGAGCTTTACAGGATCGCAAAGCCGGACGCAACCGCGATATTCCTGGTTCCGTACGGTTCAAGCGACGCCGCGTTCGAGGATCCGACGCATGTACGCCCTTATTTTCTGCATTCCTTTGAATATTTCTCCCAGCCCTGCTACTGGCGGGCGGATTACGGATACCGGGGCGACTGGCAGGTGGATAAAATAGACCTTCTAATCAATGAGAAGCCGCGGCCGGATATGCGCGTGGAAGAGTATCTTTATGAAATAAGCCGTCTCCGCAACACCATATTGGAAATGACCGTCCGCCTCCATGCGGTAAAACCTGTCCGCGAACCGAAAAAGGAATTTGAAATAACCCCCAAAGTAACGGTGATGTTTCAAAAAAAAGAATAATGCTATTCGCATAAATGCGTATTGATTGTAATAAAATACCTTTCATGTTAAAATAGCATTGATTGACCGGCACGGGGAAGTTTTAAGAGAAGAAGCAGGACAGATGGCCGAGAAAAAAGGAAAAGGACTCAATAATCCTTTTATTGCGCTGAAACACAGGAACTTTAAGATTTACTGGCTCGGAATGTGCGTGTCGCTGATCGGCACATGGATGCAGAACATAGCCCAGCCATGGCTCGCCTATACGCTCACGCAGTCCCCACTTCTGTTAAGCCTGGTCGGGATCATGCAGTTTCTGCCCATGATGATCTTTTCCCTTTTCGCAGGCATCATCATAGACAGGTACCCTGCAAAAAAAATATTGCTGGCAACGCAGTCCGCCTCGCTTATTGTCACTTTATTTCTGGCGGTGCTTGTGGGGACCGGGCAGGTCCGATACTGGCATATCCTGTTTGCATCCACGGCCCTGGGATTTATAAACACGTTCGACATGCCTACAAGGCAGTCCTTTGTGATAGAGCTTGCAGGCAGGGAAGACCTTCTGAACGCGATCGCGCTCAATTCATCGGTGTTTAATATCGCAAGGATACTGGGTCCGGCTCTGGCGGGTGTCATCATGAGCGCTGTGGGAACAGCCTGGTGCTTTTACATCAATTCTTTCAGTTTTGCCGCGGTAATCGTGAGCCTTTTGTTCATTAAGCCGAGCGCAGTCCAAAAGATAAAAAAATCCGGCGAAAAAATGGGACAAAGCATAATGGACGGGCTCCGGTACATACTGCGCGACCCGCTGCTTTTAAAAACAATCATCGCCGTGCTGATTGTGGCGACATTCGCAATGAATTTCAACGTGCTTGTCCCCGTTTTTTCGGATGTTGTGCTGAACCAGCAGGAGTCCGGATTCGGATTTCTGATGTCGTTTATGGGAATAGGTTCCTTTTTTGGCGCCATGTTTGTCGCCACCCGAAGCAAGGAAGGGCCCCACGGATTTGTACTCAGATTCTTTCCGGTTTTTATTGCGGCAGCGCTTGTTTTCATCGGCTTTACCAAAACCTATTTTTTGGCGGCCATCGGCCTCGCGGCGTCCGGATTTTTCTTTGTATCCTACAGTTCCACTGCAAATTCAACGCTTCAGCTTCATACGGCGGACGAATACCGCGGGCGGGTCATGAGCGTTTACACGTTGGTTTTCGGAGGATCCACACCCATTGGCAACCTCTATGCAGGGCTTTTTGCCGAACACACCGGACCTTCCGCCGGATTTATCGCATGCGGGGCCGTAATCGTGCTATTGCTGGGGCTGGTCTGGGCATTCAGATCCAAACTCCGGAAGAATCCGCAGATTTAGGAAAAACGCCGGCTGCAGTTTGAGTAAGGAGGTTTCCCAAATGAAGATTTTAAACGCAGTACAACGTATATATCGCATCCGCGCAGATAAAACCGTTTACCGATCATAATATTATGGAGGATAGGCGGTTTGATTTTTCCGTTCTTATGCCGGATGCCGCGGTATTCATCAACCACGGCGGACAAAACAGCATTATGACCGGACTTTTAAACGGCGTTCCCCAGATCGTGAGTCCGGGCAAAGTTTTCGAGCGCAAATACAACGCCGCATCCCTGGTAAACCTGAAGGCGGGCATTCAAATGGAGCCCGGAGAATTTATATCCGGCAGGATCAGGGAGGCTGTTCATAACCTGATTAACAACCCGGAATACAGGCAAAATGCCGGACGCGCCGGGGAAAACCTGGTCTCGCTGGGCGGAGCGGCCCGTGCCGTAAAGGCACTGGAAGAAATGCTCTCCAGGGGTAAACGGGCAAAATCAATATTGATGCAGCGGAAGCTTGAAATTTTAGATGAATCTAAGGAGGACATCCATGCAAAACCCGCTTATACTGGACGGAAAAGCCGTCGCAAAAGAGATTGAACGGGATCTTGAAAAGAGGGTCCGGGCGCTCAAGGACATAACGGGCAGAGCGCCTCTTCTGGCGACCATACTGGTTGGCGACGATCCCGCCTCTGTTACATATGTACGCATGAAAGGCAACGCCTGCGCAAGGATCGGAATGGAATCGCGAAAGATGGAATTGCCCGGAAGCGCAACGACGGACGATCTTATGGCGCAGATCAGCGCTCTTAACCTGGACGGCGGCGTTTCGGGCATATTGCTGCAGCACCCTGTTCCCTCCCAGATAGACGAACAGGCTTGCTTTGACGCGATCGCCCTGAATAAAGACGTTGACGGCGTAAATACGGCAAGCTTTGGCCGCATGTCTATGCACAGAAGCGCATTTTGCTCCGCCACGCCTCTCGCAATCATGGAGATTCTTAAAGAAGGCCGGCACGCCGTGGTGGTGGGCAGAAGCCCTATCCTGGGCAAACCTGTGTCTATGCTGCTGCTGAACGAAAACGCCACCGTGACAATATGCCATTCCAGGACGAAAAACCTCCCTGAAATTACCCGCCAGGCCGATATTCTGGTAGCCGCGGTCGGGAAACCCGAGTTTATAAAAGCAGAGTGGGTCAGGGAAGGCGCGGTGCTTGTGGACGCGGGATACAACCCCGGCAACATCGGCGATATCGACCTGAAATACGCCGGACCGAAATCCGCCGCATATACCCCGGTTCCCGGCGGCGTGGGTCCGGTTACGATCGCCATGCTGATGCGTCAAACGCTCGAAGCTGCGGAAAAGGATTTATTGTCTGTAATATAAAAAATAAAAGAATAAAGGAATACGGTATCAGCAAACGGGAGGTGTTATTTATGAATATTCGAAGAGCCACCCTTTTCGATTTAAACCGCCTGATCACGCTGCGCATGGATTATCTGAAGCTGGAGGGCGGACTCACCCAGGACCAGGAAAAAACAATCGGTATACAGCTTCGGAAGTATTTCGTCAAGCATATCCAATCGGATGACTTTTTTGCAATACTGGCGGAGGACGCCGGGAGGGTCGCATCCGCGGCTTTTCTGGTCATTACCGAGAGGCCTGCCGGTCCGGCGTTCATCACGGGAAAATCAGGCACGGTTTTAAATGTGCTGACCTATCCCGAATACCGTAAGCGCGGCCTTTCCACTCAGGTTTTACTGACGCTTATTGAAGAGGCAAGGAACATGGGGGTTTCCATGATCGACCTGTTTGCAACCCCTGAGGGCGTTCCGTTATATAAAAAGCTGGGGTTTCAGGAATCCAAATTTCCTTCCATGCGGATATTTTTGTAGTTGTAATAAAGCGCTCCCCATTGTAAAATGAAACTGAATTTAAGACGGGAGAAACAATGATGTCAACGCAAAAGAGGTTTATTTCTGATAAAGAAGCGCTTGCGATACTGAATGCCGGTTCATACGGCGTTTTGTCCACCGCATCCCGGGACGGACAGCCCTACGGAGTAGCCGTGAACTACTGCTTTTCCGGGGATGAAAACTGCATATTTTTTCATTGCGCCGTATCCGGACGAAAAATCGACAATATACTTGAAAACAATAAAGTATCGTTTATTGTGACAGGACCAAACGAAGTGATTCCTGAAAAACTCACGACTTATTACGAGAGCGTAATCGTTCAGGGCCGCGCCGCGATCGTTTCGGACGAAGAAGAAAAAAAAGAAAAGCTCCTTTCTATCTGCAGAAAATTTGCGCCGCATAAAAAGGGCCTTGACGAAGTGATCAAACAAAGTTCTCATGCAACCGCCGTTGTTAAAATCAATATTGAGAGTATTTCAGGCAAACGCAACCGGGGATAAATTCAGGCTGCTGAAAGAGCCCAACTACTGTGTTATTTTTCCGCTTGCTCCTCAGCGCAGATCAAACTACGCTTCCGTCGCAGTGCTCAAAATGCCTTGTATTTGGACTTTTCAGCAACCTTCATACATGTTTTAAATTCTTTGTTACTCTGTAAATTAAAGTTTGTAATAATCTTTTTTTAAATAAAAATAAAGGAGAAAACCGATATGAATGTAAGAATTGTATATTATTCGGATTCCGGCAACACCAAAAAACTGGCTATGGCTGTTTCGGAAGCAGCCGGCGTTCCGGCTGAGGAAATGACCGGCCGCCCTGAACTTGACAGTGTCGATCTCTTGTTTGTGGGCGGGTCTGTACGCGCTTTCAGTCTGGAGAAAAACTGCAAGGAATTCCTGAAATCTTTAAAAGACTCGCAGGCAAAAAATGTGGCGCTGTTCTCCACTTCCGGTTTTGGAAAAGGCATATCAAAATTCGCTGCAAAGATACTTAAGGGAACGGGCATCCATCTTATTCCCGAGGAATGCGCCGTGCGCGGCGGAGAGAATAAAAAGACCGGCGAAACGCATCCGGACGACAAGGATTGCGAGAAGGCCAAAGAATTTGCAAAGCGGATGGTTGAGCGCGTTTCAGCCTGATAAAGC
Organism: Bacillota bacterium; assembly: GCA_023393165.1. GTDB lineage: Bacteria > Bacillota > Clostridia > Christensenellales > Christensenellaceae > JAEYKI01. The sequence goes on along the minus strand of JAEWMJ010000054.1, from coordinate 203 downwards.
ACTTTGCCGAAAGGCTATGGAACCGTTATTCTTAAATTCATTAAACATTATCCATATTAACGAAGGCCGCTGATGTTTGAACTGCTACCCGTCAAGCGGACAATGAAATAAAATATTCTATTTTACTTCCGGCAACTATTTGAGTTGTCGGAAGTTTTGTTATGCAGCCAAATAAAGATCGTGTTTCTCCATTGGAGTCAAAA
>JAEWMJ010000025.1 GCA_023393165.1 Bacillota bacterium | reverse complement strand
GTCACCCAAGCGGATGTCGATAGAGCATGTGCATTACTGAATAGCCGTCCTCGTAAATGCCTGGGCTGGTTAACCCCTTTAGAAGTTTTTTCTTCTATATCGTTGCACTTGACTTGACAATCCACATCTAAAAGAAAAGCGGCATAAGAGAAGGACTTTAGAGAGGAATTATAAAATGGATAAAAAGACAATGGATATCATAAAATGCGCGATCCCGTGCCTTACGGATTTGAAGGAACCGGAAGACCTGACGCTGGAAAAGCAGAAGGAAATGTTCCGGCAGATGTGCGTGATCCGGGAGTTTGACACGCAGGTACGCACGCTGTGGATGAAGAACGATATATACGGCCTGGCACATTCGTATGTGGCGGCGGAGGCCATAGCGGTGGGGGCCTGCGCGGCGCTGAATAAAGACGACTATATCACGTCCACCCACAGGGGGCACGGCCATACCATTGCCAAGGGCGCAAACGTGCGGGCGATGATGGCCGAGCTGCACGGGAAATACGAGGGACTGAATCACGGCAAGGGCGGCTCCATGCACATCGCGGACGTGGATATCGGCATGCTGGGTGCGACCGGGATTGTGGGCAGCGGAATGCCCATAGCTGTGGGATCGGCCATTGCGGCCAAGGTGCTGAAAAACAACAAGGTCACGATCTGTTTCCACGGCGACGGCGGCACCAACCAGGGCGTATGGCACGAATCCATCAACATGGCGGCGGCATGGAAGCTGCCGGCTATATTCCTGATCGAAAACAACCAGCATGCTATCGCAACCAAGGCGGAGTGGGTCTGCGGGCAGACCGACCTTTACAAGCGCGCGATAGGCTATGGTATCGAAGGCGTGCAGGTGGACGGGTTCAACGTGTTCGAGGTGTATAAAGCGGTTAAAAAGGCAGTGGAGAAGGCGCGTACAGGTGAAGGCCCGACGCTGATCGAAGCGCGTTTCATGCGTATATTGGGCCACTTTGTCGCGGACGACCAGTGGTACCGGGATGTGGACGAAGCCAACCTGTTCTGGGAAGTGTGCCCGATAAAACGGATGCGGGAATATTTCATTGACAACAAGCTTTTAAGTGCGGAAGAAGTGGACGCCATCCAGGCGAACGCGATTGCGGAAGTAGCGGACGCGATCAATTACGCGCAGAACGAGTGCACCGAACCGTCCGCCGAAATCCTGTATGACGACATATACGCGAACGGCGAGATCATTTACTAGGAAGCGGAGGAGAAGAAAATGGCACAAATTACGGTCAGGCAGGCGCTGAACGACGCGCTGAAAGAAGAGATGAAACAAGACCCGACGATCATCGTCATGGGGTGCGATATAGGGGTGCGCGGAGGTCCGTTCGGGATCACGCTGGACCTGATGAATCTTTATGGAAAGGACAGGGTGATCGATACGCCCATATCCGAATCCTCGTTTGTAGGGGCGGGGGTAGGCGCTGCGGCAACCGGGCTGCGTCCGGTGGTGGAAGTGCTGTATTCGGACTGGATCACTCTTGGAATGGACCAACTCGTGAATATGGCCGCCAAGATGCGGTATATGTTCGGAGGAAAGGTGCACATGCCGCTGGTGGTACGCGCGCCGTTCGGCGCGGGCGGCGGAATTGCCGCGCAGCATTCACAGTCGTTTGAAGCGTGGTTCAACCATGTTCCGGGATTCAAGGTGGTAGCGCCTATTGAGCCGTACGACGTCAAAGGAATGATGAAGACGGCGCTCCGGGACGACAACCCGGTCATATTCTTTGAGCACAAGAGGAGCTACGGCATCAAAGGCGAGGTCCCGGACGGGGAGGAAGGCGAAACATACACCGTTCCCTTTGGAAAGGCGGCTATCCGCCGGGAAGGCACGGACGTGACCATCGTTGCATATTCCATGATGGCGGTGCGCGCCAAGGCCGCGGCCGCCGAGCTTGAAAAGGAAGGCATATCCTGCGAGGTCATAGACCTTATATCCCTGCTGCCCCTGGATTACGAAACCGTCATGAATTCCATCGCCAAGACGGGGCGCGTGGTGGTGTGCCAGGAATCCAACCTGCGCGGCGGTATGGCGGGCGATATCGTGGCCGAGATCATAGACCGCGGGTTTGACCTTTTGGACGCGCCGCCCAGACGCGTGGGCGCGCTCAACGTGCCCATGCCTTACAACAAGGGACTGGAAGCGCTCTGCATACCGGGCGAAGAAAAGATCAAGCAGGCGGTGTACGCGGCGCTGGATGATAAGTGAGGAAAAGACAATGGCAAAAAAGATGGCTTTGCCTAAGATAGGCGTGAATATGACCGAGGCCGTAATCACCAGATGGCTGGTAAAACCGGGCGACAAAATCAAGGACGGAGATCCCGTGCTGGAGGCTGAAACGGACAAATCCACACAGGAGATCTATGCGACCGAATCGGGCGTGGTGGCAGTACTGCTGGCAGCTGAGGGCGAGACCGTGCAGTGCTACCGGGATATATTGATAGTGGCGGACGAAGGGGAAACGATTGCAGAAACGGAAAAGAGGCCCGCTCTGCCCGAAGCACAAAAAGCTGAAACTGTTATTCAAAAGCCTGCAGCGGCAGTAATACCCGTATCAGTTTACGATGCGAGGATACGCGTATCCCCGCTGGCAAAAAAGACGGCCAAAGACCTTGGAATAGACCTCCGGCTTGTGCCTCCTGCGGCTCCGGGCGCCAGAATCGTGAAAAAAGACGTGCTGGCGTATGCGGATGCGCGGCCTTTTGTGCCGGCTGCTCCTGAATCGACGCCGTCCATGGGAGAAAATCTTGAAGCGATACCGATGAGCCCCATGCGCAGGATTATCGCGGCGCGGATGAACGAAAGCAATTTAACCAAACCCTCTGTTGGCCTGACGCTGACCGCGAATGCGGAAGCGCTGCTGGCGCTGCGGGAGCAGTACAAGAAAAAAGAAATCAAGATCAGCGTAGACGCCATGATTGCTAAAATTGTTGGCGCTGCGCTTCTGAAACACAGAAATATCAACACCGTGCTGGAAGGGGACACGATCCTTGTAAAGCGCGATATCAATGTGGGCGTGGCGGTGGACACTCCCAAAGGGCTGGTGGTGGCGGTGGTAAAGAACGCGGACCAAAAACGCCTTCCGGAGATTGCGCAAGAATTGTCCCGCATGACGGGCGAAGCGCAGGAATCGCGGCTTTCTCCCGAAGATATGGCAGGCGGTACGTTTACCATAACCAACCTTGGGATATTTGGCATCGAACAGTTTACGCCTGTCATCAATCCGCCGGAATGCTGCATCTTATCGGTGGGAGCGATCAAACGGGAATTTGTACCCGACGAAGACGGGCTGCCGGTGACCCGGAGCAGATTTTCGATGACGCTGGTGTTCGACCACAGGATTGTGGACGGAGCGCCCGCAGCGAGATTCCTGCGGGATTTAAAGGAATGGGTGGAAACGCCCGCGCTGCTGCTGTAGGGAGGTTATAATGGCTGGAAGGAGTTTTGACGTGATTGTGGCCGGCGGCGGCCCTGGAGGATATGTGGCGGCGATCAAAGCCGCGCAACTGGGTAAGAGCGTAGCCATAGCGGAGAAAGAAAATCTGGGGGGCGTATGCCTGAACTGGGGCTGCATCCCCACGAAATCGCTTCTGCGCAACGCGGAAGTTGTGCGGACATTTGCGCAGGCGGCGGATTTCGGAATAAAGATGGACGGCTTCACCGCGGATTACGCCGCGGCGCAGGAACGCAGCCGGGCGGTAAGCAAAAGGCTTGTTAACGGTATCGAATACCTGATGAAAAAGAATAAGATCACGGTATTCAAGGATGCGGCAAAGTTCAGCGGTCCAAAAGAAATGGAACTGTATGCAGCAAAGGAACGGATAACGGCTCAGAACATCATTATAGCGACAGGATCGGTTCCGTATAAATTGCCGTTTTTGGATTATTCCCTGGAAAACGTACTGGATTCCAAAAAGGCGCTTAAGCTCATAAAAGCGCCCGGAAGCATACTGATTATCGGCGCGGGCGCGATAGGCATGGAGTTTGCCACGGTATTCAGGGCTTATGGAACAAAGGTGCATATTGTGGAGATGCTGCCGCGCATCCTTCCAAACGAAGACGAGGAGATATCCAGATTCGTACATAAGGAATTTATAAAAAAGGGATTCGAACTCCACGCCGGGACGAAAGTATTGAGCGTTGTAAACGACGGCAAAACGGCAAAAACGACGCTTAAGAAGGACGGGGAACCATTCACGATCGAAAGCGAATACGTGCTGGCTGCGACAGGCATACGCCCCAATTTGCAGGGGCTGAATATTGAGAAGGCCGGGTGCGGGCTGGACGCAAAGGGGTATATTTCGGTAGACAACAGGATGCAGACCAATGCAGCGGGCATATATGCCATTGGCGACGTAACGGGCAAATGCGCTCTGGCGCATGCGGCGAGCGCGCAGGGGATGCAGGCGGCGGAGGCGATCTGCGGCAGGGAAACGCGCGAGATCAATTACGCGAACATTCCCAAATGTACCTACGCTTCGCCCGAGTGCGCGAGCGCGGGGCTGACCGAAGCGGCTGCAAAAGCGGCGGGATATGATGCAGGCGCAGCAGTGTTCCCGTTTACGGCCAATGGAAAGGCCATATCTTACGGTGAGGACGGGGGCATGGTCAAGCTGGTGTTCGACAGGAAAGAAGGCCTTCTTTTGGGCGCGCATATGGCGGGCGTGCATGTGACCGAGATGATCTGGGGGATTACCGGGTATCTGGGACTGGAAATGACAATGGAAGAAATGGCCTCGGTGATCCATCCGCATCCCACGGTGAGCGAAACCATTATGGAGGCGGCGCATTTGGCCTGCGGTAATCCTATACATATTTAAAAATGAGGTGAAACAATGGATTTTACCGGAAAAACAGTGATCGTGACCGGGGGGGCCAACGGGATCGGCAGGGGATGCTGCATGAAGTTCGCCTCCCTGGGCGCCAATGTGGCGGTGGCGGACATCGATATCAAAAAGGCCCAAGAGACTGCAAAACAGATAACGGCTGCGGGCGGCAGTGCAAAACCGTTTCATGTTGATTTGACGAACGTGAAAGAAATCCTGGCAATGGCGCGGTTTGCGGCAGAGGAATTCGGCGGCGTACATATCCTGGTGAACAATGCGGGCCTGCTGCATTCGACTGCAATCGAGGATATTACCGAGGAGGAATGGGACCGGATCAGCGCGGTCAATCTGAAAGCCGTATTTTTTGCGTGCCAGGCCGTGCTCCCGTATTTCAAGAAAAACGGCTGGGGCAGGATCGTGAACATGTCTTCGTTGGCGGGCAGGAATGGCGGCTTTGCAAACGGGCTTGCATACTCCGCGACAAAAGCCGGAGTAATCGGCCTTACAAAGGGGCTCGCGACCAGGCTTGCAAAGTATAATATTAACGTGAACGCAATATGTCCGGGCACGACGCGTACGGATATTCTGCGGGAGTTTACGGATGAAAAAATCCACGAACTGGAAGGTAAAATACCGCTCGGACGCCTGGGAAGCGTAGAGGATATCGCAAACGCGGTATCGTTTTTGTGCGCGGAGGAAGCTTCGTTTATTACCGGCGTTTCGCTGGATGTGAACGGCGGCATGTATATAGGTTAGCGTTGCGGTCTGCTGAGAAACGCCAACTGCGGAGCCTGTCCTGAGCGAAGCGAAGGATCTATTTTCCGCTGTTCCCACTTCGCTATGGGCTCGTGCTGCGTGTATGTTATTAATAAGTTAAGTCAACACTTGCGCTTATCTCATGCTCAGTGAGCGTGGGGGTTGCTACGCTTGCGTCGGAATGCTTAAAAAGCCTTGTATTTGGCACTTTCAGCAGCCCTCGCACAGCCTTTAAAAACACAGTACTTATTAGCCAAAGGGGGAATTTTTATGGGTTTTCGATATGCATGTGCGGATTTTACTTTTCCGCTTCTGCCTCACGACAGTGTGGTAAAGCTGATCGCCCTGATGGGGTTTGAAGGGATCGATATCGGCCTTTTTGAGAACAGGTCGCAGTTGCAGCCTTCGGGCGTACTGCATGAGCCCGAAAAAAACGGAAGAATCATCGGCCAAAAAACTACGGATGCGGGTATCCGGGTCGCAGACGTGTTTTTACAGTGCGATGTGGAATTCGCGCCTAAGGCGATCAATCATCCGGATAAAAAAATCCGTGAAGAGACAAGGGATTATTTTTTAAAAATGATCGACTATGCCGCGAGCTGCGGGTCCCGACATATTACCTGTCTGCCCGGCGTTCATTACCCGGAAGAAAGTTTTGAAACTTCGTGGGAACGCGCGGCAGGCGAACTTGCCTGGAGGATCGAACAAGCTGAAAAATCCGGGCTCGTCTTTGGCATTGAACCGCATTTGGGCTCAATTACAGATACGCCGGAAAAAGCGCTGAAATTGGTCCAAAATGTGGACGGCCTTACCGTTACGCTGGACTATACGCATTTTACAAAGATCGGAATTCCGGACGGCGAAATTGAAGTGTTGGTTCCATTTGCGTCTCATTTCCACGCGCGCGGGGCGCGGGAGGGAGCGCTGCAAACAGTGATTTCCGAGAATACGATCGATTATGGGCAGATAATCCGGATAATGCAAAAATCAAATTACGGCGGGTTCATTGGCATCGAATATATTTGGATGGACTGGGAAGGATGCAACAGGAACGACAATATTTCCGAAAGCATACTGCTGCGGGATTTAATGAAAAAAGCGGAAAACGGGGGAAATGCTAATGGGTAAACTGGAAGGCAAGGTTGCATGGGTGAGCGGCGCGAACAAGGGCATCGGCGAAGGCGTTGCCAGACTTTTTGCAAAAGAGGGCGCGAAAGTCGCCATGATCGGCCGCACTGCTCAAGAGGGTGAAAAAATCGCAAAGGAAATCTGCGAGGCGGGCGGGGAAGCGTTCTTCATCACCTGCGACGTGACAAAGGACGAGCAGATAAAGGCATCCATAGAAAAAACGGCTGCAAGATACGGCACAATTGATATACTGATCAACAACGCGGGCATCGTGGATGTGAAGATGCTGCACGAATATACGATTGAGGACTGGGACTGGGTGATGGATCTCAATGTGCGGTCCATTTTTCTGTCTTTCAAATACGCTTTTCCTTATCTGAAACAGCATGAAAAAAGCTATGTCGTAAACCTGGGCTCTATATCCAGCTTTGTGGGGCAGGACTGCACGCCCGTATACACCACATCAAAGGGCGCGGTACTGAACCTTTCCAAGTCCATCGGCCTTGACTACGCGCGCTACGGCATCCGCTGCAATTGTGTCTGCCCGGGTATTACCGATACGCCCATGCTGCATACGCATTTGAATACAGAAAAAGACCCTGAAGCCCATTACAGGCAAAGACTGACCCGCGTGCCCCTGGGACGCGCGCTTACGCCCGAGGACGTTGCAAAAGCCTGTCTGTTTTTCTCCTGCGAGGATTCCTCCGGCATTACGGCAACATCCCTTATCATTGACGGAGGCTATCTTGGATGTGCGGAATGGAATACCGCGAAATTCGAATAAAGCGGACGTGCATTTTTTCTCGAAAAATACAGACATATGCTCATAATACGCCTGCCTGCTGCAGGCCTATTTATATTGCTTGAAGTTGAAAATATAAGTATATTGCTGTTTAATTTCATTATCCGCAATAATAGCAAAAAACCTTTTGACAATGCTGTTTACAGATTTTAAACTAAATCAGGAAAGCAATTCATCGCGTTTTATCACACATAAATTAAAGTATATTGTATTTGAGAAGAAACAAAAAGAATATTGTTTTACGAGGAGGTAAGAAACATGGCCAAGTTGGAACCAAAGGTAAAACCCAGGATAGGACTCATGTATACCGGGCTTGCCGCTTACTGGCCGCAGTATCCGGAGTTTCTTGAAATCGGCGGCAGCATGTATGAAAAATATTTAAAACGCTTCCGCGAGATCGGGGGCGTGGTGGAGGCTAAATTCGTGGATACGCCTGAACGGGCGGAGGAAGCCGGGCGAAAGTTTGTAGCGGAAGGCATCGATATCCTTTATATCCTGCCGTTCGGCTATACTACGGGCATGATAATCGTTCCGTGCGTTAAACAGATCGCTGAAAATATCCCCATCCGCCTGCTTGCGACACATGAAGACGCCACTTATGATTATAAAAATGCCACCACGTCTCAGTTCCTGCATCACAGCGGAATATGCTGCATTCCCGAGTATTCGGGCACACTGGTACGGATAAACCGGAAGTTTAAGGTGATTACGGGATGGCTGTATGACGAGCGGTTCTGGAAGGAGATCGGGAGAGACGCGATAGGAGCGGCTGCAGCGGCAACATTCCGGAACCTTAATTTCGCAATCATCGGCAGCCACTATACCAATATGACGGATATGCCGGCGGACGATCACAGGCAATTGAGAGCGACCGGAAAGCTCTTTCTGCGGCCCGAAGTGGAGGAGTTTTACGAGGAATACAAAAAAGTAACGGACGAAGATATCCGTGATATGTACCGGCAGTTCCGGGAGTTCTATGATGTGGACAAGACCGTTACCGACGACCATATGTACGAATCCGCAAAAATCGCGGTAGTGTACGACCGGATCATCCACCGTTATAATATCAGTGGGTACGGTTATTACTGGTGGGGCGTTACCGATGTGATCACACAATTGCGCGCGCAGTCCACGCTGGCAGGATCACGCCTTGCATCCATGGGGTATCCCAACGTCACCGAGGGCGATGTGAAAACCGCAATGGCAATGAAGGCTATGGACCTGATAGGGGCGGGCGGCATGTTTATCGAATTTAATACCATCGATTACCAGAACAATTTTATCCTGATCAGCCACGATGGGCCGGTAAACTTCAACGTATCCGAAGGCAGGCCGAAGCTGCAACATCTGAAGGTGCACCACGGCAAGACTGGCAGCGGCCTGGGCGTTGATTTCAACCTGAAAAAAGGTCCGGTTACAATCATGAATATGACACAGTTTGATTATACCTGCGATACTTATAAACTGATCTATACCGTGGGAGAAGTTATAGACGGCGATATATTGCAGGTTGGGAACCCCAACGGGCGGCTGAAGGTCGCGAAGCCTATTCCTCAATTTGTAGACGAATGGTGCCAGCAGGGACCCATCCACCACAGCTCGCTCGGGATAGGGGATATCTCCAGGGAAATTGAAACATTCGCACAGGCTATGGGATTCAAGTGCGTACGGATTTGATGGCTTTTTATTGCAACCTTTCTTTTTTCTGTGGATTGTCAAGTCAAGTGCAACGATATAGAAGAAAAAACTTCTAAAGGGGTTAACCAGCCCAGGCATTTACGAGGACGGCTATTCAGTAATGCACATGCTCTATCGACATCCGCTTGGGTGACC
>JAEWMJ010000012.1 GCA_023393165.1 Bacillota bacterium | reverse complement strand
GAGCGGAGTTGAGCGCACGCCAAAGCGTGATAAAGCGAAACGGAAGCTCGCTGAATATGAGGAGAACGCAAGCGCAGCTTAAGAATCTTCTGACGCGAAGCGTGAACCCATAATGAAGCGGGAAATCGGAATCCCCCTTCCGTCCTCCTGACAAAAAAACCAAAGAGGACTACCGGTGATTGAATACAATACTATCCAATCATTTGAAAATACTGTACAGATCCTTCGACTTCGCTCAGGATGACCGTGATGGCTTCGCGGGCATTTACAGGCAAGCCTGCTTTATTTGGACCCGCCAAATGCCTCTACCCACCAATTGCCAGTATCAACTGTACGGATTCTTCGCTTCGCTCTGAATGACCCTGGCGGGCTTGCGCAAAAACACCTCATCCGGCGCTATGCGACACCTTCCCCGAACCAGAAAGTGGAGTGAGCGCACGCCCAAGCGTGATGAAGCGCAGGCGAACACTCGCTGAATATGAGGCGAACGCGAGCGCAATCCCGTAGCTATTCTGACGCGATGCGTAAGCCCATAATGAAGCGGATTCCGTATTTTTACCTATGGCTGTCAATCCAGTTAAGCTTTTCAATATAGGTCTTTCTCCTTTCATTTTTGTCAGGAGGACGGAAGGGGGATTCCGTATTTCCCCCTTTACGTCCTCCCGACACCCACCATAACCCCTTAAAGCGGCCCGCAGGGGCTCTGGGTCATTCTCCCCAAGCCTTCTCCAATGCTTGCCCGTCATCTTGGTCACTACAGCGGTTTGTACACTGTACTTCTTTTTTATGCGCTCTGAATGAAATCAGTAGGATTTAGGGCGTAAAGATGAATGATATTTATTAAAATTTTAATGCAAATCAACTGATATAGATCCAGCCGTTAAAAATTTACGACTTCACTATGTACTCGTTCTTATCTTCTTGCTGTTCAAGCCCTAAAACTCTTTAATCATCCGTATCAACTTCCTATATGAAGTTGTATACGGATACCTTAAGCAAGGGGGTGGCAGCGAAGCGTCGGACGGGGGAAAGGTTCCCCCGCCGAGTAGTTATGTGTGCATCTCCTTTACCTTGCCCAAACGTTCCCGTACGTTTTTGAGTATCTCGGTATACTTTTTATTATAGGTAGCGCACCCGATATACTCCTGCCGGATCATGAGTTCCAGGCAGTTGAGGCAAAGCGTACAGTACTTGATCTCGTTATCGTGTCCCTCCATCAGCTTGAGGGGGGTGAGCGGGTCCGCGAAGGATTGGCGGCCAAGCCCGATCATGTCCATTGCGCCTTCCCTGATGCATTTTGCTCCCATAGCGACGGTAGAGGACTTTTCGGGCTCAACAGCCAGCAGTTTGTTTTTATTTCCCCTGAAGGAGGAAAAGTGCGAACCTATAATAACTGTTTCGGGTTTCAGATGTTTTCTCATTTCGTTTGCAAAGAACATGTGCAGGTACGAAAGGTACGGATGATCCGGGCCCGCTTCCACCAGGCTGATGGTGGAATGCACGTTGCCAATGGTTTCAACAAAATACTGCGCTCCCCTCTCTTCCAGACCTTTTAAGAAATCGATGGGTTCCGTAAGGTCCATAAGCGGCGAATCAGGACCCGCCGATCCGAAACCGCCGGGGAAGCCTTCCCACAGGGATACCTTTGATCCGATCAGGAAGTTTTTATCATTGACCGCCGTATTGATCTTTTCATACAGGTCGTACGCGAACCGGGAACGGTTTTCCCAGGAACCGCCGTACTTCCAGTTGCGGTCGTTATATGGCCGGAGAATCTGCGATCCCAGATACCCGTGGCAGAATTTCATATCGATCCCGTCCGCGCCGCAGTCGTGCGTGATTTGCGAAGCCAGTACAAACTGATCGAAAATATGGTCGAGTTCCTCTTCCGTCAGGAGGTCGCCTTCCATTCCGTGCACGTTTTTGACGGTTACCCTGCGCGAAAATTCTGGATTGGAGAGTTCGCCCGCATGCGTCAGCTGGAACACGATAAGGGTGTTTGGATTGACCTCTTTTAATCTCCTGATAAACTTGGTCAGGGCCTTCACATTGTGGGGCATTATCTCCAGCTGATTCAGCCTTGCCCGGCATTCCCCGGTGATGGTGATGGCTTCCAGATCCACCAGGCCGAAGTGTCCCCTGAACAGGTTTTCATACCTTTCGTACGTCAGGTCGGAAGGATTTCCTTCCGCATCGGCGTCCGAGCATTCCATGGACTGGGCGAAAAACCGGTTTTCGCAGGTGCGCGTTCCTATTTTTATCGGACTAAGCAGCAATTCTTTATCGTTCATGATGTGAATTTTCTCCTTTTGAAAATTTTATTTAAGGAAGCGCTGATTCAATGAGGGCATTAGATTTTGCGGGATGATTTTTCGTCATTTGAGGAGCAAAACCGCAGGAATAGCAGCGCTATTTCAAGGTTTTAGCGACAAAAAAGGGCGGAATAATCAGCCGCAAGGTCAATGCCCGAATGAATCAGTGGTTCCTTGAGCAGGCTCCAGCGCCGCCCGTTGCCAGTGTCATGATTTTTTCTTCTTCCGCCTGGTCATGCCCAAGCTCGCCGGTGATCCTTCCCTCATGCATCACGACAATGCGGTCTGACATTGCGATTACTTCGGGCATTTCGGAAGATATCATAATAATGCTTACCCCTTCCTGCGCCAACCGGTCCATCAGGGTATAGATCTCGTACTTGGCGCCCACGTCGATTCCCCTTGTGGGTTCGTCCAGTATGAGTATTTTGCTTTGGGTCGCCAGCCATTTTGCCAGCACCACTTTCTGCTGGTTTCCGCCCGAAAGGTTTTTGCACCGCTGGGCGGGGCCGGTCGCCGCTATCTTCAGATCCCTGATGTATTTTTCCGCGATGCCGGTTTCCTCCGCGCCGCTGATAAACCCGCGCTTTACGATTTTAGGCCAGACCGCCGCGCAGACGTTCGTTTTGATATCCTGGTTCAAAAACAGCCCCTGCGATTTGCGGTCTTCCGTGGCAAACCCGATCCGCGCGTTTACCGCGCTGCACGGATGCCTGTGCCTGATTTTTTTGCCATCGTTTTGAACGATCGTTCCGCTGTGGACAGGGTCCGCGCCGAATATCGCGCGCATAACTTCCGTCCTCCCCGAACCGACCAGCCCGGCAAACCCGACGATCTCGCCCTTTTTGATTTCAAAACTGATATCGTGAAAACGGTCCGAATTGAGGTTTTCCACCTTGAGCACGGTTTCGTCCGTAAAGGCCCTGTTCCGCGGCGGGAATGTGTTTCCGAGATCCCTGCCGATCATTTGCTTGATCAGCCAGTTTTTATCCACGTTTTTGGTGTCTTCGCTCGCAACGAATTTTCCATCGCGCAGCACCGTTACCCGGTCGCAGACCTTGAATATCTCTTCCAGCCTGTGGGAAATGTAGATCACGGTGATGCCGTCCGCCTTCAGCTTTTCTATGATTTCAAATAAAACGCATATCTCGCTGTCCGTCAGGGAATCCGTCGGTTCATCCATGACGATGACCCGCGCGTCGTAGGACAGCGCCTTTGCGATATCGACCATCTGCTGCATGGCGACGCTTAAAAACTTCACCGGCTGCCTGTAATTCCGGATCACTCCCCTGCCGGCGTAATCCAGGCATTTTGAGGCTTTCTCGTATTCTTCTTTTTTATTGATGAACGAATGCCTGTGGAGCTCATGCCCCAGCATGACGTTCTCGATCGCATTTAAATGCGGAACAAGATTCAGTTCCTGGTATATGGTGGAGATCCCTTTTTGAATCGCATCCTGCGGATTGTGGAGTTCGAGCGTCTCCCCGTCCAGTTTGACCACTCCGGAATCCGCCTTATACACGCCCGCAAGTATTTTCATTAAAGTCGATTTTCCCGCGCCGTTTTCACCGATCAGCGCGTGTACCTCGCCCTTTTTGATCCTTAAATCAACGTGATCCAAAGCATGGACGCCGGGAAAGCTTTTGCCGATGTCCAGCATTTCTAAAAAATATTCGCTCATGAACGCTCCTTTCTGCACATTTAAGCGTTTTGACGTCCACTATTTGTTCTTTCTCTGAATAAGCACCGCCACCAGCACGATCAGTCCTTTGATCACGATCTGCAGATATGGGTCCGCGCCGATGATGTTGAGCATGTTGTTCATGACCGCCATGATCAGCACGCCCGCAAGGGTCCCGAGCAGGTTTCCGGTGCCGCCGGACATTGCGGTGCCGCCGATAACCACAGCCGCGATGGAATCCAGATCATAACCCGAGCTGCCGTTGGGTTCGCCCACGCGCACGCGCGCGCACAGCATGATGCCCGCGATCGCTGCGGTGAGGCCGCACAGCATATAGGCGATGATCTTGTTCCTGTCCACTTTGATTCCGGAAAGCCGCGCCGCTTCACGGTTGCTGCCGATCGCGTACAGATGCCGTCCGTATATGGTTTTATGCAGCACGATCGCGAATATCACCATGAGCGCGCCGAACAGTATGATGGGAAAGGGGATCGCGCCGAAAAGGGATTCGGACCCGAAAGTTTTCCAGAAGGGCGTTACCGTGCCTCCGGGAGCGCCCTGCGTATACATGTAATTGACGCCTTTTAAGACCTGCCCCATACCCAGAGTAATGATGAACGGCTCCACGTTTCTGAACACGATCATGACGCCGTTCAAAAGGCCGATCAGAAGTCCGATGCCCAGGATCATCAAAACGACCCACCAGACTCCGTCCGGATTATTGTCTTTCATAAAAGAGTCGCTCAGACGTGCAAGCAGGCAGGCCGAGATTGCCATTGTGCCTGTTACCGAAAGGTCGATCCCGCCGATCAGCAAAACGATGGTCATTCCGATGCTGACTACGCCCACAACGGAAAGCTGGCGCAAAAGGTTGGCGATGTTCTTGAACGTCGGGAATATGGAAGGCGAAGCGATGGAGGCGACCACGCAAAGCGCGATAAGCGCAATGTAGGGGCCGACGATAGGATTGTCAAAAAAACTTTTAATTGACGAATTATGATTCCTTAAAGATTTTTCCATATTATGCTCCTTTTCAATCCGCGGCCATGGGGAAATACGCCTAAAAAGTTGTTTTCCCCATGGGCGCGGAATCTTTGCAATGATTATTTATATAAAATAATTCTTTCCTTTATGGACGGGCTGACCAGCACCTTAACAAGTTTCTGGTTTTTCCTTATTTCATTGAGAGCGTCTTCCAGTTCTTCCAAAGGCACGATCATGGAAATAAGAGGCGTCGGGTCAATCATATTATACTGCAAAAGGGTGATCGCGTCTCCCCAGTCGTACCCGATCCCGGCGCAGCTTCCGCTGACTTTTTTCTCTTCAAGAACAAATTTAACGGGCGGGAGCGAAGCGAAATCGTCGTCCGCGCAGATGCCGAACGCTTCCAGCTTTCCGCCGCGGCGCAGCATCTGAAACGCCTGCTCGTAGGTTTTGGACAATCCGACCGCTTCCAGCACATAATCCGCGCCGACGCCTTTTGTAAGTTTCATGACTTCCGCAACCGCATCCGGCGTTTTGGTGATATCGATCACATAGTCCGCCGCGCCCATTTTGATTGCCGTCTCAAGGCGTTCCGCATTGTCGCCCACCACGATCACGGGCGCCGCGCCCCTGACCTTGGCAAGTTTGGCGTGAATGATCCCGAGGCCGCAGCCGATCACCACCACGCTTCTCGCGATATGGCAGTCCATTTTTTTGGAGGCGTTCAGGCAGGCTGTGAGCGGCTCGATAAACGCGGCTTTCTGGTCGGAAACTTCGTCCGGGATAATATATAGGTTTTTCCAGGGTACTTTTACGTATTCCGCGTACGCGCCGTTTACATGGATGCCGATCTGTTTGAAATCCGAACACAGGAGCGGCTCCCCGATGCGGCAATGGTAACAGGTTCCGCAGGGGAGGCAGATATCCGCCGCGACGCGGTCCCCCACCTTGAGTCCCTTTGCGTTTTTGCCCAGTTCTTCCACTACGCCGCAGAATTCATGTCCGGTGGTAAGCGGCAGGCATTTCACCTCGTCCGCGTATTTTCCCGTGTAGGAACCCCAGTCCGAACCGCAGATGCCGCAATACGTTACTTTTACCAGCGCTTCGTCGTCGCTGATCTGCGGAACCGGAACTTCTTTCATTACAAATTTATACGGTTGTTCAAGCACCTGAGCTCTCATTGTTCTCATATCATTTTCCTCCCCGTTACTTGGTAAACAATTTATCACTGCGGCCTTCGTACGGCGCATCGATCATCAGCGGCTTTAAGAACGCGATGGTCTTTTTGACGCCGTCCATACGGCTCATAAGTACGTCTTCATGTTCATAATTAAACGAATAATCATATCCAACCAGGTACAGCTCGCTGATCAGTTTTTTCCAGTCTACGCTGCCCCATCCCGGTATGCGGAACCTGAAAGAGCGGTCAAGGCGACCCCATCCGTCCGCCATGTACATGTTATAGCCGCCTTTTAACATATTGTGTTCCACGATCTCACAGTCTTTGGCGTGGACCAGCACGATCCTGTCTTTCAGTTCGTCGATAAAAGTCTGCAGATTGATCCCGGCAAACAATATGTTGGCCGGATCCAGATTGATCCCAAGGGCCGGATGATAATCCGTGATCTCAAGGATTCTGAGCGCAGACTGCGTGTCGTAAATGATATTGTTTGGGTGCGGTTCAAAAGCGATTTTAACGCCGTATTCCTGGTATTTATCCAGTATGGGCACATATTTTTTCATAAACTGTTCTTCTTCGTGCTTCCAGCCGTCCGGATACGGCCAATCGTTGATGTGCCCGAAGTTTTCGATCCCTGAAAAAGCCACAACCGCCGGCACTTCAAGGGCGTTTGCCAACTGGGCGGATTGGATCATGCTTTTTGTTCCATAAGCGACTTTTTCTTCCTTTGTCCCCGGACAGATGCTGTCCGTATCCTGCCCATACGGCCCCATGACCAGAAGCGAGTCCGCATGATTGCTGATTGCGGACACAAACATGCCGCGGTCGCGTACCATTTTTGTAAGCTTCTTCGCGTTGTCCCCCTTCAGCACCTCCGCGGCATCCACCTGGCCGTTGCCGATATATGCCGGAATTTCCACGCATTCGTACCCGAACGACGTGGCCAGTTCCACGACTTCTTCCAGCGGTTTTTCAGAATAATTTACTGCACAAAATCCAACTTTCACAGCGTTTCCCCCTCAAATGAATTTAAAACTTCTGGTATGGGATCAGAAATGTCCTGTTTTTTTAATGGATTGTTCCGCGCCCCTACGGGTGCGGAACAATCAAAGTAGTAGTGTTGGTTTTCTTTTTTATCCGGCCGAATTACAGCGTCCAGTCGTAATCGTCCCCGTCCGGGATCAAATATTCGTCCACGTTGTCCTTGTTGACTACGATGGAATCCATCATGATGGATTTTTCGGAAGGCATGTTGCCCTGCAGGCACGCGATCGCCTCGTGCAGAGCGTCCACGCCGCATTTGCAAGGCAGCTGTGTCAGGCCTTCGCATTTGCCGTCTTTGATGAGTTTGCATACGCCGTTGATGCCGTCCGCATTCACGATGATGAAACCTTCGTCCTGGCGTCCGGCTTCGTTGATCGCATCCCATGCGCCCAGCGTTACGCCGCCGTCCTGCGACAGGAATCCGTCGATCTGTCCGGGAGCGAATTTGGTCAGGCAGTCTTCCATGAACGCCTTGCCCTTGCTGACTTCAAAATCTGTGTACGCGCTTGCGACCACTTTGATGTCCGGATATTGAGAAAGAACGGTTTCCCAGCCTTTTTTGTTCAGATTGTCCGTGCTGGAGCCTGCGATCGAGTTGAATTCAATGATGTTTCCTTTGGGTGAACCGTATTTCGCCGTAAGGGCGTCCACCATCATCTGCGCCATCAGTTCGGCGTTGTGTTCGTCCGAGTATCCGACGAATGTGGTGTACTGGTCCGTGGATGCATGGCGGTCGAAAATGATTACCGGAATGCCGCTGGCATAAGCCATTTCAATACCGGGGTTCACCGCGTCTTCCACGCAGGGAGCGATCAGGATCGCGTCCAGGTCCTGCTGGAGCATCATTTCGATGTTGCTGTTCTGGGTATTCGCATCGTCGTGCGCATCCGTCTCAACAATTTCCACGCCGAGTTTTGCAGCCTCGTCCATAAGCATCGTACGCATTTTAACACGCCAGCTGTTGGATACGGAAGCGTTGGCAAAACCGATCTTGTATTTCTCGGTCGGAGCCGTCCATGCGATCTGGTCTCCCGAAGCGGGCGCTGCTGCGGAATCAGATGGGGCGGCCGATTCGGCCGCCGTACTGGCGCTGGGCGACGCTGCATCAGACGCCGGGGCGGCTTCCGAAGCCGACGGACTGGCCGAAGGCTGTTCCTGAGTGCCGCTGCAGCCCGTAAGCATCAGACCGGCGATCAGCACTACACAGAGAACTAGATAAATAGTCTTTTTCATTCTTTTTCCTCCATTTTTTATTATATTTGATGATTATCTTTCAAAGAAAAACAGTCAAATATGATTGGACGAACTTTTTTACTTTTTTATTTATTTTTCTGTTTCATGGTCGCCTTTGACTATTGACGAAAAAAGAATAGTATCTTAATATTTTGTCAGCACAACTGCTTTTGCTTTTTTATTAATTTATTTTTATTTATATTTTTTTATGTTTTTTTATTATACTACTCTCAAAAATAAAAATATGCAAGTCCTTTTGGAAAAATAATTTGAAATTTTTTTATTTGTTTGCTACTATAGTAGTGAAATAAAGTAAAGAGTTCGGATGTGGATTATGTTTAAAGCAGAACGTCTACAGAAAATAAAGGAAATTATTTTTGACAGGAAGCAGATTGATGTCCTTACATTGAGCGAAATCTTGAACGTATCGGACGTAACGATCCGCAGCGACTTAGAGCAGCTGGAGCAAAGCGGTTTCATCATCCGGATGCACGGCGGGGCGGTCCTGAACGAAGCCACCACGCAGCAGACTGCCGTAAACGAAGCTTTATCCTGCCAGAATATCCAGTACGACAAAAACAAAGAGGAAATCGGCAAAATAGCCGCGAGCCTGATACAGGAACGCGAATGGGTCTTTTTGGGGCCGGGTTCGACCTGCTACTATATTGCAAAAGAACTTCTGAACCGAAAAAGCATCAATATATTAACCAACAACTTTTATGTAATCAACGTGCTGTTTGCCAACCCGGCGGTCAACGTGATCATGGCGGGCGGGCAAATGAACCACGACTGCTGCTGCACCTTTGGCGATATATTTGCCAAAAGCATAGAAAATATTTTTTTCAGCAAGGCGTTTTTCACGGTGGGCGGCGTGGATTTGAACGCGGGCTACACGGTATCCAATTCCGGCGAAATGGAACTTATCAAGGCGGTATCCCAGAAAACGCAGGAATTGATACTGACGATAGACCACACAAAGTTTGACAATATCTCGTTTATGCAGATCGGGAACCTGGGCATGGCCAAAACGGTTATTTCCAACGACAAGATGCCCGACGCATACAAAAAATACTATTCCGAAAACGGCATACGCGTATTTACATCCTACGACCTTATGCCGCTTACATTATAAGCAACGATTTACAAAAAAGGGACGCGCCAATGCAGAATGCTTTATTGGAAATCCAAAACCTACAAAAAAGTTTCGGTAATCTTTCGGTATTGAACGATCTCTCTTTATGCGCGTATGCGGGCGAGATTCATGGCCTGGTGGGCGGAAACGCCGAAGGAAAAAGCACTCTCGGAAAAATTCTGGCGGGGCTGGAACAGCCGGGCGGCGGGAAGATACTCTTAGGCGGGAGCCAGGTAAAGATCAGGAGCCGCAGCGCATCCGAGGCGCTGGGCATCAGCGTGTGCCCGCATGAAATCGAACTTTTTCCGGATCTTTCTATCTATGAAAACATTGTATTCGGCAAGGAAAAAATGCTGTTTGGCCGAAGCTTATTTATGCCCGGAAAACAGCAGATGATTGAGCCCGTCAAAAAAATAATGGACGATCTGGGAATTAACCTTGACCCGCATCAAAAGGCCGCCAACCTTTCGGAAGGCGAATACCAGCTGATACAGATCGCCAAAGCGCTGGTGGGGCACCCCAAGATCATCATCCTGGACGAAGCCACCTCTCTTCTCACCACCACGGAAGCGGACGCGGTGTTCCGCGTTTTGCACATCCTTGCTTCCGAAGGGAAATGCATCATCCTGATATCCCATCAGATCGATTATATTTTAAACCATTGCGACCGGGTGTCCATACTCCGGCAGGGCAGCATTCTCCAAACCTACACGGCGGACGTTGCCAGGACTATTCCCCTGATTGAACTCATGACGGGGTATTCCGTGGTATTCCAGTATCCTAAGCTTCCCACGCACATCGGGGAGCCGGTTTTAAACGTCCAGAACATCTCGGCGGGCATACTGGAGGACATCTCCTTTACGCTGCACCGGGGCGAGATCGTGGGCATCGCCGGACTGGTCGGGTCGGGGCGCTCCACGCTCATGAAGGCCATCACCGGATACCGGAAACTGGACGGCGGCAAAATAGAGCTGACGGGCGGCAAGAGCAGGCGCAGGGTGCAGAATTTTGGCATTGTTCCGGACGATTACAACGTATCCGCAATGTTCAACAAACTTTCCATAGCGCGCAATATCACGGTTTCCAACCTGAAGAAAATCGCCAGGGATTTTATGGTGTCCTCCGGGCGCGAAAACATATACGCGCGGGACCTGGTGGAACGCCTGGGGATAGCCAACGCGGATATCAAAAGCGGGCCCAGGACATTAAGCGCGGGCAACAGGCAAAAGGTAGTGATCTCCCGCTCCATCTTTTTAAACACGGATATCTTCATGTTTGACGAACCCACACAGAATCTTAGCTCCATATGCAAGCTGGAGATTTACAACATTTTTAACGCGCTGGCGGCAAAAGGCGCGGCGGTCCTTCTGATCTCGTCGGACTTCTCCGAGCTGCTGGGCATGTGCAACCGCATCATCATTTTAAAAGACGGCCACCAGATCGGCATTGAGAATAGCGAAGACATCGATTTTGAAAAACTGTATACCATGACCAGCCATTAGCTAGAGCATCTGACGAAAAGATAGTTAGTGAATATGCGAGAGATTTTGTTGACCCCGCTAAGCCGAAAGAGTGCCGCGCAGCAGCGCTACGCGAAGCGGATGAGGCAACGCGGGACGGCAAAAGATCCGCATAAACACTGGCTGGATTTAAGGAAGTTGCTCTATCGATATATATTATTGACGGAGGAAAAACCACGCATGGAAAAAATCATAGCATACGATCTTGGAACGGGAGGCATCAAAGCCTCCCTGTTTGACGAAAACGGACGCTCCTTATCCGAATCGTTCATCGCCTACCCTACGTATTACCCAAATGACAGGTGGTGCGAACAGCGCCCGATGGATTGGTGGAAGGGCGTTGTTGATTCCACAAAGGCGCTGCTCCAAAAAAGCGGGACGGCTCCGAATGAAATCACCTGCGCCGCGCTTTCCGGGCACAGCCTGGTAACCGCTCCCATGAGCAAAGACGGTGAATTGCTTTTGGACCAGGTACCCATCTGGTGCGACATGCGCCCGGCGGACATGACGGAGGATTTTTTCAGGAACGTGCCCTACGCGGACTGGTACCTGACAACGGGAAACGGCGATCCGCCCGAATGCTATTCCATACTCAAGATGATGTGGATGAAAAAATACCAGCCGGAAATATACGGCAAAACGGACGTTGTTCTGGGTTCCAAGGACTTTATCAATTATATGCTGACCGGGAACAAATGCACCGACCCGTCCTACGCTTCCGGCTTCGGCGTTTATAACCTTTTGAAATGGGACTATGAGGACGCGTTTTTCAGGGCCGCGGGAATCGGCAGAGACATCTTCCCGGATATCGTCCCTTCGGGCGCGGTAATGGGCAGGGTAACAAAGGAAGCTTCCCGCGCAACCGGACTGCCCGAGGGCATCCCCGTCGCCTGCGGCGGCGTGGACAACACCTGCATGGCTTTGGGCGCGCGAGGCATGGGCGAAGGAAAAGCATACACCTCCCTGGGTTCCTCCAGCTGGATCGCGGTCACCGCGCAAAAACCCATACTGGATCTGAAGACCCGCCCGTTCGTATTCGCGCACGCCGAGAAGGGGTATTACACCTCCGCCGTTTCCATATTCTCCGCGGGAAACTCCTTCCGCTGGATGCGGGACACGATGATGTACGACGTTCCCGAAGAAACCCGGTACGACCGCATGAACGAAATGGCGGCGTCCGTCCCCGTGGGCAGCAACGGCGTGCTGTTCAACCCCACCCTTGCGGGCGGGAGCGCGCAGGAAAAAAGCCCGAACCTGCACGGCGGCTTTATGGGCCTCTCTTTGGGCACCACCCGCGAAGACCTGGTGCGCGCCTCCATGGAGGGCATCGCGATGTCTTTAAGATGTACGCTGGACATATTAAAAACGCAGGTTGCCCTGGACAGGGAAATGCTGATCTGCGGCGGCGGCAGCAAAAGCCCCCTGTGGCGGCAGATGTTCGCCGACATATACAATATGGAGATTTTAAAAACAAACGTGGACCAGGACGCGGCGGCACTGGGCGCTGCGGCCCTCGCGGCAAACGCTTGCGGCATGTGGAGCGGGTACGGCAAAATAGAAAATCTTCATATCACCGAAGACGTGAAACTGCCGATTTGGGAGAACAACGCGAAGTACGAAAAGCTGCTTGAGATATACAAAGATTGGTCCGATATGCTGGCCGGTCTTGGGGACAGGATGGAGAAACTGCACGGGGAAAAGGTGTGGTAAACACATATATTTAAGCAGGAACAGCGCCGAGAATGGCGCTGTTTTGTTTAATTGGAGCGATATTATCTCTGTAAGATGCGGGGACTGGGCACTTGTCTTCTTTTATGGATAACTCCTTCTCTGATGAAAATAATAATCCATTTTACTTCTAAGCATACAAATTTACCAGTAAGTGCTATAATATTATTAATTAATCAAAATTTCTACAGTATCTTGCAAAGAAATCTAACTAAAACCAATCATAAATAAGATTGCATTAAAATAAAAAAGGGGTGATGCTATAATGTCTAAATACTTAAAAGGGTCTGAATGGAGGCGCTGGGAATTACATATACATACGCCAGGAACATTAAAGAATGACCAATATACTGGACATACAATTGAAGAAAAATGGGATCTTTTCTATACCGATATTGCCACTTATATTGGCGGTGGACCAGAATCAACAAAAAATATAACCGCTCTCGGTATAACGGATTACCTTTCCGTTGAAAATTATAAAAGAATTATTGCCGAAAATAGACTACCAAGCACCGTAAAATTAGTTTTACCGAATGTTGAAATACGTATGTATCCTTTATCAAAACAGAGCGGTATAAATATACATTTTATTTTTGAGCCATCAATTGTAGCAGAACTTGATGATAGATTTTTCTCACAGCTATCTATTACCCATAGAGGTAGAAATTTTACGGCAACAAAAAATCAATTGATCCAACTTGGCAAAGTGATTTCACCAGAGCTTAATGATGCTACTGAAGCATATAAAAAGGGTGTCGGTCAATTTATTCCATCGTTTGATATAATCAAAGGAATTTTTGATAAGGACATTCAATTGCGAGAGAAAACGATCGTTGTAGTATCAAATAGTAGTAATGATGGGGTTACTGGTGCTGCAAATCACTCATGTTATTTTAATGCTACAACTTCATCTTCTGATTTTGACGCTACTCGTCAATCTATATATCAATTTGCCGATGCTATTTTTTCTTCCAATCAAAGTGATATAGATTATTTTACTGGAAAAGGAACGGATTCAAAAGATGTTGTTATAAATAAATGTGGTTGTCTAAAACCTTGCATACACGGGTGTGATGCACATATAAATTCTAAAATATTTGAACCTACTGAACAGAGATATTGTTGGATTAAATCTGATCCAACCTTCAATGGTCTTCGCCAAATTTTATATGAGCCAGAAGAAAGAGTAAGAATCTCTGCCTTAAAGCCTGAAGAAAAACAACATTATTATGTAATTGACAGAGTTGAGATAGATGATCCGGCTTTTCAAAAACAGCCCATTTTTTTCAACGATAAACTTACTTGCATTATTGGAGGCAAATCAACAGGTAAGTCAATTCTCCTTCATAACCTTGCATTGTCAATTGACAAAAAGCAAGTTGAAGATAAAATTGGAATCACAAAATCAAATGTAAAAATTATTAATACTATAAAGACTTATTGGGCCGATGGAGAACAAAGTTCAAATACTGGTCCTACGAATGAAAATCATAAAATAGTATATATTCCCCAAACTTATCTTAATCGACTAAGTGATGAAAACGAAGAAGTTACAGAAATAGATAAAATTATACAAGAAATTATATTAATTAATTCTGATGCCAAAAAAGTATATAATCATGTTCAAGAAGCAATAAAAAACTATAAACCAATACTAGATAAATCCATTTATGATTTACTTGAAGAACATAAGAAACTTGCTGATATAGAAGCAGTAAAAAAGGAACTGGGAACAGAAAGTGGAATAATTAAAGAAATTAAAAATCTTCAATCACAAAAAGATTTATTATCCAAAGAGCTTTCACTTTCAGCGGAAAACATTAAATCATATGACGATGCAGTAGTTAATATTCGTACCCTTACTGCACAACTTGGTGTTATTAAACAAGAAATTTCTAGTATTAATTCAATCGATTCCCTTGTAACTGGAAAGGTATTTGACGAATATTTTTCCGATACAACACTTGCTGACATTATAAAAGCGACTGAAGATGCAATAGAATTAGCAAATCAATCTTGGAAAACTTCAAAATCTGTACTTATTGAAAAATTAAACAAAATAAAAACTGAAATAGAGGAGAAGAAAGCAGGATATGTTGAAACTGAACAATTATTACATGATATGATTACTAGCAATGAAGCAATTACAGAACTTACAAAATTAATTCATATTGAAACAGAAAAATTGGATTTATTCAAAAGATTAGATTCTCAATATCATACAATAAACGAGAACTACAATACACTTCTCTCCAGAATAGTTAATTCAATGCAGTTTTATAGAACACAACATAAGCACTTCGCTAATACAATTAATCAAAATACCAATTTGTCAAAAAACGATTTAGAGTTTTCAGTAGACTATCCTTTTAGAAAAGATGCTTTTTGTGAAAAAATTAAACAAATCTCTGATAAACGAAAGCTAAAAACAATATTAGATCTTGATTCATTTGAGCAAAATCAATACACAACAAAAGCCATATTCTCCCTAGTTTCCTCTATTCTTAATGGTAAATTACCGTTAGTTAGAAATATTACTATAGAAACTGCATTAAGAGAAATTTTATCTGACTGGTATAACACTACATATAGTGTAAAAATGGATGGGGATTCAATTGAAGTTATGTCTCCAGGTAAAAAAGCTCTTGTATTACTTAAACTGCTAATAAGTTTAGCTAACAGTAAATGCCCAATTTTGATTGATCAGCCAGAAGATGATCTTGATAATAGGTCAATATTTGATGATCTAATCCCTTTTATTAAGGAAAAGAAAAAAGAAAGACAAATTATTATTGTAACGCATAACGCTAATATTTTGCTCGGAAGTGACTCTGAAGAAGTAATTATTGCAAATCAGCGTGGTAATAATTCACCCAACAAAGAATTCAGATTTGAATACAGGACTGGCTCAATTGAAGACAATCAGCCTTGTTTTAGTGAAGATGGAAAAATTCAAAATGGTATTTTAAGTAGTCAAGGTATACAGCAGCATATTTGCGATATACTTGAAGGAGGAAAAAAAGCTTTTGACTTACGTAAACACAAATATCACATATAACCACTAAAATTAGTTAATGGTTTTATTAAGTTTTTTTCCTATAGTTAACAATATTAGAATACAACGTATGATTTTCTCAGCAAACAGATAAATTGAGCAAGCATTGGAGACTGCTTGGGGAGATAGACCCAAGGCCCCTGCGGGCCGTTTTAAGGGGTTTATGGTGGGTGTCGGGAGGACGTAAAGGGGGAAATCGGAATCCCCCTTCCGTCCTCCTGACAAAAAAAACGAGCCATACTACCTGGAAGTATAACGGCTCTATAAAACTACTTCCGTTACTTCTGGTGACACCTTCCTCAAAGAGGAAGGCAATATTGCAAATTGAGCTAAGTGCTGAATATATACCAAGCGGGAATATACACCGTACGGATCCTTCGACTTCGCTCAGGATGACCGGGCTGGGGCGTTGGAGGCGGCTTGGGGAGAGCTAAGCCAACCGCCCCCTGACGCGGTTTGAACGCAAGGGCTTCTCTCCCTCAGCCAGCTTTCGCTGGCAGCTCCCTCGTCAGAGAGAGCCTAAACAGTAAGCCATCATAGCTATGTGAAAAATAAAATAAAGAGCGTAAAAAAGCCGTACGGATTCTTCCGCTTCGCTCTGAATTACCCAAGCGGGGCCTCGTACATATTAAGGAATCGGAATCTCCCTCCGTC
>JAEWMJ010000008.1 GCA_023393165.1 Bacillota bacterium | reverse complement strand
GGGCATGCAAAAGAGGCAACGGCATGGTGGCTTGAACAAAGAGAAAGCCAGCGCCTTGAGACGCTGGCCAGTAATAAAGCCTTATAGGCTTAGTGCAAACCACCCGTTTGACGGGTGGTTATGATTTGAGGTCATCTGTTTGCGGCATGAATGAGAAGAAAATAAGTAATCTTATTTGCATCTGTTACTTCTCTCTCCATTAACGCCGCAGTCCGGAGATAATATATTTTGCTTTGTTGATTCCTGCAGGCTATTGAGCACAAATAGCTTAAGCAAAGGCAAAAGCGAAACGGCATGTCCTGTAAGAGACTGAGTATGAATCCTAATAGATTGATAGGCGGCTACCAATCTATTAGAAGACATATTGAAATAGGTATTTTTTATTTATCCGGGGAATTGCGATGGAATGGTATATACTTTTTCCATGCCGGGCACGTTTTTTACTCCGAAAGGCAAAGGGTCCATTCTGGACTCCTGTGTGGTTGTTGTATCGGCAAAAACCTGCGCGTTTTTATAAACGTTTGTATAAAACCCTGGGAATTCAACCCGGATGGTATATCTGGAATAGGGAACAACCACGCTGGTGGCGGAAAGCGAATATTTTTTTGCGGGCGCAGGCAGTGTCATCTTTTCCGTATTTCCGTCAACTCCTGTTTCCAGCACTTTCTGTGTTTGCGGCCGTCCGCGGTCTTCACTGTATATCATGACAGTGGCCCTCGGCAATGGACTGTCGTCGACCGAAGATACTGCCCGAACCGTTAAGAAACCGTCCTGCATTTCGATATTGGCCGGAGGCTTTGGCGGTGATGCACGATCACTTTGCGCGTCTGCATATATGAGCATTTTAAAATCTCCTTTCTGAATACTGTTTGATATCTTTCGCATTGCAAATAATATATTAAAACCGCTGGATACTAATACTATATAATAATATACATATTGCTGTTTTGTGACTTGTTTGCCGTACTATAGGGGCTTAAAAGCGTTTCTTTTTTAAGGAACGTGTTTAAGTTTTGATTTTATCCGGGCGGACTAAAAAGGTATTGGCAGGCGGATAACGGAATATTTGCAGCGGCCATTTGAGATATTATCAAAAATAAACCATTCCGAATAAGATGTATTAATATTTTGAATGGAGGAGCCAACTGATGGATGAAGAATACATAAAGAACGAGTTTCTGAATTGTGAGATATGCGAATTGATCCCGGGCACAAATACCGATGTTCATGTAAACAAGAATGATTGTGAAATCAGGGCGGATATTGTTGTCGAAAAAAAGAAAAGCGTGCGCATATGGGGGCAGGTTTTAACTACTGATCATAAACCCGTGGAAGACGCGCTGGTGGAACTGGTACGGGTAATCAGCAAATGCGAATGCGGCAAAAAAGTATATGAGGGTGCGGCGCATACTTATACGGACTGCAAGGGATTTTACCAATTTGACGTCTGTGATTTTAAGGACGAAGTATTCAAGATAATCGTGGGCAAACCGGCAATATGCCGCGTCGTACCTCTGGTTGATGAGTGCGAGTCCCAGGAATATGAAAAAGAAAATTTGTGATCTCAAGAAAGTATCAGGATACTTAAAAGCGGCGGAATTCTGAAAAACACTCTTTTTGGAGTGTTTTTCTATTTTGCATGCTGCATCATAATATTGTCAATTTCAATTTCAGGGTGACGGTAAAAGTACCCGCTTTGAGAAACGCCGCCCTGGATGGCGTGGCGGGGACACCAGTTGACACAGGCCAGGCAGGTTTCGCACCGGTGCAGCCAGACCGGGCCGCCTGTATCCAGCCTGATATTTTGTACGGGACAAACACCGGCGCATATTCCGCATTTGATGCAATCGGCGTTTACGCTGAAACTCTTGTCCGTCAAGTGAAGGAGTTCTTCCATGGAGTGTTGGGCGGACGCGCCGGAAAGCTTTATGAATTCTTTTTTACATGCAGATATTATAACCGGCTGAAGGGGGAATATAGCCGCTTCCACAAGCGGATTGGGATAAAAAAAACCATGCTTTTTGCTGCAAATTTTACCTGCGGCTGCATTAAGCCTTTTTTCACTTTGCTCATACAAACGGGCATATTTGACGCTCCTTTTTAAAAAGGCGTTCTGGGGCATACGAACACCGAATCCTGCCGAGAGCCGGCCGCCTTGCGCTTTAAGTATCCGTTTCAGACTGCGAAGAGATCCTCCGGCTGCGCCGCCGAAAGTGCAGACGGAAAAAATATAGCAGTTTTCCGGAAAGCGGAGCTTTTGGGCAAAATGCATAACAACCGCGGGCAGATCTTCGTAATAAACAGGAAATATAATTCCAATGCTGTCCGCATCGGCCAAGACGGTATCCTGATCCAGAAACGACGCGATAGGGAGTAGTTCTCCCGTTGTTTTCCGGGCAATATAATGAGCCGCCCAAAGAGAATTGCCGGTGCCCGAGAAATAATAAATATTCGTTTTCATAGTTTCCTCCGAAAACTGTTATCATTTCTTACGCAGTATTTTCAGTTCTTTATTTTATAATTCCACGTAAGTGGATAATTCCACAAAAGTGGGAATATGGCCTGTATACGGTAAAAATTTTTCCAAAAGATCGGAGGTTTTTATTTTTAAGCTTGATGTGTTGACACAGGGATGGCATCCGATGAATCCGTTTTTTAATATGTCGCGGTCAATAAGCAGGCGGACATTGCGGCCTTTATCGTTCATTAAGCCGAGAACGCTGACCGATCCCGGCATAATGTTCAGATACGTTTCCATGTAATCGGCTCCGGCGAAAGACAGCCGGGACGATCCTATCTGTTTTGAAAGATCCTTGGTCTTGAAAACCTTATGCCCTGGCATCATCAGCAGGTAGAAGCTGGTTCTCTGGGCGTTGCACAGAAAAAGGTTTTTGCATATTTCAATGCCCAGAATTTTTTCCACTTCCAGACAATCGTCAATGGAAGCGGTTTCGTCATGATCCAGCCGGGTATAAGGAATATGCAGCTTTTCCAGACAATCGTATGTATCCATTTCTTTCTGCTGCCGGTTTTCGCCCTCCGGCTTGGTTGAAAAAAGAGTTTTGTCTGCCCGAATCGCCATTTTACGCCTTCTTTTAAGATAATATATTCATTATAATCGAGATCATGTATATTTGTATACCTGAATGTGCTTTTTTACCTATATTTTACTTCTCAAGGGAAAAATGCTATGGTATATTTGAAAATGTAAGGATAAAAGCAGGGAGGGGATTCTTTGGAAAAAATCATAGAAGTAGAGAATCTGTCCAAGAGCTACAGGGATGTCCAGGCAGTACGGGGGATCGATTTTTACGTGGACGCCGGAACGCTTTTCGCATTTCTCGGGCCGAACGGCGCGGGGAAATCAACCACTATAGACATGATCTGTACGCTGCTGCTTCCGGATGCGGGCAGCGTCCGGGTGGACGGATACCGGCTTGGACGCGACGACGATAAGATACGCGGCAGCATAGGCGTTGTGTTTCAGGACAGCGTTCTTGACGATCTGCTGACCGTAAGGGAGAATATGGAGACCCGCGGGAGCCTGTATGGCATGAAAGGGAAACGGTTGGAAGATTCGGTTAAAAAAGCGGCAAGAGCGGCGGAAGTTGAAGAATTTCTGGACAGGCGTTACGGAAAATTATCGGGCGGACAGCGCCGCCGCGCGGATATTGCGCGTTCGCTGGTACATACGCCCAAAATATTATTTCTGGACGAACCAACCACCGGACTTGATCCCCAGACAAGAAAAAGCGTGTGGGATACCATACGCCACCTTCAGCAGGAGGAAGGTGTAACGGTGTTTTTGACCACGCATTACATGGAGGAGGCGGCAAACGCCGATTATGTGGCGGTGATAGACGGAGGCATAATTACGGCAAAAGGCACGCCCGCCGCGCTGCGGGAGGAATACAGCAGCGATTATCTGAAGATTTCACCCGCCAATATGGAAGAGATCGAGACGCTGCTCAAGCAAAAGGAAATCGGCTATAAGGTAAACGGCGTGCGGATCGATATCAAACTGCATAAAACGCTGGATGCTCTTCCGGTGCTGAAGCTTTGCGAAGGGCTTATCGAAAGCTTTGAAGTAATCAGCGGGAGTATGGACGACGCCTTTATCGCGATCACAGGGGGGAGCGTGAAGGAATCATGATATGGAACCTGGCAAAAAGAAATTTAAGATTATATTTCAGAGACAGGACGTCGGTATTCTTCTCGCTGCTTGCCGTTCTGATCATAATCGGTTTGTATGTATTGTTTCTGGGAGACGTCATCCAGGGCGAGCTGAAAGGCGTGCCGGGCGCGCGTTTCCTGATGGACAGCTGGATCATGGCCGGACTCCTGGGCGTCGCTTCCATAACAACCACAATGGGCGCGTTTGGAATCATGGTGGATGACAGGTCCAAAAAAATACTGAAAGATTTTTCAGCTTCTCCGATAAAACGGTCAGCCCTTGTAGGCGGTTATCTTACGGGAACCTTTCTGATCGGTATGATTATGAGCCTGATCACATTTGTCTGCGCCGAATTGTATATTGCGGCCTACGGCGGGGAATGGGTAAGCATCCCGGTTTTTTTTGAGGTGCTGGGCATCATGGTATTATCGGTAATTTCCAGCAGTTCCATCGTATTTTTTATGGTATCTTTTTTCAAAAGCATCAGCGCTTTCGGAACCGCTTCTACAATTCTTGGAACGCTTATTGGCTTTTTGACCGGTATTTATATCCCCATCGGCAGCCTGCCGGAAGGCGTGCAGGCTGTGGTCAAATGCTTTCCGGTTTCCCATTCGGGCGCGCTTTTTCGTCAGGTTATGATGGCGGCGCCCATGGATCAGGTGTTTGCCGGCGCTCCCGCATCCCAGGTGGATAATTTTAAGGTTTCCATGGGCGTGGTTTACCAATTTGGCGACCAGCTGACGCAGCCGCTTTTCAGCATCATTGTGCTGATCGTAACCACAGCCGTATTTTTTACCCTTGCGACACTGAATATGTCAAGGAAAAGACGGTAATGGATATGATTGATCCGGACAAAGGATTGATGAGTGACTCTTCCAGATAAGCCATATAATTATCTCTTTGATTATGCGTTAAAATATACATAGTCTAAATCCCGGGCCTTTTCGTTTATACGGAGGGGCTTTTTATTTGATAATTTTTTAAATAAAGGTATTGACAAACTAACGATTGTTAGTTATATTTGTAAGTATATTTTTTAGAAAGAACCAGGCAAATAAAAAGCGGTGTTTTTACATTATAGCGGCGCTGATTATTGCAAACGTTGCGCGTTGAGACGTCCCGGGTTATGCTGCTTGTGTGAGGTGGATTATGAATACAAGAGACAGGATATTAAGAGAAGCGCTCCGGCTGTTTTCCGAAAAAGGCTTTGAAGCCGTCTCGGTCCGGAATATTGCCGGCGCCGTGGGGATAAAAGAAAGCTCGCTCTATAATCATTTTACCGGCAAACAGGATATCTTTGACAGCATCATAAGCGAATATAATGCCCGCGGGGAAGCTTTTTTCTCCAAAATGGATCTGACGGGGGAAGATATGCAGTTTTCGGTGGATGAAAAAACAATAAACACGTACAAAAACATGCCGCCCGAGCAGTTTGTGCTGATTACCGGAAGTATATTCGACTTTTACTTTACAGACGAAATCAATGTGCAGATGCGCAAAATGCTTACAATGGAGCAATACAGAAATGAAAAGATCGCCAAAATGTACCGGGAGATTTCCTTTGAAGGCGCTCTTGATTACCAATCCAGGCTTTTTGAAGCGCTGATAGCGGCGGGCTGTTTTATAGACGTTGATCCTTATATAATGGCATTGGAATTTTTTGCGCCCATCTTTTTGATATTCTATAAATTTGACAACGACAAACAAAGCCTTAGTGAAGCAAAAGATCTGTTCCAAAGGCATATCGCGCAGTTTGTAAATATTTACGCCATCAAAAAGGAGGAAGGGAAATGAAGGTTGCGGTAGTATACGGAAACGCCCGCCACGGCAGCACATGGAACACGGTGCAGCTTTATTTAAAAGAACTGGAAAAGTACGGGGCAAACGAAATAACTGAATTTACGCTGCCAAAAGACCTGTCCGATTTTTGCCTGGGCTGCTTTACCTGCTTTTATAAAGGGGAACAAAACTGTCCTCATGCCGGGAACGTCCAGCCTATTGCGGAAGCGCTGAAAGCCGCCGACATCATTGTTTTATCATCCCCGGTTTACGGGTTCGATGTGACCGGCGGGATGAAAGCGCTGATAGACCATCTCTGTTATATGTGGATCAGCCACCGCCCGGCTCCGGAAATGTTTAGAAAGGTAGGCGTGGTCATCACAACCACCGCGGGCGCGGGGCTTTCCCATACCGCCAAAACGATGAAAAACAGCCTTCAATTCTGGGGAATTAAGCGCGTATATACACTGAAAAAAGCGGTCGCAGCCATGAAATGGGAAGAAGTTTCGGATAAAAACAAAATAAAGATCCAAAATACGGCTGCCCGGACAGCAAAAACCTCTGTTCGCGCATTAAACCGGATCGGCAGACTGCCCGTGCCAATTATAATCAGAATTCTGTTTGGCCTGATGCGGGGAGCGCAGAAAAAGAATTCATGGAACGAGACGGACAGGGCGCACTGGGAAGCGCAGGGATGGCTTGCCGGTAAAAGTCCCTTTTAATACGAAATATAAATTATTGTTGGATAATACTTAAGTGGAGGTTCTATGAAAAGAGCAATATTTATAATCCTGGCGGCATGTCTCGTGGTGGGGATCCTTGCCACAACCTTATTTTATATGCCGGGGCCTCCGGCGGATACGTCCGCGCCGCAGGCAGCGGTATCCGGGAGTGAAGCCGGACAAATTGTTGTATGGAACAAAAACCGTGACCAGAAGGTGTTTGAAACAACTGACAGCGCCGTTTTAAAGGCTGTTGCCGAACTGATGAATAATGCTTCCTGGTCGTCCGGACCAGAACCCCTGCCAAGCCTGGAAGGCACTCCATATATACTTGCCGTATACGATAAGGACGGGCAATCCACGCAATACACCATGTACTATAAAAGCAATAACGATATTACCCTGTTTAAGACAGGAGGGGACGAACGGTCATATCAAAAAGCGGATTTTCCCGCGCAGAGCGGCGGACTGTACACATACCTGAATATCGGCGGGGCAAGTTAGGCGTAATGTAAAAAAGGCGTTAAAAGGCCGGTTTACAAGAAAGCACATTCTTGATATAATAATTCAAAGTCCAAGCACAAAAGGCAGTTTACTATGAAATCAAAAGTATTTTTGATTCTGTTGGCGGTAATTACAATTATACTTTCCGGCTGCGGCAAGGAGCAGGAAACTTCTGTTATCGATTCGCCCGAAAAGGCGATCCAAGGCTTTGCTGCGGACGTCGCGGCAGGCGATTTTGACGCCGCCATGCAACTTTGCCCGGCAGACACGATGATAAAGGAATTCGACGCCGGCTTGTACAATAAAACGATACTGTCCAACGCGCAGGACCAGTCTGCGCAAACAATAAAAAGCGATTATGCCAGGGAAACAGGATATCTGGCGCTGACTCTGCTGCAAGGCGAGGCGACAGGCCTCGGTCCCTATGATCCGGAGGATCCGGGGTGGAGCCAGCAATTCTTTAAGGGGTCCAATATTGCAAAACTAAAGGATCTTGCCGTTCTGCGCGTGGATAAACCATATCTTGAAGACTACGACTTTGAAGTGGATTCGGACGTATACCGGGAGAGCACAAAGGACAGCGCGGCGGTATGGGGGGCTGACGCATATACGGAACGCATTGCGCTCCTTCAGCATAATGGAAAAACGTTTATGGCGGGGTTCACCCTGGTGCAGTACGGCGGAGTATGGGGGATCAAAAGCATTACATCCGATTTCATGGATATCCCGTCGCCGGGCGGCGCACAGCAAATATCCGAAGAAGACTATCTTGTTTATGTAAAACCCCAGAAATAAGAGGTTTTATAAAGCTCCGGTTCCGGAGCTTTTCATTTTTTTACCGTTCGACTGCAGCGGAGATCAGCAACGCAGGTCAAGAAAAAAAGTGGCCGGCGTGATATCCTGTTTCCATAAGGAGGTGCTTCAAGCGGATAAATCGGCAAATTATGAGGCTGTTGCGCGTATGCAGTCGTATATAGAGGCGCATATTGACGAACCGATCACATTGCAAGATCTGGCCAGGACTGCGGGGTATTCGCCCTGGCACTGCGCAAGGATCTTCGGCGAGATCACGGGAAAAACGCCCTTTGCCTATATCAGGGCTCTGCGCCTTTCGCAGGCGGCCCTGCTCTTGAGAGACGGGCGGAAGAAGGTTTCTGACGTGGCGTTTGATTTCGTTTTTGATTCTCACGAAGGATTCACGCGCGCGTTTACGAGAGCCTTCGGAGTAACGCCAAAAACATATTCCGAAAATGCTCCGCCGATCGCCCTGTTTATGCCGTACGACGCCAGAGGCACCTACCAATGGAAATATGGAGGAGAGAGAGAAATGGAAAAAATGGAAAAACCGGATACCGTATTTGTTCAGGTAGTGGAAAGACCGGCACGGCGCGCGGTAGTGAAACGCGGAACCAGCGCGGAAGACTATTTTGCATACTGCGAAGAGGTTGGATGCGATGTATGGGGCGTTTTATGCAGCGTAAAGGAAGCGCTTTACGAGCCTGTGGGCATGTGGCTGCCCAAAAAACTCATCCGGAAAGGGACATCCCGTTATATACAGGGAGTGGAGGTGCCTCTGGACTATGACAAGCCTTTGCCCAAAGGATATGAAATGATGGAACTTGAGCCCTGCCGTCTTATGGTATTCCAGGGGCAGCCTTTCAGGGATGAGGATTTCATGGACGCCATAGGCATCATGTGGGAATTGATGAAAAGCTATGATCCCACACTGTACGGATTCGAATGGGCGGATGAGGATTCTCCGCGCATCCAGCTTGCGCCCCAGGGTTACAGGGGATATATTGAAGCGCGGCCTGTGCGGTCACTGAACCGGGAAAACAATTTTGTCTGACGGGCAGCAGCAGGCAGTTGGACGATGTGAAAATGATTTATACCGCTGTGCTCAGAAATGAATATCAAAAAAGAGGGCTTTGCCCTCTTTTTTAGATGTATATCCGGTATCTTTGAATGATCTTCCCAATGTTTCTTTCGGCAATCTCGTTTTTCAGAATTCCGACGTTTTTTTGTATAGCTTTGGCGGAAGCCGCATTTTCCTTTCTCTTGCCGCCATTCCGCATGCCTTAAAGCCGGGAACGGGTGTGCGGAGGCTGATAAGGCCCGCCGGAAAGCCCGGCAATTCCGCCGCCAATGATGATAACTTTTTTCATAATATACTCCGTCTACATTTAAGATGGAATTGCTGTTCGTAATAAAATATTTATATAATTGCTTACCGGCTGAAAAAACGTCGGTCTTATAAAAAACTGCTTGCTAGCCTTTTATGCCGACCCAATATCTCTGTATCAGTCTTCCGGTTTTGTTTTCAGGAAATTCGTTTTCCAGAATTCCACCGTTTTTAATTATGACCTTCACGCAGGCTTCGTTTGCCTTGTAACAGCCCAGCAAAACTTTTTTGACAGGAAGATTCCTGCACTTCTCCAGCGCCAGTTTGAGAAGGCCTGTTGCATAGCCTTTTTTTCTTTCATCCGGCCGTACGCCGAATTCGATATATCCCCAGGTATTGTACAGGTGACTATTCAAATAATGCCTTACGTCAATTGCGCCGATGAGTTTGTCCGTTTCATCGTCGTAGCCCCAGTAAGCGCTGCAGGGTACCAGCCCCTGGGGCACGCCTATTCCCTTCTTAAGATCTTTTAAATTTTTTATCAGACTGCACATATCCGAATAATCCATCTGTAATACCCAGGGAACCGGGGTTTCGCAGGTCAGCCGCCATTGTTCCATCATTTCGATGTAGTGGAATTTGTATTTCAGATCCGGATCAACTAATTTCAACATAAGCATCCTCCTTTTATAAGCTTAAAACATGATTTTAGCATGGGGGTATTTATGCCAAATTATTTTTACGGTGCGATTATTATATTTTTCGACAGACGCGTTTCTTCATCCTTTGTCATATTATGTCGAAAGTGTGACAAAATAATGTTTTTTTTATTCTTAAGTTTAAACGCTGTATAAAAAGTTTAGGAATAAATATCGGCAGCAAAGCAAAACATGACAGAATATTTCCTGTTCCCTTAAATTAATTGAAAGAGGGGGTAAGCATGTACGGCACATCCGAATCGATCTATGAGACTTTGGACGAACTATATGCAGCTGGGAAAACAGCCGAGGTGGAGGAGTTTCTGCTTACGGCGCTCATTATGAATCAGCCATGCTGCGGGAAAATGAACTCTGCATATATCACGGTTCTCTACGAACTTGGGGTATATTTCCGCAGAGTCGGAAAGTTATTGCGTTCACTCGACTGGTTTGTGTTGCTGAGGGGCATCATATACGACCATTTGGGGCCGGATTCCTTTGAGTATGCGGTTGTAATAGAAAATATGGCTTCGACATTTGAAAAAGCGGGGGAATATGACAAGGCGCTGCATTATTACCTGCAAACCCTTCAAATCTACAAGCATAAGGCCGGCGTGCAGAACAGCAGATACTTAGAAGTGCTGGAAAATGTCTGCCGTCTTTATGAAGCCCAAAAGGACTACAAAGCGGCTATGATTTATCACGCAAATCTTCTTTCTTTACTGAACTGCCGGGATGCAGGGCAGGAAAACAGCAGGCTGGCAGAACTGTGCAAAATGGCCGGACTCAAAGATAAAACAAAGGTTTACGTCCATAAATATGACGTCCCGCCGAAAAAGAATCTGAATTAAAATCTGAATTATGTTAGCGGTCCCATTATCGTTGGAGAGTTCCGGCTCTCCTTTTTCGTTTATTAAGACCAGGCAAACATCAAATATTCAGGCTGCGCCCTGCACGGTTTGTTTTGGCGCGGCGTGCCCTGCCTTTGGGTAGGTTATAATAATGAGTAAGACAAACAGCATGAAGAGGGGGATATAGATCCATTGGGCTATAAAGAGGTTTTCAAACGCGTTTGTGGTAACGATATTAAACGCGGAGGCGGCTATGCCCAGAATTCCGATGCCGCTGCTGATATTAGGATTCAAAAATATCGATACGGCCATGAAACTCATGAAACAATCGAAGCCGATCATATTCCACATACTGAATACGGAGTGCAGACCGCTTGTTCCAATGGGAATGAGCGCCGCAAAAACAAGGCATGCGGCTGCAAAAAAACCGGATACCTGCGCGCAGACGCAGCCCACCGTATATTTCCTGGGAGCGGCTCCGTCCCTGTACCATTGCGTAATCCCCGCAAAAAACAGGATGAGCAGTGCGGATGTCAATATACAGCCGGCGTTATAGAAAATCGCGCCGGAAGGATTCAGCATGGTACTGCCGAAATCGCTCAGCCAGTTATCCATGGGATTGATTTTGGGGGCGGACAGATGGGATAAGAACGTCAGAAAAACGTACGCCGGTATAGCCGCTATACCCGCGCATTTCAGCAAAGGATTGTATTTCATTACTGAACTCCTTCCTATAAAGTAAACGCTGATTAATTCGGAACGCTGTCTTGGTGGCCGGACTTCGTACCCTGCTATGTCGCTGAGATCCTTCGCTGCGCTCAGGAGAGACTCTTGAAATAGCGCTGTTATTCCTTCAATTTCGCTCCTTGCAAGGGCGCAAAGCCGTCGTACCAATCCAACATTCCTCATTTAATCATCGTTTACTAAAACGGACGCCGGTCCGCGGTAACGGACAAATTCGGCAGGGTCCGCGTATTGGCCGTTGTGCCACACAGAAGCGGTGGGGCACATATTATAGCACCGCATGCAGGCGGTGCAGGCCGGCAGCACTGTAAGCGCTCCCTGATCGTTTTTTACGATCGCATCCGAAGGGCAGTTGTCCGCGCAGGCGAGGCACTGCGTGCAGGTTTCCGCATTTATGCTGAGCTGTTCGGCCGCCTTGCGCGGAAGATTGCTCATCTGTTTCCGGAATACGGCGATCCGGTATACGCCGGATTCTATTTTTCTCCGGCCCGCTGCCAGGGCGTCCGCCAACGCAGATATCTTGTTTTTTGCAATATCCAGACGTTTTTTTAGTTCTTCGGGGGAAAGGGGAGCGGTCTTTGCGGAAGGCGTGGAAATATTGTTCGCAATTTTCAGCCCGGTATAGCCTGCAAGCCGGACCGTATCCGCGGAAAACTGGCGGACCGCCTCATACGGCCCGCAGCCGTCCGCATATCCCGCGGTCGTAATGACAAACAGAGGCATTGGCCGCGGCTTTGCGGGAAGCGCCTTGTTCAGCCCGGCTAAAAACTGCTTCATGATATCGGGCAGGTTCATAGCGTACACAGGAAAGGCGACGCCCAGAATGTCCGTATCCCTGATGATATTTGACAAATCCATGTTTTTTTGTTCAATGGAATAAACGCGGCTTGTCTGGCCTTTTTCCAATGCCGCCAGGTGAAATTGTTCCGCCGCCCATTTGGTATTGCCCGTACCGCTGAAATAAAAAGTTGTAACAATCATTGCTCATCCTCCTTTTTATTCAGATTCCCATGGAAAAGGGGATTTATTGGATAACGTAAAAAAGTCAAAACGTTTAGAGGTAAAATTTTAAAACACAAATAAAATAAGAACCTTTAAGAGCGCTGTGCAACACCGCCCGCAATTTAATTGAGTATAACCTGGAATAATTTTATTATATCATATTTCGGCTGCGTGTGAAACACCTAAAAATGAATGCGGAAAGCCCGGCAAAAACGCGCTTTGAACCAAATATGCGCGAACCGGAGATTAAAACAGGCATCCTTTCGGATACCACAGTATTTGTTCTTTGATTTACGGGGTCCCCAAATTGTCGTAAGACAATTTGGGATGTGGTAATTAAAAAAAGTCGTAATCCGTCAAATCGTACGGAGCCGTTGCGGGGTAATCAGCCAAGCCGTCATATCCGTCGTATGCGTAGCACCGGCCGTATCTGTCATAAGTATAGTAAGGGACGTATCCTGGATTTACTGTGATCGGCACCGGGACGAAACGCCTGCGCGGATAAGGCCTTAAATAACGAAAATAATCCGGACGGTCCTCGTACTTTCGCCTGCGTCTCCGCAGATCCGCAATATTGGCAAGACCGTTTCCGAATGCGGGATCGTAAAGCATTTCATCATCAATCAGCATATTATTACCTTCTCTCCAAAATTATAAATATAAAGTCAGTGAACATCGTTTTTATGTATAGTATGTATCTGATTTTCGCGATGTTCTGGACAACGCAACAAAAGTATAAAAATATGCCCGTATGTTTTTTATGCGGAAATAAACCTATATACAAGTTTTTAGCGAGCCGGATCGGAACCATATAAATTGCATCGTTTATCTTTATAAAAATCCAGGCAAATTTCGGCCTGCCTGGATTCAAAAATTCAATCGTTTACTGCTTTTTAGGCTGGGGCGAGATCCTTACTTGTTTTCCGTAAGTATCTTATCCGCAATATACAGGCCGTTTGCCGCAGCCTGGGAGAGGGAGCGGGTGAATCCCGCGCCGTCGCCGGTGGCGTAGATATTTTTTTGCCCGGCAAGCTCAAAGTCTTCGGATTCCGGACGGGCGGAGTAATATTTGCATTCTATGCCGTATAGCAGCGTGTCGTGGTTGGCTGTTCCGGGCGCGATATCGTTTAATGCGTTCAGCGTTTCCACAATGTTGTCAAGCTGCCGTTTTGGCATGCACAGGCTCAGATCGCCGGGCACCGCGTCCAGCGTCGGGCGGGTGGTTGATTTTTTCAGGCGGTCTTTGTCCGTTCTGCGGCCGCGCATCAGGTCGCCAAGCCGCTGCACCAGCACGCTGCCGCCGCTGATCAGGTTTGCCAGAAGCGCCACGTGCCGCGCGTATTCGATGGGCTCGCGGAAAGGCTCGGTAAAACGTATGGTGGACAAAAGCGCAAAGTTGGAGTTTTCGGTTTTACGCGATTCGTCCTTATAGGAATGCCCGTTTACGGTCAGAACGCCGTCCGTATTCTCGGTTACCACGCTGCCCCGCTCGTTGAAACAGAACATGCGGGTGGTATCGCCGTAGGTTTTGCTGCGGTACCAGATCTTGGGCTCGTAAATCTTTTTGGAAAAATGATCCCATACGCAGGAGGGAAGTTCCACGCGCACGCCAACGTCCACCTGGTTGTTTTTGAGGCCTATCCCGTTCTTTTTGCACCAGTCGGAGAAAAAACGGCTGCCAGAGCGCCCGACGGCGAAAATAATATGCGGGGCCTTGAACTCCTGGGTTTCTCCGCGCGATTGCGCGTATACCGTATGGGTTTTGGCGTCAACGTCCGTAACGTTGGTATTGGTCAGAATATCGCATCTGGTCTCAAGATGGTCGATCATCTTTTTCATGGTATCGTAATTCGAATCGGTTCCAAGGTGCTTCAATTGGGCCTGGCTCATGTGCAGATCGTGCTGCAGGCACAGGGTTTTAAGTTCGTTGTCCGGCATGAACCGTTTTTGGGTAGCGCCGTAAGCGACCAGAAGATCGTCGGCCTGTTCGATATAGTCAATTACTCTTTCGGGCGGAAGAAAATCGGTCAGCCAGCCGCCGTATTCGGTGGAAATGACATATTTTCCGTCCGAAAACGCGCCTGCACCCGCCATACCTTCCATAATCGCGCAGGATTTGCATTTGATACACGCCTGTACTTTTTTTGTAATGATAGGACAAACGCGTTTATCAAGAGCGTTTCCCTTTTCCAGTATCGCAACTTTTTTATTATTACCGTTATCGGTAAACCGGTATGCGGCCATGATTCCGCTGATACCTCCGCCGATTATGATAATGTCGTATTCTTTCAATCTAAACGTCCCCTTTTATAGTTTAAACGTCTTGGTAATCACGCGGATCGCGCCTGCGGTGTCTTTGTTTTGCAGGCAAAGCAGTATTTTTGTTTCAGACGTCGTTATAATCAGTATATCAATATTAGCTGCCGCAAGTGCGGCAAACAGCTTGGCGGCAACGCCGCTCTGCCGTTCCATTCCCATTCCTTCAATCGTCAGCTTGGTAACAGAGTCCGTGATCTGGTGATGGATGGAGGGGTATTTTTTGGCAAGCTCGCCGATGATCTCCTGAACGGTAGCGATGTCTTTACGCGGCATGGAAAAAGAAATATTTACTTTTCCGCTCTGGGGCATGGTCTGGTTGATAATATCAACGTTGATGCCAAACTTGGCCAGACGGCCGAATATCTCCGCCGTATGGGAGGGGATGGCGGGTACATCCGTCAGGGTGACGACAGCCTGTTTATCGTCCGAGTAAATACGGGTAACGGTGTTGGCCTCGGCTATCATATCCGTCATGGAATAAAGTCCCGGAAGCTTGCCCGAAATATATCTTGCCGCACGGACCGCTCCCACCGCGAATACCTGCTTGGACAGCGCCTGATGGTGCACGGAAAGCACCTCGTCGTTTCCAAGGAACAGTACTTCGTGCTCTCCTACCAGCGTGCCGCCGCGGACCGCGTGAATGCCTATTTCCTTTTTCTCCCGCCGGCCGGACAATGGAGTGCGGCCGTAAACGAATTCCTTTGAGTTTAAAAACACATGATTCAGTTCGTCGGCAAGCGCAAGCGCCGTGCCGCTGGGAGAATCCACCTTTATATTATGATGCTTTTCGATGATTTCAATGTCATATGCGTCGCCTAAAAATTCCGCAGCTTTTCGGATCAGTTCTATCTGCAGATTCACTCCAAGGGACATGTTTGCAGCAAAAAAAACAGGAATGCTGTTTGCGTATTCGGCAATTATTTTTTTCTGTTCGGGCGTGTGGCCTGTCGTGCCGATCACAACGCCGCATTTTTTCTGCTTCGCAAAGGGCAGGATTGCCGATATGGATTCCGGCCTGGAAAAATCGATAATAATGTCAACCGTTTCGATCACGTCGTTGATATCCTTGTAGACCGAAAACAGGTTTGCCTGTTCGGGAAGATACTTGTCCACGCCTGCGGTAACCACCATGTCATCGGCTTTTGAAATGCAGTCGCAAACAACCTGACCCAAACGTCCGGATGTTCCATATATCAATATTTTTATCATGAGTTTCTCCTTATATCAGGCCGAACAGTGAAAGCTGCTCTTTTAAAAATGCGAGATTAGCATCCGCCATGTCGCAGAGGGGCAGACGCAGTTCGCCCATATCATAGCCCATAAGGCGCAGCGCTGTTTTTACCGGAATGGGGTTTACCTCGCGGAACAGCGCGGATACCATGGGCAGCACGTTCAGCTGCATTTCGCATGCCTTTGCCGGGTTGCCGTTCAAATACTCAATGACAAGGTCATGCGTATAGCGGGGCATCACGTTGGCCAGCACGGAAATTACGCCAATTCCTCCGAGGGATAGTATCGGCTGTATCTGGTCGTCGTTGCCCGAGTATATATCCATTTTGCCGCGGGTCAGCCGCGCGATCTCCGCGATCTGCGAAATATTGCCGCTCGCTTCCTTGATGGCTGCAATTTTCGGATGTTCGGCCAGCGTTTGCGCAGCCTTTGGGGTGATATTCACGCAAGTACGGGCCTGTACGCTGTAAAGTACAACCGGCTTTTCGCTTGCATCCGCAATAGCGCTGAAATGCGCAATCAATCCTGCTTCGCTGCATTTGTTGTAATAGGGTGTGACCGCAAGAAGAGCGTCAGTCCCCAGCGAACATGCGATTTTGGCCCATTCCACACAATTTTGGGTGTTGTTGCCGCCGACGCCGGCGATAACCGGCACGCGCCCGGCAGCGGTTTTCACAACAAAATCAATAGCCTGCCGTTTTTCCTCCGACGTCATTGTGGAAGGTTCGCCGGTAGTACCGCATACAAGCAGTGCGTCCGTTTGTTCTTTAATCTGGAACTCCAGCAGTTTTTCAAACGCATCAAAATTTATTCCGCTTTGGCTGAAAGGTGTTGCAAGCGCAACACAGGATCCCTTGAATATCATAAACCAACCCGCCTTTATGAATATTTATAGATTATTTTGCATAAATATTTAATCTCAGCTTTCCCAAAAAGTCAAAGACTTTTTTAGGAAATTTATAGGTTTCCAAAAAAAGCCGAAAACTTTAAAGGGCGGTTCTATTTACTTTCCTGCATGCGGATCCATTCCTGGGCGATCTGCACCGCGTTAGTCGCGGCGCCTTTACGCAGATTATCCGCTACAACCCAAATATTCAGGCCGCTTTCCACCGTATCATCCCTGCGGATGCGCCCCACGAACACTTCGTCCCGTCCAGCCAGTAAAAGCGGCATGGGGTATTCGTTCTTGGATGGATCGTCCAAGACGATAACGCCTTTTGCGTTGCGGAGGTCTTCTTTCAGCTCGGCGAGATCGTAGGGTTTTTCAAACTCAAGATTGATGCTTTCGCTGTGTCCATGGTAAACCGGAACGCGAACCGTCGTTGCCGTAACTTTGATTGATTTATCGCCCAATATCTTTTGCGTTTCCTTGACCATCTTGATTTCTTCTTTGGTGTAGCCGCTTTCTTCGAACACGTCGATATGCGGGAGCACATTGCCGAAAATCGGATAGGGGAATTTTTTGGGCGGATCGCCGGCGACGCCGTTTTCAAGATCACGGTAACCGCCCAGGCCCGCGCCCGAAACCGCCTGGTATGTGGAATAAATCACGCGTTTGATTTTATATTTATCATGCAGCGGTTTTAATGCCACCACCGCCTGGATCGTGGAACAGTTGGGGTTTGCAATAATCCCGTGGTTCCATGCGATATCCTGCGGATTGACTTCGGGCACCACCAGCGGAATGGTATCGTCCATACGCCATGCGCTCGAGTTATCGATTACCAGCGTACCGGCCTGCGCAGCGATGGGAGCATATTTAATGCTCGTT
This sequence comes from Bacillota bacterium, assembly GCA_023393165.1. GTDB lineage: Bacteria > Bacillota > Clostridia > Christensenellales > Christensenellaceae > JAEYKI01. Next base: position 47,796 of record JAEWMJ010000008.1, on the reverse strand, counting down.
CCGGCGCCCGCCGAAAACAGGGCGATGTCGATGCCGCGGCCCGCAAAGCTGTTTTCGTTCAATTCTTCAACGGTATATTCTTTTCCCATAAACTCTATCTTTTTGCCGGCGCTTCTCGCTGAAGCCATCAGAAAATATTCGTTTACCGGGAGCTGCCTCTCTTCAAGAACCTGCAGAAACTTACGGCCTACCATGCCTGTTGCGCCTACGACCGCTACGTTGTACTTCTTCATGTTTTTCCTCCATTATTTATAAACAAATAACAGCATTTGCGCTGTTTTATAACATTATAATTTTTCATGAAACATTATAGCATGTAAAGCGTATACGCGCAAACACTTTTCTAACTCTAAGGCCGAGCGCGGTTTCTATATTGTATGCACATCCCGCATCCCTGAGAACCTTTGGGGTTTTCCTTTCATAAATGCCTTATTCCGCCCGCCTGCGCAACGTATTGTTCACAATCATATGCTTGAAAAAACCCCCTTTTTGGAGTATTATTGACAATAGGGAGGGTTTTATGGAACTCCACGAATGCGTAAAAGAAATGGGAAACGAGCTTGTGTCCTTGCGGCGCGCATTGCACCGTATTCCCGAGGAATCCTTTAAGGAATTCAAGACATCAAAGTTTATATGGGAATACCTGGCTGCGCTTCATCCGGATTCGATTTCTATCCTTGCTAAAACCGGCGTAAAAGCGGTGTTTCATGCCGGAGCTTCCCGAACGATAGCGGTCCGCGCGGATATTGACGCGCTGCCTGTTGAGGAAAAAACCGCATTGCCCTTTGCTTCAACGCATGCGGGTTTTATGCATGCATGCGGGCACGACGGGCATATGGCAGCCGCGCTTTGCATGGCAAAGCTGGTTGCGGCCAGAAGGGGCAGTCTGAAAACAAATTTTGTATTTTTATTTCAGCCGGCTGAGGAGACCATCGGCGGCGCAAAGCCGATGATAGACGAAGGGGCGTTAAATGAGCCCCATATAGACGAAATCTACGGAATTCACCTGTGGCCGGGCGTACCCAAAGGAAAAATAGGCCTGAAAGCCGGTGCGCTCATGGCAAATATGTGCGATATGAACATCCGGATAACGGGGAAGACCGCCCACGGCGCGGCGCCCCACTGCGGACGGGACGCGCTTTTAGCCGCCGCCCATTTTGTGACCCAGGCAAACAGCATATTATCCCGCAATATTGATCCCACTTCGCCCGCGGTCCTGAACATTGGCAGGATGCAGGCAGGGGACGCGCGCAATATTGTGTGCGGAGAGGCGCTTATCGAGGGCACCGTCCGGAGCTTTGACGACGACGTGGCGCAAGGCATAAAATCCAGAATAATTGAAATAATGGAAGGTATAGATAAATCTTTTGGGACGCAAAGCGAGTATTTTGAAACAATGGCGTACCCTGCGCTCATAAATTCAGCCGAATTGTATGAGCGTGCATCCAAAAGATTTGAGGATGAAGATATATTTAAGACACCCGCGTTTATGATGTCCGAAGACTTTGCGTTTTTCGCAAAAGAAACGAAAGGATTATTTGCATTTATTGGAACGGGCGGCGAGCCCCTTCATTCAGATAAATTCGATTTTGATGAAACTATATTAAACTGTGCTTTGGAATATTATGTAAGGGTGTGCGATATTGGATAGTTATAGGTTTTTAGCGGAAGTGTATGATTCGCTGATGTACGACTCAGACGGTGAAAAATGGGCTTCGTACCTCTGCGGATTACTGAAAAAAGGCGGGGTCTTGCCGCCGGCCCGCATTCTGGAAACGGCATGCGGCACAGGGAGGATCACGCTGCCTCTGGCGCGGGCGGGATACGACGTTGTGGCGCTGGACACTTCGGAAGAGATGCTGCAGTCGGCTCAGGAAAAGCTGCGCGAAAATGCGCTGTCGGCCCATTTCGTATGCGCCGATATGAGGGATTTTTCCATGCCAAAGCCCGTTTCGGCGATCGTATCCGCCTGCGACGGTCTCAACTATCTGGCTGAGGAAGGGGACGCGGTACAGTTTTTTGCCATTTGCGCCGCAAACCTGGTTCCGGGCGGCATGCTGCTGTTCGATATCAGTTCATACAAGAAGCTTACCGAAACCATTGGAAATAATGTGTTTTATGATGACGGGGACGTCGTAACATGCCTGTGGCGCAACCAGATATCGGGCGACCTGCTGCATATGGATTTGACTTTGTTTGTGCGGGAAGATAAACTATACCGCAGGATGGACGAGGAACATGTGCAAAGAGCCTACCGTACGGAGGACGTTGTTCAAATGCTGAGGGAAACGGGATTCTCGCATATTCAAAGTTTGTCTTTTTTGACGGCGGATGAGGCGACTGAGGAAGACGAAAGGATACAGTTTGTAGCTGTTCGGTAAAAAATAAATGGACACATTGATACATGCGCTGCTGAACGGAGAAGCCGCGGTATACGCGTGCGATATATCACAAATGGCGGAAGAAGCCCGCAAAACGCATGGCGCCTGGCCTATTGCCACCATGGCTCTGGGGCGGACGCTTGCGGGATGCACGCTCATGAGCGCCATGCTCAAAACAAAACGTGACAGAATAACATTGAGCATCAACGGCGGCGGCCCGGCAGGCACCATTATGGCGGTAGGGGACGCCGAATTGCACATTAAGGGTTATATTGCGAACCCTCAGGTGAATATTCCGCCTTCGGAGAACGGAAGCCTCGATATTGCCGGGGCGGTTGGAAAAAACGGGCTGGTTACCGTGATACGCGATCAGGGGTTAAAAGATCCCTATATTGGAAAAACTCCTATTCAGACGGGTGAAATAGCGGAAGATATTGCGTATTATATGCTGCAGTCCGAGCAGCAGCCATCCATTGTTTATCTGAACACATGGGTGGAACAGGACCTTACGGTTTTAAACGCAGGCGGGATCATTATCGCACCCATGCCGGGATGCAGTGAAAAAACGCTCTCCGATATAGAATCAAGGCTCTGGGATATAAAAAATTACGCGCTGCACCTTATGCAGTACACGCCGGAGCAGGAGGTCATGCGGATCTTTTCCGGAATGGATGTAAAGGTGTTAAGAGAAGACAAACCCGTATACGTTTGCGACTGCAGCCTCGACAGAATCACCGGGATGCTTCTTGCCCTTGGCACAACTGAACTCAGGGATATGCTTGAAAAAGACAAGGGCGCACAGATAACCTGCAGGTTTTGCAACAAAGAGTATAACTTAAACGAGCAGGATTTGAATATGATAATAGAAAAAGCAATGGAGTTAAAAGAATGACTGAAAGAAAGGTCCTGGATTTTGAGAGGCCGGCCGGCTTTTATTTTGAATCGGCGGAAAGATTCCTGGATAATGCAGATTATATAGGCGCTTTGCCCCTTCTCAGAAAGGCGGTGCAGAAAGATCCCGGAAACCAGGAGTATAAACTTGCGCTTGCGGAAGCCTTGACAGATATCAACCGGTTTGAAGAATCCAACGCCATATTATTTGAACTCTTAAAGTTTTCGCGCTATCTCGATCCCGAATGTTATTTTGGGATCGGCTGCAACTTTATCGGTTTGAATGATTTTGAAAAGGCAAAACAAAGCTTTGAGCAATATATTAAAATAGAACCGGACGGAGAATTCAAGGAGGAAGTGGAAGAATTTCTGAACTTCATGGAAGATATCGACGAATTTGAGGAAACCGTGTTCGAAGATGTTTCCCGCAAGAGGAGTTATGATCTTGCAGGCGAAGGAAAACGCAAACTGGACATGGGCGAATACTCGGAGGCTATACGCATTCTCGCGTCTGTGGATGCGGACAGCGTATCCATGGTTTTTGTAAAAAACAATCTCGCGCTTTCCTACTACTGCGACAAGCAGATAGACAAAGCGATAGAGATCACACTGGAAGTTTTGAAAATCGATCCGGGCAACGTGCATGCAAACTGCAACATGGTGCTTTTTTACAATGAGAAAAGCGATGAATTGAACTGCGAAAAGTATGCTGAAAAGATACAGGCGATCAAAACCGAAAATCCTGACGATCTGTATAAAATTGCAGTAACTTTCTGTGAACTGAAGCGGCATGAAAAAGTCATTTTATTTTTAAAAAAGCTGCTGCAATACCGTCCTTACGACGAAAAGGCAATGTTTTACGCGGGCCTTGCCTGCTATAATCTGGGCCGGTTCCGGGAAGCGATCGGATATTTTGCAGATATCATTAAAATCAATCCGCAAAATACGGTCGCGCCTTATTACTGCGGTTTCGTGAAAGAAATGCTGGACGGCAAAAAAGTGCCGGATGTTCTTGCCTACACTTACCAGGTGCCTTTCAATGAGGCAAAAAAGCGCATCCGGTATATCAATGAATGCCTGATGCGGGATAAGGAAGAGATTGAAAATCTTTGGCATGCAGGGGAACGGTTTGAATCCATGCTCACATGGGGGCTCGAGTTTGGCGATCTTTTCATCAAACGCGCGGTAGCCGAAATCATAGCGGGGTTTGGGGATAAAAAGGCTGAAGATAAACTCCGAAGTTATATTTTAAACGCCGATCAGCCTGACGACGTAAAAAACGAAATATTTGTCCTCTTAAAGAGAATGGGCGCAATGGAGCCCTATATTGCCTATGTCGGCGGAAACATTGTGGAAGTAAAGGTAGGCATGATAGAGAACCGGGAAGAAAAAAAGGCGTTGTCCGGGGAAACGGAAGACATCGAAAGGGATTAAATTGAGTAAAAATTTATATTACGCTGCATGCGCTTTCGGCCTGGAATCGGTTGTGGCCAGAGAGCTTAGCGCGCTTGGAATAGAAGACGTGAAAACTCAGGACGCGAGGGTATATTTTCGTACGGATGAAACGGGACTGGCTTTGGCAAACGTATGCCTCCGTTGTGCGGACAGAATCTATATGGTTCTTTCCGAGTTTTCGGTTCAAACGTTTGACGAGCTTTTTGAAGGTGTCTCCGGCATCAATTTTGGCGCGATCATTCCCTCCCGGGCAAAAATGCCGGTGGCGGGAGATGCGGTAAAGTCCGTGCTGGGGAGCGTTTCAGATGTGCAGGCGGTGGCGAAAAAGGCTGTAATAGAAAGCATGCGGCGCACTTACGGCAATATTGTGTTTGAAGAAAGCAAAAGCGTTTATCAGATTTATGTGAGCATCATCCGGGATCAGGCTACGGTTTCTTTAAACACCAGCGGAGCGGGACTGAACCGCAGGGGATACCGCGTGAAAAATTCCGCGGCGCCCCTGAAAGAAACGCTTGCGGCGGCGCTGCTGCAGATTGCCAGATGGTACGCGCATCCGTTATACGATCCGATGTGCGGAAGCGGCACGATCGCTGTGGAAGCTGCGATGATGGCCAGGAATATAATGCCGGGCGCAAACAGAAATTTTGACGCGCAGCATTTTGGCGTTGAGTTTAAAAGCGCTTTTGACCGTGAAAAGCAGCGGGCGCTTGCCGGCGTAAAAAACAGCGGGGTCCCCATTTTCGCTTCCGATATCGATCCGGAGGCTGTGGAACTGGCCCGGTTCCATGCGGAACGCGCGGGCGTTCTTTCCGATATATCGTTTAAACGCGCGGACGTAAAAGATTTTTTGGTGACTACCGAAAGCGCGTGCGTGGTTACAAACCCGCCATATGCCCAGCGGATGGGCGAGCAGCGGGATGTTGACCGGCTGTATAAGCTGATGGGAAGGGCGTTTTTTGCCAAGCCCGACACCAAGGTTTTTGTGATCACCGCGGATGATAATTTTGAATCCAAGTTCGGACGGCGTGCAGACAAAAAACGCAAATTATACAATGGAAACATGCGCTGCACATTTTATCAGTATTTTAAAAAACAGTAACTCTCTATTTAAGAAAATAATTGATTCATTAGGAGGTGTGTTATGAGTAAAAGAATTGTTCTGATCGCTCTTAGCATTATTTTATGCGCGTCTTTACTCACGGCTTGCGGAGAGACACCTGCGCCCGTCAAATATGACAGCCTCTCAGACCTTTCAAATGCGGTAGGATTTAATGTTGTCAATCCTATCGATGTGCCGGACGGGTATGCGCTTGCAGGATATTATGCGGTTGGGGAAAACCTTGCCCAAATTGCCTATGTGAATGGGGATAACGAGCTGATATTTGCAATGACCACCCTGGAGAAGGTTGAATGCGACCTGGGCACGTTTGATGAAACCAAAACCGCAGAAGTTAACGGCGTGGGCCTGGAATTAAATTTTTTGGGAGGCAGTGTTCATCTGGCCGTAGCCCGTACCGGCGGCTACTCTTATGCGATCTATTCAAAGAACGGGCTTTCGGAAGAAGAGATGATACAATTGGCCGGCGGCATGGGCCTTGAAGCACAGAAATAAATAGTTGAACGCTTTGCACCGGATTGCTTGAAAAGACAGAAATTTACTGTTTGCCTTGTCATGCCCCATTCAATATAGTATAATTATAGTAAATTTTTAAAATGTTATTTTTTGAGCAGTCCTATTAAAAAAACGTTAATCTTGGGTTTGGAGCGATTGAAAAATGTCAAAAATTAATTTGGAATGTGCTTATCCTTATGAAATGAGCAGTCTTGAGGACATGAAAAAGGCGAAGGAATGGATTGCGAACATTGTCCGTTCGGCAGGACTTTCAAATGATATGGTAAGCTATCGTTTTCAACTGACGAAATGCGGGAACGAAGAAGAAACGGGAAGCCTGGAAGCGCTGGAAAAAACGGCTGAAGGCAGGGATGTGCTGTTTGAGTGCGTCTATTGTTTCGTGAGAAAACAGTCCAATGAACCGGCCCATACCCGTATTGTGCTTTTCCGCGGCGACGAAGGGATACGCTGCCGGATTGCGACGGAATACGGCGACGCAGTCCAAAAGATTCAGAATGCGGCTGTAAAAAAATAAACCGCTTATTTCACGTGGTTTATTTAATTTATAACATTTCTGCTAAAAACACCTTTCAGTGTGAACTGAAAGGTGTTTTAAATTAGGAATGCTTTATGTCCGGCCGCACCGCAGGCCGGGAAAAGCGGGGATACTGCGGCTGAACCGATATGTTTTCCGGCTTTGTACGTTCCATTCCAAAATATCCCATAACAGGCCTTTTATGCGGGAGCTGCATACTCGGCAGGGCTGCGCTGCGCTGCAGCGGTTTGGGATTTTTGTGCATCCCGCGGCTCCTGCTGTCCGGTTGCTTCCGGTCTTCCCTATACCCCCAGATATAGTAGGGCGCATTCGGGCCTGTATTGAACAGAAGATCCAGTATGGATACGTAATGGCTGAACGGGGAATACATCTGCCGGTATTCCGGGTAGCTGGAATAATCTTTCCAAACCACGCGGATTCCCTCGCGGCGGAATGATTCTTCATCCAGGTAGTTCCTTGCGGCGGGACCGGTGACATAGATATCCGTTCCGGCCGAATTTAAAAGGGACATGAGTTTCTGGGACTTTCTGCCCTCCGAATAATAGCTGTCGCTGCCTTCTATGACTGTCTTGACGCCAAGGAAGTCACGCGCAATACTGGTGATTAAAAACCTGTTCAACTCATAAAGATATTCCCATTCCCGGTCCATATAAACGTAGTCCAGAAATTCTTTATATTTCCTGAAAAAAGGCGCGCGAAAGTAATTCTGGCGAAGAGTCTGGTAATGGCTCTGCTGCCAGTGGATGCTCGGGTTGAATTTCACTTCGTTGATTTTTCTCTGAATATTATAGCCGCATGGCAGGGTAAGCCACTGCGGTCCCCGGGGAGTAAGTATTTTATTGCGGTTTCTCCAATCATTTTTAGTATATTGCACCTCATCGTAAAACAGGAACAAATCCACATCGTTAATGATATCGAAATATCCCTTCCATGGAATGTAGTTTGACTGAAGTACAGCCACTTTTTTCAAGAATGAAACGCCCTCCAGGAAAATATTCCGGCAAAAGCCGGGGGACCACCTGCTACTATTCATATGCAGATCCCGGAGGCGTTTAGAATATGGAATAAAAATATCCGGATATGGACGCAACTGGAAAATAAAAGCCTGCTTTTTGGCTGGAAAAGGTCATTTTCAAATATAAGATGGGTATAATGAAAGTGAAATCTTTTAAAAGAGGTTTTTTGCTTGACTAAAACATTAAAAAAATATCTTCCCGAAATTATATTTATAGCCGGAATGTTCTTTGTATATCTGCTTTGGGCGGGAACAATACCTTTTAACCGCGCGCCGGACGAATATATGAAATGGGATCTGATCCGGTATGTATTCAATACCGGGGTATACCCCCCCGGATACGAACCGGCCCTGATCAGTCCCCTCTACGGAAATTCCTACGCTTTTGAACCGGCCTTGGTTTACCTGGCCGACGCGCTCATGGTGCGTATCTGGAGCTTTTTTTCGAGCGACACAAACGGATTTTACATGGCCGCGCGGGTAATTTCCGCAATCATTTCTTGCGGCGCTGTTTTTATTTTTTTCAGGATAGGGAAAAGGCTGTTTTCCAACAAAACCGCATGGCTGTTTGCTGCGGGCATTGCGCTTTTGCCCCAGTATACGTATTTGTCATCCTATATCAACAACGATATATTCGGCATATTCTGCGTGAGTTTAATGATATATTTCTGCGTGCGGGGAATCCAGTCAAAATGGGCTTGGCGGGACTGCCTTGGTCTGGGCGTCGGCGCAGGCCTTTGCCTGCTTTCCTATTATTACGCATACCCCATGCTTTTTGGTGTGGTATTCTTTTTCTTAGCCACTATGTTGCTTTTTGTTAACCGGGGAATAAAAACCGGAGTTATTTACGTCCAAAAAACGGCGGTTGTTATCTTAATGGCCGCTGCCATAGCCGGGTGGTATTTTGTGCGCAATTTGATACTGTACAATGGGGATTTGTTCGCCATGGACGCATCCAGACAGTGCGCCGAACTGAACGCTATTCCGGCTATGAAGCCGTCTGCGCGCGCAACTCCCCAAAACATGGGGCTTTCATTTTGGTATATGCTGGTTCAGATGGGATGGGTCAAATATTCCGCCGCCAGTGCGTTCGGCGTTTTTGGTTATATGACGGTATTACTGCCCGTATGGATGTATATGCTTTTTTATATAGTTTTGTTTGCCGGATCAGTCTTGGGGTTTCGCATCAAAAAATTGATTTCCGCTCCGGTGGAATGGAAGTTTTTTTCCGCGGCCCTGTTCATTGGTGCTGCGGGAACAATTGCATTAAGCCTTTTTTATTCCTATGCCCAGGATTTTCAGCCGCAGGGGAGGTACCTGCTGCAGGCGGTGATACCCTTTGCATGCCTGTTTTGCCTGGGGGTTGAAAATGCTTCTCGAAGGCTGAAGTTCCCGGTCCAGTATGCGCTGATCGGAGTTTTTGGAGTTCTTAACTGCATAGCTTATATCTATTTGCATAATGCGATGGTGTAGAAGAGAACATAAGAATAAAAAACGGCCGGTCAGCCAAGTATTCTGAGCCAATCGATCGACCGTTTGCTCTTTTCCTCGTACATCCTGTCGTAAGCAAGCTGCAGGGCGCTGTTGAAGTCAGCACCGGATTCGATTATACCAATGCCGTACGAGATACTGATTTTAAAACCATAGTCTTTGATACCGTCCAATTTTAGGCTGATATTTTTCATGATATCCAGCGCTTTAATCTCATCCGTATCGGTAAGCAGTATCAGGAATTCATCGCCGCCGAATCTGATTACGATGTCGGTTTCACGCACCGACGACCGGAATACTTCCGAAACAGTCTTTATCACGTCATCTCCTGACAGATGTCCGTTCCCATCGTTGATCATCTTGAAATTATCAATGTCAATCATAACCAGACTGCATTTGGAATGAATTTGACATAAGTTTGATTTCCAGTATTCAAGATAGGCCTTTGTATATAATCCGGTCATCTTGTCTTTATACACCAGGCTTTGAAATTCGTCCCTGCTTTTTTCCGCGCTGGAAATACGGTTGTTTGCATAGCGGATGATGCAAAAATAAACCGTAAAATACAGCCCTGCGAATACAATCAAATATGAGATCAAAATGTTTATCACCAGACTGTTTAACTGGAAAAAGGCATTTTGGCCGTTCACTTTTACCATGAAATAATTGGAATCTCCCGCCGGTTCAATAAAATAAATAATATCCCCCTGATTCAGCAAGAGAGCGCTTTCAGACGTGTCGACAATTCCGGAACCCTCAGCTATTTTTTCATATTCGGCCTGGCTAATAATCTGACTTGTATATGTTTCGTTATTCAGTTCATTGATTTTTTTTGTCAAATCAAATATCACAATATCAACGCCCAGAATTTTTCCTTCAACCGAAATCGGCGATGAGACCCTTAAAAAAGTATCGCCGCCTATAATCATAAAATCATAAAACAATTGATTGTATTGCATAATCCCGTCCAAAGGAACATTGACCGCGTTATCCGCTTTCGAATAGGCAGCGATAATCTGGTCATCAACCATCCTTTGAGCAGATACGATGTTCTCGAGAACGCTTGCCCCGTCGCTATATTTAGGATCTGTATATTCCTTCAGTTCATTCATGCCGATCAAGCCTTGATCATAATCTTCTATTTTGTTCTTTATCATCGTTCTGCTGGATAATCCAACCGATCCCTGAATATCGCCGGTGACTATATTCTGAAACGAAGAAAATTTGGATTTGGAGATTTCCGTAATATTCTGATAGATGCTTCTGGAGAGCTCTGATCTCATCGGCTCGAATACGCCAAAAAAGAGAAATAAGCTCATACCGGCAAGGGTAGCCAAAAAAACAATTCTTGTCCTCTTAACCAGAGCAATCATAATTCATACCTCCCATGGTGCAGAAAGTTGATAAATGAAAAATGGTATTGTCAAAATGATACCATATTCTAGGGGAATATTGTAAAAAATTGATGCTTTTTTTTGAAGTTTTATGCTATTTGGTAAAACAAAAACTAAAGGTAAGAGAAATTGAAGACCCCCAAAAAATTCTCTGTTGATTTTTATCCGGTCAACTGTTATAATATTTTTTGCTGATTTAATCTGTCATGCCAACGTGGCACAGTCGGTAGCGCAGCTGATTCGTAATTAGCAGGTCAGGGGTTCGAATCCCCTCGTTGGCTCCAAATAAAAATACCGTACAAAAGTATGGTATTTTTATTTATTTAAATAGAGGGGATTCGAACCCTGATGAGGGCGTGGAGGTAAAAAGAAAACAGCCCTGTGCGGCTGTTTTCCACCGGAACGGCGCGAGGCTGGCCCAGCCGAGCGGTGCGGATGCGAAAGCAGACGCGTCCCCTCGTTGGCTCCAATTGAAAAACCGTATTGCAATGCGGTTTTTTGTCATATATTTTTATATATTTCATTAATTTAACCCCAGATTAACCCCGAAAAATGTCAATTATAAAAATTGTATTTAATTCGATTTTGCAATTTTATAAGCTACACAGCTAAGGACTTGAACCCTAGGTACACTCACCACGTACACACGATTTCCAGTCGCGTGCCATTAAAGCATCAAATTTACCGCTAATATTAAAAAATAATAGTTAGCTTTATTGCAAATGCCCAAATGCTATAATGTTCATGCTGAAGGTATCAGGAAGGTGAATATGAAATGGGTTTTTTGGAGCAAACACATATTACTGTGCTTAGGATTATAGCAATAAACAATTTTACAAAATTATAGAACAACTTCAAATATTGATAGCTTTATAAATAAAAATATAATAAAACATATCTGATACCGAGGAACTATTAAAGGATATAAGAAAAATGGAAACGAAAAAAATCTCTGCAAGAAGAATAAACGCAGATTTTGCCGGAATACAAGGAATTTATTGGGCTTGCATAGTTCCATTTTTCAATTATACTACAGTATATTTACTGTACCATAATCTATCAAATACACAAGTTGGGATAACGGTTTCGGGAGCGTCGATAGTTTCAATAATACTGCAATTTCTGGTATCTGATTATTCTGATAAAAATATAAATGTTCCTTTGAAAAGGACTATATCAATTTTTTTCGCGATATGCATTGTTACAAGCTTTGTTCTAATGGTTATCCCATTTAGTATTATATTCATTATGATTATTTTCTTAATTGGATCGGCATGTGCTATCAGTATAAATTCTTTTATCAGCGCGCTTTTTGTGCAGTATAAAAATACAGGCCTTTCTGTTAATTATGGGATTCCCAGGGGAGCCGGATCTCTCAGCTGCGCCGTTGCATCCTATATATTGGGCTATGCTGTTCAAAAAAATACTCCAGATTTGATCTTGCCCGTAGCGGTTGTATTGTGTGGACTGGGTATAATAATTATACTTGCAATGCCAAGGCCTGAAAAGATTAATAAAAACTTTTTAAAACACGCTGAAAATGGAGAAAAAGCTTGCTCGACATGGGTAATGCTGAAAAGCAATCCTACCTTTGTCCTACTTTCGGTAGCGGCGGTATTTATCTTTATCGGTCAAACGTATATATCGTTTCTGATCAATATCATACGGAATGTAGGAGGTAACACCACTGATTTAGGTTTATATTTTTTAATAAATGCCTCATTGGAGTTGCCTGCCATGATAGCTTCCGCATGGTTATTGAAGAGATTTAAAAACAGGGACCTTGTAATTGTATCTTTTTTCGGATTTTTTTTCAGGTTGTTTGTTGTTGCAATTGCCCCAAGTTTTACCTGGATTATGATAAGTTGCATATTCAGTCTTTTTGCTAACGCATTCTTTTGGTTTGCCACGGTATATTTTATTGATGAAGCCGTTCAACCCGATCAACGCACCAGAGGACAAGCTTTCTTTGGAATATGTTCATTTGGAGGAATCGGTACAGTGTTGGGTTCGGTGATCAATGGGTACATTTTAGATATTTATGGCATATCAGCCATGCTGATCTTTTGTATAGCATCAACCTTAATTGCATTGTTATGTATATTTATTACAAGATATTCGTATCAAAAACATTTTGAGTGTGAGAAAACTCGAAATAAAGTATACCCGAACATAAATTCCCTGAACAAACCAACATTTTAAAATATTAGAACAATTTCAGAAATTGATTGACATAAAAAATAACAATATAATGATTAAAAAGAAAAAATGTATGAATCTCGTATGATAAACTTTATGTTTATATCTTAATTTTTGAAGGCAATGATGAGGTGAAATTATGAATCCGGTTAGACATTTGGCGTTTGATTTCGGCGCGGAAAGTGGCAGAGCTATTGTGGGCACCGTTACAAACGGAAAACTCTTTATGGAAGAGATTCACAGATTTCCAACGCAGAGCATGTTTGTGTATGATTCCCTGCGCTGGAATATTTACCGTTTTTATGAGGAAATTGTTCGGGGGATGCGTGCCTACGTGGCTAAATATGGAAGCAAACTGGAGAGCATCGGTGTGGATACTTGGGGTGTGGATTTTGGCTTTTTGGCTGAAGACGGCACCTTGCTTGAGATACCCTATCAATACCGTGATGCGCGGACGCAAGGAACCGATCTCCTGTTGGATAAAACCATGGGTAGAAAGAAAATCTATGATATTTCCGGTATACAGTTTATGACAATTAATTCTCTCAATCAAATGTCGTCAATTGTGCGCGACGATCCCAAAAGGTTTGATAAGGTAGATTCAATGCTGTTTATTGCCGACATGCTTCACTATTTTTTATGCGGTGAAAAAGCAGCGGAATTCACAGTTGCATCAACCTCTCAAATGTTGGATGCGTTCAAAAAAGATTGGAGCGATGAAATATTCAAATCATTTGGGTTGCCGGACAACCTGAAAACAAAAATTGTCTTCGCAGGCGATATATTGGGTACACTAAATCCGGCACTGGCGGCGGAGGTTGGTCTTGATCCGGGAGTTAAGATCGTGGTGCCTGCTGAACATGACACAGCCAGCGCTGCAACAGCCGTTCCTGCAAAAGGTGAGAATTGGGCATATATTAGTTCCGGCACGTGGTGCATGGTAGGGTTGGAAACCGATGCGCCTGTCATCAATGAAGCCAGTTATGAACTGAACATTTCGAATTCCGGCGGATCATTGTGCAAGAATCTTTTTTTAAAAAATGTAATGGGACTTTGGATCATTCAGCAATGTAAAAAGGCATGGAATAAGACCGATCCAATGCTTGATTATCCGGAAATTGTTAAAAAGGCTGTGGCTGCCCCCGCATTTTCAGGATATATTGATCCGGATAATGATTTATTTTTTGCGCCGCAAGATAATATTGCCGCCGTACGTACTTATTTGGATATGACTGGCCAAAGGGCTGTCGATACGGATGACATCGGTACAGTGGCAAGGATCGTTTATGAATCGCTTGCATTGAAATACAGATACATAGTCGATCGATTAAAGAAGGCTACCGGGAAGGAAGTCGAGGTACTGCATATCATTGGCGGAGGCACCAAGAACCGGCTGCTGAATCAATTTACAGCCAATGCACTTGGATTCCAGGTCATTACCGGACCGGCGGAGGCCACTGCCATGGGTAATTTACTGCTGCAGGCTTATGGTTGTAAAGAAATTGATTCTTTGGATAGCTTGCGGGAAATTGTCTGCAATTCAACCGAATTTGATATATACCAACCTGAGGATAATGAAAAATGGGAAAATGCATACTTGGAATTTAAGAAAATCTGCAAATTGTAGGGGAGCGGTGATATGGAAAAATCATATCAGTTAAGGTTCTATACGCCGGCTTATGAAGAATCAAAAGAAGGTGGCGTGTTTGGATGCGCGTCTTTTGGAGTTTGTAATGAGAAAAAATGGCATGAACCGGCAGAATCGGTAAATTTGGCATTTGGAAAGACGTTGAAGGGAATTTTGATAAATGCTTCGCTTGCAGAAGCGCGCGAACAGATAACAGTCATACCAAACAAAGCTGATGTGAAGGCGGGAATAGTGTTGTATGGAAACTGCGGCAGAGAAAATGAATTTACGAATTTCTTATGTACACAACTTCCGGATGTTCCGTTGATAGGCGGCAGCTCTGCTTTTACAGACAACGGAAAAATGGGTCGGTTGCTCCCCGAAAACAATGAGTTTTCTGCATTGTTTTTGACAGACGAAAAATATTCCTATTTTACTGAATACTGCAACATACATAGTGAAATCATAAAAGAATTATCAGTCGAGGGCACTGAACCCCGGCATATTAAAACAGTCATAGATGCCGGAAAACGGGTTATTCTATCTGAAGTTATTCGTGAGATTGGCCTGCAAAAAGGTATAATGGCTGGTTTGCATGAAAGGGTTGCTGTTAGTGATCAATATAATCGTAATATCCATTTGATCCCGGATAGCGAAAATTATATTTGCGGAGCAGATCTTCCGGAAAACAGGCAGATATTTGTTCGATATTCTTGTGAAGATGCGTTCGAAGAAATTCGTCAATTCTACTCCTGTGAAAATGCTCTTATTTTTGGATGTGCAGGCCTGAAATCGATATTGGATAATAAGACCTTTGTTACAGGAAGAAATACATTGGGATTATTTATGTTCGGCGAAGTAGTGCCAATAGGTAAATACAGCAATTTTGCGAACCTGACTCTCGCCAGATTACAGATTGTTCCCAAATAAGCGTGAGGGGGGCTATTTATGATATCCAAATTAGTTGAAATGTCAAATAAATACGGAAAAGATTCCGCGATGGTTTTGGCGGGGGGCGGAAATACATCCTGGAAAAACAACGAGCTTATGTTTATCAAAGGATCCGGCACGCAGCTAGCCACCATTCAGGCGGACGGTTTTGTGGGAATGCAACGGTCAAAAATAAACGCAATATTTGAAAAACAGTATCCCGCAGCAGATATGGAACGGGAAGCAGCAGTATTGAAAGACATGATGAATGCGCGGCTTCTCGGAAATGGGGGTAAACGGCCAAGCGTAGAAGCTGCGCTGCATCATTTGATGAAATACTCTTATGTACTGCATTTGCACCCTGCACTTGTAAATGGACTGACTTGCGGAAAAACGGGTAAGGAAACAGCGGATAGACTGTTTGGAGATAGTTATACCTGGATTCCTGTCTGTAAACCAGGGTATACGCTTTCCATGAAATGCAGGGAAGCCTTGGGTTCGTTTAAAACAAAGTTTCAATATGATTGCCGGCTTATCATTCTGCAAAATCATGGCATTTTTTTTGCCGCCGATACTTTGGAAGAAATGGATACATTGGTGATGGATACCGTATCGACAATAACAAAAGAGATAAAAACAGCTTATGATTTTTCCGATATCCCATATGACAGTAAACGCATGATCAGCGCTAAAAATGAAATGCAAAGGATTTTGAATAAAAATGAGCGGGAAATAGCTTTCCTGATTAACAGGGATATCCATAATGTTACAATGGAGCAAAACGGATTTGCTCCGCTTGCAAAACCGTTTACCCCGGATCATATAGTTTATTGCAGGCCGTCGGTCTTGTGGTCCGAAGGTAAAAATATTGAACAGGATATACAAGTATTTATAAAATTAAACGGTTATGCACCCAAAATCATCGCCATAAAGCAATTGGGCATTTTTGCGGTCGGAGATTCTGAAAAAGACCTGAAGAATGTGTGTGACTTATTTTTAGATGCTATGAAGATCGCAGCTTTTTCGAAAAATTTTGGCGGGTATTTGCCAATGCCGGATGAATTGGTTCACTTTATTGCTCATTGGGAAATTGAATCTTATCGATCAAAAATGGTACAGTGAGGGGTGGCCTAATTCATGAATGTTATTGATGAACGAGAGATGATACTCCGTAAAATGGAATTATTCTTGCCGCGTCCAAGGAGTTGAAGACCGCCGGATGGATCCCGGACTGCCAAAAAAGCCAGCGATAAGCTGGCTTTTTTTTGTATAAATAGAAACTAAGACGTCGCTTGCAACAGGAGTTATTAAATGCCATTTTGGTCCTATGACCATAAAACAATATTAATTAATTTTTA
Organism: Bacillota bacterium; assembly: GCA_023393165.1. Lineage (GTDB taxonomy): Bacteria > Bacillota > Clostridia > Christensenellales > Christensenellaceae > JAEYKI01. Next base: position 30,887 of record JAEWMJ010000008.1, on the reverse strand, counting down.
TTTGTTTTATATTTCGTTTTTTGAGAGAGAATGGCAAAGAAAGAGCATCAAATATAAATATTTACCTAAAAAAATATAAAAATATATATTTGCAATTTTTCATAATTATTTAGCAACTTTTAAAATTGATATCATTTTTTAAAACTGTAAAATTTAAATCAAGATTTAATTTTGTTTTTAACTTTTCTTAATCTAGTTTTATAAACGTAATATTTACCAAAGGAGAAATCATATGATGAAAAAAATTATGACGCCCAAAGTAGGATTGATAGCGACCATGTCGTACGATTGGACCAAAATTGAATTGACCTATAAGAAACTGATCGACGACCATAAAAAGGCCAAAGCAGCGATGGAAGCCGTGGGAATGCAGGTGATTACCGCAACGGAAAGGACTGCAACAACCAGAGAGGAAATTATTGAGGACTGTAAATACTTAAGGGACAAAGGCGTTGAAGTTGTAGTGCTCTATGTTGGCTGGTGGACGTTTGCAAATTTTGAATTGGAAATCGCAAATGTTTTAAAAGACGTACCTGTTTTGATATGGACAAACTCGGGAGGCGGCAACATAGGGCTTGTTGGCGCGAGTGTAACAAGGGGATCGTTTGATGAAATCGGAGCCAAGGTGAAATTAATACACGGCGCATTCGAAGACGAAGAAACCATAGAAAAAATACGCACATGGTGTGTCGGGGCCGCCGCGGCTACAAGGTTTAATGGACTGGTAATGGGTATCGGCGGCGGCCCAACCCTTGGCATGTATACCGGAACATACGATACCGTACAAATCAAGAAGACATTTGGCATCGATGTGGAAGGCTGGGATCAGGCTACAATTTTTGAAAGAGCGGAAAAAGAAATTTCAGATCAGGACGCCTATCAGTTTCTGGATTGGATGAAAAAAGAATTCGGAGGCGTAACATCTGAAGAAAAAGTAACCATTATGCAGATCAAGCTTTATTTAGCGCTGAAGAAACTTATTGCAGAACGCAACTACAGCATTATCACGGTACGGTGCCTGCCGGATCTGCCGACGGTTCATACGACTTTTTGTCTGGCTCATGCCATCTTGAACGATCAGTCTGATGCTGACGGCCCGAAAGAAAGCGTTGTCTGCGGATGCGAATCCGATGTAAACGGTGCGCTGAGTATGCAGATGTTAAAACACGTATCGGGCCAGCCGGCATACTTTGGAGATTATCTCCAGTTTAATCCTCAAAACAAGGAAATCGGACTTTGCAACTGCGGTTCTTCCCCCACTGATTTTGCCAAAGACCATAAAGACGTCATCTGGGTGCATGAAGGGTTGGCTGAATTTGCATGGAAGCATGGCAGCGCGAACCCGCAGTATGTGGCGCGTTCGGGGTTTGTAACGATGGCAAGGCTATCCAGGATCAACGGCGAATATGTGATGGCGATCGGAACAGGAGACGCCGTTTATAAAGACCGCGAAGTAATGCGTGAACTGAATTACTATCAGCCCCAGGCATTCGTAAAAATCCATGCGGATACCGATGCGTTCTTTGATAACCTCCGTTCAAACCATTGCCATATGGTATATGGAAATTACGTGAAAGAATTGGTCATTGAATGCGAAATGCTGGGGATTAAGCCCATCGTCTATTAAGAGGGAAAAGCAATGAACAAGATAATACATGCTAAAATGCCTACGCAAGAAAACTTCAAAAAATACGGAAAGATCATTGATTTGGATCAGCCAAGCGGTACCATTACCGCGGGATTGCTGGATTACTGGCCGCTCTACAGCATATCCTGTAAGCTGCCTAACGCAGGCATCCTGGAAATCAGAAGACAGGAAAATACGGAGATTACGGTACTGGAAAGACATCTTTTGTATGAGGAACTGTTTATACCGGTATCCGGCATCGGTATTATGCCTTTTGCGCCCGCATCCGACCTCGATGATATGGATGCAGAACCGGATGTCGCAAAAATGGAAGCCTTTGTTGTGGATGGAACCAAGGCATTCGTTGTAAAAAAAGGAGTATGGCACTATCCGGCGCGTCCTATCGGCAATGTGATACGGTTTCTGATGGTAGTTTCAGAAGAATGCGGACTGGATCTCTATAACAAAGATATTACCCCGGTATCAGTGATTCTGTAATATAAAACCATTTGCTGAAAAGCAAAAAAAAATAAGGAGGAAAGCTGCCGGTCAAAATGAGAATTTTGATCAGATATGCAAAAGAATGCTTATCAGACAGCAAAAAGAGAGATGAAAAAAGTAGTAGTATTCATTGTATGCGTAGCGATGCTTGCCGTCATATTTGCAGGCTGCACCGCGACGACATCCAGCACAGCGTCCGAATCTGCATCTCCTGCGGAGTCAGCAACACAAACAACTGTAGCATCCGCATCGGAAGGGGCATCGGCCAGCGCCGACCAGGCAAGTGAGGAAGCGGCCACAACGGGTAAAAGGATATTTTTCACGAATGCGTACTATACCGCTCCCTATTGCGGGCCGCTGAATCAATCGATTCAGGATACGGCTGCATCTCTTGGATATGAGGTTACGATCGTTGACGGCGAAGGTGATGGACAGGTCCAGCTTGATCAGATCGAAACAGCGATTTCCGAGAAATATGATGCGATCCTTTACTTCCCCGCAGACACGGCTTCTTCCATAAACATCGTTAAGAAGCTGGTTGAATCGGGAATCCCGTTCATTAACAACAATTCCAAGGTGGATGAATCGGTCCAGGATCAGGTTTATTATGTCGGTATTGATCCATACGCGCAAGGTGTAACTGTTGGCAATATTGCAAAAGAATTGTTGCCGGACGGCGGAAACGTTGTGATCATCCAGGGAGCTGCCGGAGCAGGCCCGGAAATAGGAAGAACCAATGGATTTAAAGATGCTATTGAAGGCAGCCAAATCAAAATTCTGGCTGAGCAGCCTGCTGATTGGGATCCGTCAACTGCCATGACTGTTATGGAAGACTTTATCAGTGCGTATCGCGATCAGATTGATATCGTTTATACCGAAGACGACGGCATGTATGAAGGTGCAATTAAAGCTGCTGACGATGCAGGCGTGACGGATAAGTACAAGTTTATATCTGTCAGCGGCAATTCAGCGGGTATTCAGGGCATCAAAGACGGTAAACTGTATTGCACAATAGCCCATTCGCCGGTGGATGAAGGCGTACTGACCGTTCAGACCTTAGACAAGTTATTAAAGGGCGAGACAATTGAAAAAGAGACGATTTTAGAGTCGCTTCCTGTGACTGCTGATAATGTGAATGATCCTAAATTTTCAGATCCCGGCTGGTAAGAAATTAATCTCGAAGGACGGGCAGCGTATGCCCGTCCTGAAATTTATCTAATTTGAGGGATAAGTAATGTCTGAATATGTACTTGAAATGAAAAATATCTCCAAGGAATTCCCTGGAGTAAAAGCATTGAGCAATGTAAGTTTTAAGGTAAAAAGCGGAGAAATTCACGCTCTTGTAGGTGAGAACGGCGCAGGAAAGTCTACGCTGATGAAGGTGCTGGACGGGGTCTATAAGGCGGATCAGGGCGAGATTCTCATTGATGGTAAAAAAGTTGAAATCAATAACCCAAACGACGCCAAAGGAAACGGAATCAGTCTGATATTTCAGGAATTTAATCTGATATCAACATTATCGGTTTCTGAAAATATTTTTTTGGGGCATCTGGGAAAAGGAAATTGGCTGGACTGGAAAAAGATTCATAGCAAAACGCAGGAATTATTGGACAGGCTGGGGTTTCCCATGAAACCTGATACGCTGATCGATGAATTGAGCGTTGCTGAAAAACAGATGACCGAGATTACAAAAGCGCTTGCAATCGATGCAAAGATAATCGTGATGGATGAACCTTCTGCGACCCTGACGGAAAAAGAGATTGAAATGATGTTTAAAATCATTCGCGACTTAAAAGCCCAGGGGATTACTATTATTTATATCTCTCACAGAATGGAAGAGATTTTTGAAATTTGTGATACCATAACCGTTTTAAGAGACGGGCAGATCATAGATACTGTAAAAACAATTGATACGACTTCAAATTCAATTATTGAAAAAATGGTCGGACGTCCTTTGGATATGGAGTTCCCAAGAAAGAACTGCCAATCCGGCGATGTCGTATTGGAAGCCAAAGATATATTTACAAAAAATATTTTGAACAATATCAGTTTTGATTTGCGTAAGGGTGAAATCCTGGGAATAGCGGGATTGGTCGGTGCTGGCAGAACAGAACTGGTTCGGGCGATATACGGAGCAGACAAACGGGATTCGGGCGATATTTTTATCAAAGGGAAAAAAGTAAAAATACTGTCCGTAAAAGACAGTATAAAAAATTCCATGGGTTTGGTGCCTGAAGACAGAAAGGAACAGGGATTGGCGTTAGATTTTTCCGTTATGCACAATATAACCATCAGTGACCTGAATAAGATTTGTACCAGCGGACTCATAAACACAAGAAAAGAAAAAAAAGCTGCAGTTGAATTTGTAAAAAAACTGGGGATAAAGACGCCTACCATTCATCAAAAGCTGATATATCTATCGGGGGGCAATCAGCAAAAAGTGGTTTTTGCAAAATGGCATTATTATGATGCGGATATTTTAATCCTTGATGAACCGACCAGAGGAATCGATGTCGGCGCAAAATATGAAATCTATCTGCTGATGAATCAAATGGCCGAGGCCGGCAAATCCATCATAATGATTTCATCCGAGTTGTCGGAAGTGATAGGTATGAGCGACAGGATCCTGGTTATGCATGACGGTTATATGAAAGCTTTACTGGATCGGGAACAAGACGATATATCATCAACCAACATCATGAAGATAGCGATATCGTAATTCGGAAAGGGCAATGTGTTATGAATCTAAACAATAATACTTTATTGACGGAAAATATCAAGTCAAAGAGCAATTCAAAAAATGGGTTTGTTTTTATCCTGAAAAATTATGCGGTAGCGTTGGTCCTGCTCGTTATCATCATTGTTGTTTCCCTGATGTCGCCGAATTTTTTAACAGCAAATAATTTTCAGAACATTTTAAAACAGGTCTCCGTAGTAGGAATACTGGCATGCGGTTCTGCGTTTGTAATCATCAATGGCATGATCGACCTGTCGGTAGGCTCCATCATTTCACTGACCGGCGTTTTATATGTAATGCTGTATGATCAGATCGGATTGATTCCGGCTATCATATTGTGCCTGCTTGTGGGCGCTGCATGCGGTCTTCTGTCGGGCAGCATAATATCAAGCATCAAAGGAAACATGGGCGTGTCTTTTATTGTGACATACGGCATGCAAACGATAATAGCCGCTTTTGCGATTCTTGTCTCAGGGGGAACATTTAAAAAAGGCGCGCTGGACGATCCACAGTTTATGGCGATCGGGTACGGTTTTGGTCCGATTTTAATTTTTCTTATCGTAGTTGTAATATGCCAGTTCTTCCTTATAAAAACAAAGCCGGGAAGAAGGATTTATTTCATAGGAACCAATGAAGAGGCTTCCCGGTTAACGGGCCTGCATACCAAACTTTACAGGACGCTGGTATTTGTGTTAAGCGGCTTGTTTGCCGCATTGGCTGCCGTGGTTATGGTTTCCAGGGTTGGGTCTGCGTCGACCACGGCAGGAGATGGTTATGAGATGGATGCAATAGCGGCTATCGTAGTGGGCGGAGTAAGCCTGTCCGGGGGCACGGGCAGTATATTGAATGTCCTGCTGGGTGTCGTACTGTTGGGAGTTTTATCGAACGCATTGAATTTATTGGGTGTATCGGCATATCCACAATTGATAATCAGAGGCGCTTTGATTGTTGTTGCCGTACTCATAGATGTAATGAGTAAAAGAAAAAACTAAAGCGAGGAAAACAAGATGGAGAACATAAGAAATTTTATTAAAACAAAAACAGTTGTGGTATTCCTGATTGCTTTAGTAATCATGATGATTATTGTAAAGCCTGCCAGCTTTTTGTCTGCAAATAATACAATCAATATATTGGTACAGATCTCATCTTACGGCATGGTTGCCTATGCGATGACCTTTGCCATCATATGCGGAGAATTTGATTTATCGGTGTCTTCAACCTTCGCTATGTCGACAATACTCTATATCGACATCAGTTCCAAAATGAATGTTCCGATGGGCATGCTTTGTGCACTGCTCTTCGGATTGGGGATAGGGGCTATCAACGGGTATCTGGTTTCAAAACATAAAATGAGCGCGTTTATTGTAACGCTTGCGACAATGGTAGCGGTAAAAGGGCTGGCCTTGTTCTATACCGATACGCCGATCAGTATAAATTCCGACGCGATTTATGAGATAGGGAACGGAACGTTTCTCGGGATCCCCTATATTGTGTATGTATTCTTTGCGGTATTGGTAATCGCGCAGATCATTTTGACCAAAACGCAATTCGGCAGGAACTTATATGCGACCGGAGGAAACGAATCGGTGGCAAAAGTCGCCGGAATCCATGTTGGCTTTTACAAATTCATCATATTTGTCATATTGGGAGGCATGTCCGCTTTCGGGGCAATATTCTTTGCATCACGCCTGAATGCTGGATCAGCCCTGTATGCAAATGATCTGGCGTTATATTGCGTTGCGGCGACTGTTATCGGCGGCACAAGATTAACCGGCGGATCGGGAAGCGCTCTAAGGACCTTTTTAGGGCTCCTGGTAATGGGAATATTGTTTAACGGTTTAACACTGTTAAAAATCGATGCGTCTTATCAGAACATTATAAAGGGAGCCGTTGTAATAGCGGTTGTAGCGATGGATTCGTTAACCAAAAAACAAAAATGATTATTAGAAATCAGACGGAGGATAAAACTGTGAAAAGATACTGCATGGTAAATGTCGTAAACCAGGAATTTCTTGAAGAATATAAGGAGGCGCACCTCAATCCATGGCGGGAACTGCTGGAAAGCATACGAAACGCGGGTACCCGGGAAGAACTGATTTATATATACAAGAATCTGGCGATCATTTTTATCGAATGCGAGGATATCGATCAATATATGGAAAAGTTCGCCAACAGCAAAGTCGGTGATAAATGGATGAAGAAGATGGCATGTTTACTCAGCGAAAATGATTTTGCGGATGAGACGGGCAAAACAAAAGAAGTAACCGGCGGATTGGAAAAGATATTCGACCTCAACCAGCAGTTGGATGGAAAGTTCGACCAATACTGATCGTGTTATATAGAATGGAGGGCTCTGAAATGTTTTTAAAACCGAAAGTCGGATTGTTCAGTATTGGGCTCAGCGCCTATTGGCCTCAATTCCCAAAAATGAAGGAACGGCTTGAAAAATACAATAAAACGATTGAAGAAAAACTTTCCGATTACGCTGATGTTCTGAATATGGGAATGGTTGACAGTGTGGAGAAATCGGCAGCGGCGGGAAGATCGTTTGCAATTGCCAACGTCCAGTTGATATTCTGCCACTGCGCCACGTATTCGGTTTCATCCAACATGCTATCGGCAGTGCAGGAAGCGTCCTGTCCGGTGGTGCTGTTGAACCTTCAGCCCGTCTCGGCGCTTGACTGTGAGAAGGTCACAGAAATCGAACAATGGCTGGGCACCATGACATCCGGCGCGGTGCCTGAAATGGCGGCGGTTCTGATCCGTGAAGGCGTCTTGTTTGATGTCATTACCGGCATGCTGTATAACGACCCGCAGACGGACAATGAACTGAAGGAATGGTGCGAAGCCGCGAAGGTAAAATTTGTTATAAAAAACAGCAATATCGGATTAATCGGCCAGCCGTATGAGGGCATGATGGATTTGTATATCGACAGAACCAATCTTAAGTCCCGGATGGGGATTGAAACGGTTTCTATTGAATTCAGCGAGCTGGCTGATATGGATAAAAATGTTTTGAAGACGGATATAGACACGGCGGCAAATGAGATATTGGAACTTTTTGAACACAAAAACGTTACCAAAGATCAAATCAACGGAGCAGCCCGGGTATATGTGATTATACAAAAGTTGGTAAAAAAATACGGTTTGCAGGGCATTTCGTACCATTATGCCGGCAAGGTATTACAGGAATTGGAGGACATTGTTGGGACGTCCAACGTAGCCTTTTCCATGTTGACAACAGCAGGTGTGCCCTGCTGCGTGGAAGGCGATGTAAAAGCCTGTATTGCATCTATCATATTAAAGGTGCTGTCTGATTCAAGCGTACTGTCTGAAATCTATTCACTGGATTATTCAAACGACGTAACCATTTTCGGACACAGCGGATCGGGTGATGCAATGATATCGGAGAAAAGTCCGACGCTCAAGGCTACAGAAGTTTTTCATGGCAAAACAGGAAAGGGATTCCTTACCCAGTTTTTTGTGAAAGAAGGGCCGGTCACGCTGTTGGCTTTAACGCAGGATGGGGACGGCCGTTTTCTAATGGTCTGCGCAGAGGGAGAATGCGTTTCAGGTCCGGTTCTCAAATTGGGTGATACCAATTCAAGGATCCGCTTTGCAATCGGTATGAGGAATTTTGTGAATGAATGGAGCAAACTTGGCCCTACGCATCATTGTGTTATGGCCTTGGGGCACCATTCCAAAAAGCTGAAAAAATCTGCAGAACTGCTGAACTGCAGATTTGAAAAAATATGTTGAATATCAGGGGGACTAATCATGAATTCAAAAAGTATTGCGCAGAGGTATGAAGAGGCGAAGTCTGTTTATGCAGAATATGGAGTAGATACGGACAAAGCGCTGAAGAACTTAAAAAGTGTGGATATATCTCTGCAATGCTGGCAAGGCGATGACGTAGCAGGATTTGAGGTAAACGAACAGGGACTGTCGGGCGGCATTATGGCGACCGGCAATTATCCCGGAAAGGCCAGAAATGCGCAGGAGCTCAGAAAGGATTATGAGAAAGCGTTTTCTTTGATACCTGGGAAACAAAGGGCAAATATTCATGCGATCTATCTGGAAACAGGCGGCAAATTTGTTGACAGGGATCAGGTTGAATTAAGCCATTTTCAGGCATGGATCGACTGGGCGAAACAAAATAAAATAGCCCTGGATTTTAATACTTCTATGTTTTCACATCCAAAATCCGCATCCGGGTATACGATTTCGAATTATAATCCGGAAATCCGCCGGTTTTGGATTGAACACGCAAAAAGGTGCAGAGATATCGCCGCTAAAATGGGAGAAGCGCAGGGAACTTACTGCGTGCTCAACCACTGGATGCCGGACGGCTGCAAGGATGCTCCTGTTGACCGGTTTGCAAGGCGCAGGCTGTTTATTGAAAGTTTGGATCAGATTATGAGCCAAAAGTATTCCAAGGATCTGGTCCTGGATGCTTTGGAAAGCAAGCTGTTCGGAATAGGCTGCGAAAGTTTTACCGTAGGCTCTGCGGAAACAGTAATGGGATACGCCACTACAAGGGATATACTGATCACGTATGACCTGGGGCACTTCCATCCGACTGAGAGCATAGCGGACAAAATTTCTTCATCATTGCTGTATACAGACAAATTGCTTTTGCATACCAGCCGGGGCGTTCGTTGGGACAGCGATCATGTCGTGATACAAAACGATGAACTGTTTGCATTGATGCAGGAAGTAGTTCGTGCAGACGCGCTCTCAAAGGTCAACATCGCGCTTGATTTCTTTGATGCCAGTATTAACCGGATTGCGGCCTGGGTAATCGGCACGCGCGCTACACAGAAAGCAATATTGTTTGCGCTATTGGAGCCTCTTCAGATATTGCTGAAACAGGAAAAAGAAGGAGATACCACATCCAGACTGGCGTTCCTTGACGAGTGCAAGAATTTGCCTTGGAGCGATGTATGGAATTATTATTGTGAGGTATCGGATGTTCCTTCGGGAGATAAATGGTTGGATGAAGTAAAGAAGTATGAAAAAGATGTGCTTATAAAACGCACCTAAGTAAGATACAACAAATGTTTTTGCCGGTATTCATATCAAGGAAATATGAATGCCGGCAAATCTTCAGCCTTAATCATTTGTCGATAGCTTGCCGCAGGAAAAAAAGGTAGGTGAGTTATTAAATGCTGACAAAAATATATACAAAAGGATGGACGGACGATTCCGAATGGATCATTAATACTCCCAGCGAAATGGCCAGGGAATCTTTTTACTATGTACAGGAGATCGGGCATTTTTATTGCCTTCCTGATTTTTTCACACTGCACGAAAACATTGCTTCCTTTTTTGTTTCACTGACTCTTTCGGGCGAGTGCGAATATACCTATCAGAAAAAAACATACACGCTAAAAAAGGGTGATTTGATTTTTGTGGATTGCAAGGAACATCATACCCTTCAATTAAAATCGTCTAAAAAATGGGATATGATCTGGATCCAATTCAATGGCAGCAATGCATACGCCTATTACAACCAGTATGTAAGACAAAAAAAATCAATTATCAATATAGGGAATAATGATTCCATTTATGCTCTGCTTAATCAAATGATTGAGTTGAACAGAACGAAGAGCGCCTACTGCGAATTGTTAAATTCGAAATACATAACCGACATGCTGACCGAGCTGATGATCTTATCCGGATCTGTGTTGGATTCCAATAACTATATGCCGGATTATATCAAAATGGCGATCAATGATATCGATACGCATTTTATGGACGACTTATCTCTGGACTATTTCGCGAGGGTATCATGTATAAGCAAGTTCCATTTTCTAAAAGAATTCAAAAAATATACAGGATTTACGCCATATAATTACCTGCAGATGGTCCGGATCAATAATGCCAAGAGGATGCTTAAATATTCCGATACCAGCATCTGCAATATTGCCGAGGAAGCCGGATTTAACAATGTACCGAATTTCTTTGTAACATTCAAGAATAAGACAGGAATGACGCCGCTTCAATTCAGAAATGGGTATGAAACTGAGTTAAAATAATATTATTTATTGAACCTCCTGCCGGTAATATTCGGCAGGAGGCTTTTTGTATTCTTTTCATAAAAACAAAAGTGGAGTATTCTCTTGGAAAATGGTCCGAAGTCAAAATAAAAATAAGCATTGAAACAAGCGGACTCCGATTAGACAAGTAAACAGCCGGCATTTTTTACAATGCCGGCTGTTTACTTGCCCCGTCTGCAGGGCTGTACACCTACCCCGCTATGCGGGAACTCCATACTGGGAGGAGTGGTGAAGAAATTATTCTAGAAACTTGCTAAATTTGGCATTAATTTATCTGATCTGTTTAAACGGAATATTCAATGTCGTTGCAAGTTTCTCAAGAAGTGATGCATTATGACCTATGCTTAAAGAAAAATGATGGTTGATACCGGAAGTGGACCATTGCTCAACAAATTCTGAAACATTAGGGCCAAAATATCCGCGCGTTTGGGTATTTCCGTTTTGAGGCTTTATGCCTTTCTGGCTTTCGCCTTCGGCTACTGAGAAAGAGTAGTTTCCATCAACGTCACTGGAAAGGCCAAGCATCGTGATAGGACCGGCTTTTAAACTGAAATCTACTGTTAAGCCGCTTCCTTTTTTACCGTGGAAAACCTTTAAAGCCCGAAGGAGAGGTTTTGCATCGCTTATCCGGATATCATGCGGGCCATCATGACCGACCATCTGGATATTTTCGTCGAATATCGTGCTACAGAATTCGGCAAAAGACCCGCCGCAACCTAATACGCTGGTTGTATACATAGCCAGGCATGTTTTCATATCCGATTCTCCGGCAAACGGAACGCCTTTCGAAACCAATAATGTGTTGCCGATAATCATGCTTGCCGCTATACGTTCGTACTCGTTATCAATTCCTTCATAATAATAGGCCATACCTGAAAGGTTGTTGTTGGATACAAGTTTATCCATGCCCACAGAGCATCTTGCTGTCCATTCAATATCTTCATCGGTTATTTTACGGGTGGTGGGGTCATAGCTGGGATCCATGAATTGGAACGTATCTTTCATGACCCTGATCTTTTCTTTTATATCACTTTCTTTTGCTTCGTTGACATACTTAACGAATTCGCACATTTCTATCATTTTTATATGTACGCCAAATGTTCTTGTAAAAGTTGTGGGATCAAAATTCATATCCAGCATACCTTCATAGGTATGGCCCAGGTGGCCGAATATGGCGCCCTTATAGGACCGCAGGGCAGTTGCAACGCGGCACCATTCGGATATATTTTTTTCAAACCTTTCATCATAACCGGGTATGAGATAGTGCCCGTATTCAAGACCGGCAGGTTTGATACCGCTTCGTGTTAGTGCGTTATAAGCCTCGGGTAGTGGACAAGCGCCTCCTCCGGCATGTTCTTCATAAATGGTCGCTGTGGCTACATTCCTGGTTTTTTGATATCCTACGATTACTACAGGACAACCTGCTGCTTGTACGCCCTGTACATATCTGCCGGAAGCAACATAAGCAGTTTGATAAAGGAATAAAAGATCAATATCATTTGCTTTGAAAAGCAATCCTGCTTTATATCCGTCTTCCGTTGTATCAACTATACAGTTCCCTTCCTGATTGGTATACGTAATTACGTCTACACCCTGAGACTCCAACAGTTTCTGAAAGTCTGCTGCATTCTTTAAAAACTGCCCTTTCATTTCAGGAAATTGAGGCCAGTATTCTTTATGCCCGCAAACCATCAGCCCGACTTTGCCCCTTCTTTTCACCTCAGTAATACTCATTTTAATTCTCCTTTGCCTGATATAATTTATTTTTTATGAAGCTGTGTTAGCTTAAAAAACAGTAAAAAGTAGTTTAAAAAAAGTATAACAAACGTATTTTTAACATCAATTGTGATAATTGGGATAAAAATTTAAAAAATTGTTTTATAAATAGATATTTGCAATGAATATATTTGTCAACATTATTTAAAAAGAAGTATGGCAAGAACTAATTAGACTTAAAATATATATTTTTCCAATCTTGTTATATTGTGATAAATGAATGAATATAACAAAAAAACTATCGAAAAAGTGATAAAAATGTGGTATGATAAACATAGGTATATTTTTATTCATATTATGTAATTTAAATCACCTTATCTTGTACGTAATGGCATTCAAGGTAGGTTAAGACAATGCTGACGAAAGTATATAAGAAAGGCTGGACGGATGATTCCACATGGATCATTCATGCACCCAGCAAGATAGAAAGAGAATCCTTATTTTATGTGCAGGAAATAGGTCTGTTTCATTGTCTTCCAGATTATTATACCCTTCACGAAAATATCGCCTCTTTTTTAATATTTTACATCGTTTCGGGGGAATGCGAATTCACATATAGGAAAAAGAAACATACGCTGAAAAAAGATGAGCTGATCTTTGTGGATTGCAAGGAGTATCATACTCTGCAGTTAAAAAAGAATAAAAAATGTGATGCGTTATGGGTACAATTTAATGGAAACAACGTATATGCTTATTATAATGAATTTATCAAGCAGAAAAAAGCAATCCTCAATACAGGAGAGGATCGGTATATTTATACAGCTTTGAATAAAATGCTGGAACTCAACTGCAAAAAGAATGCTTATTGTGAATTGCTGAATTCAAAATATCTGACCGATATTTTGACAAAACTCATGATGCTGTCCAAGGCGGTGCCAGGCAGCGTAAGCAGTTTACCTGAATATATCCGGATTGCAATCAGTGATATCGAAGCGCATTTTATGGATGATCTGTCACTGGACTATTTTGCAAAGCTGACGTCCACCAGTAAATATTATTTTTTAAAAGAATTTAAGAAATATATCGGTTCCACACCTTACAGCTACATTCAAATGGTTAGAATGGATAATGCGAAAAGGTTGCTGAAATATTCTGATACAAGCATTTCTGTCATTGCTGAGGAAATTGGTTTTAGAAATATAAACAATTTTTTTTATTCGTTTAAAAAAAAGATCGGTATGACCCCCCAGCAATTTAGAAGGTTTCAAGATAGTATGTAATTTCATATTTCTATACCCGGTTACTGGTTATTCCATTAGCGCATTTTATCAGATGGTCTTTCTATAGAAATTAAGGCGTTTATTGATGCAAATCAAGGACGCCTTTACTTTTGTGCATCTTAACCACGATTGAACAATAATTCGAAGTAAGTCTACAACATTAATAATTGTTACGATTGGGAATGAGTTATAAAATACAATCAATTATTTATATTTTAAACGAAAAACTTTTAGATTATTCAAATTGTAAACCGCTATGAGGAACAAGTATAAGAGGTAACATATGTCCGATTATATTTTACAATTAAAAAACATCACAAAGATATTTCCTGGCGTCAAGGCATTGGACAAAGTCAGTTTTCAATTGAAAAAAGGCGAAATACATGCCTTGATGGGCGAGAACGGCGCGGGAAAGTCGACCTTTATCAAGGTGATTATGGGCGTATACCAGGCGGAAAAAGGCATCATGGAATTGGATGGAAAAGAAGTCCGGTTTACATCCGCGAAAGATGCCCAAGATGCCGGTATAGCCTGCATTTATCAGCATTCCACTGCTTATCCGGATCTTAGCGTAGCCGAAAACATTTTTCTTGGCCATGAAAAATTCAAGGGCAAAACCAAGTTTTTAGACTGGAAAACCATGAATGAAAAAGCAAAAGAATTGCTTAATACGCTGGGGACGGATATTGATCCCAAACAAAACATGGGGACGCTTTCTGTAGCGCAGCAGCAACTGGTTGAGATCGCCAAGGCGTTGTCTGCAAATTCAAGAATCATAATCATGGATGAACCCACTGCAGCCCTAACAAAAAGAGAGAGTGAAGAACTCTATGAATACACGGAAAAACTAAGAAACAACGGCGTAACAATTATTTTTATCTCACATAGGTTTGAAGACATGTACCGTCTGGCCGACAGAGTAACTGTACTGCGCGACGCGCAGTATATAGGAACATGGAATGTTTCGGACATCTCTCATGAAGATATGATCGTTGCCATGGTTGGAAGAGAGATCAAACAACTTTTCCCGAAACGTAATGTTCAAATCGGAGAAGAAGTGCTTCGCATCGAAAAACTCAGCCGAACGGGTCATTTTAAGGATATATCCTTCCGGTTGCATAAAGGTGAGATTTTAGCGCTGACCGGTCTTGTCGGTGCGGGCAGAAGCGAAGTTGCAGAAACCATAGCGGGTATTTGCATGGCGACGTCCGGCGAAATATACGTGAACGGTAAAAAAACAACGATCCGTTCGGTAACGGAGGGAGTGAATGCGGGCGTTATACTGCTTCCAGAGGACAGACAAAACCAGGCGCTGATATTGGACTGGGAAATCTCAAAAAACATCGGATTAGGGAATCTGAGCAGTTTTACTGATAAAAAAATATGGTATAACCGAAAAGCGGAAAATGAAGCGGCTCAGAATATGGCGGAAAAACTATCTATAAAAGCCTCAACAATCTTTGATAAGGTTTCTTCGCTTTCGGGGGGAAACCAGCAAAAAGTGGTTGTTGCTAAATTGCTTGTTTCGGATGCAAATATCGTTATTATGGATGAACCGACGAAGGGCGTGGATATCGGTGCCAAGGCTGCGATTTATGAGATTATCAGCAACCTTGTTGAGAATGGCTATGGCGTTATCCTGATTTCTTCCGAAATGCCCGAAGTGCTGGGGATTGCCGACCGTATTGTGGTAATGAGAGCGGGAAGAGTGGCGGCAGAATTTGATATTGCTGAGTCGACGCAGGAAAAGATACTGGCAGCCGCGATTATGAACGATTAATACTGGAAGGAAGTAATAAATAGATGTCCGGGATGAATGGAACTAACAATATGAAAAGAAAAACATTTAGAGAAATCGGGCTGCTTATTTTTCTTGTTGCTTTATGCGCCTTTTTCCAAATGCTGAATAATAATTTTTTAACTTTAGAAAACATATCTGATATGCTGAGAAACGCCTCCATCCTTGGTATCCTTTCTGTCGGGATGATGATGGTATTGCTGACCGGAGGCATTGACCTGTCTATCGGTGCATTGCTGGCTCTATCAGGGATGGCTTCCAGTTTAATCGTACGGAACAATCCGGAACTGAATATCATTTTTGCTATACTTGCCGGTATTGGGCTTGGAGCTGCCTGCGGGCTGCTGAACGGTCTTTTGGTTGCCAAGGGAAAGATTATTCCTATTATCGCCACTTTGGGTACCATGAATGTATTTCGCGGCACAACATATCTGATCAGTGACGGAGCATGGGTATCGGCGCATCAGATGACAAAGGAATTCAAAGCGATTTCTACCAGCAGCGTCGGCTTTGTCAGTACGCTTTTTATTATAGCGGTTATTATCATCGTACTCGCATATTTTTTTCTGACCTATACAAGAACAGGAAGGTATATTTACGCAGTTGGATCCAACCCTGGAAATGTCCATTTGACTGGAATAAAAAAAGATAAAATATTATTTTTGGTATATATTCTGATGGGCGTTCTCGCAAGTCTCTCCGGAATACTATGGGTCAGCAAATTTGCTTCCGCGCAAGGCGATACCGCAACGGGATACGAAATGACAGTGATCGCTGCCTGTGTTCTTGGAGGAGTCAGCGTATCCGGTGGCAGCGGCAAGATTTCAGGATTAATTCTCGGTATCCTTCTTTTGGGTGTTTTACAAAATGCTTTGCCTCTTGTCAATGTATCCACATTCTGGGAAGACTTTATCGAAGGAATGATCATTCTTATTGCCATCATGCTGAATGTGTTTATTAAACGCAGAGCGGACCGGAACGCACTATGCAGGAGGGAGATATAACGATGGATGCAAATAAATTGCGACGCACAAATGTTGAGTTGGATAGAAGAGCGCTGGAAAAAAGATTTGAACCTAAAAAATTCTTTTTGCAATGGGAAGTGCTTTTGGCGTTAGTTTTAGCAGGCGTGCTGATTTTCAATTACTCTGTTTCAGGCTATTTTGTAGGAAAACAAATATTGGACGCGACAATGAATTTTATGGATAAAGGCTTTATGGTTCTTGCCATGATTTTTGTTATTTTGCTGGGAGAGATTGATATTTCCGTCGCATCCATAGTTGCTTTATGTTCGGTGGTGATGGGCGCCTCCTATAATATGGGAGTGTCAATGGAAGCTTCAATAGCCATTGCGCTTGTACTATCGGCGGCATGCGGACTTGCGAACGGTCTTATGATTGCGAAGGTAAGAGAACTCCCCTCCATGATTATCACACTCGCTACCATGACCATTTTCAGAGGGATCGCTTATATTATTCTAAAGGATCAGGCTGCCGGCGGATTCCCGTCCTGGTTCCAGTATTTTGGCTGGGGGTATGTGGGCATCATACCGTTTTGTTTAGTCTTGTTTATTATTTTGGCTGTTGTTTTTGGAATATTGCTTCATAAAACGCGTTTTGGCAACGAAATTTATGCCATGGGAAACAGCGCTGCCGTCAGCCGTTATTCCGGTATAAAAGTAAATAAAAACAAGATAATCATTTTTGTTCTGATGGGTCTTATGGCGGGTGTTTGCGCGATATTCCTGACATCCAGAATGGCCTCGACAAGGCCGAACGTGGCGCAGGGTTATGAGCTTGATGTAATCGCCATGGTCGTACTGGGGGGAATCTCCACGGCAGGTGGTAAAGGGAATATGATTGGGGCGGTACTTGCAGTATTCATTATCGGATATTTAAGATACGGCCTGGGGCTGATCAATGTTCAGTCTCAGCTGATGATCGTGATAGTAGGCATACTGCTCATTGGTTCAGTTCTGATTTCTAATCTTATGATCAACAAAAACGCAATTAAAAAAAATATTTTCATTAAATAGTTAATGGAGTGAAGGAGGAAAAATATCATGAAAAAAACAAAAATTATTTCTTTGGTAGTTGTTTTGGCTTTGCTTGCGGCATTGTTTGCAGGCTGCCAGGCTTCCTCGGAAGAAAGCTCGACTGCACCGGCGTCGGCGTCTGTGCAAGCTGGCGCATCGGCGTCAGGGGCTACAGCATCGGGAGCAGAAACATCGCCTGACGTTTCGGCGGCTTCGGGCGGTGGAAAGCATGCTATAGTGTTCAAAAACACAGGCAACCCGTACGGCGAAAAGGAAATGGAAGGCTTTGAAAACGCAATCAAGGAGACCGGCGGAGAAGCAATTTTAAGAGCACCGGATCAACCTACGGCTGAAGGACAGATCCAGATTATTGAAGAACTGATTGCGCAGGGCGTTAATTCCATTACTGTTGTCGCAAATGATATCGATGCGCTCCAGCCTGTTTTAACAAAAGCGATGAATGCGGGCGTTGCCGTTCTGGCGGCCGATTCAAGCGTGAACTCTGCGTCGAGAAAACTGTTTATTAATCAGGCGGGCGTAAATTTGATCGGACAGGCATTGGTAGACGCGGCCTACGACATGTGCGGAGGAAGCGGTCAGTTTGCCATACTATCCGCTACCAGTCAGGCTTCCAATCAGAATGCATGGATTGAGTCCATGCAGACGATACTGAAATCCGATTCGAAATATTCGGGATTGGAATTGGTAAAGGTAGCATATGGAGATGACCTTCGTGACAAATCTGTATCCGAGACGGAGGCGTTATTGCAGACATATCCTGACCTTAAATGCATCGTAGCTCCGACGACGGTTGGAATAGCGGCAGCAGGCAAGGTTTTAACGGACAAGGGCTTAGGTGGTAAGGTTGCCCTAACAGGTCTTGGATTACCATCCGAAATGGCAGAATACATTGAAAACGGAGTATGCGAATATATGTTCCTTTGGAATCCTATTGATCTCGGCTACCTGTCCGGCTATGCGGCGTCCGCTATGACTTCGGGGCAAATTACCGGTATCGTGGGCGACAAGTTCTCCGCTGGTGATTTGGGAGACTATGAAGTAACCGCGGCGGCAGACGGCGGGACTGAAGTACTCCTGGGGCCGCCTTTTAAATTTGATTCAACCAATATTGGAGAATGGAAAAATATTTACTAATTATCGATATAAAAATGAATAAAATAGTTTACTGATAACAAAACTACTATTCGTTCAAAACACCAGAAAATGAGATCAATTTCATATAACTCTGGTGTTTTGATTTATATTTATGTATTATAGTTAGCCCAGCCTTGCCATCTGAATAAAGATCTTTTGATGCAGATCAGGAAAGTTAAGAATAAAAATTGGGATTACCTAAATAAAATATAAATTAAACTTTATAAAATAATATTCCATTCCATAGAAGCCTTTATCTTTAATCCCCTTAAATGTGATGAATAATATAACAAAAGGAAAGAAAATTTTTATGAACAATACGGAACATATTACTATAATTAAATATTTACTGTCTGGAATATCGTTAAAAATTGCATAAAATTGACTTATGAATAAGGCTATTACAGAGAAAATAAAAAATGGTTTTACGATAGTTGTATTTTTAAATTATTCCTATTCTTGGTAATAATAAACAAAAAATAGCAATTAACATAATACAATATAAAAAAACAAAAACTTTTTCTAGGATAAATATATAAGAGGAAAAGTCAGCGTTAAAAGGAATATAATAGATAATTAAATAAAGCGAAGATGTAATTAAAAATGTGAAAAAAGATATTTGGAGTAAACAAAAGCGGTACATATGTAAGCTCCCTATGAGGGGCGTATCCGACAAGGGTATGGGTTCAAAAGATCCGGAGGTATTGATTGATCTTTTTGTTTTATAACAAGGGAAAGAATCTATATTAAGTACTTTACAATATTGAGTAATTGCTGTATTATGATTAAAATGAATCTGGTATTGTATAGGAGCTGATTATGAATAAAGAAATGCTGAAGGGGACCATAGATATTTTAATCTTGAGTGTCCTGAACCAAGGAAATAATTACGGCTATGAAATATCCAGAATAATAAAAACAAAAACTCAAGGCATGTTTGAAATCCTGGAAGCTACCATGTATCTGGCATTAAAACGGTTGGAAGCGCAGAAAGCCATTGAATTCTATTGGGGTGAGGAAACAGGCGGCGGAAGGAGAAAATATTTCAAGATCACTGAGTTTGGAAAAGACCAACTCGAACAGTTAATCAGCGATTGGAAAAATACTTCACAAATCGTTGAGAAATTTATTTAGGAGGTTTTCTTTATGAAGTCATTTATATATAAGATGTTCGCTTTATCTGATATCCGATATTTGTGGTTATTAGCAGGATCCATGATATTATTTATAATCTCACTTTATATAGACAAGATTAATACGTCTATAAACGGGACACTTGAATGGATTTATGGAATCTCAATTGCTTGTGCGTTTATATGGAGTATTTTAAACTATATTGATCATATTAAAATTAATGCGCTGTATAAAAAATGCGATAATATTGATGCTTATGTAGATAGCCTTGCGATGAGTAAAAAAGAAAAGGAAGATCTTCGAACATACTTGAATGATTTTGTAAAAGATCTGGAAACGAACGGCAAAACAAAAGAAGAGGCTGTAAAAACAGCTATTGGGCAATTTCAGGTACAGGAATTCACTTCATTTTTAAAGAACAGCGGAATTTTTGAACTCCCTGCTCATCATTATCTTCTGGGGTATGCTGTGATTTTTGCAGCTGCATTTATATTTATCCAGTCTATGATAAATGCTGCTTTGGGAGATATATTTGTGCTGCATGCAATTAGTTTTATGCTCATCTTATACTCTATTTCGTTTTTAGGTTTAATAGTTTTATACAAATTATTAGATGTTTTGGTTGCAAGAAAAATAGTACGCTGATTCGTATGATATAATTAGTTTGATTCATTTTAATACCTTTATTTTTTAAACGGGCTGTAAGCTGTACCAGGCGGAACCAAGTCTTTCGCATAGGACAGCTTATTTTATTTATTTCTGGAAAATTTTGATTTTATAAAAAGTACTTTACATTATTAAGCACTAATAGTATACTAAATAATATTAAGTACTTAATATAATGAATTCAAGAGGAATAAATAAAATGGACATGATTATAAATTTGATAAACCAATTTGGATACATCAGTATAGGTTTGCTGATTGCTATCGAAAATATTTTTCCTCCGATCCCATCCGAGGTTATTCTAACCTTTGGAGGTTTCATGACAACATTCAGCCATATGAACATATGGGGAGTTATATTGTTTGCTACGGCAGGCTCACTTGCCGGAGCACTTGTTTTGTATTGGGTCGGCATACTTTTAAATACAGAACGTTTAGAACGCTGGCTTACTGGGAAATGGGGAAAGATGCTGCATATAAGGCCGGAGGATGTTGAAAAAGCACGTGTTTGGTTTTTAAAACGCGGTGAAAAAGCGGTGTTTTTCTGCAGATTTGTGCCAATTGTACGCAGCTTGATTTCCATACCTGCTGGAATGACTAAAATGAACATGACTAAATTTTTACTATTTACATTGGCCGGATCTGTTTTATGGAATACGTTATTAATATTTCTGGGTGCATATGCAGGTTCTAAATGGGAAAGTATCGTGGATTATATAGGAATGTATTCAAAAGTAATTCTTGTGCTTATCTTTATTACAATAGTTGCATGTGTAATATTATTTTATAAAAAAAGGCTAACTAAAAAGCATAACAAAGATGAAGATAATATTGAGTAAGAGACAAAACATGCTCATTTGGTTTCTGGATGGCTGTAATGGCGGTAAGTGTTCTGTTATTTATTCAATACGCTTTTAATCGGATAAAATCGGACAATATTGATTTATTTTCTATAAAAAGTTACAATGATATCAAAATATATAAGGAATGATATTTTTGATGGACGATAGTAATAAAATATTGGAAAACGATAATCTGCGGAAAACAAAAGCGAGGCAGATGATTCTTGCAATAATGAAAAAGTCTGAACCGAAAACGGTTGAAGAATTATATGACATTGTACACGCTCAAAATGAGAAGTGCAGCCTGTCCACGATTTATAGAACCTGTGAGACCTTAACAAACAAAGGCATACTTCTTAAATCAAATCTGTCAACTGACGGCAGGGCCAGATATGAACTGTGCTGTGAAGAACACAGGCATCATGCTATCTGCATGGATTGTCATAAAATTATTCCGATTGATGACTGTCCGTTTGGCGAATTCAGCAAGTTGATGGAATCAAAATATGATTTTGATGTGAAAAGCCATAAAATTGAAATCTTTGGATACTGTCAGGAATGCAAAGCCAATCATATGGATGGAAATCATCAGGTATAAAAGTTCAAATTAACATAATTGTTGAATCAGTTTTGTATTGTCAGTGAATTTGTCTTGATTTTCACTGATATTTTTTTGCCGGCAATCGCCAGGATAAGAACAGCGACCGAAATAAGAGCTGTAAAACCGCCGGGAGCGACGTTCAGATAATACGATATAAAAAGCCCGAGCAAGATATCGATTATACTGAAAACAGCCGATAAAAAAAGAGTTGCTTTAAATCCTTTTTCCAGCTGCAGAGAAGTCGCGACAGGAAGCGCAATCATTGAACTCAGCACAAGCACGCCAACGATCCGGATGGATACGGCTATAGCGGAGGCGACTAGAACAGAAAATATGTAGTTGATCAGTTTAACTTTCACCCCCGCAATTTTTGCAGCATCCTCATCATATGCGATATATACCATCTGGTGATATAAAAAAATCAACACCAATCCGGAAATCACACTCAGGATCAGAACCATCATAATGTCAGATTGAGTCACGGTAAGAATGCTTCCAAACATGAAAGAGTCCACATTCGCATGGGCGTTTCCCGAACTGATGATTGTGATAGCTGTCCCGACGCTGAGAGAAAGGACTATTGCCAGAATTAAATCTGTGTGTTTTCTAAAATAAGTCCTTAGGAATTCAATTAATGCGCCGCATATAGAAGTAAAAATAAAAGCGCCGAGTATTGGATTCTGGCCGCATGACAGTCCAACTGCGACTCCGGCAAGAGAAGAATGGGCCAGGGTATCACCGATCATGGAATAACGCCTGAGAACAAGAAAGATCCCTATACAGGGGCAAAGAAAAGATATAAACACAGATACAATGAGAGCATTTTGCATAAAGCTGTAATTAAACAATATTTTCATCCCTTTCAATAGTCCTTAAATATTTTGAAGCAAATTTTTCAGGCGTGCACAGGTGTCCATGTCCCCCTGATAAATGATAAATAAGTGTGGAATTGGATATGGCAGCTTCAAGATTATGTTCAACGGACACAATCGTAACGCCATTTTCTTCATTTAGCTTCCTGAGAAAAGAGTAAATGTCTTTTTGGCTTTGTACATCAATTCCGGTGGAGGGCTCGTCTAAAAGAAGAAGGTCTGGAACGCCCAGTAATGCCCGGGCAATAAATACCTTTTGGTGTTGTCCTCCTGACAGAGTCCCAATCAGTTTGTTCCAACATGACTCCAGACCAACCATTTCAAGACAGTCAAAAACTGCTCTTTTATTTTTTATTTTTAAAAGATGACGGTATGAATTCAGCATTTCATAAACGGTAATAGGAAAGCCGGAATTTGAATAACCACTTTTTTGCGGCACATAACCTATTCTTTTTGCGTGTGAAAGGATGCTTCCTTTTACAGGCTTTATAAATTTAAGAATGAGTCTGATTAAAGTGCTTTTTCCGCAGCCGTTTTCCCCAAGTATGGAGATATAATCTCCATCACGAAAATTAAAATTAATATTATCGAGTATATAAGGCAGGGATCCGCTATACGAAAAATATAAATCATTTGCTTGAATCATAATAAACACCTTGCTTTTATCCTAAGAAAATATTGACATATTAAATTCAACAGGTTTATTATAAATGCAAATGAAAAGCATTTGCAAGTAAAAAATATAGAGGTGGAAAAATGTTAAAGAAAATGATCGCAATATTTTTATGTATGTTGACTCTAATGGGTGTTGTGGCCTGCGGCCGGCAGACAAGTGAGGCGGGTGAAAATAAGATTAAGGTTATGGTGACTTTTAATGCTCTGCATGAATTCGTACAGGCAGTTGGTCAGGATAAAGTTGATATTACAACAGTTATTCCCGAAGGTACCGAACCCCATGATTTCGAACCAAAGGCCAGGGATATTGAAGCGCTGGGTACGGCAGATATTTTTGTTTATAACGGTCTTGGAATGGAGGCCTGGGCGGACGAAGCGATCCAAGCTGCAAATAATAAAGATCTGATTGTGGTGGATGCCTCAAAAGGCGTTGATGCGATTACCAATACAGATGAGGAAGAGATTCAGGAACATGGACAGTATGATCCGCACATCTGGCTCAGCCTGAAAGACGCGGAGATAGAAGCCCGGAATATCAGTGACGCTTTGATACAGGCAAACCCTTCTGAAAAAGATTACTTTGAAAAAAACTGTGATGATTTTGTATCTCAGTTGGAATCCCTATATTCGGAATATGATGCCAAATTTAAAACCGTATCAAATAAGAGTATTGTGACAGGACATGCAGCGTTTGCATATCTTTGCAGGGATTTTGGTTTAAGCCAGAACAGCGTGGAGGACGTCTTTGCCGAGGGCGAGCCAAGCGCGCAACAGATGACGGAACTTGTAAATTACTGCAGAGAAAATGAGATAAAAACTATCTTTATGGAAGAGATGGTCAGCCCGGAAGTTTCACAAACGCTTGCGAACGAGATTGGCGCCGATGTCAAGACTATTTATACAATTGAGAGCAGTGAAGACGGAATGTCATATATTGAACGTATGAAATCCAATCTGGAAGCAATTATTGGCAGTTTATCACGGTAAACGTTACACCGCTCAGATCTATACATAAAAGCTTTTAAAAAAAATAGCACCTCTAACCGTTATGTTATTGGTGCTATTTAATTAAAGATGTGCCGGAATGGTTTAAACGGCAGAAAAAGACAAAACATTGTGATTATTACAGCTTGACTTTTTTTAACGGCGATAATAATATTGAAGTAAAAATGCAAATGCAAACCATTTGCATAAAAAACGGAGATTTGTGCCGGAATATATCAAAAATATATGGTGCTTCCAAATCTTAATTGTAATGAAAGGATTGTTCGTCTTGACTAAAATTGATATCATATCCGGCTTTTTAGGAGCGGGAAAGACCACCCTGATAAAAAAAATATTGATAGAAAATCCGTATAATGAAAAAATTGCGATTATAGAAAATGAATTCGGCGAGATCGGCATAGACGGAACGCTGCTGAAACGCGACGGCATAGTGGTAAGGGAAATTTTCTCAGGTTGTATCTGCTGCACGCTTGCGGACAATTTTGAAAAATCGCTTGATCAGGTGATAAAGCAGTTTAATCCTGACAGGGTCATAATTGAGCCGACCGGCATTGCGAAACTTCCGGACGTTTTGAAAAATTGCAGGAAGGCATTAAAAAGGGAAAACGTCGGGATAGGCATTTGCCTTACGGTTGTAAATATGCTCAACTACCGGATGTTTATGCAAAATTGGAGGGAATTCTTCCAAAGCCAAATCAAATATACCGGGGCCGTTATCCTGAGCCGCACACAAAAGACTGGTCCTGACTTAATTGAAGAGGTTACGCGGGAGATCCGTTCAATTAGTCCAAAAGTAAAAATTATAACCACTCCGTGGGATCTGATTGATGCAAAGACAATATTGCTGGCTTCGGAAAACGACAGTTCTCTGTCGCTCGTATCCCGAATGGAACAGGAAATGCATGGGCATACTTTGCAGTGCCGGCATCATGAACATAATCATGACGCCGTCGATTTACTTGAAGCCTGGGGTATGGAGACTCCTAGGGCATTCTCTGAAACATATATAAGAAATGCGCTTCAGGAATTAAAAAATCAGGTATATGGCAAAGTAATCCGCTCAAAAGGAATTATATTTTTGGATACCGGCAAATGGATGCAATTTGATTTTGTAACGGGAGAAATAGATATGCGCGCAGCAGATCCGGATTATACGGGACGTATCTGCGTGATCGGAGATAAGCTGAATAAACCTGCGCTGAACAAACTGTTCGGATAGGCTGGAGGGGTTCAATGAGAACGGAGATAGATGTTGTCTCGGGTTTTTTCGAATCCGGCAAAACTTCATTGATTAACAATCTGCTTAGAAGCGGAGTCGTAAAAAAAGAGCGGATTGTTGTGCTGCTGTGCGAACAAGGCGGCGAACAAGTGAATCCTGAAGAATTACATAACAATAAAGTATTCGTAAAGAATATTGACAATAAAAATGAACTGAATCGTACTCTTTTTATCAACATAAAAAAAGAATTTGAACCGGACAGAGTTATTATAGAATACAACGGAACATGGGGAATAGGTGAACTTTTAAAAATATATCTGCCGCCGGGGTATCGCATCGGACGGATTGTGAATGTGGCTGACGCCTCTACATTCGCTCTATATATGAAAAACATGGCGCCCGTAATGACGGAACCTATTTACAATAGTGATTGCGTGTTATTCAACCGGTATGAAAGACTTGGAAAAGATCAGCTGGATCAGAATAAGCAGGCCGTAAGAAACATAAATAAAAACGCCGGGGCATACTTATATAAGCACCGGGAAGAAAACTTATTGATGCAGATTCTTTTTGGCGAGCAGGAAAAAAGTTCTTTTCATAAGTTTTTTATTGCCATGTTATGTATCCTGCTTTTTTTTACGGTATATTTATTGTGGAGCATTTCCGGCCTTCCTGTATTCCACTCACTTTACAGAACGCTGCAGACTGTCAATACCATGTTTATTGGAATATTGCTGCAGGCTGTCCCTTTTATGCTGATTGGAATCTTTGTTTCCTCTTTCCTGCAGGTGTTTGTTTCCGAAGAACGATTGATTCGTCTTTTTTTGAAAAAGAAGGGGCTGGCTTTTCCCTTGTCTGCATTTTTAGGCGTGTTGCTTCCGGTCTGTGACTGCGCAATGGTTCCCATTGCATCCGGACTGGCCCGGAAAGGACTGCCGTTGCCGTACGCCGTAACTTTTTTACTGGCGGCGCCGGCCGTAAACCCGGTTGTGATTTCATCAACTTTATTTGCTTTTCCTGGGCAGCCGCAAATTGCCGTATACCGAATCATACTGGGATTGGTTGTCGCAGTTTCAACGGGATTTATTTTAAGTGCAATGCCTTCTATCGACCGGATGGCGGGGAACCGTTCGGCCGGAGGGGCTGTTTGTTCCAGCGGTTACCTTAGTTATGTGGAAGATAGCGGACTTAAAGGAAAACAGCAAGCCGTATTCCGTCATGCCGGGCTGGAATTTCTGAATATAGGACGCTTTGTGGTTGTGGGCGCTTTTATTTCTACCATTATTCAAGTATTGGTCCCAAAAACATTTTTCACAGGCTTTGGGGGCGGGCTGTTTCTGCCGTTTGCAATCATGACGGCGGCGGCTTTCTTAATGTCCGTTTGTTCGACGTCAAATGCCTTTATTGCGAGGAGCTTTTCAAATTCTTTTCCCGCGATGGGAGTATTGGGTTTTATGGTTCTGGGACCCATGCTTGATCTTAAAAATCTGATGATGTTATCGGGAAGTTTCAGTAAAAGATTTATTGTTCTTCTTGTATGCGTCATTTTGTGCGTTTCATTCATGATGTTTTATATCTTTTCACAATTAATGTAGGAGCGCTTATGAAAAGGAAAATCAATTTAGAAGTTGTGATTCAGTTTTTTATTTTTATTGGCATTGCGATACTGATTGTAACCGCTCTGTTAAGCGGTAAGATGCGGGCATATGTCCATCCGAGAATGGACGGGTATCTTTGGTTTGCCGCTGCGGCCCTGGCTGTTATAGGTGCTTTCATGCTGACAGGACTGTTCAGGCCGCGGCGCGGCCTGCATTTTGTGCCTTATGTTTTGCTCATTATACCAATGGCCGCCGCTTATGCCCTGCCTACCGCAGCTGTTGAAAACAATATGGTCAATTTTCAGAATATCAGTTTGTCTTTTGAAAAGCCGGAATCCTCAAAAGCAAACCTGCAGATTTATGTGCCGGATACTTCCGGTGATGCAAACAGCTCGGGAAATGACGGGGCCGGTACCGGGCCCGTACAAAGTACTGCGCCTGCTGCATCCGTACAGGATAACATAAATTTACAGCAAACAGATAAACCGGAGGATGTAACAGAAAAAAATCAGTTGACTCCGGATGAAAACGGGATCATTACGGTGCCCGACGATAGTTTTGTCCAATGGTTTAACGATATGTATGACGGGATGTATGAAGGCAAAACAGTTAAGGTAAAGGGGCAGGTTTTCCGCCTGGATGATTTTGCCGGTAATGAATTTGTTCCTGTCAGGCTTAATATGGTATGCTGCGCGGCGGATGTTGAGCCGATCGGGTTTTTATGCAGGTATGATGACGCGGGAAAATGGGATGATGATACATGGGTTTATGTCACCGCTACGGTTCATACGGAAGAATATGAAGGTAATAAGATGCCTGTTTTATATGCGACAAATGTAACGGAAGCGGAAGAACCTGAGGACGAATACGTTTATTTCCCATTTTAGCAATAAACTATTCTTTAAGAGAACTAAAGTTTTTCACACTTCATGGCCCGCCTTTTGTGATATATTAATAGCAGCTTTTACGCTCCCAATAGAGATCCTTTTTTGGTTTTCTAACATTTTTCTTGATCCTTTTGACGGCAAGCGAGTTGTTATTTATCTGAATTTTTGCTGAGATATAAAAATACATTGACAAAGCGCGCCATTGAAAATACAATAATATTGTGAATAAATGTTTACGCGTTGCACAAATGTGCAAGGATCAAACCTGATTGCGTGATAATTATAAAATATAGCTGGATAGTTGTAGAAAGGGAGCGTTAATAGAATGGACGAACAAAAGGTATTGCTCACAAAAATCGCATGGCTTTATTATATGAATGATTGCACGCAGCAGGAAATTGCCGACAGGATGAATCTTTCCCGTACAAAGATTACAAGATATTTAAAAAAGGCAAAAGAACTGGGAATCGTAAAGGTTTCCGTATCCATGGATCAGGGCTGCTGCTTTGACAAGGAAGAAAAACTGAAAAGGCTGCTCCGAATCAATGATGTAACCGTGGTACCGTCTATTAAATCCGGTGAAGAATCCGAAAATGGCCTCGGAATCGCAGGAGCAGCCCGCATGAATCAGATATTGACCGCCAATGACGTCGTGGGGGTTGCCTGGGGGCATTCGTTATACAGCGTTGCTAAGAACCTGGAGCCTGTACGGAGAACGGAAGGAAAACAGATCGAGGTCATTCAGCTGATGGGGGGAATGA
This sequence comes from Bacillota bacterium, assembly GCA_023393165.1. Taxonomy (GTDB): domain Bacteria; phylum Bacillota; class Clostridia; order Christensenellales; family Christensenellaceae; genus JAEYKI01. The sequence continues at coordinate 1,720 of JAEWMJ010000008.1, read as the reverse complement.
CCATCAGCGACCGGATCAATCCTGAAGAGGTGGTAAAAATGATTGCCTCCCGTCTGCAGGCGCAGGCGTATTTGCTGAATGTACCGGCAATCGTGAGCTCCAAGGAGGCCAAGGATATACTGATGAACGACGAAAAGATTGCCCGGGTGTTTAAAAAAACCCAAACATGCACGGTTTGCATGCTCGGGCTCGGCGACCTTTCAAAAACATCCTCGTTATATGAGACGGGCTCGTTCAGCGACAGCGAATTAAATGAACTGAAGGAGGCAGGCGCCGTAGGCGATATATTATCGCGCGCGTATGATTTAAACGGCGTTCCCGTGCATACCTCGGTTACCGATCGGATCATTGCCGTTGAGCTAGATGAGATCAAACAAATTAAAAAAAGGATTGCGTTTGCGATTGGCGTAAACAAAGTCAAGCCGATCATCGGCGCTACCCGGGGCGGTTATCTGAGCGAACTGATTACGGATGAAAATACTGCCGACAGCATCATAGAATTTCTTCAGGGATAAAACGTCGGGGACACAGTTTCTGAAAGACGTAAAAAAATAAACGTGATGAAATAGAATTTTATCACCTTAATTTCGTTTACCAAATTCTAAGAATAAAGAGAGGCAAAAGGAATCATGAGTTTGAAACCAGGCAAGGAAAAAATGGAAGATATGCTGGTAAAAATGCTGCATACCAGGAAATTTGAAGAGAAAGTGGCGTATTTCTTTTCTATGGGCATGGTTCACGGCACCACACATCTGTATGTTGGAGAAGAGGCGACGGCTACCGGCGTCTGCTCCGCGCTTGAATCCCAGGATCTTATGACGAGCACGCACCGGGGGCATGGGCACTGCATCAGCAAGGGGATCGATTTGAACAAAATGATGGCGGAGCTTTTGGGAAAGGAAACCGGCTACTGCAAGGGAAAAGGCGGCTCCATGCATATTGCCGACCTGGACAACGGGAACCTGGGCGCGAACGGCGTTGTGGGCGGAGGACATTGTATTGCGGTTGGCGCGGCGCTGACAACGCAAATGAAAAAGATAGACAGGATCGTCGTTTGCTTTTTTGGAGACGGCGCATCCAACGAAGGCAGTTTCCATGAAGCGCTGAATCTTACATCTATATGGAAATTGCCGGTGCTGTTTGTGTGTGAAAACAACAAATACGGGATGTCCATGTCCCAGCAAAGATCCATGAACATCGGTGATATTTCAGTGCGCGCATCTTCCTACGGCGTGCCGGGAAAAACGATAGACGGAAACGACGTCCTTGCGGTGTATGAAGAGACGCTTGCCGCACGTAAATATGTAAGGGAAAACGGGCCAATGCTGCTTGTGTGCGAGACATACCGTCAGCTTGGCCATTCCAAGAGCGACGCGAACAAGTACAGGACAAAGGAAGAAATAAGCGAGTGGAAGCAAAAAGACCCGATCAAACGGTTCCGTGAATATCTGGCTGCAAACAAGATATTTACCGAGCAGGAATTGGACCGGATAGACTTAAAGGCGCAGCAGGATATTGAAGACGCGGTAAAATTTGCCCAGGAAAGCCCTTATCCATCTTTGGATACCATACTGGACGACGTGTACGCATAAAGCAAGGAGGTAAATGACTCATGGAAACAAGAGAAATAACATATGCACAGGCAATAAAAGAAGCGATGTGCGAGGAAATGCGGCGGGATGAGAACGTGTTCCTGATGGGCGAGGACGTGGGCATATAC
>JAEWMJ010000049.1 GCA_023393165.1 Bacillota bacterium | reverse complement strand
GTCCGGTATCACCCGTCGGTCCCGTGTCGCCCGTCGGTCCCGTGTCACCAGTCGGTCCGGTATCACCCGTCGGTCCCGTGTCGCCCGTCGGTCCCGTGTCACCAGTCGGTCCTGTGTCACCGGTAGGTCCCGTGTCGCCTGTCGGTCCGGTGTCTCCCGTAGGTCCGGTGTCTCCCGTAGGTCCGGTATCACCTGTGGGTCCCGTGTCGCCTGTCGGTCCGGTGTCACCAGTCGGTCCGGTGTCTCCCGTAGGTCCGGTATCACCTGTGGGTCCCGTGTCGCCCGTCGGTCCGGTATCACCCGTCGGTCCGGTATCACCTGTCGGCCCGGTATCACCCGTCGGTCCGGTATCACCTGTCGGCCCGGTGGGTCCTGTTACCCCAATATCGTCTTCGATAATAACCAGTGTTGCACGTACTGTTGGTAATGTCGCATAATAAAATGTCTGAGCAGTTGCATTAATCAGTGATGCCGTAACCGGAGCTTCGACGACATCTACTATACCCGTGCCTACCACCTCGGTGGTCTTAATTGGTGAAGAGCCTTCCAGCAAATCTCCCTGTGACGTTGATATAGCAAAAACTGCCCCTGTCTGGGACTGTGATGACTGAGTTGCGACCCACCAATTAAACACATACCTTCCGGCTTCATTAAACGTTATGACTCCAGTAGCACTGTTATAGCTGATATTTCCTGATGAATAAATGACCGTATCATAAACCACGTTGCTGCCTGCCGCAACAGTTCCGGCGGTTGTTCTTTCAATTTGTAAAGCAATATTCATAAACTCCCCCTCTATTCGTCGGACAAGGCGCCTTTATGGACAGCTCAAATCTCACAGCTTTCCGGCGCCAGCTGCCTCTAAGGCGATTACGCTTTCATCTTATACTATTGGTTTCGCCATTCGGCTAAGCTTGAATCAAATCATCTCCGGAGCGCCATTGCTGACGCCCCGGAGATATAGCAGCATATTGCTAGACTGAAATCTCAATAATCAGCATATTCGCCTGTACCGTAGTGTCGGGTATAAACACAGTATCTCCTGTTACATTGACCAATTCAACGGTTGCAGGAGTCGCGCCCACCACAATCAGAGCGCTTCCGTTTACCTGTCCTGTCAGCGCCGGGGTAGATCCGATCACTGCGGCACCGCCGTCCAAGCTGACTCCAAAATCAATTGTTGTCGCAGCCCCAGCGCCGTCTGTCGCTACCCACCACGTCACATAGTAATTGCCTGGCGCAGTAATCGTAAATTGGCCCGTTACCACGCTGTAGTTAATGTTCAGGCTCTGGTCCTCAAGGATTGTATCAAATATGACCGTAGCCGTATCCGCGACTGTCGTTGCTTCGCCAGTCTGAAGCTGTACCTGAACACCCCGCAATTGAACACCCGCGCCCGCCGGTCCTGTCGGTCCGGTGTCGCCTGTCGGTCCGGTATCACCCGTGGGTCCTGTAGGTCCGGTAGGCCCTGTGTCGCCTGTCGGTCCGGTGTCACCGGTTGGCCCCGTATCGCCTGTCGGTCCTGTTGGTCCCGTCGGCCCGGTGTCGCCTGTCGGCCCCGTTGGTCCTGTATCTCCAGTCGGTCCTGTTGCTCCAGTTGGCCCTGTGGGTCCGGTATCGCTGGTAGGTCCAGTCGGTCCTGTTTCTCCAGTTGGCCCTGTAGGCCCTGTTGGTCCTGTTGGCCCGGTATCACTGGTAGGTCCGGTTGCTCCAGTCGGTCCTGTGGGGCCTGTGGGTCCGGTATCGCCAGTCGCTCCTGCTGTGCCTGTTGGTCCCGTAGGCCCTGTAGGCCCTGTAGGTCCGGTAGGTCCGGTTTCTCCTGTTGGCCCTGTGACGCCGGCATTTTCCTGCGTAATGACCAATGTTGCCTTGACCGGAACGTTCATCGGCAGAAATACCGTGCTTGTGCTTCCGTTGACAAGAGACGCCGTTACCGGAGCCACAGCTATATCTATAACTCCTGTTCCGGCAAGTTCACCAGTTTTAATTGGCGTAACGCTTTGTATAAAATCACCTTGTGTCGTGCTAAAAATAAATACAATCCCGTTGGTTGACGGCGACGATTGCGTATCCACCCACCAATCTAAATAAAATCTTCCCGGTTCATTAAATGTGATTATTCCCGTTGCAGGGTTATAACTGACATTTCCCGAAGAAAATTGGACGGTATCAAAAACGAGGATTTGTCCCGGTGCAATTGATCCGTCTGCCAATCTTATTAATTGTAAAGCTATATTGCTCATATAAAAACCCCCAAATCATTATTGTATGGTACAATAAATATCTTCTTTTTCCTGTGACAGTAACTTTCAGAAAACTCTGGTTGCCTGTATCTTAAAGTCTGGATATATAGACCTGTCATACTTTCCATCCCAAAAAATTCCACCTATATATAACTTTTTGTTCTTAAGCCTAAAGATCCCGTCATATATTTCATTTTGTATAGTACATAATATTAAATGAACCGATAATTGTTACTATGTTTCCACACGTCTTGAAAACAGGTATAAATAATTTCACACAAAATTGCCTATTATAGAATATCCTGTACAAAGCGGGGTGAAAATTATGAAAATTAAAAAAACGGCAATCGTTATCCTTACCTATAACAATTTGGAATACAGCAAAAACTGCCTTGAAAGCATCAGAAAGCATACGGAGGAAGGGACTTACGAAATCATCGTTGTGGACAACAACTCAACGGACGGAACCAGAGACTGGCTTTTGGAGCAGCCTGATATAAAGCTGCAGCTGAACGATAAAAACGAGGGTTTTCCCAAGGGTTGCAATATTGGCATATGCCTCTCGTCTCCGGAAAGTGATATTCTGCTTTTAAACAACGACACGGTCGTTACTCCCAGATGGCTTGAAAATCTGCAAAAATGCCTTTATAGCGACGAAAGAATAGGAGCGGCGGGAGCCGTATGCAATCATAACGAAAATCTGCAGAGTGCAGGTTTTTATTACGACGATCTGGAACAAATGGCTCTGCTTGCCGGCCAAAACAATATTTCGGACAGCAGCCGGTGGGAAGAAAAAATTTTTCTGATCGGATTCTGCATTCTGATCAAAAGGGAAGTTCTTAATAAAATAGGCCTTTTGGATGATGCGTATTCCCCGGGATATGTGGAAGACAATGATTTTTCGCTTCGCATCATTTCGGCAGGCTACCGGCTGATGCTTTGCCACGATTGTTTTATTCATCACTACCTGGGTTCCGAATTCCGGCGTGATTTGTCCCGTTTTTATCCGGTATTATATAAAAACAGAAGTATTTTTAAAAACAAATGGGGATTTGAAACAATCGCTTTTGATGAAATTAAGTTTGCTTCGCTGCGTATTTTTAACGAAGAAGATAAAGATAAGGAAATCAACGTTCTGGAACTGAATTGCGGCATTGGCGTAACGCTTCTCATGATCAAATACAGGAATCCGGATGCCAATCTATTTGGAATAGAGCCAAATGAGAATATGGCCAGGATCGCCGGATATATTGCCCGCGTCCTGGCAAAGCGGCCGGATGATTTTCCGTATGATTTTCCGGAAGAATCATTTGACTATATTTTTATAGGTGAATGTCTTGAAACAGTGGAAAACCCGGAACTGTTTTTATCCAATATGATGAAATATTTAAAACCCGGCGGTTATATATTAGGCAATATTCACAATATCATGCATTTCAGCGTAGTCCGCGACGTTTTAGGAGGCAACTGGCTTTATTCTTCCCCCAACATATTAAACAAATCCAATAGAACATTTTTTACGCTTGATGATATTATAAAAATTTTTACAAAAACCGGTTATAAAAACCAGTTTATTTTCCACTGGTTTTCCATACCGAATGAAGAAGAAAAACTATTTATACAAAAACTTTGTGAAATAGGGCAGGAAAAAAGAGAATATATATACACCACTTATTTGTTATCTTTCAGATTTCAGAAATAAATCAACCCTGGCCTCGCCGTTTTAATGATAACTGAAAAAGGCGGACATATAATTATATAAATTAATGTGTTGAATCTTAAGTCATAGCACCCGCATCAGAATACTTTTAAGATATTGAAAGAAGGTGTCGTATTGAAAAAGCCTTTAAGGATGATCATAGGTATCCTGATCGTATATTTTGCTTTCGGTGCCTTGATCGGATGTTATGAATACTTGAATGGAGGGCCATGGTATACGTATGTAAACTTCCAGGGCCAAAGGATGATGCTGGGAAAAGAAACAACAGTTTCTGCCGGTTATAATGATTTGGATTCAGAACTGCCCGCAATATTCCAGGTGATTGATTCCGCTTTCTATCCTGTCTTCAATTTTACCAGAAATCTTTATTAAATATTTTTAAGCTTTAATTTAAGGAAAATAAAATACCGGACGCAAGGTCCGGTATTTTTTTGATGCAATCATTCTGTCAGGTTTATCTATGTAACCTTACAAATTATTCGTTTGCACTTTCATCAGCGGACGGATCAGCCGACTCGGAAGCCGGAGCAGATGTGCTGGCTTCATCCGAAGCAGACGGATCAGCGCTTTCAGCGGGAGCTACGCTTTCCGAAGCAGGAGCTGTGGGAGCTACGCTTTCCGAAGCAGGAGCTGTGGGAGCTACGCTCTCCGAAGCAGCAGGAGCTGTGGAAGCGGCTACGCTTTCCGAAGCTGCGGGAGATGTGCTGGATTCAGCGGGGGTGCTGCTGCAGGAAGCCAACATTAAAGATGCTACTGCCATTACAACCACCAAAAGAATTGCGATGTTTTTTTTCATTTTAAATTTCCCCTTTCATAACCTAAAAATAATATATTTTTATCAAAATTATTATTCTTATATCTCAGCCGGATTTACTCCGGCCGGTCTTCTTTTTTTATATGGCCATATAACGTTTTTGATTATAGCCTCCAAACAATGGTTCTGTAAAGCATGCGGTTTTTTATAAAATTCTATTTAAAGCCAAAATGTTTCGAAAACTGTAATGAATCAGATTCATTTTAATAATCATCTGGAATTTGGAGTTTTACTTAAAATTTCTGGTTTTTTATGTAAACAATCTATGAACAAACTGTTAAAAAAATGGGAACACCCCATAAAATCACCTTTTTATGCAGTTTTAAAGGCTTCCGATAAAACTTAAAAAACTATAATCTGATGATCAAAATTTGGATAGGCATATTTTACCATCGATCATAGGAGCGCGCATTGCGCATCCAGGCTGGATTTCCCTTTCCCGACAGTTTTTAATAGTCTGATGATAAAATTAAGATTGGTAAATTGAACTAAAAAAGGGCTGCGCATCTTGGTTTTTACGCCAGCCCTTTTTGTAAATTGTGTAAATTCTATATAATATTTTCCGCCTCGTTTCTGCTTTCCAATACGCCGAATTCCAGCTCAAAGCGCTTTGCTTCCCCTGGTTTTATAACTTCCAGTTCGCCTCTTTCCCGCGCTTTGTCTCGACCTTCCGGCTTGCAGTTGGAAGGCTCAAGGCCGACAACATAATCCCCGGCGCCCATCATTTTCCACTCAATCAAATATTTCAACTGGTTTTTATTTGATTTTACATATGCGCCCAAACCGATCTTTTCATTAAACAGCGCGCCGTATATATGGCCTTCGCGGGATGGCTCCAAATCATGATAGAATACCTGTTCGCTGTATCCCGGAGTAGGCGTCTGAAACTCCATAAAATCGCCTAATCCTTTTTGTGCTTCCAAATCTCTTGCAACTGTATTTGCCTTGGGGGTTATCAATACCGTATCCTCGCTGACAATGGGATACCCGAAATTGACATGGTAAAGGATCATCAGAGGCTGTTCTTCAAAACCGCAGTTTTCCACCGTATCCTTTACCGAGACGGTTTTGCCTCCCATCTTGACGGTTATTTCACGTGATAACAAAAGGTTTTCGCGAAAAACACAGCTCTCCCGTACCTTTCCCCTGATGCGGATCACATAGTCGTCGCCTTCCCATTCCTTTTGTACGGAAACGTCGTCAGCCGGCGTATTGCTGATCCTGCCGTGAAGGCCAAGCCTTTCCTCTCCGTCCACGCAGGCAGCTCCGGCATAGGTCAGGCCGCAGGTTGTCATCATGCCGCAGTAAAAATTTCTTAAAAATTGAAGACCCTCCCTGTCATAAAACGCCGGATTCACCATGCCGGTTTTACTGATATGCGCCAAAGGAACGCCCTTATATTCCGTCCACGCGATATCAAGCCCTCTTGAAGGAACAACCGTAAAGATAAGTCCGCTGCCTGTTTTTACGTCTATTACCCTAACGCCGTCCGCTTTTCCGGATGTAAGGATCGCCTCTCTTGCATCCGCAATTTGTGAGATATCGCCCGCATATTGCGTGACACTCTTTTTGGTGATCTTTTTCCCGTAAAGTTCCATATTCGCAAACCTCTTTTCAATTGATATTTAAAAGAAAATGAAAATCAGATAAAAAATTAAGTAAACCGGTACCGTTATTTATTTTAGGTCCGCCCGGTCCGCTTTGTCAAGCGCGCGGTGCGATTACGATACGCGGCATTATTCTTTTTTAAGCAATGTTGCGGGCATTATGATTTCCGAACCATACTTGTTTCTTATCTTATCCATCACCCGATCGATTTTTTCATCTTTATCGTCCATAACGCCCGCATCTTTTTGATCAAAAAACGAAAGCTGTCCGGACCAACCGCCGCCGTCAAAGCCGGAAATGCTTATCCCGATCAATCTTACCGGCCGGGATTTGTTCCAGTTTTGTTCCAAAAGCCTGCAGCCTGCCTGAAATATTTCCCTGGTGACGCTGGTTGCCGGAACAGACGTTTGCCTGGTTATCACTTTAAAATCGTCATATTTCAAAGTAATATGAACCGTATGGCCTTTCTTTCCGTGCATTCTTGCAGACATGCCCACATCGCCTGAAAGTTCCAATAAAACTTTCTTTGCTTTCTCAATATCGGTCAAATCGTCGGGCAGCGTCGTTTCGCGTCCGATAGACTTGATATCGCCGGCCATACGTACACGGACGGGAGAATCGTCTATTCCATTTGCATGTAAGTAAATTTCATTTCCAAATTTCCCGAATATATTGATCAGGCGGTTTATATCGCCTCCCGCAAGTCCGCCTATCGTCCTTATCCCTAGTAATCCAAGCTTTTTGGAAGTTTTGTTTCCTATTCCGTACATAGCGTCAACCGGAAGGGGCCAGAGTTTTTGGGGAATGTCATCCTGCCAAAGCTCGGTAATACCAAGCGGTTTCTTCATTTCAGAAGCCATTTTTGAAAGAAACTTATTTTCAGCGATTCCGATGGAACACCATAATCCAAGCCTTTCTTTTATGTCTTCCATTATTTTTTTCGCCGCTTCCGCCGGTTTCCCAAAGAGTCCTTCGCACCCCGTCATATCAAGCCATGCTTCATCAATACTGTTTTGTTCCACGACAGGAGTATAGCCCGCAAGCAAAGCCATCACCTCTTTTGATTTCTGTTCATAAAAGCGATGATCCGGAGGCAGCAGTATCAAATCAGGGCAAAGATTTAAAGCTTCATGAAGCACCATGGTGGTCTTAACGCCGCAAGACCTGGCCTCATAATTCGCAGCAAGAATAATACCCGAACGTCGTTTCGGATCGCCTGCAACGGCCGCAGGCAATCCGTTGAGTTCAGGCTTGCGCGTCATCTCGCATGATATAAAGAAAGCGTTCATATCGACAAGAAAAATAACCCTTTTCATAAAGCTTTATCCCTCTTATCACATTGTACTTTTTTGGTTTGTTTTTTTCAAATCAAATAACAGATATATTATATTTATTAAGTCCTTTTTCATAATAAAAAAAACCGCAAACCCGTATAGAAAAAAACAGCGATAAGTATATATATAACTGTTTTTTTCATGACAGCCTCCGGTAGGCCGCGCCGCTCCTTAAGCAGGGTCATATCCCTGGCCTGGCCTAACGGCAAGGGCTTGCGTCTGCCGTTGTCAGCCGATAGCGGTTCTGATTTTAATAAGGGTACAGGGCGATAAGGGGCTATTCAATCGTACCCTTGCCCTTGGTGAGCTTAATGACGTACTTGGAGTCCTCGTAAGATAACGAGACCAGCAGTATTTGACCGTCGTCCACCGATTTCATACCCAGCTCGCCCGAACCGGGAACGATGTTCAGATCGATTGCCTGCGTCACCAGCCATCCATCTTCCAAGAGCTTGTTGACATACGCCAGAAGGTCGTCATAGACCGTTGCGCTGGAATATGTATATTGCCTGGTCGCAACTCCGTTGCTCGTTGCGGCCTCCACGCCCGTGACTTCCCGCTCGCCCACGACCGAGGTAATGCTGGGAATCACGTCTCCGCTCATTTCGTATTGTTCCAGATTGGCCGCTTCAGTTAAGGTAGCGCCGCACCCTGTCAACGCCAGTATAAACACCAGAAACAAGGACACCAACCAACATACTGTCTTTTTCATAAAAAATCTCCCTTCAAATTGTTAATCATCCACTTATAAGCTTGTGGCAAGCCGCGACGGTCTACTTCAGCAGCATGACCGCGCCGTATCGAATTCCGTTGCTGCCCGGCACGGGGAAAAAGACCGCCAGTTGGTAAGGATCGGATTCCGTACCGGACATATCTTTGCAGAACAGAGTGAGCGGAGAAACCAAATCCTTAACCACCGTCGTATCGCCAAGAAAAATATCCTCCACAGCTTCAAAAACGGCATAGTTTTCATCAGTAACGCGATCAAGCAGGTTGACTGTTCCTTGTGCAAGTCCATTTACTCCGATTTTTGCCTGTTTCATCAGGATGCTGTTTACCACCCTGACAACGCCGCTCTGTTCAAAAATTGCTACCGGATAAGGCAAGTTGTCTATCACCTGTGAAAACAGGCCGTCGTTTTGCACCAAAAGCTGAAATCGGCTGATATAGCGTTCCTGCGCCTCCACCCTTTCTTCAATATCCTTTTGCATCCGGATAAGTTCATTGAGAAGCTGTTCTTTTGTCTCAATACCGTCCAAGACGCCTCCACCTTTCCGCAATAGTCTCATGCTTTCATATTATAAAACCTTGCAGTAAAGAAACAGCGTGTGAAGGCTGATTTTAGTAAAAATATTGCTTAGATAATAAAAAGACTCCCTGGCCTGGCTCAGGGAAGTCGATAGGCTGCCGCCTTTACGATTAAAGTGTTTTCCGGTATTGGGATGGAGTCATTCCGACTTTTTCCTTAAATAGTTTTGCATAGCTGCCGCTATATTCCACGCCGCAAGAAGCGAAAGCCTGTGTAATGGAGAGGTTCTTATCGCGCAGCGCATCCTTTAGTTTCCTTATTTTGATATCCTGATAGTAGCTGTAAGGCGTTATACTTGTGTGCTTTTTAAAAATGCGTGCAAAATGGTATCGGCTCATTTTGACAGCATCCGCGATTTTATCCATATCAAATTCGTCCAACCAATGGCTCTCAATATATTCCTTTGCTCTTGTGATATCTGATTTTCCAAGATACATCCTGGATGTGATAAACACGCTGACAATATGAGTAATATTCTTATTTTCATCAAAAATAGGGAAATTAAGAATATCCGTATATATGGATTCGACATGATAATCCAGTCTTCTTGCCTTATACCAGTTTGAGAAATCCTCCAGCGGCACCTTCACATCTGGCACCAGCACTATTTCTCCCGCAAAAACCCGGCGGACATAGTCACGCAGACCCAGCTGCTCATTGACAACAGGGTCTTTGAGCAAATTGTATTTTCCTACGATCTGCGATTGGTCTGAGATGTTCCACATCTCCAGCACCGCACGGCTCGCGAAAACGGTATTGCCATCCGGCGTAAATATCTGGATCGGTATAGGAAACAATTCAGCCACTTGAAAAAGCATTTCCTCATTGCCAAAGACAGATTGAAAAGAAGCCATCACCTGGTTATTTTCTTGATATATTAGCTTATCCAAGCTGCTTCCTCCTATCTGATCATTGCTATATGTATCAAAGATATTGTTTTATTTATCTGAAATGAACGAGATTGATACAATTTGATTATTCCTTTTTGATTGGCTCAAGGGGTGAATTTTGCTTCAAGGGGGTACATTATTGAAAATTTGAATGATGGCTAATACCTTTTTCGCAAGATCATATACTTAGTGACATTCCCAGTTTTTTATTACAGATTCTTTTTAAATTAACTCTTTATATTCATAAGAACAAATGCAACAATGATGGCCTCGAGAGTACTTAATAGCGTACCAATCAAATATCTCTCTGCAAAGCCTTCTTGATCCATTTGTTTATATCGTGCAATACTTTTTGCTGCGAGTACGAATCCCATTACTGCGAATTGATTCCATATAAATAATACATATAAAACAAGACGTTCTAAAACTCCAATAACATATCCTGCACGTAATATTTTAATATCATTCTGTTCCAGACCAGTACTTTCTTTTTTAAAATCAAAGACATTAAGAACCATTCTGTTGATAATTGCACTTGGTTTTGTTAAGAATAATATCCCTAATATAAATATTGCCGTTTGTAAAGATGTTACATTTCCAAGAGATTTAGACCAATTTAAAATATCTATGTTTAAATACATTCCGAAAATAAAGAAGAAGACTATCAAAACAGCGATATGCATAAATTGATCTGTAACAAAAATCAAAAAAGGCTTCCATAGGGACTTTTCATTCTTTTCAAAAACTCTTGTTTTCAAAAAATCAAGTACCACATGTGTTATAAATATTCCGATTACTCCCCAAATTACAATCGGTAAAACATTCTCTATTAGGAAAAGAACTAAGAAAGGAATCGTATAGACAGCACCATGGATAAAAAGATAACGTATTAAATGCTTCTTTTTTTCTGCCATTCTATCCGTTTGTAAAAAAAAGTCCCCAATTATATGGGCAATTAGCAAAAGACAGATGGTCAAAATACTTCCTCCCGATCATACTTTTCTAAAAGCATCAAGGCAACCACTGCTTCAATATCTCTAATCCGGTGAGCAGAGCTTCTATTTAGTATATCTGTAACACTTTGATGTTGCACTCCAACAGCCTTTGCAATTGCTGTAGCTTGTCCATGCCTGTTTGTATTTATAATTATTTTACTTTTACTGTTATTATTATTGCTAAAATAAAGTTCATCCTCAAGTAAAAATGGGTCCTCAGAATATTTGTAATTTTCGATGTCAACAAATTGTCTCTCTTTGCGGATGGAATTGACACGCTCTAACATAAATGGAACAATATTTTTAAATTTATTTTGAAAAGAATCAATAATTATGGGAGTTTGCAATTCTAATAGCATTTGATAGCCATGTTGTATACTTGTATGATTTTTATGTAGAATACCAGACGCTAATAGTAAAGCATTAATGGTTCTGTCAATTTTTTCCTCAGAGAAAAAAATAATATTTCTATCTTGTTCATCTTTATATTCGTCAACACTATATTTAGCTTTATGATACGCAATGCCATCCTGCGCATTTGTTTTCATTTTTTCCATTTGAATATCAATCGTCCCAAACCCTAAACCACAACGCATTGGAACAGGGTACATTAGAAGCAGAAACAAACGAGCATATAAGTAGGCTGCAGCTGAAGACTTAAACACGCCTTGTACGCTATCTCCACCACTAAAATCAACATCATATCTCAGCTTACTATCAAATAAAAAATGCAATTTGTTAATGCAATTCTTCATAAGTAACTGAGCTTCGAATCTTGCTTCTACTGACATCATTTTTGACTTTCTCATATCTATAATTAGTGCAGTATAATTCATATGCTTCTTCCTCCGACTTTTTTTCGTTTTTTAAAGCGCAGTCGTATTTACATGTATTTTAAATATGCAGGCATAAACGCCTTCGTTTCTAATTAGCAGTCAATTTAACCTGCAGTTTAGTATTAAAACCTATACCCCATTATTAGCATAAAAATAATAAATATCATAAATGTGCTTTCATATTAAGCTATACTTGGCTTGAATGAGCTAGCCTTGAATAACACTGATTTTATTTTAACATATTGTGTAAATCATGTCTATTCGTCTGACATTGTTTTATATGGATATATAACATCCCCAAGGGTACAGCCATTAATATTTTGCTTAAAGTTTTCGTAAAAGACTCGATGGTATCCATTATCGGTTACATAAATTTGAGTTTCAATAATCATGCTTCATATCAAAAAAACTTATTACAAGCGGTTTTCAGCCGTATAACAATAAAGGCCAGTCCTGTTGGACTCGCCTTTATGTATCAATCTCGTTCTTTTGATTTGGAGGCGCCACCCAGATTTGAACTGGGGATAAAGGCTTTGCAGGCCTCTGCCTTGCCACTTGGCTATGGCGCCATTACGTTTATTTAGCCCTCGCAGATCACGTACCGGGAGGGCTAAAACTTTAGTAACTTTGGAGCGGAAGACGAGATTCGAACTCGCGACATTCGCCTTGGCAAGGCGACACTCTACCACTGAGTCACTCCCGCATCATGCGTAAAATTGTAATGGTGGGAGCAACAGGGCTCGAACCTGTGACCCCCTGCTTGTAAGGCAGGTGCTCTCCCAGCTGAGCTATGCTCCCACACATTGCAGCCGCGCCGTTTCGGGCGCGAATATTATGATATAACAGATAAAGCAAACTGTCAAAGGGTATTTTTCTCAATTTATTTAATATTTATTAAAAATACTCAAAAATACTTCGGTTATCTCCCAAAAGCTATCAAACTTTATTTTTTATGCCTGCTTTTTAATTCTTTGAATACCTCGCCGGGCAAAAGCCCTTTTTCGCAGAACAAAACTGTCAGGTGATACAGCAGGTCGGCAGCCTCGTATCTGAGTTCGTCCGTGCCGGGATTCTTCGCGGCAATAATAACTTCGGCCGTCTCCTCTCCCACCTTTTTTAATATCTTGTCGATCCCTTTTTCAAAAAGATAATTCGTATAGGAACCTTCTTTGGGATTCGCTTTCCGGTCGGATACGATCGCAAACAATTCCTCCATTACCGCGCCGGATTCCTCTTCAACGCTCTCATTATTTAGTATTTCATTATGGAAACAGGAATATTCCCCTGTATGGCAGGCAGGACCCATCTGGTGCACTTTTAAAAGCACAGAATCCCTGTCGCAGTCCAGCGCGATTTCAGCCACCTTCTGCGTATTGCCCGACTGTTCGCCCTTTTTCCATAATTTTTGCCTGCTTCTGGAATAATAATGCGCATACCCGGTTTCAACCGTTTTCTGAAACGATTCCCGGTTCATGAACGCCTGCATCAGAACTGCGCCGGTATCCGCGCTCTGCGCAATTGCGGGAACCAGGCCCTTTTCATCAAATTTAATCTCTTCTAGTAATGCCGAAATATCCATCGTAACTCCTTATTTTACATCCGTACGGCTATACCGCAGCCGCGCAGATAGCTTTTCAAATCCGAAATTTTAAGT
This sequence comes from Bacillota bacterium, assembly GCA_023393165.1. Lineage (GTDB taxonomy): Bacteria > Bacillota > Clostridia > Christensenellales > Christensenellaceae > JAEYKI01. Next base: position 145,173 of record JAEWMJ010000049.1, on the reverse strand, counting down.
TCCTTGTAGTGAAACAGTGATGCGGCTAAAACCGCGCTGGCGTTCGCTTTTAGAATCACTTCAGAAAAATGCTCCAACTTGCCCGCGCCCCCGGAAGCGATAACCGGTACGTTGACTCTTTCGGTCACAAGAGAAGTGAGTTCAATGTCGTAACCCGCCTTGGTGCCGTCCGTATCCATACTGGTAAGCAGAATTTCCCCCGCTCCCCGTCGGACCGCTTCCTGCGCCCAACAGAGTGCGTCGATGCCGGTATTTACCCTGCCCCCGTTTAAAAACACTTCAAACTTTCCGTCAGGCGTTCGCTTGGCGTCTATCGCGCATACTACGCACTGGCTGCCGAACTTCTTGGCGGCGTTTGTAATCAGATCCGGATCCTTGATTGCGGAAGAATTGATTGATATCTTGTCCGCGCCGCATTTCAGTATCTTTCTGAAATCTTCCACGCTCCGGATGCCGCCCCCGACCGTCAGGGGAATAAATACCTGCTCGGCCGTCTTGGAGACAACGTCCAGCATGATGTTCCTCTCATGAGCGGAGGCGGTTATATCCAGGAATACAAGCTCGTCTGCGCCTTCGGCGTTATACGCTTTGGCTACCTCCACAGGGTCGCCCGCATCCTTCAGGTTGATAAAGTTAACGCCTTTTACTACCCTGCCCGCATGCACGTCAAGGCATGGGATGATCCTTCTTGTCAGCATCTCATTTACCCGTTTTCATTGCTTCTTTTAAGGTGAACGCGCCGGAATACAGCGCCTTTCCCAATATGACGCCGCATGCGCCCGTTCCGCGCACAGCAACGATATCGTCAAGCGTACTGATGCCGCCCGATGCGATAATGCTGATCCATGTGCGTTTGACCATCTCGGCCGTACGTTCGATGTTGGGGCCCGTCATCATCCCGTCGCGCGATACATCCGTATATATGATATTTTTAACGCCCATATCCTTCATGCGTACGGCAAGCGCCACCGCGTCTTCTTCCACGCTTTCCACCCAGCCGTTGATGCAGACCTTGCCGTCTTTGGCGTCTATCGCTACCGCGATCCTGTCGCTGTAGCGGTTAAGGGCCCATTTTAAAAGGTTCGGCTTGGTGTGGATCACTGTACCCAATACGATTCTCGAAATACCCATTTTGTCCAGGCGGTTTTCAACGTCTTTTTCCGAGCGGATTCCTCCGCCCATTTGAACCGGTATCTTGATGGAGCGCACGATCTGGTTGACAATGTCCTGATTCATAAATTTTCCTTCAAAAGCTCCGTCCAAATCGACAAGATGCAGATATTCCGCGCCTTCGCTTTCCCACTTTTTTGCTGCTTCAACCGGATCGCCGTAATCCGTGCACTGGTCCATTTCGCCTTTCAGCAGGCGGACGCACCTGCCTCCTTTTATATCGATTGCGGGATAAATCTTCATGCCTTTAAACCTCCAAATTTTTTTAGAATTTTAAGTCCCGTGTCTCCGCTTTTTTCGGGATGGAACTGAACGCCGAAAACATTGTCTTTTTCAACAGCGCTTGCAAAATCGTAGCCATAACATGTAACGGCGGCAACATCTTCGCTGTTGCTGCACTTTGCGTGGTATGAGTGGACAAAATAAACGTAGATATTTTCCCCGGGATCGTCCAGTATGGTGCTTTTGCTAATTTCAAGACTGTTCCATCCGATATGCGGAACCCATAAATCAACCGCAAAAGGCATAACCTCGCCCGTAATCAGCCCAAAGCACTCATATTCTCCGTTTTCAAAGCTTTTGTCAAAAAGCATCTGCATGCCCAGGCAAATGCCAAGAAAAGGTTTGCCTTTTTTAACTTCATTCAAAAGGACGGGGATCAGTCCGGTCTTATCCAGATTGGCCATAGCGTCTCCTATCGCGCCCACGCCCGGCAGTATGATATGCCCCGCGTCGCGGATACAATTTTTGTCCCTTGTAATGACGGCTTCAAACCCCTGAATTTCAAGAGCCTTCTGCACGCTGCGCAAATTCCCCATTCCGTAGTCTACAATAGCTATCATAACATGCCTTTCGTTGAAAGTACGCCCTGAAGGCGCTGATCTATGGATGCGGCTTCCCTGATTGCCCGTCCGGCAGCCTTGAATATCGCTTCGATGATATGGTGGGTATTTTCGCCGTACATCATCTTGATATGCAGCGTAAGTCCTGCGTTAACGGCCAGCGCGCGAAAGAATTCCTCACACCACTGCGCGTCGAACTCGCCTGCACCCCTGGTCAGAAACTCAGCGTCATATTTTAAATAAGGTCGCCCGCTGATATCCAGGCTGACCATCACAAGCGTTTCGTCCATAGGCACAAACTGGGTCGCATAACGACATATTTTCTCCTTGTTTCCAAGAGCTTCCGCAATCGCCTGTCCCAGCACGATCCCGCAGTCTTCCACCGTGTGGTGCTCGTCTACATGGATATCTCCGTCGCAGACAAGGAATAGATCCATCTGCGAATGTTTTGTAAACAGTTCAAGCATATGGTCGAAAAATCCGATTTTGGTATCGACATCGTATTTACCTTTTCCGTCAAGATCCAGTTTCAGCCGTATATCTGTTTCGGTGGTTTTTCTTGTTTTTTCGCTGGTTCTCATGCATACCTCCTTATTGATTGAAGAGTACCATTCAAAGGATACGGATCGCTATTCCGCCTTTTCTGAGTCAAAACGTATCACAGCCGCGCGGGCATGAGCGTCAAGTCCTTCCCGGACGGCAAATTTCCGGATATCCCCGTATACCTTCCGGAATTCTTCCCTGGAATAGTATATCACACTCGATTTTTTTTGGAAATGATCCACATTCAGCGGCGAGGAAAATCTGGCCGTCCCGTTTGTGGGGAGGACATGGTTGGGACCCGCAAAATAATCGCCCAAAGGTTCGGGCGAATACTCGCCTAAAAATATGGAACCCGCGTTTTTGATTTTAGCAAGCGTTTCCTTCGGGTCCTTTGTGCATATCTCCAGATGTTCGGGCGCTATCTCGTTTACAATACCCGCTGCGTCGTCCAAATCTTCCGCCAGTATAATCGTACCGTACCGGTCTATGGATTTTTGCACGATATCTTTTTTGGGAAGGGTCTCCATCTGGGCGTATACTTCCTTTTCAACTTCCCCCGCAATCCTGCCGCTGGTTGTCACCAATACGCAGGCGGCCATTTCGTCGTGTTCGGCCTGCGAAAGAAAATCCGCGGCGATAAATTTTGATGTTGCGCTGTCATCCGCAAGAATCAGCACTTCGGAAGGCCCTGCGATCATATCCACGCCTACGCTGCCGAATACCGCTTTCTTTGCAAGGGCTACATATATATTTCCGGGGCCCGCAATAACGTCCACCCTCGGTATCGTTTGAGTGCCAAAGGCAAATGCCGCGATTGCCTGCGCCCCGCCCATTTTATAGATCCTGTCCGCGCCGGCTTCCTTAGCCGCAACAAGCGTGGCGGGATTCACCCGTCCAGCTCTTGCCGGAGTGGCCGCATACACGTTTTGTACACCCGCGCATTTTGCCGGAATGATGTTCATGAGCACGCTGGAAGGATATGCGGCTTTGCCGCCCGGCACGTAGACGCCCGCGCTGTCAACTGGCCTGTAAAGCTGGCCGAGTATCTTTCCCTCCTGCTCGATAAACCAGTCTTTCCGAACCTGCATATTGTGGAACTCATAAATATTTTTTGCGGATTTTTTCATGATTTCAACAAACTCGGGATCGGTTTGATCATAAGCTTCCTTTATTTCTTCTTCCGTAACAAGAATATTGGATTCGTTTGCGTCAAACCCGTCGTATTTCAATATGGCTGCAAAAAGCGCTTTGTCTCCGCCCTCCGCGATATCCCGCAGTATCGCGTCCACAGCCTGCTGTTCTTTAGAAAAATCGCCCCGGCCGCGCATCAGCAGCCTTTGCGTGATTTCACTTTTTTCCGATGATTTCAAAATTTTCAGCATGATTCTTCCTCCAGCGCCTGGCGCATTTGCGTAATCAGGGGATAAATCTGGGAAGATTTTGTTTTCAGGCTCACCCGGTTGACGACCAGCCGCGCGCTGACTTCGCATATATCCTCCAGTATGGATAGTCCGTTCTCCACAAGCGTCCTTCCGCTCTCCACAATATCCACGATAACGTCCGAAAGCCCGATGATCGGGGCAAGTTCTATGCTGCCGTTCAATTTGATGATTTCTATGTCCTGGCCCTTGGAATCGTAATACATCTTTGTGACGCGCGGATATTTGGTCGCGATTTTTTTTACGTTGTCCTGCCCCGCTTTTCCCGCCACGCACATCCTGCATTTCGCACGTTTTAAATCCAGCATTTCATACAGCGGCAATCCCGCTTCAAGAAGGGTATCCTTGCCCACGATTCCGATGTCCGCGGCGCCGTGGTAAACATATACCGGAACATCCGCAGGTTTTACAAGTAAAAACCGGATGTTGTTCGTATCGTCGTAAAGGATGAGTTTGCGGCTGATGTCTTCAAATTCCGTTAAATCCACGTTGCATTTTCCAAGGTACTTCTGAACGTCCGTTGCAAGCCTTCCCTTGGCCAGCGCAATGGTGAGGTAGCTTTTGCTGCCGTTTTTATTTTCATTTTGTTTGTTTAACGCCGTTATGATCTCTTTTATACGCAGCGCAAAACCCGTCGCCGGAGCGGGCCTGCCGAATTCGCCCAGCAGGTTGTCGTACCTCCCGCCGGAAAGTATCGGAGATCCGACTTCATCCGTAATGCCCCGGATGATGATTCCCGAGTAATATTTATAATTGTGCAGAAGGCCGAAATCCACGGAAACATATTTTTCAAGCTGAAGGCCCACCAGAATATCGTAAATCTGTTTGACGTTGTCGACGGCTTTTTTGGACTCCTCGTTTTGTGCAAAAGAATACGCCATATCAAAAACTTTTTCGTTTTCCCCGAACAGATCCGGCAAAGCCAATAGTTTTTTCTTTAAACCGCCGCTGATGGGCATTTTGGATAACTCATAATCCAATTCCACCGTGTTTTTGGCGTCCACCAACGCGCGGATTTTTTCCACCTGGTCGTCGTCCAGCGCCGCGCCCGAAAGAAGGCCCCTGAAAAATGCAACCTGGCCGATTTCCAGTTTGAAATGCTTCAAGCCTGCAAGCTCAAGCGATTTGATTGCAAGCGCGATCACTTCCGCGTCCGCTTCGCATCCGGACTGTCCGATGTATTCCACGCCCGCCTGCGATATTTCCGCCTGCGAATCCAGGCTTTGATCCAGAAAACCGTAGACGTTCTGAATGTAGAACAGCTTCAGGATATCCTGCCGGGCCAGCAGTTTCGTCGCCGCAACGCGTGCGATGGGCACCGTCATCTCCGGCCGGAGCACCAGTATCCTGCCGTTCAGATCAAAAAATTTGATCATATTTTCCTGTACATAAGGCACGGCGTCGTGCGTAAATACGTCGTAGTATTCAAATGCAGGCGTCGCGATCTCGCTGTACCCGCCCTCAATAAATTCTTCGCGGAAAATATTCTCCAGGTTTCTTATCTGCGCGCATTCCTCCTGCAGGCAATCCGCCGTACCCTGCGGGGTTTGCAGCTTTAAATTCTTCATATCATCCTCCGGTTTAGCGCTTTATCATTTTACTATGCTAAATCACACTTTTATAATAACTTAGAAAGTCTATTTTTGTCAATAACTTTTAAATCAAAAAAAGGCAACTGCTTACGCAATTGCCGATTTTTTATATCTATTCGTTAGGATTGACCAGACATTGAACGCTCAACCTGCTCAATCATTCTTTTTACCATCTGTCCACCAACATGACCGGCATCTTTAGCAGTAATATCGCCGTTGTATCCCTGCTTCAGATTGACACCAATCTGACCTGCCACTTCATACTTCATGTTGTTTAACATTTCTTTATTCTTCGTGGATCCAAAACCACTCTGAGAATTCTGGTTAGCCATTATAATCCTCCTTTCTTAATACTTTATTTAGTATTAACATGTTATTTCATATTTTGGCCTTCAGCCTGCTGTATCATTCTTTTTACCATATTGCCGCCAACTTTACCATTTTCCCTGGCCGGCAGGTCTCCGTTATATCCTTGTTTCAAGTTTACACCCTGTTCGCTGGCAACTTCGTATTTCATTCTGTTTAAAGCTTCTTTTGCTTCAGGAACTACGGTACGACTATTTCTAGACATTTATTTCACCTCCTTATTTCGTTGTATTAATAATTTCTCCAATAACAAACGAAATACACTGGTAAATAAAATATAAAGAGCCAAAATGTACAAAAAAGTCGAAAAAGAATCTAGTTAAGTGCGATTTCAATAATAGTATTTTGTGCTTTTTCTTCCGCCTGTATGCAAATATTTTGATAAATTTTAGAAAATTCGGGATCAACTTTTATTTCATTAAGGACGTTTTTTGTATACTCCAGCATCCTTGAATCATATAAAATATTCGCAACCGCAAAACGTGCTTCGCCGTGCTGCCGAACGCCGAAAACGTCGCCAGTACCCCGCAGTTCCATATCTTTTTTCGCGATTTCAAATCCGTCGGCAGTATGGCATAAAACTGAAAGACGTTCGATTGCGTTTTGATTTTGTGAAACAAGAAAACAATAAGATTTATATTCTCCCCGGCCTACACGTCCGCGGAGCTGGTGCAGTTGTGCAAGTCCGAAACGTTCCGCGTTTAAAATACACATGACTGTTGAGTTCGGCACATTAATTCCTACCTCTATGACAGTCGTGGATACAATAATATCCAGTAATCCTGCAGAAAAATCAGACATGATCTTTTGTTTTTCAATATCCGGAAGCCTTCCATGAAGAAGGGCCATACGGCATCCGGGAAGCTTTTGCTTTAAGTCCTCGACTGTTTCTATCACGGATTTGATATCTCCTGTTTCGTCTTCCTCTATCAGTGCGCATACAATATACGCTTGCCTGCCACTTTTTATTTCATTTTGAATGAATTTAATCATCTCGCCGTATTTGCGGGGCCCAATGATATAGGTTGAGACCGGCTGTCTTCCCGGCGGAAGTTCGTCCACGATGGAAATGTCTGTTTTTCCGTATAAAACAAGTGAAAGAGACCGTGGGATGGGCGTTGCAGACATTGTAAGCACATGAATGTCTTGTCCATCAGCCAGTGCGGCACGCTGGCGAACCCCGAATCTGTGCTGCTCATCCGTAATAATAAGGCCTAAATTTTGAAATCCGGTTTTACCGTATAATATGGCGTGTGTTCCTATAATAATTTTAGCTGAGCCATTCCGGATTCGCTCCCAGGACCCGCGGCGATTTGCAGCAGTCTGTGAACCGGTGATTAAAACAACTTCTTCCGGTTGAAAATATTTCTTAGCTGCTTCATAATGCTGTACGGCTAATATTTCTGTCGGAGCCATCATTGCGCTCTGATAACCGTTTTGCGCGGCGCAGTATATGGCAAAAAACGCGAGCACGGTTTTGCCGGAACCTACGTCACCCTGTACGAGTCTGTTCATAAATTTTTTACCCGAAAGATCCGCAGCTATTTCTCCCATCACCTTTTTTTGCGCACCGGTAGCGGGAAAAGGCAACAATGATAAAAATTTATCTTTAAGACCGGCCGTTTTCATACGCGCCTGATTTTCAGCGGTCTGTTCCTGGTTTAATAATTCCAAGGTTTTGTTAAAAACGATCAGTTCGTCAAAAACAAGACGGTCGCGGGCCTTTTTTGCCGTATCCATATTCTGCGGAAGATGCAGGCTGCGTATAGCATTTAGAATGCCGGTGATTCCATATTTTTTTAAAAATTCAAATGAATAGGGCTCGTTCACCTCATAACCATCCATAGCGGTTTTGATGATCTTCTGCAGAAAAGCCTGCGTTAATCCCTTTGTCAGCGGATATACCGGCATCAGCGAAGCAGGCTTCTCAAAAAAGATCTCGGGAGACGCCAATTGCATGTGCCTGAAGCGTTGTTCCATCCGTCCATAAACATATATTTCCTTTTTTACGGAAAGTTTTTGAACAGTATAAGCCTGATTGAAGAGAACCACCGTTAGGATTCCTGTTTTATCGCCGGCTTCAAAAACAGTTCGAACAAGTCCTTTTTTTATAACGGATGATTTTGGTTCGGAAAGCACTGTCAGGTAAAAAAGAGCCGTTTCGCCAATCTTGAGACTGGAAACCGTTTTTATTTCACCAAGATCGCGATACCGGCGCGGCATATATAACAGAAGGTTCTGAACCGTATATATTCCAAGCTTGTTCAATTTTTTTTCGGTTTTTTCACCGACACCCGGCAGATATCGTACGGATTTTTGTGTGTCCATGCTTCTCCCATGTTATTTAATAATCCATAATTAAATATACCGGCATTTAGCCGGTATGTTGAACGATTTATAATACTTAATTATTCCACTGCAAACAAATAATTATATACCGATTGTCCCCCGTAATGAAGTTCTATGTCGCAATCTTCAAACTTCAGATCTATCGCTTCAATCATTTCCTCCGCCTGTTCTTCTGTAACGCCCTCGCCGTAGTATACCGCAATTACGCCCGTATCTTCATCCACCAGGGTGTCCAGTAGTTTCAGGGCAACTTCCTGCATGTCTTTTCCATTGGCTACGATCTCTTCTTCACCGATACCGATCCATTCACCTTTTTTGATTTTGTTACCGTTTATTCCCGAGTCTCGCACGGCAACTGTGATCTGTCCGGTTTTCACATTGGACAGGGCTTTTTGCATACGTGCGACATTCGCATCGAAATCTTCTTCACAATTGTAGGCAAGCGCTGCGCTGATTCCCTGCGGAAGCGTTTTCGATGGAATCACAACAACATTTTTGTTGGATAATTCTGCTGCCTGCTGCGCCGCGAGAACAATATTTTTATTATTAGGAAGCACGATGATATTCTGTGAAGGCGCCTTGGCTATAGCGGACAATATATCCTGTGTGGAGGGATTCATTGTCTGGCCTCCATCCACAAATTCGTCCACCAGAGAATCCCTGAAAATATCTTTGAGTCCGTCTCCGGATACAACAGAAACGACAGATATTGGCTTCTGATTCTGAGGAACCGCATCTTCTTCGGCAAGGATTTCTCTGTGCTGCTCACGCATATTATCGATTTTAATCTTGCTGAGTTCGCCAAGGGTCAGCGCAGTCTGAAGAACGATGCCCGGGTCGTTTGTATGCACATGAACTTTGATGAGATTTAGATCCCCAACAACCAGTACACAGTCGCCTATCTTGGAAAGATTCTGCCTGAATGCGTCAACGTCACGCTGCAGAATATGTTTAAAGATATTTTTTATAAAAAATTCAGTACAATATCCAAATTCAATATCTGAGGATACTGTTTCTACTGTACCAGGCGACTTAATATCCACTTCAAGATCCAAAGGTTCGATCTCGTCGAATGTTTCACCGTCCAATACCTTTTTAAAGCCCCTAAAAATAATGATAAGTCCGGCTCCGCCGGCATCAACGACGCCGGCTTCCTTTAATACGGGCAACATATCGGGCGTTCTTTTCAGCGTTGACTCTCCTTCGGAGAGAATGTACTGCATCAGATTTAGTATGTTATCGCTTTGTTTTACATAAGAAGAGGCAGCGTCAGCCATAGAACGTGCAACGGTCAGAATGGTGCCCTCTTTTGGTTTCATGATGGCTTTATATGCGCATTCAGTGCCTTTTTGCATTGCCTTTGCTATATCAGAAGCACTGATTTCACCGTTCAGGTCGCCAAGAACCGCTGAAAACCCGCGCCAAATCTGGGACAAGATAACGCCGGAATTTCCCCTTGCGCCTTTCAGCGAACCGACGGACAAAGCGTTGATTACGTCTTTAAAGTCAGCTATATTGGCAGCCATAACTTCTTTGGCGGCTGAAATCATGGTAAGGGACATGTTCGTGCCCGTGTCGCCATCCGGAACGGGAAAAACATTCAGGGCATTCAAAGCTTCCTTATGGTTTTCAAGAAGTGTTGCAGCACCAACAATCATGTCTTTCAGACGTGCTCCATTAATTATCTTAACCAATTGCAAGTGCCCCCCTAGATCTTAATACCCTGAACGACGACATCAACATTCTCAACATTAAGACCGGTCATATTCTCAAGGCTGTATTTTACTGTATCGATAATATTGGCTGCAACGGCCGAAATGGATACGCCATATTTTACGACAATAAAAAGTTCAACCGATACATTCTCTGTTTCATCAGTTCTAACACGGACGCCCTTTTTCAGGTTATCGAGTTTTAATAGACCGACGATACCGTCCGTTGCGTTTTTATTGGCCATACCGACTATGCCGTAACACTCCATCGCATTTATTCCTGCGATTTTGCCGATAAAATCTTCGCTGTAAGTAATTTTACCGATAGAAGTTTTCAATACCGCACTCATATGATTACCTCCCTGTATTTATACCAAATAATTATACTACAAATATAAGCCAACTTAAAGCATATTTTTACTGCCTCATTTTTATACGTGAATAAATGAAAAATTTTGGTTTCGTTTAATTATATTGTCCCAAATCAGCATTTAGACAAAATATTTTCTTGCAATTTTCGATTATTAATGGTAATATACTTCTGTTCTAATTGTGATTCTCGAAGAGGAGGTGTACAAAAATGGCAAAATTCTGCGAGATATGCAATAAAGGTGTTTCATCCGGCAATAAAGTCAGCCACTCCAACAGGAAGGCCAAAAGGATTTGGGCTCCGAACGTGCAAAGAGTTCGGGTTTTGGAAGATGGAGCTCCCGCAAGAAAATACGTTTGCACGCGTTGCCTCCGTTCGGGCAAGGTTGAACGCTACGTATAATTTGATTGCAAAACAAAAGCGCAACTGTGAGGTTGCGCTTTTTTATTTCTAGAAATGAAAGTTGTCTGCCGCGATCAAAAGAAGGCCGCTGAAATTCCACAATGGTTGGACTTTCAACGGCCTGCATGCTTTTTCTTATGTAGAAAATCAGCCCGCTCTTTTTATTTTTTTACCAATGCCTTTATGACTCCTCTTATGATTCTGGGTGGCTTTACACAATAAATTCTCATAAAACATACCTCCGGTTACCTTCTGAATATACCGCGCGGCAATATTGCCGCCAAAATACAACCGATACCGATAATTGGAAACAAAATATATGGCGGGACGCATATGAGTATAATACCGATTATGATCAGTATTATTTTAAAATTGCCAAAACCTCTGCCGTAATATGGAACCATAAACTCCCCCCGTTCCGTCAAGCCGTCACTTTATAATACGGAAACAAGGCATCATTGGTTACTATTTATTTTTAGAGGCTTAACTTCAAAAGTTTATTTGATTTTAAAAAGCAGAGCCATTCCTTGATCAATTGTGATTCTGGCTTCCTCACGCTCCAGAATGTTGCTGATTCCTACGGGATCTCCTTCGCCCATAAAAAGGCGTTCCATATGATAATGCAGGGAATTATCCGACGATACGGTTGCGCTTCCCGCAAAAGGAAGTATGGAAACCGTCTGGCCAAGATAGCCCCGAATCACGGTCTCGCCTGCAACCAGACTGACTTCGCAGTACTCGTCTTCAATGATCATTTGCGCTCCGTGATCCCGTGCGTATTTTAACAGCATAATATTGGCAAGCGCATGATCCGTTCGTTTCCCCAAGGCTCCAAGCATCACAATATCAAACGCCCCCTGCTCAAACGCTATATTGAGAGCGATCATTCCGTCCGTTTCATTTTTCTCTACGGCGTACTGAATAATGCGGGTATCGTTTTGGTTTATGGTACCGATTTCCCGAATATCTGCAGAATCAAAATCTCCTATCAAAAAATCGGGTTTGAGACCCAGTTTTTGAATAATGTGCAGGCCGCCGTCAGCGGCAATAATAATATCGGAATCGCTGTGCTTACGGACAAGTTCCCCTGGAGGAGGGCTTCCATCCGCAATAATAAGGGCTTTCATGCTTCTCCTTTGAATTTTCTTATGAGTGCCGCCGGGTCGTTAGACGTAAAAATCGCATTTCCTGCAACCAGTATATCCGCTCCGGCTTCGGTAATTTTGGGTGCGGTATTTTCATTGACCCCACCGTCTATCTCGATTTCAATATCGCGGTTCATGCTTTCTGCAAGCCGCCGCAGTTCCCTTATTTTATCCAGTATTTGCGGAATAAATCCCTGACCGCCATATCCCGGATTTACAGACATCAGGAGCACAAGGTCAACATCGGGCAGCAGATATTTGGCCGCTTCCACCGGAGTGCCTGGATTAAGAACCACACCTGGCCTTGCTCCACATTTTTTTATAGTCTGTACAGCCCGGTGCAGATGCTCCGTTGCCTCTGCGTGGACGGTTACAAAATCCGCGCCTGCATCGCAGAATTGTTCGATATACCTCTCAGGATGAACGATCATTAAATGAACGTCCAATGGAAGGCTTGTCAGTTTCCGGATATCCGCAACCATTTTCATACCGAATGTTATGTTCGGTACAAAGATTCCGTCCATAACGTCGCAGTGAATGATATCCGCTTTCGCCTCTTCCAGCATTTTAATTCCGCTTTTCATGTCGGCAAAATCAGCCGAAAGAATCGATGGCGCAATTTTAATCATATTTCTTACTCCTCTTTTCCCTAAGCAATTCTAATATCTGAAGATACCGGTCATATCTTTTCGGATGGATCGTGCCATTCATCACTGCCTCTTTAACGGCGCAGTCAGGCTCATTTGCATGCAGGCAGGATAAAAACCTGCATTTACCGGCAAACGAAATAAATTCCTTGTAATATGACGCGAGATCGCTTTCTTCTATTTCAATTGAATCGAAAATACTGAATCCCGGCGTATCGATCACAAAGGCGTCAATATCAGCTATATACATCAACTCTGATTGGCGTGTCGTGTGTTTTCCCCTGCTGGTCTTTTTGCTGAGGCCGTCAGTCCTAAGATGCAAATCGGCGCCAAGCACATTCAAAATGGAAGATTTTCCAACAGCGGATTGTCCGGTAAACGCGCTTGTTTTCCCGTTAAGTGTTTCTGCCAGACTTTCGAGTCCTGTATTTTTTCCGGCTGATACTGCAGCAAAAGGATAATACGCATACTGCTCTTTTATATCGGATGCTGCATCTTTTTTTTTGGAAGCGTCAATCTTGTTTAAACAAATAACAGGCGATATGTTGTTGATTTCAGCCTGCAATATAAGTTTATCAACAAGCAACAGATCTGGTTCGGGTTTGGACGCCGAAAGTACGATCACAAGATTATCTATATTTGAGACAGGTGGCCGAACCAGTACATTTTTCCTTTCATGGATCTCCTCGATAAATCCATTCACCTCACCGGATTGTTCTGTAAAATCAACAATGTCTCCCACAAGAGGAGTTATTTTATCAAGACGGAACCTTCCCCTTGCCCTGCATTCATGCAGTACTCCGTTCTTACCCTGAACCGTATAGAAACCGCCTATTCCTTTTAATATCTTTCCTTCTATTTTGCCTTAACCTCCGTTTTGCAGCGTGACGTCAAACGTCTGTTCCGCAACATTATTGATAAAAACAATCATTTGCGCCTGAACCGCATCCGTATCGAAGGGCAACCCAACGACCTCAGACATATCAAGCCTGGTTTTACCTGCGTTTTCCATGAATTCGCGCATAATGATATAGACATCTGTACCATCGATTTGCGTTTTAAGTGCTATTGTCACAGCGGTATTATCATCCTCAATGATCAAATCAAGCGTTTTATTCAGAATGTATACATTATTATATTCGGATACCCACATGGTAAAGGGCTGGCTAACCGCTTGGCTGACTCCCTGTTCTGGCGACTGGTTGGAAATAGTTCCGGCTGCGTAGCTGTCGTTTTGCACTTCATAGATGAAAAATTTAGAATAACCTGATGATTTCAGACTATTTAGTGCGATACTGAGGGGCTGCCTTACTACGTTGGGCGCTTCTTTCTTAAGATCCGATGTGGATTTTACCGTTAACGTAATTGTATCATTTTGCTTAACCTTATCATCCTTCATCGGATACTGGCTGATTACGGTTCCGTCGGGGTAATTTCCGTTTGTCTGCTCGATAACTTCGATATTCTGTATCTCAACATTCCGGGCTTCCAGATATTCCGTCAGCTGTTCCTTTGCGTCTTGCACGGGCATTCCCACAACATCAGGCATGGGCGGCAGATCCGGTCCGACACTAACCTTTATATCGACCGTCTGGCCTGCCTTCATCTCAGTTCCAGGCTGTGGATCCTGGCTGATCACAAGGCCAGTATTGACGTCACTGCTGAATGTATTGATGACGTTGGGAACCAGATCCAGTGCTTCAACTTCGGCTTTGGCGGTTTGCAGCGTTGCGTTTCTCACATCCGGTACAGGCACGGTATTTTTACTGCTGTCAAAATTCATATTAAATACTAAAATCAATATAACGATAACCGCCATTATGGAGAGGGAACTGACCAATATTGTCCGAAGACCCCTTGATGTTTTTAGTTTAGTTTTTTCAACTTCATGCGGATTCTGGACAGGTGCGGCTTTTTGCAGCTTTATATAATCCCCGTCCCGCTCCGTCAGGCACCGGTTTAAATCCTCATACATCGCGAAAGCCGACTTATAACGCAAATCTCTATCCTTCTGCGCAGCCTTCTGTATGATCTTATTAAGACTTGCTGGAATTTCTCCCGTCTTATCAATAATCTCAGGCATGGGCTGGTTTAAATGCTTGAGAGCGATCTCCACAGACGTTTCGCCATCGAAGGGCACCTTGCTGATCAGCATTTCATACAGCACGATTCCAAGGGAATATAGGTCGGTCCTTTTGTCCATTTTTTCACCGCGCGCCTGCTCGGGTGAAAAATAATGCACAGACCCCATTACATTTGCTTCTTCAATGTCGGGGGCTTCCTGATTTATTTTCTCCGCAATTCCAAAATCGGTAAGATAGGGCTCCCCTTCCATATCGATCATTATGTTGTGCGGTTTGATATCGCGGTGTATAAATCCCTTTACATGCGCGTATTCAAGTGCAAGGCATATTTTTTTTGCAACATTTACAACAAACTTAACGGGCAGGGGCTTGTTGATGGTTATGATATGCTTCAGTGTTTTGCCGTTGATAAAGTCCATTATTATGTAATACTTGTCTTGATCCAGCCCGGCGTCATAAGATCTTATGATATTTGCATGCTTTAATCGAAGCGCAGCCTGCACTTCTTTTTTGAATCGTTCGACATAAACGGGATTGCTCATTAGTTCGGATTTTAATACCTTTGCCGCAACAACCGAATTATTTTTTGTATCGAGCGCTTTATAAATACAGGAAGTTCCGCCTGTGTCAACGAGTTCAAGCAATTGATATCTGTTTGCGAGCATAATACCCTCTATCATTGCCCATCCTCCATAATTTTTACATTATGTGCAATAATAACTGATATATTGTCCCTTCCACCCTTGTTCAAAGCGCAGCTTACCATCTCGTCAGCTTTTTCTGAAAGAGAACTCTCGCTGACTAAAACTTGCAGCAATTCCTCTTCGGACATATACGTTGTCAATCCGTCCGAGCATAAAAGCAGGAAGTCGCTTTTGCTCCATTCAATTTCATAGGTATCAACAATAAGATCGTTCATTCCTACAACTCGCGTAATGATATTTTTTAAAGGATTATCCGCCGCCTGCGATTTTTCAATAATCCCATTGTCAATGAGTTTCTGCACATATGTATGGTCCTTGGTGATTTTATGCAGTTTTTCATTTGATAGCAGATACGCGCAGGAATCTCCTACCTGTGCAATAATAATATGATTGTCTTCCACGGCTGCAAGCGTCATTGTAGTGCCCATCCCCTTGAGCCTTTCATTATAATGCGTTTCGGTAACGATTTGTTTGTTGGCATATTTTACAGCTTCGATTAAATCGGATGGGATCAGACGTTCAGAATTCAATTCTTCAAAATACTGCTGAACAGAAAAAGCGGCAATTTTGCTTGCAATTTCTCCCGCAGCCGCCCCGCCCATACCATCTGCCACCAACATATAGCAGGGCTTTTTTTCACATCTTACCAATATAAAATCTTCATTAGTGTCTCTGACATTTCCGATATGCGTCCTAGAAATAATTTTCATCTGATATTATCCAATCGTACTGTTTTTTAACTGACCGCATGCGCCTGATATATCCGAGCCCAAAGACCTTCTGACAGTGACTGAAAGTCCTTGTTTTTGAAGCAGCGAACAAAATGCGTATACGTCTCTTTTGGCAGGAGCATGATAGTCGCAGCCGCTCCCTTCGTTTAAGGGAATCAAGTTGATATGGCAGCTCATACCGGATACAAGTTTTTTTATTTCTTCAGCGTCCTCTATGCCGTTGTTAAAGCCATCCATTAATGCATATTCAATTATAACTCTTCTTCCGGTTTTTTCAAAGTAGGTTTTTGCAGCGTCCATGATTTCACGGATGCTCCATTTTTTTGCAGCGGGTACAATACGCGCCCTTTTTTCATCGAACGGCGAATGCAGCGATATACAAAGAGTCACAGGCAGTCCGGAATCCGCGAGTCTTTTGATACCCGTCACAACACCGCATGTGGAAAGGGATATATTACGGTAGCTGACGTCAAAAGTGGCTTTTTCATGTACAAACCTCAAAAACTTTATCACGTTATCGTAATTATCAAGCGGTTCCCCCATGCCCATAAGCACAATATTTGAAATGTTCCGTCCCTCTCCGGCATCCGAGTTCATGGCGATATATTCTGAAAGCATCTCTCCGGCAGAAAGATTGCGCAAAAGCCCATTTTTGCAGGACTGGCAGAATACGCAGCCCATACGGCAGCCAATCTGTGTGGACAGGCATACGCTGTTGCCGTAGTTATTGGTCATAAAAACACTTTCCACCGTATTTTTGTCCTGCATAGACAAAAGATACTTTTTTGTGCCGTCTGTTGAAGTAAGGACTTTTTTAATCACGGCATATCCTTCGGTATAATTTGCTTTTAGTTTATTCCGCAAATGAAGCGGCAGGTTTGTCATTTGATCAAACGAAACTCCTTTGGAAAGCCATTCTCGGATCTGTTTTGCCCTGAAAGCGCTTTCTCCCATGTTATTGAGTTCGTTTTGCATTTCAGCCAAATCCAAATCAAGCAATATCATTTTAGCCTCCGTAACCGCGCGATAAAAAAACCATCCATACCGTCAATTTGCGGAAAAAGTTGTAAAAATCCGCCTTCTATCCTGCTGGCAAGCGCAAGCGGTATGTCGGCGGAAAAATCGTCCGCAACAAAATTATCCCTGCTGTTTAAAAACCATTCCGCGTTGCCGCGATTTTCCTCACAATTAATGGTGCAGGTGGAATAAAGAAGTTTTCCGCCTTTTTTTACGTATCGGGAGCAATTTTGGAGCAACCTGCGCTGCAGATTTACCAGGCTTTTTATTTCTTCCGCTTCTTTGTGTATTTTAATATCCGGTTTTCGGTATAGAAGCCCGAGCGCCGAACATGGCGCATCAAGAATCACGATATCAAATTTTCCCTCAAGTTCTGGCCTGAATTCCGTACCGTCCGCCTCCATAGCTTGGCCGTTCATTACATGCAGGCGCACAAAATTATTGCGGATAAGAGCAACGCGGTGCGGATGCAGTTCCATAGCTATAATATTTTTGCACATACCCGCCGCATAAGCGGATTTCCCTCCTGGGGCCGCACAGACGTCCAGAACAACGTCCGTATTTTTTATTCCAGCCGCATGTACGCAAAGCATGGACGATTCGCTCTGCGGCGTGATCGCCCCTTTTTTGAAAAGCGGCATATCCTCAATTGATGATGCGTTTTTGATATAACGTGCATCGCTAAAATATTTCCCAGGCAGGTATGAATCAACTTCCGTCCGATCGGCGTCTTCGAGCAATTCTTCTTTTACCCGAACACAGGTAAGCGTTGTCTCAGCTGTGTAGGAAAGCAGGGACTGCGTGAAATCCACTCCGAAATCATTTATAAATTTTTCGCAAATCCAACGGGGATAGCTGTAAAAAACAGACAGGTATGCAGCGGTTTCTATTTCCATATCAGGATATGTAATGCTGCCCAGACTGTCCGCTATTTTCCGGAGTACGCCATTTACAAAACCTTTCAGCTGGGTTTTTCCGCACGAGGCTGCGAGCTTTACGCTTTCATTTACGGCTGCGCTGACCGGTACGGATTCAAAAAACATAAGCTGGCAAACTCCAAGACGCAATATGTTCCGAATAACCTTATGCACTCTTTTAGTCTTAATAAACCGGTCCGTTACGTAATCGATCCTCAGAATGTTCTGAACCGTTGTTGAAACGAGAGCTGCGGCAAACCGCCTGTCCTCCGCACTTTTTAAAAGTGGAAGCTGTTTTTTTACAGCCAGATTTAAATACGAACCTTTGTCCGCGACGTCCGACAGGATGTCAAGCGCAATTTTTCTGCTGCTTAAGCTCACGATAATCTCCTTTTAACAAGATATACTAATAGAAGTTTTGCGCTGCGCAAAACAACCTTAACAGCGTTTCAACGAGGTGGGGATATGCCCGCGCACGAACACTTAATCGGTATCCCGCCTCGTTATAACAATGCCGGTCTGAATGGATCTTCCACGTAAAAGCTCTTTTGATGTCGTTTTGCTTTTTCCCGGCCATTGCAGTTCTTCAATCAAAACCATGCCGTCGGCCGCAGCAATTCCTAGTCCGGTTTTCTGGTCTGCAAAAAGGATCTCGCCCGGGGTTTTACCTGTTTCATCAGGTTTGCAGGAAACCTTGAATACCTTGATTTTATTATCACTAAGCATCATATACGCACCTGGAGCCGGATTGGTACCACGAATAAAATCCTTAATTTTCCGGCATGGCTGGTTAAAGTCAATTTCCCCGAATCCCTTTTTAAACATCGGGAAATAGGTCGCTTCACTTTCGTCCTGCGGAGTACGGACAAGCGTTCCGGCAAGAAGTTTATTGAGCGTGCGCCGAAGGGTACGGGTTCCAAGAACACTTAACTGAGCGTACAGTTCCCCCGCCGTTATATCTTCCGGTATTTCAATTTCGTCTTTCTCCAGCATATCTCCGGCATCAAGAGCTAAAACAGTCATCATTGTGGTAACTCCTGTCTTCTTTTCGCCGTTAATGATTGCCCACTGGACAGGCGCAGCACCCCGCAAACGAGGCAGGAGCGACCCGTGTACATTAATGCAGCCAAAGCGCGGGATATTAAGGATTTCCTGCGTCAGTATCTGGCCGTAAGCTGCGGTAACAAGCAGGTCGGGCGCAAGGTTTTTCAGAACTTCTACGCCCTCGGGCCTGCGGACCTTCTCAAACTGGAAAACAGGTATGGATAGTTCTTCCGCCAGCAATTTTACAGGCGGAGGCAGCATCTTATGCCCCCGTCCGGTCTGCCTGTCCGGCTGTGTAAAAACCGCAGCCACACGGAAACCTTCTTTATGCAGCATGCGCAGGCTGGGCAGCGCAAAGTCCGGCGTACCCATAAACACTATTTTTAAGTCATCTTTTTCCATGTGAATTATCCGTCCTTGCAATCATCTTATCGATGAACAGGACTCCCTCCAGATGATCAATTTCATGGCAGAGCGCGCGTGCAAGCAAGCCTTCTCCTGTCAATTTGATGTTTTTCCCGTCCCGGTTCAGAGCGTGTACTGTTACTTTTGCAGGCCTAAGAACGATTCCCTGCTTTTCCGGCAGTGAAAGGCATCCTTCCTCTTCCCGCTGCTGGCCTTCCGCTTTGACGATAACAGGGTTTATGAGTTCAATCAACCCTTCCCCCACGTCTATTACGACCGCCCGGCGAAGTACGCCAACCTGAGGAGCCGCCAGCCCAAGCCCTTTAGCTTCATACATTGTTTCCGCCATATCGTCCAACAATTGATGTAACTTTGTGTCGAATTTTTCAACCGGCTTGCTTTTTTTTCTTAATCTTGGATTTTCGTCTACCAATATGTTTCTGAACGCCATATTATCTCCTCACAAATATTAAAGTGGATTGCTGTCCATCCCCACAAGCACGTCGTCATATTCCGCATTGTGAAAACATTCTATAACTTTTTTTATGCCAATTCCGTTTTCTTTCTTCATATTCAAATAAACCGTATAACGTGCCATTTTGTTAATTCTTTTTATGGGCGATTCTCCGGCCCTTATAGATATTATATCATTTTTATCTTCACCCAGGGCAAAATGTATTTTACGAAGAAAATCCCTGACCGCCGCAATAGTCTTATCCTCGCTTTTACCCGAAAACTGTATCTGTAGAAGAGCCGTAAATGGCGGCAGTTTTGCGATCCGCCGGAGTTCAAGCTCTTCTTCATAGAATCCTTCGTAATCGTGGGTTTCTGCATGTCTGACCGCGTAGTTCTGCGGATGGTATGTCTGCAAAACCACTTCTCCGGGTTCTTTTCTTCCCGCTCTGCCCGCTACCTGTGTGATCAGCATAAACGCACGTTCGGAACTTCTGTAATCCGGAATATTCAGCATTGTTTCTGCAGCCAGAATACCGGACAAACGGACGTTTTCAAAATCGAACCCCTTTGTTATCATTTGCGTGCCGATCAAAATATCCGCTTTCTGATCCAGAAAATCATGGTATACTTTCCTGTGGGCATCCTTTGTTGTCATGGTATCAAGGTCCATCCGAATGATCCGAACTCCGGGAAAAAGACTCAATATCTGTTCCTCTACCTGCTGCGTACCCAAACCAAAGTATTTCAGATAAGGCTTCCCGCATTCCGGACAGACGCCCGGGACTTCCTGGCTGCGGCCGCAGTAGTGGCATTTCAGGCGGTTTTCTGCCTTATGGTAGGTCATTGTGACGTCGCATGCCTCGCAGCGTATTGTGTATCCACAGGCACGGCACATCACAAACGTGGAATATCCGCGCCGGTTTAAAAACAGCATAGCCTGTTTGCCCAGTTGCAAAGTTTTATCGATCTCGTTATATAATGTGCCGCTGATGGCGGTGGTATTCCCCTTTTTGATTTCTTCCCGCATATCTACGATTGTAACCCGCGGGAGCTGCAGGTTGCCGACACGGTCAGGCATTTTGAGCAGGGTATATTTTCCAGTCTCGGCAGAATAGTATGTCTCGATGGAAGGCGTCGCGCTTCCCAGCAGCAGCGTTGCGCCGGTAAGTGCACAGCGTTTTTCCGCAATCTCCGCAGCCGTATAATTTGGATAATTATCAGACTGATAGCTGTTTTCGTGCTCCTCGTCTATAATGATCACACCGAGGTTATCTACAGGCGCAAATACAGCCGAGCGCGCACCGAGTACAATTCTGACCTTCCCCTGCCGGACCCGAAGCCATTCTTCATACCGTTCCCCTGCGGAAAGTCCCGAATGAAATACCGCGATCTCTTCTGAAAACCGCTGTTTTAAAAACAGGTAGGTCTGGGGAGTCAGGGAAATCTCGGGCACCAGCATTATTGCGCTTTTTCCGCGTACAAGGCAGTCGCGTATCACTCTGGTATATACTTCGGTTTTACCGCTGCCGGTTACGCCATGCAGCAAAAAAAGCCCACCCGGTTTTTTTAAAATCTGATCCAGCACATATTCCTGTCTTTCTGTCAGGCGGAAATCTTCCGCAATACGGATTTCATCCTTAAATGGCGGCCGGTCGACCTGCTCCTCTCTTATTGTTATGAATCCTTTTTGCTCAAGACTTTTCAAAGCCGACGGATTGAAACTGGCTGCAGGCATCCCGTCTTTCTTATCCAGGGCTTCCAGCGCTTCTGCCTGCCGGGGATATTTTATATTTCCATTTTTGCCAACCAGACTTTTTTTAGCCTCGCTTAAGCCAATATTCAGGTAAACTTTTTTTTGGGTTTTTGCATGTAATTTTTTATGACG
Source organism: Bacillota bacterium (assembly GCA_023393165.1). Taxonomy (GTDB): domain Bacteria; phylum Bacillota; class Clostridia; order Christensenellales; family Christensenellaceae; genus JAEYKI01. Next base: position 123,353 of record JAEWMJ010000049.1, on the reverse strand, counting down.
GATCTGTGCGGGAATCATCAGCCGAAGCGCGGATGCAAGCGTGGTATTGTATTTTTCCCTGATATAATAAGCGAGATCAATCTGTTCGGGGGTAAACGCCGCAAAAGGGTCTAAAACACAAGATACCTGTTTGATCTTGCTCTCGTCAAAATCACAGGCATCCGATAATTCCAGTACAACTCCGTCTATTGTTTTATTTGCAAACGGCACCCTTACCCGCGAACCAGTACAAATATCAATCCCTTCGGGCACTTTGTATTCAAAAAATTTATCTACCTTCGAATGAGATATATCCACAATGACTTTTGCGTACAAATAAAAAACCCCTCAAACGTATTCTTCTATGATCTCATCCAATATCCGATTTGCTATTATTTCTTTAAAATCCGAGTCCAGATGCAGTTCCTTACCGCTTTTTGTAATAATAACCACCTTATTTTTATCTGAATTAAACCCGGTTTCCTCGCCTGAAACGTCGTTTGCCACGATCATGTCCAGATTTTTTTCTGCAAGCTTTTTCTTTGCGTACCCTATCACATTTTGGGTCTCTGCTGCGAACCCCACAAGATAATATGATTTATTTGCGCCAAGCTCCCGCAGTATATCCTTTGTTGCCTCTAAGCGCAGCGTCATTTCGTTTTCTTTTTTAATTTTATTGACCGAAACGGTGACGGGCGTATAATCCGCGACAGCGGCGCATTTGATAATAATTTTTGCAGTATTTTTATTTTGCATAACCGCGTCGTACATATCCCCCGCACTTTGTACTTTCATCACGTTCACGCCTTCCGGAGGCTTTAAGGATACCGGACCTGAAATGAGAGTCACATCCGCGCCCCTGTCACGAGCGGCTTTAGCGAGCGCATACCCCATTTTGCCGGACGAGCGGTTGGATAAATAACGCACCGGGTCGATAGGCTCGATGGTCGGTCCTGCGGTAATCGTCATCGGAATTCCTTTAAAGTCCTGTTTTTGCGCCAAAAAGTTTTTTATCGTTTCTATTATCTGTTCGGGTTCAGCCATCCTTCCGGTACCCGTATCCCCGCAGGCAAGAAAACCCATACCCGGTTCTATAATATGACAGCCCTGCAATTTGATCTTTTCGATGTTTTGCTGAACAACTCTATTTTCAAACATGGCTGTGTTCATAGCAGGTGCTACGAATACCGGACACCGGAGCGCAAGGTAAGTTGTTGAAAGCATGTCATCCGCCAGTCCTGCAGCCATTTTCGCGATGATGTTTGCAGTTGCAGGAGCAATGACAGCCAAATCTGTCTTTTTTGCTAAAGATACATGCGCCACGTCCCAAGCCGATTCATGCCTAAATGTATCTGTGATCACTGGATTATTGGTCAGTGTTTCAAAAGTAAGCGGCGTTATAAACTCCAGGGCATTTTTTGTCATTACGACCTGGACATTTGCTCCCTCTTTACGAAACGCGCTGGCAACCGCCGCCGCTTTGTATGCGGCAATCCCGCCGGTTACGCCCAGCAGGATGTTTTTACCCTGAAACACTATTTTATACCGTCTGCTGACCTGAAGTATGTGACTTTATCCTGTTCGATCTCATTAACCGCCTGGGATACGAAATTATTTTCCACGCTATCGGTCAGCGATGATGCGCCGTCAATCAGCTGGCGTGCGCGCTTCGCTGTTTCAACAACCAGCGTATAGCGGCAATCCACCTTGCTTAAAAGATAATTAATTTCTTTATGTATCATTATATTTCTCCTTCAGCTAAAAGTCTTTGTATGATGTCCGTCCGTGCGGGATCCATTTTTACCGTTTTAATAATGCATTCTATATCTTCAACAGCCTGTGCGACCGTATTGTTGGAAACTACATAATCGTACTTCCGTGCAAATTCGATTTCACCTTTGGCCATATGATAACGTTTTTTAATCAGTTCCTGGGTTTCTGTGTTCCTACCGGATAACCTTTTATATAACTCATTCATACTTGGCGGAACGATAAATATGAGAACCGCTTCCGGAAAATTTTGTTTGATCTGCATGGCGCCCTGCACGTCTATCTCCAGTATCACGTTCCGCCCGGCGCCGAGTTTATCCAGTACATAAGATTTTGGAGTTCCGTAGTATTTTCCGAATACATGCGCATGTTCTAAAAATTCCGCGCCGTCGATCATTTTTTGAAATTCTTCTTCTGTTTTGAAAAAATAGTTTACGCCGTCGACTTCGGTTCCCCTGGGGGAACGGGTCGTGCATGATATCGAAACTTCCGCCTCGATATCCTTTTGCTTTATGAGTTCTGCAATCACCGTACCCTTGCCCGCTCCCGAAGGACCGGAAATAACAATCAATAGTCCTTTTCCCATTATTCCTCCTGCATGTCGTCTTTGGAAACGATACGGTGCGAAACGGTCTCAGGCTGAACAGCCGATAATATCACGTGCTCGCTGTCCGTGATCACTACCGCTCGGGTTCGCCGGCCGTATGTCGCGTCGATCAATACGCCGTTGGCACGGGCATCTGTTATAATCCTTTTGATGGGAGCAGATTCGGGGCTGACGATCGCAATTACACGGTTTGCGTTTACGATATTTCCGAATCCGATGTTAATCAGTTTTATTGACATGTACACTCCTCCTATTCCAGATTCTGAATTTGTTCTCTGATTTTTTCTATCTCTACCTTGCCGTTTATAACCATCTTTGTAATCCCGGCGTCGCTCGATTTAGAGCCGATGGTATTGAATTCCCTATTAAGCTCCTGTACAATGAAATCCAGGTTGCGTCCCTGCGGCAACCCGCTGCCGGCAGCAACTGAAAACTGCTCCACATGGCTGCGGATACGGACTACTTCCTCGGTAATATTGCATCGGTCCGCAAAAATGGCAACCTCCTGCGCCAGCCGGTTTTCATCCGCCTGTGCGCCGTCCAGAAGGTCTGATATCCTTTCTTTCAGCTTCACCCTGTATTCTTCCAGCACAACTTCCTCTTTTTTGGCAATATCATCCGCAAGCTGCAGTATCTGCTTAAGCCTTTGATTAACATCCACCAGAAGTTCTGCACCTTCTGCCTCCCGTGCTGCCAAAAGTTCTTCCGCTGCGGCGCGTACCGTTGACAAAAGCAACTCTTTGATAATCTCCACATCAGCATCGTTTTCTTCGAACGTGACAGCATCCGGAAGTTTTAAAAGCTCCGCGGCATTTAAATTATTCTGTACACCAAGCGTTTTTTCTATTTCGGCTGCTGCGCTGTAATACCCATGGATCATGGGCATATCCACCACAACTTTTTTGGCGTCGGAAAGCTCGGACGAATAATTCACAAACACGTCCACTCTGCCGCGGGCGAGTACGGTTTTCAAATATTTGCGGATCTCGTCTTCCAGGAAAAGCAGGAACCGGGGCATACGAATGTTGATATCCAGAAACCTGTGGTTTACACTTTTGATCTCCACCCGGATTTTTCTTCCATCCTTTGTTATTTCACTTTTGCCGAATCCCGTCATGCTTTTCATGGCTATTCTCCTAACTCTATCAGTTCAGTATAACATACACTTGAGGGGCTTGTACAGCCGAGTAACACTCATTATGAACTGAAAACTATTTTTCCAGTTCCTTCTGCACAAGCTCATTCACCGTTTTGGGATTTGCCTTGCCCTGTGTCGCCTTCATGACCTGACCTACAAAGAACGTCATAGCTTTCTTATTCCCGGAACGGTAATCCTCTGCGGGCTTTGGATTATCTTTGATTATTTTTAATACAAGCTCCAGTATCGCGTCCGTATCATCTATCTGTTTGAGGCCTTTATCTTCAACAATTTGGGCCGGTTTTTTGCCTGTGCGGAACATTTCCTCGAATACCTGCTTGCCCACGCTTGAATTTATGACGCCGCCGTCAACCAGCTTTAAAAGCTCACAGAGATTTTCGGGTTTTACAGGAATCTCGGACGTCTCCATCCCTCCCTCATTCAGCATCTTGAGCATATCTACCATAATATAGTTGCAGACAGCCTTGGGAGACGGATACAGGGCAACACAGCTTTCAAAAAAAGCGGCTAAATATTTGGATGAGGTGAGTATTGACGCATCATAATCCGACAGGCCGAATTCGCTTATATAACGCTGTTTCTTGGCGCCTGGCATTTCTGGCATTGTGTCACGGATTGCCGCAATCTCATCGTCTGTGAGGTATATTGGCACCAGGTCCGGGTCCGGGAAGTACCGGTAATCGTGTGCTTCCTCCTTGTCGCGCATTGGATAGCTCTTGCCGCCTTCATCGTCCCAGCGTCTAGTCTCCTGCACAACGCTGTCCCCGCCTTCTATCACCTCAATCTGGCGTTTGGATTCGTAGTCAATCGCGCGGAAAATCGCCGAAAAACTGTTCAGATTCTTGAGCTCTGTGCGCGTGCCGAATTCCTTCTGCCCTTCCGGGCGGACGGAAATGTTTACGTCGCAACGAAGGGACCCTTCCTGCATCTTGCAGTCGGATACTCCTATGAATTCAAGGTTGGACTTTATGGTTTCGAGGAAAACCTTCACTTCGTCGGCCGAACGCAAATCCGGCTCGGTTACAATTTCAATCAGCGGAACGCCGCCCCGGTTATAGTCAACCTCGCTGTATCCGGACTGATGGACAAGTTTTCCTGCATCTTCTTCAATATGGATGCGCGTAATACCGATTTTTCTCTCCTGCCCATTCACCTGTATGGCGACTTCTCCCTTCTTGCAAAGAGGAAATTCAAACTGCGAGATTTGATACGATTTTGAAAGATCGGGATATGTGTAGTTTTTCCTGTCCATCTTTGAGAAATTGGGGATATCGCAGGAAAGCGCCATGCCGGCTTTTACACCATAATTAACCACGCTCCGGTTTATAACAGGCAGCGTACCGGGCATACTCAGGCATACCGGACATACGTTTGTATTCTGCTCCGCGCCGAATTCGTTTTTACAGCTGCAGAATATTTTTGTTTTGGTTGAAAGTTCCGCGTGCACTTCCAGGCCGATAACGATCTCATATTTCATATTGCTCACCCCTCACAGCTTCGGCTTGGCCGAAAAGCCCGCCGATTTTTCAAAGTTGTACGCAGCGCGGAACATGGTGTTTTCACAAAATGCGTTCGTGATCACCTGTATGTTGATGGGCAGCCCCTGGCCGGAAAGCCCTGCGGGCACCGAAATGGCGCTCATTCCCCCGACGTTGATCGGAACAGTGAAAAGGTCCGAAACGTACATATCCATGGGCGTTGATTTCTCGCCGATCTTAAACGCCGGCGTAGGCGTTACGGGCGAAATCAGAATATCGTATTTTTTGAACTGTTCCTCAAAATCGTTCTTGATCAGCGTACGAACCTTCAATGCCTTGAGGTAATAGGCGTCGTAATAGCCTGAACTCAGCACATAGTTCCCCAGCATTATCCTGCGTTTTACCTCATCGCCAAATCCTTCGCTGCGGGTTTTTTTATACATTTCCTTTAAATCCTTATATTCCTTGGTGCGGTATCCGTACCGTATTCCATCATAACGTGCCAGATTGGAGGATACCTCCGCGGAGGATATGATATAATATGCGGACAGCGCATAATCGAATGTGGGCAGGCTTGTGGTTTCGACGATTGCGCCCATATCCTTAAATTGCTGAATAGCGTTCATAAATACCACGCGCACATCGTCGGACATCTCTGTTTCCAGGTATTCCTTTGGCACGCCCACTTTCATTCCTTTGATATCTTTTTTAATATCCTTTTCATAATCAGGATAGTCCATAATTGCGGATGTGGAATCCCGCCTGTCCCTTCCGGATATCACATTCATCACAATGGCTGCGTCCTCTACGCTTTTGGAAAGAGGTCCTATCTGATCCAGCGAAGATGCAAAGGCCATTAGTCCATAACGCGATACCGTACCGTAGGTGGGACGCAGTCCGACCACTCCGCAGAAACCGGCAGGCTGGCGAACCGACCCGCCTGTATCGGAACCAAGCGAAAATATGGCTTCATCCGCAGCTACGGCAGCTGCACTGCCGCCGGAAGATCCACCTGAAACGCGCTCCAAGTCCCAGGGATTCTTGGATACCCCGAACCCTGAATTTTCAGTGGATGAACCCATTGCAAACTCATCCATATTGGCCTTACCCACAAGAACATAATCCTCGGCGTTCAGTTTTTCTATCACATGCGCATCGTATACGGGAACGTAATTGTAAAGCATTTTTGATGATGCGGTAGAACGCACGCCCTTTGTACAGATGCAGTCCTTGATAATTCCGGGGATGCCGGCCAACCGTCCGAGCTTTAACCCAGCGGCGCGTTTTTTATCCACTTCTCTTGCCTTCTCCATCGCTACGTCGCCGCAAGTCGTTACCAGCGCATGCACTTTCGGTTCGACTTCTTCTATACGCCTGAGGCAAGCTTCGGTCAGTTCGACCGACGTGACTTCCTTTTTATCCAACAGCTCTAATGACTGTGCTATAGTCAGTTCGTTTAAATTCATAGCGACTCCTTTTTTAACGAAAAATGAGTATTACTCCACAACCTGAGGAACGATAAAATAGCCGTCTTCTTTTTCGGGAGCATTTTTTAAAAGCTCGTCCCGCTCCCTTGCGGGCTCAATTTCGTCTTCCCGAAAGACATTCTGCTGTTTTAAAATATATGTGGTGGGAATTACATTTTCCGTATCCAGTTTGTTCAGGCGCTGTGCGTGAGCCAATATGATCTCCAGACTTTCCTGAAGCATCTTTTTATCGTCGTCTGATACATACAGCATGGAAAGCGACGCTATTTTTTCCACTTCTTCAATTGAAACAAGCATAACTCTCACTCCTTTAAATCTTCTAAAAATTATACATGAAATCAGCCCCGAGTAAAAGAGCCAATCAATTCATTGAACGTATTTTCATCAAGAATCTTAACTCCAAGCTCCAGCGCTTTATCAAGTTTTGAGCCCGGGCTTTCTCCCGACAATACGTAATCCGTGTTTTTACTGACCGCGGATACCACGCGTCCGCCCGATTCTTCTATGATCTTCTGTGCCTCGCTTCGCTTGTACCCTTCAAGCGTTCCGGTAAGAACAAACGATTTTCCCTCAAATATGCCGCCGGAAACGGCAGGCTCTTTTTCATCCTGCGGACGTACGCCCAGCGCGAACATTTCTGTTATGATATCAAGATAATGGCTGTTTGCAAAAAATTCCGTGATGCTCCTGGCAACAACTTCCCCGATATCACGTATTGCGACAAGCTCTTCCATTGTCGCAGAGGCGACGGCGTCATATGCTTTGAAATTCACCGCAAGATCACGGGCCGTCTTTTTGCCTACATTGGGGATTCCGAGCGCAAAAATAAAGTTTGCAAGAGGCGCATCTTTGCTTTTTTCTATAGATTCCAGGAGCTTGATGGTTTTTTTCTCCTTAAAACCCTCCAGCTTTAATAAATCTTCCTTCGTAACCGAATAGATTTCTGCAATGTTCTTGATATGCAGGTCCTCAAACAGCGCCTTAATCGTTTGGTCGCTCATACCTTCTATATTCATAGCGTCCCTGGATGCAAAATGCACCATGCGGGACGTAAGCTGCGGCTTGCAGTCTAGAGAATTTTCACAGAAAAGGTTAGGGCCTATCTCCGTGAGACAAGTGCCGCAGGCAGGGCAATATTCGGGCTTTTTGATTTCTTTAAGCTTGTTTTCCTGTTCTGGAGCGGCTCCCAGGATTTCCGGGATAACGTCATTGGAACGCCGGATAAAAACACGCGCTCCGATCGCCGCCTTTTTTCGCAAAATATCCTCGTAATTATTGAGGGTCGCGCGCTTCACGGTTACGCCGGCGATATCCACAGGTTTGAGAATCGCCGTGGGAGTCAGCTTTCCGCTGCGGCCCACATCCCAGACAACATCCTCTATCACGGTAGTCACTTCCTGCGCTTCAAACTTATAAGCAACAGCCCAACGCGGAAATTTTTGGGTATATCCCATCTTCCGGCGGGTTTCCATATCCGTAATCTTAATCACCATGCCGTCAATAAGGAAATCCAGATCGTTGCGCGTCTGAGAGACCTTCTCCACTTCTTTTAATATTGAAGAGATATCCGTAAATTCCTTTTCATACATACTGACGTCGAAAAGATTTTCCCGTAAAAATGCGATCATTTCTCCGTGGCTTTTAAATTCACGGCCTTCAATATACCCTATGTTATAGATAAAAGCGTCAAGATTCCGTGATGCCGTGACGGCAGGGTCCAAATTGCGGATCGCACCTGCAGCAGCATTGCGCGCATTCTTCAACGGTTCCGAGGCTGTCTTATTATACTTATCCAGCACGGAAAGCCGCATAACGGCTTCACCCTGCACTTCCATTTTACCGGCAAAGGGTATTTTCAGAGGAATCGTCTTGATCGTTTTGATTTGTGCCGTAATATCTTCCCCTACCGCGCCGTCGCCCCGCGTGGCGGCAGTCACAAGGAAACCATTTTCATATGTCAGGTTGATCGTAAGCCCGTCGAATTTATACTCCAGGGAATACGTCGGCTTTGGGCACGAGAGTTCACGGGCAAGCTTATCCGTCCTCTGCTGCCACGCCAGAAGCTCTTCCTCCGTCTGCGCCTTATCCAGGCTCCATAGGGGTTCGATATGCCTGTGTTTTTTAAATCCGGCCTTTTGCACGCCGCCTACACGCTGTGTTGGGGAATCTGGAAATATGATACACGTTTCCTTTTCCAGCGCAACCAGGCGGTCGTACAGCCGATCGTATTCCACATCGCTCACAGAGGGATCGTCCAGCACGTAATACCGGTATGCGTAGTCGTTAAGTTTGTCGACAAGCTCGCGCATTTCCATTTTTCTTATCTCACAATCTCCAGGGACGCGAACGATAAAAACATTTTTTTCGGTCCCGCAATATCAAACTCCACAGTAGCAACTTTCTGGTTGCCTTCACCCGAAATCGCGACGATCGGGCCGCGCCCGAATGTTTTATGGGCCACAACTACACCCACCTTATAATCGGCCGATACTTCCTGCGGCTTTTTCTCCTGGATTACCGGCCTGCCCGTAAATCTTGGAGGCGCAGGCGGCTTATTGGCGGCACTCTGCTTAGTTACGAATGCATTCTGCGAAGGCTTATTGAGGTATTCCACAAGGTTGTTGTCTATTTCCTCCAAAAATCTTGAAGGCGGATTCATTGCGAATTCCCCGAAATACGACCTGCGCATTGCATTGGTTAAATATAGGCTTTTTTTGGCGCGTGTTATCGCAACGTAGCACAACCGGCGCTCTTCCTCCACATTGCCCTCTTCCACCGCCATCCGGCTGGGGAAAAGCGTTTCTTCCATTCCGGCCACGAACACCGTATCAAATTCCAGGCCTTTTGCCGCGTGGATGGTCATAAGCGTTACGCCGCCCTGCTCGTCCATGCTGTCAAGGTCCGTTATGAGCGCGATATTTTGCAGATAGTCAATAAGTCCTTCTCCGCCGTTCTTCTCAAACTCATAAGCGGAGTTGATCAGTTCTTCCACGTTTTCCTTGCGGGTCTGGAAGTCCTCCGGATACTCGGTTTCCAGCATTTCACGGTAACCCGTCTTTTCATATATATCGCGGATAACGCCGTGCACCTCTTCGTCTTCCGCAGATTCCTGCAATTCCTTCATGACCCGAGAAAACTCCAGAAGCTTTTTGAGGAATGATTGTCCTTCAAAATAAAGCGACGCGTTTGCGACCACATCCATGCAGGATATACCCTCGCTGTGGGCTACATTCATTATTTTCTGCACTGTTGCCGCCCCTATACCCCGTTTGGGAACATTTATGATCCTGAGGAAATGAACGTCCGACGCGGGATTGGCGACCAGATTCAGGTAGGCCAGCATTTCCTTGATTTCCTTGCGCTCATAAAAACTGATGCCGCCATACACCCTGTAGGGCACGGCATACATTCTTAATTTTTCCTCTATCACGCGGGCCAGCGTATGGATACGATACAATACCGCAACATCTCCATACCGGCCGCCCTGGCGCACCAGCGAATTGATTTCGCGCGCGATGTATTCCGCCTCGTCACGCTCGCTCGGAGCGGTAAACAGTTTAGGCTTGCCTCCGCCTGTAATATCCGACCAGAGCGTCTTGCGCGTCCTTCCCTGGTTGTTTTTAATCACGCAGTTGGCGGCGTTCAATATTCTGATATCCGAACGGTAATTCTGCTCCAGCCTGATTACTTTTGCATTCGGATAGTCTTTTTCAAAGTTCAGTATGTTCTGGATGTTTGCGCCCCTGAATGCATATATGCTCTGGTCGTCGTCACCCACCACAAAAATATTCCGGTAACGGCCGCACAGGAGTTTTGTCAGCCGGTACTGCACCGTGTTGGTATCCTGGTATTCGTCCACCATCACATATTTAAACCTGTTTTGGTAATAGAGCCTCGACTCCTCGTCTTGTATAAGCAGTTTCAGCGTATTTAAAAGCAGGTCGTCAAAGTCCATCGCGTTCTGCCGCAGCATTTCTTCACTGTACATTTTATAAATGTCGCTGATGCGGTAGGACTGCATGGGATAATTCTTTTCTGCAAAATCGTAGATATCCTTGTCCGCGGACGTATTTTTGTATTTGCTGATGATATTTCGGATCAGCTTGGGCGGATAATTCTTATCTTCTTTTAAACCCAGGTTCTCCAAAATCTGCTTGATCAGCCTAAGACTGTCGTCCGTATCATAGATCACAAAATTGGAGCCGTATCCGATCCGCTGTCCGGATATGCGGAGTATACGCACGCACATGGAATGAAACGTGCTGATCCACATGTCCGAAACATCCCTGTCAAGCGTCTTCTGGATGCGTTCGCGCATCTCGGCAGCCGCCTTGTTTGTAAAAGTGATCGCAAGGATCGAAAGGGGATGCACTCCCATTTCTCCGACCAGATAAGCCACCCGCTCGGTCAGCACCCTGGTTTTTCCGCTGCCGGCTCCGGCCAAAACCAAAACCGGTCCGTCTGCCGCGCACACCGCTTCCCTCTGTCTGTCATTAAGCGCCGTTAGGTTCATTCTTCCTCCATACGTTTGATTACAAGCCCATACCCGCCTGTACCGTAATTAAGGCATCTGTTTACCCTGCTGATGGTAGCAGTTGATGCGCCTGTTTTTTCGGCTATCGCGTGGCAGGTAAATTTTTTGTTCAGCATCTGAGCAACTTTAAAACGCTGTGTGATCGCGTTTAGCTCCGCAACCGTACAAAGATCTTCAAAAAGCATATAATACTCGTCCAAGTCTTTTAATGTACTGATTGCATGAAACAGATTGTCCAGATCTTCGGATTTCAATTTCGGATTAACCATTTTACCACCCTTCCCAACGAACCCCCGTTTGTTTCATTATTGCCTGCTAAACATAAAAATCTTATTCTTTATTAAAAAAACCCATAAAAAAAATAGGCATTACACCTATCTATTTTATCACACTAATACGTGAATATAAACTATAAATTTCCTTTTGGCTTTTTATTAGTTTTATTTTAGCTGTTCAATATTATTGAGTGATACCTCGTACGCCGTTCTTACGATTATTTCGCCGGTTTCCAATACTTTTTCATAGTCACGTGATTGCAGTCTGCCGGAAACGGCCAATTTATTGCCCGGAAGGAATTTTTTGGCAAACTTGGCGTTTCGTCCCCAAACGATGCAGGGAATATAATCCGATTTATTGAACGCTCTGTTTACAGCGATCAGCATATCGGTTATTTCGCGCCCAAGAGGCGTGACCCTGTATGTGGTTGGCTTACAGACATATCCCTCCAGATTTACCTCGTTTACGTTTTTCTGGTGGATTGGATCGCAGTCCTTATTGATTTCTTTTATAAAAACCGTTATCAGCAGCCTGTTTGAACCGTCTTCGTTCCTTTTGTTATATGACCTGATCTGACCTGTAACCGCAAATATTTCCCCTTCATAGATAGGCGTAAAATCAAGTATTCTTTCGGAAACAGTGACGGGCAAAATATCTGTTTTACCGCTCAGGCGGTTTACGCCCATTTCAAAATTATAGAATCCCTCGCCGTATACCGTATGGCTGTATTTTAAAGGGGACAGCATTTCTCCCATCAGATAGATACTGTTCGTGCATTTTGTGTCTTCCATATGTGCCTCCTTAAAATCTGCTTTATTCTTGTAAAAGTGATGCCCTGCCTTGATCGTCTATAGTGATTTCTCCTTCAGGAAGCAATTCGCTTATGGTTTCAAATTCATATCCTTTATCCAAAAGCTGTGTAATGATATCTTTTAATGCGCCTTCAGCTCCCACAGTATTATTCTGAAGCATTATGATGTCTCCGCCTTTGATGTCTTTAATCACGTTGTTGTAAACTTCTTTCACATCGTCGGTTTTCCAATCCTGACCGTCCACGCTCCATTTGACCGGTATGAAATCATTATCCATCAGTATTTTAATGGTCTTGTCATCAAACGCGCCGAACGGAAGCCTGATGATATTAGCATTTTTCCCTGTTTCCTCATTCAGTAGCGTTTGAGCGGCCTGCGCGTCCGATAATATCTCTTCCACTTTGAGATCCGGATACCGCTCGTGCTCCATGGAATGGTTCTGCACCTCGTGGCCCCCGGCTATGATTTTTTGCATAAGATCAGGATTTTCCTGCGCCCACATTCCTACCACAAAGAACGTGGCTTTCACATTGAATTCATCCAATATATCCAAAAGTTCCTGCGTCTTATCGTTCCCAAATGCGGTGTCAATTGTCAGCGCTATTTCTTTTACATCTGTTTTTACGCTGCATACAGGCATTTGTTCCTTTCCCTTCGCACTGAAAACATCATTTGTATCCTGCATGACAAACTGCGTGTATAAAACCGCACCCACTATCAATAATACGAATACAGCGGCTTTTATCAGAGTGCTTTTTTTCATTACGAATATCCGCATATATAAACCTCCAATGTATTTAATTCTGTTTGTATAATATATTTATTGAAGGAAACAGCGAGTTATTCTATATAATTTAAAATCCACTTTAAAATTGTCTTTAGGAACAGGCAGTATATTGATAAAATAAAAAAGAACCAGGCAAATACACCTGATTCTTTATGATATCCTGTTACATTTTGCTGCTTTAGATATGCTCAAGCGCCTCTTCAACTTCTGCAAGTAACGGTATTGAATGCGCCGCCCCTTTTCTGGATACTGCCAGCGATGCAGCCATTGAAGCGGCCGCCAATGCGGTTTTGGGTTTCATGCCGCGTATGGTAGAAGCAATAAAATATCCCAGAAATGTATCGCCTGCCGCGGTGGTATCAACCACCTCTGTTCTGAATATTTCTGTTTTGCTCGTTTGCGTCTTGTCGCAGTAAAGAGAGCCTTCTTCTCCAAGGGTAAGCACAATTTTCATTTCCGGGTATAGTCCCAATATTTTTTCCGGAATAAGCGCAATATCGTTTGTGCCGGCTATTTGTCCGCCTTCTATTTCATTGACAAATATCATCCATACCTTGGACAAATCGCAGGATTTTACCGCCTCATCGTATGGAGACGGATTCATAATGACACGCGCGCCTTTTGCATATGCGGCGTCAATGATATAATCAATTAAATTAGTCTCGTTCTGCAAAAGAACGAAATCGCCGCTTAAGACAGATTCAAGGGATTGATCTATCATATCTTTTGTCAGAGACCTGTTGCTTCCGCCGTAAAGAATAATGCTGTTTTGACCGGCCTTGTTCACCTGTATGATAGCGCATCCGTTGCTGCCTTTTACCTGAAAAACATTATTGCAGCTTACGCCGTTTTGCCCAAGCAGATCAAGCAGCATGCCGCCGTCTTCTCCCACAGCCCCTGCGTGACTCACCTCCGCTCCGGCCCTTGCCAGGGCGACCGACTGGTTTAATCCTTTTCCTCCGCAAAAAATCTGAAGGCCACCGGATGAAATTGTCTCGCCGGGTACGACGATGTGGTCAACGGAATATACATAATCGATGTTCAAAGAACCGAAATTCACTATCTTCATTTGCACCTCCTGGTAAACGAGTTATCTTTGAAACATAATTCTTCTAAGCATGGCCGTAGCTGCCACCGCATCGCCCGAGCGGATTACCTGGTCTACTTCTTTATCTTCCAGCATTCTGTCCGCTATTTCTTCAAAGCACTCCATCCATGCAACAGTCTGCATCACAGCGTCCCTTCCGTTTTCCCTGTACGGATATTGGTCAGTTGAAATGTATCCCTGATATCCGGTTTTTTTCATCCAATAAAACATCTCCAGATATTGGATCGTATGGATGGAACCCGCAATCATATCATCATCCCAGTAACCGTAGCTGTCATTCATGTGCAGATGAAACAGTTTGTCCCCATATTTCTTTAAAATCAAAACGGATTCCGCCACATTTTCGTATGCCACAAGGGCGTGTCCGAAATCAACCGTAACGCCGCAGTTATCTCTGCCCGTTTCTTTTACCATGAGCAGCGTTGAATATACGTTTGAAGGATAACTTCTGTTTCTGGGTTCTTTGGGTTTATATTCAACCGAGATTCTCGTATCCTTTTTATAATCGCAGCATTTTGTCAGGCATTCCTCGAACCAGGTTCTTTCCTGGGCATAATCCGCAGTAAAATAATAATCATATCCGTCCTGCCCCGGCCATAACGATATGAGCTTGCATCCCAATTCTGAAGCATAGTCGATGATTTCTTTTACTTCTTCCACCGCAGCTCTTCTTAAAGCGCTATCCTTGGATATAAATGCGCCTTTTCCCCATTTGCGAACTGCAAACTGGTCTGGAATAATGGAAACCAGTTTTAAATCGTGTTTTTCAAGTAATTCTTTTACCGTTTTAACACTTTTTTCGGTAATGTGCCAGTTGGAAACCAATTCAACGCCTGTAACGCCCGATACCGCCTTTACCGATGTTACGCGGTCGAACAGCTGTTCAACCGTAAAAGGATCAGAATAGCTGCATGTCATGTACCTGTCGCTACATGAGCCAACATTACCTAAAATAATCGAATAATTAAATTTGCTCATTAAAATTCCACCTCAGTAAATTATGATTTAATATTTCCCTGTATCTTTCAGAGCCTTGATTACGGCATTTAAGTTTTCAAACGGAATATCGTCCGTAACGCTGTGACTTGTCGCAAAGATGTATTTGCCGCCCTTTTTCAGCTTCTCTATCATTTGGGCTGCTTCCATGTAGGCTTCCTCAGGAGTACCGAAGGCAAACGGCCCTGCAATATCAAGATTTCCGGCAACGCAGAATCTGTCCGAATACTTTTCTTTTATTGCATATATGTCCATGGAATAGGGTTCAATGGGATGCAGGCAATCCGTGCCCATATTGCAGATCACACTATCAATAATAGGCGTCACATTGCCACACGAGTGGAACATGACAGGGATACCGGCGTCTTTGGCTTTTTGCGTCAGCTTCTGCATTCTGCCGAGCCACATATCTTTAAACATTTGAGGATTGATAAACGTTCCTGAACGGTATGCGACGTCGTCCGCGAAAAACAAAACGTCCACCCCTTCTTCGATCACCCTGTCGGTAATATCCAGATAATACTTCAGCACCAGATCGAGGCAATGTTCCAACAGCTCCGGGTCCTCAAGAACCATGATGCAAAAATTGTCAAACCCAATGAGGTATTCATAACAATACTGGAAAAATGCGCCCGTCGTATATGTAACGCCGATGTTTTTCTCTTTTGCGGCTTTCACATATTCTTTCACATATTGAATTCTGGGCGTAATATCGTCCTGGTTTGGCGCGATCACTTTGTCCAGGTCGTCCCAGCACTTTACCACGCCTCCCTTTTGTACGGCATATATACTATCCATTTCTTTTACCTGAAAAGGCGCCCAAAGTGACTCCAGAACCACTGTATCCTGGCATGTGTATTCCAATATTTTAAAATAGTATTCCGGCGCCATCGGAGGGGGAACTAAAATATCGCCTTCTCCAGCCCCCCTGGAAGCTGCCATCGTGCTACCGACATCTTTTCCTACTATTCTTTCAACATTTTTAGGTTCAATAAGCATTTCCGTCCAGGATACCCGGTCGGGTATTTCGCCCCTCAAAGTTGCGATTAGCCTGTCTTTGTTAGGGAGCCATATATTATTATCCATTTTTAAGTACCCCGCTTTCCTTCTTTTATTGTTTTTTCAATGCGCCGCTTCTGACAACATCCATCAATACCGCCAGAATCAATACGATACCGTTAATGATCATCTGGTAGAAAGATTGGACGCTCAAAAGCGTTAAGCCGTTTTGAATGGTAGCTAGTATAAGTATTCCGATCACTGTGCCGGAAATCCGTCCTTTGCCGCCTGAAAGGCTGATACCGCCTAAAATAACGCCAGAGAGCACGCCCATTTCCGAACCGACGCCGTTGGACGGGATCGCCGCACTAACCTGCGAGGAGGTGATCAGTCCCGCGATTGCCGAACATACACTGCAAAGAACCAGCGCTAAAAATTTAACTTTTACAACATTGATACCGGACAAATAACTTGCGCTTTCGTTTCCGCCCACCGCATATACCTGCCTGCCAAATCCGGTATGTCTCAGCAGGTAATAAATCAAAACGAACACGATCACCATGATAATGATGCAGATGGGAACCATATTTGCAATATAGCCTTTTCCGATGAGGTCATAGGAAGGATTATCGATCATGATGGTTTTCCCTCCTGCAAGCAGATATGCGATCCCTCTGAAAATCTGCATGGTTCCAAGCGTAACGATAATCGCCGAGATTTTAAGCACGGAAACAAGCGTGCCGTTGACAATACCGCAGATAATGCCTACTGCAATTGCGGCCGCAATGACCACAAACAAATTTGAGTTTCCGTTAAGCAGCATAGCTGCTGTAACGCTCGACAAGGTGGCCGTAGCATATTGGGAAATATCCATTGCGCCTAAAAGCATGGCAACCGTTACGCCGGCGCCCATTACGCCGATAATTGATGTATAGATACCGATATTCAGGAAATTTTGCAACGTAAAAAAATACGGTGACAGTATGCCGAACACGACACAAATAACGATGTATACCAATATAAGACTGAACGTGGTTCCACCGTTTTTCAATAATCGTAAAGCAGCATTACTGCCTTTGTTTTCTTGGATAGACATTTTAATTACCCCCTATTGCCAAAAGCATTAATTTTTCCTGACTGAATTCTTCCCGGCTGCATTCGCCTGTTATTTTTCCTTCGTGAACAACAACGATCCGGTCGGCAATGCCCATTATTTCCGGCATTTCTGAAGATATCATCAGTATCGCAATACCCATTTTGCACAAATTTTCTATCATTTTATAAATTTCGACTTTCGCGCCCACGTCAACGCCCCTGGTAGGCTCGTTCAGCATCAATACCTTGGGTTCGTCCAGCATACATTTTGCAATGACGACTTTTTGCTGATTGCCACCTGAAAGAGAATCCACAATCGTATTGGGGCTTGGCGTTTTTATATTCAGCTTTTCGATCCATTCCCCGACTACTTTGCTTTCCAGAGATTTATTCAAGCCAATGGATTTGCGCAGCTTTTTTAAATAGATATACGTCATGTTTTCGCTGACGGTTGAACTTAATACCAGCCCGTCTTTCTTTCGCTCGCGCGGCACATAACCGATTTTGGATTTGATGACTTCCGCAGGACTCTTCATGGGTACTTCTTTCCCGTTTACGGTCACGGTGCCCGAAAGAACTTTTCTTTTACCGAATATCATTTCGGCGATCTCTGTTCTGCCCGAACCCATTAAACCGAAAAGGCCCACGATCTCCCCAGCTTTGATATTGAAGCTTACGTCGTGGATCTGAGCACCGGTCAATCCTTTTACTTCAAGTACAACATCACCATGCCGGATCACTTCTTTTGGATACATATCGTCGATCGTTCTGCCCACCATCATGGATACCAGTTTGACCGCATTGGTTTCTTTTGTTTTTACGGTATCGATATATGTGCCGTCCCTGAGTACTTCCACCCTGTCGGATATTTCGAATATTTCATCCATTTTATGTGATATATAGATAATCGATTTGCCGTCCTGGACCAGTTCGCGAAGCAGTTTGAAAAGCAATTTGGCTTCGGATTCGTTAAGGGCCGACGTCGGCTCATCCATAACAAGCACTTTATTTTTTTTAGACAATACCTTGGCGATCTCCATCAGCTGTTTTTCGGCGATTGATAAATGCACCGCTTCTTTTTTGGGATCGTATTTGAGGCCCACGATATCAAGCAATTTTTGTGTATCGTTGTATAGTTTTTTATAATTGACTTTGCCCCATTTGGACAGTGGCAGATTGCCCAGGAAAATATTTTCGGCAATACTGAGATCGTCCAGGTAATTCAATTCCTGATACATAACCGCGATACCTTTATTGAGCATTTCACCGGGATTTTTCGGCTCCAGCTGTTCTCCTTCGAAATAAATCTCACCCTCATCGGGAACATACGCGCCGGATAATATCTTCATCAATGTCGACTTGCCGGCTCCATTTTCTCCAAGCAGGGCTAATATCTCTCCCTGGTGCAATTCCAGATGAACTTTGTTTAATGCCAAAACACCAGGGAACCGTTTTGTGATATTTTTCATCTCCAGCAATTTTTCCATATTTACACCACCAGATTTTTTTAAACTCCATTTAGACAACGTATGCTTTGAGAAAAACAATGCAGGGGAGATTACATTGTTTTTTGATTCTGTTTAATTTTTATTGGGGATAGTATTCGTTAATGTTTTCTTTTGTGATAAATACGTTTTCTACGTAGGTATCTTCAGGAGGATTGCCGCCTTCCAGCAAGGTGTCGATGATCCCGAAAACGTAGTTGCCGTATGTTTCCGGGAAATACCCTGTGGAGCCGATCCATGCGTTGTCTTCTGCCTTTCTCAGGTTTTCAATAGCAGGATCATCGCAGCCCTGCCCGACAATCAGAACGTCAGAAGCCCTGTTGGATGTATCCACAGCAGAGTTCATACCCATTGCGGCCTGATCGTTTACACAGCACATCAAAATGTGTTTTGCATCCGGATGAGCCGTCAAAAAGTCTGTGGTCAGAGATTTGGTTTCAACGGTCGCATCGGTTGACTGTGGGTTTACCCACACAACATTTTCGTCGGCAATGTCAATACCGGCATTTTTCACAGCATCAATTACGCCGTAGATCCTTTGTTTGAGCACTTCGCCAGTACTTTCCGTATAGGAAACAAGTATGTAATCCAACTTGTTCTCCCAGTTTGCTTTAATAAATTCCGCTGCCGCTTCTCCCGTAACCGTGCCTGCGCCGTAATTGTTAACACCCATAAAATAGGAATTGCTCTTGAATTTTTCGTTTACAGGAATATCGATAGAAATATACGGTACGCCCGCTTCCATGCATTTTTCGGCCATTGTCTGCGTTGCAGCGTCTACCCATGTTGAGTCTACTATAAAATTGGCACCTTGCGCCAGGAATGTATCAAGATTTTTCAGAGCAGTCGTAGCGTCGCCATTCGTATCCGCTCTGAGCAATTTAGCACCTCTTTCGTCAGCATTTTTCTGCATATTGTCGCTTATGCTTTTTGAGAAAGCGATCGAATCGGAATATGCATTATAACCAACGATGATTTGTTCGCTTTCGACGGGCGTTTGGGCTGATTCAGACACTGCAGCTGCCGAAGATTCAGACGCTGATTTTTCAGCAGGTCCTGTCGTGGAGCAAGCTGCTAGCATAGCCACGCAAAGAACAATAGCAATAACAATAAAAATTTGCTTTTTCACCATTTTAATTTCCTCCATTTGATTTTTTCCCCCCTGTTATTTCATTCGCTTAAGCATTTTGACTGCTCAACCAAATCAAAAATCTTTTCGATCGAAATCGTTTTTGTGCCGTCAAATTTGGGATCGTTTAAAAAGAATCCGTTCATCAATTTCTGCCATCTGAGATTGTCCGGCATTGTAGCCAGTTTTTTGTAACAGACATTCAGATCTTCGCACCCGACGATCATAATGGCATGATTCTTCCAAATGTACACGTTGCATATCTCCATGCCCGCATCGCGGAGTGCTTTTAACTGTGTCTTCCATTCTGTTTTATGCGCATTTTTGTGATATTCACTGTAAGGCGCGACACCCTCAGGTTTTAGTTCGTTTACAACACAATATAGATTCATGGCGATCCTCCATTTGAAAATTATTTAAAAAATTTAGGCGAATACTCAAGCGCGGTTTTATAAAGCGTAACCATATTTTCCGCCGGCACCTCGCTCATCAGCAGATCGTGTGTGGGCGCAACGATCATTCCGCCGTCGTACCCCAGGATATCGATCATTTCTTTTGTGCCTTCTTCAACTTCTTTTTGCGTACCGTTGGACAACAGTTCGTTATAGTCAATGCCCCCGAAGAAAATGATATCACGCCCGAATTCCTGCTTTAATTTTTTAGGATCCATTCCCGGGCAGTTGACCTGTATGGGATTTATGATCTGTATCCCGATGTCGATCAGATCGGGAATGATGGAAGAAATATCCCCACAGGAATGCATGGCGACTTTCATTCCGTATTTATGTCCCTGTGCAGCTAGCTTGGCCTGCAGGGGTTTACAGTATTTGCGCCACATATTGGGGTCGATAAGCAGGCCCTTAGTAATGCCGTAATCATTGCAAAACCAGTCCATATCGATGTATTTTGCGTATTTTGGGAACAGCCGTTCGTTGATTTCAAGGTGAAAATTAAGGCAACGTTCCATTATTTCGCATGCCAGGACCGGATTGATATAAAGGTCCATCAGTAGCTTTTCATAACCCACCAGTTCGTAGGCTTCGATAAAAAATGGCGCCCATTCCCCGCCGATGATCGCGTATTGTTTTGAAAGCTCTATTTCTTCTTCTGTAAAATTTACATCGAACAGGTCTGCAGTGGGCCAGGCATAATCGTCCAATTCGGATACGTCCTCCACATGTTCAAGCGGATGGTTTAAAGCCGTGCCCCAGAACCCCCCGCCGCGCTTGATCCCCCATATGGAATCGAATGTGCCGTCAGGATAACGACCCAGCTTGGGCCCGATGTATTTTGGGCGGACCGTTCTAAAATCGGCATGCAGTTCCTGCATCAATTCTTCTTCGGTGCTCAAATTTAACAGCTTCATTATGTTATGTGTGAGGTCCGGCTCTGCTCCGTACCACATTGTTAATCTATCAATTGGTTTACCTTCCATTTGATTTAAAAATCTTGTTTTTGAATTCATAATCATTTCCTCCAATTCGATTTTATCCATTATTTAAACGTTTATATTTTATTTGTTATTCTATACTGTTGCAGTAATTGCCACATTTATATGGTATTATAAAATACAGGAATCTCTGAAGATCAGTTTTTGTTCAAGTACTATGTCGTGATGAATTTTTGCTTTTCTTTTGATCAGCTGATAAATGATATCCCAGCTTGTTTTCCCCATCATTTCCGTATCTTGTTGTACGGTCGTGAGAGCAGGATATGTATAATTGGACAGCATGATATTATCGAAGCCGATAATTCCAAAGTCCTTTGGTATCGTATACCCAGCTTCCTTGATGGCGTCCATAACGCCTGCCGCTATCAGATCGGATGAAGTAAGCAGTACCTTAGGCAGTTTTTCACGGCCTTTTTCTTTTAACAATTTTGTCATTAATTTTTTTCCGTTCATATTCTTATTCAGCTGCAATTCCTTAGAAATGTAAATATATTTATCGTTTACGGTTAATCCGCTTTCTTCCATGCCCTGAATAAATCCATGATACCGGTCGCTGATATTGACCATTTCAACAGATTCGGACATATAGCCTATTTCTGTATACCCGGCCTTATGTAAAACAGAGATCAGTTCACGCATTGCCGTAAAATTATCAAATTGAATGCATGATAAACCGCTGTTTTCAATCCTTCTGTCTATTAAGAGTATTGGTACTTTTGACATGACCTCCCTGATCAGATCTTCATCATTTTTTCCACCCATTATGCCGATGGCTTCAACCCTCCGGTCAAGAAGCATCCGGATCAGCTTTTCCTCATAGCGGATATTGTTTTCGCAGCATGTCAGCAGCACCGTGTATTCCTTGCTATATGCAGCTTTCAGGAATGATTGCATCGTATTTGAATAATACTCATTCATAATATCAGGAACAATAATACCGATGGATTTTGTTTTTCCCGTCCTGATACTTCTCGCTGCATCATTCGGTGAATAGGAAAGCTTTTCAATGGCCTCCAGAACCTTTACTTTCGTCTTGTCGGCGACATTAACTGAATTATTTAATACATGCGATACGGTTGCTATAGATACCCCTGCCGTCCTGGCGACGTCAAATATTGTTGCAGCTTTTTTGTCCATAACCAATAATTTAAACCTTTAAATTTTTAAGTATTTCAAAAATTTTTATAAAAAATAATAAATAACCATTCATTGAATACTTGCAATAAAGACATTGCCTTCTATTTTTCTTTTATTGTTAGAATGAAACCACTTTTTTAAGCATTTTTCTTTTATGGCTTTATTTTATATCATATAAAATAAAAAATCAATAGTTTTTGAAAATAAATTTAAACGTTTATATTTTTCGATTGTTACCAACCGTTTTAAATGATGAATATACTAAAAAGGTCTGTTTAAAGGCTTTTGCTTATGCCACATTGACTTGAATAACGTTAAAATTTATCTTATATTTAAAAAACAAAAGAGACAAGCCGCTAAACTTGTCTCCTGAGAATAATATTTAAATTTAATGCTGCTATTCAAATATTTTCTTTTCAAGCGATACAACATCGTTGCCCATAACGGCAAGCACCACCTGTTCGCCTTTGGCATTCCGGGCGTCGCTTGGGATATCATCGGATTTAAGAGTGGTAATATCCCCGGATTTCTGCTTTGTAACAAGCATGCAGGGTTTGTCGAGGAATACTGCTCCCGTAACCGTCTGTCCAATCTGTCCCGTAAGGTTGTAAGTTTTAAGGCCCTTACCGTTCCTTCCCTGGAGTTCATATTCTGAAAGCGGCGTTTGTTTTGCGTAGCCTTTTTCGGTCATGCACAGTACCATGCCGCCATTATTATCCACCTGCACAGCCAGCACAACGCTGTCCCCTTTTTTCAGGTTGATCGCGCCCACTCCCTTGGCTGCCCTGCCCATTTGGGATATTTCCAGTTTACTGATGTTAATGGACATACCCAGCTTTGTTATAAAAAGCATATTGGGAACATCCTGCCATGTTTGAACATATAACAGCTCGTCCCCTTCTTTCAGTCCACAAGCCATTATCTTGCACTTTTTGGCGTCAAATTCCGAAAGATCGGTAGCTTTTACCATGCCGTTCCTGGTAGCAAACAGCATTTTGCCTTCAAAAGACTTGAAATCGAACAGATTCAGTATTTTTTCATCCGCATCCACACCCGGCATGAGAGCTGTTAATGGCTTTCCGGTATCTTTCAGCTTGCCTTCGGGGATGGATGAAGCCGGCAGAATATATTGATTGCCCTTATTTGTAAAAATATAAATCTTGCTGTCCGTATCGGAGGATACGAGCAGCCTGGGTTCGTTTTTATCATCGCCCCCGTTTTCCAGGCCTTTTTGCAGCGCCTTTGTGGATAAGCGTTTTAAATGCATGGACTGTGACAGAACGATTGCGCATTCTTCCACTACTCTGAATTCGCTTTCATCGGGTTCTTCCGCAGCAACGTCCACCTGGATCACATGCGTGCGCCGTTTGTTTGCATATTTGTGTCTGATTTCATGAAGTTCTTCCTTGATGACTTCAATCAGCTTCTGCGGGGATTCCAGTATGGAATTAAGGTATGCTATAAGCGCAACAACTTCTTTATACTCCGCGCGAAGCGTATCAATCTCCAGTGCTGTCAGCCGCGCAAGGCGCATATCCAGAATAGCCTGCGCCTGTATACCCGTCAGACTGAATGCAGCCATGAGCGAGGCCTTGGCTTCACGCACGTCCTTTGATTCCCGGATGATCTTGATCACCCGGTCGATATTCTCCACCGCGATAATCAAGCCGGCCAATATATGTTCGCGCTTTTCGGCTTTTTCCAGGTCGTATTGCGTTCTGCGGGTGACCACGTCCTTCTGGTGAGCAATATAATAATCCAGTATGGCCAGAAGCCCCAATTGCATGGGCACGCCTCTGGCGATCGCCATCATATTGATGCCGAATGTGACCTGCAGGTCGGTGTATTTGTATAAAAGGTTTAGTATTTTCTGTGGATCATAGCCCTTTTTAATCTCGATAACCGCGCGTACGCCTTCCCTGTCCGACTCGTCGCGGATATCGTCTATACAGGCAAAAATATCCTTTTTGACTTCGGAAACGGCAAGGATCTTTTCCAGCATGGTGGATTTTTTGATTTCATAAGGAACCTCTGTCACAACAATACGCGTTTTGCCGTTTTCCGATTTTTCAATCTCTGCTTTTGCGCGCAGCAAAATCTTGCCCCTGCCTGTTTCATATGCTGTAACAAGTTCTTCATGGTTCACAATATACCCGCCCGTCGGGAAATCGGGCGCCTTGATGTATTTCATAATGGAATGCAGACTGCATTCCGGGTTATCAAGCCTGTATACAACACCGTCGATCACCTCCCCCAGATTATGAGGAGGTATGTTTGTGGCAAGTCCTACAGCGATTCCGGACGCGCCGTTTACAAGCAGATTGGGAAAACGCGCCGGAAGCATATCCGGCTCCCATTCCGAATCGTCGAAATTCGGGCGGAACGGCACTGTATCCTTTCCCAAATCCCGCAGCATTTCCATAGCCAGCGGTGAAAGCCTTGCTTCGGTATAACGCATGGCGGCCGCACTGTCTCCGTCCATGGAACCGAAATTCCCGTGTCCGTCCACCATGGGCTCGCGCATGGAGTAAGGCTGCGCCAGGCGCACCATAGCATCGTATACGCTGGTATCGCCGTGGGGATGGTACTTGCCCAGGCATTCGCCAACGATCCTGGCAGACTTTTTATAGGGCTTGTCAGGCGTTAAACCCAGCTCGCTCATGGTATATAAAATACGCCGCTGTACTGGTTTAAGTCCGTCCTCAACTCTGGGAAGAGCGCGCTCCAATATGACATACTCCGCATATGTCATATAGGCCTGGTGCATCGTATCCTCCATGCTGTTTTCAATTATTTGTTCGTCATAGATAACTTGCTTCGTCTTCTTTGCCATATCGCAATATTCCCTCAAAATGATCTTTTTTATTGAAATTGGCGTATAAGCCAATATGGTCGCGCCGTGGTTCCACCTTGTCCCCCATCAGGACGGAGACAATATGCTCTGCGTCAGCCGCGTCTTCAATCGTAACCCGGATGAGCGAACGTTTTTCAGGATTCATCGTTGTTTCCCAAAGCTGCTCAGGGTTCATTTCGCCAAGGCCTTTATACCGCTGCACCGTACAGTTTTTGCCCAGCTGATCCTTGGCCTCCGCGAGCTGTTTCTCGTTGTAAGCATACAGTACATTGCTGCCCTTTGCGATCTTATAAAGAGGCGGGCGGCCGATATACAAATGCCCGTCGGTGACCAATTCCTTATAATACCTGAAGAAAAACGTAATCAAAATGCAGCGGATATGCGCACCGTCCTGGTCAGCATCCGACAATATAATGATTTTATTGTATTTGAGATTATTGATATTGAAACTTTCGTCGAACCCTACGCCCAATGCCGTTATAATCGAACGGAATTCTTCATTGGCAAGCACCTGATCTACGCGTTTTTTTTCTACATTCAGAGGCTTGCCCCGCAGAGGCAGTATCGCCTGAAACCGCCTGTCCCGGCCCTGCTTTGCGCTTCCGCCCGCACTGTCGCCTTCGACTATGAATAGTTCGTTCATTTCGTAGTTTTTGCCAGTGCAGCTGGAAAGCTTGCCCACCAGCGGCGAATTTTCAAGCTTGTTTTTTTCGCGCTGGGTCTTTTTTGCTTTTCTGGAGGCCTCGCGTACACGCGCTGCGGCGACCGCCTTTTCTATGATCTGAGTACAGATCTGGGTATTGTTTAAATCGGACATAAAATTGGCGAGCTTTTCGGTAACGATTGCTTCTACGGCGGTTTTTGCTTCTGCGTTGCCCAGCTTTGTTTTTGTCTGCCCTTCAAACTGAACGTTTTTCATTTTAAGGGATAAAACCGCACAAAGTCCTTCCCGGAAGTCCTCGCCCGCCAGAGAAAGATCCTTTTCCTTTATCAGGTTTGCTGCCCGCGCATAGTCGTTCATTACCTTGGTAATAGCGGTTTTAAAACCCGTTTCATGCGTACCGCCCTCGGGCGTGTTGATATTATTGACATAGGAGAATATCCCCTCGGTATAACTCTGGTTATATTGCATCGCTATGGATACGATGATGTCATTTTTCTGCCCTTCTATCAGTATGGGCGTTGTATGCAAAGGCTGCTTGTCCTCGTTTATATAACGAACAAAATCCACTATGCCGCCCTGGTACTCAAATACGGTTGCTTTTGGGCGCTGGCCCGGCGTACGTTCGTCAGAAAGTACTATTTTAAGGCCTTTTGTTAAAAATGCAAACTCCCGCAAACGGCGCTTGATGTTTTCATAATTGAACTCGATCTCGTCAAACACCTCGTCGTCAGGAAGAAAGGTGACCTTGGTGCCCCGTTTGGATGTCGGCCCGATTTTTTCCAGCGGCCCAACTGGTTTTCCCACCATCATCCTGCCTTTTTGCATGCTGGTTTTAAATTCCTGACGGTACAGAAACCCATCCTGGCATACTTCTACGCGTACCCATTTGGAAAGCGCGTTCACTACCGAAGCGCCTACGCCGTGCAGTCCGCCCGAATACGCATAATTGTCATTGTTAAACTTTCCTCCGGCATGAAGCTGCGTGTATACAACTTCCACGCCCGAGACCTTGAGTTCCGGATGGATACCGACCGGAATGCCGCGTCCGTTGTCTTCAACCGATACGGAGTTGTCCGCGTGCAGCGTAACCGAAATCTTATCAGCATAGCCGTTTGCGGCTTCATCTATGGAATTGTCAAGTATCTCCCAAAGCAAGTGATGCAAACCGCGCGAACTTGTTGTGCCAATGTACATGCCGGGACGCCGTCGTACCGCGTCCAGCCCCTCTAAAATCTGAATGTCTTTCGCCGTGTAAGTACTGGCCATTATTTTCCTCCAAAATTACAACATATACGAAAATATTATATACTATACCACTATATTTAGCAAATTATTCTAGATAATATTGCCACAATGAAATATTTAAACATAAATCCAACTTATTTTGAACTCTTTTTCATCAAAAATCAAGAGTATTTTGAAGAAAATCAACATTAAATATATCGTAAAAATGAACAAAAAAAATTAATGGTTATGCACCATATAATAATTATAATACCCCTGAACACTCGCCCAGTTAATTGTATGGAACCAGTTTTCAATATAATCCGCCCTCCTGCTTTTATATTTCAAATAATACGCATGCTCCCATACATCGATCAGAAGAACAGGATACAGGTTAAGACCAAGCACAGTATCCTGGTTTGCCGTGTTCACGATCGTCAGTTTTCCATAGCCGTTCAGCGCCAGCCAGGTATAGCCCGATCCAAAGACTCGCAGCGCGTTTTCCATAAATTCATCCTTAAAATCATCCATGGATCCGAAAAACTGCTCAATCGCCGCCGTAATGGCATCCGCAGAACTTTCGGGTCCCGCCGGGCCCATAATGTTAAAAAATAAATTGTGGTTGTATACGCCTCCCGCATTGTTTTTTACGGTTATCTGTATCTCTTTGGGCAGAGAGCGGTAATTTCTTATCAGCTTTTCCAGCGGCCATTTTTGCAACTGCGGATATTTGGAAAGGGTATTGTTCAGGTTGCTGACATAAGTCCCCAGATGCTTATCGTGGTGTAATGCCATCGTTGCAGCGTCTATATATGGTTCTAACGCATTATAAGAATATCTAAGCGGTACAAGATCAAATTTATAATATTCGTACATATGTATCAGATCCTTTCAAACCTTTGTTTATACTACATGTATATGGCTTTAAGCTTAAAAATAAAACCGCTTTGAAATTTCTGATAACATAACAGAAGGATGAGGAACCCTCATCCTTCTGTTTTATTTTCTCTATAATTATATTTATTTAATACTATTTTATTTCAGTTCGATCCAGGAATTGTCCGCTTCATGGCTGTCCACGCATGCGTTGATGAATTTTACGCCTTCCACGCCCATTTCGATGGTTGGATAGCCGTAATCCTCCTCATTTACTTTTTTGCCTGCGAGTTTGTCATATACGGCGTTCGCATAGGCAGCGTAAATGTTTGCATAAGCGTCATGGAATCCTTCGGGATGTCCGCAGGGCAGGCGGCTGAATTTTGCCGCAGCGGGAGATATATATTTTGAACCGCGGGATAACTTTTTAGTGGGTTCTCCGCGCATTGTAACATACAGGTAGTTGCTGTCTTCCTGTACAAATTCTACTGTTCCCTTTGAGCCAAACACGCGTACCCGCAGCGCGTTGTCGTAACCGATGGCAACCTGGGAACACCACAGCATTCCGGACGCTCCGTTTTCAAACTTCATCATAACTTCGCCATTGTTATCAAGAGTGCCGCCCTGGCCGAATACGTCCAGATTTGCACACAGTTTTGTAATCTTTAATCCGGTCAAAAATGAGATCATGTTTTCCGTATGGCTGCCGATGTCGCCTACGCAGTTGGAACGGCCGGTCATAGCGGGATCGGTCCTCCAGGGACGCGCGTCTGCGGATACGTTTTCAATAGAATCCAGCAGCCAATCCTGCGGATATTCACCCATGACGATCCTTACGTCGCCGATCTTTCCGCTGCGGATAATTTCCCTTGCTTCTTTAGCCATCACATGCCCGGTATATGTATAGGTTACACAGAACAGACAGCCTTTTTTCGCCGCGAGTTCTTTCAGTTCTTCTGCCTGGGCAACCGTGAAGCAAAGCGGTTTTTCGCAGACAACGTTGATTCCTTTTTCCAGGAATAATTTCGCACAGTCATAGTGTACGCGGTTGGGAGCAACGATCACAACAAAATCAATACAATCGGGACGCGCCGCTTCTTTTTCAGCCATCTCCTGAAAGTTCATATAGTTCCTGTCTGAAGCGATACCAAGCTCTTTTCCCGCCTGCTTGATTTCTTCCTCAATATAGGAAAAACATCCGCAGACAAGCTCGATCTGATTCAACATATTGATCGCTCTCCTGTGCACAGCTCCGATAAATGCACCTGGGCCGCCGCCAACCATACCATATCTTAATTTACGATCCATAGTACTCACCTCGTTAATTAATAATATTTTTTCTTTTGAAAATTCGGAATTTATATTTAGTTTAAACCAGTTTTTAGTATGTGTCAATTGGAATTGTAAAATGTTTTTATAAAAAAAATTACTGGTTGCCGTTGATATTTTTTAATTAATTTATTTCTTCCAAAAGAAAGATAAAAGAAAAAACGGCTTATAAAAGCCGTTTTTTCAAAGGTGAATTATATGATGTAAAATCTATCCCTTGTACTTTTCTCTCGGCCTGTAGAATGTATGCAGTATCCTATGGGACAGATGTCCGCCGGGTTCACCCAGATAATCCTTGTAAAGTTTCTGTATAGACGGATTATCATGGGATTTGCGGATCACCTTGCCTTCATCTTCATCGTACAGCGCTTTTGCGCGCAGCACCCTCGGATCGCCGAAGTTCCGGACTCTTGCGGATACGATCGGCTGACCGCCGCCTGTTACACAGCCGCCCGGGCATCCCATTACCTCTATAAAATGGTACTGCTTCTCACCGTTTCTCACTGCTTCCAGCAATTTTTTCGCGTTTCCGGTACCGTGGGCAACCGCAACCTTGATATCCATATCGCCAATTTTCACTGTGGCTTCCTTGATTCCGGCTATTCCACGGACATCACAGTACTCGATATCTTTCAGATCCTGTCCTGTCAGAATATCCGCTACAGTACGCAGCGCCGCTTCCATAACGCCGCCGGTTACGCCGAATATATCGGCCGCGCCGGAAGAATCGCCCAGCATTTCGTCAAATTTTTCGTCAGCAAGGTTGGCAAAATCAACATTGGCTTCACGCAGCATTCTTGCCAGTTCCCTAGTGGTAATGACAGCGTCCACATCCGGGTATCCGGAAGCACTTTCGCCGTCCCTGGTTTTTTCGTATTTCTTGGCTACACAGGGCATTACCGACACCATATAAATCTTCGCCGGATCTATCTTCAATTTTTCCGCATAATAGGTTTTCACTACTGCGCCCATCATCTGATGCGGCGATTTGCAGGTGGACAGATTTTCCAGCATATCCGGGAAGAAATATTCGCAATAATTGATCCAGCCGGGAGAACATGAGGTGATCATAGGCAGTTTTCCGCCTTCTTTGATCCTATGGATCAATTCTGTGCCTTCCTCCATAATCGTTAAATCCGCTGCAAAATTCGTGTCGAATACACGGTCGAATCCAAGCCTGCGAAGCGCCGCAGCCAGTTTTCCTGTCGCGCGCGTACCCATGGGCATGCCGAATTCTTCCCCGATCGCAGCACGTACCGCCGGAGCGGGCTGCACCACTACGAATTTATCCGGATCGTGCAGGGCTTTCCATACGTTTTTGACTTCGCTCTTCTCGGTCAGCGCTCCCACCGGGCAAGCGTTGATACACTGTCCGCAACCTATGCAGGGAACGTCTACCAGGGATTTTCCAAATACGGGTTCGATCATCGTTTTAAATCCGCGGTTTACGGCGCCGATCACGCCTACCTTCTGCACGTCGCCGCATGCATGCACGCAGCGTTTGCAAATCACGCACTTGTTGGGGTTGCGCACAACAGACAGCGATACCTGATCGATCGGGCGCAGATATTTTTCTCCTTCAAAATTCAACTCGGTAATATGCATCTCTTCAGCCAGTGTCTGCAGTTCGCAGTTCTTGTTGCGGATGCAGGTCAGGCATTCCCGATCGTGGTTTGAGAGAAGCAATTCCAGCGTAACTCTTTTTGTTTTTAATACTTTTTCTGAATTGGTGATTACCTGCATTCCTTCTGCCGCGGGAAGCACGCATGCTGCCTGCAGTACAGGATTTCCAACGATCTCAACCAGGCAGATACGGCATGCGCCGATAGCGTTTACGCCCTTCAAATAGCACAGTGTCGGAATATTGATTCCGGCCATTTTCGCCGCGTCCAGCACGGTAGTATTGTCCGGCACTTCAACTTTTATACCATCTATGGTTAACGTTATCATAACTACTTAACTCCTTCTTACTTTTTGATCGCGCCGAACTTGCATTTTTCGAAGCAAGCGCCGCACTTGATGCACTTATCCTTATCGATCTTATATGGCTTTTTCAGTTGGCCCGAAATCGCATCGACCGGGCAAACCCTTGAGCACATGCTGCAGCCAACGCATTTTTCCGGAACGATCTCATAACTTAAGAGAGACTGGCAATAGCCTGCAGGACAGCGTTTTTCACGGATATGCGCTTCGTATTCGTGTCTGAAATACTTGATCGTAGAAAGCACGGGGTTTGGCGCTGTTTTGCCGAGTCCGCACAGCGCGCCGGCCTTGATGTTTTCGCCAAGCTCGATCAATTTTTCGATATCCCCTTCTTCTCCCTTACCGGCCGTAATACGCTGCAGTATTTCCAGCATACGCTTTGTTCCTATCCGGCACGGCGGACATTTGCCGCAGGATTCGTCCACAGTAAAATCAAGAAAGAATTTTGCAACGTCAACCATGCAGTTGTCCTCGTCCATAACGATCAGTCCGCCCGAACCCATCATGGAACCGATAGCTGTCAGAGAATCATAGTCGATATGCACGTCCAGCAATTCCGCAGGAATACATCCGCCTGAAGGACCGCCGGTCTGCGCAGCCTTGAATTTCTTGCCGCCCGGGATTCCGCCGCCGATATCGTAAATAATTTCACGCAAGGTTGTTCCCATAGGGATCTCTACCAAGCCGGTATTGTTGATCTTGCCGCCCAGTGCAAAAACCTTGGTGCCCTTGCTTTTTTCGGTACCCATGGAAGCGAACCATTCGGCGCCTTTTAATATGATCTGCGGAATATTCGCGAACGTTTCCACGTTGTTTATAATAGTCGGTTTGCCGAATAAACCCTTGTTTGCCGGGAACGGAGGCTTTGGACGGGGTTCGCCTCTTTTACCTTCTATGGACTCCAGAAGCGCGGTTTCCTCGCCGCATACGAACGCGCCTGCGCCCAAACGGACTTCCATGTCGAAGTTGAAATTCGTTCCGAAAATATTTGTACCAAGCAGGCCGTATTCCCTGGCCTGTTTGATTGCGATCTGAAGACGCTTTACGGCGATCGGGTATTCAGCGCGGACGTACACATAGCCCATATCCGAACCGATCGCATAAGCTGCGATTGCCATTGCTTCAATGACGGAATGCGGATCGCCTTCCAGTACCGAGCGGTCCATGAACGCGCCAGGATCGCCTTCGTCAGCGTTGCAGACCACATATTTCTTGTCTCCTTTGGCAGCAGCGCCAAATTTCCATTTTGTTCCCGTCGGGAATCCGCCGCCTCCACGGCCTCTTAATCCTGACTTTGATATGATATCAATAACTTCTTCGGGCGCTTTTTCCGTCAGGCAGACGCCAAGCGCCTTGTAACCGTCGTAAGCAATATATTCTTCAATATTTTCAGGATCAATCACACCGCAGTTACGGAGTGCGATGCGCACCTGTTTTTTATAGAAATCAACCTGGTTTAAGGACGTATGGAATTCCATGGACTTTTCATCTTTATAAACCAGACGTTCTACAATTCTTCCCTTTAAAAGATGTTCCGATACGATTTCGGGTACGTCATCAACCTGTACGCGACTGTAAAAAGCGCCTTCCGGGTAAATCACCATGATCGGTCCGACTTCACACAGCCCGAAACAGCCAGTACGGACTATCTTAACTTCTTTTTCAAGCCCGTTCTTTTTCAATTCTTCATTCATTTTTTCAACGATCTGCGCCGAACCGGATGAAGTGCAGCCTGTCCCGGCACAAATCAGTACGTGCGAACGATAAAATTCCATCTATATAATCCTCCAAAAATTTTACTCACTGCTTGTTGTGCTCTTCGTAATACCCTATCGTGTATTCCGTTACCACACTACCGTTCACAAGATGATCGCTTACGATCCGTTTTACCATTTCGGGATTTACTTTAACGTAAGTCACCTTTTCCTGATCCGGCAAGAACACCTCTACAATGGGCTCAAGCCTGCATACCCCAATGCATCCCGTTTGCCCCACAACAACATCCGTCAGATTGCGTTTCCCAACTTCATCAACAAACGCAGTTAAAACGGGACGCGCGCCCGCTGCTATTCCGCAGGTAGCCATGCCGACAACTACCTTTTTTTCATAATTCTTTGTACGCAGATCGACATTTTTGATTGCCTTATTTCTGATTGCCTCTAATTCAGCCAAGGACTTCATTCAAAATTACCTCCAAATATTTCATCAATACCTTCTCTCAGGTATTCGATCAACCAAACTGATACTTCGCTCTGTGTGATAGGTACGCCGTCCAGTGTTTTTTTGATTTCAGCCGTATCTACGGCAAATTTTTCACCGCCGCATTCCACCTCAAACTCAAAATTTATTTCCGGATTGCATACAATCAGCGTATGAATGACGCTTGCAATATCTCCAACCGGCGGCCGATCGATATGAGTCAGACCATAAACCGCGCACACCCTTGTTCCGCGTCCCGGTTCTGAGCTTATTGCAAAATTACCTCCCGATGCTTCCGCTCCTGCTTTAAAAAGGGGTATCCCAAGCCCTACTTTTCTTGTCGTCCTTGTTGTTGTAAAAGGACTTGTTACCCTTGCCAGCATATCATCGTCCATTCCTTTGCCGTTATCTTCGATTTCCACTGCCAGGTTATCAACTTTTTGATTGATAGATACGCGTACGGAGATCAAATCAGCCTCGGCTGTAATGGAGTTCTGGACTATGTCCATAATATGCAGAGCGATTTCCTTCATTCTTATCCTCTGTATTTATTCAGGATTCCGGGTATGTCGTCAGGTTTCAAACGGCCGTATACCTGATCGTCAATCATGATAACGGGCGCAAGTCCGCAGCATCCAAGACAGCGCGTGGCTTCCAGAGTAAACTGCGCATCCGGCGTCGTATAACCTGGCGGCGTCTGCAATTCTTCAGCCAGCTTGTTCAGAATCGGCTCGGAATTTTTAACATAACATGCCGTCCCCATACAAACGCCGATCACATGCTTGCCCTTTGGTTCGAGAGAAAACTGCGAATAAAAAGTGGCTACTCCGTAAATATCGCTCATAGGAATATCAAGCTGCGTCGCTATGTGTTTTTGCACATCGAATGACAACGCCCCGAACAGTTCCTGCGCCTTTTGCATGATAGGCATAAGCGGGCCGGGTTTACTTTTGGCTTCATTGATGAATTCTGTGAGTTCATCATACTTCTGCATTTTTTCTTCAGGCTTCAACTTTACCAATCCTCCTAGATTTATAAGAAATATTACTATTCAAAAACTTTGTTAATTATGTATCAATCAAACCGTGAACCATTTTAACATATAAAAAAAGCTTTTGCACTATTTTTTTCAAAGATTTGATAAAAAAATAACAAATAAATTGATTTTACAAATGATAATCCATATATTGTGTATGTTTAATGAATTTTTCACAAAACAAATGAGAAACAAACTGAGAAATTGTTGCAAATAATGAAATTAATGTACAATTATATTGTAAAATTTTATACTGATTCTGAAATGTGTTTTAATATTTTATCCACGGATTTTACATCTGTTTCCAGATAATTCTCCCGTTCGGATATGTCTTCCAGAAAATGAGCATCCGAGGAATGCAAAATTTTATACTTTTTGAGCTCAATCCCGTCCGCCGGCGCATCCTTTAAAACTTCCAGGGCGGTAAAATTCAGGTTTTGCGGTAAAAAGCCAAGATTATTGAGTATGGAATTTACCCCCTTGTTGATATGGGCGGGAACGGCTATACCACCATAATCCCGTATCATACGGACACACTCCTCAATGGAATACGGCAATGCGGATATCAACAGTTTATCTGCCCTGCCGGTTTCCAAGTCGTTTTCATCCATTATGATCTGCCGTCCAAAAAAATCCTCATTATTCGGAATATCCGGTAAAGAACGGTATATGGCGTCTCCAAAAAGGCACGCATCCTCCGCTTCTTTAAAAAAGCCCAGAACATGAACTTCCTCTGCGGTATTAATTTCTATTCCGGGAATAAAAATCAGCCCTGCATTATGGGCAACTTCAGCTACAGCCTTTAGATTGGCCGTACAGTTATGGTCGCAGACTGCAATCGCGTCAAGGCCCTTTAATCGGCACATATTCACGATGTTATTGGGCGTCATATCTTCCGAGCCGCACGGAGACAGACAGGAATGGATATGAAAATCGTAATAAAGCTGCATGCTACTCGCCGATTCCAAGACTGAACAGTTCGCAGCAAACCTGGTATGCCGTTTTATCCGTTGTAAATACGGCAATACTCTCTTCTTCCGCTTTGGCAACCGTCGCCCCCGGTACTTCGATGTCTTCGGGAACGATGATACATGCAAAATCATGCAGAGAAGCAACCGCCACTACATTTAAATGCGTCTGTACGGTAACCCAAGCCATGTTCGGTTTCCCATTCGCCATAACCCAGCTTAAAAGATCGCACACATACGCATCGGCGATCTCACGGTCGTCCTCAATTTTTCTGTTAAGAACCTTGAGTCCAATTTTGTCTTTCAGTTCTTTTAATGTAGCCATAGTAATTACCAGCCTTCATTCTGTATCTTGCTTGTCCTTGCTTGCAAGCCCTACCATTTCTTCCGCCAGATGGCGTACCTTTTCACGCATAATGAATATGCAATCCAATTCGTTTGCATTGCCGCGAACAATATCTTCCGCCAGCGCGCGGCAGCTTGGCGCCCCGCATGACCCGCAGTCCATACCCGGCAGCCGCTGCAGCAGTTCCTCTATCTGACCAACCTTCTGCATAGCAACAACTCTGTCTTCGTCCAGTTTTAAAACTTCCAGAGGCTTCAGAGCATTTTTAAGATCGGCCATTCCGGCTGCCACATATCCGTCGATCTTTTCCTGATCGGCAATTTTTTCGTCCATTAGTTCACAAAGGCTCCTAATCCTTGTATGAGCAACATAATTGCTTTCAAACACGAGCGGGCCGCCGACGCAGCCGCCAGTACAGGCAAGGCCTTCAAAAAATTCAAGATTCGAGAGCTTATCGTTTTCAATATCTTCAAGCGCCCGGATCACGTTTGCGATCCCATCCACAGCCAGGTAATTCACGGCTCCGGATGCGGCGCATTCTCCGCCCGAATTGGCCCACCCTATACCTTTTGCGCCCGAAAGTTCTTTAGTTTCTTTAAATGTTACGGTGGTAGGCACCTTTAATTGTCCGGCAAGTAATCCGTAAACTTCCAATATGGATATCGCACCGTCAACCGCACTCTTATTTTTACCAAGCGGCGATTTGATTGCGGTCGCCTTGGCCGGGCACGGCGTAATGAAATAAGCGCCAATATCATCCTCGGATACGTTGTGTTCTTTTGCATATTCCATTTTTGCTACCCGTGCGGCTACTTCCACAGGCGCGTCGACATCCACGATATGCTCCAAAAGTTCGGGGAAGCGAACCTGTATCAATCGAACGACCGCCGGGCACGCAGAGGATATCAGCGGCTTGATATGGTCTTTTTGCAGCCTCCGGGCAATTGCGCCGGATACGATTTCGGCTCCCCGCGCAACTTCAAACACATCGTCAAAGCCCATCAACTTGAGCCCTGCGAGCACCCTGTCCACCTTTTTTAAGCCAGTAAACTGCGCATACAGCGTGGGCGCAGGAAGGGCTATTTTATACTTGAACTGGTTAATACTGGACAGGTTGTCGGTCAGCGCATATTTTGCATGATATGGACAAACCCTTATGCATTCTCCGCAGTCTATGCACCTCTCGTCTATTATTTTGGCCTTCTGTTTCTGCACGCGTATCGCCTCGGTGGGACAGCGTTTGATACAATTGGTGCATCCTTTGCACTTATCCCGCTCAAGCCGCACCGAGTGAAAATATTTCCCCATTATGCAACCTCTTTTTTGTAACTTTAAATATGAAAAGTCATATGGATTGTCGTCCCCTCAGGAGAGGACTCCACAACCATATGATCGCTGTTTTTATTCATGTTGGGCAAGCCCATGCCTGCGCCGAACCCCATATTACGAATATCCTCGGAAGCCGTGGAATATCCTTCCTGCATTGCAAGCGCAACATCCTTTATACCAGGGCCGGTATCCGCACATATGATTATGATATGATCCGGATAGATATCCAGAGTCATTGTACCGCCATAGCTGTGAATAATCATATTGATTTCCGCTTCATAGGCAGCAATTGCTATTTTGCGTATTATAACCGCTTCGATACCGATCTGCTTTAATTTGCGTTTGATACGTGCGGAGACTTCACCAGCCGCCACAAAATCTTCCTTATGAACTTCATAGCATCTTGTGTATAACGGTTCTGCCATTCGTCATTTTCCCCGCATTCCGCCGATTATTCCGTTGCTGAAAAGGATTCCGCATGCCGTAAACATCGGCAGTTCTGTTGAAAGCAGTACAATATCCATGTCTTTGGCCATTTCTATAATATCTACAGCAGGCATTTTTCCTCTTACAAAAATAATGCACGGTATGTCCAATATTTCGGCGGTTCTTAAAACATGGTTGTTTATCAGGCCGGTCAGCAACACCGCATCATGCTTGGTAAATGCAAGTACTTCGCTCATCATATCAGAGCCGCATCCGCAATGTACTTCAGTATCAAGTTTGTTCTGTCCGCACAGAACCTGCGCTCCTAGCAGCTTCCCTATTTCGCATATCTTCACGTATGTTTTTTCCTCCCATTTACTTAAGCCCGTCAATTAATTTTCTGTACAGATCGCTTACCCAGATATAATTATACTTCAACTGTGCAGAAATTGCTACGTCAGATTTGCCTGAAAGATCCATGCTCAGACAATTTTCAAGTCCATCTGCAAAACTCATCAGATTGGTCAGCACCGCATCGCCATTTTGTGCCATTCCCTTTATAGACTTGATACTCGGGTCCGTATTGTTAACCATTTGGCTTATCTGTGTTTTCACATCGTCCGCTGTGATTTCCTTTTTATCGAATTTGATATACATGTCGTAGAACTGGTTGTGAACCGTTTCGCAGGAGGTGAAAAAATCCTTGATAGCGTCCACATTGGACTGTGTCGCGGTAATATCAAAAGTAACGCCCTTTGCGGAAAGGACATATTCGTACGTTTCATAATTTTGTGTTGTTTTAAGGTTTTCCGAAACGCTTTTTGCTTCTTCTTCAGTCTTGTATGCACTTAAGAGAACGCGCATATTCCCATCCGAATCTGTGAGTATATAACCTGCACCGCCCTGCTGCATAGCCTGTGCTGCCGCTTCGTCCGCATTGGCTTGTTCAGCAAAAACGCCTGTCTGTAAAGCGTAAACAGACAAATCAGGCAAAACGATCTTTTCGTTCACTTTTTCCTGTGATGTGCTGACGGCCGAAGGTGAAGGGGTAGCCTGAGCGTCGTTTATTACGCCCGGCGAGTCGTTATCTTCGAATAAAGAAAGCACAGGCGTTACGATATTCTGGGCTATCCATTTTCCCACTGCGCCTGCGCTTATAAAATATATAAAAACACAAACAATGATAATAATGAATACCTTGCCCGCAACTCCGCCGCCGCCACCGCCACCGCCGGACCTGCTCTGGGCTCTGACCTCATACCCCTGTCCCTCTCTGGAACTTCTCATATTTATACCTCCTTCTTTCGTTGAAAGTTATAGATATAAATATGATAGATTTTAAAAATATATACCTAGATGACTATTCGAACTGTTCCACAATAACGTCCGAGAGGTCGAATATCTTCTGCGCGAATGTGTCCGGATATGGATGCTTGTACACCACCCGCGAAATGCCGGCGTTTACGATCATCTTGGCGCAGATCACACACGGCTGGTGCGTACAGTACATGGTGGCGCCGTCAATCGGCACGCCAAGCTTTGCGGCCTGAATAATTGCATTCTGCTCCGCATGGATGGCATAACACAACTCCGCCCGTTCGCCGGACGGGATCTGAAGCTGATCCCTCAGACATGTCTGGCGATCCTTACAGGTGTCCATCCCCGCAGGCGCCCCATTATAGCCGGTGGTAATGATCCGCTTATTACGGACGATCACAGCGCCTATGTTGCGGCCTTCCCGGTAACAGCTTGACCATTTTGCGATCGTGAACGCGAGTTCCATAAAACGTTTATCCCATTTATCCATAGTGAATACCCCCTGCCCCAAACTTTATTCTTATATGAATCCGCAGTTAGCTGCAGTTGACAAGGTAATAAACGGTTTGCAGCTGGCCATTCGCGCCATGGCCGCGTTAGTCTTCCTCGCCATGGGATTCGCCATGTCTTCGGTCGTCTGCCTTGCCCTGACACAAATGGCCCGGCTGGAAACTCTTCAACCCTAAGGGATAGATATTCGTTCCCGGCAAGGCCGCAGATCGAAGCTTTGCTGGTTGCAAAGCGAGAACGAGAACGCCGCCGGGGGCGGATAGATGCCCCTTAGGGCGTTTATTACTTTGTCAACTGCGGCTAAAACGTTGCGTTTTTAACACGCCGCATTTTATGCGACAGCGGGCATAGCCCGCGCGGATGTTGTGCAATACTTCCGCTTGCGGCTTTGCCGCAAAGGTAATCGAAGATTGCCGGATTAAAAATTGCAATGTTTTTAATCTCAGGATAGTATTATTTTACATTGTATTTACAATGCAGCATACACCTAAAATACGGAGCATTTAGTATTATTTGAGAGATATATCAATGTCATTCCATATAAATGCCCATTTTTGAACTTTTTTATTTTTTTTAATATTTGCCATATTATTGGATACAATATATTATATAAGCATGCTATTAGCACTCACTCAATATGAGTGCTAACAAATTATCAAGAATTAAAACAAGGAGGCTTGAATATGAAGATTAAACCTTTAGGTGACAGAGTCGTAATTAAATCCGTAGAAGCAGAAGAAACCACCAAAAGCGGAATCGTACTGCCTGGTTCGGCCCAGGAAAAACCGCTGATGGCTCAGGTTAAAGCTGTTGGCCCCGGCGGAAATATTGACGGCAAAGAAGTAACAATGTACGTAAAAGAAGGCGACACCGTTATTTACTCCAAATATGCCGGAACAGAAGTTAAAATTGACGGTGAAGAATTAATGGTCGTACGTCAAAATGACATTTTGGCAGTCGTAGAAAAATAGGAGGAGTTTTAAATGGCTAAACAAATCAGATATGGCGAAGAAGCCCGCCGCTCGCTTGAGGCCGGCGTCAATAAACTTGCAAATACCGTTAAAGTAACGCTTGGACCCAAGGGAAGGAACGTCGTTCTGGATAAAAAATTCGGTTCTCCCCTGATCACCAACGACGGCGTTACCATAGCGAAAGAAATCGAACTGGAAGATCCCTTTGAAAACATGGGCGCTCAACTGGTAAAAGAAGTTGCAACCAAAACCAATGACGTTGCCGGCGACGGTACCACCACCGCTACCCTGCTGGCTCAGGCAATCATCCGTGAAGGCCTCAAGAACGTTGCTGCGGGCGCTAATCCGATGAGCATCAAAAAAGGTATCCTGAAGGCAGCCGATGCGGCTGTGGAAGGACTCAAGGAACTGAGCAAACCCATCCAGAGCAGCCAGGCAATCGCACAGGTTGGCGCGATCTCCGCATCCGACGAACAGATCGGCGAACTGATCTCCCAGGCTATGGAGAAGGTTGGCAAAGACGGCGTTATCACCGTTGAAGAATCCAAAACAATGAAGACCGAACTGAATGTCGTAGAAGGCATGCAGTTTGACCGCGGATATGCTTCCGCATACATGGTTACCGATACGGATAAAATGGAAGCCGTACTGGATGAACCGTTGATCCTGATCACCGACAAAAAGATATCTGCAATTCAGGATCTTCTGCCCTTGCTTGAACAAATCGTTCAAACCGGTAAAAAACTGCTGATTATTGCTGAAGACGTTGAAGGCGAAGCCCTGACCACTTTGATTGTTAACAAACTGCGCGGCACTTTCAACTGCGTGGCTGTGAAGGCTCCCGGATTCGGCGACAGAAGAAAAGCCATGTTGCAGGATATCGCAGTCCTGACAGGCGGCACTGTGATTTCCGACGAAGTAGGCATCGATATCAAAGAAGCGAAGCTGGATATGCTTGGCACTGCCAGACAAGTTAAGGTTGACAAAGACAACACCACCATCGTGGAAGGCAAAGGCGATACGAAAGAAATCAAAGCGCGCATCAATTCCATTAAATCGCAGATCGAAGAAACGACTTCGGATTACGATAAAGAAAAACTGCAGGAGCGTCTTGCTAAACTGGCAGGCGGCGTAGCCGTTATCCAGGTTGGCGCTGCTACCGAAACAGAAATGAAAGAAACCAAACTCCGCATAGAAGACGCCCTCTCGGCTACCCGTGCGGCTGTTGAAGAAGGCATCGTACCCGGCGGCGGCGTTGCGTTGCTGAAAGTTGCCGACAAGATCAAAGCCCTGATCGAGAAACTGGATAACGATGAAAAAACAGGCGCTGCAATCGTCCTGCGCGCTCTGGAAGAACCCGTTCGCCAGATCGCTGCAAACGCGGGCGTTGAAGGCAGCATCATCGTTGAGAAGATAATGGAAAACAAGAGCGTATCCTATGGATATAACGCAGCCAAGATGGTTTATGTGGATATGATCGAAGCAGGAATCATCGACCCCACAAAGGTTACCAGGTCCGCTATGCAGAACGCTGCAAGCGTTGCTGCTATGCTCCTCACAACCGAAAGCATCGTAACGGATATTCCCTCCAAAGAGCCTCCGATGCCGGCAGGCGCACCGGGCGGAATGCCGGGGATGTATTAATCATAAAAAAGCCTCAATATGCATACAAAACAGCAGCCTTTCGGCTGCTGTTTTTTTACAGGAAAAACCCCGGCTTTTTGCCGCCGGGTTATCCGACCCGTACCCTTCCAGAAGATTAATCACTCCCCAAACGGCGAGGCCCGCGCCAGAGCAATAACAAGAGTGGATGTAAAGAACTCCATTTTCCGTTTCTCCTATAAATTATTTATGAAAAATCCGCCCATATCGGCGGCATCGCCGCACTATCGAGCTATTTGACTTCTGGACATTTTACCCAGAAGTCAAATCCCCACTTCAGGCCAAGTTGGCCTGAAGTGGGGATTGATAGTATAACGTATTTTATCTAAACATAGGCTTTAAAGATTATCCAACATTTGAATGGTCATGCTATAAAGCTTTTTTGCATTTTCTTGATTGTAAGTCGGCATGGCTAGATTTAGTTTTTTGCGTTCTCTATAGGCTGATAAAGCGGATGCTGGTGGATTATTTAATAATTCAGTTATAGGCACAATCGCCTTATCTATTGATTTCCCAATCATTTTGTACATCAGTTTCATGAATGGGCTACTATACATTTCCATCATGCCGGGAGTCTGTACCGCCCAAGGGTTATATAAGATATACTTTATTTTTCCTACAGTATCATTTTGTGTAAACGTAACAGCCGCTAAATCGTTTAGACGGCTACCGTGCATCATGACTTTTTGAGCTTCAAAGCTATTCCTATGCTGCAAATCATTCCAGTTTACTTCACCCTTCATTCCTGTTCCACAAATATTAAGAATAATTGGATTTTTCGATTTCTCCAAAGCTTCCTTTAAGCCATAGCTGAGAACAAACCTACTCAAATAATCTAATGCAAAAGTAAATTCAAAACCCTCTTGTGTCTGGATATATTCCTTGCGGTGCTTCGTGGCGAAAAAAACTATTGCATCCAGAGAATCAAAACGATTTTTTATATCTTCGATTACTCGCTGGTTCTCTTTTACCAAACTCAAATTTGCTTGAATAAAAATTGCTCTTTTTTCCGCACTTAATTGTCTGGCTTCATTATAAAAAACGTCGCCATTCGCGGACGAACTTCCAATCGCAATTACACGGTTTCCTTTTTTCAAACTGTGCATGGCAATGCCTTTACCAAATCCATTTGCTCCGCCAGTTACAAGTATTGTTTTCATTAGATTACATCCCCCTTTATGTTGACAATTCTATTATAACGTGATAGTGTATAAAGTAAAGTACGCAATTTATTTACACTTACTTTATATTAATATACTTACTTTGGAGGCATGCTAAAGTGAAGCCTTTAGATGATATGCTGTGTGTGGACTCAATCAAAAAAATCATGGAAATATTCGGTGGCAAATGGTCTTTTATTATTATTGGCGAACTGCATACAGGAACAAAACATTTCAATGAGTTAATAAAAGAGCTGGGAATTAGTACAAAATCACTTTCCGATACACTAAAAAACCTTGAAACAAATGGGGTCATTTTTAGAACTGTACACGCTACAATTCCTGTTACAGTGGAATATTCGCTGACAGAGAAAGGCCGCGATTTTGAGCGAGTGTTTATTGAAATGAAAGAGTGGGGTAAGAAATGGCTTGCGGAGTAATGAAG
Organism: Bacillota bacterium; assembly: GCA_023393165.1. Lineage (GTDB taxonomy): Bacteria > Bacillota > Clostridia > Christensenellales > Christensenellaceae > JAEYKI01. Next base: position 79,746 of record JAEWMJ010000049.1, on the reverse strand, counting down.
CCGTATTTCTTATTATTTCAAAGTTATCGAATAACTTTCGGGTCAAGATGGGTCCGAAGTACTGAAAAAACGAGGATTTACCGTTGTCGATGCCCATTTTCTCCGGGGCATATGTTTTCATTTAATGCTGTATGATCGATGATCAGTCCAGCGCTATTACGTCTAGGTCTTCAGGCACAAAAACATTTCCACTGAAAAACTCCTTGCTTTCCGCAGTATAGCGCTTTTGCCGGTTCGGCCAGGTCTCGTCTTCCGTATGCCAGAGTACAAGATTTTTTACTCCGTATTTCTCCGCCATCTCGCTGGGCTCCCGCACCGTGCTGTGGTTATACCTGTAGGGCTGATAGATTTCGCGCTCTTCATACAGGCAAAAAGCTTCTGCCAGAAGCCAATCGCTGTCCTTAACATACTCGATTGAACTATCGTTGCACGGCTCATCTCCCAGAAATGTAAGCAATTTATCTTCTGCCTTCATCCGGAAACCAAACTGCGGCGCTTTTTTGGACTGCACGTCAAAAAACGCAAATTCATGCCCTATGATTTTGCGGGTATCCCGGTCTTTAACGATGATAAACTGCATGCGTTTTCCGAACTCCGACCGCTCGCCCGGGCGAATGATCATGTGGCTGATAGCCATAATTTTGTCGTATACCTGCTGGCAGCAGTAGAAACGAATATCTCCCTCAAACTTACCCAACTCCATCAAATACCCTATATAGCGGATCACAATGAATATACCAAAAATGTGGTCCGTGTGTTCGTGGCTCACAAAAATATCATGGATATTATGCCAGTTCAAACCCGCGCGGTCTATCTGCTGTATGATCGAGTGCCCTCCTCCGCCGTCTACCAGCAGAACATCGTCGTCATGGCAGAGAGCAAAACAGGTGTTGTAATATTTACTTACAATTGCGGTTCCCGTACCCAGTACAACTATTTTATCCAATGTTATCCCTCATCTCTTTCATAAATGTTCTTTTCATTATATTCCTTATTTGGCTGCACCGCAATCTAGGAAAATACTAAGGTATCAAAACACCGAACTATACTCAAGCACACTATACTTTAACCGGGTACGGCTTATAACAGCATATAAAAAAACCCGGAACTGAATATTCCGGGCTTATATTATTTCTGCATTGCCTGCAGTTCGTATCCTTTTTTTTCGGATAAGCCGTGCTGGCGGTCGAAGTTTTCTTTATTCTTATTCATATACAAACTGAACAGCATGTCCGCGTCCATACCGGTCTTATGGCACATACTCACAAAGAAATGAAGTATGTCCACAAGTTCGCCCCTGACAAGACTCACATCCACTTCTTTTTTGTTCTTCCACCATTTAAAATTCACTTCATCAATCAGTTCAGCTAGTTCGGAAAGCATTGCCAGAGTTTCCTTTTGGATCCATTCTTCCATTGAAATATTCTGGAGCCCCCGTTTTTCTATAATCTCATCGTCGAATTTTTTCTGATATTCAAATATCATATCCAGCTTATCCATTTACACCTCTACAATTTTAAATTTTCCATTTTAATATTTTCCTTACCTACCGCTGTGATGGTGCACGCATCGAAGTTAATCAGCGAATCCAGCAGGCTGATCGTGTCCTCAAAACTGACCTTGCCCACCAGCTCGATCGTTTCTTCTTCAGTCGTTAATTTTCCGGTAAGGAGTTTCCCCTTGCCTATCGCATTCATTTTAGCAGAAGTATTTTCCAAAGCCAATATGTAATTTCCTTTCAACTGCTCCTTGCTCTGTAAAAACTCTTCTTTAGTGATCTTTTCATTTTTTATCTTCTTTAGTTCTCCGACAATCAGCTCTATCACGGTCTGCATGTTTTTGATAGTTGTGCCCGCATATATTGCAAACATACCGGTTGTGGCATACAGGGACGGATAGGAGTACACCGAATATGCCATACCGCGTTCTTCTCTGATTTTTTGAAACAGCCTGGAGCTCATGGAAGCGCCCAAAATGTTGTTCAGAACCGAAAGCGAAAACCGTCTGGGGTCCTCGTATGCGCATCCCGGAAATGCCATGCAAAGATGCGCCTGCTCAATATCGCGCATTACAAACGCATTTTTCTTTTCCAGCCGCAAATTGTTGATTTCCAAATTTGCCTTCTGAGCCACAGGCCCGCAATCTTTACAGAAATATTCGTTCAGGCAATCCATAAGATGATTTTTGTCAAAATTGCCGGCGACAGCGATCACGATGTTCTCTGTGCCATAGTATTTGTTTTTATAATTCATCAAATCGTTCCGGGTAAAAGCCTTTATATTTTCCGCAGGACCCAGGATCGCTTTTTCCAGAAGCGTGTCTTTGAAAAATGTTGAAGAAATAAGTTCGTGCGCGACCTCATCCGGCGTATCGTTGTACATGGCTATTTCCTCCAGCACAACGCCTTTTTCCTTCTCCAGTTCCTTCTCGTCAAACTTGGAGTTCAAAAATAAGTCGGAAAGTACTTCTATACCTTCCTTTATCTTTTCGTCAATGACTTTAATATAATAGCAGGTACATTCCTTGGCGGTAAAAGCGTTGATCTGTCCGCCAAGATTATCCATATCTATAGCAATCTGCTTTGCAGAACGTTTTTCAGTTCCCTTGAACAGCATATGCTCGATCAGGTGCGAGATGCCGTTCTCCTTGTCGGTTTCGGTAACCGATCCTGCGCGCACCCATACGCCGATTGCTACCGAATGAAAATTTGGGACCTGCTGGCAGATTACTGAAATACCGGAATTGAGCTTTTCTTCTATATACATAAGTTTTTCTCCTGTCGATCAATTTTCTAATTACTACTTATATTATAACCGTAAATGAACGAACTATCTACGCTAAAGTATCCTAAAATTTCCCAAAGTTTTTATTATGAATTACGCAAACCCTATTCTTTATTCAATATTACAATCAGGTATATTTTTAAGACTAAAAAAGAAGCCCTTAGGCTTCTTTATGTATTTCATTATTCTTGATCCTGATCGGGTTCCTGATCAATGACCTGTTCCTTTTCCTTATTCTCGTCTCTGCCGTGATCACGGTCGCCGCGGTCATGGTGATGCCTGCCTTCGCCGCGATCTCCCCTTTCACCCCTGTCGCCCTTGTCGGACTTTTCTTTGGGCAGCAGTATCTTTCTGGAAAGGTTGATCCTTCCTTGCTTGTCGATCTCGATAACCTTAACCATGATCTCGTCGCCTTCTTTGACAACGTCCTCAACCTTTTCAACAAACTTGTTGTCCAGATTATTGATCCTGCACATGCCTTCCTTGCCGGGAGCAAGCTCAACAAATGCGCCGAAGTTCATGATACGCGTTACCTTGCCGTAATACACGTCTCCCACTTCCACATCTTTCGCAATGCCTTCGATAATCCGCCTGGCTTTTGCGGAAGCTTCCGCATCCGAGGAAAGTATAAACACGCGCCCGTCGTCTTCCAAGTCGATCTTCACGCCGGTTTCCGCTATAATCTTATTGATCATCTTTCCACCGGGTCCGATAACTTCGCGGATCTTGTCCGGATCGATCATAAACTGCGTGATCTTGGGCGCGTAGACGGAAAGCTCCTTCCTGGGTTCGGCCAGAACTTCGTTCATCTTGTCCAGTATGAACAGCCTCGCGTCCAGAGCCTGCGCCAGCGCGCGCTCCAGAATTGGACGGTCGATTCCTTTGATTTTGATATCCATCTGAATGGCGGTAATACCCTTGGTGGTTCCGGCTACCTTAAAATCCATGTCTCCCATGAAGTCTTCCAGGCCCTGGATATCCGTCAAAACGATCACCTTGCCGCTCTTCTCGTCTTTTATCAGGCCCATTGCCGCGCCCGCTACGGGAGCCTTCATGGGAACGCCTGCGTCCATCAGGGAAAGCGAGCTTGCACAGATGCTTGCCTGGGAGGTGGAACCGTTGGAGCTGATGACCTCGGACACGGCGCGGATTGCGTACGGGAATTCGTCTTCTGAAGGCAGCATGGGCAGAATGGCTCGTTCAGCCAGGGCGCCATGCCCTATTTCACGCCTGCCTGCCGAACGCAGGGGTTTAGCCTCGCCGGTGGAATACGGCGGCATGTTGTAGTAATGCATGTAGCGCTTATATTCCTCTTCGCCCAGGCCGTCCAGCGTCTGGCTCTCCCGCATAGCGCCCAGGGTGACCATAGTCATAACCTGCGTCTGTCCGCGGGTGAACACCGCGCTGCCGTGTGTGCGGGCAAACAATCCCGCTTCGCACCAGATAGGGCGTATCTCCGTGTATTTTCGGCCGTCCGGGCGTACTTCCTGATTGATGATCTTGTCCCGGATGACTTCCTTTGTGATGTTATAGATTACGTTGCCGATATGCGTCGAGCCGTCCGGGAACTGCTCCGCAAAATGCTCCTGAACATCCTTTTTCATGGCGTCCTGGCGCACTTCGCGCTCCTGGCGGTCAAACGTATTAAGCGCTTCCCATACCTTGGGGGTTGCGTATTCGCGCACAGCTGCTTCAATTTCTTCCGGAATATGGTAAATTTCCACTTCCTTAGCCGGTTTGCCGACTTCTTCCTTTATCTTTTCTATAAAAGCAACGATTTTCTTGATTTCTTCATGCGCAACCATGATACCTTCCAGCATCACTTCTTCCGTGACTTCGTTTGCGCCCGCTTCCACCATCATCACCGCGTCTTTGGTGCCGGATACAACCAGGTGCATCAGGCTTTTCTCACGCTGTTCACTGTTCGGGTTCAGCACATATTCCCCGTCCACATAGCCCACTACGATGGATCCCGTGGGACCCATGAAAGGGATGCCGGATATGGAAAGCGCGACGGATGAGCCGATCATGCCGTATACTTCCGGGGGTGTTTCGGTGTCTACTGACAACACGGTCGCAATGACCTGCACGTCGTTAAAATATCCTTTGGGAAACAGGGGCCTGATCGGCCTGTCAATGAGACGCGAAGTCAAAATTGCCTTCTCACTCGGCCTGCCTTCCCGCTTTAAAAATCCGCCGGGAATCTTGCCCACTGCGTACATTCTTTCCTCAAATTCAACACTTAAAGGAAAGAAATCGATCCCCTCGCGCTTTAAACTGGATGCCGTTGCAGTTACCAGCAGGGCGGTATCCCCGCACCTGATGATGCAGGAGCCGTCCGCCTGCTCTGCATATTTGCCGGTTTCAACGATCATTTTACGGCCGGCCAGTTCCATTTCATAAATTTTGTTTTGCATTTTTTCCTCTCTTTCTACTTCCGCCAACACTACGTCCAAAGAGACCAGTCCCTCTTTGTGACCACATACCGCCGGTATTATTCCTGCGGATTTTAATAAAAATATAGAGCGGGAAGATATGCCCCGCTCCATACAATATTCTATTTTCTTAAATTAAGCTTTGCTATCAATGCCCGGTATCTTTCAATATCCTTATCCTTCAGATAATTTAAAAGTCCCCTGCGCTGACCGACCATTTTCAAAAGCCCTCTTCTGGAATGAAAATCCTTTTTATGTTCCTTCAGATGCTCGTTTAAATGATTGATGCGGTAGGTCAGTATTGAAATCTGTACCTCGGGTGAACCGGTATCGCCTTCGTGCGTAGCATACTCCTTAATAATGCTTAATTTTGTCTCTTTGTCCATCTTGCTGATTCCTCCATTTTTTTAATAACCCCATTAACTGTGGACTCGTCGGAGTGTCGATGTTCATAGTTAATGGTTTTTAATTTCAATCCATATTATCACAATTGATCCGTTTTGTAAACGGTTTATTTCAGAGTCTCCGAAAATTATAAAGTTTTGGGCGCAGCGTCAGCTAAAATACCAAGGGCCTTGTTTTTGTCTTTCGCTATCTGGTTTTTTAATTCTTCAAGGCCGCCAAACTTTTTTTCATCGCGTATTTTATCTACAAAATACACAACGATATCTTTATTATATATTTTGTAATTAAAATCAAAAATATTCGTTTCGATATTTACCATTTGGGAATCGGACACGGTAGGCCGTACTCCGACGTTTGTAACCGAGCCGTAAGTCTTTCCGTCTATTTCGGTCATGGTTGCATAAACGCCGTTTAAAGGCTTGAGTTTAGGCGATTTCATATTCACCGTCGGAAAATTGATGGTTGTCCCGATTCTTCTGCCCTCTTCCACCTTTCCGCAGATAAAATAATAACCACCAAGCATCTCTGACGCTTCCTTTACATTCCCCGAAGAGATCAGCGACCGGATCCTTGTGCTGCTGATCTTTTCTTCTCCGAACATTACCGGCGGAACGATATCCACCGTAAAATCAAATTTATTCGAGTTTCGCATAAGATAAGAAGCATCGCCAAGCGCGTCTTTTCCAAACCTGAAATCCTCGCCGGCAACCAGTTTTTGCATATAATATTGTTTTTTCAAAAGTTCAATAAATTGTTCTCTGCCGGTTGAAAAAAAATCCTTCGAACATTCCTGCAGAAAGGCGTAATCCACACCCGTTTTTAAAAGAAGCAATTCTTTTTCCGCATTGGTATAGAGACTGTTCGCCTCATCCCCGACATAGAATGTAAAAATCATTGTTTTTAAAATTCCGGCGGATTCTTTCAGATGCGCGATCAGCTTTTTATGCCCCAGATGCAGGCCGTCAAACATGCCTACTGTTATGGCAGCAGGCGCCTCAACCTTGTCATTTTGTCTTAAAAATATCATAAATCCGGTCCCTTTTGCCCCATTATACAGTCAGTCTTCTTCGCCGCCTATATAAATCATAGTTTTTATTTTCAGCGTGTTTTCCTCAGCCCGGCCAATCCCTATAAACTTTCCGCCGCAGTATACCCGAAGATCCATTTTACGCGGAATACCCAAGCTATTCTTGATTCTGGCAAGATCGATAGGCGTGCCCGTCGTTATAATCGGAAATAAATAATCCTCCAGAATGCAATCCTTCATACCTGAAAGCGCAGCGTCTACGGGGTCAAAAAAACTATAATCTCCCCTATGTGCCAATTCTTCTATCTCATTAAGCGTATACGCATCGCTGATATTTGCAGCGCCGGACTGTGTGCGCAGTAAAAAGGATACGTACCCAATGGTGTCCATCTTTTTTGCGATATCACCGCATAAAGTGCGTATATACGTTCCTTTGGAACATTCTATACGCAACAGACAGGAATTCTCGCCCTGATCGAAGTCCAGCAATTCTATGGAATAAATCGTTATTTTCCGTGCAGGCAGCAAAATTTCTTTTCCCTGACGGGCCAGCTGATACATCTTCTGCCCATTTACCTTAATTGCAGAGTACATAGGCGGAATCTGGCCCTGCTCACCCAGGAACGACACACAGGCATTCCGAAGTTCATCTATCCTCACAGAACTTCCATCAGTTTCAATTATTTTTCCGTATGAATCTAGAGTATCTGTGGCTGCACCGAAACGGATGCCGGCTATATAAGTTTTTTTGCCGCTCATCAGGTAGTCTGCAACCTTGGTCGCACGGCCCACACAAACAGAGAGGACACCACATGCACCAGGATCGAGAGTGCCGGTATGTCCTACCCTTTTTGTATTTAAAATTCTTTTCAGCGCAACCACCAGACTACTGGAGGTCATGCCCGGGGGTTTTACCGTATGAATTACGCCGTTCACCCGAAAAATTCCTTTGCTATTGATAATATGGTGTCACGGATATCGTATAAATCGCCGCTCATCGTACAACCCGATGCGCGTACGTGGCCGCCTCCGCCAAACCGTTTTGCGATTTCCATAACGTCAATGTTTTCCTTGGAACGGAAAGACACTTTGTATGTTTTTTCCTTAAACTGCCGGATGAACACCGCAAATTCCACAGTGTCTATATCACGCGCGTAATTGATAACCGTTTCACAGTCCTCCGCGCTTGCTCCCGTTTCCCTGAGTTCATTCATGGTCACCTGCGTTACTGCCACTTTTCCATCATGAAAAAGCCGCAAATTGGAAATCACTTTTCCAATCAGCATGGTAGCTTCATATGTTTTTGCGTTATACAGGTAATTCGCAATCTTTGCAACAGGAACTCCGCTGCCGGCAAGAACCGCGCACCGTTCAAAGGTTCTCGGACTGGTATTTTCATACGTAAAATTACCGGTATCGGACGATATGGCAATATATAGTGCAGAAGCAATATCCCTGTCAACCGGAACATCCAAGGCGCATATGAGATCAAATATGATTTCACCGCAGGACGGTTCCAGCACTACAGCGTTTATCTGTGCAAATCCGTTATTGGATGAATGATGATCAATGTTGACTGTTATGGGGGCTTCTTTAAATAAAGCCTTAGCATCCCCCAGACGATTTATATCCGCACAGTCCACAGCAATCACACAGCCGTAGTCTTTACCAGTATCCTGCACCGGAATATATTCCGCCTTGAATTCTTCAAAAACATATTTTTTTGGCATGTCTGCCATCAAAATCACGTTTGATTTTTTCCCTAATGTCAAAAGCGCCATATTCAGAGCAAAAACGCTCCCAAGAGCGTCTCCGTCCGGATTGATGTGCGTTACAAGCGCGAAGTTATCATGTTCTTTTATTACAGTAACCAGATCATTCATCACTTTTGGGCAAAACCTCTTTTAATTTCTTATCGATCTCAAAACTGTACGCAATGCTGTTGTCCAAAACAAATGTTAATTTGGGGACCCTTCTGATATCCATGCTCTGTGCCAGGCGCGTACGTATAAAGCTGGATGCATGGTTAAGCGCTTCAATGGACCTGTCTCTTTCACGGTCCGTATCGAAAACGCTGATATAAACTTTTGCAAATTTAAGATCCTGCGTCAACTCAAGTCTTGATACGGTAACCATTGAAGAAAGCCTGTCATCCTTTACTTCCGTACGTATGATATCCGCGAGTTCACGCCTGATCTCTTCTGCAATTTTTATTGTTCTGTTATTATTATACGGCATAGTTCCTTCCTAACGTTCTTTTTCACGAACCACAAAGGATTCAAAAACGTCGCCTTCTTTGATATCGTTATAGTTTTCCAAGGAAACGCCGCATTCATACCCCTGAGCGACTTCTTTTGCATCGTCTTTAAATCGCTTTAAAGAGCTGATTTTCCCTTCATGCACTACAATATTGTCGCGAAGCAGACGTGCCTGGGAATTTCTGGTGATCTTGCCATCCGTGACATAACATCCCGCGATTGTGCCCACGTTTGAAACTTTGAATATCTGCCGCACTTCCACATGCCCAAGAATAACTTCTTCAAATTCCGGCTCCAGCATGCCTTTCATGGCATTGGTAATATCTTCTATTGCCTTGTAAATGACACGGTACAACCGGATATCAACTTTCTCGTGTTCGGCTGCGACCTTTGCCTTGGTCTCCGGGCGTACGTTGAATCCGATAATGATTGCATTGGCTGTGGACGCAAGCATAACATCCGTTTCCTTTATCGCTCCTACGCCGCAGTGGATCGCTTTGACGCGTACTTCTTCGTTTGATAGTTTCTCAAGGGATTGTTTAACAGCTTCCACAGATCCCTGCACATCCGCTTTTATAATTATATTGAGGTCTTTGATCTGCCCTTCGGCGATCTGTGTAAACAAATCGTCCAGTGAAACCTTGGTCATCTTCTTTAGCATATCGGCTTTCTGCTTATCCCTGCGTTCCTCTACGACCTGCTTCGACAGTTTATCCTGTTCAACGGCATACATGATATCTCCAGCTTCGGGTACATCCGAAAAACCTATTACCTCTACAGGTTTGGAAGGTCCTGCTTCCAAAACGCTGTTTCCGTTGTCGTCCACCATGGCGCGTACGCGGCCGATTGCCATACCGGCAACAATAGGATCGCCCACATGCAGCGTACCGTTCTGAATCAGCACGGTTGCTACCGGTCCGCGGCCTTTGTCCAGTTTGGCTTCAACAATCGTGCCCTTTGCCATACGTTTGGGATTAGCTCTGAGTTCCTGCACATCCGATACCAGAAGAATCATATCCAGCAACTGGTCGATTCCTTGCCCTGTAACTGCCGAAACAGGAACCATTACGGTATCTCCGCCCCACTCTTCGGCTACCAGTTCATACTCTGTCAGCGATTGTTTAATTTTATCAATGTTTGCTCCTGCTTTATCGATCTTATTGATAGCAACGATAATCGGCACTTTCGCAGCCTTGGAATGGTTGATAGCTTCAATAGTCTGCGGCATTACGCCGTCGTCAGCAGCAACCACCAGTATCGCGACATCCGTTACCTGCGCGCCTCTTGCACGCATAGCCGTAAATGCTTCATGCCCGGGCGTATCTATGAAAGTAATGGGATTGCCGTTCACTTCAATCTGATACGCGCCGATGTGCTGCGTGATACCGCCCGCTTCAGATTCTGTCACTTTAGTGGAACGTATCTTATCCAGCAAGGAAGTTTTACCATGGTCGACATGACCCATTATCGTAACGATTGGCGGCCGTTTGATCAAATCCTTCGGATCGTCAACCTCATCGTCTGCGGATGTGAGTACTTCTTCTGCGGTTTGTTCCAACTTCTGCTCAAGTTCGATGCCAAATTCTGCCGCAATCAGGGACGCCGTATCAAAGTCGATCTGCGAATTGATCGTACACATCATGCCCAGAAGAAGAAGTTTCTTTAAAATATCAGAGACCGGTTTTCCGATCTTTTCCGCGAAGAGTTTTACAGACAGCGTATCCGAAGTAATCACCGCTTTTTCGATCACGATGGGCTCAAATATGACCTTTGCCGGAGGCTGCTTTCTGCGGCGCTTTCTGGAGCCGCGCGGGAAATCGTCCTCGTCTCCATCCAATATCACATGTTCCTTGATGCCGGTTTTCTTAACCGTCTTGGTTTTTGAGTCCTCAACAGCGGGTTTTTTAAACTTCTTGGAATCGTAGCTGGATGTCTTTGGCTTTTCAATTGCCGAAAATTCGCCCGAATCGCTCTTGCTCTTTTGCTGCGGCTTTCTCTGCGGATGTTCAGCTTCATCCTTATCTTTATTCATAAACGGCGGTCTGGCTCCGTATCCTTCGCGGGTGAATGGCGGACGATCCGTCCTGGGAGCACCGTCGCGGTTAAAAGGCCTATCCTGACGTTGCTGGTAACCACCTTCACGGTTGTAAGGTGGTCTATCCTGACGCTGCTGGTAACCACCTTCACGGTTGTAAGGCGGTCTATCCTGACGCTGCTGGTAACCACCACCTTCACGGTTGTAAGGCGGTCTATCCTGACGCTGAGCGCCTCCTTCACGGTTGTAAGGCGGTCTATCCTGGCGCTGAGCGCCTCCTTCACGGTTATATTGGGGGCGTTCGCCTTCACGGTAAGGATTTTCCTGCCGTTGCCGGAACCCTCCACGCTCTCCGCTTCGTTCTGCGGCTTGCGCGGACTTTTCACGCCCTGCAGACTGCCTTTCCTGGATATTCTGTCTGGATTCGTGTGTTTGGACTGTTTTTTCATTCTGTATCTGAGTCTCGACAGCCGGTTTTTGTGCAGAAGCTGTTTCTTTTTGTTCAGTTATTTTTTCCGGAACCGTTTTTTCCGGTTTCTTATCTTCCGCTATCACAGCTGCCGGGGTTTCAGCTTTCTTTTGGACTATTTCCGCGGCGGCTGATGGCTTTTCCTCATGCTTTTCCTTGACCATTTCAGCGGCCTTTTCAGGAATTTTTTCTGTCTTTGCGGCTTTTTCGGCTGCGGGCTTTTCAGCCGGTATCACTTTTTGAACAATCTCAATATGTTCTTCCGCTTTGTGTATATCCATCAATTTTTGCATGGCAATTTTTTCGGCAAGCAACGTCTCCTCAATCTGCCTTTTTTTCTGAATATCCAGAATTTTTTTTTCTATGGTTTTAATGTCCCTGATCTGGCTTTCAGCTTCAGATTGCATGGATAGTATTTTGTCAAATACTCTGCTTGCTTCATCCACCAATATTTTGTTTGTTTCCATAATTTTAATTTTGCTCAAACTTATACACCCCCGGAAATTGTGTCCTTATGGATCTCTATCAATCTGCCCGCAAATCCTGGACATACTATTCCAAATATCTTGTTTGCAGGTTTGCCTACCGCCGCACCAATCTTTTTTTGTTTTTTGTTAATGATAATCGGCACATTATAATATGCACAAGCATCGGCGAACTCCTTTAATGTATTCGCAGATGCGGTATCATCTATCAGCAGTAATTTTATTTTACCGCTTTTAATACCCCTGTCGCATGCGTATGCGCCGTATACCATTTTTCCAGCTTTTGCGCATAAACCTGCCATTCCGAAAAAATCCCCGCTCAACCGTTATTGATGCTCCTTATTATTTGTTCATATATTTCATCCTCAACTCCGCAATGCAAACTGCGCGCAAGCGCACGTGTTTTTTTTGCACGCATGACGCATTCTTCATTTCTGCACAGGTATGCGCCCCTTTTTTGCGTATTCTGCAACCAATCGATTTCTGCCGTGCCATTTAAGTCCTTAACAATACGGATCAGTCTATCTTTTTCTTCCCTTTTTTTGCAGGCCGCGCACATCCGTACAGGCTTATACGCTTCCCCGCATTGATTTTGGGAACGGGTATTATTTTTCATTTTCAATATCAAAATCCACGTCCAGCACGGTTTCTATATCACCGTTTTCTTCCAGAAACTGCTGGGTAAGCGGAGGCACGTTTTCAGACATCAAAGGTTCTTCTTCTTCTTTTGGCGTGTTCATTTTGCCGAATACTTCCTCCTCTGACTGGCTCTGGCTCTTAATATCTATTTTCCATCCTGTCAGTTTGGCTGCAAGCCTTGCATTTTGCCCTTCTTTTCCAATCGCCAGCGAAAGCTGGTAATCGGGAACAATGACCTTTGCCGCTTTCTCATCGGCTTTGATCTGCACCATCAGCACCTTAGCGGGACGCAGCGAATTTGCAATAAACTCTATCGGATCGCTGCTCCACGGCACAACGTCAATTTTCTCGCCCTTCAGCTCGTCCACGACTTTTTCAATCCGCATGCCCTTATGGCCTACGCAGGCGCCTACCGGATCAACATCTTTTTCATCGGTATATACCGCGATCTTGGTCCTTTGCCCGGCTTCCCTCGCGATGCTCTTGATCTGAACAATGCCCTGTTTAATTTCAGGCACTTCCAACTCGAACAATTTCTTAATCAAGAACGGATGGGTTCTGGAAACAATGATCTGAGGTCCTTTATTGGTCTTTTTCACCTCAATCACATAAACCTTCATGCGATCGTTGATATTGTATTGTTCGGTGTATACCGTTTCACTGGCGGGTATGATGCCCTCCGCCTTGCCAAATTCCACAAAAATATTTCCGCGGTCTATGCGGTGAACCGTAGCCGTCAGAATATCGTTTTCTTTTTCAGAATATTTATCGTAAATTATTCCGCGTTCGGCTTCACGGATACGTTGAACAACCACCTGTTTCGCGGTTTGCGCAGCAATCCTGCCGAATTCCTTGGGTGTAACTTCTATTTCGTAAACATCGCCGATCTCATATCTCGGATTTTCTTTTTTGGCTTCGGCAAGAGTAATCTCCGTATCTTCGTCTTCCACCTCTTCGACAATGTTTTTAATTTCAAAAACCTTAATTTCGCCCGTTTCGCTGTCTATGTCTACCCTGGCATTCTGTGCGTTGCCATAATGCTTTTTATATGCGGAAATAAGCGCCAATTCTATGGCTTCTACCAGTACTTCTTTCTTTATGCCTTTCTCATTTTCAATCTCACTCAAGGCATTCATAAATTCAATATTCATTCGCACCTCCACACTATTTACCGGATTCCCGAAAGTATAATAATTTCAGGGCGGATTTACAGCCTTTTAAAAGTCAATATGCAGGGATATCTTTGCAGCATCTTTTAATTCGACCGAAATATTTTTATTGTCCACCGTTAATATTTCCAGTTTTTCCGGGCTGTAACCTGTAATCTTTCCTGAATATTCCTTATGACCGTCCATGGGCTTATATAAGCGGATATCCACGCATTTTCCCATATTACGCTCAAAATCGCGCTGCGTTTTCAGCGGTTTATCCAGGCCGAGGGAAGAAACGCACAAATAATACGACTGCTCAATAAAATCCTTTTCGTCCAGCAACGGATCTATTGCCCTGCTGACTTTTTCACAGTCTTCCGTAGTTATTCCGTTTTTTCCGTCGATATAAATTGTCAGGATCCAGTCTTTACCTTGTTTTGCAAACTCGGTTTCAATATATTCATAGCCCAGGGCCTCAATGACCGGCATGGCTATTTCTTCTACCTGCGATTTAATATTTTTAGGCAAATGTTCTCTCCTTCAATCCCTTTCAATCTAAAGTTCCCTGTTATTGAATTTCACTGCATAATCGCCATTTTTATAAAAAACCGGTGATAATAATACGAAAGAGTGGGATTCTCACCCACTCTTGCAGTTTTGCATTATTCAGCATCGTTATTGTAACACAGGTTTTTGGCTATTTCAAGCACTATTTTTATAGACATCACAAAAGTATGCATAAGACTCCGCCGTCGCCTTCATTTATGATGCGCTGCAATGTCTGCTGCATCTTGTCGCGCACTTCGTCCGGCATATTGCCAAGTTTATTGGCCAGGCCTTCCTTTACCAGTTCATGCAGCGATTTTCCGAAAATATCGGTAGACCATATTGTCTTTGGGTCGCTTTCAAACTCGGACATCAGATAATTCACCATTTCCTGGCTCTGGCTCTCTGTGCCCACGATAGGCGAAACTTCCGTCTTGATATCCACTTTTATTAAATGCATGCTTGGAGCGCTTGCCTTAAGTTTAACGCCGAACCGGTTGCCCTGCTTCACGATCTCAGGCTCTTCCAGCTTCAGTTCCTCCATTGACGGTATCACTACGCCGTAGCCGAATTCGCTTGCATTTTTCAGGGCGGATTCAATCTTATCAAATTCCTTCTTGGCCATAATCAGGTCTTTTACCATAGACATCAGATGGTAATCGTCTTTGATTTCATAACCGCATTCTTCGCCTAAAATTTTGTAGAACAATCCGTCTTCCAGGTTCAGGTGAACGATTACCTTGCCTTCTGCAAGATCCACCTCGCATTTTTTCTCCTTTTTCACATAATCCAGTTCATCAAACGCAGGAAGAAGTTTTTTGTAATCGGCTACCTTGCTGATATCGTTTATATTGCCCGCAATAAGGCCGGTCAGTTCGCTTATCAGCCAGTGGTCTTTTTTGAGCGCATTTGCCCAGCGGGAAATATCAAAAGTAAGCTGACGGATGGGGAATTCGTACAGCACTTTTTCCATCAACGAATGGATATCCTCTGCTGTCATTGCCAAAACATCCAGCAGTGAAACGGGAGCGTTGTATTTTTCCTGCAGGCCTTTCTGCATCATCTGCGCTTCCGTGCTGCCAGCCTCTGAGGAATTCAAAACAATGATAAACGGCTTTCCCAGCTGTTTCAATTCATTTATCACCTGTTCTTCCGCTCTCACATAGGAGTCCCTGGGAATATCGGTGATAGTGCCGTCGGTGGTGAGTACCACGCCAATTGTGGAATGTTCTTCGATCACTTTTTTGGTGCCGATTTCCGCAGCCTCCCTAAATGGGATCTCTTCTTCCACCCATGGCGTACGCACCATTCTGGGCGCTTCCAATTCGTTGTATCCCATTGCGCCTGAAACCAGATACCCGACGCAATCCACCATCCGAACACGCAGCCTTGCATCATTTATTTTGATTTCAACCGCTTCGTTGGGGATGAATTTGGGCTGGGTTGTCATGATTGTCCTTCCGGCTGCGCTTTGTGGCAACTCATCCTGTGCTCTTTCCCTTTCATAACTATCAATTATATTCGGCAGCACAAGAAGATCCATAAACCTTTTTATAAATGTGGATTTTCCCGTGCGCACAGGGCCCACCACGCCTATATATATGTCGCCGCCCGTTCTGACCGAAATATCGTTGTATAAATCAAAAGACATAATAAGAAACCCTCCCTTATTAATGGTGTAATACCAATAGATATATATGAGAGGGTTTTTATATTTAATACATAAACAATATAAAAAATAAGGCTAAATATGCTTTTATTTTTTTCCGGAAATGGACAGCTTATTCTCCTGATGGTTCGCCAGCCTTTTAATGTTTTCACGGTGGGAAACGATCCCAAGAATCGCGATCAGAAGAACGGTAATTTGCATCGGCAGGTTGTCAGGCTGTACGATAAACGCCGCTACTGCCGAAGCAATCAAACCGATTATGGAGCCGATTGACATTATTTTTGTAAGGTAAACAATCAGCACACATATGCCGAAAATAATAACCGTTTCGATGGGCATAATCACCAACAGCACGCCGGTGGTTGCAGCAATTCCCTTTCCTCCCTTGAATTTGAGGTAAACAGACCAGTTATGGCCTGCAATTACTAAAACGCTTCCAATGTAAAGCCCTGTTTCACCCGCCAGCCAGAAGCCTATAAATGCGGCGCACACGCCTTTTAAAAGGTCGCAAATAAGCGTTAAAAGTCCCATAGCCCAGCCGTAGTTACGCAGCACGTTTGTTGTGCCCGCATTACCGCTTCCCCTCTCCCGAATATCCTGGTTCTTTATTTTTTTGGTGAAGATATACGAGAAAGAAACAGATCCTATTAAATAAGCAATAATTCCGATAATAATATATTTTATTATTAATTCCATTTGTCAGTTGTCTCCCGTTTCGTTTCTTTGCCTGATGATAATCCGGATAGGCGTACCCGAAAAATCAAATGTTTTTCTTAAATAATTTTCCAAATATCTTTTATATGAAAAATGAACCAATTCAGTATCGTTAACAAACAATATAAATGTCGGTGGTTTTACCGACGCCTGGGTCGCATAAAATATTTTTAGCCTTCTGCCTTTATCAGAAGGCGGCTGCACTGCCGTAATGGCATCCCTGATGCAATCGTTTAAAAGCCCGGTGGTGATTCTTTTTTCGTTGTTTTGTTTCGCCTCCCCTGCCAGATCAAACAGCTTATCGACACGCTGGCCTGTCCTGGCCGAAATATATACTCTTTTTGCATAAGGCATGAAATCAAGCTGTTCGTCTATTTTTTTATTAAACTGCTGGGACGTATAGGTGTCTTTTTCTATCGCATCCCATTTGTTTACCGCTATTACCACGGGCTTTCCCTCATAATCCACATATCCCGCGATTTTTACGTCCTGTTCGGTTATCCCATCTGCCGCATCTATGAGCAGCACTACCACATCCGCCCGTCTGACCGCGTTTAATGTGCGGATAACGCTGTAACGCTCGATGGACGCATCGTCAATTCTGCCCTTTTTGCGCATTCCGGCCGTGTCGATCAGCGTATACTTCACTCCGTCTCTTTCAAATAAAGAATCTATCGCGTCCCGCGTGGTGCCGGGTATATCACTGACAATGGTACGGTTCTCCCCCAAAATTTTATTCGTAAGTGACGATTTGCCCACGTTTGGCCTGCCGACAAAAGCGATCTTGAACGTTTCATCGGTCTCTCCCTTTTCATATTCGCCGAAATGCGAAACAACTGCGTCCAGCAGGTCGCCTATTCCAAGGCCCTGCCCGGCCGATATGGATATGACGTCGCCCAGACCAAGCGAGTAAAAATCGTATACATTTTGCTCGTCTTTTTTATTGTCCGCTTTGTTGACGACAGTGACCACAGGCTTTTCAGTTCGCCGGAGCATATCCGCAACTTCATAGTCCTCCGCAACCAGACCTTCCTTTGCGTCCACAAAAAACAGTATCACGTCCGCCGAATCGACAGCGATCTGCGCCTGTTCCCTCATTTGCGAGAGTATCACATCGTCCGTATTGAGATCGATCCCCCCCGTATCCACAAGCGAAAATTCGTGATCCAGCCATTCTGCGTCCGCGTATATCCTATCCCGGGTTACTCCCGGCGTGTCTTCAATAATGGCAATTTTCTGCCCGGATATTCTGTTAAAAAAGGTAGACTTTCCTACATTGGGCCTGCCTACGATTGCAACCAAAGGTTTTGTCATCATTTCTCCTTTGCGAGTGCGCGTATCCATTCATAACCGTCGCATGGAACCGCTTCGCATTCTGCGTTAATATTTTGTGCTATCTCATTCAATGTTATGTTATCCAGCGTAACTTTCTCAAACTGCCTGAAGATACTGCCGCATAAGAAAACCTTTTCGCCAAGATCTTTGCCTTTCAGTTGGGATATGATATCCCTGCCGGTCAGAAGCCCTGTTACGGTGACGTCATGGCCGAAAAAATCATTCTGAATGTTATAAACATTTATATTAATATTATAATTAGATTTCAGTTTTTTTGCAATTTCTTTCATGAAAGAAGCAAAGTCCTCTCCAGTGGCAACACTGATATTACGGTATTTTAATTCTTTGAAATCTTCCAATCCCTGATCGATTTCATCGCAGAATCGCGCTATCAGACCAACGCCGTTTTCAATCTGCACAAAATCTTCATATTCTTCATATGCGGGAAGCACCCTTTTCGCACGGATGTACATTTCGTCGGACGCGAATACAAACCGCGTATCGCTTTCCTCCAAAAACTGCTTTTGCAATACTTGGATGCGGTTGATCATATCATTTGCGTTTTCCCGGGATATGGGCTTTAAAAGGGGAAGTTTATCCCTGTGACGCGTCAGTCCGACAGGCACAACCGCTACAGACCCTAAGCCAGGATAAAGGCGGTATAAATCGTTTATGGTCTGAATAAGATTTTCCCCATCGTTTATCCCCTCGCACACCACGATCTGCGCGTGGATGACGACGCAGTTTTTAATAAAATGCTTTAACAATGGCAATATTTCAGGCGCCTTAGGGTTTCCCAACATATGGCGGCGCAGTTTGTCGTCTGTCGCATGTACGGACACATACAGCGGCGATACTTTGCGCTTGATTATTCTTTCGATATCGGCATCGCTTAAATTTGTCAATGTGACGTAATTGCCCATCAGAAACGAGAACCGCCAGTCGTCGTCCTTCACATGAAGTGTTTCACGCATACCGGATGGCAGCTGATCCTCAAAGCAGAATATGCACTTGTTGCGGCAGTGAACTGGGTCTCCCAGCTGTTCTTCATTAAAAACAAGGCCAATATCTTCCCAGTCTTCTTTTTTGATTCTGACTGTTCTTTCCCTGCCGTCCCCGCCCCGCAGTAACAGCGTCAATCGCTCTTCTCCCATAAAAAAGGCATAGTCGATGTAATCCAGTACCCGCTCGCCGTTAATGGAAATAAGTTCGTCACCCGCACGTACGCCGTTTTTGTCCGATATACCGCCCTTCTCAACGCTTTTTATTACCCTGTACATGGCTTCTCCGATTTCTCCCGTATAATGGTTAGATTATACATAATAGCGGGGAAATAATCAAATTTTCGAATCGGTTTTTTTACCGCCCTTTCTTTTCAGGTAAAAAGAAAGGGCGCCCCCAAAGAAAACCATTATATTGATCATTAAAAAACGGCTTTCGCCGTTTATATTGAGTACTAAATATTAAACCTGGTTATTTCGCCCATGAAGGGAAAGCCTCACTACCCCACCCCAAAAATCTACGATTTTTCGGAGATCCCGGCCAGGCATTTGAGCATTGCATTGCTGCGCATATTTTTCCTGCGCTGAGGAGAGCGGAGCTGACCGCTGCCCTAAGGCAGATAAAGGAAAGCGAACGCTCACAGAACGCGAGATGAGCACAAGCGCGTTAGGACGCGCAGTGCAAATCCGCAGTGAAGTGGGAAAGGCGGAAAAATAACGCAGTAGTTGAGGCTTATCAGCGGCCTGAATTAATCCAGGCTTACGTGTTTCCCTTCCTGATGATAATAAACCCACTCGCAGATATTCTGCACATGGTCCCCTGTTCGCTCATAATACCGGGCGATCAAAAGCAGGATCATCGCCTGATTGATATTCTTTGCATCGGATATCACATAAGCCATCAGTTCGTTGAATATTTCATGGTACAGATCGTCAATTTCATCGTCCATATCGTAAACTTTCCGCGCCAGTTCTATATCCATGTTGATAAAAGCTTCTATGGAGGAATGAATCATCCGAACCGCAATTTCGCTCATCTTCTCAATATTGACGAACCTTTTCATGTATACTTCGTCCTTCATTTTGATGTTCAGTTTAGCGATGGAATGCGCATAATCCGCAATCCGCTCCAGGTCAGTAGCGATTTTATTGATTGCAAATATGAAGCGCATATCCCTTGCAACAGGCTGTTGCTGAACAATCAGCTCAATGCAGCTGTTTTCTATCTCCAGTTCCATCCCGTCAACGATATCGTCGTCCTCTATAACCTTCTGCGCTGCTTCATAATCTTTATCAATGAGAGCGCGTGTCGTTTTTTGAATCGCACCTTCTGCGGCTTCGCCCATCCTGACCAGCGCATGCTTTAGATTTATAAGTTCACTATCAAAGAAATTTCTTGCCATTCTCTAATCCTCTCCTTTTATTATCCAAATCTTCCTGAAATATAATCTTCAGTACGTTTATCCTTTGGCACGTAAAAAATATCTTTTGTAAGTCCGCACTCTATCATCTCACCCAACAGGAAAAATCCTGTGATGTCCGAAATACGCGCCGCCTGCTGCATATTATGCGTAACGATTATGACCGTATACTTCTCTTTCAGTTCCAGCATCAGATCCTCTATTTTCAACGTGGAAATCGGATCAAGCGCAGACGTCGGTTCGTCCATCAGCAGAATTTCCGGCTGAACTGCGATTGCGCGGGCAACGCACAGTCTTTGCTGCTGTCCGCCCGAAAGACCCATGGCCGATTTTTTCAGCCTGTCTTTGGTTTCCTCCCACAGAGCCGCGGCTTTCAGGCTTGATTCCACAAGGTCATCCAAGTCGACCTTGTTTTTAATACCGTGTATCCTGGGCCCGTAGGCAACGTTGTCATAAATGCTCATTAAAAACGGGTTCGGTTTCTGGAAAACCATGCCGATTTTTTTCCTAAGTATGGTCACATCCACCTTGGGATCATATATATTTTCGTCGTCCAGCAGTATTTCTCCTTCTATACGCACGCCGTCAATTATATCGTTCATACGGTTAATAGTTTTTAAAAATGTGGATTTGCCGCAGCCTGAAGGTCCGATCAATGCGGTGATTTTATGTTCTTCTATATTCATATTGACGTCTTTTAATGCATGATTATCGGTATACCAAAGATTCAGATTCCTTACCAGCAATTTCGTAGTTTCC
Source organism: Bacillota bacterium (assembly GCA_023393165.1). Taxonomy (GTDB): domain Bacteria; phylum Bacillota; class Clostridia; order Christensenellales; family Christensenellaceae; genus JAEYKI01. The sequence goes on along the minus strand of JAEWMJ010000049.1, from coordinate 58,614 downwards.
ATACTTCCTCCCCTATATCTTCCTCATTTTTTTGTTCGAATAATTTGTCAGCAAATTGATTGCCAGAACAATAATCAGCAATACCGCTGCAATACCGAACGCAATATTATTCTGGCCTTTTGCTGCGCTGGTATACAAATAAATCGTCAGTGTAGCGCCGGATTCCATGATATGCCCGAAAAAGTTCTTGGGCATCGTGGTTGAAATGCCCGACGTAAATATCAGTGCGGCCGATTCGCCGACGATCCTTCCGATTGCGAGTATGATACCTGTGATTATGCCGGGCATTGCGCTGGGCAATATTACTGTCCGTATCATATAAAATTTTGTGGAGCCTACCCCCAGCGCCGCTTCCCTGAAGCTGCCGGGCACTGTTTTTAAGGATTCCTGTGTCGTTCTTACGATGATCGGAAGAACCATTATGGTAAGCGTTAGAGCACCGGAAAGTATGGAGTATCCAAAAGCAAACATCACGCTGAAGATAAGGGAACCGAATAAACCGTAAATTATGGACGGTATACCTGCAAGCGTTTCGGTGGTAAATTCTATCAGTCGGACTATCCTGCCCTTTTTGGCGTATTCATTTAAATATACCGCCGCACCCACGCCTATCGGAGTTGCGATCAGGAGTGTGATGCCGATCATATAGAGCGTATTGATGATGCTGGGCAGCACCCCGACCGTTTTATGCAACGTGCTGGGCGCTGTGGTCAGAAACTCCCAGGTTATCTGAGGAATGCCTCTGTAAAAAACATAAAATACAATTATAAATAATATGGCCATCGTGAGAAAAGCGCAGAAAAAAATCAAAGTCTTTAATATATTGTCTTTTTTTCTGGTTTTTTTGGCCATCAGGCTGATGTCGTTTGAAAGAAGTTTATGCATGCTTTTCCGCCCCCTTCTTGAGTATCGTACTCAGGATCAGATTGATTACCATAATGAAGATGAACAATATCATACCGATGCTGAACAGCGCCTCCCTGTGCAATCCTGACGCATAACTCATTTCGGAAACGATGCCCGTTGTCAGGAACCGGACGCTGTTGAAAAGGCCGGGCATGTTCACCACATTGCCGGCAACCAGGATGATAGCCATCGCTTCTCCCAGCGCTCTGCCTATGCCGAGTACCACTCCGGAGATAATGCCCGATTTGGCTGACGGTATCATTACTTTAAAGATTGTCTGGATCTTTGTCGCGCCGACAGCAAGGGAAGCTTCCTTGTGCTCCATTGCTACGGCTTTGAGCGACGTAAGGCTCACATTGGTGACCGTGGGCAGGATCATGATGGCAAGCACGATAATACCCGAAAGCATGTTGGCTCCTCCCGTGAATACATGATTCGGGTCATTTTGGAAAAAGGCAAATTCAAGCTTCGCGACGGCGGGAACCAGCACGATCAGGCCCAACAAGCCGTATACTACCGACGGTATACCCGCCAACAGTTCGATTCCCGCCTTCACGACCGTGGCAAATTTGCTTTGGGCGAATTCGGCCAAAAATACCGCTGTCAGGAGTGCAATGGGAACCCCGATGAGTATGGCGAGCCCTGTGCCCACCAGGGACGTTAAAATAATTGGAAGTATTCCGAATTTCGGATCTGCCGCCGTCGGCGCCCATGTCTTACCCAATAAAAATTCAAGCGGCCCTATCTTGAAAAATGCAGGGGCGCCCGAATAAAACATATATATCGTGATAGCCAGAACCGCAATTATCGCAAAGAGTCCGCAAATAATAAATATTACTTTCATGAACTTTTCTATGGAATGTTTATATATGCTGTATTTTGCGTAAAGTGATATTTTTTTATTTTCCAGCAAATCTTTCACCTCATTTAACCCGTCCCTTTGATATCGGACTTTTTTGAATTATGATACACATGGTTAAGAGGCAAGACGATGCTTGCCTCATACCATGCTTTATTTTTTTAGTTGTTTATTTAGGCAGTATCAATCCTGCATCTTTGATTACGGCGCCGCCGTCAGCACTCATGACATAGTCCAGGAAAGCTTTTGCTGTCGGGTTAGTCAGTTCGCCTTTTGTAGCCATGATGAAAGGTCTTGAGAGGATGTAATTGCCGGCGAGTATCTGTTCTTCGGTGGCTTCAACATCGTCCAGTTTCAGCGCTTTTACGGTGTCGTCAACCAGGTCGAGGGATACGTAGCCGATTGCACCTTCCGTATTGGCAACCGCTGTGATCACAGCGCCCGATTCGTTCAGTTCCTGCGCATATTTGCATTTATCCTGGAGTTCGAGCAGTTCTTCAAAAGCACCCCTTGTTCCGGAAGCAGCTTCACGCCCGATCACTACGATAGGAGCATCAGCGCCGCCAACGTCTTTCCAGTTGGTGACTTCGCCGGTGTAAATTTGAATCAACTGGTCTTTTGTCAGGCCGGCAGCTTCGTTATTGGGGTTAACGATCATCGCGATACCGTCAATGGCAATCACATTGGGTACAGCGCCCTGCGATATTTCTTCTTCTTTCAGTTCGCGGGAAGCATTTCCGATGTCAACCTTTCCTGCAATCACATCGGTTATTCCAACGCTGGAACCGCCAAGCTGCACATCAACCGTTACGTCAGGATTCTTTTCCATGAAAGCTTCAGCAAGAGCGTTCGCAACTTTTTCCATTGAAGTAGAGCCGGACATCTGTACTTTGCCGCTTACAGCCGAAGCATCGGACGAAGCCGGAGCGGCTGGCGATTCTGCGGCGGACGAAGCCGGAGCAGCAGATTCAGCAGCGGATGAAGCTGGGGCGGCAGACTCAGACGGAGCCGCGCTCGGGTTCGCACAGGAAGTGAATACCAGCATGGCTGCAAACGCCAGAACCAGTATAGTAATCATTTTTCTCATTTTCATAACATTACCTCCAATTATTTTTAAAACTTCTGTGGTTTTACTATAACCCAGACATGTAAAATCGATATTAAAATCATGTTAAATCCATGTTAAATCTGCTTGTCCACTTTTAACAGGATTCGATTTTGGAAATAATATCGTTTTGGCCTTATTTTCTGCAAAAAAAAACACGCTATGCGTGCTGGGTTATATTTTATATTTCAGTTTCTATATATTCTTCTATTATACAAGAACTTCCGGAATTAAGCTTGCATTTCTTCTTAATATTGCTTGCCTTCTCTGAAAGTTCGTAAATGCTTTTACAGTGATGCCTATTAAAACGGACAGCTGCTATGGACATGCTCATCAGCGGAAAACTTTCCTCTACGCCATGCCGGTTTTTTGTCAGAATATACCCTTTTTCCTGATCTGCCTCGCTGTAGGATCTTTTTGACATCCGGTCAAATAATGTAAGGATTTGTTCACAGATTTGTTCGGGACTTTCTTTTTGCAACACGGCTATAAAATCATCTCCCCCGATATGTCCGATAAATTCGTCGGATGGAATGACATCTTTCAGTATTTTGGTAAGCTGCCTGATCACCATGTCGCCTTTTTCAAATCCATATACGTCGTTATACGTTTTAAAATTATCTATATCAAAATAAAGAACGCAAAACGGCTGCTGCGACTGGATACTGAATTCAAGATGCTTTTCAATAAGAGGATTTCCGGGCAGTTCTGAAAGTGGATTCAGATGCTTGGCATTTGCCACTTCGATTTCGATTGTTTTTTCCAAAAGGTCCTTTACCGTCACTATTCCGTAATATTTTTCTTCTTTGGTAATTGTAATGAAATCATATAATTTTTCCTGTTCCCTCTGCATGGCGGTTTTTGCAACAAGATCGATTGGCGTTTGATAATCTGCCTGCATATAATCGCGCGACATGATATCGCTGATATTTTTTTTATAGTTCAGACTGTAGCCATACTGCCCGCCCAATTCACTGCTTAAGCTTTCACGCGTGATAACGCCTTTTACGAAGCCGTCTTCCACAATGCAGTATCCCGGAACTCTCGGGTCTTCTTTCATCATTTGATTGACATGATAAACCTGTATGCTGGGATTCAAGGTGCGTACCGCAGTTGAAATATTTCCGATATATATATCGGAAAGGCGGTTTGCTACCAGATGATTTTTCCGCATGTTTATTTCATAAATCACATTTGTTATGTCGCCGCTTATAGGCTGGATATTCGGAGCCGGGCGCTGAATGAAAAAGCCCTGACCATAATGCACGCCTATTTCAATCAGTTTAATAAGTTCCCTTTCCGTTTCGATTCCTTCCGCTATCAATTGCGTGTTGGACAGTTTGGAAAACTCAACCATGCTTTTAACCAGCGCCTGTTTGGTATAATCCTTATCAATATCGCGTATCAGATTCATATCCAGCTTGATGTAATGCGGATGAATATCTGAAATCATATTGAGGCCCGAATAGCCTGCTCCCGCATCGTCGATCGCTATCTTATAGTTCTGATCCTTATAGTTGTCGACAGTTTTTTTGAAATCCATGATATTGTTGATCGCAGCTTTTTCGTTGATTTCAAATATTACATCTTCAGGATTCATTAAATAGCTTTTCAGATATTCTTTGGTAAATCCCTGTCTGAATTTAATATCATGCATAATATTCGGATTCACATTTAAAAATATCCTGATTTGCTGCCTCATGTTGTATGCTGCCTGAAGTGCTTTTGAACGACAGAGAAGTTCCAGTTCCCATAGGGTATTGCATTCGTCGGCAAGCCGGAAAAGCGTTTCGGGGCTGTTGAGTTCGCTGTCTTCCGGTCCTCTGCTGAGCGCCTCGTACCCATATGTGGTTCCGTCCCGAAGCGAAATAATGGGCTGGAATACCGTTTTTACTTCCCCGGAATTTAAAACATTCAGGAACATTTCCTTTAATTTGTTTTCAGACGCGACTTCTTTAAATTCCATAAAAAACCTCTATAATCATGTTTTTTTGATTTTATTTTATAATAAAAAATCTCAGGAGTTGTTAAATGCAGGTTAAATCTGTAATTTTAAAATTAACCCTATTGAAAAAAGGTAAAAAATAACCGTTTTGAAACGGTTATTTTTTACCTATATAAATTTGCTGTTTTTATAGGAAGGTTACTAAAATGCTCAGTAACGCAGCTGCTGAGTATTATCAGCATGGTGAACTTTATTTTATATAGAGCGGGAACTTATCGCACAATTCAGTCACTTGCTTTGTAGTTTCCGCTATTGCGCCTTCTCCTTCGCCAATGATTTTGGCGATCAGGCCGGCGATCGTTTTCATCTCGTTCTCTTTCATGCCCCTTGTGGTAACGGCGGGTGTACCGATACGGATACCGCTGGTTACAAACGGACTCAGTTTTTCAAATGGAATCGTGTTTTTATTAACGGTAATATGGGATTTATCAAGTAATGCTTCCACTTCCTTGCCGGTCCGGTTCTTCTCGCCCACATTCACCAACATCAAATGATTATCCGTGCCGCCCGAAACCAGTTTCAGTCCGTTTTCCTTAAGCGCCTGCGCAAGAGCGGCAGCGTTTTTGACGACCTGCTGCTGGTAGGATTTGAATTCCGGGGACATTGCTTCCTTGAAGCAAACAGCTTTGGCCGCGATGACATGCATAAGCGGGCCGCCCTGTATACCCGGGAATATCGCCTTGTCAATAATTTTTGCGTACTCTTCCGCGCACAGTATCATGCCTCCCCTTGGGCCGCGCAGCGTCTTGTGAGTGGTTGTTGTTGTGAAATGCGCGTATGGCACCGGGTTCTGATGCAATCCTGCTGCGACCAGTCCGGCGATATGAGCCATGTCAACCATCAGATAGGCGCGTACATGATCGGCAATCTCACGGAATTTTGCAAAGTCGATCGCGCGCGGATAAGCGCTTGCGCCTGCAACGATCATTCTGGGTTTGTGCTTTTCCGCCAGTTTATACAGTTCATCGTAATCGATCTTTTCTTCCTGTTCGCTTACGCCGTAAGGTACGATATTAAAATACTTACCGGAAATGTTGACCGGGCTGCCATGCGTCAGATGACCGCCGTGGGACAGATTCATGCCAAGTATGGTATCGCCCGGTTCGAGCACCGCAAAATAAACGGCTGTATTGGCCTGCGCGCCCGAGTGCGGCTGTACGTTTGCATGGCCCGCGCCAAAGAGTTGTTTTGCTCTGTCTCGCGCCAGGTTCTCTGCAATATCAACAAACTCGCATCCGCCGTAATACCTTTTGCCCGGATACCCTTCCGCATATTTATTGGTTAGATGGCTACCCATTGCCTGCATAACCGCTTCGGAAACAAAGTTTTCCGATGCAATCAGTTCAATGTTGTGTTCCTGCCTTTGGAGTTCTTTCTGCATTGCTTCAAAAACTTCAGGATCTGTCTCTTTCACTCTTGGAAAATCAAACATACTCTACTCCTTATAAAATTTATTTCAAAATTGCAAGCGCATTTTTTGCCGCTTCCTGCTCTGCCTGCTTCTTGCTTTTTCCTTTGCCCTGGCTGACCGTTCCCCCCCCTATTGACAGCCGTACATAAAAGATACTGTTATGGGGCGGCCCTTCCGTAAGGTATGTATCATAAACGATATCCGCATTTGAATTTGCCCGCACCTTTTCCTGCAGACATGATTTATAATCCATCCGGTCATGTGTAGCGCCCAGAATTATCAGTTTTTCTACGACATGTGCGGCTTCATCCAGACCCGAATCAAGATATATGGCGCCTATTACAGCTTCAACCGCATTTTCAAGTATGGACCGTTTTTCCCTGCCGCCGGTGGATAACTCTCCTTTTCCGAGAAGCAGATAAGTTCCCAGATCAATGCTTTGGGCAGCCTTTACCAGTGTTGCGCTGCATACGATTTCCGCGCGCCGTTTGGTGAGTTCGCCTTCAGATGCCTTTGGATGCTCCTGGTACAAATATCTGCTGACACATAGTTCGAGTACCGCGTCGCCCAGAAATTCCAGCCGTTCGTAATTTTCTCCTGCAGCGTATGACGGATGCGTAAGCGCTGTAATTAAAAGACTGCCGTCATTAAAAATATATCCGATTGCGCTTTCCAGCCCTGAAGAGTCAGCGCTCATAATGTATGTCTCCTGTCAGATTGTTATAAAGTCTAAAGCGATTGTTCTTCGCTTTCATCCGCGTCGCCATCAGTGGCAGTCTGCTCTATCTGATCTTTAATATTCTGCACAACGTCTCCAAGTATAAACCTGCGCGCCATTTTTACCGCGCTGGAAATAGCCTTGGCATCTGAACTGCCGTGCGCTTTCATCACACCGCCGCGAAGTCCCAAAAGCAACGCGCCGCCGTACTCCGAGTAATCGAACTTCTTTTTTAAATCACGGAAAGCGCCTTTCATAAAAAGCGCGCCCAGCTTGCTTTTTGCGCTCTTCATTATGCTTTCCTTTAGTGTTCCCATTATAACGCCGGCGGTACCTTCTAAAAATTTTAAAATAATATTTCCTATGAATCCGTCGCATACAATCACGTCAAAGCTGCCGGACAAAAGATCGCGGCCTTCGGCATTGCCCACAAAATGAACAGGAGTGTTTTCCATCAGTTGATAGGCTTCTTTTGTAAGAAGATTTCCCTTTTCTTCTTCCCCGCCGTTATTAACCAAACCGACTTTGGGATTGGATATCCCCATTACCTTCTGCATATAAACCGACCCCATCACGCCAAACTGTGCAAGATAAGAAGGCTTGCAGTCCACATTTGCACCGCCGTCTATAAGCAGCACACTGCCTGTTCTGGAAGGCAATTGTGTTGCAAGCGCAGGACGTTTTACGCCCTCGATCCGCCGAACGATCAGTGTACCGCCTGCCACAAGCGCTCCGGTATTGCCTGCAGAAATAAAAATATCCCCGCGGCCCTGGGAAAGAGCGGTCATTCCGACCACCATGGATGAATCTTTTTTCTTTCGAATAGCCGCCGCCGGACTTTCGCCCATTTCGATGACTTCGTTTGCATTTATGATTTCGATACGGTCCGGGTCGTGAATGATCCCGGACAGAATTTCCTTCAGCACGTCCTGCTTTCCTACAAGAATTACGGAAAAATCCTTAAAGCTTGCAAGAGCGTCCACCGCACCTCGTATAATTGCATCGGGAGCGTTATCTCCCCCCATTGCGTCCAATATGATCTTCAAGTTAGCTCCCCCCTATCTATAAACTACCAAATGTTATTATATATAATGTGAGGCTTATTTTCAACAAAAACCACAATTCTGCATAATTACATACAATGCAAAATAAAAAAAGCTTCCCATTTAGATGATAAAAAATATCCGTCTGTGCTCTGATGCAATTTCTTTTCCGTTACGCATAAAGCTAATAAATACTTTTAGAACTGAGTAATTTTTTGCAGTAATCGTAGCCTGTTTTATAAAATTCATCCGCGCGGCGGCTCAAATCAAGGATTTTATAATCTTCCATACCGGTTGGCTCAATATATAGATCACTGTTTCTTTTTGCATTTTCACTGTCCTGGTTTACGATCATCTCTATGACCCTTGCGGCGATATCCTTTAAGTTGTCAAACATTTTTATTTCTGCAGTCCGTGAAATGCTTATAACAATGATTCTGTCGCACAGGTCGACCAAAGGAGTATACGGTAAATTATCCAGCAACCCTCCGTCTAAATAAAGCTGCCCATTTAATTTGACAGGTGAAAACACAAAAGGAAGCGAGCACGCAGCTTTTATTACAGCAGCCAGAGGTCCTGCATGAATATATTCCACCTTTCCGCTGTTCAGATTAGATACCGACACATATAAGGGCAGTTCTAACTCGGCAAAGGTGTGCGCAGGCAATTGTTTTTCAAGGTTTCTTTCCAGACTGTTCAGTGAAAGCATACCTTTCATAGGCAGATTCATACTCACATAATCTAAAAATCTGTATTGTTTCATCAATTCCAGTGTTTCATATGGTTTTAATCCCGACGCGATAAACGCGCCCACAATAGAGCCTGAACTTGAAGCCGAAATGGCGTCCGGTACAATTCCGGCCTCCTCCAATGCCTTAAGTACTCCAAGATGAGCAAACGCTTTTCCGCTTCCGCCCCCCAAAACGATCCCTGTTTTCAATTCAAATACCCCTTTTCTTCTAACTTTTCAAATATGCGAATGCATACCTGCTTTATCAATATGATTTTCTATATTGATCCGCTAATTGATTGAGAAATATTTCTTACCTTTTTACATCTTACTGATTTATGTAAACACCAATTTTTTGTAAGCTTGATATTTCCTTTTTACAGCATCATTAAGATATAAAATATCAATAATTCTTTCATTAATATATATAAAAAAAAGAACCTCAATATTAGGCTCTAAATCTTTTATATGAACAGCCAAAGAATTATCTCAACATCGATATTACTTCTTCCGTCGTCCTTATCCTTCCTATCCTTGAAAACACATATTTGACCTCATAATCATGTTCTTCCTTAGTCCCCGCCGTCATAGCATCCGCCGCAAATATCTGATTGTATCCACGCTGGTATGCTTCCCTTGCCGTAGTATCCACGCCGATGGATGTTGAAATCCCGCAAAGTACGATCGTGCTGATTTTGCGGCGGCGAAGCTGCAAATCAAGATCGGTCCCATAGAATCCGCCCCATTGCCTCTTTGTAATATAATATACGTTTTTCAGGTCTTGAAGCTCTGTCACATAATCGTCCCATCCTTTTGAAAACTGCACCGGATTCATCTCAAAATCCGTCACAGGCCAAAGCATATCTTTTCCATCCAGATATGAAACCCTGAAAAGCGCTGCAAAGGCTCCTTTTTGTGTGAACGCATTTACCAGCCTGCCCGCACTGCGGACAACCTGCGTTCCCGAAAAAGGCGCGTGAGGCTGGTTTACGATCCCATTCTGCAAGTCGATAACAACCAGAGCGGTCTGATCCCCAAAAATATATTTGGAATTTTTCTCGTTTGATTCATACAATTTCTATCACCTCATTTCGAATATTTTTCCATATTAATCTTATTCACTAATACCGGCCTTTTAGTATAAAAAAAAGAGCCTGTCTACCAGGCTCTTTTAAAAATTATTATTTATTTCTTCTTATCCGCTGCTATAGAGGCGTCAACAAGTTTGCCGTTATAATATCCGCAGTTGCCGCAAACCCTGTGAGCAAGTTTCGGTTCGTGGCACTGTGGGCATGCGCTCAATGTCGGCGCCGACAGCTTCCAGTTAGCACGTCTCGAATTTTTCCGGGCTTTTGAAGTTCTTCTTTTTGGAACAGCCATTTACTCCACACCTCCTAAACGGTTATAATCAGTTACCATGCTATTATATAGACTGAACAACCGTCTGTCAACCATTTTTTACTTACTTCCCATTAAAAGCCAACGGCTTATGTGGGATGTTTAAGATAAAGCCAGCTCGAACGTATCGCGTGCGATCACAAGTTCCTCATCCGTAGGAACAACCATTACGGTTACCTTGGATGAAGGATTGGAAATAACGCCTTCTTTTCCGCGCATGCTTTTATTTGTTTCTTCATCGATCTCAACGCCCATAAATTCAAGTCCTTCGCATGTCCATTTGCGGATATTGGCGTCGTTCTCACCAATTCCGCCGGCAAACGTAATTACGTCCACGCCGCCCATTGCAGCCGCGTACGATCCGATGTATTTCTTGATTTTATAAACGAAGACATCCAGAGCAATCTGCGCGCGTTCGTTCCCATCCTGGGCTGCCGCCCAAAGGTCACGGAAGTCGCTGCTTACGCCGGAAAGGCCAAGCACGCCGCATTTTTTGTTCAGATAGTTTACAGTTTCGTCAGCGTTCATATTCATTTTTGCCATTAACGTAGCGACGATGGACGCATCAATATCACCCGATCTGGAGCCCATTACCAGGCCTTCCAGAGGCGTATAACCCATTGTGGTATCCACAGATATCCCGCCCTTGACAGCAGCGATGGACGAACCGTTGCCCAAGTGGCATGTGATGATCTTGAGGTCTTCAACGCCTTTTTTCAGAATTTCGGCAGCACGTTTGGAAACATATTTATGGGATGTACCGTGGAAACCGTAGCGCCTGATCTTGTATTTTGAATAAGCATCATAGGACAAGCCGTAAAGATAGGCTTCTTTCGGCATTTTTGCGTGGAAAGCGGTATCAAACACTGCTACCATGGGTACGCCTGGCATCACATTTTCACATGCCTCTATTCCCATGATGTTTGCAGGGTTGTGCAGGGGCGCGATTTCGATATTTTCCTTAATCGCATCCATAACTTCTTTGTTAATAACCACCGAACCGCTGAATTTTTCACCGCCGTGTACCACCCGGTGTCCTACCGCCTGAATGGACGAGAGGTCTGCAATTACGCCGTGAACCTTGTCCGTCAGAGCGGATATAACAGCGGCCATTGCATCCACATGGTCTTTCATAGGCTTTTCGATCTCCACAGGATCTTTGCCGGTGGGTTTATGCTTGATAACGGAATGGTCGATCCCTATGCGCTCCACCAGACCTTTTGCAATGACATTTTCGCCTTCCATATCGATCATCTGGTATTTCAGTGAAGAACTGCCAGCATTAATTACTAATACATTAATCATTTCCCTGTATACTCCTTAAATAGTTGCTTATTTCATATTCTGCGCCTGTACCGCCGTGATAGCCACTACCGATACGATGTCTTCCACACTGCATCCTCTGGAAAGATCGTTTACAGGGCGCGCAAGTCCTTGGCATATCGGGCCGACCGCATCAGCGCCGGCAAGCCTCTGCACCAGTTTGTAGCCTATATTGCCCGCCTGCAGATCCGGGAATACCAGAACGTTAGCTTTGCCCGCAACCGGACTGCCGGGAGATTTCAACTGCCCTACCGATTCAACAAGCGCGGCGTCTGCTTGCAGCTCGCCGTCCACATTCAGTTGAGGTGCGATTTCCTTTACCTTAGCGGTCGCCTGGGCTACCTTGTCCACAAATTCGTGTTTTGCGCTTCCCTTGGTCGAGAAAGAAAGCATCGCAATTCTGGGATCGATACCGGCCAGGCTTTTCGCCGTTTCCGCGGTTGCAACCGCAATGGCTGCCAGTTCGTCCGCATTCGGATTAATATTGATCGCGCAGTCTGCAAATACCATTACGCCGTCGTCGCCGTATTTTTTATTAGGTATTTCCATGAGAAAGCAGGAAGAAACTATGCTGATCCCAGGCGCGGTTTTGATTACCTGCAACGCCGGGCGCAGCGTATCGCCGGTGGAATGGATAGCTCCGGACACCATACCGTCCGCTTCCTTGTTTTTGATCATCATGACAGCAAAATAAAGGGTGTCCTTGCAGGTTTGAAGCGCTGTTTCCTGCGTGACACCTTTTGATTTTCTCATTTCATAAAACTGGTTTGCGTATTCCTGAAGTTTATCGGATTTTTCGGGGTTGATTATGGTTACTCCTGTAAGATCCAGATCACCCGCTGTTTTCTTAATCTTTTCCTCGTCCCCTAAAAGTAGAACATCGGCAATTTTCTGCTGTGCGATTATTGACGCAGCCTGCACCGTGCGAGGCTCGTCGCCTTCCGGAAGGACTATGCGTTTCCTGTCCGCTATCGCTTTTTTCTTAATTACGTCCATTAATGCCATTTTAGATTTTTCCCCTCTCACAAAAATGTTTGTATGTATTTTAATTAACATATATTAATGTTATACTTATGTTAATTTATTATTCATGCGAAAACCCTATATATTATAGCGAATATACTCCCTTTTGGAAAGGTTTTTTTCAATGAAAATAACAGCAATTATAGCAGAGTACAATCCATATCATAATGGACATGATTTTCAAAAAAAATTGATAAAACACGGGCAAAAATCACATTATACGGTCGCAATCATGAGCGGCAATTTTACACAGAGGGGTGAAGCCGCGTTGTTTGACAAATGGACGCGTGCCCGTATGGCGCTTTTGGCCGGAATTGATATTGTGATAGAATTACCTGCCGTTTATGCCCTGCAAAGCGCCGAAGGATTTGCATCCGGAGGCGTGGCGATTGCAAACAGCCTTGAAGTAATAGACGAACTGTGCTTCGGCAGCGAAAGCGCGGACGAACAGGGTCTTCGGAATGCCGCACACCTGTTGGTTACCGAAGACCAGTCTTACAGGCGGCATTTAAAGGAATATCTTCTGAAGGGGCTCTCATTCCCCTCGGCGCGCATGCAGGCGCTTCAGGCTGCCGCGGGATTGGACGCAAACATAATAAACCAGCCAAACGATATCCTGGCGATCGAGTATTTAAAGGCGCTCGAGCGTTCCGGCAGCAGCATTTTCCCCCGCATCATCAAACGCGCCGGAGCGGGTTACCACGATACCGATATCTCGGGATCTCTTGCAAGCGCTTCCGCAATAAGAACGGCGATTCTGCAAAATGATTTTGAAGGCGTGTACCGGAATATACCTGAAGAATGCGGCGCAGTTTTACGTAAGGTCTTATCAGAAAACAAGCCCGTTTCTACAGAGGATTTTTTTCGTCTGATCCTGTACAGGCTGCGCACAATGAAAGCCTGGCAAATTGCTGAGATCAGCGGCGTGCAGGAAGGCCTGGAGTATAGAATGGAAAAAACCGCCGCGGAAGCGGACAGCCTGGAAACTTTGATCACGGGTATCAAAAGCAAGCGGTATACGCAGACGCGCATCTCCCGCATACTTATGTGCTGCCTGCTTTATATCACACAGGAAAAAATACAGGAAGCAAACACTTATGAAGGACTTTACGCACGCATTCTGGGCTACAGGAAGGACGCGCTTCCCGCTTTATCCCTTCTCAGCAAAAAAAGCCGCATTCCGGTGGTTACCAGCGGAACACAGCTGCCGCAAAACATTGTATCAAAAACGGATATTCTTGCAAGCGATGTATACGCGCTTGCCTGCGCGGATCTAAAGGCAGGACGGGATTACACGGAGAAATTAATAATAGTATAATAAATGTCCCAGAATTGTTGATTAAATAAAGCTATAATTTTTTTCTTAAAGTTATCAGAACGAGTTCCGGAGGATCGTAAAAACGGGGAATTATTGAAGTATTGCCTATTCCGCGGCTGACAACAGCCGTGGTTTTTTCGTCAATCTTATATATACCGCCGGCATAACGAGGAAAGAAATTTCCTTCCGGCGACAACAATCCTCCGTCGACAAACGGAAGTCTTATCTGTCCGCCGTGAAGATGGCCTGATAAAATCAGTTCAAACCCTTTGTCTTTGAAACAATCCAGCATATTTGCTCGGTGAAACAATAAAATATCAAAACCATCTGTCGATTGTACCTGCCGCATGTATTCCTGCACCAAACGACTGGCATTTTTATCGTTTAAGGTATCAGGATCACTTATACCCATAATATGGATCGCATCACTGTCTTGTGTTATCATCACACCGGTATTTTCCAAATTCATCACACCTGCGTCCGCCATGATCCGCTCATATTCTTTAAAATCCGGATTCCACAAATCATGGTTGCCTGAAACACAAAACACGGGCGCAATTTTAACCATTTGATATATCAGTTTTATCGTCCAATCAACAGTTTGGGCGCTCATCCTGTGATAGAATGTGTCGCCTGTCAATACGATAATATCAGGTTCTGCATTCCTGGCGAACGGTAGAATATATTGATCGGTGTAATTCTGCAGATCTGATATTTGCAATATTTTATATCCGTCAAAAGCTGCCGGCAGCGCTGGGTTGTACACTTCATATTCGGTAACGCCCAGCGGACTTATCAGACCGGACGTAATAAAAACTATTAAAGCCGCCAGGAGAAAAAGCAATATAATCCTGCGTTTTGTTTTTTTCATCCCTATACCCTATCCGCTCTGCAAAACTCCCCGTCATTTATCAAACCAGACAATATTTTTATATATAAAATCATCCGAGAATATGCACACTTATTTTAAATGCATATCTATATTTTCTAAACTTATTTTTTAGGGGTTATCTTTAACACACCGCAGCGTTTAACTGGTCCAAATAATCTTTTGCTTTCCATACTATAAACAGCTTGTTCCCTTTTTCAACCGTATACGTAAAATACTCTTTTGCCCTTTCAGCCTCGTTTTTATCCATCGACACAACGCCCAGATAATAGGCTGAAAAAACCTTCTCATACGGCGTTTTGAAAGATGACTCATATATTTTTCTGAAATATTCCGCACAGTTTCCGTATTCGTTTTTTATAAACATGAGTTTATTCTGCAAATCAGTATAAGTTTCCATCATATCATTATATTTTTTTTTAAAACGCTTATACTTTTCCGCTTCCATTTTCAAAAGTATCAGTTCTGTTTCAGCGGCATTTCTGTCTTCCATATAAATATGGTATTTTGCCGAGTAGTATAAATAAGAAAAACGGCGCTGAGGCCTCTTGGCGTCTATAGCATTCAGTACCGCAAACGCCTGTTCAAACTTACCGCTGTCCAAAAGAGCGTCCACAATCAGGAACTGTAACTTTAATTTTGTGTTTTTGAAAACAAATTTTGAATTCACAAGTACTTGGATCTCATTGAAAAACGCAAGCAGATCGCAGGTCAAATAATGTACGGATACGATGCCGCTCCAGCTTTTCCGGTCCAGAATCCTAATAACTGCAAATATTGCAAGAACTGATACAAAACCGATGACCGCCCTTTGCACCGTATGAACGCCAAACAGCGTCGGCATGCATATGGTTGCAGCCAACAACACTATGAACACGGCGAACCAAACCGCTTCATATTTTTTGTATTTCATTATCCATTACCTTTAATTTGTTATTATAAATGGATATTCGACAAAATAAACATAAAACCTTTTTTTGGCAAAAAAATAACCGCTGAATGCGGTCTATTTTTTAACAAAATTTTCAGCTTTCAATCGTCCGGATTCGACCAGTTTTTTCTTTATCTCCGGAATATACTTCTCGGCAGCAATCACGCCGCGCTCAATAATCTTTTCCGCGTCCTTCATTGTATTGGGATCAAAATCACTCACATTCACCTCAATCACCACGTCCCCCCGCTTCATCTGTTCTTTTGTCAGTTCCCAGGATGCCAGAGTAAACGTATTTTCCAGCACCTGAATCAGCCCGCGCGGCTTTGATAGTCCCTCGCCCCTATACCCGACATCCGAGGCAATCACAAAATCAGCGCCTATCTCGCGCGCAGCATCTATGGCGATTCTGTCCAATACCCCGCCGTCCACATAAACCTTTTCGCCTATTTCATGCGGAATAAATACGCCGGGTATGGATATGCTGGCGCGAATGGCTTCATGCAGCGGACCCTTTTTAAAGGTTACCAGTTTGCCGGCCTCCACATCCACTGCAATACACGCGAATGGTATTTTGGTCTGGCCAAAGCTATAATCCCGCGTCAACAATCTGATCAGCTGCTGAATCTTGTTTCCTTTGACATACCCCCGCGAAGGGATCGTATAATCAAATAGTTTTTTCTCATCCACAGCCTGGATAAACTTGGAAAGATACTCAATTTCGCATCCGCTCGCATATATGCCGCCTATAATGGCGCCCATGGAACATCCTGAAATCAGGTCAATCGGGATATTATATTTTTCCAGCACCGAAATCACACCGATGTGCGCCAGCCCGCGGGCGGAACCGCCGCCGAGTGCCAGTCCGATGGTTTTTTTATTCATAGAACTTCCTTCCTCAACATAATTATCAATATCTTAAAAACGGAGGATCAGGATTGAGAGCGAACGTTGCCTTGCTTATAATGATATCATTATTTCTTGTTGTCTGTATAGTCATTTTTCCTTCCGAATGCATCGCCGCTGCAAAAGACGGTCTGAATGACTGGCTGGATATCATTGTCCCTTCCCTGCTGCCTTTTATGATCGGCAGCAACATTTTGCTGAGAACGGGAATATTAAAGCCTTTGGCTGATTTTTGCACTCCCTTCACCAGCAAGCTTTTTGGCGCAAGCGGTAATCTGCTTTATATTTTTATATCTTCCGCACTTTCCGGCTACCCGATGGGCGCAAAACTCTCCGGCGACTTGTACCGTTCAGGCGCAATTACCCATAACGATGCGGTCAGGATCGTCAATGCAACCAGTATATCCGGGCCGCTTTTCATCAGCGGCGCTGTCGCCACAAGCATACTGAAAAATCCGGCGGTGGCGGAATTTATATATTTTCCCCATATCATTTCTGCACTGATTGCCGCAATGCTTTTTCATATTTTCGTCTATCCAAAAAGTATGCGTGATGCGCCCGGATTCAGAACCGTGAAACAGGAAAAAACAGATATCCGCGTAGGCAAAGTTTTGAATGATTCCATCATGAATTCGCTTTCTACAATCGGAATGATCGGCGGGTTTATCATTCTGTTTTCCGTATTTACCACAATCATGGAAGAACTCAATATTTTCTCTTTTTTAGGCTTTATCTTAAGCCCGATTTTCAACCTGCTGCATCTGGATTTGAACCTTTCGCATCCGCTCCTGACCGGTGTTCTGGAGATGAGCAACGGCTGTATCGCTCTCGGGAACATCCCCGGACTGCTGACTCAGAAAATACTGGTTGCGACGTTTGTTATAACATTTTCCGGATTGTCCATACTCTTCCAGACCTACTCCGTAATGTCTCTCGCGGGAATAAAAAACAGGTATTTCATACCTGTTAAGATTACGCAATCAATAATAGCGGTGATACTTTGCGTTATATTCATTAATTCCATGTCCATGAGTGTCGGCGATTTTCATATGGATACATTTGCTCCCGATTCTTCTGCCGCGACATGGATAGGGATCATGTTTTTGATCCCCTGTATACTTTACCTGATCTACCGTTCAAGACGGGTTAAAATGTAGACTGTGATTGGTCGCTGTGCTTTTTATTGATAAAATTCTGCTTGTTTTCGTTCACAATGTCGATGTATTCTTTCAAATAAGATATAATATCATCCAGCACATCTACGGCGTATGCTGTAGACCCCGACCGAAGTTCCGCAGCCTGCTTCTGCGCGATATCTATCAAACGGTTTGATTTTTCATAAGCCAACTGCGTAACTTTGTGTTCTTCAATCAGTTCATTCAACCGCGTATCCACTCCATCCAGAATGTTCTGGGCTTTTTCCTTGGCTTTCTCTATGATCTGCTGTTCGTTTTCAATTATTTTCTGAGCGGTTGCAAGATCCGGCGGCAGCGCGGCACGCATATCTTCCAGTATTTCGCCTACAAGCTGGGCGTCGAGTTTCTTTTTCCCAAAAACAGCATTTTTGCTGCTTTCTACTTCGTGCTGTAATTCGTCAAACAGCTCAAATATCTTCATATCATTTCCCCCTATTGATTATTTGCGTTACCGTTTTTGGCACAAAACTTCCTACATCGGCGTGCAGAGTAATCAGTTCTTTTATAATACTGGAACTGATATGGTTTAATTTTGGATTTGACACCAGCAGAACGGTTTCCAGGTCCGGTTTCAGTATCTTGTTTGTATTCGCCATCTGCATTTCTATTTCCATGTCGGCTACGTTGCGTATGCCTCTTACTACAACGTTAATTTCCATTTTTTTAAGGAAATCCACAAGCAGGCCATTGAATATATGAGCATAAACGTTTCCGAACTGCTTGGTTTCCTTCGAAATAATATCAAGTCTGTCATCCAGGGAAAACATATATTTCTTGCTTGTGTTGTTCAAAACCGCAACATGTACTTCGCTGAAAAGCCTGGAGGCACGTTTTATAATGTCCAGGTGTCCCAGAGTCAGCGGGTCAAAGCTTCCCGGATAGACGCATTTGTCTTTCATTTTGTATACTCCATATAAGTTATCGTAGTCTTTCCATATTTCTTTATTTGTTTTTGCTCAAAATTATTTAAATTTATTTCCAATTCTTCATCGCTTTCAAGAACCAAAACGGCTTTTTCATTGAGCACACCGTTTTCGTCCAATTGTATAAGCGTTTTGTCGTAATACTTACTTGCATACGGCGGGTCTATAAATACTATATCAAATTTTATGGCATTTTTAAACATATTCAGTGCAGAACTGTAATCATTTTTTATAATTTTGCATTTTTCTGTGTATTTTGTTTTCTGCACATTGGCGCGGACGGTCTGAATAGCGTTTTCATCCCTGTCCACAAAATAGACAAAAGCTGCGCCGCGGCTCATTGCCTCTATCCCCATTGCGCCGCTTCCGGCAAAAAGGTCCAGCACTGTTGTTCCGGGAATATCAAACTGCAGCTTGCCGAAAACCGCTTCCCGAACGCGGTCGTATGTGGGGCGTATGTCACGGCCCAAAGGCGAGTTCAGCAGAGTGCCACGTTTTTCTCCAGCGATCACTCTCAAAATTTATATCTCCTTATACTAATCCGCGTTTTTAATCGCGGGATATCATTATAACAGATTGAGGGGTAACAACCATGTCCATTTTAATATCCTGCTCTTCCACGCCTATTTTATCCACAATCTGAAAATCATACGCAAGTCCGATCTTAACGTTATCCTTAGCCTGACTCAGAAGTCCGTCGTAATACCCTTTGCCGAAACCGATGCGGTTGCATTGCATGTCAAAAGCCAGTCCCGGTACTATAAACAGGTCTATTTCAGAGGGCTGTACAAAACACGCGCTTGCTTTCTCGGGCTGTGCAATTCCGAAACAGTTCATTTCCAGGCATGTGGATTTCATATTTGCGATAAGCAGCTTGGAACCGTCAACTACCGGCAGATATACCTGTTTCTGATGAAAGAGCAGCCATCCCGCCAACTTTCCCGTTTTGACTTCGTTTGCAAAATTGCTGTATATCATGACGTGCCGGGCGTTTTTAACCTCGTCAAGCTCAATAAGCGACTCAAACACCCTTTCCGAATTATCGTTTACGTACTTGGATGTCAAGTCGCCCCGCATTAACTTCATTGTTTGTCTTATTTCAGCCTTGTCCATTAAGTCCCCTCTTTTTTATTACCTTTCTTTTTGAAAAGAAAGATAATACCAAAGAAAAATAATGCTAATTAATTAATGTTATTGGTTTTCTTTGGGGTACCTTTTCTTTTTTCTAAAAGAAAAGGTACGAACTATTCTCCAATATATATTCGCGGTACGCGTGTTGAATATGAAAGCAACACTTCATAACTGATTGTACCGCAAAGGCCGGCTATTTCGTCGGCGTCCACCTTCTTATCCATGCATGAACCCATTACAACGACCCGATCCCCGCATTTTACAGGTAGGCCGGTCACATCCACCATGATCTGGTCCATGCAGACCCGGCCGATTACGGGAGCATACCAGGCCTTGCCCTGTGAAACAACGATTACGCGTCCGCGATTGGATAGCAGGCGGTTGTATCCGTCTCCGTAACCTATAGGCAGCGTTGCTACCATCGTTTTCCTTTTTGCTTTATATGTTCTGCAATAACCTACCGAATCATTCGCATCGATTTCCTTAACGCTGGATATTTCAGTTTCCACCTGCATCACTGGTTTTAAATTCACGGTATCACGCGTTACTTCGCTGGATGGATAGTATCCGTACAGGGAAATTCCAAGCCGGATCATATCATAATGCATTCGTGGCAATTCGATTGCCGCGGCGCTGTTTGATGCATGCGCCACGGGAGAGAATCCGTTCTCCCGGGCGATCCGTATATATTCCCTGAACAGAGTGTCCTGCTGCTCAGTGAATGCTTTATCCTTCGCATCACTGCAGGCAAAATGTGTAAAGATTCCATTGAACAAGACATTTTTATACGTTTTCAGCGCATCCAGAATCTGGGCGAATTCTTCATGGCTCCGTATTCCTATCCTGCCCATTCCGGTATCGATCTTCACATGGGCATAAGCCGTTTTTTTAAGCTCCCGAGCAATTTTTGAAAGTTCCACAACATCCTCAGCATCCGTTACGCACATTCTGAGTCCGAGTGCAACGCCAAGCTTTTTCTGATCGGAGTTGCTTTTACCCAGGACAAGAATTGGACAGGTTATCCCGTGTTGAAGCAATTGTTCCGCTTCTTCGGGCATCGCAACAGCCAGCCATGTCGCCCCTGCTTCAATCGCAGCGCGTGAAACCTGCACCATGCCGTGGCCGTACGCATCAGCCTTTACAACCGCCATGATCTGCGCATTTTTTGCGAGCACAGACCGGACGGCTTTTACGTTGCTTTTTACGTTGTTTAAGTCTATCGTCGCAAATGTATTTCTTAACAATTTGGTCTCCTTTAGAGATTATAAAGCACGTCTCCGGGCAGAACATTTACATTATTTGCTTTCAGAATTTCCACGGCGTGTGCGGGGTCTTCCACCCGGAAAATAATAAGCGCGTTGTTTTTATGCATGCGGACAAAGGAATACAGGTATTCCACACTGATGCCGTTTTCGCTCAATATTTTCAGTACCTTGGACAGTCCGCCGGGTACGTCCGGCACTTCCGCCGCGATAACTTCTGTTATTGTAGCTGTAAAGTTATTGTCTCGAATCACCTTAAGTGTTTTTTCGGGTTCCTGGACGATGCAGCGCATAATACCGAAATCCGTCGTATCCGCGATGGTCATGGCTTTGAGGTCAATACCTTCCTTGGCAAGGACTTCCGTAAGCATATGCAGCCTTCCCTGTTTGTTCTCAACAAATACCGAAATCTGTTTGATCAACATTACTGTTCTCCTCCAAACGTTAAATTTTGCGCAGATCGATGACGCGCTTGGCTTTGCCTTCGCTTCGTTCGATCGTTTTTGGCCCGACCAGAGTAACCTTTACGTTGATATTGAGTACGGCATGAATCTCTGCCGCAATTTTTTTCTGCAGTCTTTCTATTTCCTTGATTTCGTCCGAATACAGGTTTTCAGACATTTCTACCTTGACTTCCAGTTCGTCAACCGATTTTTCACGCGTAACGATGATCACATAATTCAGGGATAATTCACTGAACTTATCCAGTACGGACTCGATCTGCGTCGGGAATACGTTCACGCCGCGGATGATCAGCATGTCGTCCGAACGTCCCATTACCCTTTGCATGCGGACAGATGTGCGGCCGCATTTGCATTCTTCATGGTTCAGGCTGGTAATATCGCGCGTGCGGTAACGCAGCAGCGGGATGCCTTCCTTGAGTATGGTGGTAAATACAAGTTCGCCGTTTACGCCTTCTCCTTCCACCTCCAGCGTATCCGGATTGATGATTTCGGGATAAAACATATCTTCGTTGATATGCATTCCTTTTTGCTCCGGGCATTCGCAGGATACGCCAGGTCCGGTGATTTCAGATAACCCGTAAATATTAAAGGCTTTTATCTTCAGTTTTTCTTCAATATCACGCCGCATTTCTTCCGACCAGGGCTCAGCGCCGAGAATTGCGGAATGCAGTTTCAATTCTGATGGGTCTACGCCCATTTCCTGCATGACTTCCGCGATAAACAGCGCGTATGATGGCGTGCAGCAAATGATCGTTGAGCCGAAATCCTTTGCGATCATGATCTGGCGTTTGGTATTTCCGCCCGATATAGGGATAACAGAGGCGCCCAGCTTTTCGACGCCGTAATGCATTCCAAGGCCGCCTGTGAAAAGCCCGTAGCCGTACGCAACCTGTACGACCGAATGGCTGTCTCCGCCCGCGCATACAAGGGCGCGCGCCGTGACTTCAGCCCAATTTGTGATGTCGTTCCGGGTGTAGCCCACCACCGTGGGCTTGCCGGTTGTTCCGGAGGACGCGTGTATACGGATGATTTCGCTCATGGGTGAAGCAAATAAGCCGTACGGGTAATTGTCCCGCAGGTCCGCTTTTGTAGTAAAGGGAAGATATTTGATATCGTCTATACTCTTGATATCCTCGGGCGCGATCCCGAGTTCCTGCATCTTTTTCCTGTAAAATGGCACATTCTGATACACCCTGTACACGGTGTCGGAAAGCCGCCGGGATTGCAGATCCCTTAACTGTTCCCTGGGCATGCATTCAATATGTTCGTTCCAATACACTGAATAAGTCCTCCTTGTTATATAGTATATCCCTGGTTAAATGCGTTCATATTCAGTTCCAGAAATTTAGGCTTCACTGTTTTTTTAATGGCGTCCATCCACGCTTCCTTTTTAAATTCCAGCTCTTTTGCCAGAACCCCCAGCATAACGCAGTTAACTGCCTTTGCAGATCCGGCGTCGCAGGCAATCTTTAAAGCGTCCACAAACACTGCGTCCTGGACGGACTCTTTTATACGTGACTTGATATGCTTTGGATACTCCTCCGCACCCGTTATGACGGGCATGGGAAGAATCTTCTGCTTGTTGACAAACAGCTTGCCGTCTTTTTTCATATATGGAATCCAGCGTTCGGCCTCCAGCATTTCAAATGCAAGAAGAATATCCGCGCTGCCCTTGTCTATAATAGGGGAATATACCTTTTGTCCGAATTTGGCGTGCGTGATTACGCTGCCGCCCCGCTGCGCCATTCCATGCACCTCGGATAGTTTAACATCCAGGCCCGCGTCCAGAGCGACCTGCCCCAGTACCATGCTGGCCAGAAGCGTACCCTGCCCGCCTACGCCTGCAATCAGTATGCTTGTATCTTTCATTATTGACACGCCCCTTTCTCATGTATGGCTTTGTGCGGGCATACACCAACGCATAATCCGCATCCCGTGCACAGCGTGGCGTCGGCCACAACTTCCTTGCCATCGAGTATCAGAGCTGGGCAGCCAAGTTTCATGCATCTTCCGCAGTTTTTACATCCTTTAATGGAAACGGGCGGTTTTGCCGTTTTTGCGTCCAGCAGCATGCATGCCCGCCGGACAACGATTACCGAGAGCTCACCTCTCTGGGTTTCTTCCTTCAAAGTCGTTTCAAGGCCTTTCAAATCAAACGGATCTACAACAGAGATATTCTTTACGCCGATTGTTTTGCACAGCGCCACAATATCCAGCTGCGGAGACTGATTTCCAAATATATCCTTGCCGGTGCCCGGATGGTTCTGGTGCCCGGTCATGCCGGTTGTGGAATTGTCCAGGATCAGCACCGTTGATGTTGCTTTATTGTAAACCATATCGATAAGGCCGGTGATTCCCGAATGAATGAACGTGGAATCGCCGATCACCGCGACCGTGTTTTTGGCGGTGTCTTTTCCCCTGGCTTTTTCCATGCCCATTGTCATTCCTATAGACGCGCCCATGCAGACTACGGCGTCCATCGCGTTAAGCGGCGGCAGTACGCCCAGCGTGTAGCAGCCGATATCGCCCATAGCGGTGAGTTTCAATTTGTTTATGGTATAAAACACCGCACGGTGCGGGCATCCGGCGCATAGCACCGGCGGACGCTGCGGCAGGTCTTTGATTTCGGTAAAATCCGTTTTTTCGCCCAGCAGTTTCTCTTTCAGCATGTTGACCGAATACTCGCCCTGGCGGGTAAACAGTTCTTTTCCTTCACAGGGTATTCCCATCGCGCGGATCTGGTCTTCGATAAACGGTTCCAGTTCCTCTATCACATAAAGTTTGTCGACTTTCCCTGCAAATTCCGCTATCAGTTTTTTAGGCAGCGGATGTACCATTCCCAGCTTGAGAACGGATGCTTTGGGCATTACTTCCTTTATATATGTATACGTAATGCCGCTGGTGATTACGCCCACACTTAAATCGTTCATCTCTGCTTGATTGAGTTCATACGTCTCTGCAAATTCCGCAATGTCGTTCATGCGTTTTTCGACCACAATATGGCGGCCTCTCGCCATGCCCGGCATCATCACGTACTTGCGTACGTCCTTTTTATACTCTTTTAAGGGTACTTCTTTGCGTTCCCCGGTCTCGACCAGACCCCGGGAATGCGATATCCTTGTGGATGACCGGACAAGTACAGGCGTATCGAATCGCTCGCTTAATTCGAAAGCGGCCTTCATATATTCCTTGGCTTCCATGCTGCCCGACGGCTCAAGCATAGGCACATGCGCGCTGCGCGCGTAATATCTGGAATCCTGCTCATTCTGGCTGGAATGCATTCCTGGATCGTCCGCAACGATAATAACCAGTCCGCCGTTTACTCCGGTATAAGCCGCCGTAAAAAGCGGGTCTGCCGCAACATTCAGTCCCACATGCTTCATGCAGCAAAGCGATCTCGCACCGCCAATGGATGCCCCTAAAGCAACTTCCAGAGCAACCTTTTCATTCGGCGACCATTCCGAATATACCTCCGGATATTTTGCCATGTTTTCCGTAATTTCCGTACTTGGTGTTCCGGGGTAAGCCGCCGTGACCCGTACACCGGCTTCATACGCGCCCCGCGCAAAAGCCTCGTTCCCTAATAGTATTTGTTTCATTAAGCCCCCTACTTCTTGCGTAAATCCGTAACACGCTGCGCCTTGCCTTCAAACCGTTTTAAGGTATATGGCTCCGCAAGTTTTACGTTCACATGTATGTTAAGCATTGTAAATATATTATGTTTTATTTTTTCTTCCAGTTTTTCCAGATGCGTATAGCTGTCCAGACAGCGTGCGTCGGCCAGTTCCACGCGTACTTCCAGTTTATCCATGTAATCTTCGGTAAAGATGACGATCTCATAGTTCGGGCCGATCTCCTCCATGCCAACCAGTACGGATTCGATCTGCGACGGGAATACGTTTACCCCGCGAATTATCAGCATATCGTCTGTTCTGCCCATGCACTTCCTCATGCGCGTATTAGTTCTGCCGCATGCACATGGGCCTTCCATAAGCATAGTGATATCTTTTGTCCTGTAACGGAGAACCGGAAGCGCTTCCTTTGTCAGGCTTGTGATCACCAGTTCGCCGGTCTCTCCTGCTGGCAGTACATTGCCTGTATCCGGGTCTATGATCTCGGATATAAAATGGTCGTCCGCGATATGCATTCCGTTTTTCACATAGCAT
Organism: Bacillota bacterium; assembly: GCA_023393165.1. Taxonomy (GTDB): domain Bacteria; phylum Bacillota; class Clostridia; order Christensenellales; family Christensenellaceae; genus JAEYKI01. Next base: position 32,907 of record JAEWMJ010000049.1, on the reverse strand, counting down.
TCGCCTGAGAATCCTGGTCCAATGACTTCGGAAAGGCCATAATTCTCCGTATCAAGAATATTGAGGCCTTTTTCTATTTCACGGCACATCTCATCCGTATGGCCTTCTCCTCCGAACAGGCCGATGCGCAGCTTGATTTTGCTCATATCTATGCCGAGTTTTTTGGTCATTTCGCCCATATACAGCGCGTACGAAGGCGTGCAAATCAGAAGAGTGGACCCGAAATCCTGCATGATCTTAAACTGGCGCTCGGTATTGCCTCCCGATATCGGAATCACGGCGATACCCGCTTTTTCCAGCCCGTAATGCAAGCCGAAACCGCCGGTAAAAAGGCCGTAACCAAACGCAACCTGTGCAATATCGTCCGGATTTGCGCCGGCAGCGTAAATAAACCGCGCGCACAGTTCCGACCAAAGTTCGATATCGTTTTTGGTATAACCAACAACCGTCGGGTTGCCTGTTGTTCCGGAGGATGCATGGATACGGATAACATCCCGCATTGGAACGGCAAACATATTGTATGGATAATTTTCCCGCAGATCTTCTTTAGTGGTATATGGTATCAGTTCTATATCTTTCAGGTTCTTGATATGTGAAGGTTTTAAACCAATGCTGTCAAATTTCTTTTTATAATGCGGAATTTTATTGTAAGCATATTCAACGGTCGCTTTCAGGCGTTCAAGCTGCAGCTCACGAATCGCTTTTGGACTGGCGCACTCCGCCTCCTTATTGAAAATAATATGTTCCACAATAACTTCCCCCTAAACAACTTTAAAGAAAATTATAATACTATTACACTATTAAAAACATTGCATGTTTTTAATCCGGCAACCAAAGGTTACCGTTGCGGCAAGTTAAAAACGCAACGTTTTTAACTACGGATTAGTATAATACAAAACGTTCGAAAAAGAAAGTTATTCACACCCATTCATCAAAAAAAACGAACCGTTGCCTATATCGATATCAAACATTTGCTCAAGCGGCTGATTGCGGAGCGCGCACGCGCAGGCCAGTATGAATCCTTTGTGTCCGATGATTGCAACGGTTTTTTGGGGATATTGTTCCACAAGTTTTCGTATAAACGTGCCGCACGCGGCAAAGTAATCCCGGATATCCTCTCCGTTTGGGAATGTAAATGTGGTCCAGCCCTGCATATAGGCATTCCATTCCGTAGGATACTGCGCTTCAATCTGTCCCTGCGATAACCCTTCCCAGTCCCCGAAGCTGATCTCACGGATACTGCCTGTAAAAAAAACGCTGCCGAAATTTACCCGGCGGATTATAATCTCAAAAGTCTGCCTGACCCGTTTTGCGTTTCCGCAGAAAGCCGCGTCAAAATGAAAGTCTCTAAGCCTTTCCGCCGTTTCTGTTGCCTGCCTGACGCCGTTTGCATTTAGTTCCACATCCAACTTTCCGGCAAACAATTTTTCCTTGTTGGACTCCGTTTCACCATGCCGTATAAAAACAATCTGCGTCATAATGCCGCACCCATTACCGCCGCGAAAAGCAGCCACAGCAATTCCCCGATCTCGTTTGCAGCGCCTAAAATATCACCCGTGACGCCGCCTATCCTGCTCTGGGAGATCGCTTTCATTATAAACCCTGCCGCGAGGAGAACAGGCAGCAACAGCAATGAAATCCATCCTATGCAGAAATACAAAATGATCAGCGATATGATGATGCAGACAATGCTTTCTTTAGCGGTAATATTGTTGATCATCAGCCTGCCTGTCCCATCCTCACGCGGATATTTGCCCGCCGCAGCGCAAATAGCAAGCGGAATCTTGCCGGCAACGGGTATACCGATAAGGATCAGGTAAATATTGAAATCCTTTATGCTGCCGATCATCACGATTTTGAGAAGCATAACGAATACCAACGCAAGCACCCCGTACGTGCCCATGCGGCTGTCCTTCAGTATTTCCAGCGTTCTTTCGGGTGATTTGCGCGCGCCGAACGCGTCGCACATATCCGCAAACCCATCTATATGCAGCCCGCCTGTCGCAAGGCATGCAGCAAGAACAGCGGCAACCGCCGCAACCCAGGGAAGCCCTGCAAGCGCAAGCAGCCAGTACACCCCTGCCATAATCAGTCCTACGATCAGCGAGGATACGGGAAAGAACATCGTCATTGCGGCAAAGTCTTTTTCCGTTACGTTAAACTGTTTTTTGATGGGTATACGGGTCATGAACTGGACCGTAAAGCCCAGCAATCTGAAAAAACGCATGTATCGCTCCTTTGTTTACTTCAGCTTTATGGGTATTCCCGACACCAACAGATACGCTTCATCCGCCAATCCTGCTAAAAATTTATTGACTCGCCCGGTAACGTCCCTGAACATTCTTCCCATCGGATATTCCGGAACCAGTCCCATTCCTACCTCATTGGTAACAAACACTGCGTTCATATTCTTTTCGCGTATTGTCCCTACAATTTCCTTGATTTCCCCCATAATATTGTTTTCCAGCCGGAACTGCACGTCCATATCGATTATTTCAGCCTCTTCGTCCACCGCCTCAACAATAGCGTTGCCGATATAAACGGTAATGCAGTCCACAAGAAAAGCTTCGTGGGTATTTTGGGAAAATACACGGGGCATATTTTTTTGTGTTTCGTACGTCTTCCATTCCTGCGGCCTGGAATTCTGATGTATGCGCACACGCTCGCGCATTTCTTCGTCCGTGATAACCGATGTCGCAACGTATGCTACATCATTGTATTGTTCCGTCAACTCCTGCGCAAACATGCTCTTTCCGCTCCGCGCCCCGCCTGTTACAAATACTATCCTGCTCATGCATACCTCATTTTTTGCTTTTAAAGAAACAAACTAAAGAAAATAAACTTTTAATCATTATAGCAGATAATTTAGCGAAGTGCTCCATAGAATGGAAAAAATAATATCAATTAATAGGAACCAAAATTATGCAACAGGTTCTGACCGATCTTTTTCAATAGCAAAGGCGGAAAAAAATCCGGATAAACCGGATTTTACTATTAGAATTTCGATTTTCTTTTACTAAGCTGCAACCTTGCCATTGCTCTTGCAAGCGCGATCTTGCTGCTCCTGTACTCGCCTTCGGAAATTTTCTGCCGCATGCGCTCTTCGGCGCGCGCCTTTGCTTCCTCAGCGCGCCGGATATCGATTTCCTCCGGCCACTCGGCCGACTGTGTGAATATGATCGTTTCATCCGGCCTTACCTCCACAAACCCGGGCGCAACCGAACACGCCAACCATTTCTTGCCCTGGTGTATCTTAAGCTCTCCGGGAATAATGGAAATAACCATCACTTCATGCCCTTTTTGAATAGACATCTGCCCCGTGGGCGTCGGCAGGATGACGGACTCAACCATCTCGCAGAAAAACGACCGCTCGGGCGTCATGATTTCAACTAAGAATTCAGCTGCCATAGTTTACACATCCTTTATCAGCCGGTTATCTTTTTCGCCTTGGCAATTGCCTGATCTATATTGCCCACCATCAGGAATGCTTCTTCAGGCAGTTCGTCCACCTCGCCGTTCAATATTGTTTTGAAGCTGCGTATGGTGTCTTCCAGATGCACGTATTCACCCTTTATGCCGGTATATACTTCGGCAACAGACATGGGCTGCGAGAGGAACCTCTGAATTTTTCTCGCGCGGAACACCGTGATCTTGTCTTCCGATGAGAGTTCTTCCATACCCAGAATGGAAATGATATCCTGCAACTCCTTATAACGCTGCAGCACCTGCTGCACGCGTCTTGCGGTTTCATAATGCTCCTGGCCAACGATGTTGGGATCAAGAATCCTGGATGAAGATTCCAGCGGGTCAAGAGCAGGATAAATACCCAACTGTGAGATTTCACGCGATAAAACGTTATTTGCGTCCAGATGCGTGAATGTTGTTGCCGGCGCAGGGTCCGTCAAATCATCCGCAGGCACGTAAACCGCCTGCACGGATGTAATGGAACCGTGTCTGGTGGAGGTAATTCGCTCTTCAAGCATACCCAATTCATTTGCCAGAGTGGGCTGGTACCCCACCGCGGAGGGTATCCGGCCCATAAGAGCAGAGACTTCCGATCCCGCCTGCACATAACGGAATATGTTGTCAATAAAAAGCAACACATCCTTATTCTGTGAATCCCTGAAATACTCGGCTAAGGTAAGGCCGGTCAACGCCACGCGCATTCTGGAACCAGGCGGCTCATTCATCTGGCCGAAGGCCAGCGACGCCTTTTCGATAACACCCGATTTGTTCATTTCTTCAAGAAGGTCGAACCCTTCTCTGGAGCGCTCGCCTACGCCTGTGAACACAGAATAGCCGCCGCTTTCCGTGGCGATATTATGAATCAGCTCCAGTATCAATACCGTTTTTCCAACACCCGCTCCGCCGAACAAGCCGATCTTGCCGCCCTTTGGATAGGGAGCCAGCAAATCGATGCACTTAAGGCCGGTCTCAAATATCTCGGATATCGGGTTTTGCTCACTGAAATCCGGCGGTTTCCGGTAAATCGGCAAAAACTCATCCGTCTTGATCTCGCCTTTATTATCTATGGGCTCACCCAATACGTTGATTGTCCGCGACCGAATTGCCTCGCCGACCGGGATTGTGATGGGCTCTCCCGTATTGACTACCGACATACCGCAGGTAACGCCTTCAGTCGCGTTCAGCGATATGCAGCGCACTGTGAAATTTCCGATCTGGGAAGCAGCTTCCAACCACACACGGCCACCATCTTTATATTCCACATAAAGAACGGTATTGATTGGAGGAACTTCCCTTTCATTGAATTGCACGTCGATAACCGATCCGGTTATTCTTATAATTTTCCCTATGCTTGCAATTTTATAGTCATACATAAAATATATGCTCCTTCATTTACCTGAAAAAACATTTCGATGTTTTTTTGTTATGGTAACCGTTACAGCGCCTCCATAGCGCCCACGATTTCGGTAATATCGCTTGTAATAGCCTGCTGGCGGGCCCTGTTAAGCTGTAGGCTCAGTTTATCAATCATCTCTGTCGCGTTCTTGGTAGCGTTTTCCATCGCTAACATACGCTGGCTGTTTTCGCTCGCATACGCCTGCACCAATGCGCCGTATATAATGCCTACAATGTACTGGGTGATAAGGACGTTTAAAACTTCTTTTGGCGAAGGATAATAATCCAATTGCGCCTTATATTCCAGTTCTGTCTCAACATCCTTAAAATCCTCGATATCTACAGGCAGAAGCTTTAAACGCATTGGCTCCTGTTTCATGCTGGTGTAATACCTGGTAAACACAAGGTTTACTTCGTTGATATCGTGCCTCATATACATGTCGCACAGGTCGTTGGCTAATTTCCTTGCGTTATAAAGAGATGGATCCTGTGCAATATGCAGGTATTCCAAATCGATCGGAATATCTAGTTTTTCAAAAAATGCCCGCGTTTCCTGCCCAATGGTAACGATATATTTTTTTTCGTCATTTTCCATTTGCTGTTTGGCAAACGTAAGAATACTATGGTTGTAACCTCCGCACAAACCCTTATCCGCCGCCATTACAACATATGTTGGGTTCCCCTGGGGTGAATGCTCAAGATAAGGGTGGTGCAAATCCCGGGAATGCAGCAGAATATCCTTAATAGCCGAGCGTACACGGTTGAAATAGATCGCATTCGCCTGATATTTCTTAATAGCCTTTTGCATTTTTGATGTTGAAATAAGGCGCATAGCCGAAGTAATCTGGCTGATATCGCGAGTCGCTTTAATGCTGTGCTTTATTTCCGATGTATTTTTCATACTTTAATACCGTCCGGTTTTATTCTGCATTGGCGTTCAATCGTGCCATATACTGGTTTTTGTATGTCTTTGCTGCTTCTGCCAGAGTATCCATCTGTTCTTTTGTGATATCCTTGGTTTCTATTATGGATTTTTTGATTTCCGGATGCATTGCCATGATGAAATCCAAGTATCCTTTGTTAAAATCATGAATTTTATTAAGCGGTATATCAAGCAGCGTTTTATTGATTGCCATATGCAACAAAATGATCTGGTCTTCCACCGGATACGGAATGTATTGCGGCTGTATAAGGGACCGCATCAGTCTAACGCCGTTATCGAGAGATTCTTTTGTGGTTTTATCCAGATCAGATGCAAACTGTGCGAACACTGCAAGTTCTCTGTACTGGGCAAGCATGATACGAAGCTGTCCCGCTATTTTCCGCATGGCCTTTATCTGAGCTTCGCCGCCTACACGGGACACGGACAAGCCGACGTTGACTGCCGGACGCTGGCCGGATGCAAAGAGCTCCGACTCAAGATAAATTTGGCCGTCCGTAATTGATATTACGTTTGTCGGAATATACGCAGATATATCGCTTGCCATTGTTTCAATAATCGGCAGCGCCGTCATAGAACCGCCGCCCATTTTATCGCTGAGTTTTGCGGCGCGTTCCAAAAGCCTCGAATGCAGATAAAAAACATCTCCGGGATAGGCTTCGCGGCCCGGCGGCCTTCTGAGCAGCAACGACATAGCGCGGTAAGCGATAGCATGCTTGGATAGATCATCGTAAACAATCAGAACATCCTTCCCGTCGTACATAAGATCTTCCGCAACCGCACAACCCGCATAGGGCGCCAAATACTGCATGGTTGCAGTATCACTGGCTGTGGAAACGATTATGGAGGTGTAATTCATTGCACCATGTTCCCTGAGTTTTTCAACAATCTCCGCGATTGTGGACGCTTTTTGCCCGATCGCGACGTATACGCAATAAATGCCAGTTCCCTTCTGATTAATGATCGTATCTACCGCGATCGCGGTCTTTCCGGTTTTTCTGTCACCGATAATCAATTCACGCTGTCCCCTGCCTATCGGTATCATAGAATCGATTGCCATAATACCCGTCTGCATGGGCTGATATACCGACCGCCTATCCATGATCGGCGGCGCGGCGGATTCTATTGGGCGGAATCTTTTTGCTTCAATTTTTCCCTGCCCGTCAAGAGGTTCTCCAATAGGATTCATAACGCGCCCTAAAAGCGTTTCTCCGACAGGTACGCGAACAACTTCGCCGGTATGATGCACGACGGAACCTTCACTGACCGCAGCCTGGCCGTTCAGCAGCACGGCGCCGATCCGTTCAAGTTCCAGATTCATGACAATCCCGTAAACATTGTTTTCAAACTTTAAAAGTTCGCCGTATTTACAGTTGGAAAGCCCTTTTACCGTTACAACGCCGTCGCCGGATGATTCCACAATACCGATGTGGGAAACATCAAATTTATCATGAAAACTTTCAACCTGTCTTTTAAATTCATCCAGAAGCTGTTTCTTTGCATCAAGATTTTGAACTGCATCCTTATTCAGATCAAGGCTCTCAATGAAATCGTCAAACTGCGACCCGGTTTTATCCTGCGCTGCGCTCTTGATTCTGTTCAGATAAGACTCTATACTTAAGTCATAAAGCTTTTCGCCGACTATGACTTTATACCCGCCAATGATCGACTTGTCTATATCAATTTCAAAATCGATTTCCTGTCCCAGCATTTTCTGAAACTTTTCACATATGCCGTCAATTTCTTCTTTGCTGAGCTTGGAAGCGGCAATTAGTTTGCCAGAGACCTTCATGCTTAAATCTCCTTCCCGTTAAAAAAAGTATTGATGATTTCTTTATTGTCTTCAGAGGAAACCTCGCGTTTCAATATCTTTTTGGCGATCTGAACCGCCATATCTGTTATCTCTCCGCGCATTTCTTCTTTGGCCTTTGATTTAAGCAGCTGAACATCCTTTTGAGACCGGATCATGACTTCATTCGCGGTTATTTGCGCATCTGAAACTATTTTTTTTGCCTGATCGTCCGCGGCAATCTTGCTCTTCTGTATGAATTCCGTAGCAAGCACCTGAGCGTTTTCAACCATTTCATCATACCTGGATTTTAGCTGTTCCGCTTCCGATTCTTTTTTTGCAGCCTCTTCTATCTGGGCGGCAATTTTATCCGACCTGTTCTGCATAAATTTTGAAATAGGTCTATACAGCAATTTCCGCAGTACAAAAAAAACGATTACTACGTTAATTACATGCAGTAAAATCTGTCTAAAATCTATCCCTAATCCAGCCATTAAAAACACCTTCGCTTTTCTTTTTTTTCTATTATTTATTTACCGAATGTGAAAAGCATGATGATTGCAATAACAAAGCCGTAAATTGCAGTTGATTCCGCCAATGCCAGACCAAGAAGAAGTACGCCGTTGATTTTGCCTGAAGCTTCAGGCTGGCGCGCTACCGATTCGCAAGCCTTTCCGGTTGCAATTCCCATGCCCAACCCGGCGCCTAATCCCGTCAGCACTGCAATGCCCGCTCCGATTGCAATCAATCCTGTTGAATCCATTTTTTTAATACCTCCTAGTAATTAAACGTTAAGTTATATTATTCAACCTTTTCCTGAACAAAGGATAGGGTTAACATCATGAAAACATACGTCTGCATCCCGACGTGGAAGAAATTGAAAAACAGCGATGCAAAAGCCGGTATTGCTATGGCATAATTGCCCATCGCCGCGTATATCATGTCCATAATTACAAGACCGCTGAATAAGTTGCCAAACATTCGGCAGGAAAGCGATACTGGCAGCACGCAGTCTGAAATCACCCTGAACGGAGCAACAAATGAAACCGGCTCGCCGTAACTTTTGGCCCAGCCTTTTACTCCCTTGTACCTGATACCGAACGCAGCAATCAGCACAAAGGATATAAGCGCGATGGAAACAGTAAAATTAAGATCGGTCGCCGGCGCCCTTACGCCGAACAGTTCCAGCAGGCCGCTGGTGATTAAAAAGAATCCAAGTGAAAACATGTATGCGGAAATCGCTGAACCGCGTTCTCCCATAATGCCTTTGGTAAAATTATCGACCATACTTACTATCATTTCCAAGACATTCTGGAATCCCTTTGGGACCTGCTGAAAACGTGGAATAAAAACATATCGAACAATGAGAGCGAATATAATAATTCCGATAGTCACGAACCATGAAGTAATCAGAGTTTCGTTGACCTGAATCCCGCCAAATATCGGCAGAGTTACACTGTTCGGAGATACATTAGGCATTTCCATTACTATCATCCTCTTGTTTCTTCATTTTCAACATTTGCCTTCTGTTCAAGATGATAGGCAATAAGACCATGACAACTGCCAGTCCACCTGCTCCCCACAACATTGTTACAAGCGTCCTGTCTGCAAGCGCCAATAAGAACAGTGTGCCCAGAATCACCACAAGTTTAAATATGATGACAATGACCGCCAGCTTCATTACGCCATTTTGATTGGATGTTATCCATTCCGTTGTCTTCCTCAGGAGCAGGACCTGCAGTACGCCAAGTCCGACACCTATAAATAAACCCCACATTGCAAATTATCCTAATTAAAAATTTAATTTCTACTATACACCCAAAGTTTCATAAATACAAGCACCTTTAATACGTATTAAAAAAACATGTCTTTTGATTTGTAAAAAAGCTTTTTAAGAAATCATTTTTGCCTGTATATTTTCCGGCCAGCAAGCTGCTCAGTTCACCAATGTCAATCCGGGCGTCAGGTTCCTTACCCTTATATTCTTTCACTTCCGGAACACCTTCCTTATACTCTACCAAAAGCGCCGTGTTGTTCCAATCACAGAAATCGTCCGCGACTTTGACCGAAAACCGAATATCCGGCATACGGATGCTTTCGAATGCACATTTTACGTTTACTATCCGCATCATTGTATATTCTTCAAGAAGACCGTTTTTCTGCAATTCTGCGGAATCCGGCATATAATAGCATATGGGCAGCCCATAGATTGAAAGAATAGACAGAATTTCTTTTGCATCAGGATCGCTCATCGCTACCATCTCAATGACATCCACCTTGTCCTCAAGCACATAATATATGGCGTATCCGCCTTCGGTGGATGCAACTTTTCCCCCGTCGTTTATGTGTTCCTCTATACGAACAGACATTTCCCAGGGCGATCTAAAAAAATAGCCGTCGTATTTGTCGACAAACCGACGATACAACACGGTTAATTTATCGTAATCAAACGAAATTTCTTTAGCATAACTTTCGACGGTAATTTCCGGCACGACTACTCTGTACATATGGGATACGGTCTCCCAGCCGAATTTTCTGTAAAAAGCATGTAAAAAGGGATGCAAGTGGCAGAAAGCGTACCCTTTTTTATTCATTTCTTCAAGCTGCGCTAAAAGCAGGCCGCGCATGATTCCCTGATTGCGGAAATCAGGATCCGTGGCGCATCCGGCCAAAAAACCGGTATTTATTACGTTATTTCTGATCAGCAGATTAAATTCCTGCATAGTAATATCTCCAACAAGCTTATCTTTTATAAAAGCGCCCATGGAGTTTTCCGGTTTGAACTTGTTTTTAAAGTAAAAATGAACGAAATCCTCCGAGTCTCCAAAAGATTCCATCCATAATTTTTTGGCGTCCTTAATATCCCTTTCCTGAAGTTTCCGGAATATCATTTTCTTATCCTCCCAGAAGACAGTCATACCTTTTCAGCATAAACGCCGGATAATAAGACAGCTTGGCCTTTCTGAGGCCCTCAAGGCCCATATCCTCCGCGCGGTTGACATACAGGGTATCTGCAAAGCGGCGTGCAGCAAACTCCCTGTTGATAAGCTGATAAATACCGAATTTACCGCAGCACGCTTTTTCAATGTGTATGATTGCGGTATCGCCCGAGATTCGTTCACCAAACGAAAATGCTGCCGGTATGCCATCCGCTATGATCACGCAGCCGATAAAATTCAGGCGGTCAAAATATTTAAGAGCCTTTTGCGTGGCCAGAAGCTCCTGTGCAGCTTCCTCTTCCGTGGAATCCGTACGCTCCTTCATCCAGTTATGGTGGATCTGCAGGCAGGCCTCCTCCCAGTCGGGCGTATAATCCCAGTACTCCCAAGTGTGGCTCTTTAAAAACTGGTTGATATGATTCCTTTTAGCGTGATATTTCTTTCCTTCCAGATTAACGAGGTCGCTCGTATTGTACACATATTCCGAATTGCAGGCGTCATATGTAAACCGGAACATTTGCCCGCAGTCCTGCATGATCTTTTTTACCATCTGGGGTATGGCGCACTTTACATAAAATACGCCGTATGTATTCATCATATAATCCTGAATTTTTTTCATATACGGCAGATAAGATTTGGAATAGTCTTTCAGGTAGGGCGGCAATAAAAAAGGCCGATACGCGTCGCTGTCCATACTCATATAAAGAGCGTCTCCGTCGTGCGCCCAACGGATATTCCATGCTTCCTGCCATATAAAAAGATTGGAGAAAGAAGCCTCCGAGTGTCTGTAAGGATAGGCGCTCATATAGCTTTCAAATATTGGCTTGTCCTCTATCTCAAGTTTTTTAAATTTTAGCATATGTCCTCTTTTCAGTAATCAATCCGGGCTGCATATCATGCCGCTTTTCGCATCCAGCCTGACAATCATGCCGTTTTTAAGCAAATGCGTAGCATTGTACGCTCCAACGATCACCGGCAATTCCAGCGCCATTCCTACGATAGCTGCGTGTGAATCCTCGCCGGGCTCTTCTGTTATTATGCCGGAAGCTCTTTTCATAATACCCAAAATATTTTTAGTGGTGTACGGTATTACCAGTATGTCACCGTCTTTGAACTTTGCCCTGGCTTCTTCTTCCGTCATTGCGATACAAAGGGGAGCGATCGATTCCAATTCATTTACACCCGTACCCTTGAGCAGAACATTGCCCACCAAATGCACTTTAAGCATATTTGTCGTACCGGATACTCCAAGCGGAAGGCCGCCCGTTATAACTACCACGTCACCGTTCTGTATCAGGTTTTCCTGCCTGGCACGCAGCACGGCGTGCTCGAACAGCGCATCCGAATTATCAGCTTTTTCCACCAATACCGGCGTTACGCCCCAGGACATGTTCATCTGCCGCAATACCGTTTCATCGGGAGAACACCCGATAATAGGCATGGACGGCCGAAATTTAGATATCATGCGCGCAGTATTGCCGGTCTGCGTAACCGCAATGACGGCAAACGCTCCAACTTCATATGCGGTCGTACAGGCCGCATGTGAAATTGCGTTGGTAACATCCGGGATATTCGAAAGATCGATCATTTTAAACCGTTTGCGGTAATCGATGTCGGCTTCCGTGCGGAGCGCGATACGAGCCATAGTCTTCACCGCTTCCACCGGGTAAGCGCCCGCGGCAGTCTCGCCGGACAACATAATCGCGCTGGTGCCGTCGTATATCGCGTTTGCGACGTCGGATGTTTCCGCGCGTGTGGGCCTTGGATGAGCGATCATACTTTCAAGCATCTGTGTGGCGGTGATTACGATCTTGCCGTCATTAAACGCCTTTTTGATTAGTGATTTCTGCAGCATTGGAAGCTCCTCAAAGGGTACTTCCACACCAAGGTCTCCCCTTGCTACCATGATCCCGTCCGCCACCCGTATGATATCGTCGATGTTGTTAACGCCCTGGGAATTCTCTATCTTGGCAATGATCCGAATTTTTCTGCAATGTGATTTTTCCAGTATGCTTCTGATAGCCAGTATATCGTCTGCCGTTCTGGTAAAGGAAGCGGCAATAAAATCAAAATTATTGGCGGCTGCAAACTCTATGTCGGACCTGTCCTTCTCGCTTACGTATGGAACAGACAAGGAAATGCCCGGAACATTTACGCTTTTATGATCCGATATCGTTCCACCATTCACCACATTGCACACAATGTCCGTAGCCGTTTTACTCTGCACCTCAAGCTCAATAAGGCCGTCGTCCAGCATAATCCTGGAACCTGCCTTTACGTCTTTGGGCAAGTTTGGAAATGTAACGGAAACGTGTTTTTCATCACCCTCAACCTCACGCGTGGTCAATGTAAAGCGTTCCCCATCGCGCAGCTCCGCTTTTCCATTCTTAAAGAGTCCTGTACGTATCTCGGGGCCTTTGGTATCGAGTAAAGTGGCAATGGGCAGTTTTAATTCTTCAGCAGCGCCGCGCACCATCGTAAGCATTTTAAAGTGGCTTTCATGATTGCCGTGGGAAAAATTAAATCTTGCAACATCCATACCTGACAGCATAAGATCCTTCAGAATTTTCGTGCTGCCGGTGGACGGGCCCATTGTGCAGATAATTTTTGTTTTTCTCATAGTATTTTTTTCACCTTTATTTTTTCAAGCAAACCTTTGTAGTCTTCATAATTCATCAGCCTAGTGCCCTCCTGCATTACGGAAGCCGAAGCTGCCGCCACACCGGATCTGAGCGCGTTTTCCAGATTATCCAGCAAAAGCGCAGACGCTGCAAGCATGGAATCGCCGGCTCCAACTGTAGATCTCACATCAATTTCAGGCGTTTTGGCATAATAAGCTTCGCTGCCATCCACTAGAAGCGCGCCATCAATACCCAGGGAAACCATTACAAATGGAATGCCTTTTTGGACAATTTTTTGTGCGAGAACCGCAACCTCGCTGACTTCCAGGTTTTCCATATCGTAGAGGGCCTGCAGTTCATCCCTATTGGGTTTGATAAAAAAGGGCTTGGACTGAATACCCAATAAGAGCGCTTCACCGTCCGCATCAAGTACGCATCTTGCGCCCTTGGCTTTCAGCGCGGTGATCAGTTCAGCATAAAAGCTTGGATCACAGCCTTCGGGCAGGCTGCCAGACAAGAACACCGTATCTTTATTTTTTACAGCGGCAAGGATTTTATTTGCTATCATTTGCAACTTTTTTTCCTCCACGCGGCTGCCTTTTTCATTGATTTCCGTAACAACTTTTTTACTGTCGTCAAAAATTTTCATATTGATTCGGGACCGTCCTTCGGTTTCCAGAAACTGATAGTGTATCCCGCTATTCTCCAGCCTTTTTTGAATAATGTCCCCGTCCGTGCTGTATAGTAAACCGATGCATGTGACTTCATAACCCAGTTCTTTCAATACAACCGCAACATTTATCGCTTTTCCGGCTCCGTCCTCAAGCGAACGGTAGGGTCTGTTTGTTTTGCCATAGCGGAATTCATGCAGATAGACCGTCTTGTCTATCGTTGGATTTAAATATACGGTATAAATCATATCGAGCCAACACTTCCTTCCCTTAGGATAAATGCCGCAAAAGTTTATGCCTTTATTAATAATACCATAACCTGACCCCTAAAACATTCCTTTTTTAGAAAATTTGCACGGGTTTTTACAGAAATGAAATTAACCTCGATCAATCTGTCATTTTAAGCGGTAGGAAACCATTCTTATCCGAAATACTGATTAATAAACAGCCTGTTTTTGTGTTTTTGGTAATGGTATGGTAAAAGTAAAGAGTAACTTTATTCTTTGAGATTTCTTTATAAAAAAGCTGCAGCATTTACCGCTGCAGCCATTAAATATTTACTTACCGTGAAAGCAGTTTATTCTTCTTCTTCTTTCTCTTTCTTGTACTTCTCTATAACCTTCGCAGCCATCTGCGCCGGCAGTTCCTCGTACCTCTCAAACGTCAGCGAGAAAGTTCCTCTCGCCTGCGTCATGGAGCGCAAATCTGTCGCATATTTGAACATTTCGCTCATTGGAACCTCAGCCACTACCTGCTGAAGGCCATCCACCGGGTTCATTCCCAGGATCCTGCCGCGGCGCCTGTTCATATCGCCGATGATATCGCCCATATATTCGTCCGGAATCATTACTTCCGCACGGCAGATGGGCTCTAATAGTACGGGATTTGCTTCGGCAACGCCTTTTTTGTATGCGAGGCTTGCCGCAACCTTGAACGCCATTTCGGAGGAGTCTACCGGATGGTAAGAACCGAATACCAGAATGGCTTTCAGGCCTACAACCGGATAGCCGGCCAACACACCCTTGCGGATGCATTCGCGCAGTCCTTTTTCAACCGCCGGAATATACTGCTTAGGCACTACGCCTCCTACAATTTTATCTTCGAATATAAAATCTTCTTCCCCTCCGTATATGGGTTCGAATTCAATTACAACATCACCAAACTGGCCGTGGCCGCCGGACTGTTTTTTGTGTCTGCCCTGCGCCTTGACAGCCTTTTTGATTGTCTCGCGGTAGGGTACTTTAGGATCGGTTAATTCAGCTTCCACGTTGAACTTGTTCTTTAATTTTTTGCAGATGATTTCCAGGTGCAGTTCGCCCATGCCCTTCATCAGCATATCACCGGTTTCAACCTGTTTTTCCAGTTTGAACGTCGGGTCTTCTTCCTCCAGCCTGTGCAGGCCGCCAAAAACTTTTTCTTCCTCTCCCTGTTTCTTTGCAAGAACCGCCAGAGATATACAGGGATCCGGGAACACGATGGGGTCAAATGTAACCGGAGTTGCAGCCACGCACAGCGTATCGCCCGTCACCGAATTCTGAAGTTTGGCAACAGCTCCAATGTCGCCTGCCAGGAGTTTATCAGTATTAATCAGCTTTTTACCGCGCATTACGCCCAAGTTGCTGCATTTTTCATTTTTTTCAGTATTGTTATTCAGAACAGTCATATCGGAAGTTAAGGTACCGGATATAATTTTGATAATAGAAATCTTTCCGACGAACGGGTCTGCGATGGTCTTAATGATCTGTGAAGCAAACGGCGCATCCGGCGCTGTTTTGAGTGTGACAGGCTTGCCCGTTTTATCCTTCGCCGGAATAGTAGTGGCATTGATAGCGGCGGGCATCAAATCCGAAAGAGCATCCATCAGCGTATTAACGCCCAGATTCTGTACAGCCGATGTAGCAAACGCCGGAACGATAGCCCCCGAAGCGATTCCCATTTTCAGCCCTTTCAGTACGTCGTCCTTGGAAAGTTCCTGGCCGTCAAAAAATTTTTCCATCAGTTCTTCATCGTTACCTGCGGCATTTTCTACAAGGGCATCTCTGAGTTCGCCTGCCCTGCCTGCCAGAGCAGCAGGTATATCCGCTTCTTTCACGTCTTTTCCACTGAACATGTACGCGCGCATTGATATAATATCTACTACGCCTTCGTATTTCTGACCGTTCATAATAGGCATTTGCACCGGAACAACAACAGTACCATATTTTGCTGTGAGCGCGTCTATTGTTTTATCAAAACTTGCATTTTCCTTGTCAATCTGATTTATTACAAAAGATTTCGGAATACCATGCTTCGAGCAATAATCAAACGCCTTCTCGGCGCCTACGGGTACGATTCCCTGCGCATTCAGCACGATTAAAGCCGAATCTGCAAGCCTATATGCCGCCACCGCTTCGCCTTCAAAATCAAAGAAGCCGGGAACATCGATCATATTCAATTTAACGTTTTTCCATTCAACGGGTGCGAGCGCGATACTGATGGAAATCTGCCGTTTTGTTTCCTCCGGATCATAGTCCGTTGCCGTATTTCCATCTTCCACTCTTCCCATACGCTCAAGCGCGCCGGAATCGAACAGCATTGCTTCCGTCAGTGTGGTTTTTCCTTCGCCGCCATGACCTACTACGGCAATGTTGCGAATATCCTGCGGGTTGTAAACCTTCATTTCAAAAATTCCTCCCAAGTTCATTTCTCTTTATAAAAAAACGTTCTTAAAATTCACTATTAAATTTTGGTTGTGCAAAATATTTCCCTAAAAATTAATATTTTAATCATAGCAGATGTAGTCCAAAAAATAAATATTTTTTTAAATAATTATAGAATTTCTTTTTTTTCTATGCAATAATAGTTATAATAATCCATCGTGAACCAATAGGCTTTCTTGGGTTCCGGAATCATAAAATTACAAAAAATCTTATGAGGTATTAACATGAAATTAACTGAAAATCAATTCAAATGGGCACAGATTTTGCTTGGCATCGCTGCCGGCGGTGGTATGTGGATTTCCATATGGGGGTCTACTGCTCTTGCAACATATTTCAATCAGGAAGCTTGGGGCTATATGTTCGTTGCAGTGTTCCTGGTTGTTATTCTTGTGCAGCGCAGAGTGGAAAAAAAGTTGGGCGTACCGCTTAAATTGTATTTTAAATCATTCCTGATTTCTCTTGTAGTCGGGTTGGGCGTATTTATTTTAATCGGCGTCGCCGCGGGAGAAACCTTTTTTACAAAATAGCAATTTCTATATAAATCCCATTTAAGATGGGATTTTTTTATTTGCCGTTTTTTCTACTTTGCACATTCATCGGAATGAATGTGCAAAGTCGTAATTAAGCTGAAGTCTTGACAAGAAGCTCTGTTCAAGGATAGAATACGAAAAGTGCGGAACTTTGGCGGGTCAAGATGTGTTAAATTATACAGAAACAGCCGGCTCTTATGCAGCGCGGCGGCAACAGGGCCTGATTCGCGGCGAGGCGCAGCTGAACAAACAGGCATATAACGGCTTATATTAAAAGGAAAATTTAAATGGGATTAATTGAAGTTAAAAATATATCGCACTCCTTCGGGGGAATATTATACAGTGACGCGTCTTTTGAATTATATAAAGGCGAACACATGGGGCTTGTCGGGCAAAACGGCGCCGGAAAAACAACGCTCTTAAATTCGATCATTGGCGAAGTCATACCGGACAAAGGCGAAATACGAAGGCAAAACGACATTCGGATCGGATACCTTGATCAGCATGCAAAAATCGATACCACCATTACGGTATTTGATTATTTAAAAACAGCGTTCAAGGATCTTTACGAAATAGAATCAAAACTGAATAAACTGTATGAAAACATGGCAAACGATTCAAGCGACGATACTCTGCGGAGAGTTTCAAATTTTCAGAACATTCTTGAATGCCGCGGTTTCTATGCGATCAACAGCACCGTTTTAAAAGTGGCCGACGGCCTTGGGATAACGGCAATCGGTATGGACAGCCGGCTGGAAACCCTGAGCGGCGGCCAGCGCGCCAAGGTGATTCTGGCAAAGCTTCTATTGGAAAAGCCAAATCTGCTGCTGCTTGACGAGCCTACCAATTTTCTTGACAAGGAACATATCGAATGGCTGGTGGATTATTTAAAGGCATTTGAAGGCGCTTTTATAGTCATTTCGCATGACTATGACTTTCTTGATAAAATAACGACCTGCATCTGCGACATTGAGTTTGGCAGGATTGAAAAGTACAGCGGGAACTTTACCAAGTTTTTAAAACAAAAGGCGCTCAAAAGAGAAAACTATATCAACGAATTTGCATCCCAGCAAAAACAGATCAAGAGTCTTGAGGAGTATATTGCAAAAAACAAGGCGCGCGCCGCCACTGCAAACATGGCAAAGAGCCGCCAGAAACAGCTTGACAAAATAGACAGGATATCCGCGCCAGAAACCGCTCCAAAGCCGAATTTTCATTTTGAGTCTTTGTCGATTACGACGCAAAAAACGCTTGTAGTGAAAAAGTTGGAGATAGGCTATTATTATCCCCTGCTGCCTAAACTGAATTTTGAAGTGGCTTCCGGACAAAAGATCGTTATAACCGGGTTTAACGGAATCGGCAAATCAACGCTTTTGAAAACCCTTGTGGGGGAAATCCCCGCAATGGGAGGAGGATTTCATTTTGCCGATACAATCAGGATAGGATATTTTGAACAGGATTTAAAGTGGGAAGACAAAGACCAAACGCCGGTGCAGATCGTATCGGATAAATTTCAGCAGTTATCTGAAAAGCAGGTCCGAAAGCACCTTTCGCAGTGCGGAATAAAAGCCAAAAACGCCATGCAGCCCGTATCCACCTTAAGCGGCGGAGAACAGGCCAAAGTGAAGCTCTGTATTTTAATGCTCACAAAATCCAATCTTTTGATACTGGACGAACCCACCAATCATTTGGACGCGGATACCAAAGAAGCCTTTATGGAGGAGCTTATAAATTGGAAAGGCAGCATTATATTTGTATCGCACGAGGCTGCTTTCTATAAAGACTGGGCCGATAAAATTATAAATATAGGGACTTGAAAACCCGCTTAACTATTCGCCTTCGTAGTAATCCACCTTTTTGGATACAGGGAAAATCAGGGTATCCTTGCCAAAAATGCCGACTTTACCGGAATCGGGATAAAATGAGACTTCCGGATCATACCTTATGTCAAAATCCGCATAAATCAGCGGCTCGCTGTCAGAAACATTTGTTACTTTATGCGCCCCTTTTTCGTTGTTTGGAAAATAGAGAAAATCGCCGGCGGTTACTGTGCGCTCTCCTTCGGGCGACTTTAAAAGCCCTGTGCCGCTGAGGATGTAAAACACTTCCTCGTTCCGCACGTGATAATGATAGGGAAAAGCCGCTTTACCCGGCGGCACTTCATAGACGGCAACCGCAAAATGCTCTGACTCCTCTTTTCCCACGATAACCCTTCTTTTAAATTCGTAGCCCGGATGTTCCGACTTCCGGCTGCATCCCGCCGTTTCGGCCCTGCGGACAAATGCTTCTCCGCTCATAAAATTGCCTCCTTACTGTTGCAGATTATAAATCTGCCTGATAGTAATTTTTCCTGCGCGCAAACGCTTTTTTTTAAAGCCCGGTTGAATAATATTATGCGCCGATTGACGCATAAACTTTTCAGTCTCTTGACTTTTTCCGGTAGTATACAACCAATGTAATGACATTAAGAACGATTGTCACTGCGAGAAGCACCGTGGAAACCAATGCCACCGCAGAGGAAGTATCCATGAGCGCCGACCAGTCCTCTATCATAACCAGATGATTTGTATAGAAAATTTGCATACACAGAGAGACGGCGCAGGCGCTGACGCTCGCTGCGGACAGAACGGCCCAGTTCCTGCCGGCTGCCTTGTCCTTCCACACCAGATTAACAACAGGAAGTATCCATGCAATCAGCCCAAATATCAGGCTGCCCAAGTTCAGCCAAACAGCTCCAAACATATCGTTCTCCTTTTGATTTCTGTTTATTTCAGGGTTATATAAACCGCCGGAGGTTATTTTACTTATGCCGTTTATAATAGCTTCGATAAAAAAATTCAAATTCCTTTTTTTGGCGATTAACGGAAATTACGGATGAAAACGCTTGAAAAAAGCAATATAAATGTTATTCAGGAGGCAAGGCCGTATATTGATCATATAAACCTCGAATAAACAGGCAATTTGCAGACACGTAGAAACCCTGGCGGTTATCGGCCCTACCGTTTCGGGGAAATCCACCCTTGTCTGGCTGTGCCTCCACTTCTACGATATACAGAAAGGCGCCATTTATTTAAACGGCGTAAACATCAAGACGCTTAACAACAATATCATAAGGGAGAATATCGCCCTGGCTCCGCAAAAAAGTATGCTTTTTACCGGGACCGTATCCCAGAATATCGCCTGGGGCAAAACGAACGCTTTAAAAGAAGACATTATAAAAGCAGCTAAAATGGCCGTAAAGCTGGCTCACGCCCATGAGTTTATATCCCGCCTGCCGTGCGGCTACAACACCAATGTTACAGGCAGTACGGATAATCTGAGCCAGGGGTAGCGTCAGCTCTTATCCATAGCCCGGGCTATCCTGTGCAGCGCTCCCATACTGATACTGGACGAGGCAACAAGCAGCGTTGACACAAAAACGGAAAAAGAAATACAGCGCGCAATGCTGGCGCTTATGAAAAACCATACCAGCTTTTTGATTGCACACCGTCTTTCAACGATCCGGGATGCGGATAAAATTATGGTCATTGGAGGCGGAAAAATTATGGAAACCGGCACACACGATGAGCTCATGAATATAAAAGGCGCTTATTATAAAATGGTTGTCAGCCAATTGGGGATTGATGAAACTATCAATTGAAAATACATATTCTCCTTTTTTCAGCAAAGCGTTCTAAAATGATTCCCCTCCCGGCCTCATTTCACTTTCAGGGTCCGCAGATACGCTTTTGCATCGTCACCAATCCGGTAGCTCTCGATCGCTTTCTGGATGGCTTTGTTATGCGCCCACTTCTCCAAGCGCCGCTCCTGAATATAAGGCAATGCCGCGCTATACTGTTTTGCCAGAGCCGTGGCAAAATACCAGGCGATCATCATGTTGATATAGTACTCTTCCGACCGTACACACGCCACAAGCTCAAGCATCTCCGGCTTGAAATTCTCATCGAGATAAAAACCCATAAGCATTCCGATGCCGAAGCGTACGGTGTAAATCCGGCCGGATTTCAGCCATATTTTTATTTTTTCGTATAGCTCAGGCAGATGCTTTTTAAACACTTTCGGCGAAATCATGTCGCAGGTTGCCCAGTTGTCTATATACGGCAGAAACGCTTCCACGGCTGCAATGCAGGTATCATAATCCCTGATCGTTTCGATCAGGAAGCCATGCAGATTATTTTCTTCATAATACTTGTGCGGCAGGATTTTAAGAAACTCCAAAGCCTCCGGCGTTTTTGAAAACTCCCGGGCGAACTTCCGCAGGTCCGGCGTGCGAACGCCAATGACAGTTTCCGAATTTATTGTCGGCATAAGTTTGCACTGAAATTCTTTGTACTTTAAATCCTGCAGCCCAAACAGTTTTTTTTGGACATCTTCTTCTACGCTGTTCATATCATTTCCCTTTCAAACTTGATATTAAATTTCTTTAGACTTCTTGCCTTAAGGTAAAGAGATTCGAACTCATGCGCCCAAAAGCCGCCGTTTGAGCGCATTTTTTTGTCATCGTCAGTCGCCATAGCCCCACTATGGCTCCTTCCTCTTCCGCAAACTGCATCCCAAACGACACTTTTTGGGTCTGCGAGTTCAGAGGGTGGTAAGGCTTGGCAGTATAAGGCGCCGTGATGCAGCCGTAGTGGTGCTACAGCAAAGCGCGGCAACGCAGTAATGCCGTGCCTGGCGCCCTCTGAACCGCATGGGTTCGACTCCCTTTACCTTAAAGAACGCTCACGGATACCAGTCACAGAACTTGTCCGCATATTCAGGAAAACAAGAGGTTTCCAATATCCCGGCCTTACAATATAGGGTTAAGTTAATTATAACATTTTTCAGAAACATTTTTTTAATAAAGTTGGAAACCGGTAAAATAAAGTGCATTAAATTAAAATATGCAAAAACCCCGGTCAATTTAGCGGGGTTTTTTAACCTGCCCTTTTAAAATTATCTCCTTTTTATGAGGGCCGTTGACATACAGCCCACTCAGCGCAGCAGCCTGTACCAAATCTATTACAACAGTATAGAGCACTTAGTACCCCCTATCCTGTAGAATGACATTCCCGTTTTCCGCATTGACCAGCAAGAACGGGAACGCGTCCCCATTGCTGTTAGGGTCGACCGCCCCGTTCCGCAAACCCCGCTTCACATACCCGTAGAAACCCCATGCGGGAACCAGCGTACCGTCCGTAACGGAATTTATATTCACAACCCTGAAATAGCCAAGCTGCACTTTATTCACCTCATATATATCCTGCGGAAAATTCCCGTCCGGCTTATCCGCGGGGAATTGCGTTTTCATCGTCTGTTCAAATATTTCGGAAATGTTGGAGAACGGAAGAAGCTTCTGCGTCTGCGGGACGGTGGATTTTACGGCTAAGGGAGACCACCACTCCAGGGAAAGAATTCCGGAATCATTCACGGAAATTTCGCAGGATTCATAAAACCATTGGCCTGTGGACATTGATTGCCCCAATGCATACAAACTGTCCACGCCGTTTGTGTTCCTAATAAAGCTCATTTTATATACGGCGTACCCTTTGATCGCTTTTGCCGCAGCCGCAGGAAGTTTGCTTAAATTTGGGGTCTCAACTTTCATCGCGTACAGGCTCATGGAAGCCCCCATCACCTTCAAAAGGCTCTGCGCCTGATCGAGAGCCTGCTGCGGCGTGGTTGCGAGGCCCTGAGGGGCTCCGCCCTGCGGCTCGCCGTTTACCACGTTGAGCGGCTGAAAATTAAAGAAAGTAGTGTCTTCCCCGTCGGGGGCTACGTTGTAGTACTCCTGTTTTTGGGCGTCGTTGTCAAAAACCATTTCCGCCTGCCTGTTTTGCAATACCGTGCTGGTTGTCGTTTGTCCGATGCCCGACGCGGTCGCATCCGTGCTAGTAACTGTCTGATGGAAATTATAATTGTTCTGTATCCGGAAAATTGCAGGCTTGCTTTTTCCCAAATCGGCGTATATATCGATGCCCTGGAAGGATTCGGCCGCGGGCGGCTTATACCCAAAGGTCATATATTGAAGCTCGCGAAGCTTGCCGTTTGACACCTGCGGCGGTATGGTATCCGGAGCCGTCTTCAACTGGTCCTCAAGTTCCCGGACGTATTCTTTGTCCTGTTCCAAGGTCCCGTACGCGTCTCCGTTCCTCTGAATATTTTTATTTACCGAATCAATCTCTTCCTGGATCTGTTTTTTAGTCTTTTGAGTGGGTTGATCATATATAACCGCGTTTTCAAACAGATATTGGATTGCCGCGTCCGCCTGCTCCTGCGTAAAATCAGCGGCCGATACCTGCGCCTCCGGAATGGAATCCACATCGGGAAGCACAATTTTTGCATCCACATTCACTTCCGCCAGCGGCGTATCAATGAGCTGCGGCTTCCGGTAGGTTCCGGGCGATTGTATCTGGTCTGATAATGAAGGCAGGCCGGACGCCGGGGCAGCATTTACCGGGTCGGCTGTTTGTACAGGCAAAGAAGATTGCTCAACGGCCGGGAACCCCGACTCTGACTGGGCAACGCCGCATCCGGCGCATGCGGCCGCCGTAAGAATAACGGATAAAATCAAGCTAATAATTTTTTTCATTTTTTCACACCTTTCTTTCAGGATGTGACCATTGTACCCCCGGCGATTTTTTCAAGTGTTCAACAAAATGTTTTCAATCTGTAAAAGTTAAGCTGACCGTTGTGCCTTTTTTTTCTGTACTTTCAAACTTCAGCGCCGCATGATGCGCCTCGGCGATTTTACTGCAGATCGCGAGCCCCAACCCAAGTCCGCCGTTTTTCGTGCTTCGGGAGGGATCCCCCCTGTAAAAAGGCTGCGTGAGCCTGCCAAGTTCGTTTTCGGGTATGCCTTTTCCGTTATCTGCGACACAAATTTCATTTTCTTTTGAAGACAGAACAATCCGTTTCGCATCGGCCCGGACAGCATTTTCAATCAGATTGAAAAGCAATTCTGTCATCAAATCCAGGTCCATGGCAAAACAGCCTTCCCTTTCCTCAATAATCAATTGCGCGCCGCTGCGGCTTAAAAGGTTCTCCGTACTTTCGGAAACCATACGGAATAATTCCCGAACATCCTGCGGTCTCAGTACAATAGCCTGATTTTCCGCTGCAATCAGGCTCATCATTTTTTGGGTAAGCCTTTCGATCCGGAGGCATTCACGGTTGATGATTGCCGCGGCTTTCCCCTTTTGTTCGTCCGTGATTTTTGTCCGCAGTAGGGTATCCGAATAACCGATCACAGAAGTCATTGGCGTTTTGATCTCGTGCGTAAGGCTTACCAGCAGCATCTTCTGCTGCCGGGCCATTAACGTAAGCTCCCGTATATTTTTTTCCACCGCCTCGGCCATATGGTTGAAATTTTCCGCAAGGCTTCCAATTTCGTCTCCCGATTTCACCTCAACGCGTTTGTCATAAATCCCGTCCGAGATCATCTGTGTTTGCCGCTCCAGATAACGGATGGGGCTGAAGGCTTTTTTCAAAAAAAGATACAACAAAACGGCGCATACGGAAACGGCGCATCCCCCAATCAGAATAAACCGCATGATGAGCCAGTTTATATCGCTGTAAACGCCGGTGATATCCTTGATCATATATATGGTATATTGAGTCCCCAAAAGAGCGATATTTTGCCGTGTAAGGAATAAATACTGTTTTCCTGCCTTCACGGTAATATATTCCATACCCTGTGACGCGGATAATTGGCCAGCAGACATAAGAAGAGCCGGTTCATATTCCGTCCGGTTAAAAACGGCGTCGTTATTCTGTATTAATATAAAATTTGTATCCGGCAGTATGCCGTCCGTGTACTGACTGAACAAATAATTCGCCATGCTCCTGACCGCAACGGCGGACGCAGCCGTCAGACTTTGTCCCCGCATCGCATTGGTGAATGAAAGAGCCGTACTTTTGCTTTGCGACAGAGCCGTTTCCGTGGAATTCTCAAGGCTCCGGGAAGCTGTGGTCATCAGCAAAATCACGCTCAACGCCAGGATCACGCCTGTTGTGATTATAATCGCAATAAGCGATACTTTTGCCGCCAGTTTCAGTTTAATCTTCAAGCCGGTATCCCACTTTAGGCATTGTGACAATCGTAATGTCCAGTTTCTTGCGAAGCTGGGCGATATGCACGTCCACAGTGCGCGATTCGCCCATATAATCAATCCCCCACAGCGCGTTTAAAAGCTTTTCACGCGTAAGCGCGATATTTTTATTTTTTGCAAGCATCAGCAGCACGTCAAACTCAAGCGGTTTTAAAGAAACTTCGATTCCATCCTGCTGAACGGTACGTTTCTTTTCATTTATGGCAACCCTGCCGATGCGGATCACCTCCTGCAGCCCGCCCGTCCGCTTCAATATCTTCTCTATCCTCGCTAAAAGTTCCAGTATGTTAAAAGGCTTGACAATATAGTCCTCCGCCTCGCGAAGCCCCTTTAATATGGATGATATATCATTTTTGGCCGTAATATAGATAACCGGAAAAGAATGCTCCCGGATGTGCGGAAAAAGGCTGAATCCGTCCATGCCGGGCAGCATGATATCAAGAAGTACCAGGTCAAATTTTTCATTCTGTATGATTTCAAGCGCCTTGTTTCCATCGCCTGCCGTAACTGCCGTATGCCCAACAGCCTCAAGATTGAGTGCGATCAAGCCGGAAATCGCTTCGTCATCTTCAACGATCAGAATTCTGCTCATACCTATTTCCTCTTTAGCAAACGATGATTAATTGAGGGATGTTGGATAGGTGAGAAGGCTTTGCGCCCCTGTAAGGATAGAAATCGTAGGAATAGCAGCGCTATTTCAAGAGCTCTCCTGAGTACAGCGAAGGATCTCAGCGACACAATAAGGCGCGAAGTCCTCGGGGTCCCCCGAAAAGGCGAAGGCTTTTGGGGTGGGTTTGCCGCCTAGACAGCGTTCCGAATGAATCAGCGTTTACTTTACAGGCATATTTTAGCATAACGAGAAATAATAAACATCATCAAAATGTAAACAAGATTGAAAATCAAATAAAATTTCAGCAGTAACAGGCATTGCAACTTTTTTACGAAAATTGAATGCTTTGTAGAAGCAGGCAGCAAGGTAATTTATGCAAAGCTCCTGAACGCAAGGCAAGGCCGCGCCGTACTTTTGCCGGAGCCGCGGCAAAAATCAAGTAAACCCGCACATTCATAAAAAAACTATCAGATAAACTTTTTTTTAAAAAGCCTGCGGGGAATCGAGGCAAGCAGCAGCCCGGCCGCGTTTTTCAGCTTCGTACGGTACTTTTTGCCGCCCAGATACAGGCCGAGCACCTGAATATCCTTGATTTTGCCCGGCTCCACCTCCAGCGGGTTATCCGACAGTACCACAAAGTCTGCTATCTTGCCTGCGGTGAGGCTGCCGCGGCTGGCTTCGTCAAATGTTATATACGCAGGGTTGTATGTACGCATCATCAGCGCGTCCAGCGGCGAAATCCGCTCGGAGGGCGTTGGATGGTTTACCGCGCAATGCATGCCGTACAGCGGATTGGGGTATGTAGCCGGGGCGTCCGAACCGTCTCCCAAAAGAATCCCGCGGTCCAGTATGCTTTTGAGCGGGCTTATTGATTTGGTGCGCTCGTCGCCCAGGATACCGCGCAGATACTCGGCCGGTTCCTGCGGCCAGATAATAGTCGGCGACTGCAACGCGATTGAAATTTTAAGCGCGGCAAGCCGGTCAAGCTGCCCGGGCGTGCACAGGCTGCAATGGATAAGCACGTGCCGGTGGTCATCCCGCGGGCAGTCAGCCAGCGCGGCTTCGTAAGCGGTAACCCCCTGCTCCACCGCCGCGTCCCCGATGGCGTGCATCGCAATCTGCATCCCCGCGCGGTTGGCGCGAATACAAAAATCGTTCACCTGCTCCTGCGTATAGAAAAGCATTCCCTTGTTGTCAGGGTCATTAATATACGGCTCGCTCAGCGCCGCGTCCTGCGATCCGAAACAGCCGTCCAGCGCGAGTTTGAAGCAGCCTCCCACGCGCGTGATCCTGCGTTTTTTGGCCGCGTTTATATCCATGGTCTGGAAGAACATCCGGAACGCGACGGGCAGGCCGGGTGAAAATATGCGCATCATATCGACGTCGATGTCCTTTGGAAACCCCACGCCTTCCACGCAATGCGCAAAGCCGATCCCCGCCCCGGCAAGGCTGTCTGCGCCTTTGGATAACCCCGCGACAATAGTCATGGCGGGAATCCTGGCGGTGACTTCGTTGACGCCGCTGAAAAAGGCGTTCTGATACAGCCAGCCTGTTTCCGCTTGACAGCCGGGGTCGTTTAAGACCTCGTTTGAAAGCGTCGCCATCATCGCGGAGTTGCACACGCCCGCATGTCCGTCGTACTTGACAATGATCAGCGGCCGACTGGTCCATCCGTCCAAATCGCTTTTTTGCGGCAGGCGCTTTTCAGCCACCGTGTGCGCGCTGCACCCGAACCCAAAGAGCACCTTGTCCCTGGCGTTCGTTTCCGCATAGGCGCGGACGACCTGCCCCATTTCGTCCAGAGAGGCGGCGTCCATCACGAAAAAGGAATTTGCAAACATGCTGAAAGACTCAAAATGCATGTGCGTATCGCCAAAAGCGGGCGTCACCGTTGCGCCGCCAAGGTCAACGGCAGTAGCGCCGGAAAACTCCCCCGGCGCCTCGTCGCCGATCCATGCGATGCGGCCTTTATCGACCGCCATTGCGGCATACGTTTTGTTTTGACCCGGCTCGCAGGTAATAAAGCTGGCGTTTTTGAAAAGAATCATACGAATTGTCCCCCCTAATCATATAATCTCCTGAGTTTATTGTAATGTTAACAATTGGCAATATCAAGAAATTTCTATATAAATGTATGCAGAATATAGAGGTGCTTTGCTGCTTTTTAATGGTATTTTTACATACGGAGAGCGCTTCAATACAGGCTCTTTCATTTACGGATTCATATTTAGCCAAATATAAAGTTGATTTAGGGCATCTGATTATGGATACTGCGTAGCTCGCTAATTTAGCGATATTTGCTGGTTATAAACATAATTCGAAGGTTACTATAGTATAAAAATCAGCTAAAACTATATCATTATTATAAATCATATCCAATTCCTTAAGGTAAATACCTGTGTGTTCTTGGTCATCTGTTACAAATTCCTTGCTGGGTAAACTAGCAAGAAGCTATCTTATGGTTCTTTTTTATATTCTCTTTACAGGCTTTCGTTAAATAAAATTAATAATCCGATAAAAAATATACCATTGGATCAAAAATTTAATAATTTGGGCTTTGAAAAGATGCTTACAATATTGATCATACAACTGTATAATGTAAGAACGGCAATAAGCAGTGGTAATATGTGTCAATTATTTGTCTTTACATAATTCTTATTTCTCTATCTATATTTTTGAACGAGAGGAAAATAATATTTGTATGAATAGCTACAATGAGACGGAACAGAATGATCAGGATGAAGAACAACAGAGCGGTCAGCTATTTAAATCAAAAGCAAGACGTAGGGGCCCGGCTGAAAGGATGTGGGCGCCTATAAAACTGAAACTGAATAAAGATTACGAATATATAACAAAAAATTTGGGTTTACGTTTTCTGTATTTTTTCGCGATGTTTATTGGGATGCCATTTGTATTTTTGGTATTTAAAATTCAATGGGGATTTCGAGTGATCGGCAGACAAAATATGAAATTAATCCGTAAAAAAGCGGCGGTAATAGTCGCAAACCATGTACATAATCTCGATTCGTTTATGCTGATGAATCCGTTTTTTCCAAATTCCGCTTATGTTATAGCATTAAGGCATAACTTTGAGGCGTTTATAATCGGCGGTTTGGTTCGCGTTATGCGCGGAGTTCCGTTGCCGGAAGAAATGCAGAACTTTAAAAGATTTTCAATGCAGATGAATCAAATGCTTCAGCATACGACCAAACGATTGCTTTTTTATCCGGAAGGAGAAATACTGCCTTATAGCAGGGAGTTACGCCCATTTGAAAAAGGCGCATTTTATTTTGCAGTAAAAAACGATGTTCCCATTATGCCAATGGTTTTCGTCTTTCCAAAGAAAAAGCGTATCGAATTGATTATCGGAAAGCCGATCTGTATTGCGGATGTCCCTGAAGCAGCCGGTTTAAATGAATCAAAAAAGGTTAACTTGTTTTTACAATATACGCATAACACCATGCAACAGATGATGAATGATTATTATAACGCATAGTATTCTGAAGCACTCATTCTGTTTATTGATTTAGCCGGTTTATGGATTATGCGAAGATCACAAATTAGCGAGATCTGCCGGTTATAAATATAATGGACAGTTAATATATTACAATTCCTATTCGTGAATATCAACTGTTTGGGTGAACTTAGCTATTGAAAATTTTGGGTTTGTAAGCACAATTTCAATAATATCTGAAAAGCACGATAGTACATTATACTTTGTTATTGGTGCATCTCCAGGATGTCCCGAATGACAGCGCATATCAAAGCAACTTGTTAACCTAGTCTTTTCATTTGTATCAATCATTTTCATTCCCTCGAGAACCCAAAGTATATCGCTGTCAAAAACCATGCGTAATTCGCTAATCGATTGAACACAATAGTCTTTGTTGTATCTCTTGAATCTTCCGGTGGTTTGTGCTTTCATTGCAGCAGATGTATTGTTAAATATAGAAAAACCTTTTTTTTCAATTACCTTATGTATGCGGTCTATAGCAGCACACCACACAAGAATCACAGCAGCTTTTAAATAATTACTCGTCCAACAACCTAACGCCTCTTTGAGATATTCATTTTCCTCTTTATCGGGAACCTTTTCCAATAGCTTAACTACCTCTGCACTAAAATCGTTCTCTACTAAGTCGCAGGGTTCTGTAGCATCTGTTTGCATAAATATCAAGATTTCATCTGTAAAAAATTTACTAATTATCTGAAGTTGTTTTAAATATGATAAACGTCGGCTATTATTAACCGATAGTTTCAAAATCGACTTAAAAGCATCATCATATTTCGCTATGATGTCTTTATCTATTCCATAAGGCAAAAGTTTTTTCGATAAAGACTCAAACCAAAAAGATGCCAATTGATTTAATTCATCTTTTTGATTTTTGTTGGTAATTTGATCAGATTTTAATGCTGTAATTTGCCTTTGTACTGCCTTAATTGATTCTTGAAAATCTTTAATTACATTTACTATTTCGCCGTTTGACAATTTATTCACCTTCTGCTAATTCAGTAAGTATTGCTGCAAGTTCTTTTTTCGCTTCAAGAGATAATGAATAATCTGATTTTTTATCATATTTTTCGTTCCAATTATCAAACAGGCTTGCTGAAATTTTAAAATTCTTGGCAAAATTAGGACCATCATAGCATTTCATATCTTGACATCTTTGGCGAATTGTTTCACCATTAAAAACCATTTCACCATTACCGTTCTCAAATGAGTTTTCAAATGCAGTTAATAAAGCAAGTCTAATTTGGCATTCGGCCATTTTAGTGCTTTTTAGCGCTTCATACAGCGGCATTAACTTTCCACTTTCTTTATAATACAATTGATTAATCACAGCAATATCTATATTGTTACTAGAGAGAAATCGTTGAATTTTTACATGAAAATCTTTCGGGGTAATTTCTTCTGTAGATCCAGACTTTAGTGGTATCTCTTTCGCATACGCTACTTCAACTGCATTTGCAGCCAAAGGTGTATTTGATTGATCTACAATCGAATCATTCCGTGTTTTGTTTTTTATTGAATTTGATGAAAGGAAGTTTTCAAGCAATAGCTCAAAACATTTTTCTTTCAACGTCTCCGGGCATTGATTTACTATTTCGATAATTTCTTTGATTTCTGACTTTAGTTGCTGATACATTCTTTATCCTCCTTAATATAACTATATGCATTCATTATTAGGTCTTCTAATTATTGCTTTTTAGCTTATACACATATATTTAAATTTTACTCAATTTTAGGACCAAAGTTTATAAAATCAATTAATCTAAACGCCTTTCTTGCAGCAGTATAAGCAACATTAAGCTCAGGAACCTTCAGAATAGCTAAAAGGCCTAGTGTATCGTCAAGTTCTGATGCGATCTCACATAAAATTCGCACCCAATACGTACGGCTTTCATTACTCAGAAACGTATAGCCCCCCTCTGCAATTTTAACTAACATATTTCCAACGGGTAACTCTTCTTTCGCAACTTTGCACAAGTCTATTTTCCCTTCTTGGCACAATTGTTTATCTTTCTGCTCATGTTTCTTTAAAAGATTTTCGAGCGTTACTTTTTTTTCTTCGATTTTTTCATATGTATTGAGTAATCTTTCTACAAATTTTACTTTTTTCGAAAGTGGATTTTTATTTTTAATTGATTCAAATCCTATCTTAAACTCTTGAATTCCGGTTTTGAATGCTTGTCCTCCTATTTTCTCGGCTCGAGCTAAATAACTTTCTAGCTGCTCTAAGTCAGAAGTTTTCCTTACGAAATACCAATAAGGTCCCAATGTACCGATATATGATAAACTAGCAGCAATAAGAGGCCAAGTGTCTGTTGCATACAGCATTTCATTTTCATCTTGTGTAATCTGCAATATATGAAATTGAAAAGTAAAAATCTCATATGCAGATTCAATAGGAGGTGGATCAAATTGTTTTTGATCTAATCTTCCATTTGCACTTCCTCTATCCGCATACCATCGATCACGAATATCATGAAATGATTTTTTTAAATATTGTGGTTCTATTGGTAATGCGGACGGGTTATCTTTTTGAACAACGACAGGTATTCCGTCTTTTGACTTCGAAACTTTGATTAATGAGGCATATTTTGATTTTTCAAGAGTATCGAGTAAAAAGGATATATCATTATCTTTTGGGGCAATACATAATCGTTCAAATGCAGGAAACCAGTCCGGTTCTTCATCGGGCAATTCAGGTATAACTAGATAAATAGATGCCAATACATTTGATTTATCATTATCTGATGCTGAATCAACAGCTTTTTTAATTAGGTCGTCAATAATCAATTCATAACTCTTGGTCATCTCAATAGTTCGTGGCGCAGAGTCAGTATATGGCTTAATTCTTGTAGACTCTCCAAGAAGTTTTATGAAAGAAATTATATCATTTACACAAACTATACATACATCCCGCGAGGGGCCTTTACCTGCATGCAATCCACCCGCACGGGATTTAGTCAATAGCTTGAATTTTGATACAGCGTTTAATATTTTTGAAATGTGTTCTGTAGGATTAGCAACGCCTTGCGTTAAAAAAACCATCTTCGGAATTTGAGAATTAATAAGCGTTTTAAAATCATCAACAATACGAGTTCCAGTTTTGTAAAAACCAGAAGGCAAATGCAAGGCTTTTTCGCCTTGTGCTTGTACAATTATTGAACTCATAATTAACTCAGCAGAAACACCGGCCAAACCTATGGCAACAGCATTTTCTGAAGATTCCTCTCTGATTTCATATCTTCTTGGTAACCCTAATGCAGTAACTGCTAGACTTATTGCTTCTACTCCTGCTTCAAAGAGTCGAATTGTATCGCGTTTTAAATATAACGGCATTTAGTGGCCTCCGTATATTTTAAGCTTATTAATCATGATCTTTGTAACTTCAATTGATTATCGCCAGCTACCATATAGACAAAGTCTATTGCTTAACTTTCCATTATAGACCCCCATGCGCCCTACGGGGCGCACCAACAAAGAATGAAAAGAACCTTTGCAGTGCTTTGTGCTATACTTTTCGTACGGATAAGGTCGAAATGACTTGGTGCCTTGAGCCCGGTATTATAGACTGACTAAAGGCTTCCCGCTTGCACCACAAATTGTTGCCATGAGCACGCAGGGTAGAATAATTCGTTCAGGAAGCCCGC
>JAEWMJ010000021.1 GCA_023393165.1 Bacillota bacterium | reverse complement strand
GTTTGTAACAGCTCATTGCTTCCGCTCCCTAATGGTGGTTTCGTCACTTACCATTATAGCGGTTTTGTCAATGAGCTGCTTCTTTTCCTTTTTTCCTTCCTGTTGCACTTACTATGATAATCCACATCTAAAAGAAAGGTTGCAATAAAGAAAATCAAAGTTAAAACAAATAACTTTATCTTGAGGTCTGGCCGTATTTCTTTTTAAACCTTAAGGGCGTCATGCCTGTTTTTTGTTTGAACGTATTGATAAAATGGCAGGCGTTGTGGAACCCAACTGTTCCGGCTATTTCAGCAACGGGCAGATCGGAATACTGCAGCAGCTGTTTCGCGCTGTTGACGCGGGTATTAATGATGTAACCGGCTGGAGAAAAACCGGTATATTTCTTGAATTCCCTCGTAAAATGGAATTTGCTTATTTTTAATTTATTGGAAAAATACTCGAGGTTCAGGTCGTCGGCAAAATGCGCGTCGATGTCCTGCAGCGCCGCCTGGATGTATGCCGGCGCATGCACCTGCGGGGATGTGACCGCCCCGGCGGCAAAGAGTATTTCCGTCAGAAGGTTCACCAGCAGCCTGGAGGTTAAAAACTCCACGCCCACGCTTTTTGATTTGTTGATGGTCACCAGTTTTTTCAGCAGGGCAGAGATCTTCGGATTGGACGAAACGTCCAGATAAGGCAGGTTTCGGGTCTTGTACTGCACGTAATATCCGCGCGCCGCATAACCGCTGAACTGTACCCAAAGGATTTCCCATGGTTCCTTTGCGCCCCTGGCCGTGTAATGCATATGCTCCTCCATGGAGTCTGCGAATACAAGCCTACCTGCCGTAAGAGGAAAGCTGCTTTTGGGATCGCGGTATTCGCCGCAGCCGGCGGTGGTGAGCATGATCAGATAGGAGGAAATGTTTTCCTGGTGCGTGTAGTATTTGGCTCTTGCTTTGAAAAAACCAAGTTCCTGAACATACAAGAGAAAGGATTTTGCCGTTTCGCTGGGCGTATTGAATATCCATATTGAATCATCCGCCAGGTCCCTTGTATATATTTTTGTAAGAGTCTCCATATATTTTGCCTCTGGAAGAAAATTATATTATAATAATGCCAGATCCTGATAACGTAATTGTATCATATTACAGGCAGGCAAAACAGTTGTATAGAACAAAATATGAATAACGGCTAAAATGATTGGCAAGCCGGCCGGCGAATAATTATAAGAGGAGAAACATCATGAAGATATTGAGATATGAGGCCGATGGCCGGGACTGTTACGGGGTGCTGGATGGCGATACCGTAAAACAAATCGATGGAACACCTTTTGAAAACATCATGTATACGGGGGAGGAGGTACCCTTAAGCAGCGTACGGCTGCTTTCCCCCAGTAAGCCGAAGAATATTGTGGCGGTTGGACTGAATTACAGGCAGCATTCTGTTGAATTCGGCATGGAACTGCAAAAAGAGCCCTTATTGTTTCCAAAGGCGCTGAGTTCGGCGCTTGAACCTTACGGCAAGATCGTAAAACCCGGCGCTTGCGAGCGGCTGGATTATGAAGCCGAACTGGCAATCGTTATCGGAAAGACCTGCCGGAAGATAAGGGAGCAAGAGGCGGATGAATATATTCTGGGCTATACCTGTCTGAACGACGTGACGGCGCGCGACATCCAGGGCAAAGAGAGCCAGTGGCTCCGGGCAAAGGGGTTTTACACGTTTTGTCCGTTCGGACCATGGATTGAGACGGAAATTGATCCGGCGGACCTACGGCTTCAGGCTGTGCTCAACGGAAAAACCGTGCAGGATGACAGGACTTCAAGTATGCTGTTCAACGTCCAATATTTGGTTTCTTATATCAGCGGTTTTATGCAGCTTGAAGCGGGCGATGTGATCGCGACCGGAACTCCAGGCGGGATCGGCCCGATGAAAAGCGGGGATGAAATCAAAATAGTAATTGAAGGCATCGGCGAACTGGTAAACTACGTAAAATAATTCAAGCAAATACTCGATTTATATAAATTTGTTTTCTTTTTTAAAGGCTTTCTTTTTTTTAAGAAAGCCTTTAAAAATATTCACGATCCTGTTATCGTCCCGCCGTTCGGGTGAAGAATCTGCCCGGACATATAGCTTGAATCGTCTGACGCCAAAAAAACATAACAGGGCGCTACCTGGCACGGCTGTCCCGCATATTTCATGGGGTCGGATTTGGCCTCGGCTCCGAATGTCTCCACATCTTGCCCCGAGAAAGACGCGGGAATGAGCGGCGTCCAGATCGGTCCGGGCGCAACACCGTTTACACGGATCCCCTGTTCCACAAGCGACAGGGACAGCGAACGGGTAAACGATACGATCGCGCCTTTGGTGGAACTGTAATCAATCAGTTCCTTATGCCCGTGATATGCAGTAACGGATGTCGTATTGATGATTGCCGCTCCTTTTTTAAGATGCGGAAGCGCAGCCTTTGTCATAAAGAAAAAAGCGTATATATTTGTCCGGAAGGTTTCGTCCAGCTGTTCTGCGGTGATATCGGCAATGCTTTTTTGAATATGCTGCACTGCATGGTTGTTAACCAGAATATCTATTTTGCCGAAATTTTTAATTGCCTCCTGTACAACCGCCTGCGCGGTTTCTTCCTGCTTTAAATCACCTGCAAATACCATGCATTTGCGTCCAAGCTGTTCCACCCTTGCTTTTGTTTCCTGTGCGTCCTGATGCTCGCTTAAGTATACGATCATGATATCCGCGCCTTCCTTAGCAAAAGTATAAGCCACCGCACGGCCGATCCCGCTGTCTCCGCCTGTGATAACCGCAGTTTTGTACTTCAGTTTTCCGCTCCCGGTATAATTCGAATCTTCCGAAACCGGCCTTGGATTCATTTCGTATTCAAAGCCAGGCTGCCGTTCCTGGTGCTGTGCGGGAAAAGCGATCTTAACCTCCTCGCATTTTTGTTTTTTACCGGTTTCCTGTCCATCCAGATTCATTTGATTCTCCTTTCTTTTTTAAATATTTTTTTGCCGTATGATTCTAGTATGATTTCAAAGATTGTTTTATATGATTGTAAAAATTGTAGAATAATGATTTCCCGTTAAATTGTACGTTTTGAACGAAACGCTTTTTCAGGTTGCCGGTAAATGTTTCCGATTAGTTTTAGATAACCGTAAAGTTTTATGGTGCCGAATTTATATAGAAAATTATGAAACAATAAATAAAAAGTATTTTTATATAAATTGGGGTGAGGTTATGAAACAAAAAGAAAAAGGGCTTTCGGTATGGCAACTCACAATGATGGCAATCGGTACCGTAATAGGAGGATCATTTTTTATTGGAACCGCGGTAGCGATCAATGCTGCCGGTCCTTCCGTCGTATTGGGATTTATACTGGGCGGATTTCTGGTTTATTTTATCCTTTTCGCCTTGTCTGAAATGACCGTATCCAATCCGGCGGTAGGCTCATTTAGGACATACGCTTCGCAGGCATTCGGCAGGGGTACGGGGTTTGTTATTGGCTGGGTATACTGGACCGGAATGGTACTGGCAATGTCCAGCGAGGCGACCGCTATATCCATATTACTGCGCCAGTGGTTTCCGGGCGCATCGCTCCCGCTGACCGGATGCCTTATAATCATCAGCGTTACATTAATCAACCTGTTGGGCGCTCAAAAGCTGAGCAAGCTGGAAAGCGGCCTCGCAGCTATAAAGGTATTCGCTATCGTCTCGTTTATTATTGTTGCTGTTCTCCTGGTAGCCGGTTTGTTTAACGGAAATCCGGCGGTTGGGATTGGAAGCCTGGCAGGAGAGCCGTTTATGCCGGGAGGCTTTCAAGGCATTGCCGGGAGTATTTTGATCGTAATGTTTTCTTACGCCGGCTTTGAGATCATTGGGCTGGCTGCTTCGGAAACAAGGCGCCCAAAGGAAAATGTCCCCAAGGCCATACGAAATACCGTTTTTATTTTGGTGGGGCTATATATTTTGTCGATCACATTGCTCCTTCCGCTGATATCCACGTCTGCTATCAGCACAAACACCAGCCCTTTTGTGGCTGCGCTGAATAACCATGGGATTGCCTGGGCGGGATCCGTTTTGAGCGTTGTGCTGATTACCGCAATTTTATCCACCATGCTGGCGGCAATGTTCGGATTGGGAAGAATGATGCGTTCGCTGGCAGATGAAGGCATGGCTCCCGCATGGCTTAAGGATAAAAAGGAGGTACCGTACAGAGGAATTTTAGCCTCCGGCGCGGGCATGCTTGCATCACTGGCGATCGGGATGCTGTTTCCCAGCGTGTATGTCTTCCTGATCAGCGCGGGAGGATTTGCGCTTCTTTTTACCTATGTCGTTATTATAGCTACGCATCTGCGTTTCAGGAAAACACACGGATGCCCGCCGGATGGCAGGTGCCAACTGTGGGGGTATCCGTACACATCCTATTTTGTTTTGGCAGTTCTCGCTGCAGCGATCGTCAGCATGCCGTTCATTCCAGATCAGTCATACGGAATGATTGCAGGCAGTATACTGATAGCATTTTTTGCCCTTTGTTATGCGGTTATAAAAGCGGTTAAAAGCCGCGAATCCCTGAGGGGCATGCGAATAAAAAAAATGCATCCCGATCTGTCAGTCGAATTCTCAAAAGAGCTGACAGATCGAGATAAAAAGGAAAAAAGTGATGAATGATGAGCAAAATATAAGTTTTTTGCAGCCCGAGTTTCGGCCGCTTTTATCAGGGGCGGGAGAACCACAGCACATCCCGCTCCTGAATACCCAGATTGCCGTTATATGGGCTCCATATGTCGTGCGCGGCATATGAAGCAAAACTTTACACAGATAAAACGACAGAAGAAAGCTGTGGTTCAAACTAATTCAAGCCATCTAAACGCCGGAATAAAATCCGGAGAACAGACGAAGAAAATTACTTATTCATTTTTTAGCTACTGTATCAGAAACGAGCGGATCAGGACCAATTTTCCTGTTTCCATCACGCACACAGTATCGCAGATATCATCCATATGAACTGTATTTTGGGTGGCGAGCAAAACCGTTTTGCCAATGCCGCGCAATTCTTTGATCAATCCCCGCATATCCGATATACCTTGTTGATTGAGGCCCGAGAAAGGCTCGTTTAATATGAGAAGGGAATGATTCTCTACAATTTCCTGTGCGACCTTTAACTGTTCACACATATCAAGAGAATAAAGCCCCGTATATTTCTTGACGATCATATCAAAATCTGCCTGCCGGATGGCGTCTTTCATATCAAGATCACCAAACTTTTTTTTTAGAGAGGACAGGAGCTTAAGATAATTCATGCTGTCTGCATTTGGAAGAAATCCTGTAGTCTCGGCAACCAGACCTATATCGTGGGAATTTAATACGTTTTTGTAATCAAAATAAATAATATTGCTGGTAGGAACCAAATAACCGCAGATGCATTTAAACAGCATCGTTTTTCCCGGCGTATTGTTGACAATTAAACCCAGAATATTTCCGTCATTGAAATCTTGGGACAAACCGAGTACGGGGTTTTTGAATTTCAGATTTCCTTGTTGCTTAGTTGTATTCGCGTAATTCATAAACTTCCTTAATTTTTACGGTTACTATCTATTCCAAAATCATGGTTCATTTACAAAAAATATAATATTTTGGATTTTTATATTTATTTATGTTTAAATATCTGTTATAATATTTTAAAGTCCTTGCAATTTCCGACTACTGCTTTGAAGCGGTAGAAGTTCGTGCCTCGGATTGTAAGGACTCTTCTTTGTCAATCAGTCTTTGGTCAGATTTTAAATTTACCGTTTGTTATGTTTTGTTATTTCTGGAGTTTCTTTGGAACCTTTACCTCATAGAGATTTCCAGTGCACAGGATGCCTGCAAAGAAATTGGCTACACCCGAAAGAGTTTTTTCTGTCCCTTTGACCAATGCCGATTTTTCTTCAGCCTTTTTCATTTTTTCTACCTCCAAAATATTATTTAATATATTGATTTACAATATATTAATTGAATTTTTGCATTTTACGAGAATTATGTCAATAAATGTGGCACGAAATGGCTAAAAATTGACACAAAACCGGTTTTTTTAGTATTTTATGCTATTTTTGCACTTCTCCGGCAGCTTTTAATGTGATACAATATGGATGACTTTTTAAGCATAAATTAAATTAGAAAAGAGTATTTTTGTATGGATTGGCCTTGGACTTTGTGGGAAATTGCAGTCAATTGCATTGAAATCGGGTTGTTTTTATACCTGCTCATGCATCAGCTTAGTTATAAAAAGGAAAAATTAAATGCTATTTTTTTGGCATACATAGGAATCGTAGCTCTTGTTACTACATTGAATTTTGCAGGCATTCCTTCATTACCGACCATACTTATCGTTTTAGCGGCTGACCTGTTATATACAATATTTTTATTCGAGGGTACCATTCCCAAACGTTTGCTTTGGGGATGCACACATACTGTTATTGCGCAGGTCGGCAATGTGCTGACATATAACATATTCAACATGTTCGGCAATGTGAACCTGCAGGAAAGCCTGTCGCCCACGGAAACCCGATTCGAAATGATGGTTTGTTATGTTTTGCTGATCGCTCTTATATATTTTATCCTTGCGCATATACGGACAAAGAAAAACATTTTCCTGAATCTGCCCATGAGGATTGCAATGATCGCCATATTTATTACCGGAATTATAGCGATTCAGAAAATCGTCGATATATTCCATATTGATTTAAATTCCACTTCAGACATGGCGGTAATACACGGCAATTTCATTTTTGTATCTGCCGTTATTATCGGAACTTTTCTTGGGATGTTGTTTATGTTTGAATATATCGGGTCTCTGGCACAAAAGAACGTCGAAACACAGGCCGAGCTACAGCAAAAAAAGTGGGAAAATGCCCATTTTCAGAACGTTAAGGATACCTATCAGGCGCTGCGGTCCTGGAAACACGATTTCCAGAACCATCTGGAGGTGATGAATACTTATCTGAAAGGTAATAAACACGAAGAACTGGAGAAGTATCTTTCACAAATCAGCGGAGAAATCGAGCCTCTGATGCATCTTTATTATACCGGAAACACCGTTGCCGACGCGGTTCTCTCAAACAAGCTGTTTATCGCGCACGCAAAGGGAATCCAAGTAAACGCAAGTCTGGTTCTACCCGAAAAACTGACTATTTCGGACGTACAACTTTGTTCTGTTTTAAGCAATCTGCTGGACAATGCGATAGAGGCGCAGAATGGAGTAACGGATCCTTTTATAAACGTCACCATCCGCCCGGAACGCGGCATGCTTTATATAAAGATCGAAAACAGCACAACGGGGGACTATGTTTTTAAAAAAAATCAGTTGATTTCCTCTAAAAAAGCAAAGGATCATGGGATTGGGCTCAATCAGGTTAAAAAGATCGTTGAAAAAGCCAGGGGAATCATTGATATTCAGCCGCAGACGAAATTATTTATTGTTAAAATACTGATGCCCCTGGAAATAGAAAGTGAAATAGTAGCATGAATTTATCAATTGCAATAGTGGAAGACGAAGAAATGTATTCAGATCAGTTGGGCGGGATGATTGAAAGCTGGTCCAGAAACAAAGACATAAAAGTTAAGATCAATGTTTTTTCAAAGGCCAGTGCCTTCGTACAGGCTTTTTCGCAGATCGGTTCCATTGACGCGGTTTTTCTTGATATTTATCTTGAGGATGGAAACGGAATGGATGTTGCCAAACAAATCAGGAAATATGATCCTTTTATACCCATTGCCTTTATTACGAGATCAAATGAGTATATAGGGCAGGGTTACGACGTTTGGGCCATGCATTATCTTATTAAACCTGTTTCTTATCCGGATGTGGAGCAATGCATGGACAGAATTGTACAACTCAACCGTCAGAATGCCGAGCATACTTTTTCTTTTAAAAGCGACGGAATCGTACGGGTGCTTGCATGCAAGAACATATTATATTTCCAAAGCCAGCAGCATTATGTCGATATCCATGAAATAAACGGGGAGCATCGCTTTCGTGAGAATATAAACGATTTGCAGAATTCTCTTCCTGAGCAGTTCTTAAGATGCAGCAGGAGCACGATCATAAACTTGTCCCATCTGTATCAGTATGATGCCAAGACGAATTATAAAAATATCATTCTTTCGGACGGCACGCTGATTCCTGTAAGCGACACCTATGCAAAAAACGTGAAAGAAAGGTGCTTCCAGCTGTTTTTATAGAGAAAGAAAAGTGGTGAATTATTTTGTTGGAGCGGTGGGCTTTAAAATTAGCGGATTCATTCATTGTAAGCGGCGCAAACCCTGATGAAAGGGAAATCTATGCGTATGCGATTGAATGCCTGCTGGGCAGCGCAATCTGCTATGGACTATTGCTGCTGCTGTCGGTAATTATTTCAAGCTTTTTTGAAATGGCGGTCTGGCTCTTGTTCTGGATTCCCCTCCGGCTGAATTTTGGGGGATTTCATGCGCCGACACACGCCTTGTGCACTGTTTTGTCCCTTATCCTGGGTGTGGGAGGCGTATTGCTGGCAAAATACTTTATGCCGGATCTGCCTGTGATATTGGTTTCCATGGCGTTTTGCATTCTTGTTACGTTTATGGTTGCACCCGTTTTACATGCAAACAAACCCGCATCGGAAAGCAGGCAAAAGCAGGCCAAAAAGGCGGTACGTATTGTGGTCATTGTTGAGAGCGCCGCTATTATTCTTTTTTATTTTATTTTTCCGCGGTGGGTGTCTTCGGCGGCAACATACGGCGTTGTGTTGACGGTGCTGTTCGGGCTGCTTGGTAAGGCGGTGAACAAGCTTCCGGAAGCAAACGAAAGCCGCTGACAATCCCCAACTACTGCGCTTTTTTCCGCTACCCGGCGCTTCGCTATGGATTCACACTTCGCGCAAGTTAAAATTTGGAGCAGGCGCTCGTGCTCATCTCATACTCAGTGAATACTGCACTCCCTGTTTCGCCCACAGGGCGTGGTCGTTCCGTATTCACTGGCAGCAGTCGGCTCCTTCAGGCAAGTCTCCCCACTTCGCTATGGGCTCGTGCTGCGCGATAGCAGAAAAGCAGGCTGGCGCTTTAACTTGCCTCATGCTCAGTGAGCGTTCGCCTCGCTTCATTACGCTTGGGCGTGCGCTTGGCTCCGCTATCAAAATGCCTGGCCGGAATCCCCGAAAAATCGAAGATTTTTAGGATAGGGTAGTGGGGCTTTCTTAATCTTAATATTTAAATACTTTAAAATAACATTATAAAAACTGGCCGTTTTTGAACGGTTTTTTTATTATTGAACAATTCAGCAATATCAAGTCTCTTTTACGGTGTTTTTGTGCGGTAGGCAAAATGATTGACTAAAGCAACCGCCTGGGTTGCAAGCCCAAACAGGCATACGCCCGTCCAGCCGAAGTTTGCGTAAAAGTATGAGCCTAGTATTGAACCCAGGGAACCGCCAAGAAAATACGAAACCATATAAACCGTGTTGATCCGGTTGCGCGACTCGTCTCCAAGGGAATGGATCCTGGCCTGATTGGAAATCTGGCAGGATTGGACTCCGATATCCAGTAGAATCACGCCCGCGATCAGGCCCCAAAACTGGTATCCGAATATAAAAAAGCATAGGTAGGAAGCTATCACAACAATTATGCCGATCTTTATGGCAAATTTAGGGTTTTGTTTATCCGCAAGCTTGCCGACCAGCGGCGCAGCGACTGCGCCGGATACGC
The DNA here is from genome assembly GCA_023393165.1 of Bacillota bacterium. GTDB lineage: Bacteria > Bacillota > Clostridia > Christensenellales > Christensenellaceae > JAEYKI01. The sequence continues at coordinate 40,161 of JAEWMJ010000021.1, read as the reverse complement.
CGACCAGGCCGAAAAGCCCCGCAACGTCCGTACCCATGCGGTAAACAGGGCTTGCAAGCAGAAAAACAAGAGTGGTCCAAAACGCGCTGAATGCCGCAAACATCATGGCGCCGCTCAAAGCCGCTTCGCGAAGTACGGAAAGCGTTTTTATAAGGCGGCCCATTGAAGTGAACAATACCTTGTATCTGATATTGTTGATCGGCGGGCATACGGGAAGCACACGGCTTAAGAAAAACGCAAGAACAACCATCAATACGGCGGCAATAATATAGACTGCCCGCCAGCTTAAATATTCGCCTACAAAGCCGCTGAAGGTCCTTGAAACCAGTATTCCTATTAAAAGACCGCTCATAACGGAACCTATGATGCGCCCCCGCTCCTTTGGATCGGCGAGTTGCGCCGCAAGCGGAACGATCAATTGCGGAACCACAGAGGAGAATCCAACGGCAAACGCCGAAACGGATAAAACCGCAATATTGAAAGAAAATGCCATCAGCGTCAGCGCGCCTGTCGTACAGCCCAGCATGATTATGATCAGGGATTTTTTTTCTTTTATGTCGGCTAGCGGAAGCAGAAAAAGCATTCCTAAAGCATATCCCGCCTGAGTGAGCATGGCTACAAATCCTACGCTTACCTGGGTTACAGCAAAAGTTTTTGCAATGTCGGCAAGCAGCGGCTGAATATAATACAGGTTTGCAACCGTTATGCCGCTTGCGGCAGCCATTACAAGAACCAGAAATTTATTCAATTTGAAACTGCCGGGGTAAGCATTCATTCGTACGGTACCTCTTTACGTGTTGATATGGTTATTTTTGTATTATCCATTATAAGCGAGATGCTGCGGATTGAAAAGCAGAACAAAATGAAATTTATTTCAAAAAATTTGATAAACAGTCCCGAATTTTTAATAGTTTTTTCGGCAGATTGGCAAAATAATTGAAACAATAAAAAGAAAAGGACGGCTTAACGAATGAAGAGCGAAAATAAAGCGCATTACTGGGATATAGCTGCAGGTTACGATTACGAGACCGCAAAAGTATTGCTTGAAGCAAAAAAATATTTTTACATTGGGTTTATGTGCCACCAGACAATAGAAAAAATATTAAAAGCGCTGCTGGAAAAAAGGTGCGAGGATAGGGCCGCGCCGTTCAGCCAGAACTTAAATCTCCTGGTTAAGGACGCCGGCATATATGAGGAGCTGACGGAAGCCCAGAGGGGGATATTGGACAGGCTGGAGAAACTGTACAACGAAGCGGGATATCCCAGCGCCAAATCGGAGATGCTTTCGGAATTGGACTATGAGAGGTGCGGGGAAATCATAAACGAGACCGAGGGCCTGTATTTGTGGATAAAAAAGCAACTTTAGGATACCGGAGCGGGGGGAGGCGCTTAATGTTGTTGTTAAAACAAAAAACCGTATACACGGTTTGAGATTGATGACAAAGTATATTTTGAGCAATAAATAACAAGATAGACCGTTTCCTTAAATAAATGAAGGCTGCTGAAAACCCCAAATACAAGGCATTTCGGGAACGGAGCCGACCGCTGCCCCAAGGCAGATACAGGGAGGCGAACGTCCACTGAACGCGAGATGAGCGCAAACTCTTTTGTTCACTCTCTCCCTCCGTCACAGCTTCGCTGTGCCACCTCCCTCGTCAGATGGAGGCTTTTATACGACGCGCGAATCCGCAGTGAAGTGGGAAAGGCGGAAAAATAACACAGTAGTTGTGGTTTGTCAACAGCCTGAAACCGTATATACGGTTTTTTTGCGTTAAAAGGAGGCGTTTTTGAAAAAAATTTCTTGCGGCTATTTGTTAACAATATTAACCGGGTTTCCTTCCAGGAATTTTTTTAAATTGTCTCCGGCGATATTCATCAGCCGTATACGCGACTCCTTGGGCGCCCAGGCGATATGTGGCGTAATAATGATGTTTTTAGCATTGAGCAGCGGGTTTTCGGGGCTGATGGGCTCGGTGGATACCACATCCACCGCCGCAAAAGCAACCTTGCCTGAATGAAGAGCTTCCGATAGATCCTTCTCAACAATCAGCGGCCCGCGGGATGTATTGATGAGCATCACGCCGTTTTTCATGCGCGCAATGTTTTTCGCGTTGATTATGCCCGTGTTTTCTTTCGTCAAGGGGCAATGCAGGGAAATTACATCCGAGTTCTCCAGAAGGTAATCGAACGGAACATATTTCAAATGCTCATTTTCAAATTTCTTGTTTTGAAAAACATCATATATGATCACATCCATACCAAGAGCCTCCGCGACCCTGGCGAACGCCTGGCCGATACGTCCGAAACCGATCAGGCCCATTGTTTTGCCGGAAAGTTCAACCAGCGGGTAATTCCAGTAGCAGAAATCCGGGCAGTTCTGCCAGCCGCCGGAAAGCACGCTTTCGCTGTGTGCGCCGACATGGTGGCACATTTCCATAAGCAGGGCGGCGGCGAACTGTGCAACCGCAGCGGTGCCGTATGTTGGGATATTGCTCACGGGAATGCCTTTCTCCCTGGCATATGCCGTATCCACAACATTATAACCGGTTGCAAGAACACCGATGTATTTCAGCTTGGGCAGCCGGTCCAGCACTTCTTTGGTAATGGGTGTTTTGTTGGTATAAACGATTTCGGCGTCTTTCGCGCGTTCCACAATCAGACCGATAGAATTGGGATCATAGGACGTCCTCTCATAAACTGTAAAATCTCCCAGGGAGGAGAGGGGTTCCCAGGATATATCTCCGGGGTTTTCCGTATATCCGTCCAGTACAACAATTTTCATAGCCTGTTCTCCTTTATAATTATTTACAGTATGGACCATGCTTCGTTCAGAACGCGTTTGCAGTTTGCAAGCACCACGTCGCGGTCTTCGTTCCCGAAAGGCTTAATTTCGAAACTGACGATCGGGCGGTCGAATTTTTCAAAATAGCCGATGTCCATTAATACTTTTAAGAAATGAGCCACTTCTTTGGGGCCGTTTATTGAATTCGGAAAATCAAAACGTGGGTGCGCGTCGCCGTAAGCGGGGAGGGAGGGGTCTCCCAACACACAGGATCCGATATGCGTATGCACGATATAATCCCTGATGGGAAGAATGGCTTCTTCTATCGTTTCATGCGTCTGGGGTATATGGCTTAAATCAACAAGCAGGCCAAAGTTGTCGTATTCGGCGAGAACATCCTCCGCAAATCTTTTTGCAAGCGCAGCAGGGCCAATAATGGATTTTTTATCTACGTCATAATCAAATATTTCTAGAACAATGCGCATATTTCCTTTTTGTTTCGCGTATGCGCACATTTCTTTTGTTGATTGAAGCAGTTTTTTATAAGATTTTTCCTTGGTAGATTCCTCATATTTACCGCTTAAAAATGCAAATCCGGCGGCTTTCCATTCGTATGCCTCGTCGATGCCTTCCTTCAGGCTTGCAAGCGCCGCCTGCCTTTGCGGCTCGTCCAGATGATTGATATTAAGGCCTGTGGTAAGATGCCGGGGCTGGGAACCGTAGCAAACGGTAAGCCCGGAAGCGCCGAGCAGGTCGATCGCCTGGCGACGAATACTTGCGTCCTTGATCCAGGTAAGCTCGATGGCGTCAAAATAATCGTCCACCGCGATCTTTTTCAGCGTTTCCAGTATCGGGCCTTCGCCCTTCATACATTCCGGATAGGACATGAAGTGGATAGTCCCGATTTTCATGAATTTTTGGATGGTTTCATTCATAACTGACATTCTCCTTATTGTTAATTTTATGATTGCGTATTAAGTACACATAATGTATACTTAAAATATACAACACATATTGCAGGAAATCAATAGGTTGTCATGATAAAAATGAATGAATAATAGGAAGGCATTGTTATGAAAATATTAATTGCTATTGATTCCTATAAAGGAACCCTGGAATCAAAACAGGCGGGGAATATCGTAAAAAAAGCGTTCCTCCGGGTGTTTGGCGGAGCAGAAATCGAGGTGTTGTCCGTAGCTGATGGAGGAGAAGGTACCGTTGCAGCTATTATGGAGAATAATAAGGGTACAATACGCCATTTGAAAGTGATGGGTCCGCTCGGAGAGCCCGTCCGCGCTGCCTGGGGCATATCCGGGAAAATTGCGGTGATTGAAATGGCGCAGGCGTCCGGATTAACACTGATGCGCGGCAGGAATCCCGACCCCATGTGCGCTACAACATACGGGACGGGCCAATTGATAAAAAAGGCGCTGGACGAAGGCGCGGGCAAGTTGATTATCGGCATCGGAGGGTCGGCCACCAACGACGGAGGAGCCGGGATGGCGCAGGCATTAGGAGTACGTTTTCTGAATGCCGACGGCAATGAGCTTCAGCCGGGAGGCGCAGCACTTTCAACGCTTAAAGAAATCGATTTGAACGGACTTGACCGGCGCGTCCATGAATGCGAGATTATTGTTGCCTGCGACGTAAAAAATCCCTTATACGGACCAGACGGAGCCAGTTTTGTATACGGTCCGCAAAAAGGCGCAGATCCCGAACAGGCTGCCCAATTGGACAATGCTTTGCGGCAGTTTGCAAAAGTTTTAAAGGAGAAAACCGGAATGAATTATGCAGAGATTCCTGGAGCCGGCGCTGCCGGAGGATTGGGGTTTGGTCTGATGGCATTTTGCGGCGGCAAGCTGAAATCTGGTATAGAGATCGTTCTGGAAGCGTCAAAATTAAGGGATAAAATCAAAAATACAGACCTTGTTATAACGGGCGAGGGTTGCATGGACAGGCAGGCGCTTAATGGAAAAGCGCCGATGGGCATATCGGCGGCGGCATGCGAACATAATATCCCGGTAATTGCAATATCTGGGCAGGTAAAGGGGGGCGGCAGCCTCATGGATCAATTGGGTTTGGATGCCGCGATTGCATGCGTAAACAGGATTCTGACTATGGAAGATGTTAAAAAAGAGGCGGAGGAAAGCCTTTTTACCGCCGGATTGAACGTAGCCAGACTTATGAAAATAGGAATGCATTTAAATTATTAAAAAATATACAATTTGTATACAAAAAGTATTTACAAAGTTTTTTATATGTGATACTATATGTATTGTAAAAAACAATTCGGAGATATGCGATGAATTTAAAAGAAAAAGCATACGATATTATTAAAGAAAGAATCATAAACGGAGAATATCTTCCAGGCCAGATGCTGAATGAAAAGCAGATTATTGAAGAAATCAACGTAAGCAGAACACCTTTCAGAGAAGCGATTAATGCTCTCTCAAAAGAAAATCTGGTAAATATTTTTCCCAGAAGAGGAATGTTCGTTTCTGAAATTACAATTAAAGATATAGCAGATTTATATACCGTACGAGCCGAACTGGAACCGTTCGCGGTCAAACTGGCGATTCCAAATATTCCAAAAGACGCGCTAATTATGCTCAAAAAAAAGCTGGAAAAATATATTGTTAAAAACGAACATGCAAATTACGGCGATATCGTAAAGGATGATGAAGATCTGCATAATATGATTTTAAAATATGCCGGTAATATTTATTTGAGCAGGATGATGGAAAATCTTTTTGAACATAACCAAAGGGTGCGCGTACTTTCTACCAGAAGCGAGGAGGATGTAATTGAGACTTTAAAACAGCATATGGTGATTCTGGACGCTATGCTGAAAGGTGATGCGGAAGAAGCCGCCAATGAAATGAAAAACCATATTATCAGTTCGCGGGAACGTGCTTTTGAACATATCTTAAAAAACGGCGTATTCTCGTTGAAATAATAGCATAATTTTTTTTAATTCATTATGTATACAATACATATACAGAAAGAATACTTATTATGAAAACTGAGGAAATTAAAAGACTCATTGACGAGTACAAGAGATTAGAGCAAAGCCAGGAAAACTTGCGCAGAGGAAGCATGTGGAAAGGGATTGCCAGAAGCGGAAGGGACCAGTTTCGTCCGACTCCGAAAACCGACAGGAGCTGGAAGGATGGCATGATCCCCATAACAGCCGATATTCAAAATCCCACATGGTCAAGGATATTTAAATTTGATATCCGGAAATTCTATTTTGACGCTCAAACATTTTTGGAAAATTATCTGAAGATCATGATATTCCGGTTTAAAAACTTTCAGGACGACACTTTTTTGACAATGGATATTCCCATGTGGGGGTCAACTGCCCTGGAAGGAAGCCTGTTTGGACTTAAATTTGTCACGCTTGAAGGCAAAGATCCTGAACTTGAACTGATTCCCGTTATAAACAGTGTTGAAGACTTAACAAGAATGCAGCCTGTTAACTTTAAAACCAGCGGGATTATGCCGCAGATTATAAACGTCTACGAGGATGTTTGCGAACTTTGCAATGATGAGGGCATAAACGTATTGTTCCCGGAATGGATCAGAAGCCCGTTCGGCGTTGCGGTGTATATTCGCGGATTTGAAGATCTGTTGGTAGATATGATTACGGACGAGGAATTCTATCACGGCGTGATGCGGTATATAACTGATTCGCGCAAAGAATGGTTTAAAGGATTAGAGAAATATTTAGGGAAGCCCGTTAAAAAGGCTAATCTTTATAACGACGAAGTCAGCTGCCCCACTCTTTCCCCTGGGTTATACAAAAACAAGGTCTTTCAGTACGAGCAGGAATTGTGCGACTTCCACGGAGGACTTCATTATTGGCACAGCTGCGGAAATGTAAGCGATCTTACCTGTGAAATAGCCAAACTTTCAGACCTGGATCTGTTTAATGTGGGGCCGTGGACTTCGGCGCTGGCTGCAGGAAAAGCCTTCAGAGACAAAACGCCTCTTGAAATATGCATGAATCCTCAAAAGGATATTCTTGAAGGAACAAGGGAAAGCATGACGAAAAGGCTAACGGATATTAAAAAGGACTGCGTGGAATCGGATATCTGCGGATTTGGGCTTAAGATCAGCGCACTTAACGCATACGACAATCTGGAAGATATGCTCCGGAACATCATACTATGGATTGAAGTTGCCAGAAAAGTTTCTCAAATCAGAATGTAGCATAGTAAATATTTAATTAATTGAGGTGCATAAAGATGAAAGCGGTTGTGAAAACGAACAAGGAAAAAGGATTTGAGTATTTGGATGTCGATGTACCCAAACCAGGCAAAAGAGACGTATTGATCCAGGTAAAGGCAGCGGCGATCTGCGGGTCGGACTTGAATTTTTATGTGTGGAACAAAAAGTTTTGCGAAGGACTTGTGAAAGAACTGCCGTTTATTCCCGGCCATGAATGCTCGGGCGAGGTAGTTGAGATCGGGGACGCCGTTACGCATGTAAAAGTAGGGGACAAGGTTGCGTTTGACAGCCATATACCCTGCGGATACTGCAAACAATGCCAGCTCGGGCTGCCGCATACCTGCCTGAATATGGGATTGTTCGGACATAATATCAACGGCTGTTTTGCCGAATATGCGATGGTAAAAGAAACAGGCGTGCGAAAACTCCCTGAGGGCATGACCTGGGAGGAGGGCGCGATGCTTGAACCTCTTGGAGTGGTGGTACGCCCGGTATTCGATGCGGAGGTCGGCATGTCGACTGTATGCGTTGCAGGATGCGGGCCGATCGGTCAATTTGCAATATCTCTCAGCGCCGGACTTGGGGCGCAGAAAATTTATGCCGTGGATATCAATGACCAAAGATTGGAACTGGCAAAGAAAAACGGCGCTACCGACGTGATCAATTCAAAAGAAAATCCTGATTTTGCCGATATTCTTTTAAAAGAAACCGGGGGACTGGATGTATTCATCGAAGCGTCCGGAAATGAGGGCGTCATTAATGAAGGTTTAAGATCGCTGCATAAATGCGCGAAAATGTACATGGTAGGAAATCCGAAGGATGATATTGTAATCAAAAACCCCATGCAGCGTCTGACGCTAAGCGAGGTGACGCTGAAAGGAAATTGGGGAAGAAGTATGTTCTGGACATGGGATAAGGCTGAGAAGTTCCTGATGAGCGGTAAAATAAATCTCGATAACATCATTACGCACCGCTTCAAAATGAGCGAATATAATGAAGCTTTCGAAATTGCACTTTCAGGACGCGGATGCAAGGTATTGCTGATACCGTAAAGGATATCGCTGAAATATTTATTACCAGAGAGGAAAAGAAAATGGAATACACTGAAGTTGACATGTTTGGAATCGCGGATGAAGTTGCGATAGTGACCGGCGCAGCCGGCGGTATCGGCTTTGAGATCGCGCGTTCGTTTGCCCATCTGGGAGCGCACGCCGTACTGGTGGATATTGATCAGAAAAAGCTTGATCAGGCTGTAGACAAGCTGAAGGCGGAAGGCAAGGATGCCCTGGCGGTTGCAACGGATTTAACGAATAAAGCCGATGTTGAGAAAATGGCGAAAACCGTATTTGATAAGTTCGGAAAAATAGATATTCTGGTAAACTCGGCAGGAATAGCTTACCTGGAAGATGCGGTTGATTTTGACGAAGCCATGTGGGACAAGGTTATGGCTGTAAACGTTAAAGGAACTCTGCTGCCCTGCCAGGCCGTCGGACGGTATATGCTGCAAAAGGAAAAAGGAAGGATCGTGAATATATCTTCCGTCCGGGGCATGCAGGGAAGGGCAAGGGACCTGGCTTACGCGCCAAGCAAAGGGGCGGTCAATCAATTGACCCGGTCGCTTGCGATTGAATGGGCCAAGAAAAATATAAACGTGAATGCGGTCGCTCCAATCTTTACGCTGACAGAAATCAATAAGGATATGCTGAACGATAAGAAAACCATGGATTGGGTCATCAGCAGGATGCCCAAAGGCAGGCTGAGCCAGACCAGTTACTTAACCGGCCCCACAGTTTTCCTTTGTTCAAAATCTTCGGAATTTATTACCGGTCAGATACTGTATGTGGACGGCGGCTGGACCTGCGCTTAAAGAAAGGATACGGATATGTATACGAAATGGATTGATCTTAGAAATGAAATTTTGTTCGACGCGGCGCCGGAAAGATTCGGACAGGTTTGCAGCGAAATGATGAACCGCCTGAGCAAAGAATTCAACAACTCGGATTCAAAGAAGCAGGAGGAAATTGCGCAGCTTTTGACCGATATAGCGATCGATTTGCAATCATATCTTCCCAAGTGGCATTTGTTAACAAATGCTAACAAGGGGCTCTTATCAGAAGAAAAAATAATTCAGGAATCAAAAAAAATGCTTGAATTGGTCGAAAAATGGGGCTATGGTAAAAAGGCAAGCCTGGCCCAAAAAATGATCAGCTCCTTTAAGGAAAGCAAACTGATTGAACTGTCTGTAAAGGCCGACCAGGGAGAGATCAATAACCGTTGGGGAAACGACAACGGCCTTGGCATAATGGAGGCAATGAGGAGGGGCGCCGCGCTTGTGACGACAAATCCTCCCATCGTGAATATGGCCAGGGAAGAACGTCCTGATGTTTTTGACCGGATAAGGGACGACATAAAAAAGCGGTATGCGGATGAACCCGTTGAAAGAAGAATTTCCAGGCTCACAATGAACGTTGTTTTGAATAATTGCCGGGCGTTGCGCAGAGTCTACGAGATCACAAAGCATGAACTTGGCTATGTAAATTACCAGGTAAATCCTAAAAACTTTAAAGACGCCGGCAAAATGGCCGAAGAAATCAAGTTTGCCTATGATGAAATGACAAAAGCGTTAGGCGGAAAACCCAATGTCGTATTTAAAGTTCCCGGAACAAAAGCGTCTATTGAAACAGTGAAAACGGTTACGGCAATGGGAATCGGCGTAAACATCACGGTTAATTTCAGCGTGCCGCAATCCATAGCGTTTGCAAAGGCCATTGAAGAAGGCAGCGCGGAAAAATCTTATCTGACAATCATGGCGGGCAGGCTGGACGACCCGATAGCAAGCGAGCTGGAAGGCAAAGGAGTAGTTAACGCGAAGGAGTTATCCAGGTGGGCGAGCCGGGCGGTAACCGGAAGGGTATACAACGGCGTGCTGCTGAAAAACGGATATAAAAAGTCCGAAATCCTTGTTGCATCCCTGCGGGGACCGTGGAATTTTGACGCGTCCATTACGGACGGCATGAAATCCAGGATCGTGATATCTTCATTCCCGGATAAGGCTGAGGATTACGACGGTTCTCAGGGTGAGATCGTATCGCATATCAATGAACCCGTACCGGAGAATATCGAAAAAGAACTTAGAAAAAGCGATATTTTTGTAAAAGCGTATGATATGGACGGAATGAAACCCGACGGTTTTGACAGCTATATTCCGGTTGTGCAGACATTAACTTCCTTTATAGAAGTTTACGGCAAGCTGGAAAATTATATGAGGTAGGTGTTCTTCAATGGACTTAAACGGCAGAGTGGCGTTGGTAACCGGCGCGGCGCAGGGGATCGGCGGAGAGATCACAAAAGTGCTGGCAGAACACGGCGCAAAGGTCGTAGGAGCGGACCTTAATTTTGAAAACATGAAAAAGACGGCGGAAAGGCTCTGCACTCAGGGATTAGACGTTGTGCCCATGCAAATCAACGTAGGCGATCCGAAGTCTATTACGGAGGCTGCAGAGCGCGTAGAAAAGGAATTCGGCGGCATAGATATTCTCGTCAACAATGCGGGAATCAACAGTAATACGCCGATCCCAGACATGACGGTGGAAGAATGGGACAGAATGATCGATATTGATCTTCGCGGCGTACATCTTTGCTCTCAGGCCGCACTGCGCCAGATGATGAAAAAACATTGGGGAAGAATCATTAATATAGGTTCGATGGCAGGCCAGATCGGAGGACTTAAGGTTGGGCCGGATTATACGGCCGCCAAAGCGGGCGCTATCGCCATGGCAAAATCTTACGCAAGATTCGGCGCGCAGTACGGCATCACGGCAAACGCCGTTGCGCCGGGATTCATTGAGACTGAGATGACAAAAGGCAGGGACGATCCGAAATCGGTTTTGATAGGCCGTCTGGGAACGCCGACGGATGTTGCAAACGCGGTTTACTTTCTGGCGTCAGATCTGGGATCATATTTAACAGGCGCGACAATAGACGTCAACGGAGGATTGTTGATGCGCTGATAAATATTAATAAAATAATCAAGAGGTGATGGGTATGTCAAAAATTAAATTCACTATTCTGGATCACGGCATTATTGAAACCGATCTGGCTTATAATGTCGCGATCCCGAGTCCCGGAAGCCGGAAGAATAAAAATCCGAAAGCCATTTGGGCACAGTTTCCGTGCTATTCCGTGCTGATACATCATTCCGATATCGGATGGGTGCTGTATGACACCGGATTCTGCCCTGGCGACGAATCGGACAGGCTCCCGGAAAGTTTCAAAGATACGTTTCCTCTCTTTGCCGGACGGCAGGATTACCTCGAAAGCAGGCTCAAGCAGGCCGGGCTTACCGCAAACGATATAAGCCTGGTCATAATATCGCATATGCATTGGGACCATGCGGGCGGCGTCGGCCTTTTCGGCGGAACCAAAGCCGGACGGAACATTATTGCTCCCGGCAAGGACTTTGCTTTTGGAGTCACAAACACGCACAAGTCTACAAATCCGATCGACGGCGGATATATCAAAGGCAATTTTGAATTTCCAGGCCTTAACTATAACTTTATTGACGAAGACTATGAGTTGGCCGACGGTTTGGAATTGGTCTGGCTGGAAGGACATACCCCCAGCATTCTTGGGCTTAAGCTGAAAGCGGACTCCGGAACATATATCTTTCCATCGGACGCGGTTGCAACCCGCATGAACTACGGGCCTCCGTATATACCCACGGGATTGATGTATGATTCGCTGGGTTTTGCAAGGACGATCAGGAAGCTGTATGAACTCGAGCGGAAGCACAAAGCGATAATCATGTTTTCTCACGATATTGAACAGTTCAAAACCTTTAAAAAAGCCCCCGAGTTTTATGAATAGAGAGGTTGCAAATGAAATCAAAAGAGAGAATTTTATGCGCTTTTAACCATATTGAACCGGATACGGTACCCATTATGGAATTTATATACAGCCGTCCGTTTTATAAGGAAGTATTGGGCCATGTGCCCGAGAATTACAATGCGGAAGATATCGTGCTGTGCGCGCAAAAAATAGGATACGACGCGGTGGTAATCCCCTTTGGCGGAGTCGGCGGGTTTTCCACAAACAAAGAAAATACTTATGCGGACGAATGGGGCACCGTGTACCAAAAAGACGCAAGCGCATGGCCGTCGGACGCGCCCGTAGGATTTCCTGTAAATGATGCGGAAGATTTTAAAAATTATTCGATGCCCGATCCGAATCTGAAAAAGCGTCTGGACGGAGTAAATACGGCAATCCGTATGAACAAGGAATCCGATAAATTTATTATCGGCAATGTAAGAGGGCCTTTCAGCGGCAGCTGGCTTTTGACCGGATTTGAAAATTTTTGCATTCAGATGTACGACGATGAAGAATTTATCAACGAACTGGTTTCGAAAGTTACGGATTTTTACATCACGGGAGGCCTCCGGATGCTGGAAGCCGGCGTGGACGCTTTGCTTTTTGCGGACGATTACGGCAGCAACAGCGCTCCCTTTATGTCCCCGGCCCAGTTTAAAAAATGCATTGTCCCCCATATGAAACGCATGATCGATACGTTTAAAGGCAAGGGCGCCAAGGTCATCATGCACAGCGACGGAAATTTGAATCAGCTTTTGGATATCATAGTTGATCAAAAAATAGACGCCTATCATCCGCTGGAGCGCGCCGCGGGAATGGATATCCGTAAAATCAAAAAACAATACGGCGAAAAGATAATGCTCATTGGAAATGTGAACAATAAGACGACTCTTGTAACCGGCAGCACGTCCGACGTGGAAAATGAAGTCATAGAGTGCATCAGAGCTGCCGCGCCCGGCGGCGGTTATATCCTTGCATCCGATCACAGCGTACACGACGACGTACCAAATAAAAACATTTTTGCGATGTACGAAGCCGGCAGGAAATTTGGCAAATATCCTATTCAATTATAACCTGACCTTACTGAATAATTGAAAAATGTACTTATTAAGCAGCTTTATAAGCATTTTTCAGTAAGCCCTGATTTCGAAATTTTTTATCTGAACAGGCTTGTTCAGAGTAATAAAAATAATGGAGGAAAGAAAATGGAGAAAATGAAAATGTTTAAATTGTTGTCCGTAGTATTAGTTGCTGCCATCATTTTTGCCCTGGCGGGCTGCAGCGCTACCAATCAGACAACTGATACCGCAAGTCCTTCGCAGTCTGCGGAAGCATCGGCGCCAGCATCAACAGCGGCGGAAAGCCCAAGCGAGAGCGCCGGTGCAAGCGCAGCCCCTTCGAATGAAAGCGCAATACAGACAGGGGGCGATACAAACTACTCCGAAGGATTCGATATGACAAAAGACGGTTTCGTGATTGGTTTCAGCAATTCCTATAACGGCAATACATACCGCCAGACGGAAGAAACATTATTTAAAGAACTGGCTGACCAACTGAAAGCGGAAGGCGTGCTCTCCGATTACACGATCGTGGAATCCAACCAGGACAATGCAACCCAGGTTTCACAGATCCAGAGCCTTGTATTAAAGGGAGTTGATGCGATCATCGTTGATCCCGGTTCCCCGACGGCGTTAAACAGCGCTATTGAAGGTGCGAAAGATGCAGGAATTCCGGTTATTATCGTAAACGGCGGCCCTGTTACATCGGATGCCTGCTACCAGATCAACTTTGATTACAAAGCCGCGATCAGGCCGGCCGCGCAATATGTTGTGGACCGCCTTGGCGGCAAAGGAAACGTGATCATCTCCCGCGGTATCGCAGGCGTTGAAGCGGATACGCAATTCTATGAAGGCATGAAAGAAGTATTTGATGCAAATCCCGGCATCAATGTTGTTGCGGAAGTATACAGCCAGTGGACAGGCTCAGTGGCGCAGCAGCAGATCGCTTCCGTTCTGCCCAGCCTTGACAAGGTAGACGCTGTGATAGGAGAAGGCGGAGACAGTTATGGCGCTGTCCAGGCGTTCCTGGCTGCCGGAAGAGAGGTCCCGTTGGTCGTACTGGGCAACCGCGGCAACGATTTGAGCTGGTGGGCGAACGAGTATGAGAAAAACGGATATGAAACATATTCCTGGGTTACCAATCCCGGTATCGCGGCCGCAGCGCTGTATGTGGCGTGCGATATCTTAAGAGGAAATGAGGTTCCCCAGACAATGAACGTAGGCAGCATCACGATTACTACCGATGATCTGAAAGCAAATATTGATTACTATAAAGCGATGGACGCCGACGCGATCGCAAACCAGATTTACACCTATAAGTGGGTTCAGGAAAATCTGTATACGCAGGGTTAAGCATACTTACGGGAAAGACCAGACCAGAGGCTGCAGTGCCGATGCATTTGGCACTGCAGCCAAATAAAAATCCAGGAGAAAAAAATCAATAAAAGTCATGCGTTTATAAAAAAGATAAAGGGATAGTAAAAATGGAAACAAAAACGAGTACAAATAATACACCTTATCTTGAATTGTCAAATATTACAAAGTCTTTCGGCCATACGCAAGCCTTGCAGGGAATGAATATACAAATCAACGCCGGAGAGATTCTTGGCTTAATAGGACCAAACGGTTCGGGCAAGTCGACGTTGATGAAGGTTATTTCAGGCGTTTATCCGCCTACTTCGGGGACTATCATTTTTAACGGATCGAAAACGGTTGGAAAAGAATATGACGCCGCCCATGCAAAAAATTATGGAATTGCCTGCGCCTATCAGGAACTGTCTTTGTGTTCAAACCTGAACGCTTATGAAAACTTTTTAATCACCCATTCCGACAGGTCGCCTGTTGGGAAAATGGGCTGGCGCAAAAAGGCCGCAAAGGAAACAAAAGAGTTTTTGGATAAGGTTTTTCCAAACAACCATATTGACGTTCATGAACCTGTAGGAAATCTGACATTCCCGCAAAGACAGATGATTGAGATCACAAAAGCAATGTCAAATGAAAATCTGAAGGTGTTGATCCTGGACGAACCAACTTCATCATTAAATGGGGAAAGAATTCATCAATTGCATGATTATATGAAAAAAATGTGCGAATGCGATATTGCGATCATATATATTTCTCATAAATTGGATGAAATTGGTCAGATTTGTGACAGGGTAAGCGTAATGAGGGGCGGAGCCGGCGTCTTTGAAACAAAAATATCCGACGTCTCTTCGCAAAAACTGGTAGAAATAATGGGCGGAAAGGTATCCGCGGGCAGAAAGGCTGCAATTGATTTAAGCGATAATCCGAATATAGTTGAGATTAACAACCTCTGTACCGATAAACTCAAAAACATCAGTCTTGTTGCCAAAAAGGGAGAAATAATCGGTATATCCGGTTTGGCAGGTTCGGGACAAAAAGATTTGCTTCTTGAAATTTTTAATGCGGCAAACGGAAAAAAGAATCCGGCAATCCATACGCAAACAAGAATCAGCTATGTAAGCGGGGACCGCAATACGGAAGGAGTCTTTCCTCTTTGGAATATCTCGGACAATACATTGATTTCAAGCCTGGATCAGGTCCGGTCAAAAGGTTTAATTGATAAAAATAAAAGCGATAAACTTGCGCAATACTGGTATGACAAACTGAAATTTATTGCGAATGGCATTCATGACGATATAACGAGCCTTTCTGGAGGCAATCAGCAAAAGGCTTTAATCGCAAGAGGCATTGCGGCGGACGCGGGCGTGATTTTGCTGAACGACCCCACCTGCGGCGTGGATATTGAAACAAAGCAGGAAATCTACCGGCTGATGGAAGAAGCGAAAAACGCGGGCAAAACAATTATTTTACACAGCACGGAAGATCTGGAGATGGAGCAGTGCGACCGGATATATATCATGTACCAGGGCGCAATCGTAGCCGAACTCACCGGAGAAGAGATTTCTGTAAAAAATATTGTAACAACCTCGTTTTATCATGTGGATAAGAAACCCGAAACAGAAAAGGCAATGGAAAAGCCCGCAGAAGTTAAAAAGGAAAATCCGCTGCGGAAAATGCTGAAAAGCAGGGCGGCGGTGCCGGTTTTAACCTTGCTCGCAATTTTTTTGATCAATGTTTCGTTAAACCCCAGAATGTTTTCTTATTTGGGAATCAATATGCTTTTCAGCACGGCCATCCCTTTGGTGTTTATAGCATTAAGCCAAATGTTTATCGTCGTTTCAGGCGGAATCGATATGGGAAACGGAATGGCGGTAGGGTTGATCAACGTGATTATGGCGTTTATTATGGTCAACAAACCGGGTTTGGCAACCATACTGCTGATAGTCTTTGTGGCGGCGTACGGCGCGATGGGGGCTCTTATATATGTGACCAGAATCCCGGCAATTGTGGTAACGCTTGGCGCTTCGTTCATATGGCTGGGAATCGGATTGATTATCTCGTCCACCCCGGGAGGATCCTCTCCGGATTGGCTTTCCGCATTCTTCAATTTTGATTTCCCTGCGGTGCCTCTGCCCATTATCATATCGGCTGCAGCCGCATTTGGAACTTACTGGATCGTGAAAAAATCCAAATACGGCATGATCATCAACGGAAACGGAAACAATTCCGTAGCAATTGCACGCGCCGGGTGGTCCAGAATCGTGGCGGTAATCGTAACATATATGATTGCGGGGGCGTATCTTGTGTGCGCGGGCATGATGGTTACGGCGATATCCATCGGCGGAGACGTACATTCGACATCCACTTACCAGATGCTGAGCATAGCCACCATTATTCTGGGCGGCTGTGAGTTCAGCGGAGGAATATCCTCGCCTGTAGGCGTAACAATCGGCGCATTGGCGATTTCGAGCATATCCGTACTGCTCACATTTTTAAACATCAATTCAAACCTGCAAAGCATGGTGACAGGACTTATACTGATCGGCGCATTGGCAATTAAACTATTGAGTCATCGGAAGGAGGCATAAAAATGGATGCTAAAAGATGGGTCGGAAAAAACAGCTGGATATGGCCTCTGATCGGATCGCTGGCGCTATGGCTTTTGATCAGCACAATCTCCGGCAAAGTAAGCGGAAACGTATTGATATCGAATCTGACGCTTGCATGCTATCTTATCATTCTGAGTATGGGGCAGACCGCCGTTATCACTAGCGGAGCGGGCGCGATTGACCTTTCCATACAGTATGTGATTGCCCTGGCCGCTTATTTTGCGTCAATTGCCATGACGAGTATTGGTCTGGTTCCCGGGTTTATATTGACCCTTGGAGTTTGCGCCGCCGTCGGCTTCCTGAACGGATGTATCAATATGTACATCAAGGTTCCCGCAATGATAACAACGCTTGCAATGGGGTATATCGTTTATTCGATGGTACTGGTAATGTCTGCAAGCATTCAGGGGACCCCCATTCCGGAAATATCGTTTTTCACTCAACAGGCAAGGGTTGGCGGTTTATCACCGATCATCTTTATTGGAGCGGGCGTTGCCGTATTTGTGGCTGTACTTTTGTATAAAACGAAATACGGGAAATACCTGCATGCGATAGGGCAGAACAGAAAAGCGGCGCAGCTTGCCGGAATCCGGGTTCCAAGGATCATAATTCTGACTTTTGTACTAAGCTCTACCCTGGCAGGATTGACAGGCATATTTCTTGGCGGATATTTCGGCGGAGCTTTCCAGGATATGGGCACCTCCTATATGCTGACATCCATTGCGGCGACGGTGATCGGAGGAACAAGCGTGGCTGGCGGAAAATCAAGCGTGCTGGGTACGATTACGGGAGCGCTGATGCTGACAATGCTGGTGGCTTTTCTGAATGTATCTAAGCTGCAGGCGTCCGTGCAAAACCTGGTGCAGGGAGTTCTTCTGATATCCATACTGGTTGCCTCGGTCCCCAAAAAACAGGTGAATATTTGATTTATATTTTTTTCCACTACAGAAACATACTACTTTAATTGCTTTAAGCAGAGGAACCACCCTTTGGGGGGTGGTTTCTTTGCGTTATATGATCACCGCGGGCATCTTCTTCACTAAAAAATAAGCTTTTTTGGCGCTGTTCGATTTGGGGACTAAACCTGCTACAGATCAAATTTCTGGCCGCGGCGGGTGATCAGTTTTATTTTATCCAGATATCCTGCCGCCCGGGCATCTTTTTGAATCCGGTCCAAAGCTGAAAAATCGTCCCAGAAATGCATGGGGAAGACCGTTTTTACCTGAACGGTCTGCATCAGATAATCAAGGCCCCAGAGGTATTGTTTTTCCAGCCGGGGATCCAGCGGTACGAAAGCTATATCTATATGCAAACCCTTCAGGGTATTTATTTCCTCTTTATAGTTTTTTGCCATCAGGACGTTGTCCCGCTCCGGCTCGCCCTCCCAGTGCCACCAGTTCAGGTCGCCGGCATGGTAAACCGTAATACCGTCTACTTCAACAAGAAAAGCAACGCCGGTATCGGTGGACCTTAAGACGCGGATCTCTATGCCGTCGTCATCCAGGGCGTACTTTTTTCCCGGAAAGACGGCCAAAGCATCTTTGGGTTTACGGTGAGACCGTATGTCGTGGGAAAGAATATACCTGATTTTCGGAATGGATTTTTCCCAGGAGAATATTGTTGGATTAAAATGGTCGCCGTGCCTGTGCGATGCAAACACAAGCACGTCCAGGTCTTTTATTTCGTCCGGATCAATCACGCCGCCCGCAAGACCGCGTTCCGCTCCGCCCGGCGTATCTATGTAATAATCGAATATCAGAAAATGAGCGGCCGTTTTTACGGCAAAGCCGCTGTGATAGAGATACCAGACTTCCGTGCCCAATTTTGAGGAATTCATAGGTTAACTCCTTTTTTATTTCAATTATATAATTGCCGTAAGGATAATACAAATCTTTCCGGAACTCTTGGAGATTGCTGTTTGAAAATCCGCAAACATTGATATTATGTGGATCATATGCTAAAATATGGATTGCAATAACATTATATATGATCTGGCCAAAAATAAATCGGGGTCCAATATGAAACAAAAACTATTCAAATGCTCAAAATTGTTATTTATACTTGCGTTTTTTTTGATGACTGCATTTGCCGCGGCGGCATGCCAGCCCACGCCAAAAGAAGAAATCGTTCCCCAAAAAACGGCGATATATACGGAAAATGAGCCGGAAGAAGTAATCACAAAAGAGAGTCTCGGGATTCCGGAACATATCGATGAAACATACCGGTTAGGAGACAAACTGACTCTGGCCTTTGACGCGGACGTTATGGTTCCGGCAAATCTGGACGAATACAAGGTATATAGGGGGACCCTTATTGATTTTACGCAGGAGCAGGCGGAAAGCTTTGCAGAACTGTTTGTGGACGGCGTAGAAATGACAGCCCATGACGGACGGATGACAAAAGACGAGATCATGGAAAATCTTATTCTGCCTGCAAAGAAAACGCTTGCCGAGCTGAAAGCCGGGACATATGTAAAATCTGCTGAAACGAATTCTGCTGAAGGTGAAGAACTAACGGCAGGAAAAATGGAAGAGACGATCAAAATGTACGAGCAGTGGCTGGAGAACGCGCCCGAAGAACGCTCCAGTGAGCCTGTAAGCATAGAAAGCTACGCAGACAACGGAAATTATTTCTACGGTGAATTTCCGGTGGAGGGTACAATTGTTACCGGGAAATTTGCGGTCGGAAAGGGAGATAGAAATTTCGGAGAGCTGGCGTATTACAATTCAAAATATGAATTGAGGGAGCCGAGCAATCTTATGCCGGACCCTGTCCGCCTTGCACTTCCAAAGGAAGGACTAGATTTAAAAACCACGCCCGAGCAGGCTGTTGCGCTTGCGGAGAAAGTAAAGAGCAGTCTTGGCGCGGATGAACTTGAACTGTTTGGCGTCATGCAGGCGGAAGCCTGGGTGGAGTCCATAACATCCGGCAAGATAAACGCGTATTATGTGGTGTTTACGCGCAATTTTGATAAGATTCCCGTTCTGTATATCCCGGAAAGCGTTGCGCTGGGAGATTACAGCGCGGGACAGCCATTTGAGAAATTGACCGTCACTGTGGACGATTCGGGCGTGATCGCGGTCAATTGGATGGGCAACACCAAAATAACGGATGTGCTGAGCGAGCATCCTGCTTTTCTGAGCTTTGATAAGATACTGGTCTCCGTTAAAAACCAGATGAATGCGACTGATAGGTACTGGGTGGAGCAGAATACCGATTGGGAAAATGATACGTCATTGGTTACCTCAGCCAGTCTGGAATACCTGCGCATTAAAGACCCGGACGGAAGGGAAAACGGCGTTCGTTTTGTGCCCGCATGGGTTTTCCGGGGAACGGATACGGTAACCTATACGGATGAGGCTCTTGAAAACAACGAGTATCTAACTGAAAAGACGACCGCTTCAAATTTTATGACGCCCATTGTGATCAACGCGCTGGACGGCAGCTTTTTTGATCCCAGGTTTTTAGACGGTATATCAGATTAATTATGTAAAGGAATGAGAAACTGATTGATGAAAAAAATATATATTTTGACTGCGGCAATCAGCCTGCTTGTTATTCTTTGTTTTTCCTGCCAGTCGGTTCCGCTGAATCAACCGGCAGCGGATCCGGATAAAACGCAGGCAATCATTTTGCCGTCGGCTTCAATCGCGCCGCCTTCTGAAGCGGTCGCACCCGAACGGGTTTCCATGCGGATCAAAAGCGATAAGGGGGCCTGCAGCATAGCCGTGGAAGCAAAGGTCGGATTCACGCAGTCGGACGATTATTCGGTGGTAGGGATCATGCCGGAGGCCATCACGCAGGAAGAGGCTGACAGACTGATCGCTTATTTTTTTGACGGCGCAAGGCTGTACGCGGTGGACGACCCGCAAAAAGAATCTATATCTCCGGAGTTTCAGGAGACGCAGGAAATGGGCGTTGCTTCCCGTTTTATCCGCGCAAAGGCGGATGTGGGGGAAGGAACCGACACATATATAAACATAGAGAACCGTTTTGACTTACAGAACAATTGCCTCCAATCAAGAGCAGACATATTTGCGGATATGGGGCGGAACGTCTTGCCCGATTCTAATCTGCCCGCCCAGGCGCAGGGGACCGCCTTGACGCCGGAAAAAGCAAAGGCGAAAGCCGAAAATCTGCTCAAGGAACTGGGTATTGAAGATGCAACGGTTACCTCTATTATTCCAGGATCCATGCAGAATGATTTTTCCAGACAGGGGTATATGGTGGAAGCGCACAGGGCGGTGAACGGAATACCCGAAACAGGCAGTTACATTGAACCGCAGGGGGAAAACCAGGACGGGGAGCAGGATGTGTTCAGGGCGGACGACATCCGGATTGCAGTGGATGACGACGGCATATCCCGGTTTTCGTGGATGTATAAAAGCAGAATTACGGAGACAATATCCCATAACAGTGCGATTTTGCCGTTTGAAAAGATCAGAAGCATTATGGAGATGGAATTAAAAAGCCGGTACGGCTGGGTGGATGGAGCAATGTATGCGGCGCAGAATGCAAAGCTTGCGATACAAATAAAAAAAATAAATCTTGAGTATAAATGTATCCCGGATAAAAACGATCCGGCAAGTTTTGTAATGGCGCCTGTATGGAACTTTTACGGAGATTCCGTATATACGGACGCAAACGGAACGATCCCGAATTATTACGCGCCTTCGGATTCGGTGGCCTATTTATGCATAAATGCACTGGACGGGAGCGTTATCAACACCAATTATTACACGTCCCGAACCGGCGGGAGTATTGCCTGAAAATAGGAAAGTCTTTAAAGAACAGGTGAGGGTTTTATCAATATGATTATAAAGGCAAGCATCGGTAAAGCATTATGTTTTACCGATGCTTTTTTATCTAGAATTTTTAAGAAAGTCACAATTAATTCATTTAAAGTTCACTTTTTAGCTATATTATGACCAAAAGGTAAATTTTTCAAAAAATTTTAAGGAGGGCACAGTATGGCAAAGAAAGGGACAAAATCTTGTGATTCGCAGCTTGGAAGATATTTGACTTTCCTGCTTCTTTATGAAAATGAGCCGGATTTAAGCAGCAGGTAAAGAATAAAGGGGGCTTGAAAAATGAAAAACCTGAAGATCGGGCAGAAACTGGCTATAGTGTTTGCGATCATTATTGCCGGAATAGCGTTTGTAGCCAGCTATGGAATCAACACGATCGGTTCCATGACCATGCACAGCCAGGCAATGAAGGACAACAACATGGTGGGCGTGGGCATGGTGACGGAAATAAGCAATATATTGTCCGAACAGCGTATAGACGTTTTAAAATTGGTTTATGAGGACGGAACAAGCGCAGCAGGCGAACAACTTGCGCAGAGCATAAATGAAACAGATTCCAAGCTGCAGGAAATGTTTGGGGCAATTCAAAATACGGATGTTGCGGAAGAGTATCAGGGAAATCTGGATTCTTTGAAGAAAAGTTATGAGGCGTATAAAACGGAATTACATAAAGTTGTGCAATTGCTGGAATCCGGGAGCGATCAGGCGGCTGTCATAAGCCAGGCTGCGGCGGCGGACGATGCGGCCGCAGGGATAACGGAGGCGCTTGGGGCTATCAACGAATATAATCAAAGCCAGGCGGATACCATGTTAAATTCCGATCAGAATAACCAGTGGTTCAGTATGCTTCTTATGCTGGGTATTTCAGCGGGAACAGTCACAGTGGCCATACTGCTGGCAATAGGGGTCACCCGGGGTATTACAAAGCCTATCGGGAAGATTGTGGATGCTGCGGACAGGCTAGCCCAAGGCGATACCAGCCTGGAACTGGATATCCGCAAAAAGGATGAGACCGGCATGCTGGCAGGGGCATTCCAAAAAATGACCGATTCAATAAAACTTTTGACGGCCGATGCGGACATGCTGTCAAAAGCCGCAGCGGAAGAAAGGTTCGGCGTCCGCGCGGACGCCGGAAAACACCTGGGCGATTACCGGAAAATCATCGAGGGTGTAAACGCAACCATGGATACCATTGTGGAAAAGATGTTTTGGTACGAAACCATGCTTGATTCTATTCCTTTCCCTGTTTCCGTTACGGATAAAGACAATAAAATCAGATTCATTAATAAAAAGGCTGAAGAGATGTTCCGCTTGAAAAGGAAAGAGGCCCTTGGAAATGATTATAAGGGATGGAAAGCAGACGCGGAGTATCTTGTGAAAAACGGTTTGTCCCCCGAACTGGCGCGGGAACTGTCAGCCAGGGAATTCCAGGCGGATGCCTCCGAAATAAGGAATCTTCACGGCGAAAGTACGGGAAAAATCGAGGTGCTGCAGGATGTAACGGCCAAGTCGCACGCAGAGAATTACAGCAGGAGGGAAGTAAAGAAGCTTTCCGCTAATCTCCGGCTTTTGAAAGAAGGAAATCTGCATCTTGATTTCAGCGTGGAAGAAGGCGATGCATTCACAAGGCAGGAACATGATAATTTCCAGGAAATCAACCGGAACTTTGAGGAAGCGGTTTGCGCAATTGAAGGGTATATCAGGGAACTTACTCATATACTTGGAAACTTTGCGGAGGGCGATCTGACGGAAAATATTACGTCCGGGTTTAAGGGAGATTTCGCAGCGTTAAAGGATTCCACAAACCGCATCGTTACCGAAATCAACAGGATATTTAAAGACTTTAACCTGGCGGCAGACCAGGTAACGATTGGCGCTTCGCAGGTCTCAGGCGGAAACCAGATGATATCGCAGGGGGCGGCGGAGCAGGCAAGCGCCATTGAAGAACTATCGGCAGCCATGTCGCAGCTTGCCGAGAAGACCGGCTTGAATGCCGAGAACTCGAAACAGTCCAATGCAATGGCAATGGAAGCAAAAAACGCGGCCCAACTGGGCAACGAGCGAATGCGGGACATGATGGAATCAATGAAGGGAATAAACCAATCCTCAGAAAACATTTCCAAAATCATAAAAGTTATAGACGATATCGCCTTCCAGACCAATATTCTGGCGCTGAACGCCGCCGTGGAAGCGGCGAGGGCAGGCTTGCACGGCAAGGGCTTTGCCGTGGTTGCGGAAGAAGTGAGGAACCTTGCCGCCCGAAGTGCGGACGCCGCAAGGGAAACGACGGAATTGATTGAAGATTCCATTCAAAAAGTGGGCGCCGGTACAAAGATCGCGCAGGAAACTGCCCTGGCGTTGGGTAAAATTGTGGAGACCACCGAGGAAACCGTACGGTTGGGAGAGATGATCGCCGCAGCTTCAGGCGAACAGGCGTCCGGCATTATGCAGGTCAACCAGGGGATTGAACAGCTTTCAGGCGTTGTACAGACGAATTCCGCGACTGCCCAGGAAGGGGCGGCAGCGAGCGAGGAACTGTCCGGGCAGGCCGAACTGCTGAAGGAAAAAATCAGCCGGTTTAAACTGAAAAGTTCGGGCGGCGGGACAGTTCCCGCACAGGGGAGCCTGCCGCATAAGGATAGCCTTGAAGAAGGCGGTATGATGCGGCCATTCAATACGAAAAGTGAAAAATACTGATTAATCCAAAGTTATGGCAGGCTTTCAAAACGGAAAGCCTGCCGTATTGCTTTTGCCTGTCGAGCGGATCCGACAGGGACCAACTCAAATTGATACGGCCTTAGAGGTTTATTTTCCGGGAATTTATTGCATTTTTTTATAAGTCAGCCAATAAAAATGAAATTTATAATCAAAAATAAAGGTTAATATTGGAAAATAATAGGATCCGCAAGAAAATAATATCGGACTATGATATAAATATCATAAATAATAGCCGGTCCCGCAAATTTTATTCGTTGAATTATGACAAAACTGTGATATAATTTAAAAAGAGAAAATAATACCGCTTAGTGATATTAATCTCATTCATGGGAGTTTGGTTGTGAACAAACAAGATATAGGGCTGGCGATCCGGGTTGCCAAACAGTATTATGAGTTAAAAATTGACCAGGAAACGATCGCAAAGAAGGAAAATATCTCTAAATCGACGGTCAGCCGCATGATACGGAAAGCCGAGGAATTGGGGTATGTCAAAATACAGGTCGATTTCCCGATGGAATCCGTGATAGAAATCGAAGAGAAGTTTAAAAGCCTGTTTTCCATTAACAATGTTTTTGTCTGCCCGGCATACATTGACGATTATCTGGTGCGTGTCAACGACACATGCAAGGCGGTTGCTCAGGATATATCAAAAATGGTCAAGGATAACGACATTATCGGCGTATCATGGGGACGCACCATGGATTCGGTGGCCACAAACCTGATCCCGCCCAGTCCGCCCAAACGCAACATCAAGATTGTTCAAATGCATGGCGCTCTGACCAAAAATATTGCATCGTCCAAGTTTAACAGCATAGTTGAAAAGTTTTCAGATGCATTTCTGGGTACGGATTATCTGCTGCCTGCGCCTGTGTTTGTGGATACAAAGGAAATCGCCGATGCATTGATGCGCGATTCCAATATACGGGCGATATTTGATATCGCCAATGCAGCCAATATAGCTGTATTTGGGATAGGCGAAGTCACATCGAAATCTGTTCTGGTTGAGCGCGGCATTTATACCGAAGAAGAGTATGACAGCCTGTCGGATGACGGGGTTGTGGGCGACATTTGTTCAAGATATTACGATATCAACGGGAAACCCGTACTGCCTGAACTAATGGAACGGACAATTGCGATAAGAACCGAAGACCTGAAAAAGAAAAAGCACAGGATAGGCGTGGGGGTAGGGGAGCATAAGACGAAGGCAATTATAGGCGCTTTGAATTCGGGACTTATGACGGCATTATATATAGACGAGATAACTGCGAGAGAAGTCTTGCGGCAGTATGAGAATCTGTGATTTGGAGCATAAGCAGATAAGGGGAAAAAGATAAAATATGGTCGACTCTCAGGATTATTTTTTTGGTATAGATTTTGGAACACAGGGCGTCCGGTGCGGCGTTGTGAATGCGGACGGCGAGGTTATATCTTCCGCGCACAGGCAGTACGGCACATATTACCCGGAACCCGGCTGGGTGGTGCAGAAACCTGACGAATGGGTGGACGCAATGTTCAACGCAGCTAAAGACTGCATAGAGAAAACGGATGCGGTGATCGTACAAAAAATCATTGGTATTTCCGTATGCGCAACGGCTTCCACGGTTGTTCCAGTATTGCAGGACGGCACGGCTCTGATGGACGCCATATTGTGGATGGACAACCGCGCAAGTATGGAAACCAACGGTATTAATGAGAAACGCCATGAAGTTTTAAGATACTGCGGCAACGAGGTGTCGGTTGAATGGCTTATTCCAAAGGTTTTATGGCTGAAGAACAACAGGCGCGACATATACGACAAGGCGTACAGGATTGTGGAACAGCTTGATTATATCAATTATGTGTTGACCGGCGAATGGGTGGCTTCCATATGCCAGGCTACATGTAAAAGCAATTACATTGAGGATTTCGGCGAATGGAACCGCAGCTTTTTTGAAGGGATCGGCCTTGGGGAATTTAACCGGAAACTGAATACGCGCGTGCTGCATCTGGGAGAACCTATTGCAAAGCTGAAATCCAATATAGTAAAATATCTGGGGCTTCAAAGCGATATCACGGTATACCAGGGCGGGATTGACGCCCATACTTCCATGCTGGGCATCGGTGTTTCACGGCCGGGGGATATGGGTATAGTCATGGGTTCCAGTTTTGTGCATCTGGTCTTATCTAAAGCTCCGGTATTCAATGAAGGTATTTGGGGACCTTACAATAATGCGGTGGTTCCGGGGCTTTACTGCCTGGAAGGCGGACAGGTGTCGGCGGGATCGATTGCAAACTGGTTTTTACGTGAGTTCCGGATCAAATACGAAGATCCCGAACATCCATATGAACTCATGATGAATGAGGCGGCGGATATCTCGCCCGGAAGCAAGGGCATTATAGCCTTGGACTTTTTCCAGGGCAACCGGACGCCGTATAAGGATCCGCTTGCGAAAGGCGTCTTTTACGGCCTGACGCTCAGCCATACCCGGGCGCACATCTACCGGGCGATCATGGAAAGCGTTGCATACGGCATGCGCAATGTAATTGAAAATATGAGCGCGGATCAATTGAATATCCATAATATCATGGTTTGCGGCGGGGTGACCAGAAACCCGCTCTGGATGCAGATCATATCGGACGTATGCGGTAAGCCCATAAATCTGACCACTAAGTCTTCGGATGCGGGTATTCTCGGATGCTGCGTGATCGCGGCGGTAGGTTCGGGGATATACAGCCATTTTGAAGAAGCAACACAAGCGATGGTGCATATGAATTCCGTCATCAATCCTGATATGAAGGTCCACGAGGAATACAGGGCGTTTTACGAGAATTATATTTCTTTGTACCAGAGTTTAAAACCCATGATGCACAAAGGCAAAAAGATCCGGCATCATAAATACGTTAAATAAAGGGAAGGATTTATATTTTTATATAAATCCTTTTTAATAGTTTCAAATGAATCTTCATACCATATGAAGATTTTTTTATTATGTGAAAATTATTTCGTTTTGATTTTGCAAAACGGTCGTAATTTCACAATTATTTGATTGTAAACGGTTGATTTTTGTGGGTCTATAATATATAATGCAATTATAATCAGATATGAAATAATATTCACGTTTCGTGGAATTTAAGTATAAAATTCATTCATAAATAACTGAAAAAACATATATAACAAGCACTATATGCAATTAATATTATAATAAATAAAAATATGAAAAAAATTGCAGCAATTATAGAACAAGGCGATTTCGATAAAAACATTTGAAGGCTGGTGCAGCCTGATAAAGGTTTATTTCGAAGGATTGCGGATAGGTAGAAATGACCCGGCAGAACCCATATTTATCTGTGAAATACCCGGAATTTGAAACATTCACTGATGCTAAAACGGTGGACGCCATGCCGCGCTGAAATGTTGCTGACGTTTAAGAAGGAGGCTTAAGAATGACCCGAAAAAATTATTTCATCGGTGTTGATGTAGGAACGCAGGGAGTTCGTTGCGGAATCATGGATCAATATGGTGAGATTATTGCGGTAAATGAAACCGGTTATAAGATATTCTTTCCGCAGCCAGGGTATGCCACGCAGAAACCTGCCGATTGGCTGGATAGCTTTGATGCATCTCTGAAGGACTGCCTGAATCATGTGGATGGCGAGATAGCCCGCGGAATCAAAGGTATATCCGTATGCGCGACCGCTTCCACAGTAATAGCCGTTGACAAAAATGGGAATGCGCTATCGGATGCGATCCTCTGGATGGACAACCGGGCAAAGGCAGAAGCCGAAGAAATTAATGCAAGCAGGCACGAAGCCTTGAAATACTGCGGCGGGGAAGTTTCTGTAGAATGGCTGATCCCCAAGGTATTGTGGATGAAGCGGAATAAAGCGAAGATTTACAGAAATTCTGACAGACTCGTGGAGCAGTTGGACTTTTTCAATCATTATTTAACGGGCAAATGGGTTGCGTCCATATGCCAGGCGACATGCAAAGGAAATTATCTGGACGACCGTGAAGGATTAACGGAGGATTATTACAAACAGATCGGCCTTGACGATTACAGGGAAAAAATCAATACGCAAATATTGAAACTTGGGGAAAAAATCGGTATGGTACGGCCGGAAATCGCAAACAAATTCGGTCTTCCTGAAAATACGCCGGTCTATCAGGGCGGGATCGACGCGCACATATCCATGCTCGGTCTGGGCGTATGCCGGCCGGGGGACGCGGGTATGATAATGGGGACCAGTTTTGTATATCTGGCATTGAGCGAAACGCCGGTATACAGTAATGGAATTTGGGGGCCGTACTTTGATGCTGTGATTCCCGGCTTATACTGCCTGGAAGGAGGCCAGGTCTCGGCAGGTTCCATAACCAAATGGTTTTTAAACGAATTTAGCATCAAGGGGGAAGAACCGTATCTGCTGATGGCTGAGGAAGCAAAAAACGTGCCCATTGGAAGCAAGGGCGTTATTACTCTGGATTTCTTCCAGGGCAACCGGACGCCTTACAAAGACCCGAATGCAAAGGGAGTTTTCTACGGGCTTACTCTTAATCATAACCGTGCGGATATCTACCGTTCCATTATGGAGGGAATCGCTTTTGGCAGCCGAAACATCATCGATACGATCTCATCCAACAATGTACAGATCAACAGTATCATGGTATGCGGCGGGGTCACAAAAAATCCGCTGTGGCTGCAGATCATTGCGGACGTTACGGGAAAACCGATCACTCTGACAAAGAACTCCGCAAACTCCGGGATCTTGGGATGCGCGATCCTCGGCGCCGTAGGTTCCGGACTATACAATAATTTTGAAGAAGCGGTGGATGCAATGGTGCAATGCACAGACACCGTATATCCGTATCAAAAAGCCCACGGCGAATATAACCAGTTTTATAATAAATATCTTAAACTATACGACAATCTAAAAGAATTAATGTCAGAGTAAGGAAGTGGTATTACGGCTAAGAATATTTTGGAGATGCGGAAAATCAATAAGAGTTTTCCGGGCGTAAAAGCGCTTAGCGATGTTGATTTTTTTGTAGAAGAGGGCGAGGTCCATTGCCTGATCGGAGCAAACGGTGCAGGAAAATCTACATTAATGAAAATATTGGCGGGCGCATATGCCAAAGACAGCGGAAAGATCATTTTCAACGGGGAAGAGCTGAAGGACTGCAATACCCTGATGACCAGGAAAAAGGGAATATCCGTCATTTATCAGGAACTTTCCCTGGTGAGTGATCTTTCGGTTACGGAAAATGTCCTGATCAACAATTTGCCCAGAAAAGCGGGAAAGATTGACTGGAAGGCGGCAAATAAAAAAGTGCAGGACATGGTGGATGATCTCAATATCAACATCAACATTCACTCCAAGGTAAGGGATCTCAGCATAGGCGCAAGGCAGCTTGTGGAAATGATGAAATGTATTGCATGCAATTCCAGGCTGATCGTTATGGACGAACCGTCCGCTACACTGTCTCATGATGAGTTCAATACGCTGATCAAAACGATCGCGGATCTGAAAAGCAAGGGCATTACCATCATTTATATTTCGCACAGGCTGGATGAACTTTTTATCGTGGGCGACCGGATCACCGTTCTGAAAGATGGCCAGAATGTTACGACGGTGGAATCCAAAAACATTAACGTCGACCAACTTGTGGAATTCATGATCGGACACAAGATCGTCAAAAACGCATACAACGCGGGCTCTAAGCCCAAAGAGGGTGATGCGGTGCTGGAAGTATCGCATTTTACAAACAAACGGTTAAATGACGTATCTATGCATCTTGGCAAAGGCGAGATCGTCGGCCTGTATGGTCTGGTGGGCGCGGGACGTACCGAACTTCTGCGCGCCATCTACGGCGTGGATAAGCTGGAAAGCGGCGAGATGAAGCTGCACGGCAGTATAAAAAATCCCAGAAACCCGAAGGAATCGATCAAATCGGGCATCGGAATGCTTCCGGAAAACAGAAAGGTCCAGGGACTTGTGCTGTGCCTGCCTGTATGGCAGAACATGTGCATGGTAACGCTGAAAAAATTCAGGGGCAAACTGGGCATCAATTACAAGAAGATCACCGAGACATGCAGGGGATATGTAAAAAGCCTCTCTATCAAAACGCCGAGCGAGAAAACAATTGCAGTCAGTCTTTCGGGAGGCAATCAGCAAAAGGTCATACTGGCAAAATGGCTGATGCAGGAATCAGAGGTGTTGCTGGTGGATGAACCGACACAGGGAATCGACGTAGGCGTCAAAGATGAAATCTATAAGATTTTAAGAGACGCGGCGGAAAACGGCCATTCCATTATCATCGCATCCAGCGAGCTTTCAGAGCTTGTAAGCGTTTGCGATAGGATCTGTGTGATGTTCCACGGCAAAATAGTGGCGGAATTCAATAAAGAAGAGCTGAACAGCCCATCAATTTTACAGTATGCGGTTGCAGGGAGGTAAATATGAACAGTATTAAGGATAATAATATGGCGTTAAAAGCCAATATAGGCATAAGGGACAATTCTTTTGTCCAGGTGATCAAGCGGTTCAGCGTTTTATTATTGCTGATCGTATTCATCGTGATTGCTTCGCTGGTATCAAACAGTTTCTTCACAGTATCCAATTTTCTTAACCTGATGCAGTCCTATGCGGCGCCCGGCATTATTGCCATCGGCATGACGTTCGCGCTTCTGTCAAGCGGCACCGACCTTTCGGTGGGTTCCGTCGCAGCCCTGTCGGGCATGGTTTCCGCCATGATGCTGTCTCAGGGTTACCCGGTTTGGATCTGTGTGGCACTTGGCGTATTGTCTGGCGCCCTGCTTGGTACGCTGACCGGACTCATCATTGTGTTCTTCGATATCGCGCCTTTTATCGCGTCACTTGCGACAATGGTTTCAGCCAGGGGGCTTTCCATGCTGACGACGAACGGAGGCGTAATATCCGGATTGATCAAAATGGGGGAAAACGGAAGCGATGGAAAAGCGTTCTGCTATCTGGGCGGAGGCTCAATCCAGATCGGGCCCATCGATTTCCCGTTTGCAGGCTTTACATGGATCATACTGACGCTGGTTGCAGCATACATCCTCAGGTATACGCTCTACGGCAGAAACCTTTACGCGATCGGCGGCAACAAAGAAGCGGCGATGCTCTCCGGTATCCCGGTAAAACGGTTTGAAACGATCGCGTGGACAATTTCCGGCATGACGGCGGCCTATGCGGGTGTCATGCTCACGGCATGGCTGACTGTTGCGCAGCCCACGCTGAACGAAGGCGCGGAGCTTGATGCGATCGCGGCGACCGTTATGGGCGGTACTTCACTTAACGGAGGCAAAGGATCGGTATTTGGAACTTTCGCGGGCGTCATGATACTGGCAATTATAACCAACCTGTTTAACCTGATAGGATTGCCTTCGTACTATCAGCAGATATTCAAAGGCGTTATCATTGTCGGCGCAATGCTTCTCAACAGGTTTGTGTCACAAAAAGAGAATTAACCTTTACTGCAAAGCGGTAAAAATAAATAAATTATTTGGAGGAAAGAAAATGAAAAAAACTTTGTTCGTACTTATTGCGATAGTATTGGCAATAGGTTTGGTACTGGTAGGATGCTCTTCGCAGCCGGCTGCCGGCAGCGCTCCCGCTGCTTCCTCGGTTGCCGCATCGCAGGCGCCCGCTTCCTCTGCCGCGGCAGCTTCAACCGAAGCAAGCGCCGCACCGGCCGCTATCAAGATCGGTTTTTCGCAGGCTACGATGGCCTCTCCGTTCTATGTAGCGCATGTTGATTCCGCAAAACAGGCTGCCGAAGCCGCCGGCGTAGAGCTGGTATATGCGGACGCCAACGAAGACATTACCAAGCAGAACACGGATATCATGGATATGCTCGAGAAAGGCATCAGCGTTCTGATCCTGAATGCGGTTGATCCTGACGGCGTTGCTCCCGCTGTTGCAAAATGCAAGGAAAAAGGCGTAGCGATCATAACGGTTGACAGGTTCGTCAATGCGGATGTAGACGTTGTTGTCGGGCGCGACAACGAAGCGATGGGCCAATTGGTCGGCGAATATGTTGTTGAGACATTAGGCGGCAAGGGCAAAGCCACAGGCAAGGTTCTGGAAGTAATGGGCAGCGGCGGCGACCGTGTGCAGGAAGCGCGCTCCAAGGGATTTCATAATGCGGTTGACGCCGAACCGGGAATCACAGTGATCCAGACCCCCTTCTGCGACTATGTCCGTTCCAAAGCGGCTACGGCCACACAGGACATTATCCAGAGCAACAAAGATATCAACCTAGTCTATGGACATAACGACGATATGGCTCTGGGCGCCCTGCAGATTTGCGAAGACGCCGGTATGAAAGTGATGTGCTGCGGCGTTGACGGCCTGATGGAGGCTGTTGAAGCGATCAAGGACGGAAGGTATCTCTGCACATCGGCGAACGATCCGTTCAAATTCGGCCAGGTTGCTGTGGAAACCGCCATTAAAATTGCCAATGGCGAATCCGTTGAGAAAAATATCGATTGCGGAACATTCCTGATAAACAAAGACAATGCCGACAAATATTACGACGCAAACCTTGCATTCGTAAAAGGCGAATAATAAAGGAAAATAAAGGCTGCTTTATGAAAAGTTTCTGTAAAGCTTAAGCCCAAAATACCACTGGAAAAAGCCGCAAATGCAACTGGCGCATTTGCGGCTTTTTCTTATGAAAGTTAGCCGGGGCCGGCCGGCAGCTCGTCCTCCATTTCGATCATGTTTTCCCAATAGCGTTTGGGCATGTGCGTCATGCGGCATTTGGGATTTGTGCGCGCCTTGATTGCGACCGTATTATAAAATTGCTTCCACAGGCTGCGGTAATATTCCTCGTTTCGGGATACGGCGGGAAATTCCACGTCCTCTATGCGCACGATCTGCTTTTGTTTGTTTTGATAAATGAGCGCGGCCTTATGTGTTTTGTCGTATATCATGAAGTCTTCGTTTGCATAGCGGTCAATAAAGTGATCCGCGATATAGGGCAGAATAAAATTTTTGGGTGTGATGGATGCGGTCAGCGCTCCGCCGCTGTCCGAAAAACGGATAAACCCAAGCAGCAGGTGCCTTTCGCCCAATAAATGCCGTTCGGCCTTCAGCATGGGCGCGACATCCGGATCGCCAAGCATATTCACTGTCTTGGGGCCCAGGGAAAACGCCTTGATCAGGAAACGGAGCATATGGATCTCCTTGCTTTTCATGCAGCTGAAATATACGTTTTCAACCAGTTCAAAGGAGCGGGGCGAAATCTTTTTGGGTATGGACTCCCGAACCCTTGCGGCTGTTTTCTCGTCCGTTGCGATTGGTTTTTCCGGCCAGAGGGAAGGCTGGGCGTTTTCCTGCGTATAGATCGCAAAAGGGATCTCACGAGAATAAACACTTTCGTAAACACAGCAGAAAAAGCCGGACCAGCTCCCGTCGTAAATATAAACGATATCCTTCGGCTGCGCTAGATATTTGTCGCCAGGCATAGCACCGCCTCCTCGACAGCTTCTTTGACCGACCGGACGTCTTGCGCGCCGGGAAGGGAGACAGCGCCGTTCGGGCCAAAGAAACTCAGCTGCTCGGTTCCAAATGAAAACACTTTGGGGTCTATCAGTGCGCGGACGGTATTTTCCCTGTTCAGGCGGAAAGGCCGGGTGTAATCTGCGGCCGTAATGAAAAACTGCGCGCGCTTCAATATGATCCCCATGCGCTTGAGGTCCTGCAGTCCGAGTTTGCCGGTTTTGCGGGCGGTCAGGATATGGCGCGCGCCCGTAGGGCCGATGCCCGGAACGCGCAGCAGGTCGTTTAAGGACGCCCAGTTCACGTCAACGGGAAAAAGATGCAGGTTGTTGACCGCCCAGTTGGATTTAGGGTCCAGATATGGGTTAAAATTGGGCGTTTTATCGGTCAGCAGTTCGTCCGCGGTGAAATTGTAGTACCGAAGAAGCCAGTCTGCCTGGTAAAACCGGTGTTCGCGGAGCAGGGGCGGCTTTGTGTCGATGGCGGGAAGCAGGCTGTCCTGAACCGCGGGAACATACGCCGAATAAAACACGCGTTTCAATTTATATTTCTGATACAATCCCGTCGCAAGCCGGAGGATCTGGTAATCGCTTTCGGGGCTCGCGCCGATGATCATCTGCGTCGCCTGGCCGGCAGGGGCAAATTTAGGAGCGCTTTTATACCGTACGATCTCCTTGCCGTTTGACGTAAGTTCCTGTGCGATCTGCGCCATGGGCGTCAAAATGGACTGCTTTGTTTTATGGGGCGCAAGCAGTTTAAGGCTTCTTTCGCTTGGAAGCTCTATATTGACGCTGATCCTGTCCACCAGCATTCCGAGGCGGGTGATAAGAGCGGGAGAAGCGCCGGGTATGGATTTGGCGTGAATATAGCCCCAAAAATGGTACTCTTCACGCAGCAGCCTGATTGTTTTGATCATCAGCTCCATCGTATGGTCCGGGCTTCTCAGAACGCCGCTTGATAAAAAAAGCCCTTCGATATAATTACGGCGGTAGAACTGTATGGTCAGCTCGGCCATCTCATAAGGCTCCAGGACGGCGCGTTTCACGTCGTTGCTGCTGCGGTTGACGCAGTATTTGCAGTCGTAAATACAGTGGTTTGTCATCAGGATTTTAAGCAGGGAGATGCACCGGCCGTCGGCGGAAAAACTGTGGCAGCATCCTGCCAGAAGCGTGTTGCCTGTCCCGCCTTTGCCGGAACGTTCGGAACCGGAAGAAGTGCATGCCGCGTCATATTTCGCGCCTTCCGTCAATATGGTCATTTTCTGCATCAGGTCCATTTGTTCGGGCCATCCTTTCCGGGCTACCAGCGGGTCTTGGTTTCCACGACCTTGCCCATGATATATAGGCTGGAAAGCTCTCCGCCAGAAAGCACAAGGGTTTTATAGGAAGGGTTGAAGGGCTTTAAAAATACCTTGCCGTCTTCCTGAAAAAAGCGTTTCAGCGTGCCTTCGCCGTCCCTGTAAACCATCACGCCGAGGTCTCCGTTTTGGAGCGTGTTTTGCTTGCGTACCAGCGCGAGGTCGCCCTCCCTGATGTAAGGTTCCATGGAATCGCCTGTGACGGTCAGGTAGAAATATTGATCAGGATCGCGCACATCCGCCTGTTCCGTTCCCTGGCAGTCTTCTTGAGCATCCAGCCCGAAACCCGCCCTGACAGCGCCCAGAACAGGCACCGGTGAAAAAATGCCGCAGGGAAAGGTATGTTCAGCAGAAACGGCCTTGCCCAGAAGGTAATCCGTACTGACATGAAAATATTCCGCCAGGCGGAGCAGCATTACCGGTTCGGGGATTGACAGGCCTGCTTCCCATTTGGCAACCGCCTGCTGCGATATATTGAATTCGCGGGCAAGATTTGCCTGCGTGACCGAACATTCTTTCCGAAGCCGCTTTAACCGTGTTCCCAGCATAAAATAAACATCCTTTATATTTATAAAAAATAGTATAAGTTTTTACAATTCTATAATACAACCAATGGTTGTATTTGTAAATGAAATATTTTACACAAAAAGAATAACACGGAAGGCTGTCGGAATTCTGTATAGGCATGGCAATCCAAATATTATGATTGTAATCAAATGGTTAATGAATTACAATATGGACTAGCCGGACGGATTGGCTGAAACCGGCAATAAAATACCGGAGGATATCTCATTGAAACTGGCGATCTTCGATTTTGACGGCACGCTTTTTCCGAAAGATACGCTGCCTTTCATGCTTTCGGAATGGAAAAAACAATATTCGAAAATAAAATATTTCAGGATGTACAGTTCGCTTATCCTTCTTTATATCAAATACAAAATCCTTAAAAAAAGGTCGGGCGGCGCTCAGCAGCAGTCCAGGGAACAGGTGAAGATCACCGCCATGGAGAAGTTTTATAAAATTTTTTCCGGGATGACGGAAACGGAAGTTGGTGAATTCATGCGCAAATGCGCGGCTGACGCTGCCGGATTGCTGAATGCTTCCGTGGTGGAAGAAATAAGCAAAGCGCGCGCCCAGGGTTTCCATACCGTTTTATTATCCGGCGCATTTGAAAACTTCCTGAAATATATAGGCGAATATCTTAAGATGGATACCGTTATCGGAACAAAAATGAATTTTAAAGACGGCGTGTTTGACCCGGGAACAAAACCGGTGGTAGTGACCGGTGAATTAAAACTTCAACGTATCAGGGAATGCTTTGGCGGGGAGACCCTCGACTGGCAGGCTAGCAGGGCGTATGCCGACAGCTTTTCGGACGCGGATATTTTGCAGTTTGTGGGAAATCCGGCCGCTGTTCACCCGGATGCTGCGCTGAAAGTGCTCGCTGATGAAAAAGACTGGGAGATCATTGCATAAATAAGAAATCAATGCGGATTATTCAGCTTCTGATACTGTTTGGGAGTCTGGCCGAATCTGTTTTTAAACTGGGAGATAAAGTGTGATATATTTTCATATCCAAGATCAAGCGCCGCTTCCGTAACACTGGTATGAATCAGGAGGTCGCGGGCTTTTTCCAATTTGAGGTTGGTCAGATATTCCTTTGGGCTTATGCCGGTGATCTTTTTGAAGTAATGGTGGAAATTCGCTTCAGACATGCTGAAACTGGAAGCTATATCGCGAATGCTGACAGAAGACATGCATTGCTCCCTCATCATCTGTATGGCCCGGTTTACCGGATTATCCGCATCTGTGCGCAGCAACTGACGGACGCCTTTTACACGGATAAGGTTATAGACCATCTCCTGCGCATACAGGTCCAGGATATATTTTTGGTTTTTTTCGCCCTCTGTCAGCGTGTTTTGAAACTTGCAGATAACATCGCCAAGCTCCGGATCTTTTTGTGCGCAAATGATCTGATCCTGTGTAAGCAGGTCATAATCAAAATCGTATTCTCTGCAGATATTTTCGCTCACTTTTTTTATCAGCGAATCGCTAAGTTCAAATACGAGGGCTGTTGTTTTTGAATCTATGGTCATAAACACGTCTGATCGCGGCGGCAGGAGCATAAAATCGTTTTCTCCGTATTTAAAGCCGGCTGAACGGTTTACATTAATATATTTTTCCCCTTGGATGATGGTGCAAAGGCGCGCGTATTCATAGGATTTGTAAGAATCGGAAATCTTTTGGGGAAATTCATAATACAGGATTCTTAAATAATTTGTTTCCAAGCGGTCTGAAAGTTCGAGCTGCCTGTTGAGATCGTGCAACATCGAAGACCCCCCTTTTCAATTAATATACCATATATTTATATGTATCACAATGTATTTAAAAAGATGTTAGTTTTAATAAAATATGTGTTAGATTTACTTTACGTCGCATTCTATAATAAAATCAGATGGTTTTTATGACTTCCTGTTAAAAACGTTAAATTAGCCCGCAGCGCAGCTTTGAGCCTGGATGCGTGTTTATTGTACAAATTTTCATTCCGTTGACCGCACTAAAGCTTTACAGCTTGTTATATTAAATTAAGGGGGTATCTCTATGGAAAGAGTGGTTGATGAAAGCTACAAACTTTTTATTGACGGAAAATGGGTGGATGCGGAGGATGGGAAAACATTCAAGGCGTATAACCCGTCTAATGGAGAATTGCTTGCCGTTTGCGCGGACGCTGGAAAAGAAGACGTTGACAAGGCGGTGAAAGCGGCCTGGAAAGCATTTGACAGCTGGAAAAACGTTGGACTTCAGCAGCGTTCGACAATTCTTTTAAAAATCGCGGATATTATAGACGCTAATTCCGAAAAGCTCGCGCTGGTGGAAACGCTGGACAACGGCAAGCCTATACGTGAAACCACCGCTCTCGACGTTCCGTTAAGCTCGGATCATTTCCGGTACTTTGCAGGGGCTATCCGAACCGAGGAAGGGGAAGCCACGGTGATAGACCAAAACACGCTGAGCATTATCCTGCGGGAACCCATCGGCGTGGTTGGGCAGATCGTGCCATGGAATTTTCCTTTCCTGATGGCGGCATGGAAGATAGCGCCCGCACTCGCCGCCGGCAACTGCATCGTATTCAAACCGTCTTCCAGCACTTCGCTCAGCGTTCTGGAATTTATGAAACTGATTGCGGATGAATTGCCGCCGGGCGTATTGAATATTATTACGGGCAGAGGTTCTACGAGCGGCAATTATATGCTTGAACATGAGGGTTTCCGCAAATTCGCGTTCACCGGTTCCACAGAGATCGGATATACGGTGGCGGACGCGGCGGCAAAAAAACTTATACCGGCTACGCTTGAACTGGGCGGAAAATCCGCAAATATTTATTTTCCGGATGCCCCGTGGGAAAAGGCGATCGAGGGCCTTCAGATAGGAATACTGTTCAATCAGGGCCAGGTCTGCTGCGCGGGATCCAGGGCGTTTGTACATGAATCCATTTATGATGATTTTCTGGCGGAAGCAGTAGCGGCCTTTGAAAAAGTCAAGGTCGGCATTCCCTGGGAGAGGGATACGCAGATGGGTTCACAGGTAAACGGGAACCAGCTGAAAAAGATTCTTAATTATGTTGAAATCGGAAAGAAAGAGGGCGCCAGGATTGCGACAGGCGGTACCCGGCTGACTGAAAACGGACTTGACAAAGGCGCGTTTATGAAGCCGACCATTCTTGCGGATGTGGATAACGGGATGCGGGTCGCACAGGAGGAGATTTTTGGACCGGTCGTTTGCTTCATCAAATTCAAAGATGAGGAAGAGGTCATAAAAATGGCTAACGACAATGAATACGGGCTGGGCGGCGCAGTCTGGACCAAGGATATCAACCGGGCGTTCAGGGTCGCAAGAGGGATTGAAACCGGCAGGATGTGGATCAACAATTACAACAACCTCCCGGCGCATGCTCCTTTCGGCGGCTATAAGAAGTCGGGCATAGGGCGTGAGACGCACAAGGTGATCCTTGAACATTACACGCAGATGAAGAATATTTTCATAAGCCTGACCGACGATAAGGCAGGCATGTATTAAATTTATACCCGGATTATAATAAGCGCGGGGCGGCAAAAACCGCTCCGTACTTTTTTTTAGGGAAGAAATACAGGCGGGCCGATCCAAGCAGGAGATCTTCAAAGAAAAGCATAACAAATTATCTAGAGCACGGTATAAACCGGAATTTGATTTTCCGATGCGTTGACATCGCAGCCTACGGATGTTATGATATAAAAAAATCATTGCGGGGGGACTCATAAGAGTTGAGAAGGTAAAACCTGACCCTTTGAACCTGTCAGTTAATACTGGCGCAGGGAAGCGGCATTTACGGAAAATGTACGAATCGGCTTTCCTTAACGGAAAGCTTTTTATTTTCTTAAAATCCTGCAATAAAAAAGAATAAATGTTTGCGGGGGGACTCAAATGAGTTGAGAAGGCAAAACCTGACCCTTCGAACCTGTCAGTTAATACTGGCGCAGGGAAGCAATCATCCGTTAAAACATGATGAATGCTTTCCAACACGGAGGGCGTTTTTGTTTTGCATGAATTTTATAATGAACTGTTTGCGGGGGGACTCGGACGAGTTGAGAAGGTAAAACCTGACCCTTCGAACCTGTCAGTTAATACTGGCGTAGGGAAGCAATCATTTACTGAATGTATCTGATAAAGGGCGCTTGCCGAAACCGGCATGCGCCCTTTTTGTATTGTGACTTTAGTCCGTTGAGCACGCAAAGCGTGCGAAACAAAAAACCACCCGCTATGCGGGTGGATGACAAACAGTTATACAAAAAATCACCTTTCCTAGAAAGGTGATTAAATGGCAAACCAA
>JAEWMJ010000064.1 GCA_023393165.1 Bacillota bacterium | reverse complement strand
CTATAACGGCGGCCCTGCATTAAGCGTCCGGTGAATTCATCGACAATGATGATTTCCCCATCTTCAACCACATACTGCACATCACGCTTCATTAATACATAGGCTTTTAATGCATTATTAATGTGATGGTTTAAAAGCATGTGTTCTGTATCGAACAGGTTGTCAATGTGGAAAGCTTTCTCCACCGCTTCAACCCCTTTATCATTTAAAGCAACAGAATGGGCTTTCAAATCCACAGTAAAATGTTCCTCTTCTTTTAATTGAGGAACAAACCGCGCCGCAATATAATATAACTCCGTTGATTTTTCTGCCTGTCCAGAAATAATCAAAGGGGTTCTCGCTTCATCAATTAAGATACTATCCACTTCGTCCACGATACAAAAGTTTAACTCCCGTTGTACCATGTGTTCTTTATATAAAACCATGTTATCCCGCAAATAGTCGAAACCGAATTCATTATTGGTTCCATAGGTAATATCTGCAGCATAAGCCATTTGTTTTTCTTGAGGGGACATTGCATTTAAATTAACAGCCCAGGTTAAGCCAAGAAAACTATAAATCTGGCCCATTTCTTCCGCATCGCGGCTCGCCAAATATTCGTTTACGGTGACAACGTGTACACCTTTGCCTGTTAACGCATTTAAATAAGCGGGTAGGGTAGCAACGAGGGTTTTCCCCTCACCAGTACGCATTTCAGAAATTTTCCCTTCATGAAGCACCATACCGCCAATTAATTGCACATCAAAATGGCGCATGCCTGTAACCCGGCGTGAAGCTTCCCGAACCACAGCAAAGGCTTCATGTAAAATGTCGTTCAGGGTTTCCCCTTTTGCAAGGCGTTGCTTAAATTCTTCTGTTTTTCCTTTAAGTTGTTCATCTGATAAAGCTTGCATAGCGGGTTCAAGGGCATTGATCTTCTCAACCCGTTTCATGTACTTCTTAATATCCCGCTCGTTTGTATCACCGATTATTTTTTTCAATAATCCTAGCATGGAAATCCCCTTCCATTACCCGCTTAATATCGAAAGCGGACGTAAATTATTACCTAAATTTTAATTTTAACAGTAACACTTATGGATGACAAGAAAACCACCCGTATATGCAAAAATGAAAAAGACGTTGGCAGACAAGCTGCCAGCGCCTTTTATCTTCGATGTACTTCTTAAGCCTGTTCAGGCTCGATTAATCCATAACGGCCATCCTTACGGCGATACACCACGTTTACTTCATCAGTCTCTGCATTGCTGAAAACGAAGAAGTTGTGTCCTAGCATGTCCATTTGTAAAGCTGCTTCTTCAGCGTCCATTGGCTTCAGGTTGAAACGTTTCGTTTTCACGATTTTCAACGTTTCTTCCCCATCCTCTTCAGCAAGGGTAGCTGTAGCGGCTACCGGCTCAGTATCAATAAAGATTTTCTGGCCCTGATGACGGTATTTACGGTTAATTTTCGTTTTATATTTACGAATCTGGCGTTCTAATTTTTCAACCACCAAATCAATGGCAGCATACATATCTTCATGGGTATCTTCTGCTCGGAGGATAACACCAGGCATTGGTATGGTGACTTCTACTGTCTGTTCCCCACGTAATACGCGAAGGGTAACATAGCAGCTGAAGGGAGTGGTATCGTCAAAATATTTCTCTAGTCGCCCCACTTTCTTTTCGGCATATTCCCGGAGTGCGGGTGTTACTTCGATGTGTTCTCCACGGACGATGTATTGCATATATACTCCTCCTTTCAAACTATACTTATTATATTCCTTAAAGGCCTTTTAAATTCCTTCACAAAAAGACAAAGATTGCATTTTTTATGAGGCAATTTTGTGAACCCAATTTTTAACAGGAAAGAGGAACGAAAAAACCCCCTGTACTATACAGGGGGTGTTAGTTATCATCAATAACAACTCTTTACTTTCCTATAGGATCTGTCCAATATTTATGACTGATCTAGGTTTGTTAAGAAAGAGATATATTATAATTTGATAACGTTAGCTGCTTGTGGTCCACGTTCGCCTTGAACGATTTCGAACTCTACGCTTTGTCCTTCGTCGAGAGTTTTGAAACCTTCAGCTTGAATAGCGGAGAAATGTACGAATACATCGTCACCGTTTTCTCTTTCAATGAAACCATACCCTTTTTCTGCGTTAAACCATTTAACTTTACCTTGCATCTAATACATCCCTTTCCAGAAAAAAATAAGAGCTTCTTGGAGGTTGAGGCGCTGTATTACCTCGTCCTCACAATTTGATGATACCATCCGAAACAAGGGACAGTCAAACAGAAACGCTCGACTTTTACCTAGCGTATTCGACACTGAAGCAGCATTTTTCTTGTCGAATTTCTTAGCTTGACTTTTCTTTTAGATTGTTAATTTTTTCATATAATTCTTTTGTTTTAGATCCATCCGGTTCATTAATGATGTAATACATTTGATCTGTATGAATGATGATATATGGAGGGCGATCCAGGCGGATAAACAGCTTGCCTTTTCCCAATTGCTCCAGTTTAAAATGGCCCTTTAACACATTCATTGCCGCATAACCATTTGTCCGTACGATAATATTCGGGAGAGACTCAACCAATTCAA
>JAEWMJ010000058.1 GCA_023393165.1 Bacillota bacterium | reverse complement strand
GTATCAGGACGTCGCACCAATCGCACCAATAACGGTTGTTGATCCTATCCCGCATATTCCGCAGAGCCTTTTCCGCATTCGAATCAATGAACTGCGTCTCGGCATAGAATTGCTTAAATATACCGTCCACCGGAGCCGGAAGCAGATGCAGGTTGGTTTCCACCGCGCTAATCAGATCCCCGGTTGAAACATAACTGTTGGTAACGGTGCCCATGGCGCTCTCCAGTTTCTCATGCATGCTTCGCAGATAATCACCTGTACGTATTCGAATGACAATCAGCGGCGAACTGCCAAGGCCTGCTGCCAGCACCAATGCCATGGGCAAATTGTCAAATGCCAGGCCGATTCCAAGCGCAACAGCCGCAAATATCACTGTCATCCACCTGTATGTCCCTGTTTGCTCTCCCATACCCGCCGCAGTAAGCATTTCGCTGGTCTCATCCATCAGCTTTTCAAGTTTTCCTTTCGGTTTGCCGGTGATCCGCCTAATGTGTTGGCTACGTTTCCGCATATCCAGAAACGGCTTTAACAGTATGCCTACTACCTCTGAAGGCCGGATTTTCAGCATTAAAAAAAGCCCCGCTATGATCAGCAGGGCGCAAAGGATGCCTATTATCATCTTTTTCCCACCTCCATTAAACGGTCAACTGTTGTTTTATCTGCGCCGTTTTCCCGCAGCATGTCCGCAAGCTCATCCGAAATTCCGTTTAATTGCACAAACATGCCATTTTCTCCATCCGTTTCAAACCGAAAAAGCGTGTTTGCCTGCACCATTCCGTTTTGGGTTCCTGTCGCTTCAACGATCTCCATGATACGTCGCGTTCCGTCAGGGAACTGCCGCTTGAACACCATAATGGGGAATGCCTCGGCAACGAAGCTCATCAATACAGTTGTTGATATATTTGTCCCTGACATCTGGCACATACTCAGGATACGGTTATATGCCTTCCTCGCCGAATTGGCATGCAAGGTGGTCACCACCGCATGTCCGGTACGCGCGGCTTCCTGCGCCACCATCGCCTCCATCCCGCGCATCTCAGCCACAGCTATAATGTCAGGAGAGAACCGCAAAGCTTTTCGTAGCAGATCGTTCATATCAACGTCGGCGTTATCCAAATCCGAAGGGCGGGTACAGGTATGGATTACGCGGTTCTGCGCATTGCCTTCTTCATCCACGCTGAATAAATCCAGTTCGCGCGTCTCCTCAATGGTATAGATGCGCTTGTTCCTGTCTACCGCGTTCAGAAGAAAAGATATATCCGTCGTTTTGCCCGAACCCGTTTTTCCCGCAAGGCCAATGGAAACGCCATGATTCAGACAGAGTACCAGAAAATCAAGCATTTCAGGCGAGGCGGCCTGCCAGTCTACAAGCTGTTCCCGGGTTACTTTCGCCATGCGCTGGCGGCGGATAGAAAAAACCGCGCCGCTACGACGGTCCGCAACAGGCGGAATCATTGCAGATACCCGGATGCCCTGCGTAATGTAGCTGTCTGCAATCGGATTCGTTCCGTCCAGCACAATCCCGCCCAGCCGTA
Organism: Bacillota bacterium; assembly: GCA_023393165.1. Classification (GTDB taxonomy): domain Bacteria; phylum Bacillota; class Clostridia; order Christensenellales; family Christensenellaceae; genus JAEYKI01. The sequence goes on along the minus strand of JAEWMJ010000058.1, from coordinate 1,568 downwards.
CCATCTTGCGCAATGTGTCTTCGGCATGCCCCGGCGACATAAAATGTTCCTGTATCTTATGCCATCCTGTCCGCGTGACGATCTCGATGTCTCGCCAGGAATTACCGTTGATTTCCTCGACTTCATCATCTGCAATATATTTATCCAGGAACCCGAAACCAACCATATCGACGTACAGCCGTTCTGTCAGCTGTTCCATGCTCAGGTTATCGGCACTCAAAGTGTTATTGCCGATGAATTCTGCGATCAGCCTCTTGATGGATTCCAATGACTTTTTTTCTGTAATGCTTTGAGCCAGTTCATCCGCATGATTGGCTGAAATATATGTTTGTACCTGTTCAAGCACAGTTTCATAAGCTGTTTTTAGTTCCGTTGTATTCTGCCTTTTATCGTATGCAATTTCACGCAATGTCCTCAAGCTTTATCATCTCCCCTCAACACCGAATACAGCTTTTGAACCTGTACCATATACCGGAAAGCTGCGGGCGTTGTTCCGTCAAGAGGTATTGCGCCGGTGTCCCGCGTAAGCCGGAATTCATTCACAAAAGGAAGTGACGCACTGAATTTTAGGTCGGCTGCTTTTTCAATCGCGCTCATATCATGATGCCTGTCCGCCATTGCCGCTATCGGCAACACCCTGCCTTGGACGTTCATCCCTTCAATCAACGGCTTTACCGCATTGAACCAACAAACACCTTGCACATCCGGCGTAACCGGAAGAAGCAATACATCCGCGTTGATCAATGCAGCCGGTATGAACGGATCGGTGCGCTGCCCGGATATATCCAGAATGACCGTATCCGCAAGTCCAACACAACTATGTATAAAGTCCTGCGCATAAACGTCCGCCTCCAGCCCAATTTCATAGGACATATATTCGTCCCTGTCTGTCAGACCAGCATAAAACAGATTTTTGTTTTTCGGATGCTGATGCAAGAAAGCAGCTGTGTCATATGAGCCTACCCCTGATATGGCCTTGCCAAGTGACGTTTCTTTATCAAACGCCGTTCCAATGATTCGGGCAGGTAATGTGGGCTGCGTCAGGTCCGTATCGATCACCGCGGTCACTTTATTTTTAGCACAAAGAATTCCAAGAGCATCGGAAAGCGTGCTTTTTCCGACGCCATCTCTTCCCCAGATTGCTATAACCATGCTACTTCACCTCCGTTTTGAAAACACGCTCTGTATCCGGGATGTACCGGGCTGCGGCTTCTCCTCTTGCGACAAAAACAAGCTGTATCATGCTGTCTTGTTCCAGTTCGGCAAGACTTAACGCCTGCTCATTGCTCACGTATAACGATATCGTTGCCGGGAGGCTTTTCTCCTTGTCCTTTTCAAGATCGGCGTTTACAATGGCGTCCGCTCCGTCGCTTGCGGTCACCATACAAACCTCCAGATACTGCAATTCCGGATAAACTATCGCACTTGAATTACTTTGATCTGTTGCTGCCGGCTCAACTCCAAGCGTTTGATTGGAAGAAGCCTTTGGCACAGCTATTACCGAAACGATATCCCCGGGCTGCAATCTCCCAGAAACGCCTGCAGCTAAAGACGGAACAGTGACAGAT
>JAEWMJ010000051.1 GCA_023393165.1 Bacillota bacterium | reverse complement strand
CGCCGGGAAAATGCATCTTCTCGTTTGAATATACGGACATGCAGCAGGCCAAAAAGGCCCTGGGCGGGCATTCCTGCATTATGGGCGACGTACCGGCAGTGATGCTGACATACGGTGAAAAGCAGGAAGTCGTTGATTACTGCAAGATGCTGATCGATACCTGCGCGCCGGGCGGCGGGTTTATTATGGACAGCGGCACCATGATTGACGACGCCAAGGTGGAAAACATTGAAGCGATGTTTGAAACCACACTGACGTACGGCAAACGGTAATTGATAGGCTGTGTTTATGAGCGCGTTTATCAAAGCGCTCTTTTTTTTAATATTCATATATTCTTAAGAATCCTTTAATAAAGTTGAAAGGATTCTTCTGCTATAATCCGTTTATATTTTTTTGAAGAGGTTCATGAAATGGATATAGCGGAAGTTATGGGTAGCTTGCTCAAATGGAGCGTTCCCGCCTTGCTGGCAATGGCCGCTGGGATGGGCGTAGTATTGTTTGTTTACATAGTAATTTACAGGAGGGTTTTTAACGGGGAAAAAAGAATTACCGCAAAAACATTTATATTGCTTGTTTTGCTGATCGGTTATCTGTTTCTTGTTTTTGCCCTGACCAACCTCGGCAGGGGGGCAAATTACGACGGATGGATCAATCTGAATATATTAAGCGGATATATCGACGCGTGGAATGATTGGTCGCTCCTGGCGTTTCAGTTAATCGTATTTAATGTGATCCTTTTTATTCCGCTTGGCATACTGCTGCCTTTGCTCAGCCGGAAATTGGATTCCTTAAAAGCGGTCTGCCTGATTGCGCTCGGTTTCACACTGTTTATTGAGTTTTTTCAGTTGCTGACGCATACCGGAATTTTTGAACTGGACGACATTCTTCATAACACTTTAGGCGGTGTTTTGGGATTACTTGTGTTCAGGGCGTTCAAGGAACTTATACAAAACAGAAGGGTTCGATTTAAGACCGTAATGAAAGCGGTCATGATTCCGGCGGCGTTTACGTTTCTGTTTTTAGGGGCGCAAATATTTTACGGGATACAGGAATTCGGCAACCTGAGCGAATACCCTTCCCGAGGTACGGATCTGACGGGCGTAACAATATCCTCGGTAATACCGCTCCGTACGGAAGAAAAAGAAGCTTCGGTCTTCTTAAACGTCCGTTCCAATATGCCTGAAAGGGGGGACGAGATTGCGGATGTTCTTCATACGGAATTGGGCTTGCCCGATATCCGCTCGGATGCGAGGGACGGAGATAACAGGCAATACCGTTTTATGGAGGAAGACGGGACGGCGTACTGCATGACCTATTTCAACAGAGAAGGGACATGGAGCCTTTTTGACAATAACTTTGATTATAACCAGCCCAAAGCGCAGGCCGGCGTTGCTGCCAGCCAAATTGAAGAAACACTGAAACAGAACGGCTTTCTCCCGGATTATGCTTCGCTTACCGCCGACAGGAACGGGATGCTGCGGTGGGATGCAAATGTAGAAAATCCTATAGAAATAAAGGAGGACTTCCTATCAGGCGTTGTCATGGCTCAAAGTTTGCCCGAAGGTAAGATCGTATCCCTGAGTTGCGATCTTACCGAGAACAAATATATCAGGCAGGTAAAACTGATTTCCCGCCAGGAAGCCTTTCAACGAATCCGGCAGGGTAAATTTGACAGCTATACCCCTTTTCACAGAGGGGATAATCTGGTAATTACCAATTGCCGGATAGTTTACAGGTATGACAGCAAAGGTTATTACCAGCCGGAATATCTTTTTACCGGAATGCTGAATGGCGAACCGGATGCAAGCAGCATTCTGATACCCGCTTTAAAAACCTAGTGCGGCTGTTGTCTTTTCCGCAGCAAAACCCTTATTTTTTGTCCCTTATCTTTTGAAAAAGAAAAGGGACAAAAATCCAGCTCTGAGTCATAATATTGCGGCTATGAAACATACATATCATGTATGGAGGTGGTTGCAAATGAAGGAATATATCGAACTCAGAGTACTAAGACTTGCGGAATACATTGTTGAGACAGGCGATACCGTGCGGGGGACATCCAAGATATTTGGGGTAAGCAAAAGCACGATCCATAAGGACGTATCCCAAAGACTTTTTGAGATAAACCCGACGCTTGCAAAAGAAGTCCGCCGGGTGCTTCAGAAAAACAAGGCGGAAAGGCATCTGCGCGGTGGAAAAGCAACGCAAATCAAATACCTGAAAAAACGAAAAATCTAGTATGAAAAACAGTGTACCATAAGCCTTAATACGCTTTCTCTGACCTTCTCAGTTTGCTTTGGCCCTGCAAAATATGAGTTGAAATATAGTGGAATGTGTAGTAGTATATAGATTGATTAAATATAGCAAGACCAAATTAAATTGTTGTATGTAGGAGATAGGATAAATGGCATGGTTTAATATGAGTTTTAACGATATAGGCATAGACCTTGGTACTGCAAGCGTGCTGGTATACGTCCGCGGGAAGGGTATCGTATTACGGGAACCTTCCGTTGTGGCGGTGGACAAGCTGACGGGCAGAATGCTGGCTGTGGGCGAGGATGCACGGATCATGCTGGGAAGGACGCCCGGAAACATTGTAGCTGTCCGGCCTTTGAGGGATGGCGTAATATCCAATTTCCATGATACGGAACGTATGCTCAGGTATTTTTTAAACAAGGTAATCGGCAAAAGGCTGTTTTTCAAACCCCGCGTAGTGGTATGCGTCCCCAGCGGCGTTACGGAAGTTGAAAAACGCTCGGTTATAGAGGCAACTGAGGAAGCGGGTGCAAGGCATACCTGCCTGATTGAAGAACCCATAGCGGCGGCTATCGGCGCGGGAATCGATATCAGCGTGCCACAGGGCAATATGGTGCTGGATATCGGCGGCGGTACGGCAGACGTTGCGGTTATATCCCTTGGCGGGGCCGTTATCAGCGATTCCATTAAAGTGGCTGGCGACAGGTTTGACGAATATATCGCAAGATATGTTAAGAAAAAATACAATATGCTGATCGGTGAGAGAACGGCGGAAGAAATCAAGATCAACATCGGTTCGGCGTTTCCCAGAAAAGAAGAAGCCTATATGGAAGTTACGGGCCGCAACCTGATTTCGGGCCTGCCCAAAACAATCACAATCAGTTCCAATGAAACAATTGAAGCCATGCAGGAACCTTTAAACAGGATCATGGAAACCATACACGGCGTTCTCGAACGCACACCGCCGGAACTGACCGCGGATATTGCGGAAAACGGAATTTGCATGACGGGCGGAGGATCACTTTTGTACGGTTTGGACAGACTATTGACAGAGCGGACAAAGATTCCTTGCTACGTTGCTGAAGACGCAATCTCCTGCGTTGCCATCGGCACCGGCAAGGCTCTTGAAAGCATAGACGCATACAGCGAACGCGCCGTATACGACTACCGCAGGGGCGACTATTACAATTCCAATTTATAACGAGAGGCGGAAAAATGTCCCTGCCTCGTTGAAACGCTATTAAGGTTGTTTTGCGCAAGCGCAAAACTTCTGATAGTATATCTTGTTATAAGATTGACATTTGCAGCTATATTTGATATCATTTTATAGCTGCTCTCAAGGCCCCATGGTCAAGCGGTCAAGACTCAGGCCTCTCACGCCTGCTACAGGGGTTCGAATCCCCTTGGGGTCACCATGAAATTAAGGCTTTACAAAGCGATTTGTAAAGCCTTTTGTATGGATACAACCCGCTTTTTAACCCGCTTATTTATAATTGAGCATTGGAATATTGTCATTTTATGTATTATGGTGTATGATTCAGGTGTAAACAAAACAAATAAAGGAGAGACATGATGTTATCGTTTATTGATGTTTCGGGAGACCCCTTTTCATCCCCAGAAAAATCAAGCTGGATTGTAGCAGCGGCTGTATGTCTAAAAAAAGATTGTCTAGACACTGTTAATCAAACGATGCACAGGTTAAAAAGGGATATCCTTGGTAATGAAAGAATAGAATTAAAGGCAACAGATTTGGTTAATCCAAGCACGTTGAATAATCCCAAATTGAACAAAGCCGAATATTTAGAAAGATTGATATTGGAATGTGTACTTCAATCTTCGTGTTATTGTGCAGCGGTGGTTTTTCAAAATACTGGCAAGAATCAAAAAAGCACAAATGAAATATTGCCGAAGCATTACCGAGATTTGCTCTGGCGGATTGAATTAATTTGTAGACGCAGTTATGTAACTGATTCGGTTATTATTTTAGATAATGATGCGCGTAAGGTTGATAGAAATTTGGCTTTTGCATTTACCAATTATATGTACAGAAATAGCAGTGGAGCAATCTTAAAGCATATCGTTTCTGTTCCTATATTTGCAGATTCTGAAACGACAGCCGGGCTTCAACTCGCAGATATTATAGCAGGTATTTTGAGAAAATATTATGACCCTAAATATGCAAACAATGATGGGTCAACATTCTGGCAAAAAATTCAAGAGTATACTAAAATCATTCTGGATCACTCGGTTGAAGGTAAAATCGAGCGCTATAATTTAAATAGTATTTATATTCCAAAATCTCCATATAGCCTAAATTAGAACGTATTTGTTAAAAAAAGATTGACATTTAGAATTGTGGGTAATATATTATTAGTAGGTTGAGAGAAACCTTCTGGTTTCTTGAGGTGCCTTCTCAGCATCCCTCAACTACTTGAAAATAACGCCCGTTTTACGGGCGTTTTATTTGGTTAAAATAGAGGCTTTACAAATTGCTTTGTAAAGCCTCTAAATATTCTAATTCGTTATTTAATCATTTTAAAATGTTTCACAATTTCATTATCGAAGAAATAATAAGAGATGTTTACTGCGGAAATTTCCACATCTATAAATATTAATGTTTCAAGCATTTCGCTCTTTCCATTCTGTGCGGCATTCAACACTTTTTTTTGCTTATTTTACGATGCGTCGAGAATAATTTATCTAACTGTTTTGTGTAATCTATATTCACGAGATTACCACCACCAATCTCGATGAATCTAATATTCAATGTTTTATGAAAACAATATTGATTTTGCGAAATAAACTACTTAAAAATATATCGAAAAAATATTTTTGGCGTTTACGTTTCGCACTATTTGTGCTATAATTATGACGAGATAAAACAAAAGGAGATTGCGCTAATGGATTTTAATTTTAATTGGTCGGCTGTTTCCGGAGGAGCACCATACGCAACGCTTTCTTCACTCGGAATTGCTTTCAATAGTGTGTCAATTGAGAAGTTAGGAAATCCTGAAAAAGTTATGATTGGGTTTGATGAAGATCAATATATAATTGGAATAAAAGCATATGAAGGTGAGCCGAATATCAAGCCTTATGAATTTGCTAGCCGAATAAACAAAGGGTGGATACGTATTGGTTGCAAAGACTTTATTAAGTATTTACAAGCCATTTCTGGGATTGAATTTTCACCGTCAAAACGATATGTTGCAACATATGATGCGAAATCACGCGTCCTGTTGATAGCGGTGAGAGGTAAATATGACGACGAGTAAAATGAATCAAACAAAGCGTATATAATGTATTCTTGTTGACGCAACGAATACATTGGTATATAATGATAGATGTAAAATAACTGCATAAAGAGAAAGAGACTTTAATGGGTTACGACCATTAAAGCCCCGCGACAGAGCAACCGCGAGCGGCTACATCATGCATATCTCAAACGTGATTGTAACATAGATTTCGGTAACTTTCAAGGCTTTGTTGTCCTAGTATTATAAAGTAGGGGGTCATCCAACCAATGGGTTTCTTGGCAGGCAGTTTTCATAGATATCCTTTTTAGAAAGGAGGACATGATATGCTAGCCACGAAAATTAAAATGAAACCCGGTTGCGGATATTCCAATAATCTTCTTGAAATAGATGAAATATATCTAACCGGATGCACGCAAGACGGATTTTATAAAAAAAGTGCTGTACATGACTGCTTAGTAAAAAATCCGGGAACCATTCAAGTGAACATCTACCCATTCCCCAATTGTATTCCTGAAACAAGTGTCAACGGGGAAAAGTATGTTCGGTCAACGCCGGATTATACGAAAAAAGACAATTTATTGAACCTGCCAAGAGAGTAAGACAAAATTAGAAAGAGGAGCGCAGTGCGCTCCTCTTTAATTGTTTTTATAAAATGAAATAGCATGCTTTATTTTAGCCTGTTCTCAATTTCAGAATCAAAAAAATAATGATAGATGTTTTCTTCAGATATCCCCACTTTTATAAATTTTAAAGTTTCAATCATTTCGTTCCGTTTCCATTCTGTTCGGGCGTTCAACAATGCCCCGGTATGGGTATAATGACACTTCAAATGTCTCGCAAGATCACTTTGTCTTAAACACAATTCGTACATTCGTGCCCGAATACGCATGAAGTGCCGTTTTTTCATTTGCTTCCCTCCTTTCCGCGAATATGACCTGTCAGTCCTCAAAAGCTGTCTATTCGTCAAACAGATAACCTTGAAAGAGTGTACCATTATTCATCAGAAACAGCCCTTGCGCGTCTTTGGGTATCTGGTCGCTGGCGGCAGTGCTGTCAAGGATAATCTGAGACAGGATATTATCCGCCCTGCCGCATATCCGGCAAGTTATATTTGAGCGTACCTGGGGATGAAGAAGGGAGGCATCTGGACGTTGGGTTGCAATTAGTAAGGAAACACCAGCCCCTCTTCCGAGGCGCGCTATTTTGGACAAATTTTTTTCAACCTGTGCAACCCACTCTTTTTCTTCTTTGGATAAGCCGTTTTTGTCCAAAATTTCGGCAATTTCATCAACACCTACCACAATCCAGCAAAATTTTTCCTTTGCTTTTTGGTTATATTCAATGATGTTTTCACAACGGGCTTCTCGTAAAATGCTTATGCGGCTATCAAGCTCATCCACAATGGCGGTGAGCATATCAAGTATTTCTGCTTTTTCGTAAAGCATTTTACAATGATGTACCCATTTGTACTTGAGGTAGTCGATTCCGCCCTTTTGGTCAATGATAAATACCAGAGCGCCCTTTCTTACGCATTGCAACAATAAAATTTTCAACAATACCGATTTCCCTGAGCCGCTGGCTCCCCCGATGAGTATGTGGGGGATAACCGCAAGGTTCACGGTTACCTGCTCAAGCAAATTTTCGCCCAGAACCAGCACAAAATTCTTCATACGTAAATATTCATTTCTCCAATAGAGAATTTTGGGCAAGTGATACTTTGCAGGGACAACATATAACAGGATACGCCGTTTGCTTGAACCTTCTGTGATCTTCATCACGTGTACATCCAATGCGGCCTCAATATCCCCTATTTTGTCCAAAAAGGTAGAGAGGGGTATTGCGTTAGCCGCAAATTCCATCACAGTAACACGTGGGTTATCTTCGCTCTTGCGCTTGGAGAGCAGAATGGGCGGTTCTCCTGCTTGGTTTACCGGCCCGCTGCGGCGCAGATTGTTAGCAATCCTTTTTCCTCCCAGTGGTGTACCTGCTACCCAAAAAAACAAAAACAGGCAGATAAACAGATAAGAAAAGAATATTACCGCCCAAATCGGGAAGTAGATTTCGTTGGGCAGATTGATTCCGACTATATCAAAGCCAAAAGTACGTGTCGAAACCAATATTAGTACAACTCCTAATAAATAACCCATCATGATGGTAAGGTTAAGCAATTCGGAAAAGACCGTATTTACCCCTTGCTTTAGACGTAAGAAAAGAATGGTTCTCTCTGTTTCCCGTCTCAGTTCAAACTTTTGATTTTTATCCATTGTGATTTTCCTCCTTATAGGAATATTTCTTCAGTGGTGCCATCGGGATTGTATTCGATGACGTGGTTGATGCTGCGTATAAACGTATTCCATATTTCATAGGATTTAAGCTGGATTTCCTTGTACTGCTCCATCAATGGTAGTGTAGACGTAATATATACATGGTTGTACGCAGCAAAGCGATCATTGTAACGTGCCGGTAAATAGATCGGCAGAGGGTTCAGATAGTGGCACATATCACGGATTGAGATTTGTGATTCAAAATCTTCAAAGATTATTACTTTCTGACTATTATAATTATCAAAGGATATATCACGACTGGCTCTGTAATTCGTTATACGGCAGATTTCTTTTGCTTCGTGATGTTTAAAAATGTATCGCGTTATGTCAATTGTATTTGCTCCAAAAATGTATGTAGCGGTTAACTCTCTGTCATTGGTTGCAAAATGCGCGTTCATTACTTCGGATAAAGTTTGAAGTTCGCGTATTCTAAAAGCGAATTGGGGGCTTTCTTCTATGATTTCTGCTGGCCTTTTTCCATTTTGTATTGCTTCTATTAGCTGTTGCATTTCGGGAGCGTTTTCAGATTTCTCAGTAGGAAGCTGTCCATATTCGGTATATTCTTTAACGGTCTTCAAAATATAATCTCTGTTTTGCTGTGATGTTCCGTATGCTTTTTCAATATGTGCGGTTGGTAATCTGTTTTTCAAAGTACTGAACCGTATCGGAGATTTTGAATAAATATAAATATGTGTGTGATGTGTGCCTGTACTTGCTACTTCATCCGCAATAACATAATACATTGGCGAAAACAGCATTAGTATTTTGGCGATAGCATCATGCGTTAGTCCGACATCAAGTGGATTGTTGATTACAATTGCCCATTTGCGTGATTGAGCTTTGTTCCAAATAATATCACCTCCTTTGCTACATGCTACATGCTGCCATAAGGGGTAATACTAACCCTTATGGCATAGGGGCGGCTCGCGCTGCCACCGGGGAGCATTTTTCTGTTTGAAAAACGCTTTTTCCCCTGTTGTGGCTGCGCTCGCCGCTGGCATTATGCTTTAGCGTTTGCCAAAGCAACCCCAGAGGCACGTACACCAACCTGTGGTTGACTGCTTGGCCCATAGATGTACACTTCCGGGTCAGCGTATTTTACCTCAACATACCCGCCATCTGCTGGTGCATCCATTAGCTGCTTGCCGTCAATACGTATGCCGACCTTATCCATTCCGCGCTCAGGCAGGCACGTTAAGTACCGATAACCAATCACCTTATCTGTACGCTGCCCATCAATATACTCACGGATGGGTGTCACCCCGACCAGCCAATAGCGACTACCGAGAGTAGCTTGTACGTCAATTTTTAAATCGCGCAAGGTCATATTATGGCCTCCTTTCTTGTTTGATAAGCAGTGCACCGCTCCGAATAAAATATAACATGGGGCTTTTGGAGGCAACCTGAAATGAGCTTTCTTTATAAGGCATACTATGCGTATATAAAAAAATCCCGCTTGTACAAAAAAGCCTTTATACAAGCGGTTTTATAAAATCCTATAGGGTTTTTTTACCGGTATGAAACTCGGGTTTAATCGGATGCTTTTTCTGGTTTAGCGGTAACTTTGCCGTCTTTTCCTACAGATGGATTATAGATGCCAACAAGAATGCTGCTGTTATAATATTCCCACCAGTCCCATTTCTCTCCAGCATGTTTGCAATGACGATACTTCCAGCGCAACCAAGAGGAGCTGCGGAGTAGTGCTTCTTCAATTTGGTTGATGATATCCCGGTTAACATGCCTTGATGCGTCCAATTCATCATACCTTCGCAGGTTGCTTGCAGCATTAAGCAATGTCCTGATTGTAATTACTCCTTTTTCTGCGTGATTGATACGCATATTTTGACAGATATACCATGTAATCAACAGGCGAGTTGCCGAATGTTCTCCCCGCTTTAAGCAAAAAACGTTTATCGGGAGGGGCATCATTTTTTGACGTGGCATCAAATGTGTCATGCTTTGGGACAACTCCACATGAATTGCGCGGTTTTTTATAAATGGTTTTATCTGAAATATACATACCTCTTGCCAACTTCGGCTGTGACTTTCATAGTACGCAAATTCAATTCGTTCCAGATATTCCAGCGCGTTAATTAATTGCTTACGCATGTAAGTTTTGTCATTGACGCATCGAAGAGTATAGTACCACTCCAATGGGATATCCAGTACTAATGTGTTCTTTTCGGTATATTGAATTGTGATTGCGACCAACAACAGCAAATCTACTACTGATGCCTGGCCGGGATGGGTAATTATTTTTACCCTTTCTTTTTCATTGTTTTTTCTTGCTGTTTCAGCTCGCGATTCTTCCAATTCAGGGATCATCGCAAGTTTTTTTAACAGCTCCGTTAAAAATTGGTTTTGATAAATGTACAAAAATTTGGGGATTTTAAACAATCCGAAAAATCTCCCCGAAATTTTTGTTTAGGCGTTAACGCCGGAGGTAGAGCTGAGTATAACAATATTCACATAGGGTTTATAATAATCTATTTTATTGACCCTTATTTGCATTTTTGCTACCTCCTTTTTATTTTGGTGGAATGGGTTGGGATGGATTGCTTTTTGAAAAGACAATCCTCCGGCGGCAACGGCAGTAACATTTACCTGTTTTTTTAAACAATAAAAGCACCGCCGTTTGGCTGTGCTTCTTAAGGGCATAAATAGCCCTGCTTTTAAATGATAAACTATCGAGTGTTAGAACTACCGATGCCGTACAAGATGTTTGTATAATTTGTGTCCGTACAAAAAGTATGGCCTCTATAATTATAATATCATAATTCTTTGGGCATGCGCAAGCTCGCAGGTTAAAAATTTCTGGTGTGCGGTAATAAGTTGGTTGAGCGTTATAGCGTTGAGGCGGCAAGGGCATATTCTATGCAATACGAAAGATCAAGAATCCATTAATCAAATTTTAGAAGGGTGCCTTTAATGTTATGACGACAAAAGGAATTTATGTTACATATTGTTATTTTATAATAATTATTGTATACTAAATTAAAATATAGCAGTCAAGCTGTTTTCTTGGAGGCTTATTATGGGGCTTTTCAAAAAGTTTCAAAATAAAGAACAATACAAATATAATAATAACATCTTTATCATTGATGGTACTATACTGAAAAAATTTAAAAACAATTCTTCTATGTCGGAAGTAACAATACCTGATTTTGTAACCGAAATAGGGGATCAAGCCTTTATGGGTTGTTCAAATTTAGTAAAAGTTATTTGTTCAAATGGAATTAAAAAAATCGGCATGGCCGCATTTGGTAATTGTCCCAATTTAAAATCGATCATACTTCCAGATACAATTGAGGTAATTGGTGATGGCGCTTTTGCTTTTTGTAAAAATCTAAACACAATTTCAATCCCTAAAAATTTGAAAAATATTAATTTAGGAGTATTTGGTGAATGTCGGAGCTTAACTTCAGTCAATATAACTGAAGGAGTTGAGGCTATCGGTAATAATGCTTTCTATAATTGCAATAATCTATTGTCTGCTAATATACCGGATAGTGTTTTTAAAATAGGGATGATGGCATTTGGAGGTTGTAGTAAACTAAAAAAGATAACTGTACCAGATAGTGTTTTAACTATTGATAAAGGTGCGTTTTCAGAATGTAGGGATTTAGAAACGATATTTTTACCAAAAAACTTATTAGAATTATCAGATTCGCTATTTTATAATTGTAGAAATCTAAAAATAATAAAAATGCCAGAAAATGTAACCATGATCGGATCAGGTGCTTTTACTTCATGTGAAAGCTTAACAGAAATTAGCATTCCTAATAAAGTAAAAGAAATTGGAAAAACTGCTTTTTATAACTGTATTAAATTAGCGAAAATTTCTTTATCTGAGGCTTTAGTTAAAATCAGAGAAGGTGCATTTTTAAGTTGTAAGAGTTTAGAAGAAATTGTGATACCTTCAAGCGTAGAACTAATAGAATTTGGGGCTTTTGGTGAATGTGAGAGCTTAAAGTCGCTAAAAATACTTTCTAATAGGATATTGCTTGCTGATTTATCTGATAATAAAAATTTTATTATTTATGGTAACCAAAATTCTATTGTAGAGAAATTTGCAAATCAATATAATTTAAGTTTTAAGGCTATTAATTAAAGGAAATCAAAAAGATTTATCTATAATTTTACCTAAATTCATTACTCCCCTCAGATTGCGATTGAGAATAGAATCCAAAGATCAGATTAATTATTGTTATTCGCAAATTAAATAATAAGTGTAAATTCTTTCTTTATTTATGTAGTAGAAAATTTCTTTCTATTTTCTTTAGATATAAAATGTTTAGACTCTAAAATTTGAAGTATCTTAATGTGGCTGTCAAAGAAATCAGTATAGTATATGCCCTGATCTTTAAAACAATTTTTATGTTAATTAAACCTTAATTGGGATATAAATATAAATTTGACATACACGTGTAATACGTATATAATTGGCATGTGATTAATGTGAATAGGGGTGAATTCAATTTTAACAGTTTATCCAGCGATATTTCATGAAGAAAGCGGAAACTTTTGGGTTGAGTTTCCAGACCTGCCCGGCTGCCAGTCGGAAGGCGATTCGCTTGAAGAGATCATGCAAAATGCAAGCGAGGTATTGGGATTATATTTGAATTCGCAGCGTGAACGTAATATAACGACTTCCAAAGCCTCGGACATCCGTTCTATTGAAAAGCCGGAGGATGGGTTTGTGTCACTTGTGACGGTGGACACGAAAGCTTATGAGCGGCGCACTAAGGCCGTAAAAAAGACATTGACCATTCCAGAGTGGCTTAATATAGAAGCGGAGAAACGGCACATCAATTTTTCTTCAGTCTTGCAGCAGGCTCTTATTGAAAAGATCGAAACAGAAAAGTAAAAGAGGTGTACTAAAATGGGGAAGCGCACAAATTCAGCAGTATGGCTTGAAAAGTACCATAGGTGGCAGATCAAGGTCCAAAAAGATGGTGTGCGGCGAACATTCACCTGCTCTATAGAGGGCCGCAAAGGCCAAAGGGAATGTAATGCCAAAGCGGATGAATGGCTGGACGATAACCTTGAAAACGTTGATAAAAAGATTTTCGTATTGTTTAATGAATGGTATGCTGAATTGGAGACGCGTACCGGCTATGCCCATTGCCAGAAAACAAAGTCCATTTATAATACATGGGTTGATAAAGCGATAGGCCATAAAAAGGCGGGCAGCATTACTGAGCAGAACTTACAAGATATTATAATTGACGCGCATAGGCAGAGGAAATCCAAAAAAACCTTAAAAAATATTCGCGGAGTTTTGACCGGCTTAATGAAATATTTAAGAAAATGCAAAGCGTCAAAGCTCATGCCAGAAGATTTAATCGTTCCTAAAGATGCACCCGTGGGGCAAAGAAAAGTATTGGACGTTCCTGATTTAGTTATTCTGTTCCAGATTGATGAAACAGTTTTCAAGGGAAAGTTCATGAAAGAATGGTACATAAACGCCTATAGGTTTCATGCGGTTGTTGGGCTGCGCCCAGGTGAAATGCTGGCGATTCAGATTAAACGCGATATAATAGATGGGTATTTGTACATCCGCGAAAGTCTAAATTCAGACAGTATTTTAACAAACGGCAAAAACGAAAATGCTTTGAGAAAGATTTTTATAACGCCGCTTATGCAGTCGTTAATTGACGCCCAAATGGAACAGTACAAAAAGAATGGGATTATTACGCCGTATCTGTTTGCAACCGAAGAGGGCGAGCAAACCACGCAATATATTTACCGTGACCGCTGGAAGAAATTTAAGGTACATAACCAGCTTCCTGATTGTACACCGTATGAATTTAGGCATACGTTTACATCCATATGCAAAGAGAAGGATGTACCAGAGGAAAAAGTAAAACTAATTTTAGGACATACAACAAAGATGCCTTCCTATGAAACATACGGACAGGAACTGGACGATAGCAAGCGTACAGCGGCTTTAGCCGTGGAGCAGGCTTTTATGGATGTGCTTAAAAAAACGATTGGGTATTTATAAACGTAAAGGAGGTTTATCATGCAAAACTGGAATCTCATTCGACCGATTGTTACTCAAATATTGAGACAACAACGGTACACCAACACTGGCCATTATAATGGCACACCGTGTTTTCTCACCGCCTATCAAATCGCCGTTTTAGTAAATAGGCAAAATCCTGCACTTAGAGGAACTCTACCTATTGGAGGAGCCGGTATGGGTCCTGATAGCTTTGCACGACAAATCGCATGGCATCTGTCAGATGACATTAACAGAAATTACTTCAACGGCAATCTTGAGATTCAATTTCTTAGCCTTGATGGTCTTGATGCATTTACTTTTGATGGAGGACATATTCCGTCTGTTGATGAATTTTCAATGTTTCGTTTGGCATAGGTTAATGGAAATGGTTATTATATGAGAGATTGGATATTTGAAAACAAAAATCAGGTTGAAGAATTAAGAGAGAAGATTATCAGTGAAGCGGATGCTTCTGTTGATGAATTATTATGTGGCGTTAAAGGTATTCACTTATTAGAATTAATGAAATTTGAACAAGTAGGGTATGACTCTATTCTTGAAGAAAAAACAAATTTTATTGAGCAGATCAATCAGACATTCACCTATCTGGTTTCATTACAAGCATTAGAATATCTTATGATCCAATTCCCAAACAAGTCTTTCAAGGTGAACTTTGGAGTGATTTCTGGGCACGATATTGAATCTTTGGATGGAACAGTTATTTGTGAGTGTTTTGCTTCAACAACTCCGACAAGTAATAATAAACTGGCTGGCGAAGTGAAACGCCTAGATGATAAAAAAACAGCAAATAATAAATATGTTATATTTTATTCAAGGCAAAAAAAGCCACAGCATTTATCAAATCTGCAAAGTAAATATCCAGATGTTCATATAATCCAGTTATCAAACATTATTTAAAAAGCAGACAGGAGTATTAAATCATCTTAAAATAAGAAAAAGCCTCTTTAATAGCAGGCTGCTTATCAATGGGAC
The DNA here is from genome assembly GCA_023393165.1 of Bacillota bacterium. Classification (GTDB taxonomy): domain Bacteria; phylum Bacillota; class Clostridia; order Christensenellales; family Christensenellaceae; genus JAEYKI01. Next base: position 81,441 of record JAEWMJ010000051.1, on the reverse strand, counting down.
AAGGGTGCTCTCTTTTGTTAATTGAATGCCTGTTTGGAGCAACAGAAACATAAATGCTACATAACTCTTTCATATGTGCTATCCAGCATGTTTTAGGTATGAAACCATATTTTCTTTTTACATACTCTTGAATTTCCTTATATGTCGCCATGCTATTTCTCCTTAGCTTTTGTTTTCTTGAGTTAGAATCTCTTTTGCTTTAAGAATACTTTTCTCATCTATGCGATTTGAGGTAATAATAATTTTAAGAGCATCTTTTGCCAAACCATGATTAATAATTATTTGAGCATGTCCTGTCCTTGATGATTTGGACTTGTCCGTAAAATTTTCTTCAATAGCATGAATACAATAATCTCTGCTTTTGTTCTAAAATTGTAATAATATTTTATAAATGTGGCTTTACCAACGCAATTTAACAAATAGTGAACATCAATCATATAAATTACTCCACAGTACAATGATAATTTAAATATAAAATATTTGGGTATTTTTGTCAATTTAATGCTATAATTGATATAACTTTTATGTCTTAATAGTAGGCATTTAAGGAGGATCACGGTTGTAATTACGAGTTTGTAATTTTATGCGGAAATTATATGATTAATTTAGATGATTTATTTCCTAATAGGGAGTCTTTATTAGAAATTAATAAAGATCATGAAGATAAAATCAAAGAAATTATTATGAATAGAAAAATAGAATATCTTGTCCATTTTACTAGAATTGAAAATCTAAGCAGCATTCTTAAGATTGGATTGTATTCAGTAAGTGAACAATTGAAAAATAATATTCATTCAATACGTAATGACGAGCAACGGATTGACAAAAAACTTGATTGCACAAGTTGCTCAGTTATGTTTCCAAACTTTAAGTTGTTTAGTTCATTTAGAAAATATAATTCTCCAAAGTCAAAATGGGTAGTAATTTTACTTGATAAGGATGTTTTATTTTCACCCGATAATATTAAATATTTCTGCCAAAAAAATGCTGCTGGTCTATATATGGGCTTGGATGCGAGTTCAAAAAAATTCTGTACGGCTGATGCTTTTGAAAATATGTTTTATGACCCTGACCTACGTGTTTCTTTACACATAAACGATTATCTAACGACTGATCCACAGGCTGAAATACTCATAAGTGATATAATTAATACAAAATATATTTCAGGCATCTGCTTTGAAAAACAAAGTGATTTGGATGAATACTTAAAAAAATATAATGATAACTTTTTAAGTAATTATGACTATGATATTATTCCTGGCTTTTTTTACGACAGAAAAGACTCTGAATTTTGGAGATAGTGGTAAATTAGACAAGCAAATCAAAGCGTTTCCATAATGTTTTGTAACCCACTTTATAACCCACTTCATTTAACTTTTTAGGCTTTATGAGCTATTTTTATAAGTTTAAATTTCTAAAATACACTCAAGAAAGTGCATTATTAAGCTATATTTGTAAACGGCATATTTTTTGGAACTTTGCATATCGGGGTTCGAATCCCCTTGGGGTCACCACTAATATATGGAAAAAGAACTGTAATTTTACAGTTCTTTTTTTATTTCTGTTTTTCTTAGGAGATTCGAACCCCGTAAACAGGCAGTGGAGCCGCGCACACCTCCGAAAAGGTTGAAAATGAGAAAAAAAGAAAGTATTATTTAATATATGAATTTATAAAATAATGAGCAACAATATCATTACCTTGAACCGCGTTCCTATATGGTGAGCGGGTCCGGTTCTATTTACAGAATGGACAACGGCACGGGCGGGTATACGCTCGTTATTCCGGGCACTGGCTCGGACGAGCAGGCCTGAAACCGGCAGGGCCGGGTCAATACCGCACCTTGCTGAATATATACTCCTCTTTTCCGGTATTTTTCAGTTCAAAGCTGCTGCCGTCATACAGCCTAAGCTTTTTGCGCAGATTGGCCACGTGTACGGCAATGGTATTGGACGCGCCCGGCACCGTTCCGCCCCAGGCGCGGCGGTAAATCTCCCGGCAGCTCAGGCGCCGCCCGGCATACAGGGCAAAGCAGGCCAACAGCTGTAATTCCTTTTGCGTCAGGGAAATGCGTTCGCCGTCCAGCGTAACCTCTCCTGCCAGCAGGTCGATGACCAGCGGCAAAAGCTCGATTTTTCCCGCTTCCATAATGCCGGCCCTGCGGAGCTGCGCCGCGATGCGCGCTCCCAGCACGTTCAGATCGTAAGGCTTGGTGATATAATCGTCCCCGCCTTGCAATAATCCTTTTACAACGCTCTCATTTTCATCCCTGCAGGTCAGGAAGATGACGGGGGCGTTTGTCTTTTTCCGGATCTCGGCGCAGAAATCCCAGCCCATTCCATCCGGCATCATGACATCCAGTAAAATAAGGTCCGGAAGCTGCTCTTCAAGATGGAAACGCGCCAACTCCAAGGTCTGTACCCCGACCACCTCGTAGCCCTGGCCTTGCAGATATTCTTTATTGAAGGACAGTACCTCGGCTTCATCCTCAATCATCAGGATCCTTGCTTTGCTCATGACCTCACCTCAACACAGTCAGTTTACCATGTTTGCGCCAAAATGTCAGTCCAAAACTGCTGGCGATTAAGATTTGTTAATTTTGCGGCAAGGGGCAAAAGATCTCTGCTATGCTGAATACAAAGAAAATGCAGAGCGAGGGGAAATGAAACGAGATGCTGCAGATTTCACGGGTGGATACACTGGATGACCAGACGCTGGATATTGAACTGAACAACGGACATCTGATCCTGTTTTCTATGAAATCCCTGTTGGAGCACGATCCTGCCTATGCCTCTCTGCGGGGAAAGGTTCCGCTGCCCTGCCCGGTCAATCAGGGCGTAAGCATACATTGGCAGGGCGGTCCGACGCTTATGCTGGAAGATCTGTTGGTCCTGCTGGCCAATCAGGATGAGGGGGCAGGCGGAGGAACAGGATTCTGAGACACGGGAACCCCGGCCGTACATTGGCCCGGGGCCCGGACGGCGTGCGGCCTGAACGGTAAAAAGAGGCGAAATGGTGGAGGTGTGGATTTCTGCGCTGGCGGGCGCAGCGCTGCTGGCGGGTGCATTGGCCTGCCATTGATTCAAAAAGAAAACCTCTGCGCCGGCATTTCTCCCCTTAACAATAATTTTTGGCGTGCTTGCAGCGATATGCTTTTTTACAGTGCCGCCGGTCTGCTGCTGGTTATGGTAATCGGCTGAATCCGGCAGCCTGCCGCGTTCAGAAGTGGTTTCGCTGATGGAGGGAGAACAGCATACAAGAACCGCGCATATGTGTCGGCGGAGGTCAATTTTAAAGAAAACGGGCGCCGGGGCGCCGGATTTTCAAAATATATTAGGAGGTAAAAAATGAAAAGGAAATTTGCAGGACTTATTGCCGTGATCATGCTGGCGGCGCTCACGGTGCTGCTGGGTGGCTGCGGCTCTAGCTTTACGTCGGGAACATGGTATATGGAAGATGAAGACATGTACATCAATTTGCTGGAGGACGGAACGGCGCAGATATACGAAGGCTCCGAGGATATCGTTCTTCCGGCCGAATGGACGGAAAGGGACGAGGGCATAAAGCTGATATTGGAATATGATTCGGAGACAGAGACATTAGACCTGGAGTTTGACGGAAAAGACACGCTGACAAATGAAGATATGGGACTATCGTTTGAACGGGGAGAGAAAAAAGAGGTTCCGGCCTTTACGCTGTCTGAACTGATGAACCGTACCTGGGTACAGGAGGACACGGAGTATGAACTGACCTTTTATGAAGATTCATGGGAGATCTACGACTACGACGAGTCGGAATACATTGCAGAGGGCACTTATGAATTGGATAAGGGCAAGCTGACCATGACCAGTGAAGAAGACGAATCCTATTCGCCCACACTGTCCCAGGACAGGAGTACGTTGACAATGGATAAGGAAATGGTTTTCCAGACCGAGGAATAACGGAAAAGCTTTGCGGGCGCTTGGCCTTGGGAAAGCTTCCGAATGGAGGTATGATTTATGAAACGTGTAAAAAAGATAACCGTATGTTGCCTTGTGCTTGCGTTGGCATGTGTGCTGCTCTCCTCTTGCGGAGGCGACTCGGAATGGACGGTCACTGTGACCAACAAGCTGGATTATGATATCGCAGAGCTGTATATCGGTCAGGCGGACGATGAGGATATGGGAAAATCCCTTCTCAAAGACGATGTGCTTGCGGATAACGACAGCATAGAAGTGTCCGTGGAGCCGGAAGACACCAAGGAATACGCCATTCTGGCCGTAGACGCGGAGAACGATTACTATTATTTTAACGGCCTGCCGCTTTCCAACGGCGCTGTGGTCAAACTCGTTTCCACAGACGACGGCTGGGAAGCGGTGGTGACGCCAAAAAACGGCGACCCTGTCACGGTTGCGGGCGAGTTTGAATGGGGAGATACGGGAGAAACCGAAGAAGCCGCTGCCCCGGAGCCGTCCGAGGTGGTTGTGGCCGCGCCCACGCCCAGCGATCCGCTCGACGCTTCTATTGCATTGCCCGGCTATGAAAGCCTGGTGATCCCGTATCCTTCCACAATGAAGGTGGCGCTCTCCAATGAGCGTTTCCTGCAGCTGGACGCCGTTAACGACCCGGATAACCATGAGGTGATCATAGTAGATCTGATTGCACTGCAGGGAAGCTATGATGAGCGTCTCAGTTCAAGCAAAACCGCGCAGGCCGCAATGGCTGAAATTTCCCCCAAAATCTGTGACATCCAGTTCCCCGGCATGCTCATCCAGACCGTTGGCACTGAGTTTGTGGACGGGGGAACCTATTATTCGGCTGTAAACTATGTCTGGATGTCGGGAGAGGTCTTTAAGCAGGCTGCCGACACGCCCGTGCACGGCGTGCTGGAGTGCCGTTACTATGGACATACAGGCTATATCCTGGCGTTTTTCACGCTGGCCGACGAGGGCGCTATACAAAACTATTTCGGCATTGCCAGCAATATCATCAATGACATCAGCTTCGGCGACGGATGGACCACGCCCGACACCTCGGGCAGCGGCTCCACCTGGTCCGACCCCGGCGACTACGGGTATTATGAGGACGGCCAGTGGTATGAATCGAACGATTACGACCCGTGGTCCGACCCGGGCGACGGCAATGACGAATGGTCCGATCCGGGCGACACGTATGACGACGGTTACGACCCGTGGTCCGACCCGGGCGATGGCGACGATGAATGGTCCGACCCCGGCGACTACGGCGAATACTATTAGGCCGGGCCCCAGCGGTTGAAGGAAATAAAAACAAACCTCAAGCCTTGAGAACTATGATTTTCAAGGCTTGTGGCTTTGTTTTGTATACATTACAATAGGAATAACAGATGCACGGGGGTGATGGGGATTTATAACCAGATCAGGAAGCACAGGCTTGCGTTTGTCCTGCTTGCAGCGGTGCTGACGATCGCGCTGCTTATGGTGCTGGTCAGGCTGCCGTGGATGGAAAATAGCCGGCCGGAAAGCGTGACCGTGGAAGAAAGCGGCGGCATATACGATTTGACCGTCATCGGGGATCTGGAGAAAACCGCCGTCATACTGCCTCCCGGCCCGACCTATTATCCCAATATCCTCCTGACCCCGGAGACCGCAGATACCGCTGTGCCGGAAAGTTCGGCGGGCTATGATGCGCTTCGCGCCGATTACCTTTCGCAGCGGTTTGTACTCAAACTGCCCGATACCGGTCGGGTGTATGCGCTGACTTTCAGCCTGTCGGGCCGTCATGCCATGATGGTTTATGTAAACGGCAGGTTGGCAGGGCAAACCGGTCGGCCGGGAACCACGAAGCAAGATACCGAAGTTTGGGAAAATAACATTACATGCTACGCGTCGCCGACAGATGGAAAAATGGATATCCTCCTTGCCTCGGCGCAGTTTTACCACTTCAAAAGTGGCGCGCGGCTGGCCACGCTGCACCTGCAACCCGCCGGGGGGCAAACAACCGGGCTGACCGACGAATGGAAAGGCTTCCTTGTTATGGGCGCGCTTATTTGCGCGGCGGCGCTGCTTTTGTGTGTTTACCTGCTGCTGCGGCGCACACGGGCGACCCTGTACTTTGCGCTGGCCTGCCTTGCCATGGCGCTGCGCGAATGCATCCAAAGCCAGGCGTGGACGCGCTTTTCGTTCATATCGGGCAATGTATCTTTTATGCTGGAATACTTAAGCGTTGTGCTGTTGACGATTTTTCTTTCGCTTTACCTTGGGCAGTATGCAAAAAGCAAATTTTTGAAAGTGATACAATACGCAGCCATCATAGGATCGGGCGTTTACGGTCTTTGCGTGCTGTTTGCCGATTCCGTCTTTTACACGTCTGTTTTGCAATACTATCAGGCGTTGCTGGTTATTTGCATTGTGCCCGGGGTTTCCGGCCTGTTCTGGACGATGCGCAGGCCCACGGGTGAACAAGCAGCCGTTCTGTACGGCATTGCGGTGTTTTTTCTGGCAGCCGTGGGCGATATCATCATGTACAGCGATATTTTTGGCGATGCGGTGTCCAACGCTCCGGTGAGCGAAATTGCAATGCTGGTATTTGTGCTGGCGCAAACGGGGTCCCTGTTGTTCATGAGCAACCAGCTGTTGGCGGACGCAAAGGAAGCCGAGCGGAGGACCGCGGCAGAAAAGGAAACGTTGGAGGAGCTGAACCGCCTGAAGACAGAATTTTTGGCCAATGTGTCGCATGAGCTGAAAACGCCGCTGACGGTGGTATCCGGGCACGCGCAGCTTTCGCGATCCCAGCTTTCGGGAGCGGAAAATGACGCAGTGCGGGAAAGAATGAGCATTATTGCCTCCGAGGCCGACCGCCTGGCCCTGATGGTCGGGCAGTTTTTGGACGTGACCCGTATTGAAGAGGGGCGGATGGTGCTGAACAAGCGCCCCTGCCACATCGACGAGCTGATCTACCGGGCGGTGGAAACGCATTTTCCTGTATTAAATAAAAATGGAAATCACCTGGAGATCAAAGCAAGCCCCGACCTGCCGGTGGTCAACGTGGATTCAGGACGGATCAAGCAGGTGCTGGTGAACCTTATCGCGAATGCCGTCCGGCACACAATGCAGGGTGTAATCACCGTTGCCGCGCAGCAGGTCCAGGGTTTTATGGAGGTCTCGGTAGCCGATACCGGCTCGGGCATAGCGCCGGAGGAGTTCCCCATGCTCTTTACCCGCTTTCACAGCCAAAGCTGCGGCAGAAGCGAGACCGGTACCGGACTTGGGCTTTATATCTGTAAGCATATTGTGGAAGAACACGGCGGCACGATCACGTTTGAAAGCAAGCCCGGCGCGGGTACAAAAGTGACGTTCTCCCTGCCGCTGCCCGAAGACCGGGGGTGAACCGACAGTCCGGGTATCGCAATTATAATTCATTCATCAATAGGCTGCATTAATATTGCCAATGTTGGTTTAGGGGTAATATATGAGCAAATTCTTGAAAAGGGGCATGTTTTCCTCATGGGTTCAAATTCAAAAGGGGTTTTTTATCTTTAAATAAACGCAAAAAAACCGCATTGCAATGCGGTTTTTCCTTGGCCAGACTGTCCGAAAACCGGCACATGGTATAATAAAAGCATCAAAGCAAGGACCGGTTGATGGTATGAGATATATAGAAGGTCAGGACCGCAGGCAGATCACGCTGCTGCCGGACTGCATCGAAGATTACATAGGAGAAGACAACTCTGTGCGGGTGATTGATGCGTTTGTAAACGGACTGGATTTAAAAGAAGCAGGCTTTGTACGGGCGGAGCCCAACGAAACCGGACGGCCGCCTTATGACCCGCGCGACCTGCTCCGGCTCTATGTGTACGGATATTTCAATAAAATCCGCTCCAGCCGCAAGCTCATGGCGGAATGCGCCAAAAACATCGAACTGTTTTACCTGCTTGGCAAGCTTAAGCCGGATTTCCGGACTATCGCGGACTTTCGCAAAAACAACACGGCAGCACTCAAAAATGTATTCCGCGCGTTTGTAAAGATATGCATGAAGCTGGGGTTATACAGGAAAGAGCTATTGGCAGTGGATGGTTCGAAATTCCGGGCGGTCAACAGCAAGGATAATGCGTATAACGCGGAGATACTGGAAAAGAAGCTGCAACGGATCGACGGTCATATCGCAGAGTATCTTTCGCAGATGGACCGGGAAGATGCTGCCGAAGCGGATACCCGCCCTTTAACGCCTGAGCAAATCAAAGAGGCCGTGCGTGAGCTGACGGAGCGGAAGGAAAAGTATCAGGGATATCTGAAAGAACTGACCGACAGCGGCGAAACGCAGCTTTTACTGACGGACCCAGACGCGCGGCGTATGCACAGCAAGGACGGATTCCACTGCTGCTACAATGTGCAGACCGCAGTGGATGGCGGAAGCCACCTGATAGCGGAATACGAGGTCACAAATCACAATACCGACCAAGGCCTGCTCAAACAGGTTGCGGACAGTGCCAAAGGAATGCTTGAAACGGAAACTCTGGAAGTTGTGGCGGATAAGGGGTATGACAGCCGGAAGGACATTCTTGACTGTGTGATGAATGGCATCGTCCCGAATGTAGCACTCAAATACGACAAAGAGGAACGGATCTATGCGCTGGAGTATGTGGAAAACAGTATTACAGAACAGGAGCGTAATTCCACAAAACCGGAGGATATCCAGAAATGCATAGCGGCGGGCGTTCTTCCGGCCTGTTACGAAGGGACCGGCATCCGGGTGGAGCTTCATGAACCACGTATACTGAGTTGTTTCAGCTTAAACGGAGACGGCACAGTGACCTGCCCCATGGGAAACAGGCTGGCCCCGCTCAAAAAGCGAGGCAAGAATACGATCTATGCAAACAAAGATGCGTGCAGGCAATGCCCAAACCGGTGTACGGGTGGAAAAGGACATAAGACGGTGAGCTTTGGCCCGGACACAAGCTATGTGCCGGTACAGATGTATGGCGATCCTTCCCGCAAACTCAATCCGGTACCCGAAGGGATATCCCCCAATCCATACAACCACACGCTGGACCGGAAGGATTACGGAAACAAAAAGAAGGTGATGTTGCATATACGGCCTGATCCCGAAAAAATCAAAGAGCGGATGTGTCTGTCCGAGCATCCGTTCGGGACGGTAAAATGGCATCACGGGGCGCATTATCTTCTTTGCAAGGGCAAGGAAAAGGCCACAGCCGAGTTAGGCCTCAGCTTCCTTGCATATAATCTGAAACGGGCGATCAATATGGTGGGAACAGAAGCCTTGATTGCGGCAATGTGAGCCGCGGTCCTTTGTAACTCTAAAAAAATGACCATAAAAAAGCATTAATAAATGCCAAAAAGCCCGATAAAATCGGACTTTTCAGACAAAATGTGGCGGAGAAAGAGGGATTCGAACCCTCGCATGGGTAATCCAATTGAAAGGTTTAATATTTATCTGCGATAATCCGAATTGTCAATCACATAAACCCACTCCTTAAATTTTGGATACGGACTGATTCGGGTTGGGGTCACCAAAAAAAACGCGTCGGACGGGAAACGTCCGGCGTTTTTTATTGCGTAATATCAAGTGGATTCGAACCCCCTTACAGGGAAACCGGAATGAGCGCGTCCGGTGGACGATGAAGGGAATGGAGGTTTCACTGAGCATGAGGCGAGCGGGAAAGAGCCCTGACGATTGAACCGCGAGCCCATAGCGAAGCGGAAAAATCCCCTTGGGGTCACCAATAAAAAAGGTACTGTTACGAATAGTGCCTTTTTTATACAATGATATGAAGGGAATCGAATTTAGGTAAAAAAATATTGTTGTATGAAATATATGTATTTATATTTTTAATAATAATTGAACACCTTGGCGAAAACCGGCAACTGACCGTTCATTGCCTGAACCAGCCTGTTTTCGACTTCGTTCCAGTTAACCAAGTTCCACCATGCATTGATATAGTCCTTACGTTTATTCTGATAGTCGAGATAATAGGCATGCTCCCATACATCGCATACTAAAATGGGGATTCCGCTCCATTGCGTTAAATCCTGATGCTTTTCAGCCTGCAGGATCTCAAGACGCTCCCAGACAGGCAGCCATGCAAGTATCCCCCAACCTGAAGCTTCCACTTTCTCCGAGGCGTTTTTAAATTGATCCTTAAAGGCATTAAAACTTCCAAAATAACTATTTATCTGATTAAGGGTATTGCTACCGGGTTGGCTTCTCGTCCCGGATGGAGCCATTATTGTCCAGAAGATACTGTGCAATATATGGCCGGAACCATTAAAAGCGAGTTCGTTTTCCCAGTATTTTATGTATTTATAGTTATTTGTCTGCCGGGCGTCCTCCAGGCTGTTTTCAGCTTCATTTAAGCCATCCACATATGCTTTGTGGTGTTTATCATGATGGATTCTGAGGGCTTTTTCACTTATTACGGGTTCCAGGGCATTATATGGATATGGCAGCGGGGGTAGCTGATGTTGTCCGGGTAATAACATATTAAACATATTCATCACATTCCTTTTAAAAATATTCACATATATCCTATGCTTTAGGTGATTTGCATGTGTGGAAATGAATCTATTTGCATGAGAAAAATAAGTATAACAGCTTAAACAATCTCATAATTTTATACGGATAAAACAAAATTTATAAATACATATGGGTTTACCTATCACGGAAAAGTTTGGAATCTCAGTTTTCGACAACGGCAGCATATAATCACTTGGAATTGATATTTTAAGGGGAATTATGGTCATGAAATTAAAGAAATATGTTTTAATTTATTCTGTTCTTTTAATAGGAGCCCTTATATTTATTTGGGGGCTTTTTAATGTGAGTTTTGCTGATGCCAACCATAAAAGCGCTTTAGATTCGGCAATAACTATGAATATAATGAGTTATGATGTCGGAGAAAGAAAATTTGTTTTGAAAAACGTATTTGAAACAAACGATTTTCCTTATGAAGCTGAAGTGGTTGCTGAAAATCTACATGTACCTTGGGCCATAGCAGTAAGCGGCGAAGGCAGACTATATTTTACTGAGCGGTCCGGGACGATCAGGGTGATTGAAGACGGCAAACTTCGGCAGCAACCGCTGATCACGTTTGGCGAGCCATTTATAAGCCTGGAAGAAGGCGGTTTGATGGGTATTGTACTTGATCCGAATTTTTCTCAGAACCATTATATATACGTGATGCATACCTATGCAGAAGGCAATCAGATTTATAACCGTGTTGTCAGATTGATTGAGCGGAACAATAGGGCGTCCATAGACCGGGTTCTTCTTGATAAGATTCCCGGAGGACGGATTCATAACGGAGGAAGATTGAAAATAGGGCCCGATCAAAAGCTATATATAACAACAGGGGACGCACAGAATGCAGCATTGGCTCAGGATTCAGCAAGTTTGGCCGGGAAGATACTGCGGATAGAGCTGGACGGAGGGATACCTGATGATAACCCGTTTGCCGGTTCCGCGGTTTATAGTTTGGGGCACCGGAACCCGCAAGGCTTGGCGTGGAACCGGGATAGAACCCTGTATGCATCGGAGCATGGCGCGACGGCGCATGACGAGATCAATATCATAAAGTCTGGAGCTAATTACGGCTGGCCTCTCGTCCAGGGAGACGAAGACGAAAGGGAAGACAAGATACAAAAGCCACTGATACATAGTGGAGAAGATACCTGGGCGCCTTCCGGTATTGCGTTTGTAAATCAAGGACCATGGCAAGGAAAATTGCTTGTAGCCGCACTGAGCGGAGAAGAACTGCTTACCATCTCATTAAATGAAGATGGAACGAAAGTGAATCGTATAGAGTCATGGCTGAAGGGTGAATTTGGACGTTTGCGCGAGGTCATCCAGGCGGAAGACGGATCTATTTATTTAACAACAAGCAATATGGATGGAAGAGGTGATCCACACGCAGCCGATGATAAAATTATCCGGCTTGTTCAGAAAACGATGAATTAACAGGCAGATTATTGCCAGCAGAGAATATACGTTTTAAACTGTTCCTGCTTGAAAATACTGCGAGATAATGGATGATTGAATCGCACAGTTCGGCATTGATATTCTTGAAACATATCCAAAGATGCATCAATTCGGGTAAAGACCCATCCGGCGGTTGATTCCGGATGGGTCTATTTAGTGAGTTGAAGGTGATCAATTTTCATAAGTAGTAAGTGGAAGCTGAAATGGTAGCAATATGTTAAATAAAAATTAGCTATTATTCAGCCGTTTTAAATAAATTTAGCACGATTAAAAATATGTCTCGTGCTAACTTCTAAAAATATTATATGATAATTCTTTTGGTATGTTACAAGCCAAAAGAGACAAATTTGTGCCGAAAATCCAACGCAAAATGAAATTGTCCTTTATAATTTTAGCCGCGAATTTCTTGTTCTTCTCCTTTCAAGCATATCCAAAAATGCTTCTATTCGGGTAATATATCCTGCTTCCCCGGTCATTTCATCCACTACGAGCGACATAATGGGGAAATCCTTATCCTTTGAAACGGTGGGCAGAATAGATCTGGCGACAACTTCCGGCATGCATCCCATAGGGTATATTTGGATTGCTCCGTCGAAATGTCTGGAATCAGCCATAACCGCTTCAGCTATACATTCCCTGGCATGACCGCCAATCCAGACGGGTAAATATTCACCGGCATTACGAATCACATCCAGCCCATTTAGTTTTATAAACTGTTTAATGGTGTCGCTGATCCACCAACTGGGAGTCAGTTTTTTTACGGTGCTTACACCCATGTCCATTAACTTATCTTCTATATTTAAATTGGAAAACGGTTCAATTACCGTATAAATTTCGCCTATGATCGCAATTTTAAGAGGTCGTTTGTTTTTCTGGAGAGGCACGGCGTCCATTTTATGTTTATAATCTTTTAGTATCCTAAATGCTTCACCTGCATTGTTCTCAGCAAATACTGTCTGAAGCGCTTCCTTGTACAACTTCTTTGAATCGCCAGGGTGATTTTCATATCCTGCGTTTAAATGCGCTTTTTTTTCCAGATAATCGACCAGGTACATACTTCGAAAACCCCTCAGGAGAGCCTTTGCCATGGCAGTCTTGCTCATGCCGTTACCTTTAACAAGAGTCGCAAGGCTTTCTACATTCATTTCCTTATCCTCGTCTTCCGGAAATTTTGCAATCACAAACTGTACATCATAGCCCGCCTTTTTGAGCAGTTTATACTGCAGTTCCGGATACTCTCCAAATCTGCAGGGACCGCGGCTTCCAACCAGTAAAATGGAGTCAGCGCCCTGGCGGATACTTTGTATATAGTTGCCCATCATTATCTTGAAAGGCAGACACATATCCTCGGGTGATATTCTGGAACCTATTTCAAGAGTATTTCTGTTGTTGAAAGGTGGAATGACATATTGTAATCCCAGGCCGTCAAGCGTTATTTTAGCTGCCAAATATATGTTGCCCATATGAGGGAACGTAATTACCAATTGACTTTCTCCTTTTGATCATATCGATAAATGCTTCCAATCTTGTTTCCAGTCCGGCTTCCCCTGAATGTTCGTCAAATTTCAAGACAAGCAAAGGAATATTTTGAACGAGGTCTTTTAGCAGATCGATAATTACAGAATCGATTCCGCATTGGAAGGAAGACAAGTAAATGATTCCGTCAACCATTCCGTTTCTTGCAAAAAAGTTGCCGGCTCCCAACGTCTCCTTTATACAGGACCAAAAAGGATAAATCAACATCGAATGGTAAACCTCCTTCTGGTCTTCTTCCTGAACAAACTCTTGGGTGATAACCCCGGTATCTAACTTGTCCAATTTTTTTACAACTTCCATATTGACAAACTTATCGTAAATAATATAAGGATGTCCAAGCAATGCAACCCGGAACGTTTTGGTTTCATCGTTTAACCCATAACTGGATAATTTATATTTCTCATATGCCTTCCAAAAAGAATCCTTTATCCTGCCCGGTTTGACGCCTGCAAAATGCCCGATTGAACTGCACCATTTATAAAGGCTATTTATGTCTCCCGTATATAAAGGCATTAAAGTTAATTGTGGCAAACCGGGAATGCTGTATTTCAGCATTTCTGGCAAACCGCAGAATTTAGGGCAGATATATTCACTTTTCTGATATTCCATGATTCGCGGAACAATAATTAAATCACATTTATCGCGTAAATACATGATATGTCCATGGAATATCTTTATAGGCAAACATGCGTCGTCAACACAGGAATTTAAGCCGTCAATCAATATTTTCTTGTTTGTTTCCGGAGATATTACTACATCTATTTCAAGCTGTTTTAAAAATCTGTCCAGAAAAGTATCAAATTTATAATAGTACAACCCCCTGGGTAAACTTATCCTCAAAAATATTCCTCCTATTTTTTTGATATTTTTAGTATCTATAAATAATTTCTATTTATGCTGTTAAAATTTAATATAACGTTACCAAGGTGTTTTTACCATTATCATTTTCTGATAAAATATTTTATAATTCATCAAAATCGAACATATATGAAGCGAAGGAATATATTATATGTATAGAAATAATAGGGAGGTAAAACTTATGTCCTTCAACAGCTTAGGTGGTAGTTTTGATCCGTTTTTCGATGTATTTAATGGTTTAGAAGACGATCCAATTATCATCATAATTAATGGCTTCAGACGATGCAGACGTAGACGTCCCAGATTTATTTGCAGGTGCAGGTGCCGTAGACTCTGATTTTAATAACATCAAAAGAACTCCCGAACTGTACTTTATGTACCTTTAAAATCTCGGGAAAATGGGCACGAATTTGTGCCCAGTACCTAAGCTTAATATAATATCCAGAACAAAAAATAATATTATTAGCATATCCTGTATACTTTAATACCGCTTGGTATTTCATATAAAGTATATATTTATAATAAAGGTGTAGTACCTTGGTCCGGCAGCAGGGATCAAAAAATTGAGACTGGAGGAAATACCCGCCTATTTTACCGAAAGCTATTATACATACAGTTCATATTCGGTGCTTTGTATCATTATCTTAAAATTCTATTGAGGAAATTAAATTGGATAATAGTCCATTTTTAAACTAACTTTGAATTCTTTTTATTAACATATGCTTTATACCATTCATAAAATAAAGTATTATTAAAATAGGAGTTGTTTTATATGCAAACCGCTACAAAAACAATTTATACGGTAGTACCGGGCGACACGCTTAGTTCCATAGCACGCGCTCATAACACGACTATCGAAAATATACAAAAATTTAATCGTATACGAAATCTCAACTTGATATACATCGGTCAAAAGCTAGAAATACCACTTTCACCGCCTGGCGCTATCATATACACAGTGCGTTCGGGGGATACGCTGAATCGAATTGCAAGAAATTACGCAACATCGGCGGAAAACCTTGTCGAATTCAATTATTTATCTGAACCTTATACGATCTATCCAGGGCAACAGCTGATTGTTTTATAGGATTAAGGTTACAAATTTAGATGTACCTTTGGAATGCCTAAAGCAAGTGGATTTCACAAGTCTGTTTCTTGCTATAAGGCATCTTTTTTTATTTAACTTATATATATGAGTTTATCTGTAAGCGTGCTAAATCCATACAATCAATTCTTTGGCATCGGTGATAATATTAGGCGCACCTTACTTTTACTAATACTTTTGATATTGCTTTAGTTTCCAATAATTATAAAAAATAAATATAGTATTAATTTTATAAAAAACATCGGTTGTATTAACGATTTGCGTAATGCCATGCAGCTATGCTTGTCACTTGATTTCGATATTGTCAGTATGAGCCTTGGCTCGTACATACTCCCTGATTTACCTGTTATCAGCGGGAGTATACACGCCTTGCTTCCTTCTGCACTGTTCTGATACAGTGCTTTTTTCATGCAATTTCATAAAAGAAACACAATTCCACTGGAGCATGAGATAGGTGCAGGCTCATTCAGAAAAGGTTGAAAATGAAAGAAAAAGAAAGTATTATTTAGTATATATATTTAAATGACGACAACAACCTCGTTCCATTGAACCACAAAACCGTCCTTACGGTTTGTTTTTGTATTGCTTTTTTGAATTATACATGCGGAGTTGCTGTTCTCCGGTTTTATCACTATTTGTACCGCCGGCAGCCGGCGGTGAGGTGGATCGTATATGAAGGAGTATTCGGAATTATTATCAAACGTACAGAATCATCATGATATCATGCAGGAAAGCATACCTTGGAAGATGTTTCTTGCAAATATAATTTGCTGCTCTCTTGGCGCGGCAATTATGGCGTTTACGGTGCATTATCTTTTGATGGGTGTATTTATCGCGATACTTGTAAGCATGGGAATCACCACCCCGCTGCACCGGGCCGGGAAGATATCGACCGAAACGGCCTGCCTTGTGCCAATGTTGCTGCTTTGTTTTGTATATACCCCAATCAGCTGGTTCACGTTTGACGGCTTGATGGGATGTACGCCATACCAGACGATCCTGTTTGCGTCGTTGGTCATTATGACCTATTACCGCAGAATACAGACGCTGTTGCTTGCGTCGTACGCCGCATTGGTTTTCGGTTTGACGCTGCATTCGCTGACGGCCTATGCGGGCAGGGCTCTTTCGGCCAATATCATTAACAATCTTACGGCATACGTCATAACAGCCACGCTTATTATATTTTTTTTGATCAATATCCAAAAGAGAAACAAAGAAATAAGCAGAAATATGATGGACCATTCTATTCGGGACGGGTTGACCGGGCTTTACAACCGGCGGGTGCTCGAACGAATTCTGGATATTGCAGAAAAAAGATATGCGAGCGGAAAAACCGACTATATTATCATGATGCTGGATATTGACCGGTTTAAAAGCATTAATGATAAGTACGGCCATAATATGGGCGATTCTGTTTTGAAGAGTCTTGCGGAGTGCATCCAAAACGGTACCCGCGAGAAGGATTATGCGGTTCGGTTTGGAGGAGACGAATTTATAATTATCTTTTCTGAAATGAACAGGGAAAGCGGCCAGCAGATTTCAGGCCAAATTAAGGCCGCGCTGCGTGAAATTTCAGGTTACGCGTTTCCGGTTACGGTCAGCACAGGTTGCGCGCTACGCTCGGAATGCGCGGCAAGAGATGAAGCGATAGCGCTGGCAGACCAGCGTATGTATGAGGTTAAAAGGCGCCAGTGGGAGGAAGAGACGTTTCGTTGACATAAATCACCCTGACAATGTTGGACTATATATGCTTCAGACAAATATTGCATATTTCAACAATTGCGTTTATGATTACAGACTGTATATAATGTGTGTGGGTTGGGATGCTTTCTTTTGAGCCGTCATTCTGAAATAATGTCAAAAATAATATTATACCGGCAACTTTGCGGGCCTATCCGGTTGCATTTCAATGAAAAAGCGATTAAAATACCAACCGAAGGAATGATATTATTTCCTTGAAAAATAAGTATATTAAGATGAGAAAGGAAAAAATGAATGATATCTTTCATGGACAGATTCATAGAGCATTATAAAAAAACGTTTGATTTTTATAGGGAAGCGGGAAGAATAAGCGCTCAAATATGCGAAACAAATCTGGAGCAGATGGGTATCAGAGCCATTGTAACATACAGGGCAAAAAGGATAGAAAGACTTAAAGAGAAACTGGAAAAAAGAAATATCGTTAAGAATTATGAATCCTTTGAAGAAATCATAGAAGATATAGTGGATTTGACCGGAGTGCGCGTGGCGCTCTATTTCCCGGGGGATTTATATAAGGTTCAGCAATTTATTGAATCGAATTTCAGAATAGCAGAATGCAAAACATTTCCGGAAATAATAAAAGCGGGAAAGCAAAAAGCCGATTATCAAAAACGTTTTTCCGGTTATTGGGCCACGCATTACAGGGTGCACCTGAAAAATGACGATTTGCCGGAGGAAATAAAAAAATATTCGGATATTATGATCGAGATTCAGGTTGCGTCCGTATTGATGCATGCCTGGGCTGAAGTTGAGCACGATCTTATTTACAAACCTTTCAGCGGGGAACTATCTTATGAGGAATATCAGATATTGGATGAATTAAACGGCCTCGTCCTGTCCGGTGAAATTGCGCTTCAAAGGCTTCAGAAAGCGGTGAAGGACAGAGTAAGCCAGGCCGGGACAGAATTTAACAATCACTATGAAGTAGCCTCTTTTTTGAATAATAATCTGGGACCGGCGTCGGAAGGCCGTAAAGAGGAGATCGCTTTAGGCCGCGTCGACTTATTGTTTAAATGTATAATATCTTCCGACTTCAATAAACCGGAGAAATTGAAAGAAATACTGGTTCATGTTGATCCTGAAAGAACAAACAAGACGATCGTCGATCAGATTATGGACAGAATAAACGGGATTAATCCCGTTCTGTATGAGAATTACCGGGAACTGAAGCAAAGCGAAGAATTAAAATCTCAGATGGATACGCTTCAGATGAACCGCGAAAACGGAAACAGGCAGGGCGAAGCGAATACGCTTGCCAATATCGGATATCTTTACAGTTCAAAAGATAATTACGATGAAGCCATTCATTATTTTATGGAAGCGGTCAAGATCAATCAGGAAATAGGCGGGAAACAGGGAGAGGCAAACCAGCTTCTGAATCTTGGTTCTGCCTATCGACTGAAGGGCGATATGGAAAAGGCGCTGGAATACTGCAATCGTGCGATCCGGCTGCATGAACAGATATCTTACAAACAAGGGCAGGCCAATACATTGGGCGTGATAGGAAATATTTATTCGGACAGCCATAACTATAATGAAGCGGCCGATTATTACAATCAAGCGCTTGAGATTTTTAAGGAGACAGACTATAAGGCCGGAGAAATCACCCAGTTGAACAATTTGGGCATGATCTTTTTAAAACAAGAACAATTTAAGCGGGCATTGGATTATTTCAACTATGCGTTGGATATCTGCGCGGCATACGATTATAAACAGGGGGAAGGAGAAGCCCTGCACAACATTGGCAATATATATTTTGAAAGCGGAAGTTTGAAAGAGGCGTTTGAATATTATGAAAAGGCTCTCTTAATCCAGGATAAGACAGGAAACCAAAAGCATAAGATAGGCGTTTTAAAAAGCATTGCCAAAGCGTATGAAAAGCAGGGGGAAGCGGAAAAGGCGCTTGATTCCTACAATGAAATTTTAATCATCAGCAACAATATAGAATATAAAAAAGCGGAAGAGGACGCTCTTGAAAACATAAGGAGAATACAGGGCTTATCCAACCGTGAAACCGAATAAAGCGGCGCGCACACCAAAAGGGCCGGAAGGTGGCATGTATACACCGGGCCGCATCTTATTGACGTCACTGTAAAATCTGAGGGCCTCCCCGATAAATTTGGATGCTCCCTTGCCATATTTTTTGTATCATTTCTCAAATGATTTTTCGATATTTATCACCATACATTGCGAACACTCGCCGGAGCATTATCACAACACTAAAAATGTTGAAAATGGAAGAAAAAGAAAGTATTATTTAATAAAAGAATTTAAAAACCATAAAAAACCAGGAAAAGGACCGGCCCCGTGAAACACAGGCTTTTTGAAAGGAAAACGTATGGAGCATAATATAAACGGCAAACCGATCGGGCAAGGGGAAACGTATACATCGGACGGAACGGACAGATATTGGGTGGTTGATTATGACGCTGGCCGCGATATGTGACATATATAAAAAATCCCCCTGAAATAAACGGCCAGAATTTCGGAAAAATTATCAACATATACCAGAATATCAACTGCACGTTTGACGAATTTGCCGATATCGTCGTTTGCAGAAAGGCCGAATATGAAAGTATCGATAATATATTCAAACAGGTGCTCGGCGATACCGGCCTTTCCATAAAACAAATCAAAAGTCTTTGCGCCGCCGAAAGAAAAACGGCTGAAAGCGAAGACAATGAAGCGGATGAAATAACGGCAAGGCATATTTTAAACCGCGTCATGTGCGAACTGAACAGCGGCACAAACACCGCATGGACCCAACTGACCAACCTGAAGCACAATATACGGAAAACGGTTTACGGTTTATATTCCGACTCGTTATACCCAATTATATATACGCATTATACAAAGTTCATGAAAAAACAGAATATAAACAATGACAAAAATATGCTGTCCAATATCACGCCCTGTTTTGCCGCGCTGTTTGAAAAAGCATGGGAGATCATCGCGGCCAAATGGCCCGAATGCTTCCGGGCGGAAGAAGAAAACGAATACAACATAGGCAACGATATTGGGCTTTATTCCCTGCACAATCTTTTGAATATATGCATGTTATCCTATAACGGAGATATTGAAAAAGGCCTCGGACAATTTGAAAAAATCATTTCGGAAAGCCGGGTGACACCGGCGGACTGGCTGGCTGCCGGACCGTTTCATACAGTTGATTTTAATCATATAACGGGCTTCGCCTGTCATATGAGTTCGGCATGAAAAATCATCAGATAGACAGGGCGATTGCCGAAAAAGAATATGAAACCATGCCCATAGAAAATGTTATAAAAATGATTGTGAACGAGAAATAGCATATACCGTATTTTCCCGCCTGTAAAAAGGAGAACACTATATATGAACAAGCTTGTTTTGCGTTTAACCGCGCCAAAAAAAATTGAGGTATTCTCCGAGCCGATTGCCCGGCCCGGTCCGCATGAGATGGTCATAAAAATGAGTATTGCGGGCATCTGCCGGTCGGACATGCCCGTTTATCTGGGCGAAGGCACCATGCAGCCAAAGGGCCCGCTGGGGTTCCCGACAATTACAAGCTCCATTCCTTATCCGGCCGCGTTCGGGCACGAACCAACCGGCATTGTGGAGTGTGTGGGAGCGGAAGTAACGCGCTTTGCGCCGGGCGACCGCGTATCCGGCGTGTGCGGCGGCGCTTTTGCATCCCATGTGACCGTAAGCGAGTTTGCTCCCTTTGCCAAACTGCCGGATAATATTTCTGTAAAGAACTGCCTGGCCGAGCCGGTGATGTGCGGCTGCGGCATCGCCCGCGCGGCGACGCCCCCGGAAGGCGGCAGTGTTGCCGTTGTGGGCTGCGGGTATATGGGCCTACTGGCAATCAGCCTGCTGCGCGCGCGAGGAGTTAATAACATATCCGCTTTCAACAGGAACCCGCGCCGCTTTAAACTGGCGAAGGAATGCGGAGCGGCCGATACGTTTGACACAACTAATGAAAACGCCATACCCGAAGCGCTTAGAGCCACCGGCGGAACCGGGTTTGACCGCGCCATAGAGCTGACCGCTAGCCTGCTGGGGCTGCTGACGGCGGTCCGGTTGATCAAAAGGCCGGGCGAGACAGACCGGGGCGTTATTGCGGCGTCCTCTGTTTACGATAAACCGGAGATATGGCCGCCGGAGCTGGGCTTTGAGCTGATGTGCCGCTGTCCGGAACTGCATTTTGTGCATCCCGGCTTTTTCCCGGATATTCACGGCCTGATGCGGGAAGCGGTTGGCGCATATGCGAGCGGGGCCATACCGGCGGACGGGTTTATCTCCCACCGGTTTGCGCCGGAGGAACTGGGGCGCGCGTATGAAATGATGCTGGACGGGGACAGGAACTATCTGAAAGGCGTTGTGGTTTTTGAATGATCGTTGCCGGTTTGACGCTGCAAAAATCCCTATTGGATCAGAGGAAGAGAAAGCTGGACGTCGGTGCCTATTTTTTCCGTACTGAAGATACTGACGCCGTATTCCTTGCCATAGGTTAAGCGGATCCTGGCGTTTACATTCCGCAGACCGACGGAGGAACCTTTTGAACGGGACGGATCAACCTGCGTAACCCCTTCCGCCAGGGCGGCGTTCAGCTCTTTTAATTTGGCTTCACCAATGCCCAGACCGTCGTCCCTGATGCTTATAACCAGACGTGTTTTGGTAAGGTGCGCGCTGATGCAGATCTGCCCCTGCCCGATCTTCATTTCAAGGCCGTGATAGATGGCGTTTTCAACGATGGGCTGTATAATCAGCTTGGGGACTTTATATTCGAGAGTGTCTTCGTCTATGCGGCTGGTTTTAATGAATTTATTGTTAAACCTCAGATGCTGGATAAAAAGGTAGTTTTCCACGTTTTCCAGTTCTTCGCGAAGCGTTACCAGCGTATTATGATTGCTTATACTATAGCGGAAAAGGCGTGATAAGGCGCGCGTCATCAGTTCGATGTCCTGAAGGCCGTATTCTGTCGCCTGGCCCCGGATCGCTTCCAGCGTATTGTACAAAAAATGCGGATTGATCTGGCTTTGCAGCGCGTCAAGCTCTGCCTGCTTTTTGATAAGCTGTGCGCTGGATTCCCGGAGCATTAGCGTCTTTATATTTTCAAACAGTACGTTCAGATCGGAAAACATGGGGAAAAAAGGATCGGTTTCTTTTGCCTGAAAATTAAAATCGGTTTCTCCCTTTACCACGCCGTGCAGCATCTGCTCCACCTTTGTGATAGGGTCATATACTTTGGTTTTCATGATAAATATGATCAGCAGGAAAACAAGGATGTAAATAACCGTTGCAAGAGAAACCGTGGATTTACTGATGGGGATAAAATTTGCATGAAGGTTGGCGTTTACGTCTGAAAGCATCCGGAAGTGAACCGACATATCGCCTGAAATATTGCTTTCACGATTGCTTTGCTGGAAAAAATTTTTCATTTCAGGAGAGGAGATATAAATAGTTTGTCCGTCCTGGCTGGTAACGGCATAAACATCGGGAACGGACGCCGTATACCGCTCGAACGGCGCCTGGTTTAAAAGCGCGGAACCAAAGAAAAATACGTATAATATCGGGAGTACGATGAGCATTACCGTACAGATAACAAAAAGAATGATCAGACTGGTGCCTATTTTCTTTTTGCCTGGGGCGATGAAAATTTTTTCCGTAAGCTTTTTTATTGTGTTACTTATTTTTGCCATGCCATACCTCTTGAATTAACTGTGAAGCTTCCTGAACTGCGAGGGATTAACGCCCACGATCTTTTTAAATAAACGGCTGAAATATTTGTTGTCGTTATACCCTACCATCGCGGATATTTCGGATATGCGGTTGCAGGGATTCATCAAATAAAGCTTTGCTTTTTCTATGCGTTTTTGTGTAAGATAATCGTTAAAATTCATCCCTATTTCCTTTTTAAAAAGCTCGCAGATATATTTTGGATTCAGATATACCTGGTCAGACAGATCCTTTAACGTAATTTCCTGATTGAAATTTGTTTCAATATAAGACTGCAGCACCTTGATTGCCGAAGAACCCTTGTTCTGCACAGAGGTGTTTTGAAGCTGGCCGTTCTGAAGAAGATTTGCGAGGTAGTTTTTTAACTGATCTATGGAATACAGGGATTCCACTTCTTTTTCTACCTGGCTGATCGGACAGATTTCCTCAAAATTGATGTTGACCATATTAAGCACCGAATAGAATGCGTAAACAAACTGGGAGACAAGTTTGAACAGCGTTACCGGATCGTTGGAAAGGTTGCCGTTTTCGAAAAATATCGTGTTTATCACATCTTCGGCGGATAATTCACAGGTGCAGTTGATATATTGAAAAAGAAGGTTTTTGCCTTTGCCGGATAATACGGCGGCGCTTTCGTCACAGGCGGGAATTTTTTTCGTGAGGTCGATCATTTGGCCTGTGCCCAGCGTAATCCTAGCGCGGATACAATTCTGCGCGGCGGCAAAGGACTGGGCAAGGTCCGTAAATTGCATTACCGGAGCGCCCACGCCGGCCGTGATACTATATCCGGGCGTTTTGCTTACATGGTTCCGGCATTCATGAAAGAAGTCTTCGGCAATCACCCGTATTTTTTGCCGGTCGGTTTTCGCGTAATTTACAATGCAAATGACGGACATGGCCGAGCGTATGACGCAGACTTCAAAGCAGTGGGCTTTAAAGTATTGATACCATTTTTCCGTAATGTTTTGAAAAAATTCCGTCTTAAACACAGAATAGGAAGTGAAGTCTTTTTTGTCCAAAACCAGGGAAAAGACCTGAAAGAGTCCGTCCTGATAGTATGTGTTGAATTCCTGGTTAAAAGAAGCAAGACGGAAATTTTCATCAAGCCTGGGATTTACCAAAAGAAAATTATACATGAATTGCTCATGGCATTGCTGGCGGCTCTTATTCAGCTGTTCATGCAGCAGGGCTTTTATCTGCTTCTGATTGCTTGAAAAAACGTTTTTCTGAAGCTTTGCTAAAAGAGCCGAGAGTTCATCGGGCTCCACCGGTTTCACCAGATAGCCGAGTACGCCGGATTCGATTGCGGTTTTTGCGTATTCAAAATCGCTGTATCCGCTGATAATGATAAATTTTGTGTCCAGCCCGAGTTTTTCTACCTCACGGATAAGCGCAAGGCCGTCCATTCCGGGCATACGGATATCCGTAAATATAAGGTCCGGCTTCAGGTCCATGATCGCTTCCAGGGCTTCGTTGCCGCTGTAAGCCCGCTTTATAATTGTATAACCGTAATTGCTCCAGTCTACGATGTTGCAGATTAACGTGCATACCCAGACTTCATCGTCAACAATCATAGTACGTATCATTTTACATAACTCCTTGTTTTTCGATTTTTTAATAATAAGTGAAATGAATTCTATAAAGGCACGGCCCGGGAGCGTTCCGGGGCGCGTCATCTTACAATTTCTGCATGAAACCGATCAGATCGCTTTGGTTTGCTTCCACGCCGGAAAGCTCCCCTTTGATTTTTCCTTCACGCATAACGATAAACCGGTCGCAAAACCTGAGCATGTCCTCGATATGGGAAGAAGCCACGATAATTCCTGTTCCTTCGTCCGCAAGCTTCCGGATGGCCTGGGCGATATCGTTTTTTGCGGCCATGTCGATCCCGCTGAGCGGTTCATGCAGCAGCATGATCCTGGGCCGGTGAACAAGGCATTGCGTGAACTGGATCTTTTGCTGAAGCCCGTAGTTCAGATTACAGACCGGGACATGAAGAAGGCTCTCCGGAATATTCATCAGCTCAAGGCAGGATTTGGCGTAATGCCGTTCTATATACGGTTTTATCCATCCCAGGCTGCTGATATGCCTGGTTGCCATAAGCGTGATATTGTCCATAACGGTCAGGCTGGTGATCAAGTGCGAAATTTCCCTGTCGGCCGTGTAATACGCAATGCCGTTCCGTATGGCGTCGTGGGTGTTCTTGATTTCAGCCTGTTTTCCATTGATCAGAATGGTTCCCGCGCTTTTTTTTATATGGCCGTATATCAGTTGCAGGAGTGTTTTTTTGCTGTCTCCCCTGGGCGAGACGATCCCCAGTATTTCGCCCTTGTACAGCGAAAAACTGGCGTTCTCTATAAAACGGTACGAAAGGCCGCGGACTTCCAATGCCGGACAGGAGAACTCCGACGGCGGTTTTCCGGGCGGCAGCAGGCTTTTGTCCCCGGCCATGGTCATAAGCAGGCGGCTTTCGCTGAAGTCTTCACTGTTTCTTTCAATCAATCCGGTTGCAACGCCGTTTTTTAAAACCAGGATCCGGTCCCCAATCTCCATCGCTTCCTGTATGTTCTCAGTAAAATAAAGAACCGATGCGTTTGACGCCTTCATCTTTTTTATTACCGAAACCATCTTTTTATTAATGCGTTTTGTTGCGGGAAAGGCAGGCTCGTCAAATATGAGAAGGCTTGGGTTTTTGTTGATGACGGCCGCAAGCTCAAGGAGCGATTTCTCGGAAGAAGTCAGGTTTTTCGCGGGCGCGGAGGAATCAAACGGCAGGCCGACAAGACCGGAAAGCTTATTTGACCTGTCCATTAATTTTTTTCTGCGTATCCAGAATCCCCTGGGATCCGCCAGAAAAATGTTTTCATTTATGGAAAGCGCGTCGACCACTCTGCCCGGATTCTGTATAATATAGATCCCAAGCGCCTGGGCGTCCCGCAGGGAATGAAAATATACCGGCTCTTCCCGAAAGAAGATTTTTCCGCCGTCCGGTGGAATTAGCCCGCCCAGTATCTGCGCCAGCGTTGATTTGCCCGCGCCGCCCGCGCCCAGCACAACAAACGCCTCGCCCTCAAAAATACTGAAGGAGATATAATTCAGCACCGTATCCTGCTGGAAATTTTTACAAAGGTACTCTGTCCGTAAAAGCTCAGATCTCAATTATTGCTTCCTTTCTGACCGGTCAATAAAAACAGCCGCAATAAGCAGAAAGAAATAAAATACTCCATTGGTATGCAGTAATCATTATAGCGTATTTGATTCGGGAAAAATAGGGGAAGATATTCACATTTAAGGGGTGGGATATTCAGTTTATGGATACAAAAATACGTAAACAGGGAAGAAAGTTATGTCAGCCGGCAGCAAAGGATGCGGAAAATACAACCCATAATCTGACTTTAGGCTTCTTTTACGGAAGGCGCGCCGTATTTATAATAACAATATACTCCAAAACGATTTTTTTAAAGGCTGCATACGTCCGACAGGCCGCGCGGCAACGCTGCTGCGCATGGGCGCGCTTCGGGCGTTTTAAAAGCATTCTGTTTTGGGAGAAATCCCAAAATACAATATATAGGAGGAAAATTATATGACGAGAACTAAAACGGCAGCCCTGCTGGCAATTTTGCTTGTATTGGCATTGCTTGTCGCAGGCTGCTCGGGCACACCCGCAGCTTCTTCGGGAGCGGCGGATTCCAGCGCCGCCGGTTCGCAGGCTGCGGAAGCCAGCAGCGCTCCTTCGGCGGCTGAAACCGCATCCGCGGATGACAGCGCCGCCGGAAAAACTTTTAAAGTCGGATTTGCTCAAAAGACGTTGGACAATCCATACTTTAAGGCGCTTGCTACGGCAATTGAAACCGAATGCAAGGCAAAAGGCTGGGAAGTTACTGTGCTGGACGGTAAAAATACGATTGACGGCGAGATAAAAAATATTGAGACATTTGTTGCTCAAAAAATGGATTTGATTTTCCTTGACACCGTCGACCCGTCGGCTTGCGTAGCGGCGGTCAATGCTGCGGATGCCGCAGGCATTCCGGTGATTGGAGTAGACAGCGGTATAGATGAAGGCGCAAATGCTGTGACAGTAGTATATTCCGACAATCTGCAGAACGGAAAAAAAGTAGGCAATTATATAGTTGAAACAATGGGCGATACGCCGATTGAGTCCGTACTTATCAGCGGCGCAAAGGGAAATCCTGTCGGCAAGGAAAGAAGAACCGGATTATTCTGCGGCATATTGGAAAAAAGGCTTGGACTGACGGAAGAAGAAGCTTGGAAGCAGGCCGAAGAATTTGACCAGCAGCTAACCGACAATGGCAAGGCGACAAATGAGCAGGCGAAGTTCTCCGTTTTAGGACAGGGCTGGGGCGGATGGACCGCGGAAGAAGGGCTTTCTCAAACGGAAGATCTTTTAACCGCAAACCCGAACATCAATGTTTTGCTTGGCGAGAACGACGACATGCTCATCGGCGGTATGACGGCCATTGAGAATGCCGGAAAAACGGGGAATATAAGCATATTCGCAGCTGCAGACGGACAGAAAGAAGCGCTGAAACTGATCCAGGACGGAACCGCTTACAAGGCGACCGGCGAAAACAGCCCGACAAAGATCGCAGCATTGGCTGTTAAGATCGCAAATGAAATTTTAGTGGAAGGCAAAGATCCCAAATCTTACGAAGCGGTAACAAAGACGGAAGCAAATTGCATAAACGCCTCGAATGTCGCAGACTTCTACGATCCTGATTCATTATTCTAATATACAAAACTGTATTAGCGTGCAGGTTCCGGAGCCTTGCGGGCTTCGGGACCTGTGCCCTTTTGGAAGGGGAAATCTGACGATGAGCGATTCAACATTTTTAGTACAAATGGAGCAAATTGTAAAAAGCTTCGGCGGTGTGCATGCACTGAGGGACGTTTCCTTTAGTTTGAAAAAAGGGGAGATTCATGCACTGGTGGGGGAAAACGGCGCAGGAAAATCCACGTTGATGAAGATATTATCGGGCGCCGTCGCAAAAGACGGCGGCGATATCATGATAGATGGCAAAACGGTGGATATCTCTTCGCCGCGCAAAAGCATGGATCTTGGTATTTCCGTTATTTATCAGGAATTTATGCTTGCGCCGCATTTGACGGTTGCGGAGAATATTTTTATTGACAGGCTCACTAATAACAGGGCGTTTATTAACTGGAAAAAGCTGAACAGCGACGCGAAAAAACTGATCAGCAAGCTTGGTTTTGATGATATAGAACCTGCTGCTCTGGTGGGCAGCTTACCGGTGGCTTACCAGCAGGTGGTGGAGATATGCAAGTCCCTTTCCAGAAATGCCAAAATTCTGGTTTTGGACGAACCTTCGGCAGTGCTTACTTTCAGTGAAATAAAGAAGCTATTTTCATTGCTTCGTTCCCTTCGAGACCAGGGAATAGGCATTGTGTATATATCGCACAGGCTGGACGAAATATTCGAGTTGTGCGACAGCATCACCGTCCTGAAGGACGGCATGCTGGTCAGGCATGTTAACACGGGAGACATAGACAAGAAATCACTGATAAACCTTATGGTTGGCAGGGAGCTCTCAACTCTGTTTCCGGAAAGACACGCAACGATAGGAGAAAAGATCCTGGAAGCGGAACATATTTCCGCAGGCAAAATGGTGAAGGACGTTTCCTTTTTTGTGAAACAGGGCGAAGTTTTGGGAATCAGCGGGCTTGTTGGTGCGGGACGTACGGAAACCATGAGGGCCATGCTCGGGATAGACAGAAAAGACGGCGGACGGGTAGTCTACAAGAGTAAGGAAAGGCACTTTAAGTCGTCCGCCGAATCCGTGCACGCAAAGATTGGGTTTTTATCCGAGGACAGGAAACAGCAGGGCGTACTATTGGACCAGTCGATCAGGATAAACACAACTTTGACTTCATTAAAAAAAGTGGGACGCTTTGGCGTCATCAATATGAAAAAAGACAGGGAATTTGCTTTTGAAATACTGCACAAACTGTCCACCAAATATGGGTCTATAGACGACCCGGTTTCCAGTCTTTCGGGCGGAAATCAGCAGAAGGTGTCTTTAGCCAAATGGCTTGCAGCGGACTGCGAGTGCATTGTTCTGGATGAGCCGACGCGCGGCGTGGATGTTGGGGCCAAAACGGAGATTTATAAATGCATCAACGACCTGGCGGAAATGGGAATAGCTGTTATTATGATTTCATCGGAGATGGAAGAGATCATCGGCATGTGCGACCGTACGCTGATCATGCGCCTGGGCAGTATTGTGGGAGAATTGAAAAAAGGTGAAATAAAGGAAGAAAGTCTGATTCAGTTGTCTATGGGGGTTATGTAATGGAAAACGTGAAAAGCAAAACATCAAAAAAGGTCGTTTCAAAGATCCTGATTTCTTACAACACTTATATTATGTTTGCCGTACTGATCATTATCTGCATGATCATATCGCCTGACTTTTTTACGGTGAGCAACCTCACAAATATAGGCAGGCAATATGCGGGCGCAATTGTGGTTGCGATGGGGATGCTGATGGTGATTCTGACGGGAGGCATTGATCTTTCCGTAGGCTCTATTGTTGCGCTTGGAAGCGTGATTATGGCTACCATGCTGAATATTGCGGGATGCAGCATGTTTGCCAGCGTAGTTGTAACGATTGCGGTTGGCGCTGGGCTGGGACTGTTTGCCGGCTTCCTGGTTGCAAGGATGAATATGGCGCCTTTTATTGTCTCGCTTGCAATGATGACGGTCGCAAGAGGAATTGCCTTTATGATATCAAACGGGTCGCCGATAAAGACCCCCGCAAACAGCATAGGCGTTCTTGGAACAAGCACTATTTTTGGAAGCTTTCCGACACTTGTTCTTTTGGCGCTGATCGTTGTATTTATTTTTTGGATGGTGCTGAAATATACGTCCTTTGGGCGTCTGACAGTAGCTTTGGGAAGCAACGAAACGGCGGTCTCGCTCGCGGGCATACGGGTAAAATCTTATAAGGCGTCCGTATATATGATCTCCGGGATTTGCGCTTCGCTTGGAGGAATCATTGCGGCCTCACGCACGGCTATCGGTTCGCCTGTCGCCGGAACAAGCATGGATATGGACGCGATCGCCGCATGCGTGATTGGCGGCGCAAGCCTTTCGGGCGGTGAGGGATCCGCAGTAAAAACGCTGATAGGCGTGCTGATACTGGCGCTGATCGGCAATATTATGAATCTGCTTGCGGTGCCGTCGTACCCGCAGGATGTTATAAAAGGCTTTATTATTATCGCTTCCGTACTGCTGCAGGTTGTTTCTTCCGCCAAGAAAAAAAATATTTGAGGCATCCGCCGTTCGGACAGTAAAAATCCAATATTCTTGGGGGTAACACGAATGAAATACATGCTTGGAATTGACATTGGAACGCAATCGATCCGTACACATATATATGATGAACAGGCGCGCCTGGTTGCGGGTGTAAGCACCGAACAGTATGTGGACATCGAAAAGCCTTCCTGGGCGAGTCAGAAAGCCGGTTTTTGGTGGAACGCGATATGCAGAGATATAAAAAGGGCTATTGAAAAGGCAGGCGTCCGGCCCGAAGAAATCGTTTCGGTGGGATGTTGTGGACATATGCATGGCGCGGTTGCGGTCGGCCGGGACGGCCGGGTGCTGATGAATGATGTGCAGCTTTATTGCGACAAGCGGTCGGCTGGAATCGTCCGGAAAATGAAAGAGACAAACGCGGAGGAATGCTACGATATCGTGGGCAATATACCCGCGCCTGCCTGGTTTGGCATGAAAATCCGCTGGATCAAGGATAATCTTCCGGAGGTATATGAAAAAACATATAAATTTTTAACGCCTAAAGATTACATCAACTTTATGCTGACCGGAAACGCGCATACCGATCCTACGGAAGCGTCCGGAGCGTATGCGATGGACTGGCGGACAGACGAATGGTCCGATATCGCGATTCGCTGCCTGGGTTTGGACAAAGAAAAATTGCCTTCTATTCTAAAGTCTTTTTCCCTGATTGGCAAGGTTTCAACTGCGGCGGCCCAGGCAACGGGACTGAGCACAAAGACGAAAGTGATTTGCGGGTGCGGCGATATGCTCTCTTCGCTGTATATATGCGGATTGAACAAGCCCGGCATATGCGTCGACCTTACGGCAACCGCCTCTCTGGTGAGCTGCTATGCGCCAAGGCCCCTGCCGGACAGGCGCGTAATGAATTTGAGGAGCGTTATGGAAGGCTGGGTCCCCTATGGCGAGCTGGATGCTTCAGGCGCTGCTTTCCGGTGGATCAGGGATACCATTGCGCGCGAAGAAGCTGCCGAGGCGCGGCGCCTGGGAATGGATGAATACGATTATCTTTGCGGTTTGGCGCAGAAGTTTCCGCCGGGCGCGGATAAATTGCTGTTTATGCCGTATATGCTGGGCGAACGCACAATGGGGAGCGCAAACACAAAGGGATGTTATATAGGTCTGCATTTAGGTTCGGAAATCGGGCAGATGGTGCGCGCCATGCTGGAAGGCGTCGCGTTTGAACTGAAACGGACTCTCGATATTTTCAAAGAAAACGGGTGTGAAATCGAATGCGTATATCATACGGCCGGGGGAGCAAAGGGCGCGTTATGGAACCAGATTAAAGCGGATATTTACCAGTTGCCTGTTTATACGCTCCGGATCGATGAAAGCAGCGTACTTGGAGCCGCGGTGATGGGCGGCGTTGGCGCGGGGATATACGGCGATCCCCTGGAGGTGCAGAAGACGGTGTTTGCGGTTGACCGGGAATATCTGCCTCGCAGGGAGTTTTCAGGGGTATATGGCGAATTGTACGCCGTTTTTCTGGAATTGCACGATCTGCTGCAGGAACCGTTTGATAAGCTGGCGGGGCCGGTTTGATAAAAGTTTAAAACGTACAACAAAGTGGAGGGAAAGTAATGAAACAGGCAGTTTTAGAAGCGCCGCAGAAAT
This sequence comes from Bacillota bacterium, assembly GCA_023393165.1. Taxonomy (GTDB): domain Bacteria; phylum Bacillota; class Clostridia; order Christensenellales; family Christensenellaceae; genus JAEYKI01. The sequence goes on along the minus strand of JAEWMJ010000051.1, from coordinate 49,569 downwards.
TTGAAATCCGGGAAGTGCCAAAGCCGGTGCCGGATGACGATGAAGCATTGATCCGCGTGCGTGCGATGGGGATTTGCGGATCAGACATACATGCTTATTACGGAAAACATCCGTTCATACACTGCCCGATCGTACCGGGACATGAAATATCCGGCGAGGTTGTGGAAACGGGAAAAAATGTTTCAGGTTTAAAGGCAGGCGACAGGGTCGTACTGCGTCCGCAAAAGGTTTGCGGGGAGTGTTACCCGTGCAGAACCGGGCGGTATAATATATGCGAAAAACTGGAAGTGCTGGGATGCCAGGAGACCGGCGGGTGTTCGGATTATTTTGCGGCAAAAGGGGATTTGCTGTACCGCATACCCGACAGCGTGGATTTTGCGGAGGGAACGGTAATTGAACCGCTGGCGGTAGGCGTTCATGCGGCAAAACGGGGCCTTGCGGATTTTAAAGGAAAAAAAGTCCTGGTGATCGGCGCGGGAACCATCGGGAATCTGGTGGCGCAAAGCGTAAAGGGCCTGGGAGCGTCTCAGGTAATGATTACGGATGTTTCGGATTTTAGGCTGGAGATGGCTAAAAAATGCGGTATACCTTACGCCGTCAATGTGAAAACGGCGGATCTGAAACAGGCGGCAGAGGATTACTTCGGGCCGGATGGCATGGATGCGGTATATGAATGCAGCGCCAATGAATCCGCGCTGAACCAGGTTCTGAACATTGCGCGCAAAGGAATCCCCATCGTGATTGTAGGCGTTTTTGGAAATCAGGCCAATATCAATCTTGCAAACGTTCAGGATAGGGAGTATCAATTGATCGGCACGCTCATGTACCGGCACGATGACTATTTGGAAGCGATCCGGCTGGTGGAAGAAGGCAAAGTGGATTTAAAGACTTTGATTTCCAAGAAATTTGACATGACGCAGATTGCAGAAGCGTTTAAATATATCGAGAGGTATAAGGATACCGTACAAAAAGTGATCCTGAGCATTTAATCTGTTTTTTTATGTTCTCCTGTAAAAACAAAGCAAAAAATGGCTTTACGCCGTTTTTTGCTTTGTTTTGATCTTATAATATAAATTAAGAGATTACAACTTGAAAGCACTGGTATATACTAAACCTGAATACGTTGAGCAATTCGGGAAAGGACATTTTTAACTTGGATATACTGGTAATGGAATCAAGCACGACTTCCGCGAAAGCAATGGTTTATGATACGCGTAACGGAAGTTTGCAGACGGCGGAAGAGCCTTATGACAAGACAAAATCAGACGACGGCATTCAGGACCCGGACGACATATTCAATAAAACGTTGGCGCTTGCAGGGGAACTGTGCAGGGGGAATAAAATAGGACTGATTGTGCTTTCAGGCACCTTCCACAGCCTGATACTGTGCGGATTGGATATGAAACCCAAAACGCCGTCTTTTTTATGGTCGTATACGGGAGCAAAGGAACTGTGCGCCAATCTTCGCCGGGATACGGGCTATGTAAAACATTTTTATAAAAAAACAGGATGCATGGTGCATTCCATTTACCCGTTCTTTAAAATCAAATATTTGGAAAGCCAAGGGCAGGATATCAAAAATCGCTATATCATGGAACAGGGAAGCTACAATTTTTACAGGCTGACCGGTGAGCGGCGCGTTATGGACAGTATGGCTTCGGGATCCGGAATGTTTAATATCAATACCCTGGACTATGACAGTGAACTGCTGACGGAACTGGGTATAAACAGGGAACAGCTCCCGGAATTGGTTAAATGGAGCGAAACAGGCGCGCTTACGCCGGAAGCGGCACGTCTGCTGGGCGTGCAGGCGGGCATACCGGTAATGAGCGCGGGCCCGGACGGAGGTTTGAACCAGATAGGATCGGAAGCGATCCATGGAGGGATCATGACGCTGTCCGTAGGTACAAGCGCGGCAATGAGAATGTCTGCATCCGAACCAAGGCTTTCTTGCGACAACAGCACCTGGTGTTATTTGTCCCCCAAAAAGTGGCTGAGCGGCGCGGCTGTTTCAGGAGGATGCAATTGTGTTGACTGGATAAAACGCCTGATGTTTCCGGCAGATTCTTCTTACCTGGATTGTGAAAAAGAAATCCGTACCAATGAGGGTAAAGCCCCCATTTTTTTCCCGTTCTTATACGGCGAAAGATGCCCCGGGTGGAACGACGAGAGGCAGGCGTCCTTTTTGGGGGTCCTTCCGCAGCACACCGCATACGATTTTTATTACAGCGTGCTTGAAGGCGTGTTGTTTAATATCAGGCAATGTTATAATAAACTTTGCGAACTGAACGGCCAGCCCGCGGTCATAAAGATTTCGGGCGGTATTCTGAATTCACCGCTCTGGCTGCAAATGTGCGCGGACATTTTGGGAAAAACGCTCACGGTGGATGCCATGAAGCATAGTTCCATGGTTGGCGGTCTTATGCTGGGAATTGAATTGATTGGACAAAAGCCTCATATCAGAAAAAACAAAGCAAATACAATATTTCCTCAAAATGAAATGCACAAAAATTATCTGGAAAGATTCGAAACGTACGAGAAACATTACATGCGCGGGTAACAGGATTAACTGCGTTTGCGCTTTTTTGAATTTTTGCATTGAACAGAAAATTTCATTTTATAATGCAAGTATCATAACGGATATAGGCTTGAAATTGATTCTTAGTGGAATAAAACGGCGGCATGAAAGGAGTGGAAGGAACACATACTTGACGATCCTTTTAGTTTTGATGTGATTTGGATTGGAGTTATTGATACCGGATTATCCTCGGCGCGTTTGTGAAGGGGATTGGTAAGGGTTACAATCGGGCGGCGGCAGTGAGGACGCCTGGGATAATTTGGCGTGGTAATAACACGTCTCCCGTTGAATCTGGTCAAAGAGTATTGGATAAATTGTTCCGAAAAGTTTGTTTTCCTTGGTAAGCACGCGCAGTTCTTCGATAAAATCATAAAATGACTGCATTTGATAAGCGGTATCCTGGCTCAGCTGGTCTATTGCCGGAAATTGAGTTAATCCTGTTCTCTGTATGCCTTTCAGCAGCAAAGTACGCATAAATAAAGCGTTTATTTCATTGGCAAATTGTGCGGCTTTTGTCTGGACGCCTTTAAAGGTTACGTCCACATTGTTTGATATGCTTTCCGCCTGTGTGTATGCATCCATCAGCCATGCGAGATTTAAGTGAATCGGCGAAAGCTCGGGAGTACTGTTTTGCATATAGGCGGCCATCATATTTAAATATTCTTCCGTCCTGTTTACCATGTTGTTCAGTTGCGTGGGAAGCAGATAAATAATAATGCTGTTGTTAATCTTACCTTTTAGAATATGTAGTATAAATTCACGGAGGTCCTGGGCGGTTTGATAAGCTTCCCGGTTTATTTGCTTTAACTGTTCGTCCGTTATATTTTCCAGGGTTCTTTGGTGTAGGCCGTCGAACCGCTTGACAAGATCTTGCGCCTGCTCTATTTCTTTCGTATGAATGTACGATAATGTATACAGAACGTATTGCGCGTTGGCTTTCAAAAAGGACAGCCAAAACTTGTTATCCAATATATTGGAATTTTCCGCATTCACAGAAATCCACCCCTTAAAAATTTTACAGTTCATTATATGTTATCAGTGAAAAAAATATATTTATACTTTTATTTTCCCGTGTTACTGCCAAGATATATGGAATATAGTACCAAATGGTGAATAATATATATTAAAAAAGGAGTTATTCATAATGCCTAATCCAGTCGCGGTTGATAACCAGTTTTGGCTTCAGGCTATGGGTGATCACGCCATAATCATTTATGAAACACTGTCCCCTGTTGAAACAGGCGAGATACAAAAAGCAGGTGATTTCATCTCTTTATTCAATAATCTGCTGGCGAATGCAAGGGAAGCAATTGGGGATAAGGACATTGAAAAGTTAAAAGAGTGCGCCCAAAAAGCCATTCGGGATTTCCGTGATTTTAAACTCCACATTCTGACCCGGCAGCTTACCGGGCATATCCGTATTGCCTTGCCTACAGCCGTAATCAACCACATGGTAAATGAAGCCGACGAGTATATATATAATCTTGGCCTTTATACCAGCAATACAATTCCGCAATTACATCCGATCCATTATGATCTTGTTTGGATATTGGATGCTTTGGGCCATGCAAACTTAATACAATCTTATACAAGCTATCCCTTTAATGACTTGGTTGAGGAAGCGGGTTCATTTGCTCATAAATTGAGCATATTGTATAACAGGACAATGGAATTTGCGGGATATCTGAGAACAGGATTAAAAAATTTTATTGCTCTCGACCAGCTGCATAAGGAAGCTTTTAATCAGATGAGGCTGTTCGCTGAGTTTTTTGTGGATCTTGAATTAAAAATCAGTAACAAAAGTATAGTTGTCCCTTTAACGGTACTTTTTTTGGACCATATGTACAGGGAGGAATGCTATTATCTGACCAGGCTTGCAAGTGTGACGAATCAGAGCCTGCCAGCCTGCGACCCCGCAGCCCCGAGAAAGATTTTGTAAATGGATTAGAATACTTCCCAAATGAAAGAAGCAGGGGCGGAATGTCTCTGCTTTTTTGATTAAAGTTGGGAGCCGAAAGCTTTTTGAAGAAACGGAAAGCAATAATGGTTTGAAGGACCGGCCGGAAATGGGGGAATCATTAGACGTAACGGCAATTATTCCCGCTTCACTTTAAAGCACAAATGCTGCGGCAACCGAATAAAATAATCCATCTTTAAGTATTGGGAGGTTTGAATGTAAATGGCTGCTGCAACATATTCAAATAAAGATGAAAACCGGTTCTGGCTTCAGATATTGGGCGATTACGCTCTTTTAATAATCGATGGTTTACAGCCGGAAGATACCGCAATGATCAGCGATGTTCGTGACACGGTATCCCGGTTGGACCGGCTGCTTGCAAGGGCCCGCCAGGATTTGACGCCTGAGCAGCTGACCCAGCTTAATAAGAATGCATTGGAAGAAGCGGTGAAATACCGGAATTTGATGCTGCAAATACTGAATCTCAAGCTGAGAGGCAATTATCCTTTCCTGATTGACACCGCATTTTTAAGCAACGCGGCTGCATTTGCCCAAAGATACATAACTCATCTCAACTCCTTTATTAGCGGCAAGCAGCAGGAAATAGAATCGCCAATTGAGCAGGATTTATTCTGGCTGCCCCTGATGATAGAGTTTGCAAAGCATATCGGAAACATTGTTGGCGTATACGAAAATAAACTGCGGCAGAGGGCGGAAACTCTGGCGACAGATTTTATAAATTTGTTGTTATTTACAATAGAATTGCAAGGCATGTCCCAGATAGGTACGGAGGATTATCCGATGGCAAATGAACACCAAAAAAATGTGCAGAAAGCGCTGCAGGATTTTTCCGGTTTTTTGGATGAACTCTATTCCCTGATTAAACAAAACAAAATATCCGGGGGGTTGACTCCTTTGTATATAGATAAAACAAACAGGCTGATTTGTTACTACGCAAGACATCTTGCTACCGTAAGCAAGACAAAACCGCCGGAATGTAATCCCCTCAGCCCAAGATTAAGCAATATATAAAAGCCCTTTTAAGAAAAACTTTTCCGTGACTTCCAGATAACAGGACTTTGGGGTTTTATATCAAAGTACGGCCGGAATGAGGTTGACCGGGCAATCCGTTATCTGGACGAGCTTTGCCGGTCCAACGGGAACAAGTACAAATGGTCTGACTGGGCGACGGTAGCGGAAAGGCATCTGCGCGAGTCCGAAAAAATGCTGGAGGCCTACTTCGAACCGCCGGAATGACCGTCCTTTTGCGCAACTTGACGATAACTGAAAGCAGTATTATGGTATGGTTCATAAAGGGAGGGGGCGTTTCGGGATAAATGCGGCAATAAAAAAAGAGCGGCTCCGGGCCGCCCCAAGGTGTATATAGATTCACGACACAATAATACCAAAAAAAGGGGGAGTTTGCAATATGTTTAAGAAAATGCGGGGGATTTGGACGCCGTACATCAAGCAGGGGTTCATTTACTTTACCTGCAGGGATTACAGCAACCGGCCCCTTGAGATATAGAGGAAGATCAGAAACCTTTGCATGGAAGAGGCCGGGCATTTGTGTTATTGTGACGCTGAGGCAGTTTAGGGAGGCGGTGAGCTATGCCAGTATTAAAAAACGACAAGCATGAAATATTCTGCCACGAATACCTGGTGGACCTTAACGCGACACAAGCCTGCATACGCGCCGGATTTGCCGGAAAGTATGCAAACCGGCAAGCGTATGCACTCATGGCAAGGGACGATGTAAAAAAACGCATTGAGGAACTGATGAAGAGGAGAAGGAAGCGTATAGATATAGCTGAGGAAGATATTCTGGCGGAACTGGCCGCAATCGCGTTCGCAAACGCTTCAGATTTTGCAACGGTGGATATCGGGGAAGGGCTGGACAAGGCGGGAAACCCGGTCGAGGTAAAACGCGTCAATATAAAAAGTACGGAGGACATTGACCAGTCAAAACTTCCGGCGCTCGCCGGCATAAAGATGAGCACAAGCGGCATCGAAATAAAGGCGTATGACAAAATGAAGGCACTGGAGCTGCTGATGCGGCATCTGGGTATGATGAAAGATAAACCGGAGCATAGCGGCGATGTGAATATTACGGTTGATCTTAAAGGAGAGATCGAAGAATGGGGGAAATAGCGCTTCAAATACAGCAGCCATACCCACCGCAGATTGAATTTTTTAAATGCACTGCCCGGCGGATCGCGTACGGGGGCGCGCGGGGCGGCGGCAAAAGCTGGGCGGCCAGGACCAAAGCCTCACTTCTCTCGTTGACTTATCCGGGCATTCAGATTCTGCTTTTGCGGCGGACGCTGCCAGAACTGCGGGAGAACCATATCAATCCGCTGTGCGTCCTGCTGAAAGACGCGGCCGTATACAAGGATTCCACAAAAGAATTTTTGTTTCCCAACAGCAGCCGCATAAAACTTGGGTACTGCGACAACGAAAGGGACGTGCTGCAATACCAGGGGCAGTCCTATGACGTGATATTCATGGAGGAAGCGACGCAGTTTACCGAATTTCAGTACACGGCTCTGACCGAGTGCAGCAGGCTTTCCGGCATGTGTAAAAAGCCATTCACGCCCAGGATGTACTTTACCTGCAACCCCGGAGGCGTAGGGCATAACTGGGTGAAGAGGCTTTTTATATCGCGCAAATACGAACGTGCCGAGCGGCCGGAGGATTTTGTATTTATACCTTCAAAGGTTTACGACAACCTTTTTGTGATGGAGAACGACCCGGATTACGTCCGAAATCTGGAAAGCATACCGGACGAAGCCCGCCGCAAGGCGTACCTGGACGGAGATTGGGATATATTTATCGGGCAGTACTTCGGGGAATTCCGGCGGGATATCCATGTGATGCGTCCGTTTGAAATTCCTGTTCACTGGCGGCGGTATGTTGCGCTGGATTTTGGGCTGGACATGCTGGCCTGTTACTGGATAGCGGTGGACGGGCAGGGGCGTGCATATGTGTACAGGGAACTGTACCGGAAAGGGCTGATCGTTACGGACGCGGCAGAGGCAATCAAAGCGCTTGCAGACGAAAATATAGAAGCGTATTACGCTCCGCCCGACTTGTGGAACCGCCACAGCGATACGGGTAAAAGCACTGCAGAGTGGTTTGCGGAAAAAGGCATATACCTGTACAAGGTCTCAAACGACCGTGTTCAGGGGTGGTACGGACTGCATGAATGGCTGAAGCCGTTTAAGGACGAGCAAGGGAAGACGATTGCCAACCTGCGGATATTTGATAACTGCATAAACCTGATTGAAAATCTGCCGGCGATACAGTTTGACGAGAAGAATCCGAACGACTGTGCGGCGGAACCGCACGATGTAACTCATGCGCCGGATGCCATACGCTACTTTGTCTCGGGCAGGCCGCTGCCGGCGATAATAACGGCGCAGTTTAATGAAGGACAAGTACCGTATAACAATCAGGTGGATAATTTCGTAGGATACGGCAGGTGAAAAAGGAATTAGCTGTCTTTTAATATCATTGCAATTTTCTTTTATGGGGTTTACGTACGTAAGCCTCTTTTTTAAAAGAAATAAAACTATAAAAGTTGACGATAACTGACACACCTAATGTGTTACCTTGTCAGTGAAGATAACAAGGAAGCAGTGGATATTAAAAACGGAGATATGGTTATGGAAATTGTATGGATCATTGGAATATTGGCGGCTTTTGTGCTGGGGGCGCATATACGGCAGCCTTTTGACGCTGCAAAGCGGGCGGATTATCCTCCGCCGCCCGCTGCCCCCGATGAAAAGGACGGTGCCGGAGAAAAAAAGCGTGAAGAGGAGCGCATCCGGCAGCTGAACAACATACTCAACTATACCGGAAAGGAGCAGAACGGTGAAGATTAAACAAAGACCGGATGAGATTTGGAAAGAGTACCAGGACGGTATTGCGTACAATGCGGGTATATTCGACGGCGGCCTTTACGAGACGGTGGAACGCAACAACAACTTTTACAACGACAAGCAATGGGAAGGCGTCAACGCTCCCGACCTGGACAAGCCCGTTTTCAACTTTCTGAAACCCGTGGTCAATTTTTACATTGCCATGCTGATTTCCGACGATATCGCGGCTAACGTGGAGTTTAAGGGCGGCAATGCGCAGGAATTGGAAAGCGTGCAGAAGGCGGTATCGCAGGAGATCCTGAACATCCTGGAACGCGAGAACATGCAGTTCAAGAACCGCAGGGCCATACGGAACGCCGCGGTGGATGGAGACTGCTGCTTTTACAATTGGTTTGACGTGGAAGCCGAAACGGACGGCATATATGAAGGCCAGATCCGCACGGACGTAATAGACAACACCAATGTGGTATTCGGGGATCCTTCGGAAAACGATCCGCAAAAACAGCCGTACATCATCGTCGTATACCGCGCGCTGACTGAAAACGTAAAGGAAGAGGCCAAGGAAAACGGAATGGGCGGGGACGATATAGAGAGTATCGTACCGGACAACGACTGCATCTATATGAACGAAGAGAAGAATTACGATAAAAACTATACGACCGTGCTGCTGAAAATGTGGAAAGTGAAAAAGACAGTAAACGGAAAAATGGTGAAAAGCGTACGTATGGTGAAATCTACCCAGACAGCGCTTGTGAAAAAGCCTTGGGATACGGATTACAGGAGGTATCCGCTTTCCTGGATGAGCTGGGAAGTTGTAAAAAATTCATACCACGGCGTTGCTCCGCTGACCGGCAAGATTCAAAACCAGATATTTGTGAATAAGATGTACGCCATGGCAATGATGTTTACCGCGCGGACGGCGTTTCCAAAGATTATATACGACGCGACAAAAATACCGGGCGGGTGGGATAACCGGATCGGCAGCGCGGTCAAGGTGGTCGGGAATCCGAACGACGCCCTGTTTGCCAATTTCCAGGCTGCCGATATGAGCGCCAGCGTTCCCAATCTGATCAATTCCACAATTACGCAGACCAAGGACCTGATGGGTGCGAATGAAACCGCCCTGGGAAACGTTGAACCGGACAACACAAGCGCCATCATAACTGTCCAGAATCAGGCGCGCATACAGCTGGACATGCAGCGGCTTGATTTTTACAACTGTGTGGAAGGGTACATTCGCAGTTATATTGACATGATGCGGGTGCACTACGGCGTGCGTGAAATTGAGATCACTGACGAGAACGGGAACAAAGCGGTGGTGGAGTTCGATTTTTCGCATTTGGAAAACTGCACTGTGAACCTGAAAGTGGACGTGGGCCAGGGATCTTATTGGAGCGAGATCATGCAGATCCAGACACTGGACAACCTGTACGCAAAAAGGATCATTCCCAGCGCGACGACCTATTTGGAGATGCTCCCGGACGGCGTGATCAAGAACAAACAGATGCTGATAAGCCAGATAAAGGCAATGCAGCCGCCGGCAAGTGAAACGGCTGGGATCAATCCCGTAGGGGGAACCTTTCCTCCTTCCGGCGCTTCGCGCCCTCCACTTGCCGAAGGCGTCCGCGGCGTCTCCGAATTGGGAGCTGCTGCGGATGGATTGAATGCGGGAGAGGCTCCGCAGGATTCTGAAACCGGTCAAATGAAACAACTCATAGACGAATTGGCCACGCTGAGTCCGGACCAGATTAAAAAGATGCTGGAAGCACTTCCGTATTCGGCGGAGGACAAAGTCCATATTATTGAAATTTTAAAAAAGAGAGGTGTGCTTGGATGAAATGTCCAAAATGCGGACTTGAAATGTTTGTCCGCCCTAAGTTTGTAGACGGCGTTCGAATTCCGCAGAACGAATGTAAAAACAAACAGTGTGAGAACTACAAACCGGATAAGAAACCGGAAACCCAGGAGAATTCATAATGTTTACGGCATATAAACGCCCGCGGATCCAAAGGGGTACCGGAAAGCCGGTGAATGCCGGAGGATGGAAAGCGACCAATGCCGCGGCAAGAATATGGAGCAACTATAAACCCGCCAACCAGAGCGGGAGACATATCGCCCGAATCAAATAAAGCCGTTTAGATCAATAAAAGATGGAAATCCGCATGGGTTTGCCATATGAAACCCGGGCGGATTCACCGGAAATACAGATCGAAGCGCAGTAGGGCCGGAGCGGAGCCGACCGCCGCCCGATGGCGGATGAAGAGAGGCGAACACTCACTGAGTATGAGGCGAGCGGAAATGAGCGCAGTTGATTGAACCGCGAGCCCATAACGAAGTGGGCAGCGAAGCGCGGAAGCGCGAAGTGTCGGAAGGGGAAAACGGAGTGACCGCGCCTAAACGGCGACGAAGGGAGCGCAGTTTTCGCTGAGCATGAGATAAACACAAGTGCAGGCTATAGGGAATAACTTACACGCCGTGTGAATCCATAGCAAAGTGGGATAGGTTTCCCCTCCGAGTTTGGGCCAACCAGAGCCCGGAAGGAGAAAACATGAATCTATTACAGAAATTATTGAATTTAATGCCGTTCTTCGATGCGGAGGGCGGCGCGGCGGGTGCGGCCGCACCGGAAAGCATACCAAGCGAACCGGCGGCCGGCATGGACCTGATGGACGAATCCGACTGGACAGAAGCGCAGGAAGAGGCTGACGTGGAAAAAGCGGAGGGCCAACCAGAGCCTGAACCACAGCCGGAACCAGAACCGAAACCGGAAACCATACCGGAAAAGTTCAAGGTCAAATATAACAAGCAGGAAGTTGAACTATCCCGTGAGCAACTCCTGCAGGCGGCCCAGAAAGGCCTTGACTACGACAGGATGCGCGAAACGCGCGACCGGTATATGGGCCCGATTGAACGCCTTGCACAGCAGGCCGGATTATCTACAGACCAGTTTTTGATCCGATTGGACCAGATGGTTAAGTACAACACCGTAGATGCTAAAAAACAGGAATTCATTGGCCATGGGATGGATGAAAACCAGGCGGCGTATTTCGCGGAAATGGCGTACGAAAACGAAATGTTTAAGAACGGCCAGGCAGCGATAACACAGCGGCAAAACGAAAGAGCCAGGGCTATGCAGGAGATGCGGGAGCGGATCGGCAGGAATATCGCAGATTTCGAAACGCGGTTTCCGGATGTGGATAAGCTGCCGGATGAAGTTGTCAGCGAGATCAAGAAAGGGGAATCTCCCGTGGTAGCCTACCAGAGCTACCTGATCCGTGAAAACGGCAAAAGGCTGAAGGCAATGCAGCAGAACCAGAAAAACAGGCAGATCGCCGCGGGCCCGGTCAAGACGGTCGGGGTTGAAACATCAGATCCGTTCCTGGAAGGGCTTATGGGCGGATAACTTGTTCGGCGGGGGAACCTTTCCCCCGTCCGACGCTTCGCTGCCGCCCCCTTGCTGAAGGTATCCGCATACAACTTCATATGGGAAGTTGATGCGGATGATTAAAAATTTTTGCCAGGGTATGAGCAGGCAGTGTATTAAAAGAAGGGAAGATAATATATGGCAATCAATCTTGCAACCAAATATTCAGAGAAAATAGCGCAGATTTTTACGCAGGAATCCGTCGTGGACGGAAAAACAAACAAGGACTATGAATTTACGGGGGTGCGGTCTATACACATTCAGACGCCCATCACCCAGCCCCTGAACGATTACCAGAAGAGCGGGACAAACCGGTACGGAACGCCCCAGGAAATGCAGGATTCCGACCAGGAACTGATCCTCACAAAAGACAGGTCGTTCTCCATCACCATCGACAAGGGCAACCTGACCATGCAGCAGAACACCAAAAAATCCGGGCAGATGCTGAACGCTGAGATCAAAGAGCAGGTAACGCCCGAGATGGACAAATATGCGCTGCAGCAGTTTTCTGATCAGGCGGGAAAGATTCTCGCACTCAGCACCACGCCGGCAAAGACGGATATTGTGGATGTGCTCGGCGCGGGCATGACGCACGTTTCCAACAAAAAGGTACCCATTGAGGGCAGGTATATCTGGATCGGCTGGAGCAACTTCGGCACATTGAGGCTGTCAAGCCAGTTTATGGGCGTGGACGCTCTGGGCGGCCGCATTCTGGAAAAAGGCGAGCTTGGCCTGTTCATGGGCGCGCGCGTAATCCCCGTGCCCGACGATTACCTGTACAAAGGAACCACGCAGTGCCACTTTTTGATCGCGCATAAAAACGCGATCATGCAGCCCAAGAAGATCCAGGATTACTTTGTGAAGCAGGATCCTCCGGGAATCAACGGCGCATTGCTGGAAGGACGCTTTATATACGACTCGTTCGTATTGGGAGCAAAATCGGACGGACTTTACGCGGCTGTGGCAAACGCGGGGCAGCAGGCTGCCCCCTCGGCGGGCACTTATACGTCCGGCGCCAAGCAACTCATTCTGAATTCCGCGGGCGCTTCGGCAATCAAATATACCGTTGACGAAACGGACCCCAGGTATTCCAGCTCCGCAAAGACGATCGCAACGGGCGGAAACTGCGACCTTTCGGCTTTCACCACTGGCGTGACCGCAACGATAAAGGCTGTTGCACTGAGTGCGACAAAGTTCACGTCCGACGTGGCAACACTTACCCAGGTGGTATAAGACATTACGGGGGAGGGGATACCCCTCCCCGAATTTTGAGGTATTAACATGACAGGTACCGAATTATTAAACCTTGCATTGCCGCTGATGTTTGCTGCGGACAGCGCAGAGTATCAGGATGCCGCGATACCGGTTATAAACCTTCTCTTGTCAGATTGTTTTGAAGTAAACAACTCGATCAGGAAGCATAACGGAGATGCGGAATTTACGGAAATACCGGAAATAGATACATTATCTGATGAATTGCCGTATGAGGATGCAATCAACAGAAAAGTTCTTCCGTTCGGTTTAGCCGGGTATTTATACGCTGAGGATGATGCGACTGTCGCAACTCTGCGGATGAACAAATACGAATACGAAAAAGCGCAGAATCATAAGGCCGAATATGTGCAGGTAAACGATTATTATACGGAGGGTGATGAATAATGCCGTTACAGTATAATCTGCCGTCGCCGCCAAAACCGTATGTTAAGCAGTATAAGGCGTTCAGGGGCGTGGATATGTCTTCCGGAATAACCGAAGTGGACGATTCCAGGAGTCCGTACGCGCCCAATATCATTGCGGATATGACCGGATTCCCGGAAAAACGGCCAGGATATAAAAGCATACTTGCGTCAAAGTTTCCTGGAACAATAAATGGTATACACCCCTTCATAAAACCTGACGGAACAAAGCTTTTAGTGGTACACGCCGGTACAAAACTGTATTCGTTTGAGATATCGGACAACGTGACAAGCACAACCGAAATTTATTCCGGAGCAGCGAACGCAAAATCCATATCGTTTGTGATGAATCAGAAATTGTATATTCTGGACGGAACAGATTACATACAGTTTGACGGCGCATCGTGCGTAACCGTTCAGAGCGCGGCATTTGTTCCAACTACTACAATTGCAGCGCCGCCTGAGGGCGGCGGAGAAAAATACGAATCCGTAAACATGCTGCAGCCGAAGAGGGTCAACCGGTTTCAGGGAAAGGCAAGCGATACGGTTTACTACCTGGACGCGGAAAACATCAACAGCGTAAACCTGGTACAAAAGCTGAACGCATCCGGAGGATTCGATACGATCGCTTCCAGCGATTACACGGTGGACGCAGCAGCCGGAAAAATTACATTTACAGTTGCGCCGGGCGTGAGTCCGGTGAGCGGCGAAGATAATGTTTATGTGACGTTTTCGAAGGAAGTCAGCGGCTATGCGGATATGATCAAAAACTGCACGATCGCGTCGTTCTATGGCATTGCAAGCGACAACAGAATTTTTGTATCCGGAAACGATGAATATAGGAACCGGGACTGGATGAGCTACATATCTGATCCGACATACTTTCCGGATGATGGTTATTCCATAGTAGGCAGCGAAAACACCGCTATTATGGGATACATCAAGCAGTACGATTCATTGGTGATCGTAAAAGAAGACAGTGACCAGGATGCGACGCTCTACCTTAGGACCGCAACCATAGGCAATGACGGAGCGAGTATCACGTACCCGCTAAAACAGGGGCTTGTTGGCGTAGGGGCCGTATCAAAATATGCTTTTGGAGTACTGGCCGATGATCCTTTGTTTCTTTCCAAAAACGGCGTGTACGGCATAGAATCAAGCGCGGTGACATTCCAGCGGACTACACAGTTAAGAAGCTATTTTATCAATACGGCGTTAATGAAGGAAAACACGCTTTCAAGCGCGATCGGCGCGGTATGGGGGCGGTGGTATGTGCTGTTTGTTGGAGGCAAAGCGTATGTAGCGGACAGCCAGCAGGCAAACAAAAACAAAACGGGGTCTACCGGCTACGAATGGTATTACTGGCTGAATATCCCGGCTGTATCCGCGCGCTCTTTCGAAGGCGACTTGTACTTTGGTACGTCTGACGGCGATATATGCAAATTTACGACGTATGAAAAATACGGGCTTTCGGCCTATAGCGATAATGGCGCGGCTATTATTGCAAGATGGTCAACAAAAATGGACGACCTGGGCGACTTTATGCGGTATAAGACTATACAGAAACGCGGAGTGGGGATTCTTGCAAAACCTTATGTTGCAACAAGCGGAAAAGTGTATTTTGCAAATGAAGAAATGATGCAGCAGCTTGTTAAAGAATATAGCAGCTTGAATACATTCAGCTTTATAAATTTTAGTTTCGTGAATTTTTCTTTCAATGCCGCTACAAATCCACGCGTAGTGCCGGTAAACCATAAATTGAGAAATACCCAAACCTTGCAGCTTATTATTGAAAACTCGGAAGGCGGACAGGGCTTCGGGATACTCGGAATACAGATAAGATATGTTTATACAAAGGATGTGAAAAACTAATGGCGCTTGAAAATTATTTACTGACGGAAGACAGCTTTACCGGAAATGAAGTAGAGGGATTGGACGACCAGCCCAACCTTACGGCTGAAGAACTGAAAGATAAATTTGACGCCGCAAGCAAAAATGTAATTGCTCCTGCTGTGAACGGCATTATAAACGCACTGATCTCAGGCGATCTAAACATAATCAAAACAGGATGGATCCCTGTGTCTGACACGTTGGTGTTTGTATCTGTTGATGATCCGGCGGGCGTAATAAAGGTCGCTGGTAAAAATGTAACCGCAAATTTTAAGGCCGGTATGCGTTTGAAATTTACAAACGGATCAAATACAATTTACGGGATCGTTTTAATAGATTCCGTGTTGTCTGGAAGCGATACGGTAATTACATTCTTGCATGAACTTAGCCCAGGCACCAACCAAGCGCGCGCGCTTGTTCAAAACGCTGATATAACGGCTCCGTACTTTGCTTTACCAAAAACTTATCCGATAGACTTTCCGTCTCTTCCTGACAGGTGGCAATTAAAAACTGCAGTATCAACAAACTCAAGCCAAAATTCACCGGCGGCAAATACGTGGTACAACGTAACAGGTTTATCGCTGGTGTTGCAGGCAGGAGTGTGGGATATCTCTTATAGCGGCACACAGAGCGCGATAAGCATCGCGTCTCAAACACAGATAAGGATGTTTGCGACTCTTTCAACGGGTGCGGCCACAGAAAGCGACAGCGAATTCACGGCTTATTCCGGATTTAATACACCGAGTGGATCGCTTACGCTGATAAATCCCGTTGGAAGACAGAAAAAAATAAGGCTGTCCAGCAAAACAACGCTTTATTTAAACATGATGACACCAGCGGCAAACTTAAGCCAGATATTGTTTTCGGGCGCGAACGTACCCACTATTATAAAAGCTTTATGCGATTATTTATAAGGAGGCATAAAAATGGCTATTGATTGGAACGCAATATATGCGGAAGAACTGGCGCGGATCGATGATCCGACGACCCAAATCAACAGCGAAAGGGACGCTGCGCTGGGCGCGCTTACGTCTAACAAAGACACTTCTCTTACGGCGCTGGAGGCGCGTAAGCAAAGCGATATAGACGCCATGAACGATACAAAAACGGCGCAGGAAAATAAATTGGACGCGGCGCTGGCGGATGCCCTGCGCTCGGCGTACATCAGCCGTGAAAAAAACAAAAAGGACATTCCGGCGCTGATGTCCAACCTGGGGCTTACGGGAGGAATCACGGAAAGCGCGGCGATTGACCTCCTGCGGGACTACCGGAACTCCAGAAACGCGGCAAATAAAAGCCATGACACATCTATCACGGATCTGAATACGGGGTACAATTCCAACCTTGCGGCGCTGAACTCCCAATACCAGGGAAATTGGGACGACATTATATCCGCATATAACACAAACTACTCTAATGCGCAGAGGGATTATGAGCAGCAGTTAAGGGAAGCCTTGTCTGCCCGCGAAGCGAACGCAACCACAAACGCGAACACACGTTATGCACAAAAAGTGGCTGAAGAAAATGCGGCATGGGAGCGAGCGCAGGCGGAAGCGGCGGCTAATCAGCCGACACAGATCATTGCGACACAGCCGAGTGGGCCGAGTAATCCGAACCCAACGCCAGAAGAACTCAAACAACAGGGGTATAGTACAGGATATAATTATGGTCAGGGCGCTGTAAGCGGTGCAACAAGCGATCCTATGGATCAGGCAAATCAACAAAAGGCACGGTCGGTTCAGCAGGGTACGGCGCTTGATAACCAAATGAGAGCGCAGGGCAAAGAAAAGGTTGTAACGCCGTACGGGACGTACTACCGATAAGAGTTGATTTTTTGTAAAATTTTGCATATAATGATGGTGGAGGAGGCGAAAGTGATGAAAAAAATATTTTCCGTTATACTATCGGTCGTATTTATATTTGCTTTTTCCTCCGTTGCCAACGCTCAAATAACCAAAGATCAGTATTACGCAAGATCATTTTTAGGCGGTGAAGAATTAAAGCTTTACGATGATTGTTATAACGAGATATTAAATAATAATCCTGGATATCAGATAGACGGTTATGATCTAAGCGACGAACGCATAGGGCAAATCGTAAACTACGTGTTTAATGATGCACCAGAATTATTTTGTATTAGAGACGGGATGTATACAGATGAAGAGGTTGTTGATCTGAACGCACAGCTAAAACAGAGATCGGATGAAATTTTGGGATTGATAGATGTAAACATGAGTGATGTAGATAAATTTAAAGTAATTTATGCTTATCTAGGAGAGCATGTTGAATACGATTATTCAGTAGCAATGAATAAAAGAACCACAGACGAAGGAAAGCAGATCGCAGAGTGTTGGACGATTGTCGGAGGTCTTATAAACAACAAGGCCATTTGTACTGGAATGGCAGCAACGCTACAGTATATACTCTATCAGCTTGACATACCGTGCTATTCTGTAAGCGGAAGCAACCATGTGTGGAATATAGTCAATCTTGATGGATCGTGGTATATCACGGATTTATCAAGATACAGTGAAATTAAAGCTATGATGCAGTACAACAGAATACTGATGAATGAAAATTATTACCAATGGTATAATGTTGATCCGGATGAATATAACCCGGATTTACCTACTCAATATTCAAGTATATTTTTAACTACATTGCCTACGTATGAAAAACCCACACCAGCCCACACCCAGGAGCCAACCGAACACACACCATCCACCTACAAGGATGTCGTGTCGCAAAGGCTGGGAGAAAAGGTTGCACCAACACCAGAAAACGCGCCCGAGGCCGCACAGGAGCCTGAAAGCAACCCGGATAATACGCTATGGTATATCCTTGGATGCGCGGCAATTGCGGTTGTAGCGCTTGTAGTTATTCTGGTTGCGCGAAGAAAGAAAAAACAATAAAACTATATACGCCGAACCACTCTGAAAAGGGTGGTTTTTTAATTGCGGGAAAAGAATACGCAAGGATGGATCTTGCGGTTGCATAATTAAACAATATTAACCATATTATGCCTTCGTTACACAATGCATAGCAAAGCAGGCAGCAAGAAAGTTGACGATAACTGACACTATTTATATGTTATCTTTCATTTGAAATTCAGATAAATGAATTCGACTAGATTAAATTTTATGAATACAGGAGGTATTATACATGGCATATGATTTCTGGGATACATTCAAAAGATTTATGAAAGGTGCTGGGACAGGCCCAAATTCTATATGGATCAAACCGACCATGGATCCGGCAGAGAATATAGCTGCTCCCCAAAAGATAGACGCCTTAAAAAATCAGGCAAAATCGCAGCAGACTCCTGCTGTGCAGAATAATAGCGAGGTAAAAGCGGCAACACAGATAACCGCCGGGGGAAAGACCAGGGGGTATGCTTCGCTGCAGAATCCTGTATTGAAAAGTATCGCGGATATGATTTTTAAGCATGAACAGAATACCGGTAATAACCTGAATCAACAGGGTATAACAAATAATATTACGGATCATAGTAATCCAATAT
This sequence comes from Bacillota bacterium, assembly GCA_023393165.1. Taxonomy (GTDB): domain Bacteria; phylum Bacillota; class Clostridia; order Christensenellales; family Christensenellaceae; genus JAEYKI01. Next base: position 30,643 of record JAEWMJ010000051.1, on the reverse strand, counting down.
TAAAAAATATTGAGGATATGGTTTCAAACGGAAGAAAACAGAAGCCCTTTGCTTTAAATCATATGATAGGTAATGGAGCTTTGCAAAATCTCAACGGTTCAATGAAAACAAATCCACAGGTACAATTTTTAAAAAACACATCTGGAATTATGCAAAATTCATTGAATAAATATACTTCTCCAAAAGAAATAATAAACGAAAAGGAAGATAATGTTTATTTAAAATCAAGCAAACCAACTGATATTAAATATGAATCTTTAAACAGCAATTTAAATATTCCTATGATGGTTGAAGATAGAAGTCTGTTAATTAATTATGTTAAAGAGAAAAACAGAAATGATGCTATAGAAAAAGTAAAGGAATTAAATGCTTTTTCCGACTCCAAATTTGAACCAATATTAAACGAAATAAAAAACGCTAAAACAGTAAACTTTGAAAGCAGCCAAAAGGATATTACAATAGATGAAAAAAGAAATGAAGCGCTTGAAAACAATAAAAGAAAAGGAAATATAATGCTTTTTAAAACAATTTGGGATAATATTGATTTGATAAGAGAAATATTAAGTGCTTCGCCAGCCAATCCGTTAAGTGCAGTAGAAATGTTTATAAAAGGACAAATGGGTGATTCAGTTAACAACGTAATGGAAACAGTATTAGATAATACGGCAACCAAATTTACCGGGTATGACAAACAGGGAGATAAAATTAATAAAATTACCCGGCAAAGCATGAATGTGGAGTTTTCTAAAGATAATATATTTGGTGAAAGCTATATTGGAAAAAGTGATATTAGTTATGAGTATCATATTGTTGACAACGTCAGAAGGATTCTTTCAATAACGGTAAATGGAAACCAGATTTATAACAATTATGAGAATTAATAAAAATATTTCCGGCCTTTGATTAAGTACTTGGGATGGGTTTCTATAAAATATTTATAGAAGCCCTTATCTTTATATGCTTTAAAAAGTATAAAAGCCAAAAACAGATCTCCCAGCCCCACAAGAACGCCTCCTATAACCAAAAAGCTAATAATAAGGCCAATTGAAGAGCATAACAGGATTATAAAAATTGCGGTTGCTGTTTTCTTTGCAATAGAAAGCTTCCGGTTAAATACGCATATTGTTGCTATTAATAATATAATATAAAAAGCAATAGGAATATAAGAAATCCAAGAAAAATCTATAGTATATGATTGTGTATTAATCACAAAGAAACCGGGTATGTTGGAAATAATCAAAATAATTACGGCAATATTAATTTTTTTAGAGCGGTACACAGATTTATTTGCAGCAAAGATCAGCATTAGAAAAACATAACATGCTTTCTCGAATAATACTATTATAAAACCGAAATTAACTAACGGAGGATAATCAAAGCCGTTGCTTGCTGCAATGTAAATATAGCCTAAAGTATCAAGAAAAAAACCGGCGGCAGATAATATACTCAAAATTATGATAATTATATAAACAGATTTAATAAGATAATATTGTTTTTCAGACAGAAGTTGTTTTTCCTTCATAGAAATCTCCTGAAATTATGTTGTTTGATTTAGTGCAAAAAATGTAAAATTGTATATTTAATATATATTATATAGTAAATTGTAAATGATGAAAAGTGTTATTTTACCATAACCTAGTAACCTAGGGGACGGTTCTTTTGGTTGACTCGCTTCTGTACCTATGATAATCTGGAGCAGAGGTGATTTTTTATGCCAAGAAAAGCACGAGAAAAAAGTGAAAGCGGAATATATCATATCATATTACGGGGCATCAACAGACAAATCATATTCGAAGACGATGAAGATAGAATAAAGTTTTTAGATACAATTAAAAGCTATAAAGAGAAAAGCGGGTACAAGATTTATGGATATTGCCTTATGGATAATCATGTACATCTTTTATTGAAGGAAGAAAAAGAAGACTTGGGAATCGTCATGCGGAGGATAGGAGCAAGCTTTGTATATTGGTATAATTGGAAGTATGATAGGAGCGGTCACCTGTTTCAGGACCGATATAAAAGTGAGACTGTTGAGACTGATAACTATTTTATAACAGTAATGAGATATATTCACCAAAACCCGATAAAAGCCGGAATAGTTGAGGAAATGTCGATCTATCAATGGAGTAGTTACAGAGAGTTTATGGGTAAAAGAGGGATAACAGATGTGGAAGAGGCATTGAACCTTATAGATGAAAACAGAGAAAAAGCGCTAAAGGAATTTGAAGAATATCATAGAGAAATAAACAATGACAATTGCCTTGAAATTGAGGAAATAAAAAAATTAAGAGATAGTGAGGCAATTGAGTTGATAAAAAAATTATGTGGAGTTGAAAAAACCACAGAGATTATGAATTTCGAAAAAGAACAAAGAGATAGTTGTCTAAAACGGTTAAAAGATGAAAAATTATCAACAAGGCAAATAGAAAGATTGACCGGAGTAAGCAGGCAAATTGTTTTAAAATCATAACCAATAGAACCGACCCCCGCGGTTTCTAGAAATTCATGCGTATCATTTATGCAACCCGGGAGAAAGAACCTGGAATAATTGTATAATAAATCGTTGCATAAATGAGAAAAATGGTAGATTTTATAGAATTCATATGATAAAATACAATTACAGCATATAGCATTTCCAAAAAATTACCCCTTAACGTAAAAGTTGGTGATAACTGACAGCTTGCCCATGGTATGATGCATTCATAAATCATTAAAGGAGATGTAATACCATGGGAATAACAGTAAACCAAAACTGGAGTGCAGACCAGAAAAAAAACCTGCAAAGAATGCTGAACCAATACGGCTTTACGGATGAAAACGGAAACGCGCTGGCGGTGGACGGCGTAATTGGGCCAAAGACGCAGCAGGCGCTTGTTAAAATGAACACTTACCAGCAGCATTTGACCAAACCGGACGAATCTACCAAAGCGTGGCAGGCGCAACTGAAAGACTGGGGATATAAGAACGCGGACGGCATGCCGCTCAAGGTGGACGGCGTATACGGACCAAAAACGGACGCGGCGAGCAATAGCTTTGAGAACAGTTTATTTGATGGTTTAACGGACGGAAAAAGCCAGAAGAAAACAGTACCAACGCAAACATTCCCCAATATGCCGAAGACAAGCAGCAGCCAGATAGAGGCGGCGATAACGCCGAGCAATTCAAACCCGACGGGATATGACCAATGGGGACAAAGCCATACTTATACAAGCAAAACCGTTTTGCAGCAGGCGCAGAACCCGATTGTGGCCGCCGCGCAAAACACTAACAACGCAGGGTATACAAGCCAAAGTATGCTGGATATGCTTGCAAACATGAATAAGCTGATGGATAAGTCAATTGCAGACAACACAAAGCTACCGGACGCTAAAGATGCTGTGTACCGGTTTGATCAAAACCATGGCATGGAGAATACAAACAAGACGTTATTTCAGCCATTTGACGAAATGGTTTACAAGGCGCGGGGCAGCGGGCAGGACAAAAATTACAGAGACACGTACGAACCCGTGGCGAAGAACATGAGCACCAACAGCGAAAACAACACCGGCAATATGGTTGATCCAGTATCGCATTTTCCGCAGGGTTATAATAGTTGGACAAGCGAGCAGCAAAAGAATGTTGACCCGGTAGGTACGTATTATATTGGTAACGGTGATAAAGCTGTTAAAGGGAATGTATATGCAAACGATGTAACCGCACCAATAACATTTGATGGAAATAACAAGCCTTCGAATTTTGGAAAAGCCGGTTATGATCATGACATAAATAGTATTTGTTCTATGTTTGATTACATGGACTATAGTTTAGATGAAAAAAAACGTTGGTCTAAAAATATTGCGATTGTTCTTCTTATGTAATCAGAGTATATTCAGCTTTAGGTAAGAAAATAACGGATGATGATACTACTGCTGCAGGTATAGCTAAATGGCTTGATGATAAAGGTCAAAGAATAAATAAAGAAGATTTACAAGTAGGCGATCTGATATTCTGGGCAAAAAACGGAGATAATGGAAGATTTAACAATATTTCACACGTTGCTATTTTTGCTGGCTATAATGAAAAAGGGGAAGCAATGATGTGGGAATCTTCACCTAGTGGTGGCGGTGTCAATTTAAGACCAGTATTAGATCAGTTCGAACCATTGCAATATGCCAGAGTATCTTAAATAGAAAGGTCTTTAATAAGCACTATAAGGAGTTTACTATGAAAAAAACAGTTTTAACTATTGTAACTTTTATAGCAATACTCATATTTTGCGGATGTACATATCAGAATTTTGCAATAAATACTTCATCTGTTGAAACAGCAGCACATGAAACAGCGACAGCGGCTATTGCTGAAGACACTACACTGCCGCCCACCACAATAACTTCTGCAGCGCCGATTTCCACTATAACTCCTAATGCCCAGGCAACTTTTACACTGACCAAGGAAGATTATCAGAAGTTAAAAGCGCCGCTTACAGTTTTATTTAAAGCAAACGAATTTTCATCTGATGTAATGTATGATTATAAAAATGGTTTGTCAAAAGATAATATAGCTATTTTTGCATGGAACACAGCTCATTTTTTTGACTACTTTTATCCAAGTACTTCCAGGTATTCAGAATATTTTAAAACAAGTAATAAAAAATATGGAATCAAAAAAGGCGATTTGTACAATGATAATAAATATTTTGTTCATATCCCCCAAAAAGCTATTAATTCAATTCTTATGAGTACATTTGGAGAAGAAGCATTAAAGGCAATTGATTTGAATGGAAATATATTTAATGGAGTTTACAATTATGGTCCGAAACTGATAGATGGAATATATATCTTTGAACCGGTAGAAGATTATCCGGAAGAAGATGTTATGGGGCCTTTAGATTTGCCGTTCAAAGGCAACGAGAATACTGAGTTTAAACCCAACTGTACAGTAACTTATGGTGATGCAGAGCATTCAATTGTTAATTATAGCATCATATTTAAGCTTAAAAAAGATGATACAAGTGAATGGGGCTATAATATTACCGCTTTCAATATGCAGGAGGTTAAATAGTTCCAAACCCGAGGAAAAGAGCACGCTAATTTGAACGTGTGAACGAAGCGCTGACCAAAGACTAGGGGTGGCAGCGAAGCGTCGAACCCGGTAAACGGAATGACCGCCGCCGGTGGCGGATGAAGGGAATGCAGTTTACACTGAACGCGAGATGAATGCGAGTGCAAACCTTTATAAAATACTTACGCGAAGCATGAATCCGCTGAGAAGTGGGACCGGCCCCCCGCCGAGTTGAATAGCTGTACCGGAGGATAAAATGAAAAAAAGTTTTTTGATTATTTTAAGTTTAATGACAGCTATGCTGCTATTGATTATTGGATGCCAAAGCAATACAGGTGAAGGCAATCTGAAATCAAAAGAAACGTCGTTCAGTTCCCAAACACAAATCGCAACACCAGCCTCTACGATTGCACTGTCAGAATCTGCTTCTCCTGAATATCAAATGTTTCAGGAGAAGCAAGTCAAGATGAAACGGGCAAAAAGCAACCATATATTAAAGGGACAGGCTTTGAGATCACACAGGAGGATTTGGTAAAGCTGGACGCAAAGTTGACAGACGAATTATCCAAACTGATTGTAAAAAACAAGAACGGGCAGGCTACATTTGTTCTAGGCATGCCGGCGAGAGATTTGGTAAATGAATACTGCAAAATTGATCCCGATTTAAAAAAAGATAAAAATAAGTATATTGACGCCTTTGAAAACGATCCGATCGACGAACATGAGGAACCTCCTTGTCTAGGAGCTCTTAAAACATGGACAATTTTAGTTTTGTATAACCGCAAATTAGGATGGATTGAGTCCTTTTTAAATAATCCAGATAAGAAGGAAACACATCAACTGGGGCCAATTATGCTGGAAACAGCAACGCCGCAGGATATTATTCATTTATTGGGTAATCCTCAACAGATAGGATCGGGGCCATTGAGCGAACCATTTATGGTATACAATTTGGATAAAGGCGAAAAAGTATTAAGATTAAGGTTTTTATTTGATGGTAATGTTGCCGGGAAAATTGAAATGTTCATTTTTGATAAAAACGAATTTTTATATTGGCTGAAAGACAGCAGCGGCGGCATCAAGCCTGATCCATGAACCATGGGGAAACCATGGGGACAGCAGACTGTGTCAAAACTACAATGTATGTCCCTAAATATTTGAAACGTATTTCTAATAATTTGTTTTATTATTGCAATAGCTCTTTTTGGTTACAAGCCCAACTTATTTAACTTTTTTTTCATTTTAATATATTTTATACTGACCTGGCTTTATGGCAGTCTGAGAGAAAAAATAATTAGAGTATTTTTTATAATACTCTTTGTTATGATTTTCTTAAGTTTATTTGGAAACGATTTGGGTTTATACCCTTTAGACAGTCTTCTTGCCCCGGTTGTTCAGGTTATTTCAAACCTGATGCTGTTAATATTACTTGCTTTTATAGTAGAGTTTTTAAGAAGCAAAAAAAATACGCAGAGGTATAATTCACCGGCATTTTTTATATGGATTTTTATTGTGTTGCTTATCGTTCTGGCATTGTTTGCCGTATTCAGCTTACTCAATGGGAGCGCATTCACTGAATTGCAGAATGCCGCAATTATAATCTCTGGTCTTGTTTTTTCAATATTTATGTATTTACCGCAAATACTATTGCTCATTATTTTACAACAATCCAACAATAAGGAGTTTTATGACGCGTTTATTAAAGAGAATCCGAGCGAATTTATCAGGAAAACTAAAATGCATGCCAGCATTTTGTAATTAGTATTGACATGCAGTCTTTTAATAAAAGTTAACCGTCTTGCCAGCGCAAGGCGTTTTTTATTATGGCAAAGTTGACGATAACTGACACTTCTTTTATGGTACTTTAAACCTGTAAATGACAAACAAATCATAGAAAACACAGAAACGAAAGGAGCATCCATGTTTGAATACGTAAAGGACTATGGCCTCAATTTTAAAGGCGGACTTATAAACAGGAAAAACACCGATCTGATCGTTCTGCATCACAGCGAAGGCGGAGCATCGGAAACCGTACAATCAATACATGACTATCATCTTTCCGAAGGGCATAAGGGGATCGACTATAACGTCTGCATACAGAAAGACGGGACCGTAGTATGGGGGAGGGGCCTTGATGCCGAGGGCGGCCATACCATGAATAAAGCAGGGCTGCCGACTTGCGGCGTAAACGCCCGCAGCGTAGGGATCGTGTGCCTTGGAAACTTTATGAAAGAAAAAATGGGAGACGTCCAGAAGGAAGCGCTGAAAAAGATCGTATCCGATGTGGTGCGTTATTACAAATTTGACAGCGCTTCGCAGATCGTTTCACACAGGGAGATTGCGGGGCGCGGTTACACGGATTGCCCCGGAGACAACTTCCCAATTGAAGAAGTGCGCGCGTTTATCCGCGCCGGCGGCGCGCCGGAAGAAAACCCATATATCTACACGGCGGTAAAGGACACGCCGCTTTTGGCGCAGATAGGAGTGGTCAAGGCGGGCCAGAAGGTGCAGCTGGATTCGTATTTTGACAAGGACGTCCTTGCCCGCATCAAGATTGGCGGAAATACGGGGCAGGTCATATTTCAGGATTTAAAAAGGTAGGAAAGGCGGGTGCTTTCAGATGCTTGAAGTGATCGTTGCAGTATTATCGGGTGTTACGAGTGTTTTTACGGCCGTGCTGATCCGTACGGTCAATAAAAGGGACAGGCAGGCGGAAGAACGCCAGCGGGAACTGATCGAATGCAGGACAGCGGAAATGCAGTATACGCGCAGCATCGGAAGCCTTGCAAACTGCACCGCAAATGCTGTGAAACGCGCCGCAAGCTTCCCGATAGCCAACGGCGAAGTGGAAGAAGCGATAAAGTATTACAAATTAAAAGAACATGAGCTGGAGGATTTTTACCAAAGGCAAAGTGTTGTAAATAACGTGAAGGGAGGATGATTATATGCAGCAGAAGGCATACAGATCCTGGGCGCTGTGGCTGGCGGTTGCCGCGCTTATTGTGTTTTGCGCCAAGGAATTTTTTGGGCTGGATATCAGCGAACAGACAAACGGCTTTTTAAACGTGCTGTTGCCTGTTCTGGTCGGATTCGGAATCATAAACAATCCCACGAACAAGACCGGCCTTGGAGCGAACGCGTAAATTTAAAAGAGGGGCCTGAGGCCATGTCATTAAGTTAAAGAACAGACGAAAAAGGGGAGTATCAAACGATACCCCTTTTTTTGCAGAAAATGCCCGTAAATTAATAAAAAACATTCGACGAACAGAGTCAAAAATGTAGCGCAACCTCTTGAAATATAAATTTCAGGAGGCCCACCAATGAAAAAACCATCTAAATTATTAAAACTCAACTCATGCCCATTATCTGTAAAATATCCTCCAACCCAGAGGCGTTTGTAATTTGGGTTACTCTTTTTTGTTCCGTATTTACAACAAAAAACGAAGGCCTTTTTGTATTTCTACCTTCGCTCTTTCTTAGACCATTATTTTCTTATCTTAATGACATTGCCCTTTAGGATGGTTCGTTCAACTTGTTTTCTTCACGCGGCCCCGCGTATCTCGATTAAGGGCCATACGATGAACAACGCTTTATGAAACAATTTATTAAAACAATTTAATTGATAAAAATTTAACAAAATTAAACGATATAGTAAAACGGTTTGTAAAATATAGTGAAATACAGGCCTTCCCTTCGTTGACAATGTGCGGAACGCGATGATAACATTTATTTATCCCAAATATAAAAAATATTCCAAAGGTAGATGTATAGATGAAAACAGGAGTCTTAATTGCGGGCAATATTATTGTTGATTTTATCAAGCTGATCGACGCATATCCAAATAAACTTGCGCTTACTTCCATTCAGAGTACACGGAAAAGCTTAGGGGGCCTGGTGCCCAATGTGGGCATCGATCTGGCAAAATTGGACAGCAGGATCCCTATTTCACTGATGGGGTATGTTGGCAAAGACGAGGAAGGCCGGTTTGCCGTTGAACAAATGGACAGATATCCCAACATAGACTGCTCGATGATCAAGATACAGGGCAAAACATCTTTCACCGATGTTATGACGATTGCCAACACGGGGGAGAGGACTTTTTTTACGTACAAAGGCGCGGACGGCCTGTTGGGCCTCTCCGATTTTGATTTTGGCAAGCTGGGCTTTAAGCTTATGCACATCGGATATATCCTGCTTATGGACGGCCTGGACAAGGCGGACCCCCAATACGGCACTGTTTTGGCAAAAATTCTTTGCAATGCACAAAATCACGGTATTGAGACCTCCATTGATGTCGTAAGCGAGTGCGGCGACCGGTTCAGAAAGTTGGTTATACCGGCGCTGCGATACAGCGATTACTGCACGATCAACGAAATGGAAGCCGAGCAGGTTACGGGGGTACAATTGCGGACACGGCAGGACAAGCTGAAAACGGAGAATATGGAAAGCGCGCTGAAGGCGCTCAAAGGGCATGGAGTCAGAAGATGGGTGACCATTCACGCGCCCGAAGGCGCTTTTGGCCTGGACAAAGACGGTGATTATGTATATGAACCCTCCCGCCGGCTACCTGCCGGCTTTATCAAGGATTCGGTCGGCGCGGGTGACGCGTTTGTGGCGGGGTTGCTGTACAGCGCGTATATGGGATGGGAGTACCGGACGGCCCTGACGGTCGCCAATGTAGCCGCGGTCATGTCTCTTTCCCAATTTGGAGCGACCCAAGGGGTCGGTTCCATCGATCAGATTCTAAAACAAATGAATGCAAGGTAGATATGTATGTCCACGATTAAAGATGTAGCCAGAAAAGCAGGCGTCTCCATCGCCACGATATCAAACGTTATCAACAATAAGGGTAGTGTCAGCGACGAGACCTACAGGCAGGTCATGCGCGTGATCAAGGAGATGAATTACCGCCCAAGTATCGTCGCAAAAAATCTTAAGAAAAGGAAGACGCGCTTTATTGCCGTTATGATGCCGAGCTTCGAATTTCACTATGCGTCTATCTTTCGGGGTATTCAAAGCGTGCTGGATCAGGAAAACTATTTCATTATACCCAAGATAACCAACAATGATCCGGTGCTGGAGGATCAGATTTTAAGTGAATTGATGGATATGGATGTCTGCGGATATCTGGTGGTTCCGTCTAATCATGACCATACTTTATACAAGGAGATCGTAAAGTGCAAAAATCCCATCATCTTTCTGGAAAGAAAGGTTGAGGGATTTCAATTCAGCGCGGTGGTTTTTGATAATAAAGCGGTCGTTGAGCGGACGGCGCTGAGCTGTTTTGAGCGTTATGGAAGAGACCAGGTAATGCTGATGGTGGGCGACCCGGATTTCAGCAGCGAGGCGGACTGTGTAGACGGATTCATCAATGCCTGCGCATCGCGCGACGGGGCGGGAACGATAACCGAGCAGATCTTGCACGACAGCGTCATAACCGGACAAATCCATTCGGAGACCACCTTTTTTTCTATATTTGATCAGGTAATTCAGTTGGATAAGATCCCAAAATGTTTTATCGTTTCCAACACGCAGGTCGCCCGCACGTTGCACGAGGTGCTCCATATCCTGGACAGCGATTCCACCGTATACGCCCTCGACTCGGACGAATGGCGGGAATCCAATATAGAGAGAAATAATTTTGTCAAGATCCCAAGGAACGCCCTTCAGCTTGGCATCGCTGGGACGCAATTACTTTTGGATTATATAAAAAATGTCATTATCTTCGAAAACACGACACATATGGTAGTATCTAAAGAATTTATAAATACGCCCAACGAAATCAAAATCTTTCCGAATAAGAAAAAAAGCCTCAAGATCCTTGCTTTAGACAGCCCTACGTCGGATGCACTCAAAAAAATGGCCGTTGGGTATAAAAAGCGTTTTGGTTACGAGGTGACGGTTGACACCCATAAATACAGCGAGATTCATTCCCTTATACTCAATCAGATCGAGCAGAAAAGAGCTGATCATGATATTTTGATGATCGATATTCCATGGATCAGCTACTTCAAAGAAAAAGGCTTTCTATATGATATGACAGGGCTTGTGCGTACGGATCAAAACCAGCTTTTAGGCGACTATCCGGGAATCATACGAAAATCCTTTTCGCAGGCGGGGGCACAGATAACGGGAATCCCCATCATGGCAACCGTACAGCTTTTATATTACCGCAAGGACCTTTTTGAAAGCGGAGAGGTGCAGCGTAATTTTGAGCGCATGTACGGCTTTGACCTGCACCCGCCGCGCACATGGACAGAATTCAATATTGTTTCCAAGTTTTTTAATAGAGAGCTCAACGAAAAATCCCCCGTCGAGTTTGGCACATCGGTTTGCGGCGCAAATGCAACGGGGCTGGTCGATGAATTTTTGCCGAGAATGTGGTCCTTTGGCGGGCAAATGGTCAACGAATGCGGTGAACCATCTATTGATTCCGTGGAAAATATCCGCGCCCTCAAAAATCTGAAGGAGTCCTATAAGCTGGTGCCCAATGAATACCGGAACCGCTGGTGGGATGAAGAGATTAGAATGCTGCTGAGCGGAAAATGCGCGATGATACACGGCTTTTCATCGCTCTATCCGGTATCCTCTACACAGGCCAAACAATATGGGGATTATTACAGCAATATCGGCGTTACCTACATTCCGGGCGGCAAGCCAGTGCTGGGCGGATGGATGCTGGGCATCAATGCATATTGTGAAAAGCCCGAGGAGGCTTTTGAATACATAAAGTGGGAGCTTTCGGCAAGATACAGAACACACAACGCGCTCCTGGGCTGGATGCTGCCGGTGCGGAGCGTGTATGAAAATACCATGCTTAAGCTGGAAAGGCCATGGATGTATTTTGTGTGGGAAGGCTTCGCCACCAGCAATAAAAGGGACATTATCCGCGACAGCCGGGGTGATATCGTGGATCCTTACTGGCTGGATATCGAGATTGCAAAGTGCGTGCAGGATGCTGTCGAAGACAGAATCTCCAGCGAGGAAGCACTGAAAAAAATGGATGCGATTCTAAAATATTAGGCCTTAAAGGAGTAAATGATGATTAAGCTGAAAGACATTCAAACCATGCTGATTGCGGGGGCAAAGCAAGTGGTACGCCATGAAAAATACCTTTGTGAACTGGACAGCTTTGTTGGGGATGGTGATCATGGCGTTACCGCGGCGCGGGGTTTTTCACAGGCGGCGGCGTTGCTGGAAAAAACCAAATTCAATAGCATTGGCGAAATGATGCGGCAGGTCGGGAAAACGCTCAGCGATTCTATGGGCGGGGCGATCGGCCCCATCATGGGGAGCGTTTTTTCTGGTGCTGGTGAATATGCAGGGGATAAAACGGCCCTCTCTGTACGGGAGTTTGGAGCGATGATGCGTGCGGGCTGTGAAAAAGCCAAAAAATTGGGCGGTGCAAAGCCGGGGGATAAGACTCTGGTTGACGCACTGGAACCCGCTGTAAGTGCTTTGGAACAGGGTGGAGATTTTATGCAGACGATAGGGCGCGCAGCAAGGGCCGCGATGGACGGTGCGGAGCACACCAAAAATATGGAGGCGAAAAAGGGGCGAGCACGTTTTCTTGGTGAAAGATCAAAAGGCCAGCAGGATGCCGGAGCGACGACATGGGCCATCTTTATTCATGGCATGGCGGAAGCAGAAAAGAAAAATAGCGCTTGCGATACTTGAAATATATGTTAGGGAGGAAAAAATGAAAAAACTTTTAAACGAAAAAGAAAAAATTGTAGAAGACCTGATCGAAGGTTATGTTCTTGCCTATCCCAATCAAGTACAAGCCGTTCCGGGGACCCATATTGTAAAGCGCAGGGAGCCTAAGGAAAAAGGAAAGGTCAGGCTTATCGTGGGGAATGGCCCCGGGCATGAGCCATGTCTTTTGGGCATGGTCGGCAAAGGGGCTCTGGACCTTGACGTGCTTGGTGAAATATTTGCCGCGCCATCCTACCAGTACTATTTTGAAGGCATCCAGGATCTTGACGACGGAAGCCCTATATTGATGGCGGTTATGAACCATGCGGGGGATGTTTTGAATTCCGATATTGCGCTGGATATGGCAAAGGATGAAGGGATAGATATCGAAAGCTGCCTTTTTTATGATGATATCGCTTCGGCGCCCAAAGAATGTCCGGAAGAACGCCGGGGGATGACGGGCTATATATTCTTCTGCAAAATTGTGGGCGCGATGGCGGAGGAAGGACGCAGCCGCGGGGACTGCATCAAAATGTTTGAAAACATCCGGCACAATTGCAGGACGCTGGGGTTGGCGATCGCACCGTGCACGCATCCGATTTCTGAACAAAGGCTGTTTGAATTACCCGAGGATGAATGTGAAATCGGCTCCGGGGCCCATGGTGAAGGAGGAGCCATACGAATCAGAATGACTGATGCCAAAACGATCGTAGGGCAAATGTGTGAAATGCTGGTAACGGACCGGCCATACGACCGGGGCGATGAGGTGCTGGTCATCGTCAACGGCAGCGGATCGACCACAATGATGGAGCTAAATATTGTATATAAAGAAACCTATCATTACCTCAAGGCCCGCGGGATCATGGCGGTAGAGGGGCTGATCGGCAACTATATGACGACGCAGGAAGCGGCGGGATTTACCATTTCGCTGCTCAAGCTGGAGGGGGAAATGAAGAAATATTGGAATGCGCCATGTGACGCGCCATATTTCAGGAGATAGCAGGAGAGGGGTAAGAGTGTGGAAGGTAAGCCGGAATATTTACTAGAGTTGAATGGGATCGTCAAGCGGTATCCGGGCGTGACAGCGTTGGATCATGTGTGCCTGAAAGTCAGGCCGCAGTCTGTCCATGTCCTGATGGGTGAGAATGGGGCGGGCAAATCTACGCTGATGAAGATACTGGCGGGAGAGGAGCAGGCCAACGAAGGCGAGATTGTCCTGCGGGGAAAAAAAGTACAGTTTCATAATCCGAAACAAGCGCTGGACAATGGAGTCGCCATGATACATCAGGAACTCACACCGATATTGGATATGACGGTGGCGGAAAATCTGTATATCGGCAGGGAGCCGAAGCAGCACGGCCTTTTTTATGATAAAAGGACTATGCTCACAGATGCCGAGGAATTACTGAAAAAATTGAAGCTTAATATCAGCCCAAAGACCAAAATGAGAGATCTAACGGTTGCACAGATGCAGATGGTCGAGATCTGCAAAACGCTTTCCTATAATGCAACGGTGATTATTATGGACGAGCCGACCTCCGCGCTGTCCGGCAGCGAAGTAGATACGCTGTTTACCGTTTTAAAGCAATTGGTGGATGAAGGAAAAAGCATCATTTATATTTCTCACAGAATGGAAGAGATTTACCGTATCGCCGACGAGATATCTATTTTCCGGGACGGCAAGTACGTGGGCACGTACTTGCCGGAGGAACTCTCCCGGGATGAACTGGTTTTCAAAATGGTGGACCGCGAGCTTCAGGACGCCTATGTTTTCCGCCAGCCGAAATTGGGGGAGGAAGCGCTGAGGGTCGAAGGTGCATCCAGAGGGAACCTTTTTCATAACATCAGCTTTTGTGTTCATAAGGGTGAGATTCTCGGGTTTGCCGGATTGATGGGCTCGGGAAGAACGGAGATCGTCGAGGCAATCTTTGGCTTAGGAAAACTGGATAAGGGTGATATTTATGTCAATGGTGAAAAAATTCAGATCAAAAGTTGTAGAGATGCCATTAAAATTGGTATTGGATTAATTACGGACGACAGGAAGTACAAGGGATTGATCATGCCGCTTTCTATTGAAGATAATATATTGCTCCCAAATTTGCGTACCTATTCCCGGGGCGGCGTTTTGTTAAACATGAAGAGCATGGCGAACACAGGGGAGCAATATATCAGGATGCTGCGCATCAAGACGCCAAGCCCCAAACAACTTGTTTCAAACTTGTCGGGCGGCAATCAGCAAAAGGTTGTGTTGGCTAAATGGCTGGCGAGGCACTCCAATATCATGATTTTTGATGAGCCTACAAAAGGCATTGACGTTGGCGCGAAAGCTGAATTCTATACGCTGATATCCGGTCTTGCGGATGAAGGCGTTGCTGTCATCTTTATTTCATCTGAGATGGAAGAAGTCATCGGAATGAGCGACAGAGTGATCGTATTTCATGAAGGAAATATCAGCGGAGAGCTGTCAAAGGCGGAGATATCTCAGCAGGCCATTATGAAGTTGGCAATTGGGTCAAATTAGGAGGAAAGTGAAAATGGATCGGACAAAAAATCAGTTTATTAAAGCGACGCCGTTGAAGGGAACCATTAATAAGTTAATCATACTGCTTGTTCTGATAGGGTTGGTGATTGTATTCTCCATTTCGTCGCCAAACTTTTTGACAGGGACAAATATTGCAAACATATTCAAGCAGATATCGGTCAATGGCATTATCGCGATTGGTATGACATTTGTTATCCTGACCGGAGGGATCGACCTGTCGGTGGGGCCTCTAGTGGCCATTGCGGGCGTCATTATGGCCAGCATCGCAAAGCTGGATAATCCGGCTTGGGGATGGGGCCTGTTGGCCGGGGTGGCGGTAGCGTTGCTGCTCGGTGTCGTCAACGGCATCCTGATTGCTTATTTCAAGGTCGTGCCCTTTATTCAGACCCTTGCGATGATGTCCATCGCAAGGGGACTCACTTTGATGTACTCCAATGGGAAACCTATTTCGGATTTGCATCATGATTTCACAGAAATCGGTAAGAATGAATTTATGTCTGTACCTACAATTGTTTGGATTTTCATCATCATATTGGTTATCGCGATGATTTATCTTTATAGGACGCGGCAAGGGCGGCACATATATGCATTGGGCGGCAATGAACAGGCAACATATATTTCCGGCGTCAATACGAGGTTGGTAAAAAGTTCCGTATATGCAATTAGCGGCTTGCTTTGCGGTATTGCGGCAGTGGTGCTGACAGCGAGGGTTGCTTCCGGTATTCCGAGGGCAGGCGAAGGCTACGAATTGGATGCAATTTCTGCAGTCGTGATTGGCGGCGCCAGTATGAGCGGCGGTAAAGGAACTTTGAGCGGCACACTGCTGGGCGTACTCATCATTGGTGTACTCAACAACGGTATGGACCTGTTGAGCGTATCGTCTTATCTCCAGTCTGTTATTAAGGGCATCATTATTATTGTAGCGGTATTAATGGATAAACAGTCTGAACAATAATTACGTTGTTTAGTTCGCCATATTTTATCGAAATATGGAGGAATAATATATCTTAGGAGGATAAAAATGAAAAAAATTCTATGTCTGACACTGATGGTTTTAGTGATGGGAACCTTATTATTAGGCTGCTCTTCCACAGGGCAACCTGATGCATCAGCTTCTGAGCAGCCTGAAGCTTCTGAGAACACCGGGACTTCTGAGTCTGCTGAAGTTTCTGAAAATACTGGGGCTTCCGAAGAGGCTCCGGCTGCCGATGCTGGAATAACGATTGGGTGGTCTCCGTATTGGCTGTCGGAATTTATGACGCTCATGTCTGAAGGCGTTGAAAAAAGGGCGGAAGAATTGGGCGTAACACTGATTGTTGCCGATGCGAATAATGATACCAATAAGCAGATCGGACAAGTTGAGAATTTTATTGCTCAAGATGTTGATTCGATGATCGTTGCGCCTGTTGATGTGGAGGCTATTAAGCCTGCTGTGGACGCCGCCAAAGATGCGGGGATTCCTTTTGTTGCGGCAAATATGTATGTCGAGAGTGATAATGTAACGGCCTATGCTGGACCAAACGATATTCAGGCCGGTGAGTTGGCTATGCAGTATGCGGTAGACGCCTTAGGCGGACAAGGGAATGTTATCATACTGGAAGGTGCAGACGGTTACTCTGCAAGCGCTGATCGTCATGATGGCATCCACAATATCCTTGATAAAAATCCTAATATAAATGTACTTGAGGAAAAAACAGCTGAGTGGAGCAGAGAACAGGCGACATCCATGATGGAAAATTATATCCAGGTCTATGGTGAGAAAATAAATGCCGTGGTCTGCCACAACGATGAGATGGCGATGGGTGCAATTCAAGCGCTGGAATCCGCAGACATGACCGGTAAGGTTATTGTAACGGCTGTTGATGCAATCAAAGATGCATGCGTGGCAATATCAGAAGGGAAAATGTCCGCTACCGTCTATCAGGACGCGAGAGCTGAGGGCGCGTTGGCAGTTGATCTTGCTGTTAAGCTGGCGAAGGGTGAAACGGTAGAGAAAGACAACCTGATTGAAATGATCGTAGTAGATAAGAATAATATTGAGGAATACTTGGCGATGTACGAATAAAGCACATTGGACAAAGTTTTTGTCCATATCTTTGGGAGGGCATATGCCCTCCCAAAGATACAATATCCGTTCGATAAGGCACGGAAGATCTTTGGAGACCAATCTTGAGGAGATAAAAAATGACGGGAAAAATGAAAACAGCATATTTGACATCATTAAAAAAAATAGAAATTCTGGAAGACGATATTCCTGTAATCGGCAATAATCAAGTTTTAATTAAAATGAAGCATGTTGGTATATGCGGATCGGATTTGCATTTTTACGAGCATGGAAGAGTTGGAGACTTTGTCGTCCAATATCCTTTTGTTCTGGGTCATGAAGGTGGCGGAGAAGTGGTCAGGGTGGGCAGGGATGTAACCTCGCTGAAGGAGGGAGACCGGGTGGCGATGGAGCCCGGGATCCCATGCGGAAAATGTGAATTTTGCAAAGCGGGGAAATATAATCTTTGCCCCGAGGTGAAGTTTTGGGCGGCGCCCCCTGTGAAGGGTTGCCTAAGCGAATATGTGGCATATCCGGAAGAAATGTGCTTCCCGGTGGCGGATAATATGGGAACGATGGAGGCTGCCATGATTGAGCCGCTGGCTGTGGGAATGCATGCGGTTGCCCAGAGCGGCTACAAGATGGGAGATACGGCCGTCATACTTGGCAGCGGTTGCATTGGCCTTTGTACGTTGCTGGCATTGCAGACTGCGGGGGTACGCAATACGATTTTGGTGGATATGGTGGACAGCCGCTTGAAGCAGGCGAAAAATCTGGGGGCCAGGCATACCGTCAACGCAGCAAAAGCGGATGTGAAGGAAGAAGTTTTCCGCATCACAAACGGTATGGGGGCCGATTTGGTTTTCGAAACGGCTGGAGCCAAGCCGACTACGCAGACATCCGTTGGCCTGGCAAAACGCGGCGGTACCATTACCATCGTCGGTATGGCGCCGGATGCCAGCGTAGAATTTAATTTTGGTACGCTGATTTTTAATGAAATCTCTATTAAAACGGTGTTCCGTTACAGAAATATATATAAGTCCGCCGTAGAATTGGTCGGGAGTGGCGCGATCGACATTCAAAAGGTTGTCACCAACGTTTTTAAATTTGAGGAGTGTGACAGCGCGTTTGCGAAATGTATCGCC
This sequence comes from Bacillota bacterium, assembly GCA_023393165.1. GTDB lineage: Bacteria > Bacillota > Clostridia > Christensenellales > Christensenellaceae > JAEYKI01. Next base: position 12,177 of record JAEWMJ010000051.1, on the reverse strand, counting down.
GATAAGGTAAATATCGTAAAAGGCGTGATTGCATATTAAGCCGGTACATGAGGGGGGCAAGATATGGCATTGGTAACGATGAGGGAATTGTTGGAGGATGCAAGGCAGAGGCGATATGCTGTCGGTATGTTTGACGCAAGCGATTATCATTTGGCAAAATCCATTGTTAGCGCAGCGGAAGAAATGAACGCCCCGGTCATGCTGGCGACGGCAGAGGTTTTACTGGCGTATGAGGAACTGGAATATCTGGCGGAAAGCTTCATTTATCTGGCCAAAAAATCAAGGGTTCCTGTCTGCGTATTTTTTGATCACGGTATTTCGTATGAAAACACTATAAAAAGTATAAAGCTGGGGTTTAACGGGGTCATGTATGACGGTTCGCTGCTGCCTTTTGAAGAAAATATTCTTATGACCAACGAGGTCAAGAAGGTGGCCGATGTTTTCGGGTGCTCTGTTGAAGCGGAAATAGGGCATGTGGGCGGCGGTGAGAATGATGAAAAAAAGGGGGGCCAATCCTTTTTTACCCGGCCGGAGTTGGCGGAGCTTTTTGTGGAGCGCACGGGTGTTGATGCGCTGGCGGTCGCTATCGGCAATATTCACGGCCTTTCGGTGAAACCGGATAAATTGCATATCGATCTGCTACAGGAAATTGCTGAAAGGACCTGTACACCACTGGTTTTACACGGCGGTTCAGGCTTGCCGGAGAGCGAAATCAAAGAAGCGATCGCGGGCGGAATCTGCAAATTGAATATCTGGTCGGAGCTTATCGAGGCATTTATGCTCGGCGCATGCTCGGAAACGGCTAGAAAGCTGCCCTACTGCGACTGGGTGGCCGAGAATACCAAGGCGGTCGCCGGCGTTGTGCGGGAGAAGATTATGCTATGTGGCAGTGAAAACAAGGCTTAGGAGAACAACTTTTTCAAAAAAAGCAGAATACCTTTTCGATACTCTGCTTTTTTTATACTGCTATACTATTGTTTTTTTCTTATCTTAATGACATTAGGCTTGAGGCCTCTCTTTTATTGCGTTTCATTCTTTATGCGCCGCCGCCCTGTATTCGGAGGGGCTCAGTTTGATTATTTTGCGGAATACCCGGCTGAAGTAAAACTGATTTTGATATCCCACGCGTTCGCTGACCTCTTTTATTGTAAGCTGCGTATTGTATAAAAGCTGCTTTGCCTCCGCAATACGCAAATCGGTAAGGTATTTAATGGGCGAACATTTTTCGTATTTGTTAAAAAGTTTGGTAAGATATGCGGGCGATATCCCAAGCTTTGCCGCGATGGCCGACAGATCGATCTGTTCGGTAAAATGCTTGCGTATGTACGTCCGCGCGTATTCCATGGTTTGCTCTGCGGTTTGCCCGCTTAAAGATTCGTCTTCAATCAGTTGGTAGTATTGGCTTAATTCTATTTTGGCTTTCATCAGAATATTTTCTATTTTCTCGCGCGTTATGGGTTTCAGTATATAATCGAGAGCGCCTTCGCGCAGGGCTTGCTGTGCGTAATTAAAATCCGCGTACCCGGAAAGCAGCACCACCGCGACATTGGGATAATGCTTGTTTAGTTCCGTAAGCAATTCCAGTCCCGACATCAAAGGCATGATGATATCGGTTATCACCAGATGGATATCGTTGCTTTTCAGCATATCAAGAGCTTCCCGGCCGTTTTGGGCTTTACAGGCCACGCGGAAACCAAGGTCAATGCTGCCGATATGCCTTTCAAGAGAACGAAGCAGAAGCGGCTCGTCTTCAGCCAGCAGTATGTTGAAATGAGAGATGTTAGGCATTGATCTTTCCTCCTATCCGGACAAAAGCGCCACCCTGGGCGCGGTTTCCAAATTCAAAAATGCATTCGTCTTTATACAGAAGCCTTAACCTGATAAAAATATTCATAAGTCCCATGCCGTTGAGTTCAAGGCTGGTGAGCAGGTCCGTTTTGGTTATTTCCGTAATTTTACGCGTGATATTTGCAATCATTTCTTCCGGAAACCCTTTTCCGTTATCAAGCACCGTTACCGTCCATATATCTCCGGCCTGTTTGCAGGAAATCTGTATATTCCAGGGCGGCAGGATGGAAGTGGTTGTAAATTTCACGGCGTTTTCCACCAGAAGCTGTATGCACAGTTTGGGCACCATGGTTCTGAGCATGGCGTCGTCCACGTCGATATCAAATTTAAGGTTCTCGCCGTACCGGTATTTAAGGCAGCTCATATAGCGGTCGGTGTTTTCCAGTTCGTCTTCCAGGCTTACCTGGTTTTCCTTGTTGGAGGATATATACCTTAAAATACCCGTGATGGCGGAACACATTTCCGAAACGCCCTCGGTCATTCCTTCTTCCGCCATGGCGCTGATTGTGGAGAGGGAGTTGTATAAAAAGTGCGGGTTCATCTGCGACTGCAGCGCAAGCATCTGCGACTGCGTTTCATGCTGCTGCAGGAGCATGATGTTGTCCATGGACGTTTTCAGTTTTTGCTGAAACATGTTGATGCCTTTGTGCAGCTCGTTGATTTCAATAATATTGGTTTCGGGAAGATCCATCTTGTCCCATGTGATATGGTTAAAATCCATTTTTGAAAGGAAGAAATACATATCCGCCAAGGGAGACGACAGTTTTCTTGTGAGCCTGCGCGCAACAAAGTAGCATAATATGATCACGCCGCCTAAAACCATCAGCATGGTAAACAAAAAATTGACGATGGGCGCGTAAAAATTGGTGCTGTCCACCACGGTAACGGCTAAAAAATCAGAGTAAGGCAGTTTCTGAAAATATACATACTCGTTTTTATTGTTGACCGTATTATTGAGCAAAGATACCGAATCAACTCCGTTGTATCCGGAATAATAATCAAAATACTTTACGCCTTCCGCGGCAATGGGATAAAGCTGCGTGCCGTCGGTATTGTAGATATAAATGGTGGGTTTGTATGTGCTGCCCGGATGCGCCGCGGCCTCAAATACCGTATCGTAATACTGTACGACCTCGATTGCGCCGTCCACCTGGTTATAATTATTGAAATACAGCCGGCATAAGGACAGGTAATACGTATCCGGACTTTTGAACGCGGAGGCTGAAAGAGTGGTGTTCTTGCCGGGAGGCGCAATATACCGGTAGCCGTGTTTATCCAGCACCTCCTGGGACCATGGGATCGAATTGAAGTTTTGATCGATATAGCCGTTATACAGCCCTGTGCCAAAGCCGCCGGAATCCAGGTTGAACAAATTGAGCTGCTTTACGTCGTAATTTGCGCCTATGATCGCAAACATCAGATCGTGGAGCATTGCAGCATTGTTGTTTTGCACATTGGCAACCTGATTGGACTTTTTGGCGGTGTCCTGCTGCAGGTTCAGGTATTCGGAGAATGAATCTTTCAATAAATTTGAGTAAAGAGCGTTTATGGAGATGGTATCCATCTGCTTGAGCTGGCTGTCTATGCTTTGCCCAACCGCCATGCCGGTCTGCTGTATGCTGGATATGATATTGCGGTTGATTGCGGAAAACTGATAAAACGCAAAAAAGGCCGTGATGCCCAGTAAAACAACGAGCATGGCTCCCATATACGATTTAAACAAAATTGATTGCATATTTTGTTTTTTTTCTTTAGTTTGCAGCATAAGTTGGGCTCCAAGTGGTTAATTTATAATCAGGCCAGGCTCAGCAACTAAAGAATGCGGCTGTAAAGCGCGTTAGGAGCATTTTTTAGTTGAGGCGGCGTAATTACGTATAAGCTAATTGTTTGCACAATGATTTGTTTTTATTATACAGCATTATATAGCATTGCATTTCTTTGTGCAATCTTTCAATGATTGACAAAAACAACCGGGAGTAAAAAAAGTATATAAACTGTATTTTTTAGTGCATAGCCTATGGCCCAACCCGCTTGATATAATCAAGATGCTCAAGAATTTATCATTCCATAAAAAATTAAATAGGAGGAATAGTATGAAGAAAACAGTTATCGTGTTACTGGTAGTACTGACATTGTTCAGCGCTATGCTGGCTGGATGCAGTTCCAATAATCAGGCTCCGTCAGCAAGCCAGTCTGCGCCTGCATCAGAAAGTGCAAGCGCATCTGAAGCCGCAAGCAGCGCCGCACCGGCAGGCGAAGGGAAAACGCTTACCGTAATGGCAAGCCAGGATTGGGTGAAAGACGCGGAAATTCAATTGTCCGAGAAATTCACCGAAGAAACGGGCATCAAGGTTGATTATCAGATCATACCGGCAGACCAGTATCCCAATCTTCTCACCACCAAGCTGAATTCGGGAGAATGCGCGGATATCTTTATGCACCAGTCGGGCAAATTTGATATCGTATCCCTGCTGCAGATCGAAAAGAATGCGGTAGATCTTTCTGATCAGGAGTGGGTGAGCCGCTTTGACGAAGCCGTGAAAGACCAGGTTTCCGCAAACGGAAAAGTTTACGGCATTACGCTTTGGGATCAGGGCGACAGCTATGCTTATATTTACAACAAAAAAATATTTGCCGACCTTGGGCTGAATGTTCCCACAACTTTTGAGGAATTCAAACAGGTTTGCCAGACCCTTCTGGACAACGGCATTACGCCCATCTACGAATGCGTAGCCGACGGCTGGCATCATCAGCTGAACTTCTTTGACGTAGCGGCAGCGTATGATAAATCCGAAAGCGGATTGATCGATAACCTTAATGCAAACAAAACCACTTTTGCACAAACCCCGGCCTTTGCAACCATGCTCACGCAAATGAAGGAAATTGTGGACGCCGGATACTGGGGTGAAGACTACATGTCCAACGAATACGCCAATCTCCCGGCTGCGCTTGCCAGCGGAGAATATGCAATGGGAGTCAACATGATGGGCCGCGTGGGCCTGATCACCGAAGCTGATCCTTCCCAGTCGGTTGACAACTTCGGATTCTTCCCGGCGCCTTATCTGGATAACCAGGTGATTGCGGAAACTCCCTGCGGACCCAGCAAGTTTATCTTCTCGGGCAGCCAGAACATAGACATTGCAAAACAGTACCTTGCATTCCTGGCGGAACCGGAAAATCTGCAGTACCTGATAGACACGGATTCCGAGTTTAACAGCATGCCTTTCAGCGGGCTCAATTCCACCTATTCTCCCGCCATTGAGGAAGCCATGCAGAAATACAAGACGGGCGACGCAACCGTTTACCAGAACGCGGTTATTTATTTGAACCCGCAATGGATGGAAATCGGCAGCGATATTACGTCCTACCTGTTAGGCGACATGTCGGTTGACGATGTTCTCAAAGGGATCGATACCCGCCGGGGAGATCAGGCGGAAGCCGCCGGCGACCCGAACTGGAACAGTTGAACTAAATAAATGCATGAAGCTTACCGGATATGAATGCATATCCGGTAAGCCATTACTTAAGGCATAAAGGAAAGGAGATCGTAGTGGACAAGAGAAAAATATACCCATGGTATTTCGCAATCGGCGCACTTGGATTTTATGTGGCGCTGTTCGTCCTTCCGGGGATTATCGGCATTGGGTATTCGTTCACGGACTGGTCCAGTTATTCGGATACGATCCATTTTGTAGGGTTGGATAATTTCAAGGAAATATTCTCCCCCGATAGAAATTACATCGATTATATAGGAAACACGCTATTATTCACCATTTTTACCACTGTGGGAAAAACGGGTCTGGCGCTTGTTTTGGCCCTTCTTTTAAGCAAGGGCGTAAAGGCGCTTGGATTCCACCGGTCGGTCATGTATATGCCTTCGGTGCTTTCCATATTAATTGTAAGTTTGGTATTTACGTCCATATTGAATCCGTCAAGCGGTATGCTGAACGAGTCTCTTCGCGCAGTCGGCCTGGACGGCCTGGCGCAAAAATGGCTGGTTGACCCGAAACTTGCCTTGTGGTCTGTTATGGGCGTTGATATATGGCGGGGCATGGGATATATCATGACAATATTGATTGTAGGCATTCTTTCCATATCCCCAACTTATTATGAAGCCGCGGATATAGACGGCGCAAGCGCATGGAAAAAGTTCAGGTATGTGACGCTTCCTTTGCTGAAACCTACCCTCGCGGTCACGATTGTGCTCAATGTGTTATACGGGCTTAAAGTATTCGATATTGTGTACGCGCTTACCAACGGAGGCCCGGGACACGCGACCGAGGTTATGTATACTTCTGTGTTTAAGGAATTCTCGCTGGGCCGGTACGCGGTGGGCACGGCAATAAGCAGCGTAATGTTTATCATAATGATTGTGGTCGGTTTCTTTATGATAAAAGTTCTAACAAGAAATGAGGTGCAGGAATAATGAAACCGGCAATAAGAGTAACTCCGGGCGGAATAGCAAAAAACACGGTTGCGTGGATCATTTCCATTATCATGCTGGTTCCCCTTGCGCTGATCGTTATAAATTCTTTTAAAACGGCGCAGGACGCATCCACGCTTTCCCTGGCTCTGCCTGAGCAGTGGGATTTCAGCAATTTTGCAACCGTTATAGAAAAGGGCAAACTGGGGACGGGTTTTTTAAACAGCCTGCTTTATTCCGGGGCCGGAACCTTTGGAACCGTGATCCTTGCGGCAATGGCGGCGTATGTGTTTTCCAGAAGACGCACGCGGGGCAACAAGTTCCTTTATATGTTTATGGTTCTGGGAATTGTGATTCCCATCAACTATGTGGCGCTGATGAAGGTTATGCAGATGTTTGCGCTCAATGATACGAGAGTGGGCATCATATTCCTGTACATGGCCATACAGCTTCCTTTTATGGTGTTTCTGATATACGGGTTTGTATCCCGGCTGCCGGTAGAGCTTGACGAGGCGGCGGTGATTGACGGCTGCGGCCCCATCCGGCTGTTCTTTTCCGTGATTTTCCCGCTCATGAAACCGGTGCTCATTACGGCGGCGGTGCTGTGTTTCCTGAATATGTGGAACGAGTTTATTATGCCGCTGTATTTCCTGAATTCCACGGATAAATGGCCCATGACGCTCGCGGTATATAACTTCTTTGGCCAATATCATAAACAATGGAACCTGATTTGTTCGGATATACTGCTCACCAGTCTGCCGGTGGTCGTTATGTTCCTGGCATGCCAGAAACACATTATCGGCGGGCAGACGGCAGGGGCTGTGAAAGGATAATATATATGGCAAGTGTGACATTAAAAAATATAAAAAAGGCGTATGCCAAGGATAATCTGGTTGTAAAAGATTTCAACCTTGAAATAAAAGACAAGGAATTTATCGTTCTGGTCGGCCCGTCCGGATGCGGCAAATCGACGACCCTGCGCATGGTGGCGGGATTGGAGGAGATCACAAGCGGCGAACTCTACATAGGAGACAAACTTGTAAACCATGTTCCGCCCAAAGACAGGGATATCGCCATGGTTTTTCAGAGCTACGCGCTTTACCCGCATATGACGGTTTATGAAAACATGGCGTTTGCCCTCAAACTGCGCAAGGTGAAAAAAGAAGAGATAGACAAACAGGTAAGGCATGCGGCCGAAATATTGGGAATAACCGAATTTTTAAAGCGCAAGCCTAAGGCGCTCTCCGGCGGGCAAAGGCAGCGCGTGGCCATTGGCCGCGCAATCGTCCGCAATCCGCAGGTGTTTTTAATGGATGAGCCGCTCTCTAACCTGGATGCCAAATTGCGCAACCAGATGCGTACTGAAATTATGCTTTTAAGAAAGAGGATAGACACCACGTTTATTTATGTTACGCACGACCAGACGGAAGCCATGACTCTGGGCGACCGGATCGTGGTGATGAAGGACGGGGATATCCAGCAGGTGGGAACGCCCAGAGAGGTATTTATGCATCCGGTCAACATGTTTGTGGCTGGATTTATCGGTACGCCGCAAATGAACTTTTTTGATGCGGCGCTGATCCTGAAAGCGGGCGAGTATTATATAAAAATATGCGATACCGATATACGGCTGAATGATTTTACTCAGGAAAAGCTGAAAAAGAACAACGAAGCTGAGAGGGATATCGTGGCGGGCGTTCGTCCGGAGGATATTCAGATCACTTTTGCGGATAAGCAGCCGGATTGCCGCGCGCACGTACTCATGACGGAAATGATGGGCAGCGAGACGTACGTTCATGCGAATATCGGAAACAATGTGGTCATTATCAAACAGGCTTCCTCTTCAATGGAAGATTCCGGTTTTAATTCGGTTAATAAGAGCGAAGATGTGGACTGCTGTTTTAATAAAGAAAGAATACATCTCTTTGACAAAACTACCGAGAAAAGCCTGCTCGCGGATTAGAGAAATACGGTGGGATTATGAAATACTGCAATAAAGAATCCGTCTTTTTTTCCCATATCAAAGAGAATGTGATGCGCGTAACCGTTACAAAAGGAACGGAAATAAAAAGCGGCTCCCTCATGGTGGAACAAAGCGTATTTACCGGGACGCCGGGAGGCGTAACCGCACAGGAAATCTGCGCCCAGATGGTTCAGGATTCGGTTGTTTTCAGCCTTTGCGGCGGCCGGGAGATTTTCCGGCTTACCGGATACAGCCTTGAAGAGACGGATGTAATCAAATATTCCACGCTGGGGGAAGCGCCCAAAATCGAAGTTGTAAAAACCGTGGACGGAGAGCGGACGCAAATAAGCAACCTGCTTCCCTATGTAGACAGAAAAGCGTATAGGGGCAGCGCAACATTTTCGATTCCGCCGGATACGGGCATATTCGGCCTGGGACAGGACGAAGAGGGCGTTTTGAGCCGGCGCGGAACGAAATGCTACCTGTACCAGCACAACATGCGCATCCCTATTCCGTTTATGATGACCGACAAAGGCTGGGCCATACTGTTTGACTGTCCGTCCCTGATGATATTTGACGATACGGATGCCGGTACGTCCGTATGGTTCGATACTGTGGACCAGATCGATTTTTATGTCATTGCCGGCAATATGGATCAGATTATTTCGGGATTCCGGTATCTGACCGGAAGGGCCGAAATGCTGCCCAAGTGGGCGTTTGGCTATATACAGTCCAAAGAAAGGTATAAAACGCAGGACGAACTCATAGCGGTTGCAAAAAAATACCGTGAATCGGGTATTCCCCTTGACTGCATCGTACAGGACTGGAAAACCTGGCAGGGTTCCGAGTGGGGACAGAAAACCGTTGATAAAGAAAGATATCCGGATCTTTCAGAAATGCACGCCGCATTGCATGAAATGGACGTGCATACCATGGTATCCATCTGGCCTAATATGGCCGCGGACTGCGATAACCACCGGGAACTGGCCCGGGAGGGATGCCTTTTGGGCGATTATTCCACGTACGACGCCTTCAGCGAAAAGGCAAGGGACATTTACTGGAAACAGGCAAACGAAGAGCTTTTCCAGGGCGGATTTGACGCCTGGTGGTGCGACTCCACCGAACCTTTCACTGCGCCCGACTGGCGGGGCGAAACCAAATTGTATGAGGATACGCGGTTTAAGCTGGTAGGCGGGGAACATAAAAAATATCTGGATCCCGCTGCGGCGAATTTTTATGCCGTCATGCACGCCAAAGGAATATACCAGAATCAGCGCAAACAGGATCCGGACAAGAGGGTTTTAAACCTGACCCGCTCGGGGTATCCGGGCATACAGAAGTACGGCGCCGTGCTGTGGGCGGGGGATACGTCCGCCCGGTGGGACGAACTGAAAAAGGAAATTGTGAAGGGCCTCAATATGTGCATGAGCGGCATCCCCTACTGGACCGTGGACATAGGCGCCTTTTTTGCAGGCGGTGTGGAATGCTGGCGCAAATGGACCGGCGACCCGGATGCAAAGCCGGTATGGTTTTGGCGGGGAGAATACGACCGGGGCGTTTTGGATCCCGCGTACCGCGAGTTGTATACCAGATGGCTCCAATTCGGCGCGTTTCTGCCCATATTCCGCTCTCACGGGACAGACACGCCCAGAGAAATCTGGAATTTCGGGCAGCCCGGAGAAATGTTTTACGATGCGATCGCAAAGTTTATCCGGGTGCGTTACCGCCTGATGCCCTATATCTACTCCATGGCGGCAGACGTTTCCGAAAACGGATATACAATGATGCGAAGCCTGCTTTTTGATTTTCCGGAAGATCCCAAATCCGCGTCCATTGACGACCAGTTTATGTTTGGGAAAGCCCTTCTGGTGTGCCCTGTTACCTACGCGATGTACTACGGCCATTCGGGAGAAATAACAGCGGAAAAAAGCAGGAGCTGTTATCTGCCCAAAGGTACGGACTGGTACGATTTCTGGACCGGGGATTTATTGTCCGGAGGGCAAACCGTTTGGGCCAATGCGGAAATCGATAAGATTCCTGTTTTTGTGCGTGCAGGCAGTATCCTTTTGACGCAGGGGGACGTACAGTCGGCCATGGAAAAACCGGGTTCGCTGGAGGTGCATGTTTATGGCGGAAGCGACGCCGGGTGTACTTACTATGACGACGACGGCGTGAGCTATAACAATAAAAAGGGCGAATACGAATTGCTGCGGTTTGATTGGGACGACAGGCATAAAATCCTGACTGTCGGCGAACGCAGCAAATTCCGTGAGGACCCTATCTATTTGCAGATATACTTTAAAGGCAGCCAAAAAAGCATTCTGTTTGACGGCAAAGAGCAACGCGTCCTTTTGGGATGATGAGGGTAAACGCTGATTCATTCGGAATGCCGTCTTGGGCGGCGGGACTTCGTGCCCTGCTGTGTCGCTGAAATCTTGAAATAGCGCTGCTATTCCTTCGATTTCGCTCCTTGCAGGCGCGCAAAGCCTGCCTGCCTATCCAACATTCCTCATTGAATCATCGTTTACCAGGGAGGATAGATTAAAAATGAAATATAAACCGGATTGGGAACAGACAAAAATAAAATGGGAAAATTACTGGAAGCGTGGGAACACGGGCAGGCCGCTTATGTGCGTGATCGCGCGTTCGCCGGAGAGCGAAGCCGCTTTTCAGGAGGCGCAAAAAACGGGAAAACAAGGCTGCGCGCACATCTGCCAGGGGATCGATTACCTTCTGCCGGACGACCTTATGTACCGCGATATTGTAGACAAGTATCAAACGGCGGACAGGATGGTGGCAAGATACCGCCATTTCTGCGAAAACCACGTTTTTTTGGCCGAGAGCTTTCCAAACATCAATATAGATTTTGGGCCGGGGTCCATGGCCGGATACCTGGGTTCAAACATTGTTTTTAACGATGATACCGTGTGGTTTGAGCATTGCGTGGAAGACTGGAGCTCCGTGCCGCCCCTCGGTTTTGACCCGCAGAATAAATGGTGGCAAAAGCACCATCAACTGGCGGCCGATGTACGCAGGCTTGCCGGCGATGACTTTTATATCGGGATGCCCGATATTATGGAGAATATGGACGTACTGGCATCGCTTAGGGGCGCGCAGGAAATCATATTTGATTTGTTGGACGACCCGGACGAAATCAAAAAGAGAATTGATGAAGTAGGCAGCATCTATTTTGATTATTACGACCGTTTTTACGATCTGGTGAAAAACCAAAAGGACGGCGGTTCCTGCTACACGGTATTCCAGATTTGGGGGCCGGGCAGGCTGGCAAAATTGCAGTGCGATTTTTCCGCAATGCTGTCCCCGGGCGATTTCCGTAATTTTATACAACCTTCGCTGCGTGAGCAGGCGAAAAAGCTGGATACCGTGCTGTATCATCTGGACGGCGCGGACAGCATACGGCATATGGACGCGCTGATGGAGATAGAAGAAATCGACGCGCTCCAGTGGACCAGCGGAGATTTTGGGCCGGACGGCACACTGGAGGATTGGTATCAAATATACGATAAGGCCCGCGCGGCGGGCAAATCGCTGTGGGTGAAGGTATATTCCGGAGAGTTAGGCGACTGGATCAGGAACGTTGATAAACTGGTAAAAAGATACGGATCGCACTCCCTGTTTATGCATTTCCCCGAAATGTCGATGCAGGAAGCGGAAAAACTGCTGAACTACGCGGAAAAGAACTGGAGCGATATAGAGGGCAGTTTTAAATAAACAGCACGGCCGTTTGAGTAACAACCGCCCTTTGGGGCAGGCTATAAAAAACGCATATTTGGTAAAGGAGATGAAAACATGCTCTTAGGAGTTCCGAAAATACTGTCGCCCGAGATACTGTCTGCGCTTTGCGAGATGGGGCACAGCGACGTCATCGTCATAGGAGACGCGAATTTTCCCGGAAGAAGATTCGCTGCGGAAGGCAACTGCA
>JAEWMJ010000046.1 GCA_023393165.1 Bacillota bacterium | reverse complement strand
CGCCGGGAAAATGCATCTTCTCGTTTGAATATACGGACATGCAGCAGGCCAAAAAGGCCCTGGGCGGGCATTCCTGCATTATGGGCGACGTACCGGCAGTGATGCTGACATACGGTGAAAAGCAGGAGGTCGTTGATTACTGCAAGATGCTGATCGACACCTGCGCGCCGGGCGGCGGGTTTATTATGGACAGCGGCACCATGATTGACGACGCCAAGGTGGAAAACATTGAAGCGATGTTTGAAACCACTTTGACGTACGGTAAAAGATAGAAATTTCAACCGATATAATCCATCTTCCTAAAAAATTACACCTCCTAATCAAGAGGTGTAATTTTTTTATTTCAACTTTTAAAAATCTTATTCGCTGAACAGCGGGGTGGATAAATACCGCTCTCCCGTATCCGGCAAAATCACCACTATCGTTTTGCCCTTGTTTTCCGCCCGTTTGGCGATTTCGGCAGCAGCGTGAAGCGCGGCCCCCGAGGATATGCCGACAAGCAGCCCTTCCGCCTTGGCGACAGCCTTGCCCGCGGCAAACGCCTCCTCGTTCTTCACCCTGAATATTTCGTCATAGATACCGGTGTTGAGGGTTTCGGGCACAAAGCCCGCGCCTATTCCCTGTATCTTGTGCGGTCCCGCTTTTCCTTCCGAAAGCACCGGGGAATCGAACGGCTCCACCGCAACGATCTTTACTTCGGGCTTTTTGGATTTTAAAAATTCTCCCGCGCCTGTGATCGTCCCGCCGGTGCCAACGCCGGCAACCAGTATGTCCACTTCTCCGTCCGTGTCCTCCCAGATCTCGGGTCCGGTGGTCTCCCTGTGCACCGCCGGGTTCGCGGGGTTCACAAACTGCCCGGGTATAAAGGAATCGGGGGTCTCGGCCGCAAGTTCATCCGCTCTCGCGATCGCACCCTTCATACCCTTGGCGCCTTCGGTTAAAACCAGCTCGGCCCCGTAGGCTTTCAGCAGATTGCGGCGCTCTATGCTCATTGTCTCGGGCATTGTCAGGATGATGCGGTATCCGCGCGCAGCTGCGACGGACGCAAGGCCAATCCCGGTATTTCCGCTGGTAGGCTCGATGATCACGCTGCCGGGCTTTAAAATCCCTTTTGCTTCCGCGTCTTCAATCATGGCTTTTGCGATCCTGTCCTTTACGCTGCCCGCAGGATTATAATACTCCAGCTTCGCAATAATCCTGCCTCCAAAGCCGTTTTTTTTATTATAATTTGCCAATTCCAGCAAGGGCGTCTTTCCGATGAGTTCTGTCAGCGATTTATAGATTTTGGTCATTTTCGTTACCTCCAAAATTTATATCATATTTTTCATATATGTTTTATATGTTTATAATAACCCCACTTTGCTCTTTTGTCAATATTATAAATTTCCTCCTATCAATATTATAATCATTTTTATTGACATCCAACCGGCAAATAAGTATTATTAAAACATATATGACTAATATACTATGAATGGAGAAATCGTTATGAGAATATCGGCAAAAAGCAGATATGCGCTGGCGGCAATCACATATATGGCGATTCAGGACAACAGCAAGGAATGTGTCACGGTAATCAGTATTTCCGAGCAGCTTGGAATCTCCAAGATCTATCTGGAGCAGGTATTTTCCCTTCTGAAACGGGCAAAACTGGTGGTATCCATCAAGGGCGCCCAGGGAGGATACCGTCTTGCCAAGCCGGCAATCAAAACAACCATCGGCGAGGTGTTGCATGCAGTGGAACAAAGCCTGTTTGAACCCGCCGGACCCGCGGTCGGCAAGGAAGCGGGCCATATTGAAAAAGCCCTGAACGCGCTTGTATGGAAACCCCTTGACAAAGCGATCGTTGAGACCGCAGCCAGCATACCTTTGAGCGCCGTGGCCAACGAAGCTGAAAAACTGAAAGCTGAAAACAACCTGATGTATTATATATAATGAAAGACGAGGTTCTACTATGGACATTCGGTCAAAATGTATCCATTGCAGCAGCGGATTGAAAGACGCTTACGGCGCCGTATCCTTCCCCATTTACCAAAGCGCCACCTTTTCGCATCCTGGTGTAGGCGAATCGACCGGCTACGATTATTCGCGCATGCAGAACCCTACCCGTGAACAGCTTGAGAAAACGGTCGCCGCGCTTGAGGGCGGTATTGACGCGCTTGCTTTTTCCTCGGGCATGGCGGCGATAGACGCGGTAATGGAATTGTTTGCTCCCGGCAGCCGCATCATTGTATCGGACGATATCTACGGAGGCACGCACCGGCTGTTTGAACATATCGGTAAAAAAAACGGCCTTCAATTCGATTATGTCAATACGTCCGATTTAAGCCGGATCAAGAACGCGATCCTGCCCTCCACCCGGGCTTTATTTATTGAAACGCCCACCAATCCCATGATGCAGGTGAGCGATATAGCCGCTGTTTCCGCTCTGGGAAGGGAGAACGGCCTTCTGACCATAGTGGACAATACATTTCTGACTCCGTATTTCCAGCGTCCTCTCGCACTGGGCGCGGATATCGCTCTTCACAGCGGAACAAAGTTCTTAGGCGGCCACAACGACACCATTGCCGGGTTTCTTGTGGTAAAAGGCCGGGAACTCAGCGAAAAATTACGGTTTATATTCAAAACGACCGGAGCCTGCCTCTCCTCTATGGACAGTTGGCTGATCCTGAGGGGGATCAAGACGCTTGCGGTACGGCTTGAAAAGCAGCAGGAAAACGCATTTGCCGTAGCAAACTGGCTGCTTGAGCACCCAAAAGTGGCAAAAGTGCATTATATCGGCCTTCCTGCCCATCCTTCCTACAGCCTGTCCAAAAAGCAGGCGACGGGTTTTGGTTCCATGATCTCATTTGAAACGGATAGTGAAGAAACTGCCGTTCAGATACTTAAGAGGGTCCGGCTGATACAGTATGCGGAAAGCCTGGGCGGCGTGGAATCCCTTATCACGTATCCCATGCTGCAAACGCACGCGGATATCCCCGAGGAAATCCGCGAAGAGAAGGGCATCACGAAAAAACTGCTCCGCCTGTCTGTGGGACTGGAATACGCCGGAGATTTGACGAATGATTTGCGGCAGGCATTAAAGGACTGATCAATATGAAATATGACTTTGACAGCATTACGGACCGAAAGAACACCGATTCCATCAAATATGATTTTGCGCCGGAAAGGGGCAAGCCGGAAGGCCTGCTGCCCCTGTGGGTCGCGGATATGGATTTTAAGGCGCCCCCCTGCGTCATACGCGCGCTGGAGGAAAAGAGCAGGCACGGGATTTTCGGATATTCCGAAAGCGGCGCGGATTATTTTAAGGCAGTCCGGAATTGGCTTAAGGAGGGCTTCGGCTGGGAGACCGAGCGCTCATGGCTGGTTAAAACGCCCGGTGTGGTATGCGCCGTCAGCACCGCAATCCGCGCGCTGACCAGCGCGGGGGACGCGGTGCTGATACAGCAGCCCGTATATTATCCTTTTGCCCAAACCATACGGGCCAACGGACGTAGGCTTGCGGTGAATCAGCTCAAATATGAGCGGGGCGGTTATGCCGTTGATTTTGAGGATTTTGAATTTAAAATCATTCAAAACAATGTAAAACTATTTATTCTCTGCAGTCCGCATAACCCCGTGGGCCGGGTCTGGACAAGAAATGAACTCATCCGCATGGGAGAAATCGCCCTTCGGTATGGCGTGACGGTCATTTCCGATGAAATACATGCGGATTTTGTTTTCCCGGGGCATAAGCACTCGGTATTTGCAGCTTTGGATCCCGCGTTTGCCGAAAATACGGTGACCTGCACCGCTCCGTCCAAATCCTTTAATCTGGCCGGGCTGCAGATATCCAATATTTTTATTAAGAACCGCGAAATACGGGAAAGGTTCAGGCAGGAAATCGTCCGGAGCGGGTACAGCCAATTGAATATCATGGGGCTAACAGCCTGCCGCGCCGCTTACGAGGAAGGACGCGAATGGCTGGATGAACTGAAAAATTATTTGGCGCATAATCTTGCGTTTTTAAGAGAGTATTTAAGGGAGCGGATTCCCCGGATACGCCTTGTCGAACCCGAGGGCACATATCTGATCTGGCTGGACTGCACGGAGCTTGGGATGTCCGCCAAAGAGCTGGATGATTTCATGATACATAAGGCCGGTTTATGGCTGGACGACGGCGCGATATTCGGCGCGGGCGGCGAAGGCTTCCAGCGGATCAACATTGCCTGCCCGAGGGCCATACTGGAAAAAGCGCTCATCCAACTGGAATCGGCGGTCCGGGAGACCGGAAAATAAAATATCAAATAAAAAGCCCATTCGGGCTTTTTTCAATTATCAAACACGCCGCGCAGCAGCTGCGCGTCTATTTTATCGCCTATAAACGTTAAAATGGGCCTGGCGCCCTGGGCGGCTTTTTTGAGCACAATATCATCCATTGCAATGTTCAGAAGATAAACTTCGCCTTCGATCCGGATTGTCCCCTTTACCCTGAATATCCGGCCAAATTTTTCACGCAATATTTCATTTTTTAACTCATAAAAGCCTTCATTTGTAAAGTCTTTAATACTTACTATGGTCAGAGAATTCATTAGCGCATGGTTTTTATCAGTTGTAGATATGCCGCCGAATGCTGCGTGGGCGGACAAAACCTTTTTGATAAAATCTTTTTCATTCCATGGTTCGGCCATTATTACCGCCTGTGGATTAATATTTTTGAGATCGCAAATAATTTCGGATACGCCGCCGGAAAACCTTTCCAGTTTGCTGATGACCAGCATGGAAGAATTTTTTATTTGGTTGTATAAAAATCCGCCTGCCGCGATGCTGCTTCGTTTATAATTGATGCTGTCTACGATCGTTATAGTCCGGCTGATCGTGCAGTTATCTTTTAAAAATTCGTCTTTCAGGATATCTTCAAACTGATTGAAAATGAATATCCCGGAAGTTTCAAACACTATTTTTGTCGGATTAAAAGTTTTTATAATCTGCTTTAAGGATAACGCCAGATCGTTTTTCAGACTGCAGCAGATGCATCCGTTTGAAAGGGCGACCGTGTCAAATCCTTCTTTTTTAATCAATTCCGCGTCCAGGGACGTTTTTCCGAATTCATTCACAATAAAAACGGCCCGTTCATTTTTTAAAAGATATTCATTTAAAAGCAAATTTGCAAAAGTTGTTTTCCCCGCGCCCAAAAATCCGGTTATAATATCAATGTCTGCCATAATATCAATGTCTGCCATAAAACCACCAACAATTATTTTATAAGACTGTCCTTAAAGGTATAGCCTCATTATAAACCTTATTCCGCCCAAGGCAAGTCAAACTTTTTGCTTCGCAGGGCATATGAAAAGGAAGCCCCGGCAGGACTTCCCCATTCCGGATTAAGCCTGTTTTAATCCGCAACCTTAAATAAAGGATTTTGCAACTTCCGCGGCGGATGTTGAAAATCAACTTTTTGAGAAAGGCTTGAAAAATATTCAAAAAAAACCATCAAAATCCTTTTCGGATTTGATGGTTTTATTAAGGCAATTATATAAGATTTAATCTAAAGGTAAATCCGGCGGGTTTATTTGATTTCGGAAACCTTGACTTTTCTGCCTTCTTCATTGGATTTGATCGCAGCTTCCATCACCTGCATGATCTTCATGCCGTCGTGGAAATTAGGCTGCGGCATCGTGCCGTTTTTCAGACATTTGAGGTAGTCGCTCGCGGCATTCACGAAGGTCGTCTCGTAACCGACGATATGTCCGTCCGGCCACCAGTTTGCTTCGTAGGGATGCGCGCCGTTGGTGGTAATGATGTTACGGAAGCCTTTGATCCCAGAGCTGTCCGACAGATCCAGATACTGAAGTTCGTTCATTCTTTCCAGGTTCCAGATCAGGCTGCCCTTGGATCCGTAGATTTCAAAGGTGTTCATGTTCTTTCTGCCGCCGGCAAAACGGCTAGTGTCGCAGGTTCCCAGCGTTTCCTTGCCTTCAAAATCAAGTACCAGGAAGCTTGCGTCGTCGATGGTCACATCGCCCATCTCGGAAGACGTTCCTGTTCCCGCCGTAAAGGTTGCGGCGCCCACGCCCGGAAGAGGACGTTTTTTAATAAACGTGCGCATATCGGCATATACGCTTTCAATTTCTCCCACCAGGAACCTCGCAAGGTCCACATTGTGCGAGCCAAGGTCGAACAGCGGGCCTGCGCCTGCAAATTCCTTTTTGAGATGCCAGGTCAACGGGAAGTTGGGATCCATGATCCAATCCTGCAGATAAGCGCCCCTGTAATGGTATATCTCGCCGATTTTTCCTTCTTCGATCAACTGTTTGGCATAGCTTACCGCAGGCACTCTTCTGTAATTATGATTGAGGTACTGCAGGACGCCCGCTTTGTCGCAGGCATCGGCCATTTCTTTGGCGTCTTTATAGTTAAGGCAGCAGGGCTTTTCGCAGAATACGTTTTTGCCGTGCTGTGCGGCATATATAGCCATGTCTTTATGCACCATGGTGGGCGCAACGATATCCACCACATCGATGTCGCCGCGTTCGATGACCTTTTGCCAGTCCATGGAATACTCTTCAAATCC
Source organism: Bacillota bacterium (assembly GCA_023393165.1). GTDB lineage: Bacteria > Bacillota > Clostridia > Christensenellales > Christensenellaceae > JAEYKI01. Next base: position 5,530 of record JAEWMJ010000046.1, on the reverse strand, counting down.
CCATTTTTCACTAAACGCCTTTGTTTCGTTTTCCACGGTGCCAAAGATGACCTTTAACACCGGTTCATAATCCGCGTCAAATATTTTGCCGACCGTGCGCCACATATGGCTGTGCACCTTTCCCATAAATCCGGTGCCCATCACGGCAATATTAAGCTTTTTTTTCATAGCACGATACCTCCTTATTTCAGCGAGCTTACGATCTTTTTAAGTCCCTTCACGCTCAGCTCCACAGCTTCATCCTCGCGGCCCCTCCAGTCGATATGCGGATGGTCGATCTCAACGGCCAGGAATCCGGTAAAGTTCTGTTTATTGAGGATATTTGCAAGCGTCTGGTTGTCGATCAGGCCCTGCCCTACGGGTACGCCCGAGAAGAAGAACCAGTCGTTCGGCTTCGCTTCTGCAATATTCACCTGAAGATCCTTTAAATGTACCGCCAATACGTGGGGCGCCAGTATTTCCATGCCGCGGATCGGATCGTCCAGAAGGCGCAGGAAGTTGCCCGTATCGAAATTCACGCCGAAATTGGACGAATCAACGTTTTCCAAAAGCTGCATGATCTCGTCCGCCGTATAGTCGATATGGTTTTCCACCGCCATTTTTATGCCGTAGTCTTCGGCGATCCTGACGGCTTCCCTAAACTGTTTTGTGAGCGCCTCGATCTGCGGCGCATGCGGCTCCAGACGGAACATCAGGGAGGAGCCGGTTACGCGCATAACGTCCGCGCCTATCATTTTGGCTCTGGGAATGCATTCTTTCATTTCCTTGAATGCGTCGGGATTCTGCCCGCGCTCCAATCCGTCCGGATGTCCCCAGGCAAATACGCGGTCAAACTTATATTCATCCAGCTGCGCCTTTAAATCCTTTAAATATGCTTCGTCAAACGAAGGAAGGAAACAGGATTCCAGCGATACGCCGTCTACATCCAGTTCCTTGGCCCGCTTCAAAAAATCTTCCATTGTCATTTTCTTCTGTGGAGCGTCCTGGTCGGGGTATACTTCTCCAAAAAAACGGTGGTAGCAATAACTGTCGATTCCAATTTTCATTTTTCTTATCCTCCTTACATAATTTTAACCAAAAGGCAAATTGATTATTTTATTTTTTATGCGGCGTCATCCCCAAAATGGGGCAAATAAAGCGCCGGACCCGGAAAACGGAGTGACCGCGCCTAAACGGCGATGAAGGGAACGTAGTTTACCCTTCAGGGACTTTCGGATCATAATACCTGCGCTTCAAAGCCGAATACTTTGGCTAATTGCAGCAGCTCGGTTTTTTTATTGCCGGATATGATCAGCGAATGGTGCGAACAAAGCGCATCCATCACCTTATGGCCGTCCTTGTAGCGGATAAGCGCGCCGTTCCGGCAGTCCGAACCGGGATACTGCACATAATCTTCGATCTCGGCTTCAATAATGCTCAGGCGTTTGAAGTCCGGATATATTTTTGCAAGGGTAACAGGCCCGACCGGCAGGCGGCAATCCACAGCCACCGCGTTTTCATTTACGATCTCAAGCACCTTGGGACAGAGCTTCCAGTCGGAGCAAAAAGAGGGAGGAACCAGTCCGAAATATCCGCAGTGTACGCCCAGCGCGTGGTTGTCCGGATCCTGGATATCCGGGAACTTATCGATCTTCTCATGCGCAAGAGCAGCCATTCCAACCAGAAAAGGATACAGGTTTGTCATCATGATGGGCGCTTTCAGGGAGCGGTACAGGATGAACGTGCTTAAAAGCGTAAGCGTATCGCCTTCGCATGCCCAGATAATATCGTCTTTTTCGAATATCATGTTCCATGCCAGACAGGGTGTTGTATCCGAATGGAAAGATTCATTGAGGCAGTTTGCGCCCACGCCGTCCACACCGCCGATCTCATTGATCACTTCCTTGACGGCTACATAAATTTTAACCGCTTTCAGGTAGTTTTCTTCGCTTAAATCCTTGCTTATATTGAGATCCCAATCCGCACATGCTTTGCGCGCGACGTCGTCGGAAATTTTTCTTGCGCGTTCGTTCAGTTCTTTCCAGCTCCGGTAGATCATCTTTACGCCGAACGTTTTTTCCATATTTTCGGTGCATTCCTTTTCCCACCAGTAGAATCGTTTGAATATGTACGCTTGCATGCCCTCGCCCGGGCTGTCCTGGAAGGTCAGGAATTTTGCGCCGCTCTTCAGTTTCTGTTTGGCGGCAATCGCGCGGATAACCACTTTTGCAAGTTCGATGTTGTAGGGAGAAAATACGTTCATGCCTTTTTCCCTTAAATAGGTGACGATCTCCCAGTCCCACATTTCCACCGTGCCGAATTTGGAAGTCAGAACGACCATGGGTAGATCGATCTTCTTTAAATGTTCCACTTCCTTAAACGCAGCCCCGATCAGCTGGGGAAATACAATCGCGTCAGCGGCGGGAACCTTCTTGCCTACGCAAACAGGCTCCAGAAACTCCGCCACATCCCCGTAAAAATCTTTCAGACGGACCAGTTGGTCGTTAAACTCTCCTCTTTCCCTTTCATTTGCCGCAGCAAAATAGAGTGGTAAAAGACGTGCTTTCATTGAAATTACCTCCATATCAGTATAACAGTTTATAAGAAACACTTCACTAACGCTAACATTATAACACTATATGATAAATTTTAATAGTCATAACAACAATATTCAATAATTTTTTATATTTTTTTCTCTGATATTCAGTAAATTATATATAATTCAATAATCAATCCGCTAAACAAAATATGCGTTTTTAAACCATTATAAAAAGAATTGTCTTTTAAGAAAGCGATTTTTAAAACGGCGGCGTCCTCCTGCCGGGCGGCTGCAATTTTATTATCGTTTTCTATTTACCTTTTGCCGATTTCCCGGGCACACCTGCTGAAATTGTTTTATTTGACCCCAAACAGTATTTTAAGCGGCCTTAACCTGCGCAGGCCTTCGTAGCTTAATATGCAGGCAAGAAAAGCAAAACCGGAAATCAACAGAAACTTTAAGGGCGTATTTACGTTCAGCATGAGCACAAAATAGCCGATCACGATGATATACGTCTGATGCAATATATAAACGGGAAACGCCGCCCGGCTGAAATAGGCCATAAATTTGGATTCGCGGTCCAGATAGTGTTTGCCGAACCCCAGTATGGCAAGCAATGTGATCCAGAAAATAAAAAAATGCAGTATCGAAAAAAGGACGCCAATGGTTGTAAATCCGGACTGGTTGCCGATCGTATTTGTTTCGATAAAAATTTCCGCCATGCCCGCGGCGGCAAAAACAAAAAACAGGTATCTTTTTTCATCGATCATCCGTATGATTCTTTCATCCGATGCAATCAGGAATCCAAGGAGCACATACCCCGCGTATACAAATATATTTTTTCCTCCCAGGCCGGGCAGGGCGGACAGGATCACAAGAGCGACGGCGGGGAGCAACAGTAAGCCCGGATTGAGAAAAAGTTTCGGCGTGAAACCCTTTCTGATGATTTTCAGCAAAAGCGGCAGCAAGACAACCGTAATGACGATCAGGTACATGATAAACCAGAGATGCCCGGGCGTGAAAGAACCGAAGTAACCGGTAATATCTGAAAAATCGGTGAAATAGCTTTTCAGGAAATCAAAATAGTTTCCGGCGGTTCCAAAATGGATCCTGGCTATATACGCCTGCGGTGGAACAACCGCAACCAATCCGAAAATAAACGGGATCAAAAGCCTGCGTGCCCGTTCTTTTAAAAACTCCTTTGCAGAATATTTCCGAAGCGCAAAATAGGCGGACATGCCCGCCAGCAAAAACAACAGGGGCATAAACCAATAGGAGGATATTACAATACCGTCCGAAACCGGATCTGGAACGCCTTTTACATAATTCGCTTCAAGCGAATCGAATATCCTGGCGGTATGAAAAACAAACAAAAAGAGAATGCCCAGATTTCTCAGCCAGTCAATATAATGCTTGTGCACGGCTTCCTCCATAACAGCGGGCTTTTGTTTCCCGGCGAATGTATCTTTCTTTCATTATATATATATAGATTATAACAGGAATTGCAATCAGAAACTATTGGAACTTAATTAGTGCAACACTTCCCTTCCGGGATTTAAAAGAGCCGCTTTTGGGGCGGCTTAATAAAACAGTATATGTTTTCGGCAGACGGCATAGCTGCAAAACCATGCCAATCATTCTTCCTTCTCAATAAAAATGTATATCAGTTCTTTAGCCTTGCTATAAGCACCAAAAGGAACAAAAATTTGGTAAGTCTCGGCAGATCCGGTTCTTGCAGCTAACCCCGCGCCAAGCAATGGTTGTTTTAAGCAAGGTATGTTATTCCGGGTGAGTATCTCTTCTATTGACTTAGTAAATATATGGTCTTTTGAAACCAAATATACCGGATCATCTTCCCTTACTTCACGAAGTTTGCCGCCGCAAAAAGAACATTTATTATTCTCCGAAGTAAGATTCATACAATTTTGACAATATAACATACATACCTCCATTCTCCCGTTCCGGCACACTATTTTAAATATATTATACCTGAAAATCCGGATTGTTAACAGCTATTTCCAAAACACTTTAATAAACGAAATCTACCGGTTGTTTCGAATCAATAACAAAAAAGGCAAGGTACCGTCATAGTAATCCTTGTCTTTTTGTAACACCCGCCTAGCCTAATGTCATTTAGTTAGCGATTTTTTTCCATCATTTGTAGCCATATGAAGATTGCATTTTCTTTATATGGCCTATTTTTCAGTTTAAAGGATGCACGAAATAGAACGGAAGAGCATTCCGTCTTTAACTCTGTTTCTATTTTACGAGTTACGATATTCTATAATTAAAGTTGACTGGTGATCTATGGAATTTTCGTGGATAACCGCGATTCCTACGCACAGGGAGTGTTGTTGACGATAGTACCGCTTCAACTTTAGTTGAGAGAGCATTGCCTCGGAAAAATTCCATGCATATATGTATTGCCAGTGAAAAGTTTACTTTATATTTATGTCTGGTATCCTTTCTGCCAATCGTCATGTGACAGGTGATCATGCTGCAGAAATTATACATTATCATTCTTGCAAGAATTTCTATTTCAATGCACTCATATTTTTTTGAGTGTAATCGGATAAGACCCAGTGCGTACTTTAAATCACGAAAGGATGTCTCTATTGCCCATCTCATATGGTATATCCTCTTTATGTCTTCTGATTCAAACTCATCAGGGCTAAGATTGGTAATGATGGTTTCATACTCGTTTTCCTTGATTTTGAATCTTGCTAGCCTGAAACTTATGGGGTAATGCTTATTTTCAGCATCCATAAAATCAAACCTTACTTTTGAAGGCAGATAATGATAGACATGTGGATTAGCTTTTACTTCCTTTGGTCTGTCTTCTGGTCAATATCCGTTTTAGCTGCATATCAAATTCTCCAGACATGTTCAGTTTAAGTCCGTTTGCAATCCCCCCTTTGCTTTCGAGATCCTTGATGCGTATGACAAATGGCTGTTTGATTGAATCGAGATATGCTAAGAGATTATAGCTTTCATAATTTCTATCAGCAACAA
>JAEWMJ010000018.1 GCA_023393165.1 Bacillota bacterium | reverse complement strand
GGTCTCCACGAAAGCGGGGTCAACGCCCATATGCCCTTATGGATCGCCCTTCTTTCTTAACTCCCAGCATCAGCTCCCAACGGGGCGTCAGCAGCCAACACAAGGAACTTCATCGATGTGCCCTTTAACGGATTTTTAGGCCCGTCTTACAACCGGCAGTACCGACTAGAATACTGCACCACCTGATGAATTATACACTATTTTTCTGAACTTTTCAAGTTCGCACATTTGCTCTGACAATCAAAGCTGAAAAAACAGATGTTTTTCAGCTTTGGATTCAGGCAAGATTGGATTATACACTATTTTTTATTCGTTTTCAAGCTGCGGCGTTTCATCAGCGTCTCCCAGGTTGAACTGTTTTAATATCGCTTCTTTGATTTCCGCCGCGACTTCGGGATGCTCGATCAAATACTGCCGCGCGTTTTCACGCCCCTGGCCGATCTTTTCGTTGTTGTACGAAAGCCAGGCGCCCGACTTATTAATCACGCCTACCTGGATACCCAGATTCAGTATGCTCGCTTCCTGGGAAATACCCTCGCCATAGTATATCTCGAATTCAGCTACCTTAAACGGAGGCGATACCTTGTTTTTTACGACCTTGATACGCGTTCTGTTTCCGATTATGTTATCGCCAACCTTGATTGTCTCAATCTTGCGCACATCAAGCCTTATGGATGCATAAAATTTAAGCGCCTTTCCGCCGGTCGTAGTTTCGGGAGAGCCAAACATTACGCCAACCTTATCTCTTAATTGGTTGATAAATACGACTACCGCGTTTGATTTGCTGATAACGCCCGCGAGTTTACGGAGCGCCTGAGACATGAGCCGCGCCTGAAGTCCCACATGGGAATCTCCCATCAGGCCTTCTATTTCAGCCTTTGGAACAAGTGCAGCCACCGAGTCCACTACTACGATATCTATAGCGCCGCTTCTGACAAGCGCTTCCGCAATTTCGAGCGCCTGCTCTCCGGTATCGGGTTGGGATACGTACAGGTTGTCGGTATCTACGCCAAGGTTTTTTGCGTATGTGGGATCAAGAGCATGCTCCGCATCTATAAACGCCGCCGCGCCGCCCAGTTTCTGGCTTTCAGCGATCATATGCAGCGCTACGGTTGTTTTGCCGGACGACTCCGGCCCATAGATTTCTATGATCCTGCCCTTGGGAATACCGCCCACGCCAAGGGCAATATCGAGTTCAAGGCATCCGGACGGTATAACTTCTATGCTGAAATCTTTTTCCGAATCTCCAAGTTTCATGATCGCTCCGTGACCGAATTGTTTTTCAATTTGCGACAGAGCCATTTGCAGCGCCTTATCTTTTTCCATATTTGATCCCCCTATTCGTTTTCCTTTAAAACTTGCTTATTTTTGACAATATATTCGATGCATGAATATATCGAAATGACTACGCTTGCATAGATCAGAATGAGGCCTATCCAGATTCCGGTATCTCCGAATAAAAGTCCGTTGAACAGCAGCAGTGTAATCGAAACCATCTGCAGAGCCGTCTTCAATTTTCCCGATTTGTCCGCCGCGATCACAACGCCCTTGGATGCCGCAACCAGACGGAATCCGCTGATAATGAACTCCCTCGACAAGAGTATCAGCACTGTCAGCAGGCCGATCCCGCTCGGCAATCCGAATCCTTCTCCCAGCTTTCCCCAAACCAGCAGCAGAAGCAATGCGGCCAGCACCAAAAGTTTGTCCGCAATGGGGTCTACAAATTTGCCGAACGTTGTAACCTGGTTCCATTTGCGCGCCAGGTAACCGTCCAGCCAGTCCGTAAACGATGCGATAACAAAGATGAGTCCAGCCCAGGCATACCAATACGGCATGTTGATAAAATAAAACGCAACAAATACGGGGATCAGCAAAACTCTTATGATGGTGAGGACATTCGGTATATTCATGAACACAATTCTCCCTTAAGATCGTAGTGATAGCCGTGTGTAATGCAGACCTTATAGAAACTGCCTTCAGCAAGTTTTTCAGTTGTACTGATAAATATCTTTCCGTCAATATCAGGCGCTTCCGCATAGGAACGTCCGTAATACAGCCCGGATTCCTTGTCAAATCCTTCCACCAAAACCTCGTATTTCATACCTATGCGCAATTTGTTTTTAGCCAGGGATATTCCGGCCTGAACGGTGACCAGCGCGTCTCTCCTGAATTCCTTTTCGTCCTCGGATACCTGCCCGTCCATTTCTCCCGCCGGGGTCCCTTCTTCCTGGGAATATTTAAAAACGCCCACGCGGTCGAACTGGAACTTATGAAGCGCGTCGTACATGATTTTCAAAGCACGCCTGGATTCCCCGGGGAATCCTGTGATGAGTGTTGTGCGCAATATAAACCCGTCCGATTTTGAACGGATCATCTCTATTATTTTTTCGGTGGTTTCATAGGTATTCCGCCTGTTCATCGCAGACAGGATTTCATTATCAAAATGCTGAATAGGCATATCGATATATTTTACAATATTTTCATGCCTGAGCATCGTATCGATCAGCTCTTCCGTAATGCGCTCGGGGTAACAGTATAAGATCCGCAGCCATTTTAAACCGGGTATTTGAGCAGCCTTGTCCAGCAATTCAGGCAGTTTGGAGATTCCATACAGGTCCCTGCCGTATTCTGTGGTATCCTGCGCGATAAAAATGATCTCGGTGTATCCGTTTTCAACCAGCGTATGCGTTTCCGAAAGAATATCTTCCATCTTTCTGCTTTGCAGAGGTCCGCGGATATGCGGAATCACGCAGTAAGAGCAGTTGTTGTCGCATCCTTCCGCTATTTTCACATAAGCCGTCGGTTTGGGAGTTGTAACGATCCTTGGAAGAAAATGTTCCGGTATTGTAAGGTCTTCATAACTTACGTATTTCTCGCCATTCACAACCGTATATACGGCCTTAACTATATCCTTGTAAGCAGCTACGCCCAAAAACGCGTCTACCCGGGGCATGAGCTGTGAAAGCTCGTCGTGAAATCTTTCGGTCAGGCAACCGGTAACGATGATGCCCTTCAATTTTCCGAATTTTTTCTGTTGCTCGGCTTCCAGTATCGTGTTGATCGATTCTTCTTTTGCGTCGTTAATAAAAGAACAAGTGTTTATGATGGCAATATCCGCCGCTTCAATGGTATTCACAAATTCAAAATCTTCGGACAGCGCGCCAAGCATCGTCTCGGTATCCACCCGGTTTTTTGAACAGCCAAGCGATATTACCCCAATCTTTATTCGCATTTACATTTCACCTTCCGCTTGGGTATTAAACAATTTATCAAGATCCTGTTTATTGATCAGAACCTGCCTGGGTTTGCTCCCCTCAAATCCCGAAACAATCCCCCGGATCTCCATTTCATCGATCAGGCGGGCAGCGCGCGCATAACCTACGCGAAGGCGCCGCTGCAGCATGGAAATGGATGCCTGTTCATATTCCACAACCAATTCCACTGCCTTTTGCAGCAGGTCGTCCGTCTCCTCTTCGCCGGCTATTGGGTTTGCCGCTTCCTTTGTCAGCCCTTCCACCACTTTTTCATCATATTCCGCAGGAACATTGTTTTTCAAAAAGTTTGTTACCGCTTCCACTTCTTTATCGTTGATAAAGCAGCCTTGCAGGCGCATGGGCTTGGGCGCGCCTGTGGGATAATATAGCATGTCCCCCTGTCCTAAAAGCTTTTCCGCTCCGGCAATGTCCAGTATCGTTCTGGAATCCACCTGGGAGGATACCGCAAAAGCAATTCTGGACGGGATATTGGCCTTTATAAGGCCGGTGATGACGTCCACCGAAGGCCGCTGCGTTGCTATCACAAGATGAATGCCGCAGGCGCGGCCAAGCTGTGCGATCCGGCAGATGGCGTCTTCCACTTCTTTTGCGGAGACCATCATCAAATCGGCCAATTCATCTATGATGACCAGTATCGCGGGAAGTTTTTCTTTTCCTTCTTTTTCCACAATTGCGTTATAGCGCTGCAGGTCTTTTGCGCCCTGCAGAGCGAACATACGGTAGCGCATGGTCATTTCATTTACAGCCCAGTTGATCGAAGACGCGGCTTTCTTTGGATCGGTGACGACAGGCGCAAGCAAGTGCGGAATATTGTTAAAGACATTCAATTCCACAACCTTTGGATCGATCATTATCATCCTGACTTCCTTGGGCGTAGCCTTGTACAAAATGCTCACAATCAGGGAATTTACACAAACGCTCTTTCCCGAGCCGGTCGCGCCGGCGATCAGCAGATGAGGCATCTTGTTTATGTCTCCGAATACGTTTTCACCGGCAATATCCTTGCCAAGCGCAAAGGAAACAGGGCTTTTTAAGGTATTGAATTTCTCCGCGCCCAAAAGCTCGCGAATAGGTACAAACAATACTTCCTCGTTCGGAACTTCTATCCCTACGGCAGCTTTTCCCGGAATCGGCGCCTCGATACGCACTCCGGCTACGGCAAAATTTAATGCGATATCGTCAGCCAGATTCACAATCCTGCTGACTTTTACGCCGGGAGCGGGCTGCAGTTCGTACCTGGTTACAACCGGCCCTCTGCTCACGCTCACAACCTTGGCTACAATACCAAAGCTGGAAAGCGTATTCTCCAGCATATCGGCGTTTTTTTTGATATCAACCGTCTTGCCTTTGCCCGGATTGCTTTTGGGAGTGGCAAGCAGGCTGATCGGCGGTTTGAAATATTCGGGCGTTTCTTTGATCGGCTCGAATTCAACAGCATTCTCCGTATCAGAAGGTTTGTCCACTATGATCCGTCTTTTTTCCTTTTGCTCCGCAATACCTTCTTCATCAAATTCGATATCGCTGCCTGTAAATATATCTTTAAAGTTATCCTGCTCGGGCTCGTCCTCATCGTCTATTGATATATCCTGCGAAAATTCGTCGAAGCTTTTCACCTCTATGCGCGGCTCCGCCTTTTGCGCACCTTTATATAAACGGCTCAGTTTGATTTCGTTGGGACCGGTTTCCACCTTGATATCAAAGGGATTCTCTTCAAAAGTCCGGTCGTTCTCCGATTCGTTCAGGTCTTCCACATACAGCTCCGCGTCCTGCCTGCTCTTCTTATATTCTTCCGCCCATGCCCTGTAATCATCGTATTTATTCTTTACCGCATTTCCTATCCCAACACCCATTTTCTTCAGAGAAAGGTTTGTAAGAGCGATCACGCAAACCACGATGGCGGTTAGAAGCGCAATATAGCTGCCGGGCGCGCCAAGATACAGCATGCACAGAAATGTCAGAAGAGAACCTATGACCCCGCCGCCGGCATGGTCCATGGATCCTACCTTGTAGGATTCCCCCGCATAACTTGCAAACCCGCCCGACGTGCCGATCTTTTCAGCAACGGAAACATGAAGCAGAGACATGACAAAGACAAGAACAAGAACGATCAGTAGAAGTTTGCCCGGGTTGGCGTTCTTTTTGCGCGCGGCAATTACCACTACCCCTATTGCAATCAATATCACCGGGACAGCGTACCCAGCCGCGCCGAACAGGCCGAAAATAAACTTTTTAAGGCCGTCGCCAAAAACACTGTCAAAATTTAAATAAACGGCAACAATGCTCAATGCGCCCAATGCGATAAGCAAAACGCCGCCGATCTCATTCGCTTTGTTTTTATTTTTATGCCTGCGTTTGACTTTTCTAGCGCTCATTACACACTCCAGCCTAAAAAATATATAGTTTAATTATATCACTTTTTATAAATTGTACAAACAAAATGTACGCAATAGCCGCGCAAAGCCTTTCGCACAGGGGGTTACCCGTGCTGCAAGGCTGTAAAATAGCATTTATATATCCAGAGGCGGCATTGCTTACACCGATATTTTTTGTCCGATGATATTAAATAACCGGCTTTCGCTCTTGCATAAAAGCCGGTTATTTTGATTATTCAAAGTGTCCTTTTTACGCCCGCTCCATGTATTCGCCGGTTCGGGTATCTATGCGGATTTTATCGCCCGTATTCACGAACAGCGGCACCATGATTTTGGCGCCCGTTTCCATAATGGCCGGTTTGTTGCCTGCCGTTGCGGTATCGCCTTTAAATCCGGGTTCGGTTTCCGTTACTTCCAGTACAACGAAGTTCGGCGGTTCCACCGAAAACGCCTCGCTTTTGAAGAATTTTATAGTGACGCGCATATTTTCCTTCATATAAGGCAGTGCATCCTCAACCTTGTCAAAGTTGAGCGGAAGCTGCTCATAAGTTTCGGTATCCATGAAATGATACAGTTCACCATCCGAATACAGGTATTCCATTTCCTTTTTATCAATGTGAGCGTTTTCAAATTTTTCGGTGGGATTATACGATTTTTCAAGTACGCTGCCTGTCTGTACATTCTTAATTTTTGTACGGACAAACGCCGCGCCCTTTCCCGGTTTAACATGCTGGAAATCCACAATCACCCAGACCTGTCCATCAATTTCGATGGTTAAACCTTTTTTAAAATCTCCTGCCGATACCATAAATAAATATTCCTCCCGTTAATTATATATACTATGTATTCCATGACATGTGCGATATTGCGCATGTCTATGCATGCCGCGAAGCGGCAGGCAGCGGCATTCGCCGCCGAATAAGCCGTTCAATATTCATCTTGCAAAAAACGCTTCATGTTTTCAAGATGAATACTATAAAATAATCAATTCTTTCGTAAAATCAAAAAAATTTCCTCCGCCGACCACAACCGTATCTTCGATCCGCACGCCGCCCTTACCCGGAATATATATTCCCGGTTCTATGGTTATCACCATGTTTTTTTGCAGCATTACGTCCGATTTGGCGTTTACACGCGGAAACTCATGAACCTCGCGGCCTACGCCGTGCCCGGTCCCGTGAACAAAATATTCGCCGAAACCCGCCCCGGCAATGATACTGCGGGATGCGGCATCCACGTTCCTGCATATTATACCATCACTTACTGCCAATAATCCAGCTTTTTGTGCATGTTTTACCGTTTCGTATATAACCTTGATTTCGTCCGCCGGATGCCCAAGCGCAAAAGTCCGCGTCATGTCCCCGCAATATCCCTCGTATTTGCAGCCGAGATCGATTGTAATCATGTCGCCTAAAGTAAACTTCCTCTGAGACGGAACGGCATGGGGCTCTGCTCCATTCTCCCCGCTGGCAACGATCGTGTCAAAGGACGGCTCAAGGCCGCGCCGGCGCATTTTGCTGCCAATCTCCTCCGCTATATCGATCTCGGCAACACCGGGCCTGATCAAAGGAAGTATTTCCACCAGAATCTGTTGGGTGAATCTTGCAGCCATACGGAGTTTGGCTATTTCTTCCGGCGTTTTCACAGCATTAAATTCATTTTCCTGACATTCGTTTTCGCTCTTCATCATAAATCTCCAACATAGCTTTTGCATCCACATCCTGCGTGCCGCGTGATTCACATATAATCCGGGGGGACATTTTCTTTTCGGCCAGGATCTCGGCAAACGGCCTGAAATCCGGCCCGAACCCCTCGTCCGCAAAATTTCTGTGCATTTTTTCCCCTGACTTCGTATACTCGACCTTGCTGAAATGTATATGCATATGATGCGTTTTTTCTTTTCCTACCGTATCTTCCAAAAAACCGATGATCTTTTCATAGTCTTCTTTATTCCTGATACCGCCGAGTGAACGCGCGTGCAAATGCGCAAAGTCTACGGTAGGATAAACGTTGTCGCCAAGTTCGCACAGTTTCGAAATTTCCGCGAGATCGCCTATTTGGCTTAGTTTGCCCATCGTTTCCGGGCAATATATGATTTCGCCGTAACCTTTTTCTGATAATATTTTCAATATTCTGGAGAAAGATTTGTACGTAATCAAAAACGCGTTCTCCCGGATCATACGGGAAGCGGATCCCGGATGGATCACGACCCTGTCCGCACCCAGTAACCGGGCGGCACGCGCGCTTTGTTCAATATAGGATAAGTTTTTATCCAGATTCTCGCCTGCAGCCAGATTGATATAATAAGGCGCGTGGACGCTCATGGCAAGATCGTATTTTTCAGCTTCCAGCCTGATTTTTTTTGCCGTATCTTCGCTTATCCTCACGCCGTGGCCAAACGAGTATTCAAATGCTGTCAGTCCCATTCCGTCAACCCATGCCGGCGCTTCAAACGTATGTTTAAAGCCTTTTTCATAAAAAAGATCGGAATTGCCCGAAGGCCCAAATCGAATCATATAAACCTCATTACTATTTATTTTGTATATGCAGGCAATTCCCCCACTGCGCTGCGGTAACGCACTTTATCCAGCGCTCAGCGTCCGCCGTTGGCGCGGCGGCAGCCTCCGTCCGCTTCATCACGTTCCGGCGTGCGCCTTTCTCCGCTTCCAGCATACATTTTATTCGATCAGGCCCATAAATTCAATATTTTTGTTTAAATTCCCTCGAAAGCTTTTCGATCGCTTTCTTTTCTATCCTGGATACATAGGAACGTGAGATATTTAACAGGAGCGCAGTCTCCCGCTGTGTAAGGCAATTCTTACCGTAAAGCCCGTACCGGAGTTCGATCACCGTTTTTTCCCTTTGGGTCAAAACCTTGCTGATCTTGGCGTACAGCTTCTCCACCTGAATTTTCAGCTGCACCTGGTCCATTACCGAATTTTCATCCGTGCACAATATATCGATCAGAGAAATACTGTTGCCCTCTTTATCGGCCCCTATCGGATCGTTGAGGGACACCTCATTTTTCGTTTTTTTATTGGAACGCATAAACATCAGCATTTCGTTTTCCACGCATTTTGCAACATAGGTGGAAAGCTGAGTCTTTTTTTCGAAATTATAGCTGTTTATGCCCTTGATGAGGCCGATCGTTCCAATGGAAATCAAATCGTCCATATCAATGCTGACGTTGGAATATTTTTTGGCGATATGCGCCACCAGCCTCAGGTTTCTTTCGATGAGAACGTTTTTGGCGTCGGCGTCTCCGTTTTTCAGCTTTTCCAGGTATTCTTTTTCTTCAGCCTGATTCAGTGGTTTTGGGAATGCCGTGGAACCGCTGATATATCCGGCAAAGAAGAAAAAATCTTTCAGTAATGCAAAGATTGAAGGATCAAACATACAAAAAACCCCCTTGCTTACTAAATACTATGTGGGCATCGGGAGGTTTATTGCATGTACTTTTAAATTAGTTTTCTCAAAATATCGCCTTTTTTAAGCGGCAAATTGCAGTTTATCCGTACGTTTTGCTGGGGATGCGGCGCGCTTTCCTGCAGTCCTCCTTCTTCGTTTACGATTTTTTCCACTGTGATCCTCTCGTTTTTCAGATCCGGGGAAAGAACCTCCAGCGTATCCCCTGCCAAAAATTTGTTCCGCTGCTCTATCTTTACTTCGCCGCCTTCTGCGTCCTGAAGGACAACTCCAACAAACGAATACCGTCTTTCCCCGGGCTCGCGCAGGATATCCTGCTGTGCCCGGCCGAAAAAAAATCCTGTTGAGAATGGACGGGAGGCCGATTTAACCAGTTCGTCTTTCAGATTCTGATCAAAAACGTACTTGCCGCCGTCTCTGTAAAATGAATCGATCGCACGCCTGTACGCGTTCACAGTGGAAGCAACGTAATACGGAGATTTCATTCTTCCCTCGATCTTAAAAGAAGAAATACCTGCTTCAATCAGATCCGGTATATACTCTATCATCATCAGGTCTTTTGAATTCAGCACATAGGTGCCTTTTTCGTCTTCACTGACCGGAAAATACTGCCCTTCATATCCTTTTTCATATAAATAGTATTCCCACCTGCAAGGCTGCGCGCATTCGCCCTTGTTTCCGCTGCGCCCAGTCAGCGCGTAGCTTAAAAGGCATCTGCCCGAGTAGGCAACGCACATTGCGCCGTGCACAAAGACTTCGATATCCAGTTCCTTCGGCTTGTTTTTATTTATTGTCCGGATCTCGTCCAAAGAAAGCTCACGCGATAAAACGACGCGTCGGACTCCCAGTTCATGCCAGAAGGATGCGCTTGCAAAATTGAACGTATTTGCCTGAGTGCTTAAGTGAAGTTCCAAAGGTATTTTTAAATCACGAACGGTTTTTAGTACGGCCGGATCGGAAAATATCACGGCGTCCACCCCAGTATCAGCGAGAAAAAAAAGATATTCGGCCATTTCGTTTATCTGACTGCCCGAAATAACCGAATTGACTGTTATATACAGTTTTCTGATTAATTTTTTTGCAAGCCCGGCCGCACTTTTGATTTCATCACGTGAAAAATTAGCGGCATATGCGCGCAGGCCGAATTCGGTCCCCGCAATATATGCCGCATCCGCACCGAAATAGTACGCCGTTTCAAGACATTCCATGCTGCCGGCTGGCGCAAGCAATTCCACTTTCATATTCCAAACCTACTGCATTGACCAGTAAGGCTGCCATTCGTCAAGATTTTTATTATGTTCTTCCAGCGTTTTTGCAAATACCAGTTCTCCTGTTTCGGGTGTGGTCAGACAGAAATACAGGTAGCCTTCGTCTATATACTGCTGATCCGGATAAAGCGCGGCTTCTATCGCGTCCTTGCTTGGATTGCAGATAGGCCCTACCGGCAGCCCCGTATTTTCATAGGTGTTATAGGGCGATTTTGTGGCTTTTTCCTCTTCTGTAAACGTCAGTTTTTTAAGTCCTGTTGCATACTGGAGCGTTGCGTCAGACTGCAGCCGCATATTCTCGTCAAGCCTGTTGTAAAATACAGCCGAAATCCTTTTGAAATCCTTGGTGCGTCCTTCCTTCTCAATCACGGAGGCAAGGGTGATCACCTGGTCTATGGTGAGTCCTCTTTCTTCCGCTTTTGCAATGTAATCGCTCGTAAAAATTTGGTCAAACCTGTCCAGCTGCTTTTTGATTACAACATCCGCAGAAGAATTTGGATATGCCTGATACGTATCCGGGAACAGATACCCTTCCAGTTCAAACTTCCTGTCGTCGTCTTTATTGATGACGTCTGCTATAAAGGGATAATCGGTATATGAGGACGCGTCCGTGCAGAGTTGCAGGAACTTATCCGAATCTTTCAGCACGCCCTTATTTACCAGGGTTTGCGCCATCGTGTCAATCGTCATTCCTTCCGTCAGGGTTACGTTGATTGCGGGTGAAGCCGCTTCGCCTTTCATCAGAGTGTAAATAATATCGTCAAACGTCATACTTTTGGAAAGTTCATATGTGCCCGCTTTCAATTTGTAAGAGACATCCGAAAAATCGGTATACAGCTTAAATACGTTCTTATCACGGATAATCCCGTAATCGTATAGTCTTTGCGCAATAGTCGTCAGCGAGGAAGCCTTCTCTATCTCCACCGTTATTGGGGTGGAGTCGTTTGGATCAACCGGCAAAAAATACTTTTCCCTAAAATAATCGTAACCGTAAAAAACAATGCCGCAGACCACGGCAAGACTGATTACCGTAATGACGACAGGACGGAAAAACAGCCATTTTGAAAGCCCCTGTTTTCTTTCAGGTTCCATTTTAGGTTTTGCCGTTTTTGGCTGCTCCTGGGTGTCCATCAGTATTCTGCGTCCCTGCGGTTCATCTTTTTGGTTTAAATAAATATTACTATTTAATTTCTTAGCCAAAGTAAACACTCCTATTACTCGTCGAATATATCCACATCTATATCGCAAGCGTCGCCTATGATCTTATAAATGTCCGAAACCAACGTATTGAATTTATATTCCGCAGTAAAATACTCGGTAACTCTCGGATTAAACTGCAGTACTTCTCCAATTTTTTTCAGTCTGTCCATCGTTTCTTCAGGCACTTCCTTACCGGAAAGGTATACCGCCTGTGCTTCAAACTGAATCTTTTTGTAGTCTTTCAGCATTTTCTTGGTGGCTTCTTCCGCATAAAGTTCGTCCTTGAGCACCTTAAACTGTTTATACTCCTCGCTTTCGCGAATTAATGCCGCAAGTTCGTTTGCCTTGTCATATACATACATGAATCTTTTTCTCCCTATATTTCGATTATTATGGGCAGTATCATCGGACTCCTCTTGGTCTTGTTGTAAAGATAATGATTGACTTCCTTACGAATACTGTTTTTCAGCGTACTCCAATCACTTGTGTTGCTATTATAACATTTTTCCACAATGTCTGTAACTATTATTCTCGCGTTTTCCAAAAGGTCGTCTGATTCACGCACATAAACAAAACCGCGGGATATGATGTCCGGCGCCATCAAAAGTTCGCCTTTGTCCTTGGATATTGTTACCACAATGATAAATAACCCGTCCGATGAAAGCTGCTTCCGGTCGCGCAGCACCACATTTCCCACATCGCCCACGCCCAGTCCGTCTATAAACACCGAACCGGCCGCAACCGTATCTGCGATTGCCGCGCTTTTTTTGGAAAACTCGATTACCATACCGATTTCCGGAATAAATATATTTTTCTTTTTAATGCCCATTCTTTCAGCCAGTGCGGAATGCTTGTACAAATGGCGGTATTCGCCGTGCACCGGTATAAAATATTTTGGCCTGACAAGGGAGATCATCAGCTTGAGCTCCTCCTCACAGGCATGGCCCGATACATGCACTCTGTCCGTCGAGTCGTTGATTACCGTTGCACCTTTGCGGTAAAGCATGTTGATGACGTCGTAAACATACCGCTCGTTGCCGGGGATAGGCGTGGCGGATAATATCACAAGGTCTCCCTGTTTTATCCCCAGCTTTGCGTGCTGGCCCATTGCCATTCTGACAAGCCCGGACATTGTTTCACCCTGGCTGCCGGTCGAAAGTATCACGATCTGGTTGTCCTTATAATTCTTCAGATCTTCAATATTAATGAGCATTTCGTCATCCAGGTTGAGCGAACCTAACTCCCTGGTGACATTTACGATTTTTACCATACTTCTGCCCGAAAGGCAGACTTTTTTATTGTATACCTTGGCCGCATCGATAACCTGCTGCAGCCTGTGTACATTGGACGCGAATGTCGCGACGATAATCCTTCCTTTTGCCTGTTTGAAATAATGTATAAACGTTTCACCTACGTTGCTTTCAGATATATTGAACCCGGGGCGTTCCGAGTTGGTGCTGTCTGACATCAGGGCAAGGACGCCGTTTTTGCCAAGTTCGGCAAACCGGCTTAAATTGATCACCTTTCCGCCCACAGGGGTCAGGTCCACTTTAAAATCGCCGGTATGAACGATCACTCCCATAGGCGTCTTGATTGCAAAGCCTACCGCGTCGTCGATACTGTGGCTAACGCGGATAAACTCCACAGTGAATCTTCCGGCATTAACTTTATCATCCGCATGTACAACCTTAAGATCCGGTTTTTCTATGGGATGTTCGGCAAGTTTGGCTTCCACCAGCGCTATGGTAAGCGCGGTGCCGTATATGGGCGCCTTCAGGCGGTCCGCCAGATAGGGTATCGCCCCTATGTGGTCTTCATGTCCGTGCGTCAAAAAAATCCCCCGGATCTTGTCCAGATTCTTCAGAAGATAGGACGCATCCGGAATCACATAGTCCACGCCCAGCATTTCTTCGGTAGGAAACATGAGTCCGCAGTCTATTATGATGATATCATCCTCATATTCGAATACCGTCATATTCTTTCCAATTTCGCCGACGCCGCCCAGCGGTATAACTTTTAAGTGACTGCGGACCGGTTTATTTGATTTAATTTTACTATTTTTATTGTTATTGCTGTTGTTTTTATTGTTGCTTTCCAAAAAAATTCAATCCCTCTCAAATAATTTAATATTATTGTTTTACTTACGACAAACCAAAGCCGCTGCAAGATGCGGCTTTGGTTCCTTTTTATGAATTACAGTATGAATTTGCTCAGGTTTGTGAACTTTTCATTCTGTTTCAAGTGTTCATCCACATACCGCGCGTCCACCACAACCTCAACAGCGGGGTCTATCTCTCCCGCATGGAAGGAAATATCGTTCAGAAGATTTTCCATAATTGTGTGCAGACGCCGGGCGCCAATATTCTCGTTCGTTTCGTTCATAATATGCGCCATGTCCGCAATCCTCTCTAAGGCGTCGTCGCGGAATATGAGGTTTACGCCGTCAACCGAAAGCAGCGCCTGGTATTGCTTGGTGATGGCGTTTTCCGGCTGGCATAGTATTTTCTTAAAGTCTTCCCTCGTAAGGCTTTCCAATTCCACCTTGATCGGGAAACGGCCCTGAAGCTCGGGAATAAGATCGGATATTTTGGATACATGAAATGCGCCCGCGGCAATAAACAGCATATAATCCGTTTTTACCGGGCCGTACTTTGTCACAACGGTCGTCCCCTCCACTATGGGCAATATGTCGCGCTGCACGCCTTCCCGTGAGATATCCGGACCCTGGCCCATCGTTTTGCCGGCGATCTTATCGATCTCATCCAGAAAGATGATTCCGTGCTGTTCCGCACGTTCGATCGCCGTGGAGACCACTTCGTCCATATCGATCAGTTTGTCTGCTTCTTCCTGCTCCAGGATTTTGCGTGCTTCGGCTACAGACATCTTTCTCTTCTTTGTCTTTTTAGGCAAAAGGCCTGAAAACATGTCGCCCAGGTTGACGTCCGTACCCAGGCCGGCAATCTCCATTCCAAGCATGTTGTTTTCCTGCACTTCCACTTCAACAATGCTGTTCTCCAGTTTTTTATCCGCCAAAAGCTGTACGGTCTGTTCGCGCCGGGACAGTTTTTTGGTTTTTTCCTCCTCGCTCTCTTCCGGCTCATTCTGCTGCGGAGCCCCAAACAGCAGATTCAATGGATTCTGCTGCATTTCTTTTTTCTGATGAGGAAGCAGAAGGTCTGCCAGCCTCTGTTCGGCCGCAGCGGCTGCGCGTTTTTTAACCGTTTCATATCTGGACGCCTTTACCATGCGTATGGATGCCTCCACAAGGTCGCGCACCATGGATTCCACATCCCTGCCGACATATCCGACCTCCGTAAACTTTGTAGCTTCCACCTTTACGAAAGGCGCGTCCATCAGCTTGGAGAGGCGCCGTGCAATCTCGGTTTTGCCGACGCCCGTAGGTCCGACCATAATGATGTTTTTAGGCGTGATTTCCTCCTGCATCTCTGTTGAAAGCATGCTCCTGCGGTAGCGGTTCCGAAGAGCGATTGCCACCGCACGTTTCGCCTTATCCTGTCCGATGATGTATTTATCAAGCTGTTCAACGATTTCCTTTGGCGTTAAATACCGCATGATCAAACCTCCTCCACAATGATGTTCCCGTTTGTATATACGCATATTTCACTTGCGATTTCAAGCGATTTCTGAGCAATTTCCTTTGCTGAAAGGCTGGTGTTGCGCGCCAGGGCGCGTGCTGCGGCCAATGCAAAAGACCCGCCCGAACCGATAGCCGTGATCCCGTCGTCCGGTTCGATTACTTCTCCGGTTCCGGCAATCACAAGCATATAATCGCTGTCTACCGCTATCAGCATTGCTTCCAGTTTCCGCATGATCTTGTCGCTGCGCCAGTCTTGTGCAAGTTCAACTGCCGCGCGCTGCAAGCTGCCGCCGTATTCCTCCAGTTTGGCTTCAAATTTTTCCGAAAGCGTAAAAGCATCCGCAACCGATCCGGCAAAGCCCACTACCACCTTGTCATGGTAAAGACGCCGCACTTTTTTTGCGCTCGCTTTCATTATGATGCTTTCGCTCATCGTTACCTGTCCGTCCCCTGCTATCGCACATTTGCCGTCTTTCTTGACAGCAACGATTGTTGTTCCCTTAAACATTTTATTTCCTCCAAAGATCTTTCCGATAGGTAAAGATTCTTTTTCTCCTTATTGCTTATTTTTTGATCGCATGGTTTCATTATACCATAATTTATATTCATCGGTTGAAAATTTACAACCGACTGATTTGAAATATAAGCGGCAAGAGCGCCTATAGCGGTTGCGTCCGAAAACACGGGAGCCGAAACTCCCAAAGCGCCCGCAGCGGCAAAAATCCCCGCCAAAAGACCGGAAGAAGCCGATTCGATATATCCTTCCACTCCGGTGATCTGTCCTGCAAAATACATATTTTCTTTATCCCTCATTCGGTATTTTTCATTCAAAAGCCGCGGCGAATCGATAAAAGTATTCTTATGCATTACGCCGTACCGCAGGAACTCCGCATTTTCAAGCCCTGGAATCATGGAAAATACACGTTTTTGCTCGCCCCATTTTAAATGCGTCTGAAATCCAACCATATTGTACATTGTTCCGCGTTCGTCTTCCCGCCGGAGCTGCACCACGGCGTAGGGTTCGCGTCCGGTGCCCGGATGCACAACTCCCTTTGGCTTTAAAGGCCCGAAACGCATTGTCTGGTATCCTCTTTTGGCCATTACCTCGATGGGCATGCAGCCTTCAAACACATTGTTTTCAAAATCCCTTAAAGGCGCGCATTCGGCTTCAGTAAGTTCCCTATAGAATGCGCCGTATTCCTCTTCTGTCATCGGACAGTTGAGATAGTCGCTTCCCCGGTCGTACCGTGAAGCCCAAAACGACTTTGACATGTCGATACTTTCCGCCGAGACAATGGGTGCGGCCGCATCAAAAAAATTCAGATAATGGACGCCTGTGATCTCAGAAAGAGATTTCAGCAATGCGTCGGAGGTAAGAGGTCCTGTGGCAATAATAACTATTTCATCCCCGAATGCGGAAATGTCTGCGATCTCTTTGTTTGCAACAGTGATATAAGGATTGTTTTTTATTTCATTTGTAATATAATTTGAAAAATCCGTCCGATTGACTGCAAGAGCGCCCCCTGCGGGTACGGATGTGGCGTCCGCCGCATGCATGATAAGAGAATCCAGGAGGCGCATCTCTTCTTTTAAAAGGCCCGCCGCGTTCGAAAGGCGGTCCGACCTTAAGGAATTGGAGCATACCAGTTCCGCAAAACCGTCGGCCGTATGGGCGGGAGATTTCTTTTCCGGTTTCATCTCATGCAAAACAACGTCAATTCCAAGTTTGCTTATCTGCCAGGCGGCCTCGCAGCCTGCAAGGCCCGCACCGATTACGTGTATTTTATTCATTCTTTCTCTTTGCTGTTCTTTTTGTTGGTTTCACAATTCTCATTGGAACACTTCTTATATTTTCTGCCGTTCCGGAGTTTTGATTCAATCATATAGCTGCCGCATTTCTCGCATTTCTCTTCAAGCGGCAGGCCCCAGGATACGAAATCGCACTGCGGATAGTTAGAACATCCGAAAAATTCTTTTTTGGACTTTGACTTTTTAATTACGATATCGCCGCCGCATTTTGGGCATTTGGCGTCCGCTTTCTTAATCACAGGTTTTGTATTCCTGCAATCCGGGAAATTGGGACATGCCAAGAATTCGCCATATCGTCCTTCCTTGAATACCATGACAGCCCCGCATTTATCGCAGATAACGTCGGAAATTTTCGGCGGAATCACGATCTTCTCGATTTTTTCTTCCGCTACGCTCAATTCCTTTTCAAACGGGAAATAAAAATCCCCTATCACGCGTTTCCATTCCACGCCGTTTTTCTCGATGTTGTCAAGCTTGTTTTCCATGCCGGCAGTAAACTCAATATCCACGATATCCGGAAAATTCTGAACCATCAGCCGGGTTACGATTTCTCCAAGTTCGGTCGGAAGAAACGCCTTGTTTTCCTTCCGTACATAGCCCCTTTCCTGGATTGTGGATATAATTGGCGCATAAGTGCTGGGACGTCCAATTCCCTTTTCTTCCAGGTATTTGATGAGCGAAGCTTCGTTGTAGCGTGCAGGCGGCTGTGTGAAATTCTGCTTCGGAAGGATTTCCTTCAACTGCAATTTTTCTCCTTCACTCATCTCAGGAAGCATAGGCGTGCTCTCATCCTCCAGGATGGAATCGTATGCGATCAGATGGCCTTTAAAGAGTATGCGGGATCCCGAGGCTTTAAACAGGCAGCCGTTTGAAACAATATTATAGGAAAGCGTTTCGATCTTTGCAGGCAGCATCTGACTCGCCAGAAACCGGTCGTAAATAAGTTTATAAAGACGGTATTGATCCTGCGTTAAAATACTCTTCATTTTCTTCGGATCGTTTGTGATATAGGTCGGACGAATCGCTTCATGAGCGTCCTGAGACTTGAATTTGGTGGCGTACGTATTTGGTTTCTCCGGCACATAATCATTGCCGTAAGTATTTGTGATATATTCCGCAGCCGCGGCCTGCGCCTCGGCGGAAATGCGCATGGAATCCGTTCTCATATAGGTAATAAGGCCGCCCATGCCTTGGACGCCTTCATACAGCATCTGGGCGAGCATCATTGTTTTTTTTGCCGTAAAATTAAGCTTCCTCGAAGCGTCCTGCTGCAGCGTACTGGTAGTAAAAGGCGGCAGCGCTTTTTTCGATTTAGTGGAACGGTTTACGGCGTCCACAACAAAATCATGGTCCCGTACGCGTTCCAACACCTGCATGGCTTCCTCTTCGTTATTCAGCGTGTCTTTTTTACCGTCACGTCCGTAATATTTTGCCTCAATCTCTTTCTGTTTTCCTTTTTCGTCATAAATAAGATCAGCAATAATCGTCCAGAATTCCTGCGGATTAAATTCCCTGATCTCGTTTTCACGGTCGCATATGATTTTTACGGCGACCGACTGCACACGTCCCGCGGAAAGGCCTTTTTTTACCTTTTTCCAAAGAAGCGGGCTTAATTTATAACCTACCAGACGGTCCAGAATACGCCTGGCCTGCTGCGCGTCCACCCTTGCAACGTCTATTTCTCTCGGGTTTTTGATAGCGGCAGTCACCGCGTCTTTTGTGATTTCATTAAATTCTATCCTGCATTTTTTATCGAGCCCGATATTCAAAAGGTTGGCTATATGCCAGGATATGGCTTCCCCCTCGCGGTCAGGGTCGGTTGCGAGGAACGTGTTTTTTGCACCATGCGCGTCGGTTTTCAGGTCGCGGATTAACTTTGCCTTTCCGCGGATTGTTGTATAGCTCGGTTCAAAATTATTTTCGATATCAACGCCCATTTTGCTTTTTGGAAGATCGCAAAGATGCCCGTTGGATGCGCGGACGGTATAGCTGCCCCCCAAAAACTTTTCGATCGTTTTAGCCTTTGCAGGAGATTCCACAATTACAAGATTATGTATTTCTCCTGTTTTTCTGGCGCTTTTGGCCGAAGTTTTTTTAGCGGCCGCTTTTGCTGCGGAAGTTTTTGTTCCCGTACCCGTTTTTTTCTTTGCCGTCATTTTTTTTGCAGCGTTTTCCTCTGTTGGCTTTTCTTTTTTCGCAGTAGCCATTCACAATCCTCCAAAAATATACTGTTCAAACAAGATGCCAACGGATCGTTCCGCCGGCGCTTGTGTCAAATTTTAATACTGAAATAATTTCCCGGTAAACATACAACCACGCCGGAAAACTCCATCATGGTGAGCGCAGTATTGAGCTCGCTGATCGGCACATTTATCACGCCCGCAAGCTGTTCTGCGGTCAACTCGCCCTTTAGCAGTGAATTATATATTTGTTCATGCAAAAAATCAAGCATGTTTTTGCCGCGTTCCTTTTTTGGACCGGATGCATCCCTTATTTTCCATCCCATTGAGTCCATAAGATCGCGGCTTTCGGATATCAGCGCCGCTCCGGATTTTAAAAGGGCTATGGGCAGCGCGGCTACATCCGATCCGATATCGCAGGGGATCGCAAACACCTGCCTGCCTAGTGATAAAGCGATGTCGGCGGTTATACGCGCTCCTGACTTTTCCCCGCCCTCCGAGACAATGGTGGCTGCGGAAAGAGCTGCTATGATCCTGTTCCTCCTTGGAAAATTACCCGAGAGGGGCGGCGTCCCCGGCCTGAATTCCGAAATTACCGCGCCGCTCTCCACGATCCTGTCATACAATTCCCTGTTTTCTTTTGGGTATACAACATCCACGCCGCTGCCCAGCACCGCCACCGTTCTTCCGCCTGCCTCCAGCGCGCCCGTATGCGCGGCGGTATCGATTCCCCGGGCCATTCCGGAAACCACCGCCACATCCTGCAATGCAATGGAATAAGCCATATTCCGTGCCGAAATTTTTCCGTTCCTGGTCGGATTTCTGGTGCCGACCACAGAAACGCTCCTTTCCCATAACTCCGGCAATGCGCCCTTTATATATAATACTGGCGGCGGGTCCGGAAGTGCGCACAGCGTATATGGATATTTTTGGGAAGCGGCGGCCAGTACAGCGATTCCTTTTGCGCGGATGTTTGCTAACAGTCCCTCCAGATATTGGTCAGTTCTTGCCATTTTAATATTTTCCGCAATATTTTGTGGAAAATTCGGCAGGCGCTTAAGAATATCTCCGGGGCAGTCCCAAACATTCCTGGGTTCCAAAAAAGCGCCCTGCAGCATATAAAACCATTTTGGAAATACGCCGTCGATACTGGACAGCCAAACCCAGTATATTTCTTCATGGGACAATTCAGTCATACGCGTTCACCCCAGTATTTCCGGTCCAGCGTCCGGTAGCGGACTGCTTCGGCTATATGTTCCAAACCGACGCCGCTGCTTCCCGCCATATCGGCGATTGTACGGGAAACCATCAGGATCCGGACATAGGACCGGGGTGAAAGCTTCAGTTTTTCAAATACTTCATGCAGGAAGTCCTGCGCTTCCCGCGAAATTTTAACATATTTTTTCAGCGTGGTCGCGTTCAGCTGCGCATTGCAGTGAATGGGAAGTTCACGGTACCGTTCTAGCTGCACTGCGCGCGCGGCATTCACGCGTTTTTTGACGTTTTCCGAACTTTCGGACGGGGTCTTGTCAGTTAATTCCGCAAACTTGATATTGCTCATTTCAACGTTCAGATCCATTCTGTCCAGAAAAGGCCCGCTGATTTTATTGATATAACCTGAAATCTGCATAGGAGAACATTTACATTTATGATCGCCCGAGCCGAAATATCCGCAAGGGCAGGGATTCATGGATGCAATCAGCATAAAATTAGAAGGATACGTAACTTTGGAATTGGCGCGGGATATGCATACCACTCCGTCCTCCATAGGCTGGCGCAGCGCTTCCCTCGCGTCGCGCGCAAACTCGGGCAATTCGTCCAGAAACAGGACCCCGTTGTGCGCAAGGCTGATTTCACCCGGCACAATTTTTGTTCCACCGCCCATCAGCGCCACCGAAGTACTGGAATGGTGCGGACTGCGGAACGGCCGTTTAAATATAATGCCCTCGTCCGAGTTTTTCAGTTCGCCCGCAACCGAATGAATTTTTGTAACCTCCAGTGCTTCTTCAAACGTCATGTCCGGCAGGATCCCCGGTATGGCTTTGGCAAGCATGGATTTGCCCGTGCCCGGGCTTCCTATCAAAAGGACATTGTGCCCGCCGGCCGCGGCGATCTCAACCGCCCGTTTTGCGTGCTGCTGTCCTTTTATATCTGCAAAATCCACCTCATATTTTGGGGTGCCGGGGTCCGAACGCATCGTTTGCCCGGCATAATAAACAAGTTCTATTTTTTTGTTGAGTATGGCCGTGATTTCCGAAAGGCTGCGCACGGGCAGTATCTTCATGTCCGAAACATAGCAAGCTTCCCTGGCGTTTTCATACGGAAGGGCAACCGTGCGGAATCCCTTTTCATATGCGTCTATCACCATGGGCAGCACCCCGGAAACCGGCCTTACGTCCCCGTTCAGCGAAAGTTCGCCAAACAGGACTATATCCTTTAAGTATTCCGTATCCGCCTGTCCTGAAGCCGCAAGCAGCCCCACAGCGATGGGCAGGTCGTAAAGCGGACCTTCCTTGCGCAGGTCTGCCGGAGCCAGATTCACGGTAATGCGTTTTGCAGGGTATTCAAAGCCCGAATTGTGCACCGCGGAGCGCACCCTCTCCTTTGATTCCTTTACAGCCGCATCCGGAAGTCCTACCGTTTCGTAGGAAGGCATACCGTTGTAAACGTCCACCTCCACAAGCACGGGATATCCGGTTAAGCCGTTTAAGGCAAAACTCAATACCTTCGCTAACATGTTTAAGTCCCTCGCATTATTTTTTTTCAAAAACCCATAGCTTGTTGCCACAGTAATTGATACTGAAAGAAAACACAGTTGCTAATATCTGAGAAATATTGGAATTAAAATTATAATATTCCGTTAAAATGTACATGCCCGTCAGATTGGCGGTAAGCGCAAGCGCGTTTACCACAATAAACATCAAAAGGTACATGGAAAATATCTTCCGTTTTACGCCGAACGTCCACCGCTTGTTGATCAGATAGCTGGTCATGAGTCCGACGATATAGGAAATCATTTTGGAATAGGTGTATTTTAAAGGACTGCCTTCGAGGGATGCAAACATAACGTTGTTGTTTAAAAGAAACACGCCGTAATCCGCCCAGTATGCGATAACAGATACAAACTGGAACTGAAAAAACTGTATAATGTCTTTTTTAAACTTAATAAACCAATTAACTAAACTGCTGCTCATTCAACCTCGATCAATTTATGCTTTTTTTGTCCCCTTTCTTTTGGGAAAAGAAAGGGGACCCCAAAGAAAACCAAACATAATTAATATGTCATATCTACGCTTCTCCCGCTATTCAAGCCCTAACAACCACTTTAATCATCCGCATCAACTTCCCGTATGAAGTTGCATGCGGATACATTAAAAAGGGGGTGGCAGCGAAGCGTCGGACGGGGGAAAAGTTCCCCCGCCGAGATTAATAGAACGGCCAGGACGGAAGCCACCGGATCATATTGATATACCACTGCGGGACGGGCGTTCCTGAAATCACAGGATAGAATGCTGCAAAAGCGGCTACGCACACGATCACGAATATCGTCGTATACCTCCTGCCCCGTTCGCTTGACTCGTCTATATGCTTCAGCATCAGCGTCAGGATCAGGATCAGGAAAGGCGTCGTTGCAAAATAATGGTATATAAATACTTCTCTGGTTACAAGCACCCATGGAACGATCTGCGAAAGCGCGCTGATCCCCAAGAATGCCGCCGCGCCCGAACGGTATTTCTTGAATATCGCCATCAGCGTCAGCGTGATTCCGGATATGAGACCGCCAATCCAAATGAACGGATTTCCCATAGTGGACATGGTGGATACCACATTCGGAACCGTCTGGTTGCTGTAAAAAAGAAGCGGGCGGATATCCAATGGCCAGGTATACCACATTGACGCGAATGGATGCGGGTTTGCCGGATGCAGGTTTGCATGGTAGTTCAGCATATATTTCTGATTGGCTATTACGTCTTTTAGGCCCCACTGCTCGCCGTTGTTATGCCAGTAGCCCTTATAGGACAGCACATAAATCACGCCAGGTATGATTATAAAAAACAGTATACACCATAATAAAGTATAAACAACATTTTTTTTGTAATTTTTAACAATTTGCGCATATTTATCCGGCGCTTTGCATGCGATCTTATATTCTTTCCTGCGTTTGAGCATGGTATATACAAACACCACGAGAAGTCCTGCGCCTGCGTATATGCACAGCCATTTTGTAGCCGCGCCTATTCCGAAGAACAGGCCGCTTAAGAAAAGAGGCAAAAGCGTCTTTTTCAGCGGCTGGAAATTAAAGTTGCATTGTGTGAACCGGTACATAAAGTATGTCATCAGCATGATCCAGGTGATGCTGTAACTGTCTATGGTGCCTATTCTTGTCTGGGAAAAATGCATAAAGTCTACTGCAAAGAGCACCGCTGCAATAACAGCGTATTTCTTTTCGCGGAAGAGGCTCTTTGCGAATATGTACATTATGGGCAGCACCAGAACTCCGAACAGGGTGCCGACGCAGCGCCATCCAAACGGAGTCATGCCGAAGATATTGATTCCAATGGTCATAATTACCTTGCCAAGCGGCGGATGGGTGATCTCGTAGGGCTCCATATGATGGATATCTTCATATGCCGTTCTGCCATGGTATATCTCGTCAAAATACATTTCGTCCATGTAAGAAGGATTTGCGGGAACAAGGTCCTGCTCGTCTATCAGGTTTGCCGGATCATATTTACCCGAAGCGTCGCCGGATTCCAGGGAAGCCGATTGAACGGAAGCCAAATTTCCGTCGGAATCAATAACGGCAATTTCATTGATATTCATTCCCGGTTTGAGAACGTCTATCCTGATATAGGAAGCTTCGATATCCGTCTTGGTGGATCTGTAGACATACATATTGGAATTTTGATATTCGATGACCGCATCTTTGTCTTCTTCCGTCTTGACAGGCGTATAATTCAGTCCGTCGGAAGAGTATTCAAATTCTATAGTCCCTTCCCCTATACCGGCATAATACCGTATGTCGCTGATATGCGTCGATTTCTCCAACTGCAGAATCACAGGATTCTCCATGTATGTCTGTGTCTCGGGCGCGGTAAAACTGCCAAGATTAACATAGGCTACAACTGCGTATATAATTGAAATCAGCAGCATTATCCATTTATCTTTCCTGTCGATCGGATTCTTCCAGGCTTTAAACCCTCCAGGCAGAGGGTCCTGTATGACCTTTTCCTCCGGCAGGGTCGTGTTGTCATTCTCATACTGTAAGTTCTGGGATTCCTGCAGGTTCTCATTCTTCTCCATTTCCATTAGTAACCTTACCTTTATTCGTTATTTTATGGTATTCCAATGCAATTTTAGTAATCACTGCAGCAGTGTATGCAAATGCAGCAAGATTCAAAGCGGATACAATGGCCATAATCGGATACGGGATCCATTGGGCATAATATTGGAGCGCGACGCACTGGTTTGCCAGCAGGGCCAAAGACGTGAGCAGGGACGCGTAAAATATTCTTTTATCCCGGATATAACAGTAGGAAAACAAAAGGAATAACGGTACCGCGAAGGAATAGCGTTCATGCATGCTGTGCGAAAATATGTATACCCCAAACATGATGAATGCCGTCAGGTTAAAAAGATATTTGCCCCTCGGAGCTTTTATATAAAGCCACGCTGCGTACACGCATACCGCCGCGATTGCAATTATACCCCATATGTTATAGGGCAGACCAAGGAACTGCGTGGTATCAAGCGGCGCCCAGTTCAAGCCGAAAATTCCATATAAATTGAATCCGTTAACCGTAACGTACGGGTATCCGCCCAAACTGCGCAAATACAGATCGATAATCCATGTAAGCGGCCTCCCGCCTGTAAACGGCAGAATTAGCAGCAGGCAGAGCGCCGCGGAAATTCCGACGCCGGCGGTCAACTGCACAAGCGTATGTTTTCGCGTTTCCTTTTTCATAAATCCGTATATCACAGCAAACAGTATTACAGGGCCCAGCAGGATGGTCTGCACTTTTAAGAGCAAAGAGAACGCGAAAAGTATGATGGACAAAGAAAACTTCCTTTGAGCAAGCATATAAATGCAGACGCAGGACATCAATGTATATATGATGTCTATCTGGCCCCAGACAGCCGAGTTCATGATGACCGTAGGGTTCATCATAACGCACGCAAATATGAGCAGCGGAACCGTGTTATTTTTTGATAGCCCGTGTTCTTCTTTGGACAGAGTTTTCACAGCAAAATCATAAAGGAACAGGGCAATCGCAACGTCGCATAAAATTGCAGGCATTTTGATTAAAAATACGTTTGCGGATATCTGAAAAACGCTTTGCAGAGCGCCTAAAAAGTAAAGTACATACATATACAGCGGCGGATAATCGGCAAAAATACCGCTTGTATAGAAATGGTCCACTCCCCCGCCGTATGCGGCCTGAGACCAGCCTAAAAAGCAATTGATGTCCGTCGGATAGCCGAATATGGCTGCCGCTAGTACAAAACGCATCAGTACGCCTACTGCCAGCAGCACGATAAATGTTCTCTTTGGTGACGGAACGGAATAGTTCGTTTTATTGGTATGAATATACGCGGCAAATATTACGGTCATAAATACCGCGCCGCTGATAAAGATTATCAAGTTGCTTTCTTCATATACCGCCGCCGCGCACATCAGCGCCACCAAAGCCGCGGTCATAATATAGAACAAAGCCGTATTTTTTCTCATAAGCATCCTCTTTTAGCCAGCCTCAGTTTAACGCCGCCGCCGGGGGCGTTTACTGCTTTGTCAGCTGAGGCTAAATGCGTTCTCTATATAATGAATGGTCGGAATACCGTTTTGGATTCTTACTTCAGCAACGTCAAACGTGTAGTTTTCATCCGCTTTCCCGTTTTGGACGATATACTGCTGTGCGGCAAGTATAATCGATTTTTGTTTCCGCAGGCCCACCGCTTCGGCAGGCGTGCCGAACCGGTCCGAATTCCTGGTCTTTACTTCCACAAATACCGTTTGCCCCTTTTTTGCCGCAATAATATCTATTTCACCCCAGCGGAACCGGTAGTTCCTCTCCAGTATCTTATAGCCGTTTTTCTTTAAATGGCAGCAGACAAGGTCTTCCCCTAATTTTCCTACGCTTTGATTACTCATATCCTTCGCCCGTCAGTTTCTTTATAAACGAACGCCTGTGCAGAGGCGTCGGGCCGTATTTGCGTATAGCATCCATATGTTCTGCGGTACCGTAGCCCTTATGACGCACAAAGCCGTATTCCGGATACAGCT
Organism: Bacillota bacterium; assembly: GCA_023393165.1. GTDB lineage: Bacteria > Bacillota > Clostridia > Christensenellales > Christensenellaceae > JAEYKI01. Next base: position 178,043 of record JAEWMJ010000018.1, on the reverse strand, counting down.
TGTCGTATTCCCGCATGATCCTGTCTCTCGTAACTTTTGCCACGATAGATGCAGCCGCAACCGAATACATTTGCGCGTCCCCCTTTACTATGGGCGTCCAGGGAAGCGCAATGTCCAGCTTGTCTATCATATCGGTATAAAGGTAATCCGGAGTGATTTCCATGGAATCTATTGCGCGCTTGAACGCAAGCCGCGTAGCCGCCAGAATATTCAGTTCGTCAATAACGTCCTGCTCCACAATGCCTGTCCGGTATGACACCGCAGTCTTTATGATCTTTTCGTATAATTCTTCCCGTTTTGCTTCAGAAAGCTTTTTAGAATCGTTTACACCTGGAATAAGCCCGTCTTCGGGCATTATTACGCATGCGGCGACAACCGGACCCGCCAGCGGACCGCGTCCCGCTTCATCAGCGCCCGCGATTCTGCGGAATCCCTTTTGCCTGCATTCATTTTCAGTTTGAATCAGTTTTTGCAAAAGTTCTTGCTGCGCCTCAGCCTTCATCCGGCACCTCCAGCGAAACCCTGCCGATCTTTCCGTTTTTAAATTCGTCCAGCACGATCCTTGCCCCTCTTTCAGTGTCCATCTCTCCGCCTTTTAAAAGAAAACCGCGTTTCCTGCATATTTCTTTCAATACTTCATAGGCGTCAGAATCCAAACTATCTAAATTATACCTCTTTTTGAGTAAATTGGGTGAATTTTTTGTTAATATTTGTATTACATAATATGCGATGCTTTCCACATCCAGCACTTCCTGCCGGATAGATCCGATAGCGGCGATTTTTGCGGCTGTTTGTTCGTTTTCTATTTTAGGCATCAGTATTCCCGGAGTATCCATCACTTCAAAATAAGGACTGATCCGCGCCCACTGCAGCCCGCGGGTGACCCCCGGCATATTGCCTTGCTTCATTTTTCCCGATCCTGCCAGGCGGTTCAGCACGGCGGATTTGCCCACGTTTGGTATGCCGGCCACCATCGCGCGCACTGTTTTTTCCATTCCTTTTGCGCGGTAACGCTCCACCATTTCCTGAACGACTTTAAGGATATTTTCCATTAGATGCTTCGGATCGGATGTGGGAGCCGAAAATTCCGCGCAGGAAATTCCCTGCCTGCGGTAATACTCAAGCCATTTTTTTGTAACAGAAGGATCGGCCAGATCCGCCTTGTTTAATATATAAAAACGTCTTTTCCCGGCAAATAATTCGTCAAAATCCGGGTTTTGTGTGCCGTGGGGAAGCCTCGCGTCCAAAACCTCTATTATGACGTCTATCAGCTTCAATTGTTCCGAAAGCTTCCGTTTGGCACGCTGCATGTGCCCCGGGTACCATTGAATGTCCATCCAGCTCGGCTCCGATCGTTTTATTGTTACCTTTCTTTTAGAAAAAAGAAAGGTAACCCAAAGAAAACCAAAATTAAAATAATTATTTCCAGAAATATCTCTTCCGCCGCTTCATTAAGGGCTCATGCATCGCGTTCGCCTCATATTCAGCTAGCTTCCGCCTCGTTTCATCACGCTTAGGCGTGCACTCGGCTCCTTCCGACACAGTCTCCCCGCTTCACTGCGGATTCGCGCTTATATAGGCTTCCCCTTGGAGGGGAAGCTGTCGCCGCAGGTGACTGATGAGGTGTAAAGATGAACAACCTAGGATTTACAACCCATCAAGCTTTCCGCTTCACTGAGGATTCATGCTGCGCGTCGGGTAGTTTTTTTGGCCCGCGCTTTCATTCATCTCGCGTTCAGTGAGCTTCCGCCTCGCTTCATCACGCTTGGGCGTGCGCTCGGCTCCGCTCCGCCGAGTAAGAAAAAAGGGGCCTCTCCAGCCCCCCATTTTTGTTATCTTATTTTTCTTTGATTCTGGCTGCTTTGCCGACTCTGTCACGCAGATAATAAAGTTTCGCTCTGCGAACCCGTCCGTTTCTGACAACCTCGATTTTATCGATGCGCGGCGAATGTACGGGAAAAGTTCTCTCCACGCCGATACCATAAGTAACACGGCGAACGGTGATGGTTTCGGTCAGCCCGCCGCCTTTGCGGGCAATCAGATACCCTTCAAAAACCTGGACTCTTTCCCTTGTGCCTTCAATAACCTTAACATAAACTTTCAGCGTATCGCCGATTTTCATTTCCGGAAGATCGGTTTTCAGCTGCTGCTTTTCTACGGCTTTAATTATTTCGTTCATTTCTTTTATGAAGCCTCCTTCCCCCATAGACGTTCTTACCTACTGATCTAGGCAGCGGACCGTCCGTAATACAAACACATGAAATTTTATCATAAACCCTTCTCTAAATCAAGAAAGATTTTATGTTTTTCGAGCAATTTAAGGTCTTTTTCTGATAAATCAGCCTTTTTTAAGAGATCCGGGCGTATTTGCGCCGTTTTTCTCAGGGACATTTCCCGCTGCCATTCCTTGATATTGGCGTGATGACCGGACAGCAGCACCTCAGGAACATTGAGTCCCCTGAATTCGGCAGGCCGGGTATACTGTGGATATTCCAGAAATCCGTCGTAATGGGATTCCTCCGCATGGGATTCTTCATTAGATAATACGCCCGCATACCGCATGACGCAGTCCATCAGAACCATTGCCGGCAGTTCGCCGCCCGTCAGCACATAATCTCCTATGGATATTTCCCTGTCAATGCAATTATCTATAATCCGCTGGTCTACGCCTTCGTAATGACCGCAAAGTATATTTAAAACCTCGTATCCGGAAAGTTCTTTTGCCGTTTTCTGGTCTAGCGTTTTCCCGGCAGCAGACATATATATGTTGCATGTTTTTTTCTCCGCATATTTGTTCTTCAGATCGCTGAAACAATCAAACACCGGCTGGCACATAATCAGCATTCCCGCGCCGCCCCCAAATGGGTAATCGTCCACGCGGTTGTGCTTGTCTTGGGTATAATCGCGGTAATTTATGAGATTTACTTCAATTATGCTGCTTGCAATCGCTTTGCCGCATAAACTTGATTCAATAAATCCGCCGAACATTTCCGGGAATATGGTCAGGCAGTTAAATATCATCATAAACGCAGACCTCTTGCAGCCTCCCGGCATCCACCAGAATACTGCCTCCATCAACGTCCGTTTTGAGCACGACCCCAGGAATGGACGGAAACATCATATTCCGCTTTCCAACGGTCCGAAACACATCCGCTGCGCCCGTCTGTATGATTTCGGCAAGGCGTCCCAGTTCATTGCCTTCCGTATCCACTACGGAAAGGCCTATCATATCCTCAATGTAATGCCGGCCCTCCGGAAGGGCCGCGGCGTTTTCCCTGTCGATATAAAGGTATTTCCCGCGCAGGGTTTCGGCCTGGTTCCTGTCGTTGATGCCCTTTAGTTTGAGATAAGCAAAAGCATTGTCCGTCCTTTGCTCCTCCAGCTCGATCCTGACCATTTCGGAATTTTGCTTCAGGAATACATGCGGAAGATATTCAAATCTTCCGATATCGTCCGTATACGCTTCAATCTTTACTTCTCCACGTATCCCCTGCGGTTTCAATATACGCCCAAGCTCAAAAAACTCTTTTTTCATTTAGTCGATGATATCCACAACATATTTCTTTTCGGATTTTACCGAAGACGCTTTTACAACGGTGCGGATCGCTTTGGCAATTCTGCCCTGTTTTCCTATCACCTTGCCCATATCATCGGGTGCAACCGTCAGTTCGATTACATAGGCGTCTTCTTCTTCGCGCTGGTTAACCTTAACTTCGCCAGGATTATCTACCAACGCTTTTGCGATATATTTAACCAGTTCTACCATAAAGACGAATCTCCTATTCTATTGCGCCGCTTTTTTTGAGCAGTGAACGTACGGTTTCTGTGGGCTGAACACCTTTTTTAACCCAATCGGCCGCTTTTTCGTTGTCCAGTTTCAGATCTTTTGTCAAAGGATTGTAATATCCGATTTCTTCAATAAATCTTCCGTCCCTGGGCGCTCTGGCGTCAGCAATAACGATCCTGTAAAAAGGATTCTTTTTGGATCCCAGTCTCTTTAATCTCATTTTTACTGCCATTTTTTATTCTCCTTAAAATTAGTATTCCATATATTTCAACCGTTAAACGGTTTCAACCCATTAGAAAGGCATCATATTAAACATTCCGCGTTTGCCTTTTTTGCCCGAAAATTGTTTGAGCATTTTTTTCATCTGCTCAAACTGCGCTAAAAGGCGGTTCACATCCTGTATCTTCATTCCACTGCCCGCAGCGATCCGTTTTCTTCTGGAGCCGTTGATGATGTTCGGGTTGCGCCTTTCCTGTATCGTCATGGATTTGACGATTGCCTCAGTCCGCGCCATTTGTTTCTCATCAATCGATAGCCCGGCCATTTTACTCCCGCCCGGAAGCATTTTCAGAATGTCTCCCATATCTCCCATCTTTTTCATCTGCTCCATCTGATCCAGGAAATCTTCCAGCGTCAATTGCTCCTTGCTGATCTTCTTTTGCAGTTCGATTGCTTTCTTTTCTTCAAAAGCTGTTTCAGCTTTTTCGATCAGCGTCAGAACGTCGCCCATTCCCAGTATACGGGAAGCCATCCTGTCCGGATAGAACGGCTCGATATCGTCAAGTTTTTCGCCCACGCCCACAAATTTAATGGGTTTTCCGGTAACAGCACGGACTGACATCGCCGCGCCGCCCCTGGTATCGCCGTCTATTTTGGTCAGTATAACGCCGTCTATGCCGATCCCCTCATGAAAAGTGCTGGCAGCGTTTACGGCATCCTGTCCGGTCATTGAATCCAGTACGAGCAGCGTTTCCGTCGGATTCGCCGATTTTTTGAGAACCTTCAGTTCGTCCATCATAGCTTCGTCAATATGCAAACGGCCGGCGGTATCAACGATAATAAGATCGTTTCCGCTCTTGTCTGCAAGCTTGAGCGCTTCCTTATAGATCTTTTCAGGCTTTTCGGCGCCCATATCGAACACGTCGACGCCTGCCTGCTGGCCCACTACATGCAGCTGTTTGATTGCAGCCGGACGGTAAATATCGCATGCAACCAATAAAGGCTTTTTGCCCTTCTTTTTATAATATTTCGCAAGTTTTGCACAGAATGTGGTTTTTCCCGCACCCTGCAAGCCCATCATCATAATAACTGTGGGAGGCGTGGGCGCCAGCTTGATCGTGCTGAGCGTTCCGCCAAGGAGTTCGGTCATTTCGTCCCGCACCACCTTAATTACCTGCTGTCCGGGAGTCAGGCTTTCCAGTATTTCCTGTCCGGTAGCCTTTTCGGATACTTTCTTAATGAAATCCTTTACGACCGTAAAGTTTACGTCCGCTTCCAGCAGAACCAGCTTTACCTCGCGCATTGCCGCCTTGATGTCTGCTTCTGAAAGCTTTCCTCTGCCCGTCAGTTTTTTAAATACGTTTTGCAGTTTATCGGCTATTCCTTCAAACGCCATCTTTCTCCTCCAGCCTTTCGGCTACCAGACCCAATTTGTTTTCACAATCGTTCAGTTTTGCCTGTGCCTTTTTGATTCCGTCCAGCACGCCTTGCCTGCTGATGGAAAGCTGCTCGGCAATCTCCGCAAGGGAGCAATCCTCGTTATAGTAAAGATCGAATATTTTTGACTGCCTTTCAGTCAAAAAGCTGCCGTATAAATCAAGATACAGCGCCCATTTCAGATCTTTTTCAAAGCTCATAAACTAAACCTCTCAAAGAGTTCAAAAGGTGTAAAGCGCTAGTGCTTTACACCTTTTTGAGTATACAGGATATTTTAGTTTATGTCAACCGCTAATTCATCTTTAATAATTATGAAGGCTGACAAGTGATATGCATCTAAGAAGGTTAATCGGAACAAGCGGGATGGGTCGTTCCCTACAGTATAAAAAGTATATTTTCTCCGATATGCAGCAATAATTGAAACTGCATATTCATATGTAATAACTCAAAGCGAGGAAAACCAGAAGTGATCGTAAAAAAGATGGGCGCGCTGATTTTAGTGGCCATCGTGATTACGCTTTGCGCATGTGCACCAGAGCATTTCAGACTGCACATACTTGCAAATTCCAACAGCGGCGAGGACCAGCAGGTAAAGCTGGCCGTGAGGGACGCCGTGCTGAAGCGACAAAGGATATAACGCAATGCAAAAATGCGTAGGAAGCAGAAGAATATATAGAAAAAACTCTTGAGATAATATTAGAGACGGCAAACGAGACGCTTGCGCGAAACGGATTCGACTACGCCGCGAAGGCCGAGGCAGCTTCCATTTCCCTGAAAAGAGCTACAGGGACTTAACTTACCCGGAAGGGTATTACGAGGCGCTGCGTATAACGCTTGGCAGCGGGGAAGGTGGCAGATGGTGGTGCGTGATGTTCCCGCCTCTGTGTATATCCGAGATAACGGAGACCGGGGATGTTGAATACAGATCGTTTTTTGCGGAACTGTGGAGATGATCTTCGGAGCGTAAGATTTTGCCGCAATAATGCAGAGGAGCAAAACGGAATGAAAGGGCGAATCTTGAAAAAATCGATGGCGATAATTCTTGTATTGCTTACGGTCATTTTTTATGGGTGCGAAGCGGTGCCTGTCGCCGCGTACATGTCCGGCTCGAGCGGCGAGGAAGTAAGGGAGATACAGCGGCGCTTAAAGGACTGGGGATACTATTCCGGAGCGTTGGACGGCGATTACGGCAAGGAGACTGAGGACGCGGTCATCAGGTTCCAGCAGAACCAAGGCATAAGTGCAGACGGGATAGTGGGCGCGCAGACCGCGGAAAAGCTGGGCATTGCCCCGCCGACGAGCGGAGGCGACGGCAACAGCAACGACGCCTATCTGCTCGCGAAGGTCGTTTACGGCGAGTCGCGGGGAGAAGAATACACCGGCCAGGTGGCGGTGGCGGCAGTCGTGCTTAACAGGGTGGAGAGCTCGCTGTTTCCCGACAGCCTGGCGGGCGTTATCTACCAGCCGGGGGCGTTTTCCATTGTGAACGACGGGCAGATAAATCTTGCGCCCGACGACGAGGCGCTGCGCGCGGCGAGGGACGCGCTGAACGGCTTGGACCCTTCGGGAGGGGCGCTGTTCTACTACAACCCTGCAAAGAGCACCAGCACCTGGATATCTTCGAGGCCGGTCATAGTGACTATAGGCAGCCACGTGTTCTGCGAGTAAGGAGGAAGCATGAGAAGGATATACAAACGGATGGCGGCGGTGGCCGCGGCGCTGGCAATAGTGGGCCTGTCGGCGTATGTAATTGTGCTGAGCGACCAGAATACCCACCTTAAGAATCAGGTGTCGGGATTCTATCAGGGCTCGTTTGAGGCGCTGGTGACCGACATGGAGAGCTTGAAGACAAAGCTTTATAAGCTGCAGGCGGCAAACAGCGAGGGTCAGTATTCAGTGCTGCTGATGGATGTGTGGAGGCAGGCTGGGGATACCGAGAGCTCTATAGCGGCGCTGCCCGTTTCATACCAGAGCACGTCGAGCCTGACGCAGTTCATGAACCGCACGGGCGACTTTTGCAGGTATCTCTCGACGAAGCTCGCCAAGGGCGAACAGCTCTCGACCGACGACTTGAAGCAGGCGCAGTCGCTTGCTGATGTGTGCGGGGAGGTATCCAAAAAGATAAACGAGCTGTGGCAGAAAGGATACTCGGGCGACATAGGGATCGGCAATATAGCGTTTATGTCCGAAACGGGCAGCCAGCTCGATTTTTCCAACCAGGAGTTCCCGCGACTCATATACGACGGGCCGTACTCCGAGAGCACCGAAAACAAGCAGCCGCAGGGGCTGGGCGGGAATGTCGTCTCGCAGGCAGACGCGCAGGGCCTGGCGGCGCAGTTTTTAGGACTGGACGCGGGCGCGCTTACGTTTACAGGGGACCGCAACGGAAAGATAGCGTGCTACGGGTTTTCGGGCGAGCAGAACGGTCATCCTTTTACGATATACATAACGAAGCAGGGCGGGCAGGTGCTGTGGTACATGAGCCAGCGCGACGGCGGCATCTCGGCCGTGCCGACGGACGAGCGTTACGAACAGCTACGCGGTATTGCGCAGCAGTACCTGCTCCAAAAAGGATACGGGGAGACCGCGCCGAGCTACGCGCAGTTCTACAGCGGCATGGCGATAATAAACCTAGCTCCCGTAGAGGGCGATACGGTACTCTACCCCGATCTTATCAAAGTCTGGGTCGATATATCGGCAAACGACGTGGCGGGCATGGATGCGAACAACTACCTTATGTCGCACAAGGCAAGGAGCATCCCGGCGCCCGCAATATCGAAGGAAGACGCGCAGTTAAAGCTCAACAGCAATATCATGGTAACGAACACGCGCCTTGCGCTGATACCCATGGATACGAACGAGGAAAAGCTCTGCTGGGAGTTCACGGGCACGGTAAACGGCAACGATTATATCGTTTATATAAACGCGGAGACGGGCATGGAAGAAGATATACTGATGATACAGAACACGAACGAGGGCAAGCTGGTGATGTAGTTTATACGATGAGATAAGAAGCGCCTGTAGTGTTTTACAGGCGTTTCAGCTTGTCAAAAGCTGTTCCAATTGGCCTCCTCAGACGAGGGGCTGTCCGGGCACTAAATTGTCAGCCTAAAAGCAAGGCCCGCAATTTAGTGTCCGGGATGTGGGAGGGAAAAATGGCTTAAAATTGGTCACTCCCTCCATCAATTGCCGGATTTTAATCCGGCATTCGGAATCCCCCCTTGGCCCGCCTGACAAAAAAAGAAAAAGAGCATACAGCCCTTAAAAATAATATCGTTTGGCAATTTTAATATCCTAATAAATGTACATTGTTACACCTTGTTGAGTAGGAGCGGAAAAACAACGCAGCAGTTGCTGTTTATCAGGGGCCTGCAGCTATTCAATAATCGCCCGGGCGAACTCCCTCGCGTCAAACGGCTGCAAATCGTCCACGCCCTCTCCCACACCAATAAACCGTACGGGAACGCCCACCATTTCTTTCACGGCGCAGACCACGCCGCCCTTGGCGGTTCCGTCCAGCTTGGTCAGTATAATGCCCGTAATGGGTACAGCCTGTGCAAACACCTGCGCCTGAGATATGGCGTTCTGTCCGGTGGTCGCGTCCACAACCAGGAACGTTTCCTTTTGCGCCTCCGGCCAGCTTGTCTCAATCACCCTCATTATCTTTTCCAGTTCAGCCATCAGGTTCTTTTTGTTATGCAGCCGTCCAGCGGTATCGCAGATAAGTATATCCGTTTTGGCATGTTTGGCGGCGTCTATGGCGTCAAAAACAACAGCCGCCGGGTCAGCGCCTTCAGCGTACTTTACGACGCGCACGCCGGTGCGCTGTCCCCATATGGAAAGCTGTTCCGACGCCGCGGCGCGAAATGTGTCTGCAGCGGCCAGCATTACGGATGCGCCTTGGGTTTGGAAATAAGCAGACATTTTCCCGATCGCCGTGGTTTTCCCCACGCCGTTTACGCCCACCACTAAAATCACAGCCGGATGCTTGATTTCAAGTTCTTCCGCGCGCATTATGCCGTCCACAATATCAATCAGCAATTCCTTGATTTCAGCGGTGTCCTTGATGTTTTTATCTTTCACAATCTCCCGGAGCTGATCCATAACCTTTCCCACGGTTTCCATTCCCATATCAGAAAGGATCAGTACTTCTTCCAGTTCTTCAAAAAAATCCTCGTCCACGCGCCGGAAATTCTTGATTACGTTGTTGAGTTTTTCGGAAATATTCGTCCGGGTCTTTCCTACCCGTTCTTTCAGCTTGTCAAAAAATCCCATATATTACTCCTAATTCAATGAAACAGATACCACTTCGGAAACGCCCTTCTGGTGCATGGCGATGCCGTAAAGCGTATCACACGCAGCCATTGTTGGTTTCCGGTGGGTGATCACAATAAACTGCAGCCCGACAGACAATACCTTTAAATACTCGGAGAACCGAACTACGTTTGCTTCGTCCAGCGGAGCGTCTATCTCGTCAAGCAGACAAACAGGCGACGGGTTTATATCCAGCATCGCAAAAAGAAGCGCGATTGCGGTAAGCGCTTTTTCGCCGCCCGACAGCAGGTTCAGGTTCTGAAGTTTTTTGCCCGGCGGTTCAGCGATGATTTCTATACCGCACTCCATCACGTCGTCACCCGATTCGCTCTCCAGAAGCACTTCAGCATGTCCGCCGCCGAAGAGCTGCTGAAATACTTGCTGAAAGTTCTTATTGATCAACTCGAATTTTTCAAGGAAGCAACTCTTCATATCGCCCAGCAGGGACTGGATAACGATCTTAAGGTCTTCCCCGGCTTTCACCAGGTCGTTTTTCTGCAGCAGCAGATGGTTCAGCCGTTCGCTGACGCGCGCATAGTCCTCAATCGCATTGGGGTTTACAGCTCCCATTGCCGCAATTTCTTCCTTTATTTCATCAATCTCGTGCGTACCGTTCTGATAAGAGAATTCTCCTTTCAGCTTTTGGGCGTTCGCATATGTCAGGCCGTAATCATCCCATATTTTATTCTGGAGATTCTCTTTAATAAGTTCGATCTTTTCAATGTTCGCTATGATCTTGTATTTTTGCTCAATCAGATCGTTCTTATTCAGCATGGCCACTTCAAGGCCGCTTTCAAGGTCTTTCTGTGTCTGCAAAAGTTCCTCGCGTCTTGCGTATTTCTCCTGTGCGGCAGTGCTTGCGTTTTTGAGCTGCATTACCATATCGTTTAGGCTTGTTTCGATCTCGCGTTTTTTCGCCAGCACAACGGTATTCAGTTCCTTTTCCAGCGCTTCCGCCTGGGTCTGGGACTGCCGTATCTGGTCGTTCGCTTCAAGAATATCGCCGCGGATATGCGAAAGCTCGTTTAAAAGCATGTTTTTCTTTGAAACCAGTTCGTTTTGAGCGATTTCCTCTTTGGCCAGATTATCGCGCAGCGCGGCAAGTTCTTCGGAATCCCTGTTCATGCTTTCTTCAATCAGGGCGATGTCCTCCAGAACCACGTCGTATTCTTTCTGCAATCCCGCAAGCGTTTCGTTTTTATTCTCCGCAAATCCGGCAGATTCACCGATCTGTTCTTCTGTTAAAGCCGCCTGTTTTTCCAGTTCGGCCTGTCTTGTCTCCGCGTTCCTGACCTGTTCTTCCAGGCCCGCAAGCTGCTGCGCGGCACGCGTGTGCGCAATCTCGCGGTCACGGAGGCCGTTTAATATGCCCTCACGTTCTTTTTGTTTTTCTTCAATCCTGCGCGCAATATCCCCGGATTGTTTTGTCAGCTTTTCAACCCGCAGTTTCGCTGCCTTGATCTTGATGCCGAGCTCGCCGATCATACGGTTGCGCGACAGTAAACCGGTTTGTACAGATTCCATGCTGCCGCCGGTTATGATGCCGCCCGGGCGGATGATATCGCCCTTGAGCGTGACGGTACGGAACGAGTAACCTGTTTTGCGCATCAGCGCAATCGCGCTTTCCATGTCCTCAACGATTACCGTCCTTGCCAGCAGGAAATCAATCGCAGGCCGTACGTGGTCCGCGCCCCCCGTGACTTCGGAAGCTACCGCAAGCACAAGGTTTCCGAATCCGTCTTTTTCATCTTCGTTTAGGTATTTGACCTTAAGCGCGTCAAGCGGCAGGAATGTGACCCTGCCCAGTCTGTTTTTGCGCAGGAAATCGATCACATCCTTGGCGTCCTCTTCGTCCTGCACAATAACGTTCTGCAGCGCGTTTCCGAGCACCGCTTCTATCGCTGTTTCGTATTTCTGCGGCACGTCCACCAGTTCGGCAAACGTACCGATCAGTTTCTTTTTTATTGCCTGGTTATCCCGGGCAGCTCCAAACAGGGCCTTTACGCTGGCCTGGTATCCCTCGTACCCGTCCTTGATTTCGGATAAAAGGTTCTGGTTGGATATGTTCTGGTTTAATTGCTGCCGGTTTTCTCCAAGCTCTGCCTCCACCTTTGCGTATTCTTCCTGCAGCCCATTGATGGTAAGCGTCAGCCCGTTCGAATCGCTTAAAAGCTTTGCGTTTTCCGCCTTTCCCGCGGCAAGCTCGTCCTCTTTTTCCTTTTTCTGCTGTGAAACCTCCTGCAAACCGTCCTGCACAAGGGAAAGTTCGGCCTGTGTTTCCTCTTTCTTCTGTGCCAGCAGGTCCAAAAGTACGTTTTTTTCACCGATTTCGCGCCTGGCGGTTTCAATCTCCGCCCTCAGTTTTTCGGCCTTGACTTTCAGCTGCGCGTACCGTTCGGAAACGCTGCCGGCACCGTCCGCCATCTGCGCGCATTTATCACGCAGCGCGTTGATCGCCTCGAATTTGGCGTCTATCAGTACGTTTAATTCCTGGGTCTGGCCGTCCAATTCCTCAACCTTGGCCGTTTTTAATTCTATGGATTTATCCGCGTCCACGTTTTGCGCGGAAATCTCCTCCAAACGCTGTTTTAAGTTCTTTTCCCGCTCATTAAGCACGTTCATTTCGCCGCGCAGTTTTTCCTGACTGCTTCCGTAATCCGCAATCAGCCTGTTGTGCTCGTCAATGTTGCCCTGCAGCTCCTGGTACTCCGCCTTGCATGCGGAAATGCGCGCTGAAAGGGATTCCGTAGCTTCGGCGTTTTCTTTCTGTTCCTGTTCGTTTTCCGATAGCTGCATCTGCAGTTTTTCTATGCGCTCCGCACTCTTCTCCTGATTATACAGGTACAGGTTCACTTCCAGGTGTTTCAGCCTGTCACGCAGGGCTATGTAACGTTTTGCTTCTTCCATCTGGTTTTTGAGCGGCTCCACCTGGGATTCGAGTTCAGAGATAATATCGTCAAGCCTCAGGATATTGTCATGCGTTTTTTCCAGGTTGCGTTCGGCTTCCTCCTTGCGCACGCGGTATTTCATAATGCCTGCGGCTTCCTCAAACACCTTGCGGCGGGAAACAGCCTTGCTGCTGAGAATTTCGTCTATCTTGCCCTGGCCGATGATGGAATACCCTTCTTTGCCAATACCAGTGTCCCTGAACAGGTCTATGATATCTTTCAGCCGGCAGCTTGTGTTGTTGATGGAGTATTCGCTTTCTCCCGAGCGGTACATTTTTCGGCGTATGGAAATCTCGGTGTACTCGCAGGGAATACGCATATCCGAATTATCGAATACAAGCGCAACCTCGCAGTACCCTTTCTTGGCAAGTTCCTGGCTCCCGTTGAATATGACATCCTCCATGTGCGTGCCGCGAAGGTTTTTGGAGCTTTGCTCGCCCAAAACCCAACGTATCGCATCCGCCACATTACTTTTTCCGCTTCCGTTGGGGCCTACAATGCCTGTAATACCGTTTTTGATGATAAATTCTTTTTTGTTGTTAAACGATTTAAAACCGTTTAGTTCAATGCGCTTTAGATACAATTGCAAAAAGCCTGCTTTCTAAAGTATATTGGTGATTTTGTAAGTATTGGTGAATTTTCTTTTAAAATAAGGATTCGCTAATTTTAATATCAAAAAAGCGACCGCAGTAAACGCTATCCCCATGATTGCTGCGATAGGCTGCCTGTCCGTAGGGGCCGGGATTAAAAATCCCACAACGACCCCCAGTATCAGCATTGCCAAAGGAAAAAGATATGCGATCGCGGAAGTTGTGAGCGCATTTTTGGTATTGAACTGCACCTCAACCCTGTCGCCCTCTTTTGCATGCAGGGCGTTTTCAGCGGTAACAACAATCTGATCCTGCCCAGCCATTATCCCACAAGCCTTGCATTTAGCGCAGGCGGATGTCCGGTTGAACTGAACCTTTGCTTTATTGTCCCAGGTTTCAAGAATCAGGCCCGCTTCCTTCATTGCCTCTTTACCCTACTCGTCAATTTTTATATGCAGTTCTTTGAGCTGCGACTTGTCCACCCCTGCGGGCGCCTCCGACATCAGGCAAGTGGCGTCCTTAACCTTCGGGAATGCGATCATGTCGCGGATGGAATTTCTGCCCGCCAGTATCATAGCCAGGCGGTCAAGCCCGTAAGCCAGTCCGCCGTGCGGCGGCGTGCCGTATTTGAAAGCTTCCATCATATAACCGAACTGTTCCCAAGCTTTTTCCCGGGAAAATCCGGTAGCCTGGAACATTTTTTCCTGAAGCTCGGGGCTGTGAATACGGATGCTTCCGCCGCCGATCTCCGTTCCGTTCAATACGATATCGTATGCCTTCGCTCGCACCTTTTCGGGCGCGGTTTCCAAAAAATCAATGTCTTCGTCCATAGGCATTGTGAAGGGATGGTGCATGGCGACATACCGCTTTTCCTCTTCATTATATTCCACCAGCGGGAATTCCGTAACCCACAGAAGATCAAAAGTATTTTCCTTTATCAGTCCAAGTTTTTCAGCCAGTTTCAGGCGCAGGTTCCCAAGCGAATCGAACACAACCTTGTTCTTGTCGCCAACAAAGAAAATGATATCCCCAACCTGTCCGTCCATGCGCTGCATGATTGCGCTGATTTCATCCTCGGTCATGAACTTTGTAATAGGCGAATTCAGGCCGTCTTCGCGTATAGATATCCAAGCCATGCCTTTGGCGCCGTATATTTTTACAAACTCGACCAGCGCATCTATTTCGCGGCGTGCTAACGTATTTGCGCAGCCTTTGGCGTTGATCGCGCGAACGCTGCCGCCCTTTGCGACAACGCTTGAAAACACCTTGAACTCGGAATGCGCGACAATATCTGAGAGGTCCATCAGTTCGAGGCCAAACCGGGTATCCGGTTTGTCGCTTCCGAACCTGTCCATCGCCTCCCTGTATGTAAACCGGCGGAGCGGTATCTGGATATCCATATCCATTACATCCTTGAAAATCCGCTGGATCAATCTTTCATTGATGGCGATTACATCGTCAGCTTCTACAAAAGAAAGCTCCATATCTATCTGTGTAAATTCGGGCTGCCTGTCCGCCCGCAGATCTTCATCGCGGAAACATCTTGCCAGCTGGTAGTACCGGTCAAATCCGGATACCATCAAAATTTGCTTGAATATCTGCGGCGACTGGGGAAGCGCGTAAAAAGCGCCCGCATGTACTCTGGATGGCACAAGGTAATCCCGTGCGCCCTCAGGCGTGCTTTTGATCAGCATCGGCGTTTCGATTTCCAGAAATCCGTTTTCATCCAGGAACTTACGCGCGCAAATGGACATTTTGTTGCGCAGTATCAAGTTTCTCTGCATCTCGGGCCTGCGCAAATCCAGATATCTGTATTTAAGCCGCAGTTCCTCACGAACTTTGGTATTGTCCTCAATCTCAAACGGTGGGGTCTGCGCCGTGCTCAGTATTTTCAGTTCGGCAACCTTTACTTCTATGGTTCCCGTGGGAAGCTTGGAATTAACCGTCTCAGAGGACCGTTTAACGATCGTCCCTTTTACCGCAAGTACAAATTCACTCCGGATTGTCCCCGCGCGGGAAAAATCGCCTTTAAAATCCGATTCATTGAATACCACCTGCATGATTCCCGACCTGTCGCGCAGGTCGACGAATATCAGGGCGCCCAGATCGCGGCGTGTATCCGTCCACCCCATTAGAGTTACTTCTTTTCCAATATCCGCTTCGGCAAACTCCGTGCAAAGTCCCGTTCTTTTCCAGCCTTCTAATAACTCACCCATTTGCTATCTCCTGTTTTATCAATAATTTCAAATCCGAAAATTGAACTTCTTCTTCCGTGCTGTTTTTCATGTCGCGCAGTTTTGCCACGCCTTTTTCAAGTTCGTCATCCCCGATCACAGCCACATAAGGCGCGCCGCATTTGTCCGCATATTTAAACTGAGCCTTCATGCTGCGTCCGCAGTGGTCCAAATCTGCGCGGAAACCATTATCCCTTAGCTCGGCAACAATAGAAAACGCCTTTTTCCTGGCGTCATCGCCCATAGTGCAGAAAAACACGTCGTATAAAGGCGGCTCGGGTATTTTGATACCCTCGTTTTCCAGCACCAGCAGCAGCCTTTCCATTCCAAGGCCAAAACCGATCCCAGGCAAATCCGCGCCGCCAATCTGGCCGACCAGTTTATCGTACCGTCCGCCTCCGCAGACAGTCCCCTGAGCGCCTATTGAATCCGATATGATCTCAAATACGGTTTTGGTATAGTAATCCAGTCCCCTTACGATATATGGGTCCACTTCGTATTCTATATCCAGTGTTTCCAGATAACTCTTTAAACTTTCAAAATGGTCCCGGCATTCCCCGCAAAGATGATCCACAATGAGCGGAGCGCCCTTTACAATCAATTTGCATTTATCTTCCTTGCAGTCGAGGATTCGCAGCGGATTTTTTTGCAGCCTGTCCAGGCAAGTGGGACAAAGATCCGCCTTGTTTTCCATGAAATATTCGCGCAGAAGCGTGTTGTAAGCCGGTCTGCAATCCGGACATCCGATGCTGTTGATATGAGTTTTCAGTCCTTTTATACCCAGCGTCCAAAACAACTTTAACACGACGGATATAATTTCCGCATCCACAGATGCACACGAAGCGCCGAACACTTCCACACCAAACTGGTGGTGTTCCCGCAGCCTTCCGGCCTGCGGATTCTCATACCTGAATATGGGGTTTGTCAAATAGTACATTTTGGTTGGCTGCGCCTGGGACGCCAGCCCGTTTTCCACAAAGGAACGCACCACGCCCGCGGTACCTTCCGGTTTCAGCGTTACAGAGCGTTCCCCCTTGTCCAGAAAGGTATACATTTCTTTCTGCACAATGTCCGTGGTATCTCCCACGCCCCGTAAAAAAAGTTCCGTATGCTCAAAAACGGGCGTCCGGATTTCCCGGTATCCGCCCTTTGCGCATAATTCCCGTATAATTTTCTCTAAATAATGCCATTTATAGCTCTCTTGCGGGAGCACATCTTTAGTTCCCTTGGGTGCTTTTGTGATGATGGCGCATCCATCCCTTCGTATTCATAATATCTTAACCATAATATTATACCCATCCGGGATATTGGTGTCAACAAAACTGCTTAATGTTCGTTTTTATTGTCTGCATACCCTTTCTTTTGAAAAGGAAAGGTGTGACCAAAGAAAACCAAAACTTAAAAAATATTTTTGATTTTTTGTATTACCGTTTCCTGCTCTCTCATTAATGGCAGGGCCTTCCTCGCGCCAGAACGGAAATGAGCGCACTCCCAAGCGTGATGAAGCAAGTTGAACGCTCACCGAGTATGAGACAAACGCGAGTGCCGGCTCAAGAGGATGACTTATACGAAACGTGAGTCCATAACGAAGTGGGAAGGTGGCGTACAGCGCCGGTTGAGGTGTTAAAGATTGACCGAACGAATAAAATCATAGATATCTTCACAGACACTGTCAAATCTTTTGTTGATATCCGCATTGGAATACCGCTTTACAACCAACCCAAGGCCGCGCAGATATTCATCGCGTTCTGCATCAATTTCCATACCATTTTTATCATAATGCTGCGAGCCGTCAAGCTCTATCACCAATTTTGCAAAGGAACAATAAAAATCAACAATATAGTTGCCAATCACTTTTTGACGCTTGAATACGACTGTCAGGCCTTTCAAAAAATCATACCAGAGATGCCGTTCTTCCTTCGTACCCCGCAACGTTCTGGCATTGGCGGTCAAACTCGGATTGTGTGTGTCATTCATCACTGCACCTCATCAGTCGCCTTAGGCGACAGCTTCCCCTCAAGGGGAAGCCTAGCCTGATAATAAGTTCTTTATTAATTTAAAAGTATAATACTAAATATTATTATATAGTTCTTGGCTTTCTTTGCGTTTTCTCAGTTTGATAAAAGCCTTCCCCTGGAGGGGAAGGTGGCGCGCAGCGCCGGATGAGGTGTTGAACGCTCGGCTCATATATAGTCCCGGGGTTTCTTTTGTTTACTTTTCTTTTCTCAAAAAGAAAAGTAAACGTTTTCTTTCAATCATTTCATCTATCTTGTCGATATACATGCCGATATCGCGGATATTGCAGGAACGTTCTATCCTGTTCTGGCCGTGAAAGATGCGTTTGGACATTGCGCCGGCGCCGAAACTCAGGTTGTCCACCAGTTCCTCCATGATGTCGATGTTATATTCGCAGATCCTGTCCGGCAGCGCGTATCCTACGTTTTCGAGGTTCCCGGCCATGTATTTCTGGCGGTAAAGATAATAAGGAATATATCCTATGTCTTCTAAAAACCGTCTTGAGAATTCCACCATTTCATAAACTTCGGCGGCGTCTGCGAACTCCGCGGCTCCCTCCAGCGTCAGAGCGGCGGCGTTTTTGATAGCGAGAGTGTGCACCGTTACATTTTCCGGTCGGTATGAGCACACATCCATAAGCGTCCGCCGTACATCTTCAAGCTTTTCGCCCGGCAGTCCAAGAATGATATCCGTATTTACGTTATCAAACCCGTATTCGCGTACCAGACGGAACGCCCGGTCGAACTCGCCCGGCTCGTACGTTCTGCCTATTCTTTTAAGCGTCTCCGGATTAGTTGTCTGTGCGTTCACACAGATACGCGTCGCATTCGCTTCACGTATCACCCGCAGTTTTTCTGAGTCTATCGTATCCGGCCGGCCTGCTTCCACGGTAAATTCTATGCCGCCGCCGAACGTTTCGCGCATTGCTCCAAAAAGCCTTGACAGTTCTTCCGGGGATAGCGCTGTCGGAGTGCCGCCGCCAACATAAACGCATCGGACGTTTCTTCCCGCCAGAAGTTCCTTTGCGCCGCGCATTTCGTTTTCCAGCGCATTCAGGTATTTTCCGGTAAGGCCTTTGCTTCTCTTCAATTCCCGTGAGACGAACGAACAATAGGAACACCTTGAAGTGCAGAATGGTATTCCGACATAAATATCAATGTCCTGCGCGGTAATAGCGTTTATAACGGGTTCCTGGTTTACAGCGATGTCAAACGCCAGTTTCGCCTTGCATTCGTCCACATCGAATTCATTTATAAAAAATTCCCGTGCTCCCCCGCCCATAGCGGACTTGAATTCCCGTGCAAGTTTTGTGGGACGTATTCCGGTCAGGGATCCCCACGCGGGCTTTTTTCCGGTATATCCCTTTAAAAGTGCGTAAACCGCGTTCTTTACAAAGCGTTTTTTAACTTTTTTCACGTAAAGCGCGCTGCCGGTTTTCCGCGGAATGCTGTTTTCATAGGAATAAACCGTTTTTCCTCCGGATATGACTTCGCACACCGCGCGCCAATCATTATCTTCAGCAACATCTACGCGTACAAAAAGGCCGCTTTCGCCGGCCTCCGGAACGTCGTCTATCTTTTTTTCCATATAAAACAACCGGATCTCGTCGCAGATATCATTGAAAAACGGTTTGCAGTTGGTGATCAGTCCAATCATTACCGGCCTCTCATAAAAGGATTGTATTCTTTTTCATCGTCCAGGGTGGTTGCCGGACCATGTCCCGGATATACGAAATAATTCTTTGTAAGTTTTCCTAAAACCTGCAGTGAATTGCTCAGTTTTGCAGCAGAACTGCCGGGAAAATCCGTCCTTCCGACCGACAACCTGAAAAGTGTATCGCCGGTGAAAAGGCTGTCGCCCATCTCAAAGCAAACGCCACCCGGCGTATGCCCGGGTGTCGCGATCACACGGATGCTCATGCCGCCCGTTTCTATGATCTGGCCGTCGTACAGGTACATGTCCGCCGGATCGGTTATATATGATCCGCCTAAGAAAACCGAGAGGTTTTTGTCCGGTGTCTTAAGCATATCCGAATCGTCAAAATGTATGCAGAGCAGCGCGTCCGTCTGGCGTTTGATTTCACTAACCGCACCAATATGGTCGAAGTGCCCGTGCGTCAGCAATATATGCGTCAAATGCAACCCTTTTTCCTCTATAATGCTCAGAATCACCCGGGCGTCCGCGCCCGGGTCTATTACAACCGCTTCATTGTTTTCAAATACGATATAGCAGTTTTCCTGCAATTCGCCAACTACTTTGGAAATGATATTCATGTTTTTCTCCTAAAACACTTTTTTGCTGTCCAGCAGTATTGTCACAGGTCCGTCGTTTAAAAGGGTTACCTTCATGTCAGCGGCAAACCTGCCGGTCCGCACCATAAGGCCGGTTTCCTGGAACTTCAAAAGAGTGTCCGCAAATATGATTTTTGCCGCGTCAGGCGGCGCAGCCTGGATGTAACTCGGTCTTCTGCCATGGCGGACGTCTCCCATGATCGTAAATTGTGAAACCACCAGCAGTTCCATCCCTGCTTCCAGTGCGGAAACGTTCATAACGCCGTTCCGGTCGTCGAATATACGCAGGTTAACGCATTTGTCCACAATGTAATCGATGTCCTTCGGCGTATCGTTTGTCTCTATCCCTATAAAAATCAAAAGACCGCGACGTATGGCACCTATCACGGAATTTTCCACTTCTACTTTAGCCTCGCTTACCCTTTGTACAACAGCCCTCATTTTTTACCCTTGCATCCCTCTATTCTTTACCTTTCTTTTAGAAAAAAGAAAGGTAAGACCAAAGAAAACCAAACACTTAATAATTTACTCTGTATACCTTCTCCACGCCATCCAGCAGTTTCAGCCTCTCGATGGTTTCGTTAAGTTCTTCCACCGAAGATATATTCACCCGCAGGGATATGCTGGCATGGCTGTATTTGCCGGTTTTAGCGTTGATCGCCGTAATATCCCTGCCAAGGTTGAACAGGCTTTTTGTTACGTCGGCAATCAGCCCGGAGCGGTCGTCCGCAATGATCTGTATTTCCACATTGTAAGAAGCTTTTTCATTGCCGACCCATTCTACCGCGATCATCCTTTCCGATTCAAAATCCTCGTTCTTAAGCGCCCTGCAGTCCTTTCTGTGAACAGAAACACCCCGGCCCCTGGTTACGTATCCCACAATTTCATCTCCGAAAACCGGATTGCAGCATTTGGCGAAGCGCACTACCATGCCCGATTGCCCTTTTACTATAACGCCTTCCTGGGAAGCTTTCGAAACTGATTTTACATTGACGGTGTTGTCTATGCCTTCCTGCGCCATCTTGTTGATCAGCTTGTAGTTTTGTATCAGGCGGAACAGAATCTGGTTGGTGGTGAGGCCGCCATAGCCTATAGCCGCGTACATATCGTTCTGCGATTTCAGCGTAAACCGCTTGAATATTGTTTTCAGGATGTTGCTGTCCATCAGGTCACGCAACTCGTATCCCTGCCGCTTGGCTTCCTTTTCCAGCATTTCCTTGCCTTTTTGTATATTTTCTTCTTTATATTCTTTTTTAAACCACTGTTTGATCTTGCTTCTGGCCTGCGCCGTCTTCACGACCTTCAGCCAGTCGCGGCTTGGGCCTTTGGATGTCTGCGACGTTATGATCTCGACAATATCCCCGGTTTTCAGCTTATAATCCAGCGGTACGATCTTGCCGTTGATTTTTGCGCCGACGCATTTGTTGCCTACTTCGCTGTGGACGTTATAAGCGAAATCAAGCGGCGTCGATCCTTTTATAAAATCACGTACATCTCCTTTTGGCGTAAATACAAAAACATTGTCGCTGAAAATATCAATTTTCAGCGTTTCCATGAACTCCTTGGAATCTTTGAGATCGTTCTGCCATTCCAGTATTTCACGCAGCCAGGCCAGACGGGTGTCCATATCCTCGTCGTTTTTCTTATTCTCTTCCTTGTACTTCCAGTGCGCCGCGATGCCATATTCCGCCGTACGGTGCATCTCGTACGTTCTGATCTGTACTTCAAACGGTTTTCCGTCGTCTCCCAGAAGCGTTGTATGCAGTGACTGGTACATGTTCTGCTTGGGTACGGCAATATAATCTTTAAAACGCATGGGTATGGGCTTCCACATAGTATGTACCAGCCCCAATACGCCATAGCAGTCTTTAACGGATTTTACAATGATACGGATGGCTATCAGATCGTAAACTTCTTCAAAAATCTTATTTTTATCGTGCATCTTTTTATAGATGCTGTATATATGCTTTGGGCGCCCGTCGATATCGCATTTGATTTTCAGTTCTTTCAGTTTTTCACGGATCTTTTCCATGACTTCCTTCAAGTGCGTTTCCCGTTCGGTGCGTGTGCCTTCTATCTTGTGGGCGATCTCAAAGTATTCGTCAGGATTCAGGTATTTTAAAGACAGGTCTTCCAGTTCCCATTTGATTGTGCTGATTCCCAGGCGGTGAGCCAGGGGCGCATATATCTCCAGGGTTTCCTTGGCTTTTTCGATCTGTTTGTTTTCAGACTGGTATTTTAGCGTTCGCATGTTGTGCAGGCGGTCCGCAAGTTTGATTATGATGACGCGGATATCCGCCGCCATAGCAAGCAGCATCTTCCTCAGGCTTTCCGCCTGCTGTTCTTCGTAAGACTTGAATTCCAGATTTTTAAGCTTGGTCACGCCGTCCACCAGCGCGGATATCTGCGGAGAAAACTCTTTCTGGATAACTTCCATTGTAAGGTCGGTATCTTCAATGACGTCGTGCAAAAGTCCCGCAATAATGGTGTCCGTATCCATTCCGAGATCGGCAAGTATCTCTGCGACCGCAAGTGGATGCGATACATAAGGTTCTCCCGAATGCCGGAACTGCCCTTCATGCGCCTTCTCAGCCATTATAAACGCTTTTTCGAGTGCGGGATCGCTTTTCAGCCCGTGCCTTTTCATAAAGCTCTTGTACGTATCTATCACTTAAACCATCCTACCCAAACAAATATGTGAAACTATTCTACCATTATTTTTTTTTGTTGGCAATCTAACGCAAAAATTTAATACGATATCACATCAACAATAACTTCAGCCGCACCGTTATAATCACTGATCTGCGCGCTCACCAGCGCGTCCATACGGTCCGGGATTTCCGATGCGGGCGTTCCAAATTTTACGCCGCCGATCACCGCGCCATCCTGTGAAAGTACTACCCTGCTGTGTTTTCCGTTTCCTATTGCCCTTTTTTCCATGACCGCAACATTGCGCAGCAGTATTTTCACCTGTTCGTTTCCGCTGCCAAATGGCTTTAGCCGGTGCAGTTCGCGGATCACTTCGCAGTTTATATCCGCGATCTTGGCTTCCATATCGTAGAACTCTCTGAACATAAAGTCTTCTTCCGTGTGTTTTTGATACATATATTGGTTCAGCGCTTCACGCAGCGCAGACAGGTTTTCCTTTTTGACCGACATGCCTGCAGCGGCTTCATGGCCGCCGTATGCTTCAAGCAAATCGCCGCATGCCTTTAATGCATTATATATATTCACTCCGTCAACGCTGCGCGCCGATCCGGCACAGAGCCCGCCCCGCATGCCGAGCAGCAAAGCCGGTTTTGCAAAACGTTCAACAAGCGCCGATGCCGCAAGTCCAACGATTCCTGTATCCCATGCGTCGTCCTGCAGTACAAGCACCCGCGCATCTGCATATGCAGCCGCCATTTCCATGCACTGCCTTACAATGGATTCCTGCAGGCCCTGCCTTTTTAAGTTGAGCGCACAGCATTTTTTCGCATAGGTTTCCAAAGCAGTGGGCGATTCCAGTCCGCAGAGAAGACGAAAGGCGATTAAAGGATCTTCCAGCCTGCCTGCCGCATTGATGCGGGGCACCAGACCAAACGCAACGCCTTCGGAATTGATCGGCTTTTTGTTGATTCCGGCTTCCCGAATCAATGTATTAAGGCCGGTAGAAGGCGCCACAGAAAGTTTATAAAGTCCCTTTGCCGTGATTATCCTGTTTTCAGAAAGCAAAGGCACGACGTCCCCTATAGTTGCGACCGCCGCAAAATCGATCAGTTCAAACGCTGCTTTTCCAGTGAGCGCGCATGCAAGCTTAAACGCTACGCCGCCCCCGCAAAGCTCCCGGAACGGATATTTTTCTCCTTCCCTTTTTGGATTCAGTATTGCGTCTGCATCCGGCAGTTCCTCCGGGCATTCGTGATGGTCTGTAACGATCACCGTCATCCCCAGTTCCTTTGCTGTCCGCACCTCAGCCACATTGGAAATCCCGCAGTCCACTGTAACCAAAAGATCAGCGCCCCTGTGGGCGATATTTTTTACGGCTTCCGCGTTCATCCCGTAGCCTTCGGCGCGTTTAGGAAGATAAACAAATGCGTCTCCGCCCATTTTTCTGAGAGTCAGATACAATATTGCGGCCGCGTTCACACCATCCGAATCGTAATCGCCGTATATACAGATTTTCTTTTTTTCTGCAATATGCGCACGGATGACTGCAGCGGCTTTTCTCATGTCCGAGAATAAATTCGGATCATACATATTCCTGATGTCCGGGTTCAGGAAAGCGCCGGTGTCCTGCATGATTCCCCGCACATAAAGCAGCTCCGCAAGAATATTGCTTACTCCAAGCTCTTTTGCTATTTCCGCGATACGCGCAGGCTCCGCCGTTATTTCTTTGCGTTTTTTGAATAAATATTTCATATTATTAATCCAGTTCATTGATTTGTTACCTTTCTTTTTTAAAAAGAAAGGTAACCCAAAGAAAAATAACACCCTAAAAATAATTTTATAAAGAAGACGTTTTCTTTTCATACTTTCTTTTTTCTAAAAGAAAGTATGAAGCAAAAAAAGCCTTTCAAAAGAAAGGCTTTTTGATTCAATTATTTTGCCGCTTTTACCGCTTTGGGCTTGGCGTTGCCGCCGCCCTTGAGCAATTTCCTATCATGCCTGTTCTGCATGATTGTCGCGATAGGAACAGCGATAAACATGGATGAATATACGCCTGTTATAATACCCACGATCAGCGGGAAGGCAAAAATTTTGATGGACTCTACTCCGAAGATATACAGGAATATTACCATAAGCAGCGTGGTCAAAGCCGTATTGATGGTCCTGCCCAGCGTCTGCATAAAGCTTGTGTTTGCTATTTGCTCCCTTGTATACTTCTTTAAACCCATTACCTTGTTGTTGTCTCTGATACGGTCAAACAACACGATGGTATCGTTTATGGAATAACCGACGATGGTGAGGCACGCCGCGATGAACGTGGAGTTGACCTCCACCCGGAAAAAGCACATAAACGCCGCCATGATCGCAACGTCGTGCGCCAAAGCAACAACTGCGCCAACGCCCTGATAGAGTTCAAACCGTATCCAA
Organism: Bacillota bacterium; assembly: GCA_023393165.1. Lineage (GTDB taxonomy): Bacteria > Bacillota > Clostridia > Christensenellales > Christensenellaceae > JAEYKI01. The sequence continues at coordinate 153,131 of JAEWMJ010000018.1, read as the reverse complement.
ATATACAGCAGCATCAGGCCGCAGGCAATCAATACCGCCATAAACGCGTTGAATACAAGCTCGCTGCTGGCCACACCGCCTACTTTATCCTGCGAAAGGATGGCAGCGTTCGGATATGATTTCTGCAGCTCGGTCAGTATGCTTGAAGAAACGTCCGCCTGGCTTTCCTCCTCTGCCTGTGAGAGCTGCATCTTTATCTGAGCCTGCGTCCAGTTATCTCCTGTCTTTACGACCTGCGTTTTTTCGATGCCTATATTTTTCAGCATATTTGTAACGTCTTCGGTATTGTACTGCTGCCCCAACTCAATCGTCGTAACACTGCCGCCCGTAAAATCAAGGCCTATATTCAACCCGCCGTAAACAAATCCGAAAACCAGTCCCAAAATCAGTATGACAGTTGTGATCCATATCGTATATTTAAATTTTTCAACGATCATTCGGTCACACCTCCCTTAATTCTTTGTTTACGTACAAAGATATTTCTGTTCTTGGTGTTGAGATCAATCGTCCATTTCATCAATCCTCTTGAAACGATCAAGGCGCTGAATAGGGAGACCAGTATGCTGATGATCAGCGTATAGGCAAAGCCCTTGATAGTGCCCGTCCCATAAACAGCCAGCACAATGCCGGCGATGATCGTAGTTATATTGGAATCAAGGATTGTGACGAACGCTTTGCTGAAACCGGCCTTCTGTGCTACGCGCAGCGTTTTGCCAGACCATAGTTCTTCTTTGAAGCGCTCATATATGATAACGTTGGCGTCAACGGCCATGCCTATGCCCAATATAATACCCGCAATACCGGGCAGAGTGAGCTGCACGCCCGGGAACGAACCGATCACCATCAGCACCAGGTCCAGATACAGCGTAAGCGTTACGCATGCAAGCAACCCGGGCAGCCTGTAATAAATAATCATGAATGCAAACAATACGATCAAGCCGATGATACCGGCAAATATAGCGTTTGCAAGCGCGTCCTGACCCAGCGTGGCGCTCATGGAGCGAACTTCTATTTCATTCAGGTCAAGAGGCAGCGCGCCGCTTTCGATCTGCATCGCAAGTTCCTGCGCAGATTCGCTGGTAAAATTGGGGCTTGAAATCTGTCCCTTGCCACCGGCAATCACTTCGTCAACTTTCGGTGCGGATATAACCGTTTCGTCCAAAACGATGGAAATCTGCTGACCTACCAGCCTGCTGGTTGCTTCCGCAAATTTCTTTGATCCTTCGTCGCTCAGTTCAAAATCAACAAGGGGTGTGCCGCTCTGGTCATAAACCGCTTTGGCCGATTTGATATCGTCGCCTTCCATCACAACGGTGCCATCCGGTTCCTTGAACTGTAATTTTGCAGGCGTGCCGATGTATTTGGAAATTTCATTCGGATCCTGCATCTCGCTGGTATTGTTGATAGGAATTTCTACCCTGATCTTGTCGGTACCCTGTCTTGTAATTGTAGCTTCCGTGAACCCTTTGGCGTCAAGTCTTGTCCTGAAAACCGACAGTGTTCCGGTCATTTTTTGTTCGTAGTCTTCCACACCGGTGTCTTTTGCCTGATACACGGTATATACGCCGCCCGTTATATCAAGGCCCTGCTGAATACCGTTAAGCGGTACAAATTTGTATATGCCAACGCTCAAGCCGTTAAATACAACGTAAGTCAAGAAGCCTATCATTGCAACGACAACTATAAGCGCTGCAAGGCTCTTTTTTTTCATCCGGTCAACCTCCTCCGTTTTAAACATACTATAGTATTATATATCTTAGCAGGGCCGCAAGTCAATAAAATAGTCGCGCCAAAGCGGGACATCCTGCTAAAATCATCCATGAGTTTCAACGCCTGTTTCAGGGCGTTTTACAGATCGAACATGCTTATCTGGTTTGTCAGCGTTATTCCCGCAAGAGTGCCCATTTTCTGCATTTCTTCTATCACCGCGCTGGAAAGCTTGGCGCGTTTTTTCAGATCTTCCACAGAAATAAAGCTGCCTTCCTCCCGCGCGCTTGCTAGGCTCCTTGCCGCGTTCTCTCCCAGCTTGGGCACGGAAAGGAACGGCATCCGAAGGCCGTTTTTTTCTATGGTAAAATCAGTTGCATGTGATTTGGCAAGGTCCACCGGAAGGAAAACGATCCCCCTCTGGTACATCTCGTTTGCGAGTTCCAGTATGGTGATCATGTTTTTTTCGTTTGCAGTGGCGTTGTTTCCTTTTGCCTCCAGCTTTTTGATGTTATCCTGAATGCCCTGCTTTCCTTCCAGCACATAAGAGCAGTCGAATTCGCCGGAACGCACTGTAAAGTAGGTAGCATAGAACGCCTCTGGGTAATGTACCTTGCAGTATGCTATTCTGAGAGACATTACGACATACGCTACTGCGTGCGCCTTGGGAAACATATATTTTATTTTTTTGCAGGAGTCCACAAACCAATCGGGCACATTTGCCTCTGCCATCGCCTGTTCCATTTCGGGCTTCAGGCCCTTGCCCTTGCGGACGCTTTCCATGGTAAAGAAAGCCTGCCTTTTTTCCACGCCGCATGCCACCAGATAGTTCATGATATCGTCGCGGGTACAGATGCATTCCTTCAGGGTTGCAGTGCCGTTTGCAATCAATTCCTGCGCGTTGCCCAACCAAACGTCCGTACCGTGCGACAGTCCGCTGATACGAACAAGTTCCGCCATTGTGGTAGGCAGGGTTTGTTTCAGCATCTGCCTGACAAACTTTGTACCGAATTCCGGAATTCCCAGAGTCCCAACATCTATTCCCATCAGTTGATCAGGCGTTAGATTCAGCGATTCAAGCGAAGAAAAAAGTTTCATGGTATCCGGATCGTCCAGAGGAATCGTAAGAGGGTCCATGCCGGTTACATCCTGGAGATGACGGATGATAGTCGGAACGTCGTGCCCCAGTATGTCCAGCTTTATTAAAATATCGTGCATGGAGTTAAAGTCAAAATGCGTGGTAATCGTATCGGCTTCTTCCGAATCCGCAGGTTTTTGCACGGCTGTAAATTCGTAAATTTCGCGGTTTTTGGGTACGATGACCATGCCGCCGGGATGCTGCCCGGTAGTACGTTTTACGCCGCTGACTCCTTCCACCAGCCTGTTGATTTCGGCTGTTGCAGCCACCTTGTTTGTTTCATCAAGGTATTTTTTCACGTAACCGTAGGCTGTTTTATCTTTAATGGAGCTGATCGTCCCAGCTCGGAAAACGTTATCCGAGCCGAACAGCTCCTCGGTGTATTTATGTGCTTTGGACTGGTATTCTCCCGAAAAGTTCAGATCGATATCGGGAACCTTGTCCGCGTTGATGCCCAGAAATACTTCAAACGGGATATCGTAGCCGTTTCGATTGTATTCGGTGCCGCAGTTTGGACAATTTTTTAGCGGAAGGTCCACACCGCAGGGATATTTGCTTTTATCCGTATCAAAATCCGAATGTTTGCAGTTGGGACAGATATAATGCGGCGTAAGCGGATTCACCTCCGTGATTCCCATCATTGTAGCAGCGAGCGACGAACCGACCGATCCCCTGGAACCGACCAGGTAACCGTCTGAAAGGGATTTTTTAACCAGCCGTGAAGCAGCCCAATAGAGTACGCCGAACCCATTGTTGATAATGGAATCCAACTCCCTTTTTAGGCGGGCCTCCACGATCTCAGGCAGCGGATCACCGTATATCTTATGCGCCGTCTCATATGCCGACTGGAGGATCTCGTCGTCCGCGCCTTCCACAATGGGCATGGCGGTTTCGCTTTGGAAAAGTTCAATCTCTTCCACCTGGTTTGCGATTTCATTAGTGTTTTTCACCACAACATCATAAGCTTCGTCTTCTCCCAGATATGAAAAAGCATCCAGCATTTCATTTGTCGTACGGTAGAAAAGCGGCGACTGCTCTGTATCTTCAAACCCTAGCGTATGGAAAATAATCCTTCGGAACACTTCGTCTTCCGCGTCCAGAAAATGTACATCCCCGGTGGCAACCACAGGCTTTCCCATTTCGAGGCCCAGTTCATAAATCTGCCTGTTTAATTGCTGCAAATGCTCTATATCCCGCGCTTCACCCTTCTTTATCAAAAACATGTTGTTTTCTATGGGCTGGATCTCCAAATAATCGTAAAATGACGCTATCTTAAGGAGCTCTTCCCTGCTGGCGCCGCCGATCAGCGCCCGGAATAATTCTCCCTGCTCGCATGCGCTGCCAACGATCAACCCTTCTCTGTGTTTTTGTATCAGACTTTTGAGCATGCGCGGTTTTTTATAATAGTGGTTGATATGCGCATCCGATACAAGTCGGTATAGATTAGTTAAGCCCTTTTTATTCTTGCACAAAAGAACGATATGGTACATATCCATGCTTTTTACGTTGCGCTTGGTCCCGGCGTATCCATTCAGCGCGGCGAGATCACTGATTCCCTGCTTCTCAAACTCGCCAAAGCATGCAAGCATCACTTTTGCCGCGCACTGCGCGTCGTTTACTGCGCGGTGATGGTCCAAATGAATATTCAGGTGTTTTGCAACCAGGTTCAGCTTATACCGCGTGAGCTGCGGATAAGCGACCCTGCAGAGTGCAATCGTGTCGATATACTCGTTGTTAAAATCAATCCCCAGTTCTGCGCCCTTATGCTTGATAAATCCCATATCAAAACCTGCGTTATGTGCGACCAGCAAAGCGTCCCCGCAGAACACCCTGAATTCAGAAAGAGCTTCTTTGGGCAAGGGCGCGTTTTCAACCATTTCGTCAGTAATCCCTGTCAGTGCGACGATGCCTGCGGGAATAGGCCCTGAAGGACGGACAAAAGTCTTAAATTCGTCTTTCAGTTCGCCGTTTACCACGCGAACCGCACCTATTTCCGTGATATCGCAGTTTAAATAGGAAAGTCCTGTGGTTTCGATATCCAGAACGACATATTCCCCTTTAAAAGGGTAAGCCTCCCCATGCGGATAGATGGGTTTTAAATCGTCCGCAAGATATCCTTCCACTCCGTATATCAGTTTGACGCCGTTTGCGCGTGCGGCGCCCGCCGCGTCCGGGAAAGCCTGCACCACGCCGTGGTCTGTCACAGCAATTGCCGGATGACCGTACGCCGCCGCACGCTTGATAATGGACTTGATATCGCTTACTGCATCCTGCGCACTCATGGTTGTGTGAAGATGCAGTTCCACACGTTTCACTGTGGCCAGATCTTTTTTGACTGCCTGTTCTATCCGGCATATTGACGAAACAGCCACCGCATTGTCATGTTCATACTTTTCATAATAAAAACTGCCGGTGATCTTGACAGATACGCCCTTTTTTAAAAGTTCGGAAGGTTTGCTCTGCGCGTCGGATTTTTCTATAAACCAGCAGATAGCCGTTCCCGTTTTGTCGTACAGCCCAAACTTATGTTTGATGTACATTCCTTCCTTAAGGGACACGGCTTCCAGATAAACGATCTCCCCAGCCAAAATGCAGTCCATACCGGGCAGCAGATCGCGGACAGGAATTGCGGGCTCTTTGATCTCGAGCACCTGGCGTGTGGATCCTCTTCTTCTTTCTTCTTTTGGAAAGCTGCGCGGCGTTTGCGGCGCCTGTACAACCTGTTGAACGGCAGGCATGTCCTGCATCTTCCGCCCGTTGTTTTTTTGTATTTCGCGCCCAAGATCAAACTGAGGCTTGTACTCGGCTTGCCCGGCGTCCCCGGCATTCTCACTGAGAATAGCTCCCACAGCGTAATCCAAATGATAAGCGATTTTCAAATATTCCTTGATCTTAATCCCAAGATCAGACTTTTCAAACAATCCGTAAGCAAAGTCGTCCCTGAATGAAAGTTGTATCCTGTCTTTTTGAACGTTCATTGCCACGCCTGAAACAAAAGGTAAAAAAGTCTGCTTTTCATACACAAGAAAATCGCGGATATAATTCTCCATCAGTTTAGCATCCGATTCTATCTGCGCGGCAAAGTTTCTTTGTGAAACAACAACCGATATATTCCCTTTTTCAAATTCATTCTTTGCCTTTTTTACAAGTTTAATGTATTCAACGGGATGCATGTGCGATTTTGTATCAAAATAAATAAAAAAAGAACCGGACGCCTTTCTGAATTCCACCCTTTCAAACAGCAAAAATTTGCTGTATTTAGGGCTTGCGCCAACGACGTCTAGAATTTTTTGAATAGCAAGCAACAAATCGTCCAAGTCAAAACGCTCCTAATGCCTTTTATCTATCTCTGATCCAAAAATTAAAATTTTTGGTTATTCAAATCCTTCCGGATAATTAAATTTGATCAATCAGTTTTTTTAATTCATGAAAAAGTTCCTCTTCGGGCACCTTTTTCAAAACGTTCCCGTGCGAAAAAACAAGGCCCATTCCGCCGCCGCCAGCAACGCCAAAATCGACTTCCCTTGCCTCTCCCGGTCCATTTACTGCGCAGCCCATTACTGCAATCTTAAGAGGGCCCGGCAGATTCTTCGTATATTCAGCAATCTGCCCCGCCAGTTTTTCTATATCAAGGGTGCATCTTGCGCATGTCGGACAGGATATGATCTCTACTCCCTCGTTCCGGAGTCCGCAGAACTTAAGGATCTTTTTTGCTATTCCGATCTCGCGCACGGGGTCACCCGTGACGGATACCCGGATGGTATCGCCGATGCCATCCAGCAGAAGAGCCCCTATGCCTATTGCGGACTTTATGGAAGCGTCAATATATGTCCCTGCTTCGGTAACACCCAGATGCAGCGGGAATTCCGTCATCCTGGATATTTTGGTATACGCGTCGCGGCATGTTTTCACGTCGGACGATTTTAAGGATACAACAATATCGTTAAAACCCGTTTCCGCAAGAGTTTCAATATTTCTCATTGCGGCCAGCACCAACGCGTTTGCCGTGTTGCCGTATTCTTGAAGGATATCTTTCGGAAGCGAGCCGGAATTTGCGCCTACCCGTATGGGTACGCCATAATCGGCCGCTGCGCCCACCACTTCCAAAATCTCTTTTTTCCCGCCTATATTACCGGGATTGATCCTGATTTTATCCGCGCCCCGGCGGATACATTCCACCGCAATTCTGTGGTCGAAATGCACATCGCATACAAGCGGTATATGTATGCCCTTTTTGATTTCGGGTATCTTTTCCGCACATTCCATATCGTATGCAGAAATGCGCACAATCTCGCATCCTGCAGCCTCAAGGTCAATGATCTGCCGGACGGTTGCATCTGCGTTCCTGGTATCCGTGTTTGTCATGGATTGTATTGCTATCGGGTTTGCCCCGCCTATTTTCACGTTTCCGATCAGGATTTCTTTTGTGTTTCTCATCATATCAGCCGCCAGCGAGTCTTGATACATCCTGGAATGTCAGATATATGGCAAAACCGAATATCAAAATAAAACCGATGGTATTGAGTATCGCTTCAACGCGCAGCGGAACAGGTTTTTTACGCGCCGCTTCCACGCCCAGAAGAACAATTTTACCGCCGTCCAGCGCAGGAAACGGAATCAGGTTGATCACCGCAAGATTGACGCTGATAAGGGAAGCTAAGCGCAAGATGTTTTCAAATCCGGTTTTTGCTACCTGCCCGATAATACTGATCGTACCCACCGGTCCGGCAAGGTTTTCTACTCCCTGTCCGGTGAATATCAGACCCCCAAGTATTGAAAACATCTCTTTCACAAGCAGGAACATCCACTTGAAACTTAACACGACCGCCTCCGGGAATGAAAAGGTTTTTCTCTCGTAGGCAAAGCCGTTGATTCCTATTTTCATTGTGCCGTCCGGCTGGAGTTTATATGGAATATCATAAGAATACTTTTCCCCGTCCCGGACGACCTCAACATGGCTGCTGTCCCCCGTTTTCGTTGCTAAAGCTTCCTGCAAATCCAGCATAAAATCAATCTTTACGCCGTTTAATTCTGTAACTACGTCTCCCGGCTTAAGTCCCGCCGCCTCAGCGGTGGATCCCGGTTTTATTTCTGCAACAGAGACCTGTGCGTCACCGTAAATACACAAAAAAGAAACCGCCAGAATAAATGCAAGCACAAAATTCATTACCGGTCCGGCCAGAACCGTATAGATCCTTTTGGATACGGGTACATAATTGAATGCGCCCGGTTTTTTTTCGTCGCCTTCGTCATCACCAAAAAATTTACAGTAACCGCCTATTGGCAGGCAGCGTATGGAAAACTGCGTTTCCCCGCGCTGCCACTTTGCAATAGCGGGACCAAACCCGATCGCAAATTCAAGTACAGTGATTCCGCTTCTTTTTGCCGCGATATAATGCCCCCACTCGTGTACTACCACAAAAAGTGTGAGCAGCAACAATCCAAAAATAACAGTTAAAGCGATATCCAATCGATTGCCCTCCAAATAAATCCGTAGTTATACATCATATTTATGGAGAAGATATTCTCTCACTTTATCATTTATATGCAATATTTCCTCGATAGATTTGCAGCTTTCTCCGGCAAATTTATCCATACTTTCGGATATCAGGTCTGCAATCCCAAGAAATTTAATTTTTTCGCGAATAAACATCGCTACGGCCACTTCGTTCGCCACGTTAAATATCGTGGTCATCGCGCCTTTTTCCCGAAGCGCATCATATGCAAGGGAAAGGCATGAAAATGTCTCCAAATCTGGTTTTTCAAAAGTCAGCTTCCCAACTTCAAAAAGATCAAGCGATTTATTCATTACAAAAGCTTGCATCTTTGGAAACAGCAATGCCTTTTGCAGCGGAAGGTGCATATCCACAGGTCCTAACTGCGCTATTATAGAATTGTCATTGAATTCCACCATAGAATGCACAACACTCTGAGGATGAACAAGCACATCAATTTTCTCCAGCGCCATACCGAACAAAAAATGCGCCTCAATTACTTCCAGACCCTTGTTTGCAAGCGTGGCGGAGTCTATCGTTATTTTTTGACCCATAGACCAGTTGGGGTGCCGGAGCGCCTGTCCAACCGAAACATCTTTCAATTCTTCCCGTTTTTTCCCCCTAAAAGGCCCGCCGGAAGCGGTGATCAGCAGTTTTTTAACGCGGGTTGTATCATACGAATCGCCCAGGCACTGAAATATTGCGGAATGTTCGCTGTCCACAGGCAGAACGCCCGTACCGGTTTTTCGCATGATCTCAAGAACAATATCCCCGCCGCAAACCAGTGATTCCTTGTTTGCAAGCGCTACAGGAATCCTGTTTTTCAGGCAGGCTGCAAATGTTTCCAGTCCAGCGATTCCGTCCACTGCAAGCACCGCAAGATCGGCTCCACACTCTAGCGCGGCGGTGGTGAGCGCGTTTTGTCCTCTTAATATAACAGAATTATAATCCAGCTTCTCAAATTCTCTTGTATCCGCGCTTTCGGATGAAAGCGCTATGTACTTTGGCCTAAATTCCTGCGCTGATTTATAAAGCGCATGGGTTTCTTTGTTTGCCGCCAGGCAAACAACCTCTATCTCATCAGTCAACTTCCGTGCGACATCCAGTGCCTGTGTCCCCACTGATCCTGTCGCGCCAAGTATTGCAATTCTTTTCTTCAAATTATTACTCCTTAGTTTCTAGCTTATCGCAGCCGCATAAGAATTATACACAATAAAATATAGATACACAATGGGTAGAGAGAATAAAATGCTGTCAACCCTGTCTAATATACCGCCGTGTCCGGGCAAAATTTTACCGTAGTCCTTTATTTCATAATACCTCTTAATAAAGGAAGCCGAAAGATCGCCAAATTGAGAAACGCCTGCAACCGCTACGCCGAGAATCAGGAAATTTATTACATCCATATTCCACGTGAGAGAGTGAATAAAAAGTCCGCTTGCCATGAATATCCAAATCAAAAGCGCTGCAGTCAGGCCTCCCACGAGCCCGGCAATACTGCCGGCAACGGTTTTTTTAGGGCTGATCAGTGGACAAAGCTTCCTTTTTCCAAATGCGCGCCCAAAAAAATACGCGAATATATCGCAGAACACCGGGGGGACAACGGCCATCACCAGCACCACCGGGTTTGTCCCAATGAACTGCATACTGGTAAACTGAATTGCGATCAGATACGCGAAAATTAAAAAAAGCTGAGGATAAACCATCGCCAGGACAGATTTCTGCAGGCTTATAAAATCATACTTGGAACTGAACATTGCAATCACAAACAGGAGCATCAGGCAAACTACAAACAATGCAAGCAAAATTTCAAAACTAAGAGTTTGCGGTTTAATAAAAAGCAAAACAGGCAGACTTGCGGCGGCAAAAATAAAAGGAACCGATTTTATGACGCGGGAACCTTTACTTTCCAGCGCCTTTATAATCTCATACTGGCCGGCAATTGACAGCAACAAAATCAAACCGATCAAAACCCAGCTTTGCAGCACCAGCGCGGCGATCAATATAAGGCCGATAGGTATTCCCACAAGAATCCTTGTTTTCATTTGTTTTCCTCCTGTTTTATTTTTATAAGCCTGGGTATCGTCTAAATAGGTTTTCTTTGGTTTTACCTTTCTTTTCTCTAAAAGAAAGGTAAATCAAACAGCGCCGAATCTTCGCTGGCGTCCCTGATACTCGATCAACGCTTTCGCATATTCCTTTTCATCAAAATCCGGGAATAGCGTAGGCGTGAAATACAGTTCGGAATAAGCCATCTGATAAAGCAAAAAATTGCTGATACGGTTCTCTCCGCTCGTACGTATGATCAAATCCGGATCAGGAACGCTGGACGTGTATAAATGATTTGCAAACAAATTTTCGTTTATATCTTCAATTTTAATTTTTTCTTCCTTCACTTCCTGCGCTATATTCCGGACCGCGCGGATGATCTCGGTACGCGAACCGTAGTTCAGCGCAAGGTTTAAAATCATGCCCCTGTTGAACCTTGTTTTTTCAACCGAACGGTTTAACAGATCCTGGACAGGCTGCGGAAGCCCGGCAATATCGCCGATGGTGCGTACGACAACTTCTTTTTTATGCATTTCTTCCAGTTCCTTGCCCAGGTACTCAAGAAGTATGGACATGAGCGCAGATACTTCGTCTTTGGGGCGTTTCCAGTTTTCCGTAGAAAACGCATACAATGTCAGAACTTTTATGCCGATATCCGAACTGAAGCGGATCGCTTTTTTCACATTCACCATAGCCGCCCTGTGACCCGCAACGCGAGGCAACATGCGTTTTTGCGCCCACCGGCCGTTGCCGTCCATAATGATTCCCACATGATACGGCAGATGCTCCATATCCAGGGCGGCCGGATTCTTTTTCTTATCAAACATCAGTTAAATTCTCCTGTCTGTTTTTCGGATTCCGATAAATGGCTGCAACGCAGCGTTGCAGCCATTTAAGCATCTATTTTTGTTTTAAACGCGGAAACGGTAAGCTCTACGCAGCCATCCGATTCCCTTTGTCTGATCACCCGAACGGAATCCGTATCCGCAAGGGGTTTTTTGGCATAGTAATAAACCACCCTGTATGGTTTATTCAATGCGGTAAGCAGATTTTCCGCATGCATTAGCTCCATACCCAGAAGATGCAGCGTCAAACCTCCATAATCTCCTTTTCCTTATCAGCTAAGATCTCGTCCACTTTTTTTATTATCTTATCGGTCAGGGTTTGGATTTCCTTTTCCAGATCGTTGTAATCATCTTCTGTAATCAAACTTGTTTTTTTATCTTTTTTAAAATACTCATTTGTATCCCTGCGTATCGCGCGGACCGCAACCTTGGATTCTTCGGCTTTTTTTCTGGCTAACTTAACGATTTCTTTTCTTCTTTCCTCTGTAATTTCAGGGAAAGCAAGCCTTATCACCTTGCCATCATTGGAAGGATTTATCCCCAAATCGGACTTTTGTATCGCTTTTTCCACCTCGTGAAGCATGGAAGCGTCCCAGAGAGAGATGCACAGCAGCCTTGGCTCGGGCGCCGAAATATTTGCCATCTGATTGATGGGAGTCGGGGTTCCGTAATAATCTACCATAATTCTGTCCAAAAGCTGTGGATTCGCTCTTCCCGCTCTGATAGAAGCCATTTCACGCTTTAGTGCAGCAATTGTTTTATCCATTTTTTCTGTTGCTTTTGTTAAAGCATCATGTTCAACGTTCATAACTCACCCTCCTGTATAGGTTTATTTTAAAACATGCTTAAGCAAAAAACAATATAATAATCAATTCTATTAGATAACGGTGGCGCTATCGAATCATCGTCCCGATTTGCTCACCGCAGATGACTTTTTTAATACCGTCTTTTTCATGCAGTCCGAATACTATGATGGGTATGGAATTGTCCATGCACAGTGTCAGCGCGGTATTATCCATAACGGTAAGGCCCCTTGAGATAACGTCAAGATAACTGATTTCTTCAATTTTCTGTGCATCCGGATCGGCCTTTGGATCAGCCGTGTAAACCGCGTCCACATTTTTGGCAAGCATAATAAGATCTACTTCCATTTCCGCCGCCCGCAGCGCTGCTGCAGTGTCGGTGGAGAAATAGGGGTTGCCCGTACCGCACGCAAAAATCACCACCCTGTTTTTCTCCAGATGCCTGATCGCGCGTCTTCTGATATACGGTTCAGCTATCTGCCGCATTTCTATTGCAGTCTGCACGCGCGTCTGCATACCTTTTTGTTCCAGAATATCCTGCAGCGCAAGCGCATTGATCACGGTGGCCAGCATGCCCATATGATCGGCCTGTATCCTGTCCATTTCTTTTCCCCGGCCGCGCCAAATATTCCCGCCGCCCACTATAATTCCAATCTGTACGCCCGCCTGTGCGACGTCTATGATCTGATCTGCCACCGAATGAATGATACCGAAATCAAGCGGCTGGTTCTCCGGACTGGACAACGCTTCTCCGCTTATTTTAATAATAATTCGTTTGTATTTTGGGACCATAACAACCTCCATTTCAACTTAAAAAGACATACACCCGCATTTTTCAGCGCCGTTTTATGCGCCCAGCTTATAAAAAAAGAGAACACAAAAGTGTTCTCTCTTAGTATCTTTAATTATAATCCAGCCTGCTGCGCTACTTCTGCTGCAAAATCGTCCTGCCTCTTCTGGAGGCCTTCACCCATTTCATAGCGTACAAATCTGCGTACGGAAATATTCTCGCCGATTCGTGCGACCTGTTCTGTTACAATATCTTTAATGGTTTTGTCCGGATCTTTCACAAAAGGCTGCTCCAAGAGGCATATTTCCTTCTTAAATTTCTGTATCCTGCCTTCCACCATCTTTTCCACGATCTTTTCGGGTTTGCCTTCGTTCAGTGCCTGCACACGAAGAATAGATTTTTCTTTTTCAATGTCTTCTTCGCTCACCTGGTCTTCCGAAACATATGTCGGATTCGCAGCCGCGATATGCATTGCGATATCATGAACAAAAGCTTTGAATTCGGGAGTTTTGGCAACAAAATCCGTCTCACAGTTTACTTCAAGCAAAACGCCGATTCTTCCACCCATATGAATATAAGACTCCACGATTCCCTCGGCCGCGATCCTTCCTGATTTTTTAACAGCTGCCGCAAGGCCTTTTTCGCGCAATATTTCTATAGCCTTTTCAACGTCGCCGTTTGCTTCGGAAAGCGCATTTTTACAATCCATCATGCCGGCGCCCGTTCTTTCACGCAAGTTTTTTACATCGTTAGCAGATATCATTTATAGTTACCTCCGGTAATCAAATCAAAATTTAATTTATGCCTCAGTTTTTTCTTCTTCAGGCACGAAAGTCTGGGAAAGTTCTTCCGTAATTTCCTCTGCCACTTCTTCAGCAACAGGTTCTTCCACTTCTTCGGCGATTTCCTCTTTTGCTTCCTCTGCTTCCGGATCAACCAGTTGTTCGCCCTGTTTTCCCTCAAGAACAGCATCCGCCATCTTTGCGGCAATCAATTTTACGGCGCGGATAGCGTCGTCATTACCCGGAATCGGGAAATCGACTTCATCAGGATCGCAGTTGGTGTCTACGATGGAAACGATCGGAATACCAAGTGCCTTCGCTTCGGCAACGGCAATTCTTTCCTTGCGGGGGTCTACGATAAACATAACACCCGGAATCTCTTTCATTTCTCTGATTCCGCCCAAGTTTTTCAGCAGTTTTTCCCGCTCGTGCATTAATTTGATTACTTCTTTTTTGGGCAGCAGGTCAAATTCGCCATTTGCCTCCATGGAGTCTATTTTGTTGAGTCTGCCTACCCTGCTGCGGATCGTCTTGAAGTTGGTAAGCATACCGCCCAGCCAACGGTTACTGACATAATACATACCGCAGCGTTTAGCTTCGGATTCTATGGATTCCTGAGCCTGCTTTTTGGTTCCCACGAAAAGAACGGACTTGTTTTCCATAACAATATCGCGGATAAAATAATAGGCTTCTTCAACCTTTTTTACCGTCTTCTGCAGATCGATAATATAGATCCCGTTTCTTTCGGTAAAGATGAACCTCTTCATCTTGGGGTTCCATCTGCGGGTCTGATGCCCGAAATGGACACCTGCTTCCAAAAGTTGTTTCATTGAAATGACTGACATGATTAAATTTCTCCTTCTCGTTTTTCCTCCCTGTGCGGAAGTTAATTTTTGCGAAACCCGATTAAAACAAGACGGGCACGAACACAAAAATCCGCTCAGGTGCGTTTTCTATGGCATTATATCACAAGCATTCCGCCTGTGCAAGCACTTTTCGTTAATTCTCGGGCTTGTGGTCGTGGTCACAATCGTCACAACCGCAGCCGCATTCGCCGTCATCATCATCATCCGCATAATATAGTTGCTGGAAGATTTCCCAAAGCGAATCCAGTTCCTCCTGGCTTTCGATAGGCGTATAAACTTCTCCGTCCTCGCCGTCGTCGTTTACGCGCATAATCAGAACTTCACCTTCTTTAAAGTCTTCCATTTCACTTGCAGGCGTAATCGCTATAAAAAACTCGTCCTCCACCTCAAATGTCAGCAGATGTTCAAACGACAATTTATTGCCTTCGTCATCCATCAACTCTATTAAATCCAGATCTTCATTAGCCATAATTCTTTTTTCCTTTCTATTTTATTGAATCCATATATGCCTGCAGAATATATACCGCAGCCACTTTGTCCACAACTTTTTTCCGGTCCTTCCGGCTCACATCCGCCTCGATCAGCGTTCTGGTCGCGCTTGCCGTGGTCAGCCGTTCATCAAAGAAATCAACTTCAATTGCTATGCTTTCTTTTAGTTTACCCGCAAAATCCTTGATTTTAAGGGCTTGTTCCCCGATCGTACCGTTCATATTGATTGGCAGGCCGCATACGATCTTTTTTACATTATAATCCGCAGCCAGTTTTTTTATATGGGCGATGTCTTCTTCTTCAGCCTTACGGGTATAGGATTCCACGCCCTGCGCCGTCAGCATCAACAGGTCGCTCACCGCCACGCCGATGCGCTTGTCTCCAATATCGAGGCCCATTATCCTTTTATATTCCAATATTATTAACCTCTTTTTCCTTTTTAAACCAATCTGAAAAATCTGCGACTTTTCTTACAGCCCTACAAACAAAAATATCCACGCTCCAATGGTCAAGCAATAAACAAACATTTTAAGTTGACCACTATTGTTTTTAAAAACAATAACCGATTGTGGATACTCTATTGCTGTATAAGTTATTCAACAAACTTTTGTATATAGGAACTTACCAGTTCTTCCAAGAGCTCGTCCCTGTCGATGGACGAAATCAGAGAACGGGCATTCTTATATCCCGTAATGTAGGTTGGATCACCCGAAACGATATAACCGATCAGCTGATTTGCCGGATCATATCCTTTTTCTTTCATAGCAGCACAAACAACCCGAAGTATACTTCTCACAGGATTATCCAGATCCTTTTCAAATGAAAACTGCATCGTATTATCCAAATCAGGCAATTTAAGCACCCCCAGCAATCACTAATATTAACATTATATAACAACTATTCCCGAATTTCAAACATTACTTTACAGAAATAAGCCGACCTTTTCAGCCGGCTTATTATAAAATATGACTATTTTTGCGAATTTACGTTCATTCCGAACGCATCTTCCACAAAGTCTTTTCCCTTTTCGACCGCCGTGCTGATTGTCGGCTTGATATAGGGCATCAACCACATAGCCGCCGCCATTCCGATCAGTCCCCCTGCAAGCATTCCAGCAAAATATCCGCCTTTCATAATTAAAAGCTCCTTTCGTTTTTAATTATTTTGCGCAGAAACGTTAAAATCATTACAGATTTTAAATTAAAATCAACCGGATTTTTCATTTCAGTTTATGAAGCGCGTCTTTCAGCGCGTCTTCGGCCTGCATGGAACAATGAACCTTATGCGGCGGCATGCCGCCCAAAGCGTCCACAATATCGTTCTTGGTAACTGCGAGGGCTTCTTTGACCGATTTCCCGCGAACCATGTCCGTAAGGACGCTGGATGAAGCGATAGCTGCCGCGCATCCATATGTCTGGAAGGATATATCTGAAATTTTATCGTTTTTCACTTTAATATAAATTACGGTCCTGTCCCCGCAATCCACGCTGCCGGCTTCGCCGGCAGCGTCGGCGTCTTCCATGACGCCGACGTTATGCGGATTTTCAAAATGTTCCAATAATTTTTCACTATACATGTTTTGCTTCGTTTTTCCTTTGTGCAAATAAATTGGATATATTCCTGAGCCTTTTGCTGATCTTCACCAGTTCCGCAACCGTGTAATCGATCTCCTCCCTGGTGGTGGAACGGCCGAGGGTGAACCGCAAAGAGCTTTTTGCGGTCTCGGGCGGCACCTTCATGGCAAGCAGCACGTGCGACGCGTCAACCGATCCCGCCGCGCAGGCGGAGCCGCTTGAGCATTCGATCCCCGCCATATCCAGGCTTATGAGCGACGCCTCGGATTCTATGTATTCAAAAGACATATTGACGTTGCCGGGCAGGCGCATCGACGGATGTCCGTTCAGCCTAACGTCCGGTATTTTCGTTTTTATCTCGCGGATCATATAGTCCCTCATTTCCGCGATCCTGCGGTTTTCCTGATCCGCATTTTCATAGGCGAGCTTAAGGGCCGCCGCCATTCCCACAATAAGGGGTACGTTTTCTGTGCCCGCGCGTTTTTTTCTTTCCTGCCCCCCGCCGTGCATCAGGTTATCCAGTTTCACGCCGTTTTTGATATAGAGCATGCCGATTCCCTTAGGTCCATAGAATTTATGTGCGGATATGGACAGGAGATCCACGTGCATCCTCTCAACGTCGATTGGCAGTACGCCCGCAGCCTGTACGGCGTCCGTATGGAACAGTACGCCCTTCTCCCCGCAAACCGCTCCGATCTCAGCGACCGGGTTGATGGTGCCCACCTCGTTGTTCGCATACATAACGGAGACCAGCACAGTATCTTCCCGAATGGCTTTTTCAACCTGTGCGGGCGATACCATGCCGTAATGATCCGGGGGCAGATAAGTGACTTCAAACCCGTGACGCTCCAGGTATTCACAGGGATTTAAAACAGCGTGATGTTCCACAGCCGTTGTTACGATATGTCTTCCCTTGCCGCTGTTTGCCGCCGCCGCGCCCTTGATTGCCCAGTTGTCGCTCTCGGTGCCGCAGGATGTAAAAAATATCTCATTTTTCTGCCGCGCGCCTATCAGTTTCGCCAGCGTCTCCCGCGCGGTTTCGATAACAGCTTTCGAATTGCGGCCGGTTTCATAAAGGCTGGACGGGTTTCCAAAGTAACTTTTAAAATAAGGAATCATTGCATCCAGCACCCGATCGTCCACATAAGTCGTAGCCGCATAATCCATATAAATTTTATCCATATCAAAACCCTACTTCATTCTCTACCTGTCCTATTATACCAATCCTATTATAACCAACCTTGCTCCAAATAATAGCGGATGAATCCGCATCAAACCAGCGGCAGCTTTACGGTAAAAACCGAACCCTTGCCCGGTTCGCTTTTTACGGAAATGGAACCGTTCATAGAAGAAACAATGTGCTTTACGATGGAAAGCCCGAGACCGGTGCCGCCAAGTTCCCTGGACCGGCTTTTATCCGCCCTGTAGAAACGTTCGAACAACCTGCGCTGATCTTTTATACTTATACCTATGCCGTTGTCTTCCACAGTGATTATACAATTATCCGCGTTTTTTCTTGTTACGACAGAAACCTTCCCGCCGTCGGACGTATATTTGACGGCGTTGTCGATCAGGTTGATCGCCATCTGCGAAATCCTGTCGGCGGTCCCGAGAACCGTACACCTTCCGCAGCCGGGATCGGATTCGACTGTGATATGCTTTTCTTTTGCCTTTTCCAAAAGCAACTGAACGCTCGATCCTATGCATTCGTCGATATCAACGTTTTCGGTGTGGCTAAGGTCATCCGCTTCGATTTCAGAAAGAGAAAGGATGTCTCCGATGAGGCGCGAAAGCCTTTCGGTTTCAAGAGAAATGATGTCCAGAAACCTGTCACGCGTCCCCTCGCTTAAATCTTTCTCGTTTTTTATTGTTTCCAAAAAACCGCTGATCACGGTCAGGGGCGTTTTTAATTCGTGGGATACGTTTGCCGTAAATTCCCTGCGCATCCGCTCAAGCTGCCTGATTTCGGTTACATCCTGCGCCAGGAGCACCGCTCCGGTTACCTTGTTCTCGTTTTTGATTGGCGCTACATTGATGCTGTATATGCTCTCGCCTTCCGGCTTCCATGAAGGCGTTTCGTCCTGGATATTCCTGCCGGACGCAATGACCTCGTCTATCATTTTCTCAAGGAGGGAATTGCGGACAGTCTCAATAAAATACCGCCCTTCGGTCTCTTCATGAAGGCTGAAAAAATTCACAGCCATATCGTTTGCAATGGCAATTTTTTTATCCCTGTCAACCGCAATCACCGCGCATGGAATCGCTTTGAGCATTGCGGTCAGGCTGTTGTTGGAATCGCTCAGTTTGCCGATCGTTTGATCAAGAAGCACTCCCAAGCTGTTGACGCCCACTGTCAGCTGTTCGGTATCTTTTTTGTCCAGCGTGATTTCCAGTCCTCCGCTCTGCACGGCAATTTTTTTTAAGAGTTTTGCGGTATCCCGTACAGGCTTCGCTACCTTTCTGGCCGTTCTCCATGCAAAAAGCGCGCTGAAAAAAACCGCGACGATCACAATTGCGCAAATCTGCATCAGCACATCCCCCGTGCCGACCAGCAGAAGCGCAAATAATATTATGAGCCCGCAGGCAAACAATACTATCTTGAGTATCGCGTAATATATATTTTTTTCCATTTTTTATTCCGCTTTCAGATCAAAGCTGTAGCCCACGCCGTGCACAGTTTTGATATATTTGCCGAAATCCCCTATTTTCTTTCTAAGCGTCCTTATATGCACGTCGACCGTGCGCGTTTCCCCGAAATATTCGTAACCCCATATCTTTTCCAGTATGCTTTCGCGGGAAAACACCTTGGACTGGTTTTGTGTCAGCAGCTTTAAAAGCTCAAATTCCTTCAATGTCAGCGGTATCTTTTCACCGGCGATATACACTTTGTAATTCTCATAATCAATGAGTATGTCGTCCATCGTAAAATTAAGCTCCCCGGAGGAAGTTTCCTCGCGCGCGTTCCTTTTCAGCAGGGCGCGCACCCGCGCCTTCAGTTCCATAGTGCTGAACGGCTTGGTTACATAATCGTCCGCGCCAAGGTCAAATCCTTTGAGTTTATCCGTTTCTTCGGATTTTGCCGTAAGCATGATAATCGGTATGTTTTTATCCGTCTCCCGGATCTTGCGTAAAACGTCGCAGCCGTCTATACCCGGAAGCATCCGGTCCAAAACAATCAGGTCGTATTTATTCTTCGAGTAAAGCTGCAGCGCGTTTTCCCCGTCGGCGGCCGTATCCACCTCGTAGCCTTCCTTCTGAAAGTTATAAAACAGCAGTTCCAGGATATTGATTTCATCATCAACCACTAATAGTTTCATGTAACTTTTACCTTTCCTGATTAAAAGCGATCAAAGAAGCCATGGCTCCCGTCATGCCCTTGTCCCTCCTGTGCGAATAAAACAATTCGGGCAGCGAATAGGTGCAAAGATTGGCGCAGGTAATGTTTTGCGGTTCAAGGCCTGCTTCCATAAACTGCGCAAGAAGCGCCGTCTGCATATCCGCATATATGCGCCCCTCTCTTTTAATAACCGTATTTATACCGAATCTTTCTTCAAACAGTTTTGATACGTCCTCCCCGACCTCAAACGCGCCCTTCATGATATGCGGTCCGACAGCCGCAAGGATATCCTCTTTTTTGCAGCCGTACCGGTTTATAAGGGTATCGGTAATTTTTTGCGGGAGGCACTGGTAAACGCCGCGCCAGCCGGCGTGCGCCACGCAAGCCGCCCGGCGGACCGGATCCAGAAAAAACACGGGTACGCAATCGGCATGCAGCGTAACGGCGGTAACTCCCGGCTCGTCAATGATCAGCGCGTCGCATTTGGGCAGGTCCGTTTCGCGGAGCAGGCCCTTGCCGCAGTCGTTTGGCGTCGCATGGTATATGCCGTCTCCGTGCTCGTAATTGTCCAGTACAAGCGTCTCAAACGGAACGCCAAGAGCACCTGCGGCCCTTCTGAAATTTTCCTGTAAATTTTGGATGCTGCCTTCCCGTTTCAGGCTGAAATTGAGGCTTTTATAACAGCCTTGGCTCACTCCGCCTACCCTGCTTGTGAATCCGGCTTTCACGCGCCCGCATTTATCAAAAGACGGTATTGTAAAAAAAACAACACCGCCCCTTTGCCTTCTTTCGAATCCGTACTGAACTTGGGATATATATTCTTCCAAAATCATTCCTTTATTTCTCCGTCAGCAATTTTGTAAGTTCCTGCATGAATGTATTGATATCCTTAAACTGCCTGTATACCGAAGCAAAACGCACATAAGCGACTTCGTCCAGTTCCTTTAAGGCATTGATAACAATCTCGCCGATCTCGTGGCTTGTGATCTCCTGCCGCGCATCCTTATAGATCTCACGTTCTATCTCCGCGATCAGGTGTTCGATTTCTTCGATGGACACCGCGCGCTTTTCACAGGCCTTTATGACTCCTCTTTTGATTTTCTCTATATCGAAAGCCTCTCGGCTGCCGTCTTTTTTGATTACCAGGAGCGGGATGCTTTCCACTTTTTCATATGTAGTAAACCTTTTCCCGCAGGACAGGCATTCCCGCCGTCTCCGGATCGCTGATCCGTCTTCCACCGGCCTGGAATCTACCACTTTGCTCTCCAAACATTCACAGAAAATACACTTCAATTCCCGCGCCCTCCTGTTTTTTTTAATTATACCATAATCTTAAGCGCGATGACAAATTATTCAATTAGTCAAGTGTTTTTTAGCAATGTGCTTGCGCTCATCTCATGCTCAGTGAATACCGTTCTTCCTTCCTCGCCCATAGGGCGCGGTCGCTCCGTATTCACCTGCGGCAGGCTTACCTGTAATTTGGGTTTGGCGGAGGCGGGCCCGGCGGAACGGGTGCTTCCAGTTTTACAAGTATCACGTCTTCCCCCAGCTTTACGATGTTGCACCACGGTACGCATACGCCGTTCTCAGGCCCGAATATTGCGGCAAATCGGAACGGCCCGGGCATCACCAGAGACTCGACCTTGCCGTCGCAGTCTATGACCAGATCGCAAACGCAGCCCAGGGATTTACCGTCCAATATATTCACTACTTCCTTTCTCCTGAGATCGCAAAATTTCATTTTGAACGCCCCTATATAATAATTTCCGGGTCCCCAATAAGCATACTTTCAGGAACCATGTGCTTTTTTGGGGGCGGATTTATATCATTATATGTACGGCGCATAAAAAAAATTGCAGGATATCCTGCAATTTTTATACATACATTCGTTTCATATTTTTGATCGCCGATTTTTCCAGCCTGGATACCTGGGCCTGGGAGATTCCCAATTCCTCGGAAACCTCCATCTGCGTTTTTCCTTTGAAAAACCGCATGTCTATGATCATTTTTTCGCGTTCAGAAAGCCTTCGTATCGCTTCTTTCAAGGCGATGCTTTCAAGCCATATCTCATCCGCGTTCTTATCGTCCTTTACCTGGTCCATTACGAATATTGCGTCGCCGCCGTCGTGATACACTGGTTCAAACAGGGAGATGGGATCCTGTATGGCGTCGAGGGCCATCACCACCTGGTCGCGGCCGACTTCCATTTCCTTTGCGATTTCGTCTACAGAAGGTTCTTCAAAATTGGTGTTGGCGATCTTGTTGCGGATCTGCAGGGCGCGGTATGCTGTATCGCGCAGCGCGCGGCTTACACGGATGGAGTTGTTGTCGCGCAGGTACCGCCTTATTTCACCTATTATCATCGGCACCGCGTAGGTGCTAAAACGAACATTTTGATTCAAGTCAAAATTGTCTATTGATTTGATAAGTCCGATGCAGCCAACCTGAAAAAGATCGTCTATATTTTCCCCCCTGTTATTAAAACGCTGGATCACGCTTAAAACCAGACGCAAATTACCATAAATAAATTCTTCTCTTGCAGCATTATCTCCTTTCTTGATCAGAATAAACAATTCTTTTGCCTTTTTATGGGGTATTACCGGTAATTTTGATGTATTTACACCACAAATTTCAACTTTATTCAACATAGCTTTTCCTCCATAAAATCTTAAAAATGTATTGATTTTAGGGTTTCCAAAACCAAAATTTTATATACTCAAAAAAGGATCATTTTACTTTTTTTTAAACGGTAAAATGACCCTTTTTCAAAAATGAATTTATGAAACTATGCAGAATTAAAAATTTATATTTTTATATACCTCCGGATTCGGTGAAAACTACACATCCATAACAATATACTCTTCACGTTTTGCGCCGACTGACACATATTTGATGGGCGCCCCCCCGAGCTTTTCCAGCAGTTTTACATAATCGTAAGCCTCTCTCGGAAGATCCTTTTGTTTCCTGCATCCGCTGATATCGCACTTCCAGCCGTCAACATATTCTATGATCGGTTTTGCCGCCTCAAGCGCGTCGCCAAACGGGAATTCTTCCGTGCGTTTACCATTAAGTTCATAAGCAACGCATACCGGGATCTTATCCAAATAAGACAATACGTCCATCTTGGTAAGCGCTATTATATCTGATCCCTGTACCCTCACGCCGTACCGGGATGCAACAGCATCAAACGGACCTACGCGCCGCGGTCTTCCCGTAGCTGCGCCATATTCGCCGCCCGCTTCCCTGAGTTCTTCCGCTTCGTTGCCGAACATTTCCGCCGTGAATGGTCCTTCGCCAACACATGTGGAATAGGCTTTCATAATACCTATGGTGTTGTCAAGCTTCTGCCCCGGTATTCCCGCGCCTATTGGCGCATACGCCGCTATCGTGGAAGAAGACGAAGTGTACGGATATATGCCGAAATCTATATCGCGAAGCGCGCCAAGCTGCGCTTCAAACATGATCTTTTTGTTGTTCTTAACCGCATCGCTTAGGTAAATACCCGTATCGCAGATAAAATCTTTCAACTGGCCGCCATAATTAGTCAGCCAATCCATGATATCATCTACGGATATCTTTTCCGCACCATAAACTTTTGTAATGGTTAGGTTTTTCCATTCCAGAATTCCCTCCACGCGTTTTTTCAGAGTATCACGATCCAGGAGGTCGCCCATGCGGATGCCTTTCTTGAGATATTTATCGCCGTAAACAGGAGCTATGCCACGCCGTGTGGAACCGTATTTAGCGTCTTTCAGGCGTTCCTCTTCCAGAATATCCTGCTTTACGTGATATGGCATACAAATGATCGCCCGGTTGCTTATTTTGAGATTTTCAGGCGTGATTATTACACCAGCGCCCTGGAGCCTTCCCATTTCTCCGCAAAGATGCTGGATGTCCACCACCATTCCGCTGCCCATTACATTTACCACTTCAGGACGCAATATTCCGGAAGGCAGCAAATTTAATATAAACTTTCCAAGATCGTTTATAACTGTATGGCCTGCATTATTGCCGCCCTGATAACGGGACACGATATCGTATTCGCTGGATAATAAATCCACCATCCTGCCTTTTCCTTCATCGCCCCAGTTGATTCCTACAATCGCCGTAAGCATATTTTAAAAACTCCTCAAGTTTTACTAGTCGTTTTTCTAAAAAACCTATCTCAAACGCCTCAACTATAATATCATACTTATTTTAAGACTTCAACACGCAAAACAAACGAATCAAGAGCTTTGCCGGGAATAACCGGCCGTCATTGCAGTATAAATCTTCGGCTTAAATTGCTGGAAAACAGATCTTATTTCAGTTATACTTTCTTTACAAGGGAGGGTATCAGATGAATAATTTATTTTCAGATGTAGAAATCAAATTAAAGAAAAAAAATAAAATCTTGTTTTCCCGTGACAGCCAATGTTTGCAAGAGTTGATAGAACTCATTCAATTACAAAACCACCGAACCCTTGTGATGTGGGCACTCGATTGCGCAAAACTGCCTTTGGAACAATTTGAAGCAAAATATCCCAATGAACTTGCACCCAGAACCTGTTTGGAACTTTGTGAGTCGTGGGCAAGGGGAAAAATCAAAATGTCCCTGGCAAAACAGGCTATTTTAAATTCACATGCAGTAGCAAAAAAAATTGATGACATTGAATACGGTGCTTTGTGTCATGCAATTGGCCATGCCGGAGCAACCGTACATGTAGAAACACACGCTTTTGGATTGCCTGCCTATGAATTGACGGCAATAGTATTGAAATACGGAAAGGATAACTTTCCAAAGCCGGTCGGCGAAAAGATAAATTATTATTATAACCGCCTGTTGTACTGGCAAAAAAACAGCGAGAATCAAGGACTCGATTGGGCAAACTTTTTATTGGATAACACAGCTCCTAATAAGGAAAAAATATTTAATGAAAAGCGAAAGCTAAAGAAACAGAGGTTATGAGCAAATACAGGACGAATTTTTTATATCGCTGAGTTAATTCAGCGACATTAAATATTGAGCCTAAATATAAAGGAATCATATCAGTCCATTTTTATAAACTTTCTTACAACATATATTCAGAGCGTTTTATATAGGTTTCCCTGGCCATGAATAATTTGAGCAATTCGTTAAATTTTTCATTGCATTACTGCCTGCACGATCAGCCTGTCATTTTCCCCCGCTCCCATCAGGGATGTACATGTGGATAATGTAAGTACAGTACTGTCTGTGGAAAATTCAGGCTGTGTTTTATGTGTTCGGACGCTTTTTTCTGCGCAGTCTTGCAGGTATTTGAGATACGCCTCACCGCCGCTGAAATAACCATCCGACTGGCTGCCGTCCGCCGGCGATACGTATATGGAGAATATTCTGTAAACGCTTACACCTTCAGTTGTTTGGAGATATACCTTGTCAGCCCCTTCAAACAATCCAACCACCAGTAAAAAAGCTTTCAGGCTTCCAAACATGGAGCCATTTTTCATATTGTGTCCGTAAATGGTGATGTTCCTGTTTTCAGGATCATTCAGTTCGTCATTATAAGCAAAAAGTGAGCCTGATTTGGCCTGCTCCCCTTTGTAGTTTTTTATCAGATATTCGTCGTCTTCAGCACCCATTACCGGGTAGGATATGTTTGTACCCGGAATATACAGCCATGCGGCAATATCCGGATATTTTTCCTGCAGCTTTTTAATATCCTTATTTCCTTCAGTTATGTACGCATCCGTAAAATCCGGGTCGTAATAATAAACGCCATCCTGTATATCCAAGCCGTATTTGAGTTTGGCTGACGTTTCTTCCGGTTTCGCCGTATTAACGGTTTCCGGGTCTACTTGCCCATTTTCTGCCGGGATCACAGCGCTGCCGCGCGCCTCCGCATAGGCGTCTTCCTCTTCCTTGCTCTCTAAAAAATACGATAAAAGGAAGCAGATTGATATAGCAAAGATACCGGCAGCAGTAGCCAGAAGGATCCTGTATGCTGTTTTTAAATTTTTCTTTTTATTTCTTATATCCATAGCTTACTTTTCCAAAACAAAAACCTGCTATTAAGTATAACAGGTTTTTTATGTAGAAACTATTCATTTTTTGTATTTTTGTGTGCGTAATTATCCTGTATTTCCCAGCCAAATC
Organism: Bacillota bacterium; assembly: GCA_023393165.1. Classification (GTDB taxonomy): domain Bacteria; phylum Bacillota; class Clostridia; order Christensenellales; family Christensenellaceae; genus JAEYKI01. The sequence goes on along the minus strand of JAEWMJ010000018.1, from coordinate 127,141 downwards.
ATCGAATTTACATCCTATTTGGAGCTGATTATCGTGATCCTTTTGGCATCACGGCCATGCTGACCGCGCATGCGTCATGGCACACGTTCCTTTTCAACGGGAATCAGGAATCCAGCTACCAGAGTACTTCCACACCGGGAGAATAACTTAATTGTATTCATTGCACAGCGGATAGATTGCGGGCTCGTCTTCCTCTATCTCTGCGAATCTGGCTACTTTTTCGGCAAAGCAGTTATCCAGGTTATCGTCGTTCACGGAAGAAACTTCTCCAATCCAGGCATCTCCGGTATCTTTGGCAGCCCAGAAGGTATGATACATCGTGGGCGTCAGGGTAATGCTGTTGCCTTTGGTGATTGTAATTACCTCGCCGGCCTTAAAAATTCTTTTTATGCCGTCGCAGTAAACGGTTACGTCGGAAAGCATATCTGGTTCTCCGTCTTTGCCCATATTATACAGTTTAATTTGGAAATTTCCTCCGCCCCTGTTGATAATATCTTCTGTTTTCTTATAGTGCATATGCAGCGGCAGCCTTTGACCGGGTTTCAGCATAATAAATTTCTCCGCATACGGCGTCCCCAAGGAAGTATCATTCAGGTCGCCGTTCCTAATCGTAAACAATACCGCACCTGTTTTGGGATAGTCCCCCATGCCGAAATCGGTGATATCCCAGCCCTGCATAACTCTTTTGATAGCTTCAATATCTTCTTTTTTCTTTTTGAATTCTTCCAGCGTCCAATATGCAAAACAGGGCAAAGATGCGTTTTCCCGCTTCAGTAAATCCATTGCCCATTTTATTTCTCTGTTGATTTCACTTCGTTTCATAAAGTCTCTCCTATATTGTTTAAACTTCTATCGTCCAACATGCCTTTCAAATAACTATAAACAACCAGAGCTCCTCCGTTGATCCTGTACATCATATCGGTAAATTTTGAGATTTCTATTTTCAGTTCCTTGATTTGTTTGGAAAATACCCTGCTGTTTACACTATCCCTTAATTTATAGATAATCAGTTTTCCTGCAAGGGCTATTTCATGGCCCAGATAAATTACTTCCGGATCATACGCGTTTGCAATTGCAACGATACCCGCCGTCAGGTACTCTATGAGTTCATCCAGCAATGCCAGCGCTATTTTATCGTTTTTATACGCCGTATCTATAATATCCAGCCATCTGACGTTTTCGATCGTAGACAGCAAACTGGATTTTTCATTTTTAAGCAATTCATTCGCTCTTTTTTCAATAGAAGGTATGCCTGCGTACAGCTCAAAGCAGCCAATGTTCCCGCAGGGACACTTTTTTCCTTTGTAATCTATACTGATATGTCCTACTTCACCGGCAAAACCCTTGTCCCCCATATACAGGTTTTTATTGACCATGATTCCCGCGCCGATACCGTTTGTTACACCAAGATATACAAAATTGCTGACTTGTTTGGCATGGCCGAACAGCTTTTCGGATATTGCGCATGCATTCATGTCGTTATTCAGGACCACCGGCAAATTGAATTTTTGCTCTATCAGCTCAACGATTTTTATGCCCTTTATCGCCTTGAAATTCGGCGGTTCCACAATCATGCCCTTGCTTATATTCAGGGGTCCAATAGACGCGACTCCTATGCCTATGATTTTCTTTTTCTTTGCCACTTCGGAAAAGAGAATTTTTTCGCAGCATTGATAAATCCCTTGCAAAAACGAATCGCTTGATTCCAGCGTATGCAGAACAAGCATATCTTCCAGAAGGATGTCGCCGCGCAAATTGATCAGCGACGTATACACAAAATCACGGTTGATGTTTATCCCAAGGGCGCACGGCGAATTCTGAGAAATGTCCAGCATAACCGGTTTCCTTCCCATATTCACCATAGACAGATCCGACCCGACTTCACAGATAATATCCTGCTCGATTAACTCCGTTGTAATATTCGTAATGGATGTCTTGGTCAACCCTGTCAGTTCCGCCAGTTCGGTACGCGAGGTCTTTCCCAGGGAATTCAGTATCTCCAGCACCAAATTTCGGTTTGCATTTTTTATCGTATTCTGATTTGCGCCGTTTTTTAGAATACTGCTGTATTTGTTCACCGTTTTTCCTCTTTCCTGCCTATATTATAACTAATTATTAATTACTCGTTAGCCGCTTCACTCATTGCTATTACATTCTCAATGCTTACGTTTGCAAGCAATGCCTCATGGCTGGGAGAAACAATAAAATTGTTACCGAATATGTCCCTAAGTTTTCTGACTTCGTCCTTGATCTGCTGCGGCGTGCCGAAGGGCAGCAGATCCTGGGTATCCACTCCGCCCATAAATACGATATCTTTGCCAAAATTTTTAGCCAGTTTCTCAGGCTCCATTCCAATCGCCTTTGCTTGGAGAGGATGAAGGCAATCGATTCCTAAATCTATCAATTTTGGAATAAGTTCGGAGATTGCCCCACATGAATGAATTGTAACATATAATCCAAACTTTTTCATTTGGTCTATTAATTTTTTTGCGTATGGAGCGATAAATTTATCAAAAAACACAGGGCTTAGGAGACAGGACAGCTGGCTGCCCAGATCGTTTCCAAAAAACGCACTGGTTAATTTGTCTCCCATCAGCTCAAAGCATTTTTCATTAGCCTGCAGATAAAAATCAGTAATATGTTCGGTAACCGCCTCTACCACCGCAGGGTCCGTGTGCATTTTAATAAAGTAATTCTCCATCCCAAAAAAGTCACATGCTATGTGGAAAAATGGGCACCACATTCCTCCCAGTACGGCAAGATCCATCTCTTCCGCCATTTTGATCTTTTCCAATGTGGATGAGAAATCAAGATGATCGATTGTCGGCCAGTCAAACTTCTCTACATCTGCAACATCTTCCGTTTCGGCAAAAACGCCTGCATCGCCAAGGCTTATCCTTTCTTGCCCGCCAAGAACGTCCCACATCGGCTTTCCTTCGGGATGCTTCCATGTCAAAAAATCAAGCTCGGGGGACAACCACATCAAATCGCTTTTGAGTTCCTTGGCAAGCAGCATATCCGCACGACCAACTTTTTCTGAAGTAAGCACGCATAGATCGGCGTAATGTTTTTCTTCTTCCGTTAAAACTTCCTTTGGTATTCCAAAATGTTTCAGATAGATTTCTTTAGCCTCTTCGGAAGGATTGCCCAGCCAGAAACCACAGTTGTCCTGATTTCTGTCGTAAATCGACTTGATCAGTTTAGCACCTTTCATAACACTTCTCCTTTTTCAATATTTTATATTGTGAGCTTCATCTACAAAAGCAAACAGCAAATTATCTTCGGCATCAAAGAAATGATCGGACGGACTTATGATATACCCTCCGCCGCCTCCCGCTTCTTCAAAGCACTTCCTGACCGCCAGCCTGGTATCTTTTTCACTGCAACCGACAAAAAAATTGTTTTGGTCGAACCCGCCGATCAGGCACATTTTAGACCCCAGTTTCGTTTTGATCGCTTTCAGATCCACATCGCCTCCCATGGCCGGCGGTGTCAGGGTCTCAAGCGCATCCATTCCCATTTGCGCTATGGAATCCAGCAAAGCCATTTTGCTGCCGCATAAATGATATGTGATCTTCTGGCCGGACCTGTGCGCCTCATCGATCAGAAGCTTGTCGTATGGAGCCACAAATTCATCAAAGATCGCGGGAGATATCACACTTGTGCAGCCGTCTCCGCCGCCCAGTTCTATGATGTCGTAGGCCGCGCCTTTCAGACTTTTGATAAACTCGATTTTCCTCTTCTGTATTACCTTTAAAAGGCTGTGCACCCATTCGGGATCATCATAGGTCTTCATGATCAGATTCTCAGTTCCCACCATACAGCAGGCGTCCTGCCATACGCCGGGCTGTCCGAACATATCTATGGTTGTCGGGATGTGCGTCCTGACAATGCCCTTGTCCCCGATCTCTTTTTGTGCATTCAGGCTGCCCTCTATATCCGCGATTGGATGCGGCAGATATTTTTCCAGCAGTTCGATATCCTTATCTTCCTTGACCGGATGATCTATGATCCACGTTGTATATTCATTTGACTGCAGCACCAGTGACAGCATTCCGCCGGGTGTTGTAATGGTGTACCGGATCGTCTCATACTGTTCGTCCGGAATCCTTTCAGCGGCGACCATCCATTGATCGCTCAATATACGTGTGCTTTCAAGAAAACCTTTTTCGCTCTGCGACGCGTCCGTGAATTCTCCCCGCTTTTCATCCGGCAACTGCGATACGTGCCAGTTAATGGCGTCAAAACCGAATTTCCGGAAAAATTCAGGTATTGCAACCCCGCCCTGCCTTTTTTGCAGGTAATACGGCATGACGTGATGCGTGGTAACGGGCAAAACATCAGGTTTTTGATTAGCTAACGCCGCGAGCATTCTTTCCCGTGCAGTCATTTTCTTAACACTCCTTACATTATAAACATGATCGATTTGATCTCGTTTTCTCTCATTCTTACGGTTACTTTGGAATCCGCGACAGTCAGGTACCGGACGGCGTCCTGTTTCAGATCGACCTCCCAAACGGCTTTGCATTCAAATTTGAACGCAAGGCTTGCTTCTGTTTCCCTGCCTTCTGCTTCCTGCATTATGACGACCACATTTTTCCCGTCAAACGACGGCTTGATGCTTGTGATCACAATACTGTCGCTATCCAGGGCAATGCAGGAATCCGCTCCGCTATCCTGCAATGCGCCTGTTTTTGCGACAAAAGGGGAATTGAACGCCATCGCATCCTTTTGGATCTTTGCTCTCGAAATCGGCCCGTAGTATGGCTTGACCGCGTATTTTCCTGTAACTTCTCCCAGATCCGGCGATGCGTCCGGTGAATAGGAGCCGCGTACCAGCGTCATTGCGATCTCCGAACCGCTCGCATAGAATCCGTGCTTGTTGTCGTTGAACAAGGCCAACGCCCGGTCCTCCTCCGCCAACGCGACATACCTGTAAGACGGCACTTCTGCATTCTGGATCTGTCTTTTTACGCTGCCAAACGGCGTTTCGTAGATGTATTCAGGCGCTTCCATATCGCCCGAGAAGCAGACCTTCAGTACGGGAACGCCGGTTGTATGGTGTCCCAGTTCCCTCCAGTCCAGCGCGAATTCCATATCCACCCTGTCAAGTTCCTGATACAAGGTAATATATTGTATAAACAACGAATCATTGTATTTGCGTTCAATTTTAAGTCTGGTGAAAACGCTTCCGCTTTGTTCCACCGAGATATCCGGCGCAGTTATCAGATACCGGTGCGAAAATTCGTTTCCCAGCACCCACGCGGACATGATATGCGGCTCTTCGTATACCATTTTGAAGAGATTCGAACTTTTTTGCGCATAGAACGCGCCCGGTACTTCCGCAAATCCTTTAAGCCGCTTGAGTACGTCTTTTTTTATAAGCTTATCGTACAGCGTAACGATTGTTCCGGTCCTTGCGCTGATTTCCAGCACATACCGGCTGCTTTCCATGCCGAAAACGCTGCCGTCATCCAATCCGCGTGCGATCCGGCAGGGCATGGCTTTACCGCTGCAATGTCCCTCCTCTATCGTATAAGTTTTATTCGACAGCGCAGGAACTTCTTTAGCTATAAAATATATTTTTCCACCCATTACCTGGTAGGCTGTTTTTTCTCCATCAGAAGACTTAATCATTCCGTGTTCCGGTATTCCCTTGGGAGCATCCGCGCATACCGCGTCCGTTCTTGAAAACCCGAGCGTGTTGAATATCGTGATTCCCGTCTCCCCACGGGTCTCAATGCATCCGTCCGCAATTTCACACGCCGTTGCAATGGCTTCGTTTCCTATCCTGAAATCATACGCGTCCGCATCCTTAATATTGCAGCCGCACGAAATATCATGAAATCCGTTAAAGCAGATTTTTTCCCAGGCGCGGTTAAGTTCTGTCTGGTTTTGCCCGCCGTTTTTTTGTGTGATCATTCTGTATGCGAGCGCCGCCTGCGCATCGTTTAAGCGCGAGTCGCCGTCACGCAGGATCTTTTTAATTTTTGTTTTTAATGTATAGCATCCTTCGAAAATAAATTGCTGCTCGCCCTTATATACCGGCCAGTCTTTTTTGATTGCCAGCGCTTCATCAAAAAAGTCACAGGCTTTTGAAAAAAGCAGTGTTGGCAATCCCGGCTTGTTGTCCAGAAATCTTTTTACCCTGATATCCCGCCTTGTAGGTCCGCCTCCATGGTCTCCTACGCCGAAAACAAACATGCTGGATTTTACGCCAAAGTTGTCCCAGAATTCGTTCACTACCGGCATAATATTTGCGGGCCTGAGCGCGTTGTTGTAGGGGCCGAAACAGAAATCAAGGATACGTGATCCGTCCGTACCCTCCCACCATTTCAGGGCATGGCCCGGATTACATCTGAAATGATAGTAATACTCCACCCCGGCTTTGGTCATGATATTCGGGATTGTTGCTGGATGCCCGAAGGTATCCGGCTCCCAACAGATCCTGGAAGGACTTGTTTTCAGTACATCCCGCGCATATTTTGCCGCGGCAAGGATCTGGTTGGCAAAGGTTTCACTGCCCGAGGTATACAAGTCATGCTCGGACCATGTCGCGGCAGTTACCTCCCAGACGCCCTCCTTTATTTTTTGAAGCACTCTCTCAAATGTAGCGGGATCGTTTTTCTGTACGATATCATAAACACATGACTGGCTTTGCGAAAATTTCAAGTCTGGGTTTTCATCCAGGAGATTTACGATCGTCCTGAAATCCCGCACGCAGATATCCACCGTCTCTTCGTAATTCCAGAGCCAGTTCATATCCATATGGGAATGCGCGATCAGATGTACGCGGAATTTCTTTGCAACCGGATCAATATTATTGAGTATTTCGTCAATTCCCTTCAGATCGGTCTCTATCTTGTTCCAGTCTCGTCTTGAAATTGCGTCCGGATCCAGTAATCCTTCCAATTTGCGAAGGCATTCCGAAACCATTTCAGGCTCCACAGATAAAAGTTTTTCTGCAAATTCAAGCTGCGCAACCGCAGTTGTCAGCAAAAGCATTTTTTCTTCCAGAGCCTCGCAATTGATATAAACGCCCAAATGTGCGTCGCCGTCGTTTTGCGGCGTTTTAAAAACAGCTACATGCTCTGTGCCCGCTTTATATCTGTCTGTAATCATTATTTCACACTGGCGCGAATCGCCCCAGTACTTGTAAGCGGCGGAAAGGCTGCCGTCTATGTATATTTCCAAAGGCGCAAGCATCGTCATTGTTATGTATACCTTGGAACCGTTTGTGTCTATCCCCTCAATCGTTTGGGGCAGCATAATGCGTTTTCTCATTGCCGCCGGGCCGCCCGTCATTGACCAGTCGCATAAATCGAGCGTTTCCTCTTTTTTTTCGGAAATTACCGAGTCGACATTGATCCCATTGATGGGAGCGCCCTTGCCCATAACGGATTTCCAGTTTGAATCGTCAAATTCCGGCGATTCACAGCCCTCTATATCGCCCTGCGCAAATTTGCAAACGCCAGGCTGGCCGGCTGAGGACAGTTTGCCGACTAAGATATTCGCCTCTTTTATCCATAACGAAAGATTGCTCATTACTGCACCTCGTATTTTCTGTTTATTGTGGCTTTTGCAGGCGGCAAAAGCCGCCTGCATAACCAGGAGTTATTATATTGCCTTTTGCAGCAGAAGTTCCTGCGTAGCCTCTTCCCTGCTTAATTCGGCAGTGATCCGCCCGCGTTTCATGATATAAATTCTGTCACACATACTTAAGATTTCTGGCATTTCGGAAGACATTACAAGAACCGCCACCCCGTTTTGAGCAAGTTGGTCCAATATGGAATATATCTCCGCTTTCGCGCCGATATCGATTCCGCGCGTAGGTTCGTCGACTATCAGGACCTTCAGATCCGGCTTGATCAGCGATCGCGCAAGCATTACCTTCTGCTGGTTGCCGCCGCTGAGTTTTTGGATCAACTGCTGGGTTGTCGGGGTTTTTATTCCCAGCTTATCAACCATTTCATTGACTTTTGCTGTTTCCTTTCTTTTCTCTATGCCGAACAATTTAACAAAACTTTTCACCATGGAGATCGTCATATTGAATTTTATATTCGCATCAGCAAATATGCCCTGCTCTTTCCTGTTCTCAGGAACATACCCGATCCCGGCTTTTTGCGATGCGGCGGTCGTGTTTTGTTTTAAATGCACTCCATCCACAAACACCTGCCCGGATTTACGTTTATCAGCTCCAATAATGGCGTGCGTTAATTCTGTTCTGCCTGCCCCCATCAGCCCTGAAAACCCGACAATCTCGCCTGTACTCACATAGAAGGATATATCATGCACCCTGTCGGACGACAGGTTCCGCACATCCAGCATTACTTTACCCGGTTTTGCGCCCTGTTTGGGATACAGTTCGGACAGTTCTCTTCCGACCATCATAGAGATAATCTTATCCTGGGTAGTATCGCATGTGTTCACCGTATCAACATATTTTCCGTCACGGAAAACGGTAACCCTGTCCGTAATCTCCAGGACCTCTTCCAGCTTGTGCGAAACGTAAATAATACCGCAGCCTTTCGCCTTGAGATCGTTTATGATCCTGAAAAGGTTTTTGATTTCCGTCGGGCTTAAAGCAGAGGTCGGCTCGTCCATAATGATTACCTTTGCATCCACCGAAATGGCTTTTGCAATTTCAACCAACTGCTGCTTGGCAACGGAAAGTGCGCTCAGTATGGTTTTCGGGCTTTCATTCAGGCCGATATAATCGAGAAGTTTTTTCGTATCTTCGAACACTTTTTTCTTGTTTACCTTGCCGATCTTGTTGGCAGGCAAATGCGAGAAATAGATATTTTCGGCAATTGACATATGGGGTATCAGGTTAAGTTCCTGGTATATAACGCTTATTCCGGAACAAATCGCTTCGTGGGGAGTTTTAAAATCAACCTTTTTCCCTTCAAAATACATTTCGCCTTCTGAAAAGCCGTAAATGCCTGATATCATTTTAATCAATGTCGATTTTCCAGCTCCGTTTTCCCCCATCAAAGCGTGAACCTCACCCTTACGCAAATTGAAATGTACTTTATCGAGCGCATGCACACCCGGAAAAAACTTGGAAACACCCTTTAAAGAGAGCCATAATTCTTCATTCATATTGCAACGTTCCTTTCATTTCAAATAAGGACTGCAGCGTATTAATTGGAAGCCTGGGATTCCCGGAGCAATCTTGCTTCCGCGCTCTTTTTCCTTCTTACATCCAGGTATACCGCAAGCAATATAACCGCGCCGCGCACGATATCATGATAGAACGTATTCACGTCCATCAATACAAGCCCGTTTTGGATTACGCCCAGGATCACTACGCCCAGGATAGCGCCCGCAAGGCTTCCGGTTCCTCCGTTCAAGCTGACGCCGCCCAGAATGACAGCTGCGATAACATTCATTTCCATGCCCTGTCCGGCGATCGGTTGTCCGGAGTCAAGTCTTGCAGTCAGTATGAATGCGCTAAGTGCAAACAATATATTTCCAAGAACATATATTTTCAATTTTATATTATCAACATTTAAGCCGGCCAGTCTTGCGGATTCCTTGTTTCCGCCCACGGCATAAATATATCTTCCAAATACAGTGTTATTGAGTATAAAGAAGAATACCGCGATCAACCCCGCCGCGATAATCACAGGAATCGGCACCCCTCCGATATTGCCGGCGCCCAGATCTGAGAAACCTTTCACCATGATAGGCTGTGAAACCGCCTGCGTCGCAACCATGATGATACCTCTGTAAATTGCCATTGTGCCAAGGGTAGCAATCAGGGAGTTGATCCCCGCTTTTGTTACAAGCAGACCGTTCGCAAGCCCGGTCAAGCAGCCTATGCCAAGCGCGACCGCCAATGCCAGCGGTATGCTTTCGGTATTATTGAGTACGATAACGGCGGTTACTCCGGCCAGGGCCTGGATGGAACCCACCGACAAATCAATTTCACCCGATATGATAATCATTGTCATGCCAACAGCCGCAATCGCATTTAAGGATACCTGACGCAAAATGTTGGTTAAATTCAGCGGTGTAAAGAAAATTGGCGTTAAAATGCTGAATACGACACCCAGGACGATCAATGCTATAACCAGCCCGCTTTGTTCGTAACGCATCAATTTATGAAATGCATTCGTCTTTCCAATGCTTCGCTCTTCCATTATAATAACTCCTTTATTGATTGCCGGAGCCCAGACTGCCCGGCGTTTTCAATATTCATTTGAATTTTAAACCGCTCCAAAAAGTCCTGCGGCCATTCGTTTACCCCGTCTAAGGCTGCTGCGGATTTACCCCGCAGCAGCCTTAATACGGAGCGACTGAAAACTTTGTTTTCAGTTGTTTTTATTATTTCATTAATGCACGAACCGCATCAAAGTTAAGATCCCAATTGTCGCCATTCTGTGTATAGAAATTCGTGTATGTTTCAGGCGTTACCATGGTTGTTGGGGTCAGATATCTTTCGGGCAGTTCTTCGCCATTCATTGCAGCTTGCGCAGCGTCGATCATACCGGCGCCAACGAAAGCAGGGAACATAGCGAGTTCTGCAACGATGGGCGTTTTGTTGAGCAGGGCTTCACGTCCTACAACGCCTTCCAGGCCGAAGCCTACAGCCTGCAGTTTGCTTTCATCCAGACCTGCGGATTTGTATCCCTGGATTCCGCCCTGTGTGGAATCGTCGTTGATGCCGAAGATAGCGTTGATATTGGGGTTCGCTGTGCAGGCGTCCGTGGAAACCTGAAGCGCCTTTTCCTTTCCGCCCTGGGAATCTACTTCCTGTACGATGGTATATTTAGCGCCCGAAGCCTCAAGTCCTTCTTTGAAACCTTCCACTCTGAGACGGCAGTCTTCAAAGTTCGGGAATCCGACGATCAGAAAGTTTAAGTCTATGTTATTGTCTTTGCCATATTTGCCGAACCATTCGCCAGCCTGTTTTCCAGCACCTTTGTTGTCCGCGCCTACGCAGGTTGCTTCACCGCCAACGGGGTTGGATTCGGTTATTACAATGATCCCTGCTTTTTTTGCTTCTTCGATAACCGGTCCCAATGCTTTTGCATCAACGGGAGTCAATGCAAGAACGTCAACGCCTTTTGCAATAAAGTTTTCAGCGTAGGAAACCTGCTGGTTTGCATCTTGATTCGCATCCGCTATCTCCAGGGAGATGCCAAGCTCTTCCGCACGTTGTTTTGCACCTTTGGTAACGTTCTGGTACCATTCATGGCTCATGAAGTTGCAGACATAACCAACGCTGAAACCTTCTGTTTTCGAAGAATCAGATGCTGCCGCAGAAGTTTCTGCCGCTGCCTGAGAAGCCGGAGCCGCAGAAGACTCAGCTACAGGAGCCTGAGATGCTGCTGCTGAAGAGGCTGCCGGTGTCTGTGCTGAGCAGCTTGCCAGCATAGCAACGCATAACACTACAGCTACTAGGATTACTAATCTTTTTTTCATAACTTTCCTCCACATATATTTTTTTCACCGTATTTGCACGGGAAACAAAACCCAATATAATAAACTCATTTCATTTTATTGTGCAGAAATAATGCTAATAAAATTATTATTTTGCTTTATTTTATAAATATTTAATTGTGATTTTTGAGGTTTTTATTTAATCAATTCATTTCACTATCTAATGAGCTTATAATATATTATAAAGTGTATAATGTCAATACAAATTATAAAATAAATTTATTTTATTTTAATCGAGGTGATTCTTTTTTTATGCATGTTTTCATTATAAATGTTCTGAATTAGTGAATCCACTGTATAAAATTAACAGAAAGTACCGCTCGCAGTACAGTCCCCCTCTTTACCGCATAAGCAATCAATATTCTTAACCTGCTTATGCCATGGTAATTTTCTGAAACGCACTTCACTCCTGTTAATACCTACTTTACCCCATCAATTGTTTTATATCCACGCTTTTTGTATTTCAAGAAGTCAGAAAGTTATATCCGCACCTGAAACTCAATGGATCATAGAATAAAGTTCGCTTAGGATTTATATATTTTTATAAACAACATAAAAATATACTTGAAAAAAGATATGATATTTAGTATAATTCAAAAGTTGAAAAAATTACTGGGTGTAGCGCAGTTTGGTAGCGTGCTTGAATGGGGTTCAAGAGGTCGCAGGTTCAATTCCTGTCACCCAGACCAAGAAAAAAGACGTATCTTTCAGGATACGTCTTTTTCTTACTCTATGTAATAGCGCCTATACCTGCGGCCGATTGAACCCCGGGGTGAACCAGAGCGGAGCCGAGCGCGCCCGGTGGGCGATACAGCGAGGCGAACGCTCACTGAGCATAAGATAAGCACGAGTGCATACCCTTAATAATTACTTACACGAAGTGCGAATCCATAGCGAAGTGGGTCGCAGGTTCAATTCCTGTCACCCAGACCAAAAAGAAACTTTACAATCATATTTGCATGCCTCTTTCATTTTGTAAGTATTGGACTGTTGGGTGCTTGTTGGCAAAAAAGGATGACACGGAGACAATTTAGCGGGAAGAGAAAAACAGTTAAAGTCTTTCAGTGGGTTTTATTGGCTGGCCGTTTTTTGCTTATTGGCAATATATTCGCTTGCCGTGGGCAACTTTTCCCCGGCGATGGCCTCAAGCAGGTCCTGAGGTATCTTTGCGTAGCCGGGTTGTTCTCTTTTTTTGCTTTTTTCCGGCATCCAATCCTCTACCGGAATCCATCTGTTGTAAATGCTTGCAGAATAATTTACCAGGACCCAATAATTCTGGTTGTATGCATATACCGGCAACTCAATCCCTATCCCTGGAAAATTACTATTCATGCACCATAGCGTAGAGAAATAATAACTATATTCTCTGTTAAAACCCTGGCTGTCCGTGGCGGTATCAATTACATCAAATAATTTGTTTACCGTGCCGGTACTTCTTAGAACAGGCTTGATTTGATGCTGTGAATACGTTTGTTCATATGTTTCATACCCAACCTCGTCTATCCCAATCCTGTCAAAGGTCGGCAACGTCATATCCGTGCGGTAATAATACACAAGTGCCGTTATCAGGCCATCGTCGATGAATGGCTCTTGTTCCGCAGAACGCAATTCAACAAAAATCTTTTTTACATCGCCGTTAAAATTGTAAATGTCAAATTTATCATAGGCGGGATATACATTATAATTATCTCTGATCGAAAATGGATTGTCTGCCGAACCCAGATATTTGTCACCGTTACTGGGGAGCGGCATCCAGCTTGATATAGGCAAATAACGATAGGAGATTCCATTCACCTCAAACATCTGTCCCATCTCCCTGTTTACACCCAAATATTTGTAGTCCGGGCAATCCCACCGTATCCTTACATGAAATATGTTGACAATAAGGAAAATCCATACTGCCACAATACCGGCAGTCAATAAAAATTTGGTCTTTTTATTCATCTGTTTTTTCATCCTATCTTTGATAGTTTCATCTCTTTTTTAATATAGGATATGGATTGTAGTCTCCCGTGTCGTCATTCCATTGGCCTTTTGTTCCTGGAAATTTGATTCCAGCGATCGGAGTATCTTTCTGATCTTTTATAGGAGTGGCGGTCAGTTTTCCAGATTCATCTTTCGCTCTTTGATATAGATACAATTTCCCGGTCGGGGGCGCCAGATAGATGCCGTCATAGCCGCTAATGATACGTCGTCCCGCCGCATCCTGTAATATCTGCAATATTGCGACGTAACCGGATTGCCCATTCCCGCTATATTGGTGAAGGTTTTATTCAATATTTGCGGCAATTGATACCACTTTGAGCCTGCCAGCGTAGGTATGCTTGCGTCGCCCAGTTTTAATGGGCTATATGGCAAACCGGAAAAATGGTCCGGGTCATAATGTTTACCCTCACTTGGCATCACCACATCCGGATGAGTATGAAGTAAATATTTTTTCCCAGTTGATTGAGTAAATAGTCCTACAAGTGCATTATCTATGACATTTGCCGTTTTACCAGATACTATGGCTCCATATTTATACTTGGGCACGATCTGCATTTTGCCGCCTTTATGCTCCAGCACCTGCACCATTGTCATCACTGCCGAATACTCGTGGCCGGTTTTGTCCGTGAGGGGCATCGCCCTTTTGGCAAAGTCCGCCGCGGCTTCTTCCGGTGAATTAAACAGTCCGGACTCTTCCAGAATGTTCTAATTAAAATTTAGGCTTTTCCCAGCCAGCTTCTCTAATATATCCAAAGGTACTTCTACATATAACTCTTTTAAATCAGTGCAAACCACCTTGCCGTCGTATATTCCAAAGTCCAAATTATAACTTGCACATGTTAATTCCGATGAATAACAAACAACGCTCATCAAATAAATATCTGAATCCACTTCAGTGCCTTTCGTAAATGGCCTAATCTGACCTGTCTTTTTACCCTCAGCCAGATCATGAAAGAATTCTTGTATGATCTCTTTGTTTGTAACAGTATGCGAATAATATGTGTTATCTTTACCAATTATATGTTCGTACCAGACCATTTTATCAACACTCTCAGATGAAGGTTCAGGTATCGCTTTATCTGTACGATATAATGGGATATATGGATATTCCGAATCAAAATCCTGAAGAATTATAAAATTTCTCTCCGTATCCCCTTCTACAGTAGAAATACAAGTTCCCCAACTGCCGGCGTAACCTATTATATCTTTATTGTCTGTTACATCCCATTTCAATGCCGGATACATTTTATATTTGACTCCCTCAAACAAAACGCCGATTCCTTCAGGGTCATAAACTCCGTTTTTATCCAGCCTCTGATAAACCGGCAAAAAAGGATTAATAATATAGCCGCAACTTGTTAATATCAAGGTGAAACACAGTATCGCAGTAACGGTGATAAAAAATTTTGTTTTTAAAGACATGATTTAACCCCCATATCATAAACAATTATTTTTGTATTCTTCTGATCAATATTTTCCTACAGGATTATATTGACTCGGGTAGCGTGGATCCATTTCCGGCCCGCTTTTATCACATACATAAATGTTTTTTGATTTTTCATTGGCCATATAGACATTTTTTACTCCACCCAGCCAATTTAACATATAATCTCCAATCCAATCTTGGCTTCCAAACGAGCCTAAACCAGAGAAATGCTCATCATCTTGACCTTGTACAGCAGGATGCGTATGTACAACGGAGCAATCTATCCCTCTGGCTCTTAAAGCAGCTGCTGCAGCCAATGCTTCCATACCAATAAAATGATAGTCCCCGGTGAAGTTTCCAACTATTTTATATTTTGTTTGATTGGTAAGATTTCCATATTCATCGGCAACCGGTAAAGTCACAGGAATAATGATGCAGGAACGTTCAACCTTATTATTCGCTGTATCAGACATTGCTCCATTTGAATAAAAATATTTTGCCGCATCGTCCGCGTTCTTGAAACCCATCCCGCTCAAATGCGCCTGCAATACCTTTGTTTCAGGATTTGGGTTTGTTAAATGCTGCTGATATGTTTTCATTTTCTCAATTGCCTGAATGGATTTTGGCCCGAATACACCGTCCACCGCCAGTAATTCGCCGTTGTCATCTGTAAAACCATACCGGTTCAGCATCTGCTGCAGCTTTTTTTTTCTGGTCCGTTGACCAGGTTTTATCCACTGTGATATTCCACATAAATTATATCATCCTTTTCTAAATTTTGGAATCATTTTACCATGCAAGCGAGCGCAGTTATCGTCAACTTTACAATTTTATATTGTTCATTTGCATATTTAACCTATATAACAGTAAGACTGGGCTTACGGTTAAATGTAAAAAACGGTACTCAGCCTACGACTGTAATTTTGACTGTAATCAGCATGTCATCAAACAATCCAGAATAGATTTTGCATTCCAGAAAAGCCATGTTTGGTACGGTTTTGTACCGCTGTGTCCTGTACGCTTGCCCAATGGAGTTCAAGGATTTCGTGAAGATGCGTGAAGCAGTAAAAAAACAGCTGTACTTTTTAAGTACAGCTGTTTTTTTACTGCTTTATTCTATCAGATCCTTTTTTCTCTTACCAGCTTTACGCATGCGTCTACAACATCTTTATCAAACAGTGTATCCTTGTTTTTTTCTAATTCATCAAGAGCAGTTTTAACGCTTAATGCGGGGCGGTAAGGCCTGTGCGCCGTCATGGCTTCATAAACATCAGCGACGCTGATGATGCGGGTTTCCTTTATTATTTTCTCTGCTGTAAGTTTGTTAGGGTACCCGCCGCCATTCATCCTTTCATGGTGTTGGAGAACTATTTTTGCAATCGGCCAGTCGAAATCGATGCCTTTTAAGATATTATAGCCTGCTGCCGGATGGGATTTTATTATCGCATACTCGTTTGCATTTAATTTTCCCGGCTTGCTTAATATTTCTATCGGAATCGCTATTTTGCCGATATCATGCAGCAAGCCGGCAACTTCTATCCCATGCGAGTACTTTTCGTCATATCCCATTTCTTTTGCAATCGCATAAGCGATTTTTCCAACCTCCGTTTGATGACCAGCAGTAAATGGGTCCCTCTGTTCAACGATCAGCGTGATTGCGCGAATACTTGATTCCGTAATATTCTGTAATTTTTGCAGGCTTTGTTTTAATTCCAGTTCCGCATTCTTCCTTGTTGTAATATCGTGCACCATATGAAAAAAGACCCTTTTACCTTCGTCAGATACAAGATTGGCGGGATATATTGCAGAAGCAAGCCATAAATGGTGCAAGTTGTCGTATACTTCCCTTTCAACGGCATGACCTGAAAGAACGCTCTCTTCAAGAGGACACTCGGGTATTTTTCCATCCCTGCCATGTATAACTTTCGGACAAAAACCGCCCAAAATTTTATCCGTATCCAGGCCAAATCGGGAAGTAACGGCGTTATTTGCAAAAAGTATTTTATGGTCTTCATCAACCAGTAGAACATAAAACGGCAGTGCATTTAAAACAGCCTTTAATTCCGGTATAACGGATAGGTTTTCTGTTAAATTCAATAGAGTTTGCATATCGTTGACCATATTATCCTCAAACAGCCAGGCAAAATTAAGATATTCTTATAATTATAAAGTAATTTCATGTCCCGAGCAGCGGGATTAATTATATCATAGCAGCAACCGCTCCGGGAATTAAAAAATTTTCACATTTATGAATAAATTGTTTTTAATTTTTACTTTTTACAAGATTATATGCTGTATATACATATTTATACCATTTTTATGGACAACTCTGCTTCTGTATGCTATATTATCTATTAATATTTCAGGATGGACGGAAATAAGGAAAAAATGAATGCGTTCGGCGCAGTAATCAGTCAATTGCAGCAACACAGTTTTGACGCTGTAAGAATAATAAATCCTTATACAAATGTTGTATTAAATGACGAATTTTTTACCGATCTTGAGATTCCGTTTCCCGATTTTGACATCACACAAACAAAGCGTTTTTATGAACTGAGCGTCGAATCAAAAAAGCCTGTTATTAATCTGTTGCATTGGCAGGAATTGGTTTTGATTATTTTATCATTTCCTGTAAAACTAATGGAACAAGAACTCCTCTGTGAATTACTGGTGGACGTGACAAACAATGTATTTTTAAATAATGTTAATCTTAACGACCAGTCAGGGCTGATAAGTGAATTAAACAGCCTGCGGCAAAAGATCATTACCGATGAATTGACCGGGCTTTATAACAGACGTTTTATTGAAGAAAAGCTTCCGGTGGAAATATTGACAAGCGTACAGCAGATGTCTCCCCTCTCCGTTGTATTTTCGGATCTGGACTATTATAAGAATATAAACGATGCATTCGGTCACGCTGCCGGAGACTATATTCTTTGCGAATTCGCTAAAATACTATCTAAAAATATAAGAAAAGAATCGGACTGGATAGCCAGGTACGGAGGCGAAGAATTTATTATATTCTTAAGCGGCGCAGGGAAGGAAAAAGCGATTGAGATCGCTGAAAGAATCAGACTTGCGGTCATGAACCATACCTTCACTTATAACGGGCGGGCCATTCGTCTGACATGCAGTTTTGGAGTTTATACGATGGATGACTTTAAACAGACGCCAACTGTTGACAATATCCTGGACGCTGTGGACAAACGTCTGTACCAGGCCAAACACCACGGAAGAAACATTGTTATATCATAGTTTTAAACCGCTCTTTACCGGCGGTTATTTTATTTTTTAGTTTTCATGAATTCTGTAGCCTACAATTCTGCCTATCAAGTCCGTGGACAGAGGCTGCGAATGCGGAAACTGTATTGCACCCTTGAAAAACTTATATTCCTTGAGTTCGCCTCTGAAAGCATCAATTCCGCTTGCTGTGGGATAAAAACCAATGTGGTTTTTCTATTATATAATACTGCTCAGAGTTTTGTATAATTCGTCTTTATCCTTTTGTGTTATTTTGCC
Source organism: Bacillota bacterium (assembly GCA_023393165.1). Classification (GTDB taxonomy): domain Bacteria; phylum Bacillota; class Clostridia; order Christensenellales; family Christensenellaceae; genus JAEYKI01. Next base: position 108,762 of record JAEWMJ010000018.1, on the reverse strand, counting down.
ATCCTCCATTATATCGCCCAGTTTATCTTGAATTTTTGTAAAGGTATAATTGCCCGACAGGTATCTGTGCTGTTTGATCCATTTTTTCAGCGCCAAAATTTCTTCTTCATTAATCTCGGTATCTGCGGTCAAGCCGTGAATAATTCCCGTTAATGTCTGCATGGCGCCTGTCGGGTCCTTCCCAGAAGAACGTTTCAATTGAAACCGGTTTATAATAGAGGCTAACTTTACAATTTCTTGCGAGGCAACCTTTTTATCGGCTATAAATCTTTGGACGATATTCGTCATGTCTTCCAGGTACTTCTCGTGGATACATGCTTTATAATCGTTGATCCAATTTTCAAACGCTACAATCTCATTATCCGTAATCTTATTATCACAACTGATTCCCTGGACAATGCCGCTGAGTTCGTTCACAGCGCGTACCAGCAGGCTTTCCCCTCCTTTCGGCTGAGAATTCTCGGAAGGAATATATCGTTTTATTAGATCTTCCGGCTTAAACTTAAACTTTTTTTGCAGCTTAAAAAACAACCGGCTGCAAGCCAGCGCATTTTCAAAAGATCCGTTATGTTCATCCAATCTAATTCCATTTTCCAGGCACAGGTCAGAAAATGTCCGGGAATGGTGATACAGCGTTTTAGCCAATTCCATAATACCAATATAATAAATATCCGGTATATTGATTTTGTAATGGCTGAGCGTTCTAAAAAGAATCATAAGGTCTGCATTTGCGTTAAATGACGCAACGCTTCCGTTTGTAAAGTAATGTTTCATGGACTCCCATACTTCGGGAAACTTAGGCCTGACCTGAAGCATTGGCGGGGTCAAATTGGTCTTCTTTTCGTCCAGCTTGCTTTCAGGATTCACAAGGTAGTATTCTTCAGATATGATATGTTCGTTTTTGGTCGCAATAATCGCTATGGAACATATCCTGTCGTTGTTATGGTTGGGGGTCTCAATGTCTATGAACGATAAAGCCCCGCTGTAGTCTTTCATCTCTCCTGTCTCCTTTATTATAAATTTAATCATTGATTACGCTTAACTTTTATATCATCCTTTATTGAGCATTCTATTTCCAATTTAAATTTCAACATAAATCGACCGCTGTTTTCATAATAGAAACCGATTCCTGATTATCCAGATCTGCATATGTTTCCGATAAATTTTTCAACCTGCCAAACAGGTCTTTTATAACTAAGCTTTTATGGCTGGCAATATGCGCAGGCGAACTTCTGTTATATTTAATGGATGAAATATAATTCAATATATTCTGTATCTGATCACGAAATGCTTTAAATGCTGCAATAATAAAAAGCACAGCCGAAGCCACTAGTACTGTGACTAGGAACTTGATATAGCTGAACGATGCAAGGAGGAATTTCATAACATCACCTTCTCAATGTATTACACAATTTGAGTCGCATGAATTGTTAACATCTATCAACTTAATCATACTATATCATACGGCGTTTGTCTATGATTTCGGGCGGTTCTTCCATGAACCTCCAATCACGATACTGGTTTCCATAAACATTTTCATATTTTAAAATAATATATTTTTAGGCTACATTTTAAATTAATCATGGAAATAAATAGAAGGGACCTTTTAGGCCCCTTTGGTTTGATTATTATTATAATTCTATCTCGGTCTGAGTCAACAATCCTTTTTCAACAAATAAATCGGCAATTTTATCAAACTTTTCGGAATTTTTCTTATATTCTGCAATCCGTTTGTTCAACTGCTGAATCATTCCAATACATGGTATAACTAATTTGCTATAATCAACAGCATTTGCTTCCCCGTTTTCATCTAATGATATGGCGTCCGGAAACAGATCTGCTATTTGCTCCGCTATAACGCCCATGTGTATTTTTTCGCCGTCATCATTATAGTCTTTTTTATATGTAAATGTTTTAAGCTCTATATTGAGTAATTTTTCTGATGCAGCATCAGTAAATGGATTTATATTATCCTTGAACCGGTATGAAGATCCAACATTAAATGCGGAAGCCAAGATAGGACGATAAGCATTATTTGCGCTATTGGTAACTACAAATCCTCCATCCGACATTGCATATATATTTGGTAATCCGCCCTGTAAAACCAATATGCCTCCAGAATTATAAATCCCCAAGCCGCTGCCATAATTGGTCTCAATGCATTTTAACATTGAATAACCATTTCTTGCTACATTTAATATTTCCACGCAATCAGCAGAAAGTCCCAGCGTCCTTATGCCATTCATAGCAATAAAGGCTTGATTGTCAAGTGTACCAATATAGGTGGATTTTAATCTGCTTTGTTCAGCATTTAACCATCCACCAATCGCCAAATCCCCCCCTAATGTTTGACTCCCTGCTCTCTTTAAAGTATTATCATACAACCATTTGCCTTGCGCAGCTGATATAGGCTTATTTGTATCAGTATGAGAAAAATCATTTATAACATCGGTGTAATTGATCTTGTTATCCTGCAAGGCTTTACCCATTGCAGCAGATAAGGGTTTATTTGCAGCCGTACTATTCAGCACATTAGCGATATCTGAATAATTGATCTTGCTATCCTGCAAGGCTTTACCCATTGCAGCAGATAAGGGTTTATTTGTAGCCGTGCTATTTAGTACATTAGCAATATCCACATAGTTGATCTTTTCATCTGAAAGCTCATTTATAGCCCCTAATACTTTTTTATTTGTGGTTAATAAACTGGAATAATCATCTACAGTCAAATACCCAATAGTATCCTGCTGCCGTTCCCACCAGTCCATGTATTGATTAAATATCGTTTTGGTGTCCACCTGCATCAATCCGGATACAATCCCGCATAATGAAGGATTTAATCGCAGATCGGTAATCTCGGACTGTGTGATCACAGCGTTATTTTTTGCAGCAGCGAGATCCGCAAGCCCCAGTTCCCACGTCTGCCCGGCTATTCGCGTAAGGGACGTATCACCCTTCTTTATAGCCAACGTTACTTCGCGGTCGACCAGTGAGAGCCGTAACACCACCCTGTCGATCCGATCCACAAGCACGTTGGCGTCTTCAACGACCAGTATTACATCCTCTTTTATCCATACTTGTACGCCCTGGATATGGGCATACCCGGCCTTCACTGTCACCGTCATGTCATTATTACTCATCACCTGCAGGTAGGTGCTGTCATCCGGATATACGCCGTCCTTGATCTCCCTCTGCCGTAATTTCTGCAGAATCTCCGCATCAGCAGCATTGTCATAAATAGGATTCCCCTGTTCATCCGTATCGATCTGCACGGATTGCATGGGAAAATACACAATATTCCTTTCATTCATCGGTATATCAGCCATTTTTAAGCCTCCTGTCAATATATTTTTTTATGGTCATTTTCTCAGTCCCGAACACCGCTTCAATTTGCGTGCATCCGTTCTCAAATATTTCCCTGACCTCGGTAATCCGTTGCTTTGTCTGGTAGCCGATCCTTGCATTCTGCACAATACATAAATCGCCAAGATCAAAATCCTTTTTATATTCCAGATTCCCGTATGGATGGATTACGGTATCCACATTTTCCGCTATTTGCATTTCAGACAGCTTTTCAAGACCATATTGCCTTAAAAGCGCCCGATACTGCGTATCACTGATCGGGTTCCCGTTGTCATCCTTTTGCTTGATACTGCCTGCGTTAATATACGCTTCCCTACGCGCTTCTCCTGGGTTCTGAGTACTCACCGTTACCATCACCGGGTTATCGTCCTCACCGCCTGCGACATAAGCAAAGTTCTTACTCTTTTCAATATTATGCACATAGCTTTCGGAACAAATATTCTCAAAATCGCGGCTGAAAACAGCAAGATTGTTTTCCGTCTGTCCGTCGCTGCGGTCAAGGCCCTGCCATACGCTAAAAAACAACTTGTCCAGTACCGGATCGTAGCCAATCCGGTAGGAAATATCCTGTTCCAGGCATATGGAATCAAAATACTCCTTCAGGCTGTCCCCAAGAACCTGGCCGCTGATGGAAGCTCCGACGCCATTCAAATTACCCAGAACCAGCTTTTCAATCACCCGGGAAGTATCCTGCGGATGAATTGCATAACAATCTACCAGCTGCCGCATCACAGTTTCCGCGTTTCCGCTTACATTTTTTGTATTTTCAATAACCCGGCTGTCAAGAAGGGTATTTAAAAAGCGCCCCTTTACAAAAACGTTCTCTTCGCCCCCATCTTTAAGGCTGTAGCCAAATTCCTCAATCAATCCGGTCTCAATGGCGTCGTTCCGGTAAACATACTGTCCGTTTTTCAGCAGATCGCAAAATTCCACCGGCGCATGCAATTCAAATTCTCCGCATTCATAATACCTCCTGGTCCATTGCAGTGAAGAATATGCGTCCACAACGGGCAGCATAGGATAAAAATTACCATCCATTATGATCATATCAGGCAATCAGATCACCCCCAAGTACTTCGCGCGGTAATAAACGTATACATCCAGCGATTCGTAACCGCTGTCCGATCCGTATTTGAGTATATTTTCCCCCTCCTTCAGGTTGAAAAATGTGCTGGCCGGATCAAAGTTTGTATACTTTTGCCCGTTTACAAATATATTTTTTCGTGCGGTGTTTGTTTCAAACTGTACGGTATCGCCTGCTATCATCGTCCGCAATATCCGCATATACTCTCCGGTGTTCACCAGCTCGATTCTTGGATTTGTTACGGCGCTTGTGCAGGTAAAGTTGATCACCAGCCCGGTTTGCACATCCCCTTTGTTTACAATCAGTGTTTCGTCGGTAAATACCTTGTAATCTGTGACAATATCTTTCGTACTTAACCAAATGAAGGGAAACGCAAAAAGCGCCTGTTTTCCGGCAATGTTTTTACCATAATCCTCTACATCATAAAAATATGGATCCGGACATATCAAGTCAATAGTCAATACCGGAGGATAGCTGATATTTTTTTGTGTTACTTTAAATTTCTCCACCCGGTAATTAATGAGCCTTTGTACCACGCCAACCGTTACATATAACACGCCGTCATTTTTAGGATTGAAGAAGCTCAGATAGTTATTCTTATTGGCCCACTTTTCTTCAATCTGTATCTGCAGGGAACGTGGCGAGATCCTTGCGCCTAATACACTCCCCCCATCATAAAGCGCATGATTTGATATTTTTATATCATAATCGCTTGCAGAAAATCCGTCTATTGAAAGAATATTGTCTCCTGCAGTATATTTTTTCCCATTACTTTCAAATAAAAGGAGAAATTTATCCAAGTATCGCCACCGCCTCTCTTTTAATTGCTCTTGCAGTTTCAGCTGGTGACGCTACAGGTTGCTGAATAATAATCGGCCCAAGTGTAACGCCATTGTCATTGTTTGTAACCTGCTGCCCCTGTACAGATAAATTGCCGCTATCCCCGATCAGCTTATCCATATTGTAGCCGACGCTCGTTTCCATATCCGAAAATACATCGTCGATATTATCAGTAAAGCCGACACTGATACCCAGTGCAAGGTTTTTACCAATCATATCACGCATCAGCTTGGAAGGACTTGCGATACCAAAAAACCCTTTAAACCAATCCGTTACACTGCTGGCGAATCCCATTATTTTGTCCTTGATCCAGTCAACCATACTGGAAATACCATTCCAGATACCGGACACAATATTCTTGCCGATATCCGCAAACCAGGATCCAACATTGCTGAACATGCCAGTGATACTGTTCCAAACGGTTTCAAAAACGCCTTTGATATTATTCCAAATGTTTATAAATGTACCGCTTACTCCGTTCCAAATGCTGCTGAATACTGTTGATACGGAATTGAGGGAGCTTGTAAACCATCCAACAATTCCATTCCAGATACCTGAAAAGAATGAACTGATACCATTCCAGATACTTATAAAGAAATCGCTTATTTCCTGCCAGATACCATTCCAGAAAGCTGAAAGTGACGAAGCTGCCGACATGAACCATTCCACCAAGCCGTTCCAGATGTTAATAAAAAATTCTGAGATAGTGTTCCAGATCGTCATGAAAAAGTCACTGATTCCCTGCCAAATACTGTTCCATAATTCAACATATGCGGTCGCTTGTTCGGTGAACCATGCTACGATGCCATTCCAGATATTCATAAAGAATTCTGAAATTGTGTTCCAGATCGTCATGAAAAAGTCACTGATTCCCTGCCAGATACCATTCCAAAACTCCGCCACTGCCCCTACACTCCCCATGAACCATTCCACAATACCGTTCCACAATTCAGTGAAGAATCCGGAAATACTATTCCATATGGTTGTAAAAAAGTCGCTGATGCCCTGCCAGATACCGGTAAAGAATTCTGCTACGTTTTCCAATTGCTCCGTAAACCACACCACAATACCGTTCCACACCCCAGTGAAAAAACCAGAAATTGTATTCCATACATTTATAAAAAAGTCACTGATGTTCTGCCAGATTGTCTGCCAATTCATCGCCAAAAAGGTGATAGCCGTTACAATACCCATGATAATCAACGTTAGCAGCATGAGTGGGGCTGAGATGGGTGCGGTTGCAATAGCTATGGCAATAAATCCTGCCGCAACGCCCAGCAAAGCAGCTAATATGATATCTCCATGATCCACCACCCACTGGAATGCATCCAATAAAACAGGCATAACGCTTGTAGCGAAATCCAACAGTTTGCTGCCGCAATCCACCGCAAATTTTGCTAAGGAATCAATCAATTTGTCAATAGCCGGTTTGTTTTCTTCAAATAACTTCATCAATTTATCACCCAATTGAATCAAAACCGGCAAAAGTTTTTCTCCCAGTTCAATTTTCATCGTTTCCCATTTGGCATTCAATATATCCATGTTCTTGACATTTTCATCTGATGCGGTTCCAAACGAAATTGCCAGTTTATCAAACACAGTTTCCTGAGGTACGCCGTCCGCCAGTGCCTGACTTAAGGCTGGAATTACCTCCTCAGGAAGAACTCCGCAGTCTCTGGAGAAATCTAGAACCTGATCGCTCATTCTGGCCATATCTTCTGCCGTAGCTCCAGGCATTTGCGCAAATACGGTTTCCATCTGGTGTTCAAAATCCATAAACGATGTTGTAGAATCCGTTACAAATTCCTTAACCTGCCCCCCAACCGCAGATATGGCCTTGCCGATACCGCCGAGTATGTCGTTTCCAATATCAGCTGATAAACCGGTTATTTTTTGTCCCATTGTTAATTTCTCTTCTTCTTCATCTTTGGAACTAGCCATTCCTTTTTTCCTCCTCTCTTGCTCTTATACTTCTTTCAATCATTTCTTTTTCAATGTTCTTTTTGTCCTGCCCGGCAATCTTTCTGGGCAGAGCATATTTAATTTTCATTTTCTTGTAAAAATCCTGCTCCTTTTTAGTCATATCCCCGGTAATCTCAACGCAGCGGTAATGCAATACTTTTACAAACTCGGTTTCATCGGATAAGCTGTTGAACAAAGCCCTAAACTCCCACCAATGCAGTTTTGCGTTTGCCAAATTGATATTATAATCATGCAAAAATGCAGAATAGATTCGTCCTGCATCATATTCGAAGCAGTAGGGCAAATCACAGTTTTGGGTGCAGGAGTCTCCTTTCTTTTTTACAATAGGCTCACCGCATCGGTAAAAAAGCATAAGTACCTCAATCACATCTCTTGTAACGGGTATATGTTGATCACCAAGTGCGTTTTCCACAAGGATTGAAAGCTTATCTTCGTTCGTTAAATTCAAGTCAAAAAATGCAGTTTCAAATTGCATGTATTTCCTGAAATCAGTATTGATCGGGACAAGCATACCTGAAATACGCACAAAATCCGGCAAGCCTTTTGTAATGAAGCTCATCTAATATGATCCATTTCCTGTTCAATTTTTTTCATCTTTGCAATAGCATTCATGTATTTGTCAATTTCAGCCATTTGTTCATCAATATTGACCGATTTTGTATATTGCCTCTTGTAGGCGTTGTATTCTTCCATACAAATCCTGCTGATCTGTGCACAAACATATAACGGAGCAAGATACTGTTTTTCTTTCAGTTCATTTTCGAATATTTGATCAAAGGTATCTTTACCAAAAGCCAAATCAACAGTTTCCTTGCATTTTGCAACGATTTGTTCCGTCTCTTCATCAGAAGGTATTTTTCCTCTTGCTATATTCATTGCGTTGTTATACAGCTCAACCATTTTTCTGACCATTGCCATATCATTAACGTCCAATGTATATGTTTGCCCCTTAATTTCGACCTCTTTTTTTGTATTAGGTAACTCTAAAACTATTTTTTCACTCATTTGTATATGCCCCTTTATTTTAGATTTGAAAAGCACTTTGCTGTACACAGCAAAGTGCTTTTCCTGTTGTGTTCTCCTGATTTACAAGATTAATTATGCCAGCGTTGTTACTTCGGCATCGGTATAAAATTTCTTATCTACCGGGTCAAATTCCCCAGTAATGCCTTCACCAACAGCATTCAGGCTACCTGCAAAATCGAGTGTGCTGCCGCCGGAATTTGCTCCGTAAGTAGAGGGATTTACGGATACGGGATATTTCAGTGCCTTGTAAAAGCCGGTTTTTGTGCCTGCGATCCAGGTATAAACCTCCACAATATTGGCCCTTTTGCCAGTTTCACGATTCAGGCCTGCATCGGTGACAAATTTGATGGCTTCGTCTTCACTGTATATATCGCCTGTATAAGAAATTGCCGGCGCATATCCGGTCGTATCGCTTACAGTTACCGGCAGATTCACATAACTCCTGCTATAAGCCGTGGGATTCAAAGCCATCCCTGCAGTCAAAAAACCGTCGCCCATTAATTTAAGGCTGGGAGCCGCAGTAGTTCCCACATCCAAATAATAGAGCATTTCTTCCCTCATAACCATTCTGTTAGCCATTTGTTTTACTCCTTTTTATCATTATTATTTTTTTGAAAAAGTTGTCCGTTTCGGTTTGCAATACATCCATACTGCATTTTCCTGTGTTGCAGGCTATGTTCGCTGTCCACATCGTCGCAGCTCATTTCTCTTTTCATCCCCATCGCTGCCAGCCTTGCGTCCAGTTCGCCGGCAATGCGCAGAATATCGTTCCGGTTGCCCGACCATATCTCAATCTGGTAGAGTATCTCGGAAAGATATTCCTGTCCCCCCGCGCGTTTGTATTCCGCATTTTGAGCTTCAAAACAGCTGACGGCAGGAAGGTCCGTCCACACGGATGGGGAAAAATAATAAACGGTGACTCCGCCTATTCCATTTAGCGCACCAAAAATCATTCCTGATAAGTCGACCATTATCGTCCTCCTTTACATAAGCTTAATTGACTTTTAAATCACATCTTTTTTATCCGCCTCCTTTAAGGTATATTTGCCTTTAATTGACCGTCCGCTTTTGCCGAACATCTCTGTACGGCTTGTTTATATAAAAAAGGCGCCCTTTCGAGCACCTTTAAATCGGTTTTAAACCGATCTTTTAAATTTTTTCAACAATACCATAATAGCACATTTAAACCGGACAAAACCGGACATCGTTATTTTTTAAATTTTCCATAGCTTTGTTATGTATCCGTCTGCAGTGTCTTTCGTCATAGTGCATCTTTTGGGATATCCTGATCCAATTCATGCCGTCAATGTCTCTTAAACGTATGACAAGACGCTGCTGTTCCGGTAAATTATTGATGCTGCATTCAACTTCCCTGATACAAGCTTCCAAATTGATTGTTTCCTGCAACAGGTCATCCTCCAGTTCTATTAATTTTGCAATACTTTCAGCAAGCCTGTCCTCCTGGGGTATGTTCTTTTTAATTCCATCCAACTTGCACGTTCCCGTTTCCATTGCAGACCTTAACCTTAATATGCGTTCATTAATAGAATCAATCTTCATTTTCCTGTACCTGATTTCTCCAAAATCCATGTACTCATCCTCCTCATTAAACTGCTAGCCGGTTGATTTCTTACCGCTAAACTAACATGGCTGGAGTGTCAGTTATCGTCAACTTTAAAAAAATAAAACCGCTTTCGCGGTAATATTTTGGAAATTGCTCTTTCATTGGACTGACCGGTAATAGTAGATTGCGCTGCCACCTATGGATTATGTTTCTGCTTTGATAACTTTAAAACTTTTTTTATTGGCGTTTTTCTCTTTATACATTTTCTGGTCCGCTTTTTGAATAATCGTTTCGATATTGCAATTGCTGGCAATAATGCATTCTTCAATCCCATGGCTTGCGCTCACTATATACTTTCTGTTTTCATGGCGGTTGATGGTGTTAAATTCGCTTTTTATTCTTTGCCAGATTTCTTCCGCTTCTTTTTCACCGGTATCTATCAGGACCAGCAGAAATTCATCTCCACCCATCCGGATCATAAAATCCGATTGCCTGATATTTTTTTGAATGGCGGCTGCAACTGTTTTTATCAGTTCGTCTCCAGTGTCGTGGCCCAATGAATCGTTTACCTGCTTTAAATTATCGATGTCAACATAACAAACACTCAATTTTTTAGAATTTCTCCATAAGGCGCCGCCCAGTTCACGAAGTCTGTAAAAACCCGCCCTTCTATTGAATGAATCGGTAAGTTCGTCATATTCGGAGAAATATTTGATTGCATCTTTGGATAATTTGTTTTTAATAAATAATATGGCGATTAATGCAGATACTGCCAAGATCATTAAAAATTCAAACAACTGATTGTCCAGCAGCTTGTACATCAAGTTAAAACCGTTTGTTTCAAATATCTCTCCTATCTCGCCGCTTTCGTTTAAAATATCAATAACGGAAATTGCAATCCAGTCTCCCGTGTCCATCACGATATTTACGCCATTTATCCTGCCGTATGATTGATTAAACAGCAATACATGGCCAAACGTAAAAAAACCTTTATCTATGCTGATCTGGCCTAATAAATTATTTTTCATATACTTCCAGGCATTTGGGTACTGGCTGCTGAATGCAAATGAATGAAGCCCGGAAATATCCATTTTTCCTGTTGCTATATTTTCGCTTCCCGAAATCGAAAAAGCGTTTGAATCAAGCAAGTATACTTTTCCGCTGCTCGTACTGGAAAGATGCGCAAAATCATGGAGCAAATCGTTAATATAATAATCCGCTACCACAATCCCTTTTACACTCCCTCCACTGCCGTATAATGGCGTCGCAAACTGCATCAGGTATACTATGGACTTCCCGGTTGGACCTTCTAATGGTTTTGGTATGGGCCTTGAAATGTAAGCCTGCCCTTTTTGCAGTAAAATAGTTTTCTCAAACAGACTATCTGAATTCCTGTCAGGATTGCCGTCGTTACTGATATAGGATCCGCTTTTGGAATATATTGTTACAATTGAAGATCCATCGCGGCCGTAATAGCATACCTTGTCATATATTTGTTTTCTGTCAAGAAATGCCTTCCACTGGAGGGCTGTTTTAAAAGAGCCATCAAGATCAAAGCTGTTTACATCTACAGAATCTGAAAGATACATCAAATCGGATAGTACATTGCCAATCTTGCCTATAATCATATTTGTTTCGTTTTCAATGATACTATTTTCATTCTTTTCAATATTTGCCCTTTTTTGAATGTTGTTGTTATACTGAATAGCAACATAAACAGCATAATAAGCAAGGCTTATACAAAGAAAAATAAAAAATAAATATTTAATAAACAGCAATACCTTTGTTTTTACATTTGGGTAGAGCAATAATGTCGACCTCCGAATATTCAACTAAAAGAGTGTCCTTATATCCGAGAAATATAATACAACGCACAAATCACCAATATATGATTATTGTATATAAGGGTAAAAACGTATAAAAGTAACTGTTTTATTTATCGTAATTCTATATGATTTCTTTAACATTTTCAAGAGATATTTTTTTACAAATATGATAATATAGCCTTTTTTGACGGATGATACCAGTTAATGGCTTCTTAGGAGATTTGTGTTTAAGGTTTCAATAATTTTGCATAATTATGTAAGACCGTAGTTTTTCCGTTTGCTGATCATATGAATCCCCAGTGTTCAATCCTCCGGTTACAATGTATAAATAGATTCAAAGACATCATGGTAAACCTTTTTTGCCCGGATAAATTTTAAACTTATAAAAAAACCGCCTTAAGCGGTTGATTTACTTATTTTTATAATAAACCTGATTTTTTATTTTGGACCTTCATGCCGTTTATTTCATTATATAAATTATTAAAGTTGATCAGTTTATTCAGATACTCATTCTGATCCAGCAAATCTTTAAAATGCTCCTCGCTGAATATAAGTACATTGGATATTTTCTTTTCAATTTTTTCGAGTTTATCCATAATATCAGCAACTTGATCCAAAGGGTCTTTATCAGTTTTCTTTCCTGGCCTCTCTTCCTTAAATATTTCCTGTAAAGTATCGATTTCAGGGGCCGCTTTTTTTTCTTCTTTGTTGTCCTTCAATATCTCCCGAATAAATTTAAAATCGGCGTCTATCCTTTCAGGAAGATCGTCTGAATCCATAATATTATTTAAGAATTCAAATTCCGGCTCGTCAAACGTATGCTTTTCAATACCTGAAAATACGTTTTGACTGCTCGATTTTGTCAGACCGGTTTCTTTTGCTTTTTCAGGCGGTAAGCCGCTTTGATCATCCGGATTGTATATATTCCGACCGCTGTATTCATTCTCTTTTTCATTTATGCCGCTGTTGCTTATTTGCTCAAGTGTAATAGATTCGGGGGTTTTATTTATATCTTCCTTAGGAATATAGTTTTCATATTCAGGTTTATTATTGGTAGCCGGCTTTTTACTATCTTCACTTATGAGATCCCTGAAAAAAGCATATTCCATCTCATTTATTTCAGCTATTTCATCATTTTTGTCCATATCTGCCAAAGAATGATATTCTTTTTCTATCTTTTTCACAAGGTATTCTTCCTTGGATGTATCTAACAGCGCATCGTATATAGGGCCCTCCCGGTCCCTGGAAAAATCTATGAAGTCCACCTGCGTCATTAATTTTTCTATCAGTTCAAGTACACCCTGGGCGTCGTTAATATAGTAAATTGTTTTTTCGGTGAAAAAATAAGGCAGATTTGTACCTTGCTCCGCAATCATTATAACCGGTGTGCCGATAGAATGCCTGAAAGCCAGTTCATAAATAACAACAGGATGTTTTTTAGTTAAATTTGCAACAACAAGGTCTGCATCATAAATATACTGTATGATCTGTTTATGAACAGATCCAGTATCCGGTAATTTATGAGAAATAATAATCTCATAATCATCACCTAATACAGGAATAAGAACTGCATTAATGATCCCTTCTATATGCCTTAAGATCGGATCTTCCTCATTTCCAACCGGCGTGATAACAAAACAGGTTTTCTTTAATTCTGCCATTTTTTCCTCCGGCAAACATTTAAAACTTTCACAATAGTTATACCTGTTATTCTTCGACATAATTTTCTAAACTCCTTTTTTTGGTAAGAAATTAAGACTTATATAAACGTTTTAGTATTTAATTTTTTCAGAATTATACTACTAATGCTTGTTGGGGATTTAATAGAAAAATCGGATTAATATAAATATTTTCAAATATATTGTCGAATATTGTAAGTCATGGTCGGATATAAGTTATTGTTTTTTCTGGTAATATATGTTACAATGTCGAAGGTAAAATTGACAAAATTCACTTAAGATATAGCATCTCTTGCCTAACAATGCAGATAATTTTTTGAATGGAGTATTTATATGGAAATTATCAATGTTGGGGATCGCATAACAAACGATTATATATACGCTGTAAAAGGCGGTTATGTATTGGTTGATACAGGATATGAAAAAGAGTACGAGAACTTCTGCGAAAAACTGCAAAAAAACATGATTGAGCAGAAAGACATAGCCTATATTTTCATTACACATTCGCACGATGACCATATCGGTTTTTTAAATGAACTCTTGCATCACAACAATGCAAAAGTTATACTTCACTCGAAAGCTGCCGTGGAAATTCAAAAAGGGCAGATTACTTTTACTGGCGGCTGTTCAAATTATATTGCACGGATGGTTTTCAGAAATATGGCAAAGAAAGGGCACTGGTTTACACCGGTTGAGAAAGAATTTAAGGACAGGCTGATTATAATAAACGATGATAATAAATCCGATCTGGAAAAAAAGTTGGATGCTAAAATTATTGAGACGCCCGGCCATACAGGCTGTTCTGTTTCCCTGCTTCGTAGTGACGGAAAGCTTTTCTGCGGAGACGCTGCTATGAGTAGTTTTCCCAGTTTTAAGCGCGCCGCAATCTGGATTGATTATCTGGATGAATTCTGCGAATCCTGGAATAAGATTATAGAGTTAAAACCTAAAAAAATATACCCCGGACACGGCAAGCCTTTCCCTGTATCCGACCTCGAAAAATATTTGCCAAGGGTGCAGAAATTAAAACTGCTGCCGCTGTAAAACTTAAAAAGTATTTTTAAAGAGGCATTCTCTTTACCACCTCTCATAAAACTTCCTTCTCAGCCTGTACAGTGTTGATTCGGATAAATTGTTGTCCATGGATATGCGTACGATGGACTTATCCGTGAAGAGTATTTCCCTTAGCGCGGGATAATACTCTCCTGCAACTTCCATGCACAGGTTGTTTATTTTCTCCTGTTTTTCCAATGGAAGTTCAATATAATTCCGGCACATAAAATAAATAAGTCCCTGTTTATAATATGGAAGCTGTATTCCGCGTATTTTCCTGAACATATTAGTCCTCCATTTCACTTTGTTTCGGGGCGTGTCCGGGCTGCCTGCATGCCACCCGGACTAACTTTTTTTGCTTCAGATAAGTTACAACCGCCGCGCTCCGGCGTTTTCGCCCCGGTTATTCCTGTGATACAGAACTTTTATCAATTAGCCTTTATCTCGTGCCATTAAATCCATTTCCCGCATACATAGTTCTGCTTTTTCTTCAAAATCCGGATCATTCATTCCCAGGTGATAGGTTTTAAATAGTTTTGAAGATTCGTCGCTATTTTTATATATGTCCACTACCAAATTTTCTGATGCGCCAAAAAAGGATATACATGCGCAATATCTACCCAGTTGCGTACTCACGCACAACACATCTCCTATCAGATTTTTTGCAGTCTGTATATTTACGTATGTCATAGTCATAAATCCTCATGAGAGTAGTCTACAGGTATATATTGCTTTCTCTGATCCATCAGATAAGCATCCTTACAGAATTCATCCAAGAAAAACAGATCGCCGTTTTCATCAAAAAATTCCCAATAATACTGTCCATTTATAAACTCATCATCGCATCCCGAGCACTTAAAAGGATTATACATTTTAATCTCTCCCCGCCTGTTCCATACAGTCTTCACAAACTGTTTGTCCATTGTGTAAAAAGACCCTTTCGTAATCAAACGTTGCTCGCCCGCATAATGCGCAGAATTCCTTATCAGGCCTTACATTCACGCCGCCGGGAATCTGCGCGTTTCTCTTCCTTAGCTCGCGTCCAATCTCTCCTAGTTTGAAAATGCAAATGTTTTTATAAGTATCTCCAAGTGTATCGTCAAGTTTTAAACGTCCAAGCTTTTCATACTCCTCCTGCAGCAACTCGGTTGCCGTCCGGCTTAAATTCCAGATCATACAGCATGTCCTCCTTATCACTTATGGGAAAAAGGTTCCCAATCTCCATAAATACCGCAATATTTTTTTCCGTTGTCATTATAATGTCCATTCCCGCGTCCCGCAGTGCCTCAGCATCGTCGATTGTAAGTTGTGCGGGATCATATTCCCCTATCCGTACCTTCATTCTTCAGCCTCCCTTCAGCTTTTTTTCCGCAAATACTTTGCTGAACCGCAGCATCGTCTTTTTGCGATTCAAACAGGTATTCATACGTGCATTCCGGAAACAGTTCCTTTGTTTTATCCATCTTTGCTTTGGAAATATCCGACTTTTCTGTTATGTATGACATTGCTGTGGATTTTGAAACGCCTATATATTCCGCATACTCTCCAATCGTCCTATGCTTCTTTATAAGTTCGGTTTTTAGATTATTCAACATATGTATCTCCTCCCATGGTGCCTATTTCGCTAAAAAATCACACATCATATAAGTAATAATCAATATTGTATTTGTGCTCAAATGTCCAGTGAGTGATCACTTTCCATAAATCAACCGCCGGTATCTGCCGGTTTCACTTATGCCCTGAGGAATCCGTAGCAGCATTCAATATGTAGTTGAAATAAATTTATAAAATCAGTATTATTTCAAAAATTAATTTACCCCTTCTCGTAATTTTAGGTTAATTTTATACCCCTCCTCGTATATTGTCAATATATTTTTACCATTAGTCGTAATTTTTTTATGATTGTTCGTAAATTTGTACTTGCATTTTATCTTAAATGGATTATAATAGAAGTAAATTCGTGCAAATAGGAGTATAAAATGTTCTTAGAGATATTAGAAAGGTTGATGAAAGAAAGGAACATTAATAAGAACGTTCTTGCCAATGAAAGCGGTATACCCTATACAACAATCGACGGATGGTGGAAAAAAGGATACGACAATATCCGTCTCTCCACATTAAAAAAACTTGCAGCCTACTTTAATGTTTCTCTGGACTATTTAATGGATTCCAGCCCGGTACTTGAAGACGAGTACGAAAATATGCTGCAATATTTAAAAGAACGTCCTGAAATGCAATTACTTTTTTCTGCGTCAAAATCAGCCACAAAAGAGGATATCGAAAAAGCCGCAAAATTTTTAGAAGCAATCAAAAAATGACCGGCTGTGCAGTTTTTGGATCATCTGCAATATTATAATTTAATTAACATTTTGAAGAGGTGTTGAATATGGGTGATATTTTTATTCGATTCGTGTGTTTTCCTACCCTTCGCGTCTACGGGGCAACTGCACTGGATGAAAATGGAGATTATAATATTTACATTGATGAACGGCTTTCTAATGAAATGAAATTGGAAACCTACAAGCATGAGGTTTTGCATATTAAAAAAAACCATTTCAGCACCGGTATTTCCGCAATAGACGCCGAATTTGAAATAGACGTCGAAACAGCCGAATGATTTTTTAACAGATATTGTTCTTGTCCAATAAGAAAACCGCCTGTTTTAACAAGCGGTCAATAGCAATCGTATTCTGACTTTTTTTATTATAGATATACGTTCTCATTCTCCAGAATAAAACCATAATCGTTTTCCATGTTTCTGATTGCAATAAGTAAATCTGCCTTCACATCATGAGGTACTATAATTGGAATAATATATGTATCGGTATTTCTGACACGGTATACGTTTCCGATTGTAGAAAGGAATTCTTCTACAGTCAGCTTCAGCATATTGTTAATTTGCCCTATGCTTTTTTTACCAGATAGCTTTATTTGAATCGCCAATGCATCATTCATATAAACCTCCATAAAGACAGTCCGGTGCCGATTACTTTATTATATTACTTTTTGATTATACCATACTTTTTTTGCTTAAAAAACTCTTGGCACAGGCAGAAATAACAAAATTTGAATTTCCCCGGAAATGTCTCCTAACCCCGGCAGCATATGGCTGATTCAGCCTTCCTTGCAATTATTTCACAAAGTCGTATTTTACTTTGATATCCGTAAGCAGTTTCTTTGCAGTCGAAACATTTGTCAAGTCATTATGCACCCTATGATTGTTGCCAAGCACATCACCCGCGCCGGCAAGCGTCATTGACGTTTCCCCGTTTTTTTGTCTGTTAGGGTCAATCTCAACCGTCCAAAGCATGGACGGTTGTCCGTTCACATCGCTGTATCCCGGCGTGCTTTCCTTAAGATTTTCCTTGTAATAATTGTTGTAATCGTATGATGCGTTTGCCTCCATATACAACGTTATTTTTTTGCCTGCAAACTCATCCGGTATGTTGAATTGAATGTTTGCGCTGCCTTTGGAAGTTGCTCCTGCCACTGCATCCACATCTTTTTCGCGTACTCCAAACCATATCGGCAGTACATAATCGCGTTCTCCGTTTCCCCAACTGCTCTGCGCAGCTTTTTTTGTCACGTATACTGTTGTATGATAACCTGATTCGTCCTCTATCCATACGGCATAGGAAGGTTCATACCGTAATCCTTCAGCGTAATCAAACGTCATTGTAACATTAGGTTTCATGGCGTTTACAGAGCGTTCCGGCGTGCAGGCCGTCAGTACAGACATGCTAAGCAATACGATTAGCGTTATAGAAAATGCTTTTAATTTCATATAATATCCGTCCCTTTTCAATCTAAGTTGCAAACAGAGGTGCTTTTCAACTTTCACTTTGCTTTTATGTCTTATCGATAATTGACATAATCTAAATCCAATCCCCTTATCTTTGCCGCTATCTACAGTCATATTTTACTAAAATAAAGCGAGTAAATCTATTAAAATTATTGAACGTTTCAATTAAAATCTATATCTGAAAATTCCATTTGTATGCGGTTGTTCAACTGCATACCGTTGTGAAAAACAATCTGTGTTGTATATTTCATTTCCGAAACAGGAAGTACAATGAAAAATTTACTTCCTTCTCCCAGTGAGCTTTCAAACGTAATCCCGCCTTTCAACAACTCGGCCAGAGATTTTGACAGAGCGAGCCCAATACCGCAGCCTTCACAGGAACGTGATAGAGACGTATCCACCAGTGCGAACCTGTCAAAAATAATTCCTTTCTTATTTTCAGGAATACCTTCGCCATTATCTTCCACCGCTATGATAACTTTATTGTTGTAATCCTGCAATTTTATTTCTATCCGTCCACCGGCAGGAGTATGTTTTATTGCATTGGATAAGAGATTCAAAATAATGCGTTCCAGCATAAAACTGTCAGTAAACATATGCTTTTCATTTACAGTGGCCGATAAATTCAAATTGAGTTCTTTTTGCCGGATATAGTCATATGTTGATTCACAAATATTCCTTAATATTCTGATAACATCAACCTTTTCCCACTTTGGCTCCATAAACCCGGAATCCAGTTTGGATATGTCCAAAAGGTTGAAAACCAACCTTCCCAATCTGTAGGAATTCTGCTTCATTACACGAATATGCTTCTTAATATCCGGATCGCTTATCTGCCGGGAACTGCCTTCAAGTAATTCCAATCCAAGCATTAAAACAGAAAGCGGCGTTTTAAATTCGTGTGAAATATTTATAAAAAAATCTGTAATCAGCCTGTTTTTTTGTTCAAGCTCTTCAGCCTGCTTTTGGAATTGCAATTCCATGTTTTTTCTGTCCGTAATATCCATCGAAGTCCCGTATACTTTGCCGGCCTGGCCTTCCTCGTTAAAAATAATTTTAGCCTGGTCCAGTACCCAGATATACCCGTTGTCCAGGGTCTTTATACGGTACTCAACTTTATATTTAAGCTGCTTTACACGGTTTGCTTTTTTCATTTCCGCATGAACTCTTTCATAGTCGTCCGGATGTATCAGGCTATCTATGTATTGCAGCACCTTTTGGATCGGCAGATCCTCGCCGCCCAGCCTCCGGATCCATTGAGGCGAACATTCCATCGTCCCCTTTTGAAAATCCACTATCCAAGAGCCCTCCGCAGTTCCATCCAACAACTCAAGATATTCTTCTTCCTTTTTTTTATATATCTCAGCTTCCTTTTGCAGGATTTCATTTCGTTTTGATTCTTCTTCGGCCTTTTTTTTATCTGTAATATCGGCTGAAAATAGAGTAACGCCTATCTTTTTTCCATCCTTATGTATGGGATACACCCTGTTGAAAAAGGTCAATCCATCCCTTGAATCTTCAAACATTTCAGGCTCGCCGGTATTAAACGCGAGCATAAGCCTGTCCAGCCTTTCCTTGTATAAAGCGCCATACTTTTCCACAGGAAATAATCCTTCAAAACTGCAACCTGTCAGTTCTTCGGATGATAATCCGAATCTTTGGGCAAAATGCCGGTTGATATTGAGTATGATGCCGTCCTTGTCAATCATGGCAATTCCATCGGCGCTGGAATCAAGCATCAGCCGGGTACGTTCATTAGCTTCCTCCAGCTCTTTTTCCTGTTCTTTTCGCAGCAATACACTGGTCAACATTTCACAGAACAGATCCACCGCAACCGAATCATAAAGCTCTGTTGAAGAGCACATGGCAAACTCACCAATGTGCTTGCCGTCGGCTACAAGCGGAAAAAGGCACGCCGATTGCATACCTATTGATTTCATTACCTCCGAAAACCAACTGTTTGCAGAAAAAGCATTAAAACTTTCAGCATAAAATGCTTTACCCCCAATATGTAAACCGGAAAAATCACTTGCCCGAACCGGCAGCCTTACATACCTTTTACCAACGTTTTTACCTGGCTCCCTGTTCCATTCATATAAACAGACCGCATTATCCATGGCCGTATCAAACCATAATATATAGGACTTTTCTACACTGCAATATCCGCATATCAAACCCATTGAATATACGATGGATTCATCCAGTTTATCAGACGGCATATTAATAAAATCCTTGGAAAGGCTCACAACCATTTTTTGAAATTCTGCCTGGCGTTTTGCGGTTTCCTCCGCAAGTTTGCGTTCAGTCAGATCCTGATATGTTCCCAACATGTGCAAAGGCTTTCCGTCGTTGTCCCTGCGTACATTGCCCCGAACATGAACATATTTTTTGATTCCGTCCGGTAAGTTAAGCCAATACTCAACATCGTAGGGCGCTTTTCCGTCCAAAGCATTTTGCAGGGCTTCGGATATTCTTATTTTATCGCATTCACAGGTGTATGCATTGGGTAAATTCTTGGCGTTGACAGAATCAGGTTCTAATCCAAATATCCTGTATACCTCATCCGATCCAAAAAACTCGTCGTTTTCAATATCCCATTCAAAGCTGCCCAGGTGCGCAATTTTTTGCGCCTGTTTCAGACTTTCGTTTACTATCCTCATATGTTTGTCATGCTTTTTCATCTCCAGTTCCAGAAGCTTGCCTTGCAGTGCTCGCTGGATTACAAAAGGGAGCCGTCCCAGCCTGTCTTTGAATACATAGTCGGTTGCACCCTGCTTGATCATTTCTACTGCAATGTCCGCGCCAATCGTTTCGGAAAGGCATATAAAAGGAACCTCGGGGCATACTTCCTGAGCATGCCTCAGGGCATCGCGCGCGCTATATCCCGGAAGGGAATAATCAGCCAGTATTAAATCGTACTTACTGTTTTTCAGGCAAAATTGGAACTGCATTTTCGTTGATGCAGTATCCATATAGACAGGACAGGAAATATAATCGGCAAGATACCGGTATACAATCTCAATATCCTTTTTTGAATATTCAAGATATAGAACCGACAGCTGTAAAATCGATTCCATAAACCAACCTCTTTACATATTTAGACTTTTACCCGCTAATGATGAAAAAACTACTGAAACGTAAAAAACCGTGTAAATCTTAGTGCTATGGCCTAATTATTACCATCCGATTATAATACATTTTTTTGCATACTTCAACATTATTAGCAAATGCATTTGATATAAAAATATTTTATAAGCTTTCACCGAATCGGCTGTTTCTTCCAGCTTTGCCGTATAATCAAACGCTTGATGCACGAGTTAGTCCGTTCATATATTTCCCTTAAATACGTCTGAAGCGGAAAAGTCACCGGGATATCATCTCCGTTACACAATTTAATTCGACAAATAAAACTTTTTAATCTGTAATACAAGTTTTTTTTTAAATCAGGAACAAAATAGATATATTTTCTATATAAACCTTTATAAATACCCTTTTGCGGTGCCATTAAATAGTTTTTTCAAACATAAAGGGTAAATAATCTCCAAAAATTTATATAAAAATACTATTTTTTATTAACATACATATATATTGTGACATAGTATATGTCGGGTACCCAAAAAAAATAAGTGAAAGGAGAAAATAAATGGAAGGAGAATTTGAAGGTGCTTATGGCGCAGAAGGTTATGCTGACACCGGCATAATTTCTGAATTAGTAAGATGGTCCGGAACAACGGTAACAATATATACAGAAAGTGGAGGTGCTTCCGGTTGTGGATTTACAGGAGTTCTTATTCTGTGCAATCCCTGCTTTGTAAGATTAATAACCTGTATCGGACCGGCTCCCTGCTGCTCGCTCGGAAGTACTTGCCAGACCTGCTGTTGCCCGACATTTGATAACTGCAGCCAGTTCGGCAGAAGGATTTCTTCAAATAAATTCGGAGTTGGCGGATTTGGCGCTGGCTTTAACAACTTTATTTGCAATGTTGGCGCTACAGTGGATATTCCGGTTGATAAGATCGTAGCCTTTGTGCACAATGCAATCTAACCTAAGAGAAAATCATATTTAAATATTAGTCTCCTTTAATTCTAGGCAAATGACTCCGCGCCGTGGTACTCCCGCGGCGCAGTGTATTTTATTTAACTTATTTTCTTCATAGCATTGCAGACCTCCTGTGGACTCTTTTTAATAAAGTACTTCCATATAAGGCTGTATGGACGCCTTTTTATAGACGCGATGTGTTTTGCTGAAAAAGTACCAGTATGAACATGGTGGAAAACAGTATAACAGACGCAATTCCCCATTTTTTTCCTGTATGAAAACATATGGAGATCATACCGATACTTCCGGCAAAAAACAGAATAACGTAGCCTATTACCGCCCATCCAAGCTGCCTTAACTCAATTTTCAGTATATAGTTTAAAATCAACTCCAAGACCAACCATGCAAGCATCAGCTCTATCTGTATATAGTACACGATCGGTCGATTTTGCCTGGAACCGGTTATTACAAGGAACACAAGCGGGATAATCAAGCAAAATTCCGCAATCGCAGAGTAATAATAGATATGGAGCCAACCGGTCAGTTTTGCTGTAAAAACCAATATTGTAAGGCAAAAAAAGGCTAACGCCGTTCCTGCCTCTATTTTATTGAATTGTCCGATTAAGCGCATCTATTCTCTTCCTTCAAAAGTATAATAATTCTGCTTAAACAACTGCGGATAAGACTAGCCGGTTTTATTAAGCGGCGATAAAAAAAACATCACTAAATAAAATACTAAAAAGTATTATTGGGATAAAACAAATAAAAAAATTGAACCCGTTTAGAATATTATACCAATTAGCAAGAAAAATTGAAAGGTATTATTCAAAATATTTTTTCCAATTATTCACTCTTATTTACACCATTTATGATCATCTAAGCCAAAGAGTTCGGCATCTACGCTTTTGTGATTCATACTGCGCATTGGCTGTCATATTTGCGTTCGCTTGTACTTCTAATACTTATTCGCTAATTCAGAGTATTGGTATGTGCTTATCCCGTATTCCTTCATAATTGAATGGAGGTATAAAACTTTCGTCCGCAGCTTCTCCTTCCTGAATAAATGCCTTTTCCACGCCCAGGATTAAAGCGTAATTCATAAGATCTTCATATTCTTTTTCTGTGATCTTCCTGTCAAGCTCCGGGTACTTCCCCATTCCAAACGGTGTATACTGGCTCATGATACTCAAAAAAATACCGTTGCTATATGTCTCGTACAGATACCGGACAACTTTTTTTGAATCTTCCGCAAGTTCAGGCAATGCCAGATGCCGGACAATTACGCCTTTTTGCATGATTCCGTTTTCATCAAATACGGGGTTTCCTATCTGCCTCACCATCTCCGCTACAGCCGCTTTTGCAACGCGGGAATATCCCGGCGCGCCCGAATATTTCATGGCATATGCATCGTCCATATACTTGAAATCCGGAAGATAGATATCCGCATACCCTTCCAGCATACGAAGGACTCCCGCGCTTTGGTATCCGCTGCAGTTGTACACAACCGGGATATGAAGACCGTCTCTTTTTGCAATATCCAGGGCGTCCAGTATCTGCGGCAGGTACTGGTCGGGCGTCACAAGGTTTATGTTATGGGCTCCCCTCGCCTGCAGTTCCAGAAATATTTCCGCAAGCCTCCCAACTGTGATTTCAAGGCCGTCTCCTCCCCCGCTGATCTGCCTATTCTGGCAAAAAACGCATTTCAGTGAACAGTATGAAAAAAAGACCGTGCCTGATCCCTTTTCCCCGGAAATGCAGGGTTCTTCCCAAAAATGCAGGGCGGCGCGCGCCGCGCGCACGTTCTTCCCCGCGCCGCAAAAACCCACCCGTCCGTCCAGCCGGTTTGCCCCGCATTCCCGCGGGCATAATGTACAGCTTTTAAGCAGCTCTGTTCTTTCCATACCTGACCCTTTTTAAATTATTTATTACCTTTCTTTTAAAAAAGAAAGGTAATACCAAAGAAAACTAACGACCAAATAATTATATAACCTGGAATACCATAATATCAATGAGTCTAGTGCCCTACTGGAGGAAAAAAAAGAAAAACCGCCGAAACTCGGCGGCTAGTAGGCTTTCTTTTTATTCACGGTACATCTCGTATGTTCTGTGGTTTTTATAGCAGTACACTGACATTTCATTTGGCGAAACGAAGGAAAACTTGAATTGATCTTTACCATCTATTTTATACACCCTTTCGATAATATCAAAATGTTCTCCAGCATACCATGGTAAATTATAATTAGAATGCCACTGCCACTGACCACTATTCATTTCTTTTAGCCAAAAATAGTAACCATTTCCGTCACTCCAGTCACCTTTTAAATATAAATATATAAACTCGTCATTCATCAAAATATCCAGTGCATCTTCAAACCCGATATAGCTTAACAAATCCTGATAATCCTGTTCTGTCGGATAATATGAATTTCTATAGTTATACAATTTTATATACGCACTTGAATCCAGATAACCATCCAGGACATTAAAATAATTTATAGCCAAACTATCTTCGGACCGGTACAATTCAACCCCTTTATTATAAATTATATCTATAAGCACCGTCATTATATCGTTAACGTCGGCGTATCCTTGAATCTCGCTGAATTGGGAATATGCGTACAAATAATCCTCATCATTAAACGCGTCGATTGCTTTCTGGTAGTCGCACTCCTTTATCATATCGGCGGCGTCTTTATAATTGCCCAGGTTTTGAAATGCCTTTCTTGCCCTGTCATAATTCCCTGAATCCAGAATTGTAAACGCCTCCTGGTAATCCACTTCTTTCAGCATTTCCTTTGCTTCTTTAAAGTCCCCCAGATCCCCGAACCATTGCCTTGCCACGCCATAGTTGCCCTGTTCCATCTGGACGCCTGCATAATTGTAGTTCTGCAGTTTTTCCATATCCTTGTAAAACACGGGCATTTTGGGAACTATCTCCGTGGCCTGTGTGAAATACTCGTTTTCCACGTACCCCACCAGTTTCCGATAATTATATTCCGCCCATCCGAAGTATCCCGCAGCAGCAACTGCAAATGTACACACAATAGAAATAGGGATCCATTTCCTTTTCCTGCATTTTGCCTTTTTTCCCTGATTTTCCGTTACCGCAGTATCATCTCCGGAATATGTCACCGTATATAAAGGGACAGGCCCCAGCAGTTCTTCCGCCACCCGCCCGCAGTTTCTTGTCCTGCCTTCAGCCGAGATGTTTAAAGCGCGTAGCCATGCCTGTTTTTTATTAAAATCGATCAGATGGTCTATGATATTGCCGGAAAGCTCGGAATCGTTCTCCATGCGTGCAAGCGCCTCGGGCGGGTTCTTGCCGGTCACCATGCGGTAGATAACAGCGCCCACGGCGTAAACGTCCGTCCAGGTACCGATATCCCCACCGGCCCTGTACTGTTCCAAGGGAGAATACCCCGGCCGGGTGAGTATGGTGTAGCCGCCCGCGTCTTTTTTCCCGGGTTCCAGCAGCTCCGCCGATTGCAGCGCCGGGTCAATGGTAATGTTCTCCGGGCAGATATCCAGGTGGCACATTCCCTTTGCGTGCATCTCAGCCAGCCTGCGTATCACAGGTTCAAGGATTTTGGCCGCCATATCAAACGGCAGCCTTCCGCCCATATTTACAAGGAATTTTTCCAGAGGAATATTTTTGGAACGCTTTTTCACAAAAAATCGAACCTTTCCTTTTTTAATGAGAATAAACAGGATTGCAGCAGCTGCGGCAGCTGCAAAGGCGATCAGCAGCCAAATATTTTCCGCAAAGAAATTGCCTGTCCTGTAGGGGATTCCGTTCTGCTTTAAAAGTCCGGTCAGTTCCTGTATGCTGATTGCCGCATTGATGTCCTGTGCCTCCGATGCACCCAAGGTATTTACGCCGATCACTTCGCCCTTTTCGTTCACCAGGGGCCCGCCGGAATTCCCGTGGTTAATCGCCACATTGATCTGGTACAGCATGACGGGCGATCTTCCTTCCAGTATGGAATACGATTTGATACTGCTGATAATGCCGTCCGTTACCGTTACCTGGTCCGGGGTGGCCGACCGTTCATTGGTGAATTCATCAGCGCCGCCCGGAAAACCAAGCGCATATACGCCGTCGCCCGTTTGCGCGTCGTCACGGTCGTCAATCACCATTGGTTTGATATCAAAAATAGGTTTTTCAAGCTTTAATATACAGATATCCGATGCGGGCAATTCCGCAAGAGGTGCGGCATTGATGAAGATTTCCTTCCCATACCATACGGTGATACTCTTGTTGCCGTCTATCACATGGTAGTTGGTTGCAATATACTGGACAGGCTCAATTGTTCCTACGGCAAAACCCGTGCCCTCTGCATAGGCTCCGTCACCCAGGTCGCATACTACACGCACGACGCTCGGCCGCAGGCCCAGTATTTTCGCCGGTACATTAGCAGCCGCATACGCGGAAAACGGAATCAGCAAAACAAGAACAGATATCAATAACAACAAAAATATTCTCTTCATATCCCCATCCCTTATTTCGTCATTTCTACTTACAATATACCGGAAAACACGTCAAAAAAATGTACAGTTACGCCCTGGATTGGTATTTCAACCCAATTATACTACATAATTTTCCATATAACAATATAATTCTGCCGTGGTAATCATATCCAGCCGGATTGGACAATGATAAAAAACCGCCTGCCCTATAAAAAGGAAGACGGTTCTGAAAAATTCTTATATCAGCGTTTTTAGGGTCATCCGGGGCTACCGGTTCAGATTTTTCATCCGGTCCGGCGGATACCTTAATCCTGCGACTGCGTCCGGCGGTAATGCGTTCGAAACGCGCTCAATTTCGTCTTGAGTCAGGGTGATTTCCGCCGCGCCAATATTCTCCTTCAGATAATTCAGTCTTTTTGTTCCGGGGATAGGCACAATATCCTCGCCCTGTGCCAGCAGCCAGGCCAACGCCATCTGTGAGGGTTTGCAGCCTTTTTCTGCTGCGATCTCCTCAATGCGCTCAATCAGCTTAAGGTTCTTTTTGATGTTCTCCGTCTGGAATCTGGGTGCTATCCGCCGGAAATCTCTTGCGTCCAGTTCGTCCGTGTTCCGAATTTTCCCGGTTAAAAATCCCCTGCCAAGCGGACTGTAGGGAACAAACCCTATCCCCAATTCGCGGCAGACCGGGAGTATCTCTGCTTCCACGTCCCTGGTCCAAATCGAATATTCTGTCTGCAGCGCGGAAATGGGGTGCACCTGGTTCGCGCGCCGGATAGTTGCCGCCGCTGCTTCGGACATGCCCAGAAACCGGACCTTTCCTTCCCGCACCAGCTCGGCCATGGCGCCTATGGTGTCTTCTATGGGCACCGTTGGATCTACCCTGTGTTGGTAGTAAAGGTCTATGCAGTCTACTTTAAGTCTCCGCAAACTGGCTTCACATGCTGACTTCACATAAGCGGGCGTGCCGTTGATACGAACAAGCTGCCCGTTGAAATTGCGCTCATTGCCAAACTTGGTCGCCAGCACCACCTCGTTCCTGCGGTCTTTGATAGCCTTGCCAACAAGTTCCTCGTTTTTCCCCAGCCCGTACATGTCGGCGGTATCCAGAAGGGTGATCCCCATATCCAATGCGGTATGGATCACGCGGATGGATTCCTCGTCGTTCCCGCCGCCGTAGTATTCGGACATGCCCATGCATCCAAGACCAATTGCAGAAACCTTCAGCGCTCCAAGTTTTCTTTTTTTCATAAACCCACGGCCTTTCTATTTTTTCTTTCATACCTTTTACTTTAAAAAAGAAAAGGTATGGTTAAAAGAAACAACACCTGTGAAAAGTAATTATTCATATTATCAATAAATTTAAAGTACAGCCAATATAATTTTTATCTTCTCGCCTACCGTGCATAAACCAGATGTTATAAAAGGAAAAATAACGAGTAGTTGGAGTTTATCAGCGGCCCGAGTATATATCAAGTATTAATCCCACAGGGCAATGGTCGCTCCCCAACACATCCGAATAAATCACACTGTCCACAATATTTGATTTCAGCACGTCCGAAACAATAAAATAATCTATACGCCACCCTGAATTTGATTCCCGCGCTTTCCGGAAGTATGACCACCAGGTATAGGCTTCTTCCTTATCGGGATACAGATGCCTGAAACTGTCTACAAAACCCGAGCCTAAAAGTTCGGTCATTTTGCCCCGCTCCTGGTCGGAGAATCCTGCGTTTCCCCGGTTGGGTTTTGGATGCCTTAAATCGATCTCCTCATGAGCCACGTTCAGATCCCCGCACAGTACAACCGGTTTCTTTGAATCCAGTTTTTTCAGATACGCTCTAAAATCGTCTTCCCATTGCATCCGGTAATCAATTCTTGCAAGTTTATCCTGCGCATTGGGCGTATACACATTTACCAGGAATAACTCTTCAAATTCCAGTGTAATTACTCGGCCTTCGCCCACATGCTCCTCCTTTTGAATGTCATACGCCACGGATAAAGGTTTAATCCGCGAAAAAACTGCAGTTCCGGAATACCCCTTTTTAATGGCGCTGTTCCAGTACGATTCGTACCCGTCAAAATGGATATCCATCTGATCCGGATGCATTTTTGTTTCCTGAATGCAGAAAACATCCGCGTCCGACGCGCGGAAAAAACTCTCAAATCCTTTTTGCAGACAGGCCCTGAGGCCGTTTACATTCCAGGATATAAAACGCATAAGTTTCCCCTACTTTCCCCATTTAATCCTTGCTTAATTCTCTGTTTTGGTTTTCCTGCGGCCAATCAGCCGCACAGCGGTAACAGCAGCACCAACAGTACAGATCGTCCCGGCTGTTATAAACGCGATGCGCATGCCGTACAAGAATGCGCTGTCCGCACCTTCAAAATAATTGTTTACAACATAGCCGGTCTGGCTGCTCATGCCGCCGTACAATATCATTGTTGCAAGCGTGATTCCCACAACCAGTCCGATGTTCCGCACAAGCGCGTTCAGACTTCCCCCGATACCAAGATCTTTTTTTGGTAGAGACGACATTACCAGGGAGTTGTTTGGAGACTGGAATAATCCGTTGCCCCCTCCGATCAGCGCAATAAAAAATCCCATTATCGCAAAAGACGGATTTTTATCCAGAGTTGAAACAAGAAACAATCCCACAGCAGTCAGGATTAATCCAAGCAGCGTTAAAAACTCGGAACCGATCCGGTCGGAGAGGTACCCGCTGATAGGTGCGATAATGCCCAGCACCAGCGGAAAAATAGCCAGAAACAGTCCTGCCATTGCAGGAGACAGCTTCAAAAGATCCTGCAGGTAAAAAGGCATGATAATATTTGAAAAAGAGATGGCAATAAACGAGATAAACGCACAGAAAAGGCTGACGGTGAACCATTTGTTCTTAAATATATCCATGGGCAGCAGCGGAGTTTTGCCCCGCTTCTCAACTTTATAAAACAATATAAACCCTATTGCGGAAGCAGCCAGACACGCGATAATCATAAAATGCGCAAACCCCAGCGTTATGCTCTGTTCCAGAGCAATAAACAGAGGAACGATCGCAACTACAAAAAGCGCCGCCCCGAGTGCGTCGATCTTGATTTTCTCAGTCCTTGTATTTTTAGGATAAACTTTAATGCCCAACAAAAAGACAATGATCCCTATGGGTACGTTTATCCAGAAAAGGTATTCCCAGGATGCAACCGAGATGATAAAGCCCCCAAGAGGCGGTCCAAACAGAGAACCCAGAGCGACAAACGCGCCGTTGATTCCAAGCGCCCTGCCCCGCTCGTTTTCCGGAAAAGAACGAGTGATTATCCCTTGGCTGTTGGCCATTGTGCCGGCCGCACCGATAGCCTGCACCACACGCGCTAGGATCAGCCAGCCAAAGGAATCCGTTACGCCGCATAAAAAAGAGCCGGCAGTAAATACTATAAGTCCAAACTGGAATACCTTGGTCTGTCCCAGTATATCGCCGAGTTTCCCGAATATCAGTATTGCGGCAGAAATTGCTATCAAATAGGCGCTTACAATCCAGGCGATGGATTCGGAAGTCACATGCATCGAATCCGACATCACGGGCAGCGCAACATTGACGATGCTTGAATCCAGAGTTGCCATAAAGGTAGCCATAACGACTACAAACAATATTGTCCAGCGGCTTCTGTTCGCACCGTTTAGTCTTTTTTCCATCCTTTTTGCCTTCCTGCGATCTTTTTATCTATCCTATGTCAATTAGAATCATTTTAACCAGTTAAACCATGAATGTAAACAACCCTGACAAAATTTTTAAATTTTAAGCACTAATCAACAAAAAAGAAAATAATTTTATTATTTTCGTACGAGTATATTAACCAAGCATTCCATATGTGAATACTATATATGAAGGAAAAAGAAAAAAAAGGAGGTATTATCCATGTTATTTGATTGGTTGCTCGGCGGACTCGGAGGATTTGGCGGCTGTGGTTGTGGCTGTGGCTGCGGTGGATTAGGCTTCGGCGGTCTTGGTTGCGGAGGTCTGGGCTTGGGCGGCTGCGGTGGCTTGGGCTTCGGCGGATTAGGCTGCGGAGGTCTGGGTTTCGGCGGATTAGGCTGCGGATGCGGTGGATTAGGCTGGGGCAGCTGCGGTGGCTTGGGCTGGGGCAGTTGCGGCGGTTTAGGCTTTGGCTGCGGAGGCGGCTGCGGATGCTGGTAACTTTTTAAATCCGCATTGTCACTTATGATGTAAATACTGATTGGGGATGCGCAGGAAAATTCCTGAGCAAGGTATTTCCGCTTATAACGGAGCTGCCAAATCCCCGTACATGCTCAAATGAATACAGTTATTCAAAGATTTTTCAGCAGTGTTTGAAAACCGTTGGTTGCATAAAAAAGCGGTTACCCGTTTTTATATCCCGCTTCGTCAAACAGCCTGACAATATCCTCAAACCCTTTTTCATTTGCGATATCATAGGCACTTTTCCCTTGTGCGTTTTTAATCGTAGGGTTGGCTTTGTATTTTAAAAGCAACCCGATCCTCTCCAGGTATTTTTCATGCATGAGATTATTCCATGCCTCATTAAATTCATCGCTATCGTCAAACCCCGCCATGCTGGATCGTCCAGCTTTGCTTTCTTCATAATAGCGTTTCTTCAACCAGTCTTCCTTTTTGTTTTTCAACAGAATAGCACGTAAAATGTGTCAGTTATCGTCAACTTTCAGCGGGAAAGAAAAATGCTTTAAAGCAAAAAAAGAGATGCTCCCGCATCTCCGGATTAAATGGAAAAAGTTCTAATGATTCACCGGTTAAGATTTACTGTTTGAGGTTGCGAAAATCATTCTTTATATGCGTCAAAACATGCAATCTCATCCAGTGTCTTTCTCGGTTTCGCCTCTGGAGATTCATCCGGATACCCAAGGGGCGTCATGGCTACCACCCGCACGTGATCCGGGATCCCCAGGATATCTTTCACCGTCTTCTCGTCAAACCTTCCAAGCCAGCAGGTCCCCAGCCCCTGCTCGTGCGCCTCCAAAATCATATATGCCGTAGCAATAGAAAGATCAACCGTATACCTGTGCTGCCCGCACTTCATCACGCTTTCAGGGTCTGTACCGCATGCTGCCAGTATCACCGGAGCCTGCCCCACAAATGTCTGGCCAAAGGTAGCTTTCGTAAGTTTTTCACGCTTCAATGGGTCGCGCACGACAATAAACTTCCAATTTTGCTGGTTGCTGGCCGAAGGCGAAATCCTGGCCGCTTCCAATACTTTATTCAGCTTTTCTTTTTCCACCGGTTTTGCACTGTACCGCCTGATGCTTCTGCGGCTCTCCAGGGCTGATAAAACATCCATTTGAAAAAATACCTCCTGACGCCGGAAAATTCCGGTTGATATTTGAAATTCTTTTACTAAATTATAACAAGTCGGGGACAGTTTTTTAATACTTTTCATAAAAAAACCGTATCAAGACGCCAGAGCTGATACGGCTACCGTAAAATAAATGTCAGCAGTTATATAATACTGAATGCAGAGATATAATCTACCCTTTTTACTTCTTTCTCATCTTCTGCGTGCATCATTGCGCTGGCTACCCTGGCGTTCAGCGAATCCGGCAGGATCTTGCTTAAATTTTTGGCAGCTTTTGCGCCGCATCCGGGCAATATCATCTTTTTTTTCTGAAACATAGCATCCACTGCATATTTCGCAACATAATCCGGGCACTGTTGCGGAACGCCAAACTTTACGCCCGCTATGTTTTCAAAATTAGTACCGACCGCCGTCGGACACAACACGCAAACATGAACTTTGGAGTGTTTCTCTGCAAGTTCCTGCTGAACCGCCTGTGTCAGGCGTGTTACATAGGCCTTCGTGGCAAAATAAGCCGCCATCCGGGGACCTGGCATGAAACCGGCAAGGGAGGAAACGTTCATAATATACCCTTTGTCCGCCCTCACCATTTTTGCCAGGAACAGTTTGGTTAGAATATGCAGGGCGGATATATTTGTTCGAATCATTTGGAGTTCCTTTTCCAAATCGGTTTCATCAAATTTCCCATAAACTCCGGACCCGGCGTCATTCACCACAACATCTATATCGTAATTCCCGATGCGGTTAAAAAGATCTATACAGTTTTTCTCACTGGAAAGATCCACGCCGTATGTTTCCACCAGTGTTTTTGCTTCTTTTCTTAGTCTGTCCAGGCCCTCCCTGTGTCTTGCGACGGCTATGATATCATAACCCAATTCGCTTAAGTATTTTGCAATCTCATATCCTATTCCGGAAGAGGCTCCCGTAACGAAAGCCTTCATAAATACCCCTCCTTCATATTATTTACATGGTATTTTATATGCTTGCAACCGTTCAATTGCCATCCCATCGCGTTTCCGATAAATAAAATAATACTTCCTGTCAGGTGTATTCTCAGGGCATGCTGCAGGATTGAAGTATAATAAAATAAGCCGTATTATCCCCTTTTGGCTGCTCCGGGAATCATACGGCTTCCGGTAATATAAACTCTTCTTTGGGCCGCAATTTACGCTTTCTATTTGTTTTTATAAAAATAATCAGCCCACACTGCATGCTTCCTCCGCCGCCTGCATATATTCCGCCTGACTCTTAAGCCCTTCAATGACCCGTATCAGGTTCCATTTTGCAAAAACCAACACTGCCGGAATGGCGTGGACCTTGTATCTGTTCACCAACTCGGCCTGCATATAAACATTGATCCTGCATATCTTTACCTTTCCCTGCAGCTCCTTATTCAGTTTTTCCATAATAAAATCAACAGCCTTGCATTGCGCGATCTGCGGATCGATCAGTTCCACCAGTACGGGCAGATCTGTTCCCCGTATAAACTGGTCGAAATCCTGAGTCTCCAGCCTAATAATCTCTTTCTGCGTCATAGTCTTTCCCTCCCTTTTCAACCGGTTTTATTTTAAAACTTCTTTCTTTCAAAATACTCTGTATGCAGTAAATAATGTGATTTTTCACCAAGCGGTTCTATCAAAAAGTCCTTATACAGTTTTTTGATAGCCGGATTTTCATGGGATTTACGGACGAATAACTTTTTATCTGCTTTATAGATCGCATCGATCCTACGCTGACGCAGATCATCCGTTACCCCATAAGGCTGCCCGCCGCCGCCTATACAGCCACCGGGGCAGCACATGACTTCAATGAACGTGTAGTCCTTCAATTCGCCTGCCTTGAGCATTTCCATTACAACCCGCGCTTTTGACAAGGTGTGAACCGCCATTACTTTTATCGGTGTCCCATCCAGATCAATTTCTGCCTCCTTGATTCCCTCAAGACCGCGTATATCCTTAAAATCGATATTTTTGAGTGCTTTTCCGGTAACTACTTCATATACAGTCCTGAGTGCGGCTTCCATTACTCCTCCGGTTGCCCCGAATATTACCGCGGCTCCTGTGGATATACCAAACGGCACGTCATAATCCTCCTCTTCAAGCCCGGAAAAATCCACACCAGCTTGCCGGAGCATCCTTGACAGTTCCCGTGTTGTCAGCACCGCGTCCACATCCGGATAGTCCTCAAATACCCGCATTTCTTTTCTCTGCGCTTCGTATTTTTTTGCGGTACACGGCATAATAGATACGCTGAAAACCTCCTGCGGTCTTTTACTGATTTTCTGAGGCAGATACCCTTTGGACAGAGCGCCAAACATCTGCTGGGGCGACTTACAGGTGGATAAGTGCGGGATGAGTTCAGCATAATACTTTTCAATAAAGTTGATCCAACCGGGACTGCAGGACGTAAACATAGGAAGCGTACCGCCTTCTTTCATTCTTTTCAAAAGTTCGTGCCCTTCCTCTATAATCGTCAGGTCTGCTGTAAAATCGGTATCGTACACACGGTCAAAACCGAGCGACTTAAGAGCCGCAACCAGTTTTCCTGTAACTATACTTCCCGGTCCCATGCCGAATTCCTCGCCGATGGATACGCGAACTGCCGGCGCTGTCTGCACAATCACAAACTTATCAGAATCATTGATTGCGTCCCAAACCCGCTCAATATCCTCTTTCTCGGTGATCGCAGCGACCGGACAAAGGGCAGAGCACTGACCACACGCCACACAAGACACATCGTTTAAATATTTGCCGAACGCAGGTTTTACCTCGCTGGTGTTGCTCCTGCCCGTATAATCAAGTATCCGCAGCCCCTGTACGCTGTCGCAAACCTGAATGCATCTGCCGCATTTGATGCATTTGTTCTGGTTCCGCACTATAGATGGACTGGAATCGTCAATCTCCTGACGTACCATTACATTTTCAAACCGGTTTTCCCGGATGCCAAGTTCAGCGGCAATTTTCTGCAGGGAACAGTTTCCGTTTCTGATGCATGTGGTACAGCTCATGTTATGGTTGGCAAGCAGCAGTTCAACATTTACTTTCCGTGCTTCCCGCACTTTCTCGGAATTTGTTTTAATCACCATTCCGTCGCAAACAGGAGTGGAACATGCGGTTTGCAGCGTCTTCATGCCTTCCACTTCAACTGCGCATACGCGGCAGTTTGCCTTAATATCCTGATTAGGATGATAACACAGCGTAGGGATGTCTATGCCTATTTGTTTTGCCGCGTCAAGTATCAGCGTTCCTTTTTCCGTTTCTATCTCCCGGTTGTTGATTTTAATTTTAATAAGACTCATAATAACCTCCTAACGCTGTCCGCTGAAAATGTTTATTGATCTTGGAAGTAAATTCCTCCCTAAAGTATTTCAAAGCGGAATTTACCGCAGTGGGAGCCGCCTGGCCCAGACCGCAGATAGATGTTAAGCCGATGGTACTGATCAGCGTTTTCAGCAATTTTAAATCGTCTTCCGTTGCATTGTTCTCAATAAACCGTTCCAGTATAATCAGCATATGCAGAATTCCTTCCCGGCAAGGCGTACATTTTCCACAGGATTCATGGTTAAAAAATTCAAGCGTCCGTTTTAATATATCAAGAACATCGGCCCTCTCATCCATTACGATCACCGCTCCGGATCCAAAGGTAAGCTCCTGCGCCGCCATATCTTTGTAATCCAGCCGCAGGTCAAGCAGCGAAGCCGGAATGCAAGGCCCGGATGCTCCGCCAAGCTGCACCAGTTTGACCTTTCTTCCATCGGGAACGCCGCCTCCCAATTTTTCAATAATATCCCGAATCGTTATGCCGAAGGGGACTTCATAAAGTCCCTTATTCTGAACATTTCCGCTCAACGACACCAATTTTGTACCTTTTGACGATTCCGTTCCTATTTTGGCAAACGCTTCAGGCCCGTTTTGAATGATATGGGGGATATTCGAAAAAGTTTCCACATTGTTTATTTGAGTCGGTTTGTTAAAAAGCCCTTCCGAAGTCGGAAACGGCGGCTTATACGTTGACCTTGCCGGATTTCCTTCTATGCAGACCATCAGCGCAAATTCTTCTCCGCTTACGTAAGAACCTGCGCCCGGATACAATTCGATATCAAAATCGAATCCTGAACCCAGAATGTTACGGCCTAAATATCCTTTGCCGTATGCCGTTTCCAATGCTACGGTGAGTATATTGAATGCTTTTGTATATTCGCCCCGGACAAAAAGGTAACCTTTCTGAGCGCCAACCGTATACGCGCAAATGACCATTCCTTCTATCAACTGGTGCGGATCGTTCTCCATCAGATACCGATCTTTAAAGTTTCCGGGTTCACCTTCATCTGCATTGCATATCAAGAATTTTTCCGAAGCCTGGGCCATGAACACAGCTTCCATTTTAATTCCCATTGGAAAAGCTGCTCCTCCTCTTCCTCTCAGTCCTGAAGATTTTACAGCACTTATGATCTCTTCAGGAGCCATCAGGAGCGCTTTTTTTAATGCGAAGTAACCGTCATAAGCGATATAGTCTTCTATATCCATTGGATCAATCTTAAAGAAGCGTTCAGTCAAAAGTTTTTTTGTAAGCGTTCCCTCCATGGCTATTTCCTCCTGTATTCCGCAATTATTTCGGACAGCTTCTCGCTTGTCAAATTTCCGTATATCTTGTCATCGATCCGTATAACCGGAGCGATTTCGCAATACCCCAGGCAGCTGGAATACTCAAGTGAAAAACGGCCATCCTTTGTTGTCTCTCCTACGCTGATATTCAGTTTCCTCTCAAGATCATTTTTTACGTTATACGATCCCTCCAGATAGCAGGGAACATCCCTGCACAACTGGATAACGTGCTTTCCTCTTGGAGTGGTTGAAAGCAATGAATAGAATGTTGCGACACTGTAAAGCCGGCTTTCAGGAAGGTTCATCAGTTTCGCGATCGTTTTAAGATCTTCTTCTGTCAGATAATTTCTGTCGCAGGATTTCTGGTACTCCAGCAGTATGCTGACAAGCTTATCAGGCGTATTGCCCTTTTTTTTAATGATCTCCTCTGGATGCATAACAATTTAACCTCCTGTTCATTTTTTATAGATATGTACTATAAAGAATACATAGATTAGATTTGTTATTTTTTTCTCAAAGTTTTTATGCTTTTTTTTGCTGATACGTAAAATAAATTATGCTTTTAAACTGAAGTTATGTATTTTTAATTGGGTTATGCGGTGTATTGTTAGTTATTAGTAGTTATTAACATTGTTATGCTTTAGAAATTAGTATTTTTTTTAATTATATCATTTTTATTAGAAAATTTCAATTATTTTTCGTTTTTTATTTCACAATCTTGCTGGCACATTGTATTATTATATTCGTTTTTTTCCTTGTATTACTTATTCTTACATTTCGTTAATCATAAAAATAAAAGCCTGTATCGCTACAAACTTTTAAAAAAAATTATTATTAATGGCGGCGTTTCATTTCAAACCTGCATAAGCGATTTCTCTTTCTCATCCTCCCCTGGTATCATCAGATATGATACTTTAACCAATAACTGCGGACAGCCAATCAGAAGAAGCGTATTTACAATATTGAAAAAAGTATGAAAGTTTGCTATCTGCCGGACGGGATCGCCCGGAGACCATGATTCAACCCAGTCTGCCACGGGAAATAAAGGAAGCAGCAGCAAGAACGCTGCTACGCCGATTATATTGAACCCTAAAAAAGATAAGGCTGTCCTTTTGGCGGTCTTGTTTCCGCCCAAGCTGGCAATAATTGCGGTCAAACACGTGCCGATATTAAGCCCCAATATAACATAAACGGCCTGATCCAGCCCTATTAGGCCCTGCAGCGCACAGGCCTGCAGTATGCCCATCGTCGCTGTTGAACTCTGTATAACGCAAGTTACTGCCAATCCGGCCAGCAGACCCTGTATAGGATCCGAAAATGAAAATAAGATTTCACGGAACGGCTGCCAGTCGCGCAGGGGAATTACCGCCTCGGACATGATCTGGAGGCCAACAAACAAAATACCGACACCTCCGATGATCTGTCCCACGCGCCGAACGCCCTGATTTTTGAAAAAAATCATCATTACAATACCGCAAAAAAGGATAACGGGCGCGGTGCCGGTCAGGTCAAACGCTGTCATCTGGGCCGTCACGGTGGTACCGATGTTTGCGCCCATTCCAACAAAAATAGCCTGTGAAAAAGACAGCAGCCCTGCGTTAACCATCCCTATCAGAATAATCGTTGTGGCGCTTGAGCTGTGTATTGCGGCGGTAATACCAGTTCCAAGGGCAATCGCGGAAA
Source organism: Bacillota bacterium (assembly GCA_023393165.1). Classification (GTDB taxonomy): domain Bacteria; phylum Bacillota; class Clostridia; order Christensenellales; family Christensenellaceae; genus JAEYKI01. The sequence continues at coordinate 70,412 of JAEWMJ010000018.1, read as the reverse complement.
ACCGGTTTTTGGCAAGCGCCTGCAGTCCCTTTCTGAGCCTTTTGCCCGCTGCGGCTTCCAGTCCGTCCGACATCAGCTTCATTCCGTACAAGAAAAGCCCGAGCCCGCCAAACAGCGAGATCAACTTAAAAAAATCCATACTATATCCCTCCCGAATCCCGCTGTTTATTTTTATGATACTAATACGTGCAATAATACTTTCCGTTGTATGGCATTGAGAATATTGTGACAAAAATGTTCGTTTGGGGATCAAAAATGTAAGGCGTAACGATTGATACTTGCCTCCAGCCAGTTTACTATAAAAATACTGATGATTGAAAACTGGGTCTGGTAATATTTTGCAAGCGCAAATCGGTCTGAAACAGGAATTTAAGGAAAAATTTATGCTATAATAATTAAATCTGATTTTTGGAGGTTTGTAATAATGTTGTTTCTGGAAATACTTAAGGCAGCAATCCTCGGTGTTATAGAAGGCATCACCGAATGGCTTCCGATCAGCAGCACAGGGCATATGATACTGGTGGACCAATTCATGAAGCTCGAAATGTCGCCCGCCTTTAAAGAGATGTTTCTTGTTGTAATACAGCTCGGCGCAATTCTTGCTGTAGTGGTGCTGTACTGGAACAAAATCAATCCTTTTCCATTTCACAAGACGCATATGCAGAAAAAAGAAACCGCATCTATTTGGTTCAATATTATTATTGCATGTGTTCCGGCTGTAATCGTAGCGCTTTTTTTGGATGATACGATTGAATCCCTTTTCTACAACTACCAGACCGTTGCCGTTACGCTGGCGGTATACGGCGTTCTGTTTATCCTGATAGAAAACCGCAACAGAAATAAAACGCCGGCCATCACACAATTATCGCAGATTGACGGCAGAACCGCGCTGATGATAGGCCTTTTCCAACTGCTGTCCCTGATACCCGGCACATCGCGTTCCGGGACTACGATTATTGGCGCCATGCTGATCGGATCTTCCCGTTCAGTCGCTGCGGAATTCACTTTTCTTCTAGGAATTCCTGTTATGTTCGGCGCAAGTTTCTTAAAGCTTTTCAAATTCGGTTTTAATTTTACGGGAGAAGAAATTACGGTTTTAATCACCGGCATGGCGGTCGCGTTTATAGTCTCCATATTCGCCATACGCTTCCTAACGTCTTTTATTAAAAAGCACGATTTTAAGCCTTTCGGCTGGTACAGGATCGTCCTGGGCGCCATCGTATTTTTTTATTTCATATTGCAGAATAATATTTAATTTTTTCCGATACATACAAAAGCGCCAAGTAAAACCGGCGCTTTTTTAATACGATATTTATTTATTTGTTCCCGCTCCTATTTTCCGCCGAATCAAAAAACATGAATAATTATCACTCCGACAAAAAAAAATAAATTGAACAGATTTTAAGAAAAAGGAAAATATTATGCTGCTTATAAAAAATGCAAAAATAATTACTATGGCGGAACGAGATTACGAGAACGGCTGTATCTTGGCAGATAAAGGCAAGATCAAGGAAATAGGAGAATTGGTTTCTGTCAACGACGGAATTGCAGATGTAATCGATGCTCACGGCTGCTGGGTAATGCCTGGAATCATTGAAGCGCATTGCCATATCGGCATTATTGAGGAAAGAAAAGGCTTTGAGGGCGACGACTGCAATGAGATGACCGAGCCTACTACACCTTACCTGAAGGCTTTGGACGCAATTAATCCTATGGACTCGGCCTTCCACAATGCAATATCCGCCGGCATTACCGGCGTAATGGTCGGTCCGGGAAGCTCCAACATCGTGGGAGGCCAGTTTGTATTTATCAAAACGCATGGCAGGTCAATTGACAAAATGGTTGTGCTGGAGCCTGCCGCAATGAAAATTGCTCTGGGAGAAAACCCCAAAACAAATTACAATAAAAAAAGTGTAATGCCCACCACCCGTATGTCAATAGGCTCCCTCCTGCGGGAGGAACTGTTTGAAGCGGTACAATATGCGCAGGATAAGAAGAGAGCCCATGAAAAAGGCGAGCCGTTTAAGGCGGAATTCAGGAAAGAATGCTGGCTCCCGGTTTTGGAACACAAAATCCCCCTGAAGGCCCATGTTCACAGGGCGGACGATATATTAACCGCGATACGCATTGCAAGGGAATTTGATCTTAAACTGACCCTGGATCATTGTACGGAAGGCCACCTGATCGCCAGAGAAATAAAAGATTCCGGCTTCCCGGCTATTGTAGGTCCAACGCTATCCTCAAGGAACAAAATAGAAACACAGAACGCCGATTTTAAAACGCCGGGCGTGCTGCATAAGGAAGGCATAAAGGTTGCAATTACCACCGACCATCCCGTGACCCGTATACAGGATATCGCTATCTGCGCCGGTTTTGCGGCCAAAGAGGGACTGGGTATTAAAGAGGCCCTGCGGTCAATTACAATCAATGCGGCAGATATATGCAATGTTTCGCACAGAATAGGCAGCCTGGAAGTTGGAAAAGACGCAGATATTGCTATTTTTGACGGCAATCCCATGGAGGTTTTTACAAGGTGCATATATACTATTATTAATGGGGAAATTGTTTATAAATGCAAAGAGAAATAAAGAGCCTTATTTCAGCTCTTTTCCCAAACTACTGAAAGTCATGTTTTTTCTTCTGCACATAAGAGTGCCTGAAGTATTCGTCATCGGAAATATAATAAGTTTGTCCGGATTTTGCTTTTATTTCCTCAATGGATTTAAAATGTTCGTCCAACGGAACGATCTGGAATCCTTGCGAATCATAGATTTTATCGCAGGAATAAAAGAGCTTGTCGTCCTGCCTGTTCGCTTCGCTTAAAACAGCAAACCCTATCGGAACGGGAACTCCAAAATCAGCGTCAAAGTACCGGTCTTTATCAAAATCAATCTGTTTCATTTTATATTCTCCACTCATATTTCTTTAAATTTATTATCTAGATATATATTTTCAAAATAATTAAAAAGTTATTCTGCAAAATGCAGAATAACTTCAGAGATTTGTTTTCAGTTTTACCGGCAAGCTTTATTTACAAGCCAAACCATATCTATCTCCTGGAATCGTCCCTCATACTATCTCTTGTGCTGTTTCGCTGTGAATTTCTCTGGGTATCGCAGGTGCTGTCTTCCTGGGTATCTTCATATTTGTTTTCCTCAGAGTAATCATAGCTGCTATCATCCATGCTGTCCCTGTAGCTGTTATGTGTGTTGCTGAAATTGCCTCCGCCAATGTTGTTGCTGTTTTTTGAGCTGTTACTATAGTTTCTTGTGCTGTCGCTGTAATTTCTGGTACTGTCGTAACCGCCACCATAATTACTGGCATTCCTTGTACCGTTGCAGCTTCCGCCATAGTTGCTGGTATTCCTTGTACTGTTGTCAAAATTGTTTTTCTGGCTGCCGTCCATGCTGTCTCTCTGGGTGTTGTCCAGTCGGTTTTTTTGACTATTTTTATTTTTATCCATTTTTAAATACCCTCCTGTATTTTCTTTTATACTTGCTCGTACTGGATTTTTTTTAATTTTTATAAGATGCAAGCACTACTTTATATTGTTTGCAAATTGCTTTTTTTTATTTTAAAAAATATTAACTGTTAATAAATTTAATAAAAAAAAAGGATTGACTTTTTGATGTGCAATCCATTCTTGGTAAATATTTTATTTTTTTAAAAATAAAAGGGGCATCGCCCCAATTATTTTTCTTTAATTTTTGGAACAATGCCGGAATTAATATTTATCCGAGACGTTTTCATAAGTTGTAAACGCAGCGGGCTTTGATGACCCAATTGACTCGATCAGCCGCCCATCTGTTTTCCGCAGGTTGAACCTGCCAACCATATCCTTCAGTTGTTCAGCCTGAGCGGATAACTCTTCGCTTGCTGCCGCGCCTTCCTGGGCTGTGGCGGAATTGGTCTGCACAACCTGGGACATTTGCTCGATGCCCTGGTTAACCTGCATAATTCCTGCCGCCTGTTCCTCTGATGCCGCTGTGATTTTTTCTTCCATTAATACCGCGTTGGATGCTCCCTCCATAATCATCCCAAGGGCTTCCGCAGTCTTGTCCGCCAGTTTGGTTCCTTCCGCGACTTTTTTTACAGAGTTTTCGATCAACTCAGCCGTCTCATTCGCGGCTTTGGCGCTCTTTTCAGCCAAATTGCGCACTTCTTCCGCTACAACGGCAAACCCTTTGCCATGCACGCCTGCGCGTGCAGCTTCCACAGCGGCGTTCAGAGCGAGAATATTTGTCTGGAAAGCGATGTCGTCTATCACCTTGATGATCCTGGATATGTTTTCCGAAGACCGGTTGATATCTGCCATGGATTTCAGCATTTCCTGCATCTGTTCGTTGCCTTCTTCCGCCATTTCCTTTGCCTTCAGAGCCATTGCCTTTGACTCGCCGGAAAACTCTGCATTCTGCCGTGTCTGTTCTGCAATATTGGAGATAGTTACCGTAAGTTCCTCAATCGAGCTTGCCTGTTCAGTCGCTCCCTGGGATATCGCCTGGTTGCCCTGAGATACCTGCTGGGATCCTGCTGCAACCTGTTCGGCGGCAGTATTGATATCTGTCAGCACCCCGTTTAATGCGCCGGTAATATTGTTGATCGACGTTTTCAACTGCATAAAGTCTCCTCTATATTCCGAAGTGATACCGACATCCAGATTTCCTTTCGCCATTTCGCTTAAAACATCTGAAATCTCAGAAATATAGGCCCTTATCGTTTGAATAGTTTCATTGAGCGCATTTTTGATAATGGCGTGATCGCCTTTGTAATCGCCTGTAACGCTTACGTTCAGGTTTCCTTTTGCCATTTCCTCAAGCACATCAGCAGCTTCGTTTACCGGATGAATCACAGCGTCAAGAGTGCTGTTAAAGCCTTCAAGAATCTCCCTGAATCCTCCCTGCAGCTTGGTCACATCTGACCTTGTTTTCAGATTTCCTTCCAGAGCCGCATTCGCCAGTCCAACTGATTCTCCTATCAGCGTCCGCAGGGTAACGCGAACCGTATTGACGTCATCTACAATATTTCTGAAATCTCCACGGTATTGATCCTGGTCGATCAGGTCTCCCGATTCGCCTCTTGCAAGCGCTCCAAGATGTCCTCTAATGGTATTTAGCGGCTGCATGACCGCATCGAGCGTATCGTTTACGCCCCCAACGATCATTTTGAAATCGCCCTGATGCCGTCCGGCGTCAGCGCGGGTCGCAAGGCGTCCTTCTATCGCGGCCTTTGCCAGCATATTCGTGTCTTCAATCAATTTTTTAATGGACACGACCATTTCATCAAACGCTGCTGCCAGTATGCCTACTTCGTCCTTTGATTTAATGTTAAGGGCGATATCCGTATCTCCCGCTGCAATCTGGTTTGCCGCTTTCACTATTTTATTGACCGGCTTTGTAATACCCCTGGTCACTATTACAGCCAGCAGAACGGCTGCAACTCCTGTACCGGCGGCTATTATGATAAGAAGCATCGTACTGGTATGTCCCAGGCCTTGGTTGGAATTTACGGTATCCTGCGCTTCAGCCTGGTTGAATTTCGTCATCATGTCGATCTGGTCAGACATCTTTGCGCCAATTGTTCCGCATACATTCACCTGATCATCAATTTTTTGCTTGTCCGTCTCACCGTTCTGCAACATTGCAACCAGTTTGGAAAGTTCCGTCTTGTAACTCTCAAAATCGCTTTTCAGGGTATCCAGATTGGTCTGATCCTCTGAAGTGGATACTGTACCCATATATTTCGCAAAGGATTCCTGCAGTTTTGTATCCGCATCGGAGATTGCCTTTGACAGTATGTTGGCTCCCTCAGCCGTCTGATTCTGATAAATTGTTTTAGTAGCCGTCAATCTTAAATTATAGAATGCCAGCGTGATGGTATCCATTTCGCTTACGCCTACCAAGTTTTTATCATACATCGTTTTGTCCGCTGTTGTAATAGTTTGGATGGAAAACAAACCGTATCCGGCTATGGCACCCAAGCCAATCAGTATTACAAAAAATGCAATAAACAGCTTCTTTCCAATTTTCATATTTTTCATCACTTCATTCCCCTTTGTTTGCACGATATTTTCTGTATTTTAAAGTCTTCCAAGAGTCATTTCATTTAGTTCAATTCTTCTTCCCCAAAAAGCTCTTCGCAGGACAGCAGCAGTTTTACTTCATCTCCTGTACTCCCTATGCCTAACAAGTACCTTTCCTTAATACCTGCCTTGGCAATGAGCGGAGGCGTAATATCGCCGTCTTCAATCTTTATTACTTCCGCGACCCTGTCCACAATCAATCCGGCTTTTATGCCAATAATATCAATCACGATGATGCACGTCCTATCGTCGTATTCTTTGGGTTTCATCCCGAATTTTAACCTAACGTCTATTACGGGTATGACACTTCCTCTGAGGTTTACTATCCCTTTTACGTGCTTAGGCGCTTCAGGCAACGGCGTGATCGGCTGCATTCCGATAATTTCGGTAACATTTCTTATTTCTATACCAAACACTGCATCCTCCAGCTCAAATGTAAGATATTTGCCCTGCTGCGTATCCTCTCCTCTCTCTGCGATTTCCAGTTCATTTGCCGTCATTTCTTTTAACCTCCTTTTTTTGTATATTAAGTAAACCGTCGTTAAAAGCGGTTTCATTTTTTCCACTCGTTTTTCACCGTTTTGGAAAATAAATAAAACAGATTTTTCGCCTTGTTCTATCCAGTCTGCTTTTAGCGCCACATTCCCATACGGATATCGTATTTATCAAGCCCGATTTAAAGCCTACTGAAAGGCAAGTTATTAGTTTCTATGTCGTATACTTAATAATAAAACTTTATATGGGTATTTAAACAAATTTCTTTGAAAATTGTTTATTATTGGCAACTTTTTTATAGCATTAATTTGTAAAATCAGGAAATCAAAAAAGCCACAAGAAATGAGGATTGCCTGGCGCCCTGGTCAGACAGGCATTTTGGTTTGCTGAAGCAGGATTGGGCGGACAAAAAATATCCGCTGAAAGACTATAATATTATTATAAATCCGCTCAAAATATGTTAATATTTTCAAATATTTTTGTATAGAAACTTGCGCAATTTAACGAGTATTATTGTATCGCTTTCAGCGACACTGTCTAAAAGGTCATGGATCGTTCCGCTCCATGCTTTTCTATATCGAGAACACAACTCGGACCGTATGAATAGAATATAACAATATACCGGATGAAAGGAGGTAAAAATACTTTGGTATACGATATGTATCCATATCAGCCGGCGGACGATCAAACCGATACGAACCGGATGAAAACGGATCGGTCCAAAATGGACCGGATGGATATGGACCGGATGAAAATGGATCGGATGGGCACCGATATGATGGGTATGGACCGCATGGGTACGGACCGAATGGATATGAAACCGGGACGCTCCATGAAATACATGAATGAGGAATTGGTACGGACAATCCAGGATTGCGAGGCAACCTGCGAACATATGTCGCATCATATTAAAAAAATGCCCGATTTCCAGTCAAGGTTCCGTCAGGCCGTCTTATTGCGCGATTGCGCCGATATTTGCTGTCTTACCGCTAAAGCGCTCGCCCGGCATTCCTTGATCGGAGTGGATGCCGCGGAATTGTGCGCAAGAACATGCGAAGCGTGCGGCAGGGAATGCGCAAAATTTCCGGATCAAATGTCCCAAAACTGCTCAAAGGTTTGCCTGCACTGCGCAAGAGAATGCGCCAGATTCGTCGGAATGTGAATATGCTTGATTTTTAATACCATTCTGAAAGGCAGTGTCCTTTCAGAATGGTTTACATATTTTCATAAACACAATGAAATATAACGTATAAATACCTGTTTATGACCGGCTTGCTCTTTTTTCCTTCTTATACAGGATCTGACCGCTCCTTTTATCCAAAATCTTTTTGATCGGAAAACGGAATGCGGCGTCCTGCATCCCTTTTTTATTGATGGGCACAACGGGCATCATATAAGGTACGCCGAAAGACTCCAAAGCGCACAAGTGTACAAAAAGCCCAAACAGACCCAGAAGGATCCCAAATATTCCGATTATACCTGCCAGGATAAACATGATAATTCTCAATATGACCACCGAATCTGTGGTCCTGTTCACAACGGCGGAAGTCATAAAAGTTATTGCCGCAACAACAACAACCGGCCCTCCTACAATCCCTGCATCGATTGCGGCCTGTCCTATGATAAGACCGCCCACTATGCCTATTGTTGAACCAAGAGCTGATGGAAGCCTGAGAACTGCCTCCCGTATGATTTCATATAAAACAAGCATAAGGAGCAGTTCCAAAAAAGTAGGCAGCGGAATACCGTCTTTTGCTTTCATAATTGTATACAGCAGTTTTTCCGGTATCATTTCCTGATGGAAATTCACCAATGCAATATAAATTGCCGGGAGCAGGAGCGTAATGATATAGGAAAAAATTCGCAAAAAACGAATTACATTTGCATAAAACGGACGGCTGTAATAATCTTCCGCCGCGTGGAAACCTTCTATAAAAAGCAGCGGTACGGTAAGAACAAACGGCGATCCGTCAATAATAATTGCCACTCTCCCCTCCATGACTTTTGCAGCCGCAATATCCGGCTTTTCCTGCATACCGACGGTCCCAAATAATGATTTTGGGCTGTCTTCAATCAGTTGTTCAAGATGGCCGGCGTCCAGCAGATAATCAATATCTTTTACTTTAACAATTCTGCCCCTGACGGTATTGACCAGGCCTGTATCGGCTACTCCATCCAGGTAAACAAGGCAAATATCCGTTTTGGAACTGTTCCCTACCCGTAAGATTTCCGTCTTCAGTTTTTCACTTCTGATTTTTCTTCGCATAAGCCCTACGTTAAAAAGCAGCGTCTCCGTAAAGGCTTCCTGCGGGCCATACAAAGATTTTTGGACATTCGGCTGCTGGATTCCTCTGCTTTGCCATCCGCGGGTTTCAATGATAAGACCCTTGACCTGCCCATCCATTAAAAGCATCGTTTGACCGAACATTACTTCGCTGATGCCGTTTGAAAGCATGGCTTCTTCTTTGACGTCGCCGGCGCTTAAAACGTCCTGAAATATGTTTTTGATATTGCTGATCTTTATATCTTTCAGCCTGAATTTTGCCTCCACGCACGGCTTTATGATATTACCCTGAATCGTTATCTTATTGACAAGCGCGTCAACATAGACGACGCACATACGTACGCCGTTTACCGTCCTGAATTCACGTACGATAATATCAAAACTGCCTAATGTAATTTTTTTTATATTTTTTATATTTTCCGTCAGATCGCTGCTTATAAAAATATTTTTATCCATTTTTGTTCCCGCCACATTTCTCAAGATGATTTATAAATGCAATTAGCCGGAAGCGAATACGATTATAAATGACATGTCCGGTTTCCGGCTTGTAATTTTAATTAGGAGGCGTAAACTGTGGCGGCTGCGCGTTGCTTGATGAAAAATATTGCCCTCCCGGCTTGGATAAATCAAAATACAATTTTGAATCATTTGTCACCGCCCAGTCTTTTAATGAACCCGTATCCTTGATACGGTTGAAAGCCTCCCGAAACATTGTATTATGGGATTCTTCCCGGTTTAACAGAAAATCTATCGTTTCCTTTACGCCTTTATCATTGATTTGCCGGTAAAGATATTCATAAACAACTTTGGCGCGTTCTTCGGCCGCAATATCTGATAAAATATCAGCTGCCAGATCGCCCGTTTCATTGATATATGCAGCAGTCCATAAATAACCCGACGCATTTGCAAGCGCGGGCGTCAATCCCGTTTGCACATGCGCTTCTATATTTCCCACGGTTGCGTTGGCTGCGTCAAGATTATGGCCGTTTAATAAATTTACCGTAGTTGCCACCATTTCCATATGTCCCAGTTCTTCAGTCGCAACATCCATAAAAAGGTCTTTAACTTCAAAATCCTTGACTCTGAAACTTTGGCTGAGATATTGCATGGCGGCTTTCAACTCCCCGTGCGGACCTCCCAATTGTTCCTGCATCATCGCAGCATAAGTTGGGTTGGGAGCGTCCACTTTTACTTCGTGAAGAAGCTGCTTTTCATGTTTAAACATTTTGATCTCCTTTTCTCTTTTGTTTTAATTCTACATAATCCAGCGCCATCCGGATTGGGATAATGTTTCAGCAAAGAATGGCATACCAGTACATAACTTCAACCGTTTTATTTTTAATGGAAAGCTATAGGATGCTTTTTCCTGATAATTTAGCATATCTGCTCTCCCTGCCAGTTTTTATTGTCCCCTGAAAAAATTTATAATATTCCCGGCCTTCTTTTTCATGATAAATCCCCTGTATCCGGCCGATCCATCCAAATCATCCAAAACAGAAAAACAATTGAAGATAATCTTCTAATATCCGGGAAAAATGTTAATTGGATATTTAAAGAAATGAAAAACAAAAGGTTATGGACATTCAAAACATCTTGCTTGCATATTCCGATTCCAATGGCCAGTTTATCATTCATAAAGGTTTAAATGAGAAAGCAAATTACCTTCTATAATCAGATTTTATAAAGGGGGCTGATATCAGCCCCCTTTATAATACTTTCATCTTAATATTATTATCGGTTTACGTAATTGGCGCATTGCTGCGCGCAGTATATGCAAACTCTTGAGCACTGCTGAGAATCATTGTCGGAAAATTTTGCGCACTCAAATCCACAATGCCTGCAAATGACCGAACATAAATCGGCGGCTTGTTTTGCGTGTTCGGAATTATGTGCTATAAGCTTTTTAGTCAGATTGCACATGTCAGCGCATTCCCTAAGAAGCGTATTTTGCCTCGCTCTCAAATTAAAATCGGGCAGCTTCCTGATATTTGCATATACCTTCTCACACATTGATTCACAATCATTCAATGTCTTCAACAATTCTTCATTCGTATCAGAACGGCCGGCGCTGTCCGCGCGTATTCCCCTTGATGTATCCTCACGCAGCCGGTTAAAAAACTGGCTCATATTTGTTTCTCCTTTAAGATATTCCTGCTGACTGCATATTTGTTCTGTTATGATTCTATATCTTATGTCTGCGGTAAGTATTGTGTATCTGCTTAATCAATAGATTTATAATGTTTTATACGAAAACATGTTATTGGCCTGCCTTAAGGCAGGCCAAATATTTTACAAATACCATCCGTTCCTTTTATGCAATAAAAACATATTTCTCCTGAATAAAACGGTTAAATTTTAAAATATATAATAAATTTATATTTTTCTTATATTTCTTCAATTTTTATTAGCGCAAACTTACATAGTTACATAATATATGACAGTAATACAAACATTTTTTGCCTTGAATTAAATGAAAGGAGAAAAAATCAATTGGATGAAGCTTTTAAAGGAATAGATATCAATCCCGGGATTTTGGGAGAATTGGTCAAATGGGCCGGAACGACGGTAACAATATATACCAAAAGCGGAGGCGCGTCAGGTTGCGGATTCACAGGCGTCCTTATTTTGTGCAACCCCTGCTTCGTAAGGCTGATCACCTGCATCGGTCCGGCTCCTTGCTGCTCCTTGGGGAGTTCTTGCGTTACACCGTGCTGCCCGACATTCATTAACAATGAGACCGGCGGTATCAGAAAATCTCCTCGCAGCGGCTTTGGCGATGGCCGTAGAAATGGCAGATGCTTCTCCGGATGTTGCGGAGGATTTGGCCGTGGACTTGGCAGCGGCGCCGTAAGCAACGTAATAGCCAACGTTGGCGCGGTTGTTGATATTCCTGTGGAATCCATAGTAGCGTTTGTGCACAATGCAATCTGATCTCTGAAGAGATATAACTTCCTTTAAATATGATATTCCGGCCATTGCCTGCAGAATCGGCAGACGGCCGGTTTTTTTTAAAAGGATTTTAATAACTGCCGGTTTTTAAACCGAAAGGTTTAAGCCAAATGGTAAAAATTTGTTTTAAAATTTATTAATCTTGCATATCCATACTTCCTGCTGTTAATTTTGCCAAAAGGCTTTTCTATGCTATAATAAAAATGATGTAACAATTTGTTAATAATAAGAAAGGGAGCCTAATTATGAAAACGGGACGTGAAATCAAAGTAGGGATTGGATTTGCGACCGGACGAAAAGCTTTTAGAAGAGTCTTAAAAACTTACATCTATAACTGGAAAGAATCCGGATTAGTTGCAAATCAAAAAGTAAACCTAAATGTTTTTGTAGCTTATGATCTCAATTATAATAATACCAGACCGTTAGATTTCCGCAACATACATCCTGACCTTTTGGCGCTTATTGATTCCACCGAATTTATCGGAAGCCGGGCAATACTTTCGGAAATATCGGAATTGACCCAGAAAAACATTCTTGACGAACATGAGGCTCAGATGGTTTTCTGCGACGGTTATGCCGGCAAAAGAAACGCGTTGCTTTATAAAGCGATCAAGAATAATATGGATTATCTGATATTTTTAGATGACGACGAATACCCTGTTGCTGTAACAAATACCAAAAACCTTGCGATTTGGGGCGGTCAGCATGTCCTTTCCACGCATTTAAAATATATCAGCAGCGCAGATATAACGCACGGCAGACATTGCGGATATATTTCACCCATTCCATATATTGAGTTTAATGATACGATGCGCGAAAAAGATTTCCGTTTGTTTATCGAAGCCATCAGCAACGATATCATCAACTGGGACAAAATCAGGACTGTAATGCAAAATGGCGGTGTTACCTATGCAGATACAAAGATACTTACCAGCAGTGAGGCTGCGGAAGTACGTGAAATCAACAAATCAAAATTCATTTCCGGCGCCAACCTCTGTATTAACCTTACTTCCCCAAGCCGTACGTTTCCTTTCTATAACCCGCCCGGCGCAAGAGGAGAAGATACTTTTTTAAGCACCTGCCTGAGCGACCGTAAAGTTCTCCGGGTCCCATGCTACACGTTCCATGACGGTTTTTCGACATATAACCATCTCTTGGAAGGCGTACTGCCGATAAATCTTAAGTTTATCAAGGCAGAAAATGAACAGATAATCAATCGCTTTTATAACGCGTGCATAGGCTGGATCAGATATAAACCATTACTGCTTTACATAACCCAAGGGGTAGCATACTATCAAAAAATAGCAGAAATAAGAGAAAAGCTTTGGAAAATACTGCCCATTATCTCGGAATATTTTCACCAGCCAAAATTTCATAATATTTTAGAAGAATTTGAAAAATACAATATCAATGTTCAGAAACACTACTTTGAATTTGAGGAAACCAAAAGAATCTGGGCCAAACTGATGCTTTACCTGGAACAAAACAAATAGTTATTTCCTGCATACTTTACGCAGTTGATGTCCTGTTTTATAACATTGATCCACGTCGGTCAATGCAATAATTGTGTCGCCGGGTATTATTCTTGTATTGCCCCTCGGAATAATTTCTGATCCATCCCTTCGAATGGATACAAGAAGGCAGTTTTCGGGCCAGCTTATTTCACTGATCAACTTCCCGGCGGCCAGTGCGCCCTGATGCACAACCATTTCAGTCAGCATTTTTTCTCCGCTTTTAATTCTTTTTTCCGGCTTCATTTTCTTTAGCATATTATCCAGAAGGCTTTCATAGATGGGGCTTGATTTCAGCAAATGTGCGATCCAATACGCAACCATTGCGACCACCGCCAGTGAAAGCAGATGTTTTAAGGATCCCGTCATTTCAGCGATTAAAACTATACCCGTTATTGGGGCCCTTACAATCGCTGCAAAGTATCCCGCCATTGCCAGAATAATAAAATTATTCGCAAGCTCTGGGCTCGCGCCGAAAACTGAGACGGCGAAAAACGCGAAAGCCTGGCCGATATACGCTCCAATAACAAGAAGAGGAAAAAAGATACCTCCCGGGGCTCCGGAACCGAAACTGAATATTGAGAAAAGAAATTTTACAACCAGCAAAATCAGGACGGTTTTCAATACCATATTGCCCTGCGTCAGCATATTTATCATTGTATGCCCGCCGCCCAACACCTGCGGTAGAACTAACCCCAATACGCCCGCCGCGATAAAAGGCATCACGATCCTGTCCTGCGGCTTTATAAATCGCATTTTTTCATATAATTTTTGTACGCCAAGCGTGACGCGGTTGTACAGCGCGCCCAAAACTCCAAGCAACGCGCCCAGAATAACGATCATCCAGTATGATTGAAGAGGGATCAGCGTGTCCACCTGAAAACGGAATACCGGAGAGAGCCCAAAAACATTTTCCGAGATAAAGTCGCCTGCGACAGCAGCAACCATAATGGATATAAGTATGGCTGCCGAGAAATTTTTATGTATTTCTTCAAGTGAGAACATGATGCCTGCAAGCGGTGCGTTAAAAGCAGCGGCAAGACCTGCCGACGCGCCGCAAGTGATTAAATACCTTTCCCTGGTCTTATCTTTTTTAAAAAGTTTAGCGACGGCTTTTCCGGACATGGCTCCAATCTGAAGCGAAGGGCCTTCCCTTCCGAGCGACAATCCGCCTAAAACACTGAGGATGCCGCCCAAAAACTTGCCCGTTATTACCCTCCACCATTTCTGGTCGAAATGACCTTTCATTTCACCCGCAATCTGAGGAATCCCGCTGCCGCTTATCATCGGCTCCCATTTTACAAGCCTGCCGACAGCAAGAGCAATGAATAACAGCGCTGCAAACCATAATATGATAAAAAGAGGTTTTCCCTGAATAAAGCCGATAATCCCATATAAAACATCTTCGCTTTTTTCAAGCGCTATCCTGTAAAGAATAGATGCTCCGCCTGCTGCCAGGCCAACCAAAATGCCGTTAAGTATGATATCTATATTTAAATTCAAAGAACTTTTAATTAATTTTGCGGTCCCGCTTTGAGGCCTTTCTTTTTCGTCCAATTACATTCTTCCGTTCTCAGTTAAAATCACAGTCTTTATTATTTCATATTACATGCAAATTTTCAACTTTTGAGATATTAAATCCCGGCGATATGAAGTCTTTTTAACTTCTGTGCAAAAAAAACCAACTTTATAAAGTTGGTTAAAAAATAAAAGGAGGAAAATTATAATATTATAAGTCCGTTTTTTTTTATCATCCTAATATATATTATTCAAGAAATGTGACAATTATATTAAATTAATTCGGATTATATCTGAATTTTATGTGAATATATTTCGGCCATATAAAAAACCCCGTTTTTACGGGGTTTTGAGTAATTCATTTCAGGTTCTCTTTTTTTCTCTTATATTCTTCGTCGTCTATTTCACCTTTAGCATATCTTTCGTCCAATATCTTACGGGCTGTGCTTCTGGTATCTCCGCCGTTCCAGTCTTCCCAAGTATCGCAGCCGCGCCAGTCGCGATGATGGTGATGCCACGGCTCGTTGCGCGCGATGCGTACAATCACACGTACGATAAAAAGAATGATCATTATTGCTAAAAGTATGCCCAGAATCCCTAGGCTCCAATGCCAGGGCCATGACCAAAAAAACATGATAATTATCCTCCCGCGCTTATAAATACGCTTTATTTAAAAATCTGTTCCTGCCTTTTAACTCAATATAACAAAAATCATCAGCCACATCAACCCCGCCAGGCCAGATTTTATAAAACTTTTATAATTGCGCCCACGACCTGCCAAAAATACCTGTTTTAAGGTTGTTCATATAATTTTACTTTCCGAATTAAAAAAAAGTATCCGCGGCGTTATCTCTTTGCCGTTTATTTCGATCATCCCTATGGAATAATTTTTGTTTCTTCTCTTATCCGTCGGCGAACCGGGATTAAAAAGAAGTACTCCGTTTTCATATGAACAAAAAGGATTATGGCTGTGGCCGAATATGACGCAATCAACCCGTTCATCCCTGAAGCAGTCAAAAGCCCTTTTCACGGTTTTTCCTTTTTGACCGTGTCCGTGAAAAATGCCAAAATCAAAGCCGCCCAAAGTTATAATTTTCTTTTCCCCCAACATTTGTCGGATTTCCGGCGGATCCGCATTTCCCGCAACTGCGGTGACAGGCGCCAGCTTTTTCAGAGTTTCGATCACATCCAGCGTTATAATGTCACCCGCATGTATAATATGGTCCGTGCGTCCCAAGATTTCCAGTACGGTGAGCGGCAGTTTTTTTGCCCTTTTGGGTATATGGGTATCCGAAAGCACGCCGATGATCAAAATAAGACTCCTTGTAATATCAGATAAAAAAGGTATAGCTTATCCATCCTGCTCTTCCTGCATATTATTCTGTATTCCTGTTTGTCTTTCCTGTGTCGCAGCATTGTTTTTATAGGAAGCAAGATAGACAGCAAGCATCAGAGCACAGGCTGCGGCGCTGAGAAAATACGCCGATGTCTGGCTGCTTTTGTTCACAACCATACCCGATACCAGCGGCAGAACGGCGCCGCCAAGGCCGCTGAATGTCATCATTATATTAAGAGCCGGAGCGGAGTTGCCTTTGTATCTTTTGGCGGCAGCATCCATAAGCAGGGGCCAAAGCGGCCCGCAGCCAAACCCGCATGTAAAAAACAGTATGATCTTGATGGTATTGTCCGGAATCAGCATTGCGCCAATCAAGGAAACAAAGACGACAATTGCTAAAACAGTAAACAGTTTTTTTAATCCGACTCTCAGTATACCGGCCAAGAACCGGGAAGGGATCATCCCGCACCAGAACAGGGACAGTGCGGCGGCGCTCAAAGCCGGTTTCCCCAAAACCAATTCAAAATAGCTGTCGGAAAAATTGGCTGTTGTATTCTCCACGCCCACATATAAGAATATGCTGAATGCCAGGAGTAAAAAAACCCTGGTCTTAAAAAACCCCGATACCTTAACAGAATTATTTCCAACGATAGGACGCACATTATCGCTGAATTGCCGTGTAAAACAGAACAGGATCATCAATGCTGCGAAAACAACTGATACATAAATAAACAGGTCTTTAAAATAAACGCCGTTTTCTATCAGCGCCTGGGCGATAAATGGTCCGGACATTGCACCTGTGCTGAAAGCCACTTGGGAAAAATTCAGGTGCCTGGTGGATTCCTCCGGAAACTCGTCCGCCAAAACAGCCGAGAGCGTCCCCTCCATAACCGAAAGCCCGGCCCCGATAATAAAAACCGAAACAATAAAAGCGGGAAGGCTTTGCGTGATCCCCGCAAGAAGCGTTCCTAATATCATGAGTGAATACGAAATCAGAACTACCTTCCTTTTCCCTATTTTCGCGCTCAGCATGCCCAAAAAAAGCGGAGGCATGGAATTGCCAAGGCTCTGAAGCGCTATCAGAACGCCCATTAACGCTGCGTTTAATAAAAACAGCTGCGATATACTTAAAACAGTATACTGATAAAGTGATATATAGACCCCAAGCATGCCGATAGAAAGATACGATACGGCTACAATCAGTCTTTTACTACGTTTGGTAATATACGCTATATTTTTCTCCATAAATACCTCAGGCTTCTTCAAGCGGTTACAAAGTTCATATGTTTATCATAAACGCAAATGCCAAATTATTCAATCCGTTGAAATTTATTTTAAATGCAGCCATTTAGTAGCAAAATAAGGATACTCGTTTAATCTTTTGGAACATTCTGTTCCCTTTTCGAGTCATAATTCTGAAAGAAAAAAAAGGAGGAAATCTTTATGAAAAAAATAATAGCTATTGCACTCGCAGTTTTGGCGGTGTTCGCGTTTGCGGGATGTTCAAATACGGGTAATGCGCCTTCAACTGGGAGCACGCAGCCGTCCGCAACAATTCAGCCTTCAGCACAGGTTGCCGGGGACCAGGAACCAAATGTTTGGGTTGTAAAGGATGAAGCCCCTGTAATGGATGCCGACACCGGAAAAGAAGCAGGCCGTGCTTTTTCCGGATTTGCACTTTCCCTGCAGAGTGAAAAAGACGGCAAGGCGGGTTTCAGCATTAATTTTCTTGAGAAGGAAGGCGAAAGCGTCGCCCAGACTAAAAACTACACCATCGATACAAAATATATGGAAAAGAAATATGTCGAACCTCAGGCTACCATATTAATAATATCTGTGGATATGATTACAATCAAAGCGGGTGGGTCCCTGTACGATGAAAAGGGCAATAAACTTATAACCTTTACCGACGCAACCGGTCCTTTCCATTTTATTCAAAAAACAGAAAACGGTTATATGTTCACCATTGACTTTAACGTGGTATATGCAAAAGAAGCCGACGTCGAGTATATCTCTGTTCCCATACCGCAGTAACCGTAAAATTATTCTGCTGCTTGTTTATCCAATTGAAATATGAGTTATATTTAAAGCATAAAAAACGTAGCAGATGCATTGGAGAAGAAAATGAAAGAACTGACTTATTTCCGTCTGTCCTACTGTCCGTACTGCCGGCGTGCAAACAACTGGCTGGAGGAACTGAAGCGGGAAAACCCCGAATATAGCCGCATACCTGTACGAATCATCGATGAAGAGCAGGAACCCCGGATAGCGGACAGTTACGATTATTGGTATGTGCCCTGCTTCTATATTGAAGATGAAAAACTGCACGAAGGCTCCGCCACCAAAGAGGACATTAAAAAGGTGCTTGAAAAGGCACTGGAACAATAACAGCAAAAAAGCTGCACTAAGCAAAACAGCGCTCCAAACCTTTCGGGCGCTGTTTGATTTTTTCAGGGAATAACAATTGTTAACGGTCTCCTTATATATTTAAGATTCCACAATCCCAAAACATTCCCGCAGGGCTTCCCTGTATTCCTCCTGTGTCCGTGAAATAAACCGGGCGACGCTGCCGTCCGGCATGGTGGAACGGAATTCCCTTACACGGATTGCAGCCACCGGGTCAAAAATATCCGCTATGGTGTTTCTTCCGTACTTCGTCGGCATATGCACCATGGTGTTCTTTAAAAACATGGAATCCGGGTGGGTCGTACAATAGTAATGGGCGTAATAAAAATCGATGGGCAACGCGCGCTCTTCTGTAAAAGAGAAAAAGTTTTCCCAGTCATGGTCACGTGACGCTCTCTGCACCAGAAAACCTAATAGATCGTCCTTGAGAATCCTGAACGAATACCCGCATTGTGTCTGTACAATTTCCGGCTCAAATATCAACGGGCGGACATATGTCGCGGTTCCAACGCCTACATCGCAAATATAGGATGTTCCGCTCAGCACCACTTTGGATATCCTGTGTCTTTTCATAGGGACTTTTAACGGTTCGTTCCACAGCCACCTCCCGAAGTATTCAACAGGCTGAAACCCCAGTTTTTCAAGGAGCCAGGAAAAAAGTCCGTTGATTTCAAAACAGTAGCCGCCCCTCCCCCGCGTCACGATCTTGTTGTACAGGGACGCTATATCCAAACTCAGGGGTTTCCTTTCCATTATTTCGAGGTTCTCATACGGTACCGAAAAAGAATGCGCTTCATGAATATCATTAAGCGTCCTTTCATTTAAATTCACCGTTCCACCGAATCCGATCCTTTGCAAATAGGCGTCCAACAATAGTTTTCTGTTAAACAATTCTTCTATCATAGCGTCTCTCCCAAATCTTTTATAAATATAAAGCTTCCATTTTTCAAAAGGACTGGATTTTTATAATATGCTTGGATTTGCGGATCAAGAAAAAACAATTCATATATCCGCTGGAATAAATATACTATACCAAACGGCTCAAGTAAACCGTAATCCCGAATAATTTATATAAATCTCCGAGGGAACCCCGTTCTTAAGCAATATTAATATTTTTTCCGCAATATGAACAAACTAAGTTTTGCTAAAACCGGAGGTTATTAAGTATGAAGTGCGAAAAAGAAGTTTCAGAATTTGACAGTTTAAAGGAAGCCGGAGAGATGAAATACTCAAAAGAAGTGGAAGAAATGGAGTGCGTCAAAAAAGGACCGGAACATGGTCCCGCCCCAATTCCGGAAGAGGGGAACTGGGTTTACTCAAAAGAAATCAGGGATTTAAGCGGCCTGACACACGGTGTGGGTTGGTGCGCGCCCCAGCAGGGGGCATGCAAACTGACGCTGAATATAAAATCCGGCATTATCGAAGAGGCTTTGGTGGAAACGGTCGGCTGTTCGGGATCGACTCATTCAGCTGCAATGGCTGCGGAAATCCTGCCGGGAAAAACAGTACTGGAGGCAGTCAATACAGATCTAGTATGCGATGCGATCAACACCGCCATGCGCGAATTGTTTCTGCAGATTATTTACGGTAGGTCACAGACCGCTTATTCCGGCGGCGGATTGCTGGTAGGCGCAAGCCTGGAGGATCTGGGCAAAGGGCTGCGTTCACAGGTGGGAACAATGTTCTCTACAAGAAAAAAAGGTGTCCGCTATCTGGAGATGGCTGAAGGATACGTAACCAGCCTTGCCCTGGATAATAACGGCGAAGTGATAGGATATAAATTTATACGTCTTGGAAAGATGCTGGACGCTATCCGAGGGGGCGTGGAGGCAAACAAGGCCATAAAAGACAATACAGGTATATACGGCCGGTATGATGACGCCGTAAAGTATATTGATCCCCGCAAGGAATAAGAATGAATCACACCTGCCGGCTTCTGCAAAAAGGCAGGGTTCACGGATAATAAATGAAAGGAGAACCTAAAGTGACCGGAAATTACGATAAAATAAATCCCGAAATAGGGCCCGAAAAAAATCCAGAAATCAAACCTGCAAAAAATCCGGAGCCGCAGGAAAAACCCGATATTGTGCCGCCTGTAAAATAATAAGCGGCCTTCAATATGAATTTACGCCATCAGCCGCCCCAATTCATATATTGGCGGTATTCCCAGGCTCTTTTCGCTCTTTTATGCCAATCGGCAGCCGGATGGTAAAAGCCGACCCCATTCCCGGGCCTTCACTGTTTGCGTTTACGCTTCCGCCGTGCAGTTGAGCGATTTCCCTGACGATAGAAAGTCCCAGTCCCAATCCCTCCTTGCTTGCGTCCGAAGAGCGTCCGGCCTGCATTAAGGGGTCAAAAATGTCCTCTATACTTCCGGGATCAATCCCTATTCCGTTATCCAGAACGGTGATTACAGCTTCATTTTTTTCCGCTGCCGTTTTTAAAACTGTTTTCCCGCCTTCCGGTGTAAACTTAAACGCATTATGCAGCAGATTACCGATAATCTGCGTCAGCCGTACAGGGTCCGCTTCCAGATATATTGGTTTGTCAGATATTTCGGTTTCAAGGACTATGCCCTTCTGATCAAAGAGAGCTTTAAAATCATTCGCTACGGATACGACAAAATCAGTAAGTTCCAGTTGTTCTTTTTTTAATTTTACTTTATTGTTATTGATGCGCGTGAGATCCAGCAGTTCGTCAACAAGCCTGCAAAGCTGATCAATCTGCCGCCGCATGATTTCCTTTGCTTCATATATTTTATCCTTATCATCCGAAAGGTCAAGCAGCGAAAGACCTGCCGCTATGGTAGCCAGCGGATTTCTGAGTTCATGGGACAGCGCATTCAGAAATTCATTTTTATTTCTGTCCGTCTGCCGCAAATGTTTTACCAAGGCCAAAGAATGTTTTTGCGACTCATACAATTCAGCCAATACCCGGGCGTAACGAGTTGCAGTCCACGTGCGTTCAGCGGTTTCTTCCACAAGAGATATCTCAAACGACGTCCATTTTCTGGGCGAAGGTTGGTTTACAACGAAATGAGCCACTCTTTTTCCGTCTCTGAAAAGCCCCGCATACACGATGGCCCTGACGCCCGCAGCGGCATAAGCCTCTTTTTCCTGCGAAGTCAAAAGAACGGATTTGCTGATATCGGATATTGCGAGCGGGCCATTCCTCGTAAGCTCCACCGATGAACCGAAATCCTCCAGTTTATAAAGGCCGGTAACATGCGGCCCTCCGTAACGAACGTAATCGCTTCTGATCAGTCCATAGCATTCATCGCAGCTTATTTCCGCAAAGTATGCGCGGTCCGCATGCAGAAACTCTGCCAGCAGTCTTGCGGCTTCGCCTTGGATTTCAGCCGGATTTGCAAGCCGCCTCAATAAATCGCATAACTTTAATAGAAATGCTTTGCGTTCTTCTTCTTGCTGCAATTTTTTTTCAGCTCTTTTGCGCTTGGATATATCACTGAAGAAAACACCGACCTGCTCCGGTTTGAAAGGAAATGCATGTACGTCAAACCATCTGTTGGTATTATGGTTATATGATTCAAATCTGATAGGCTTTCCTGTTTTAACTACATTCCCGTATATATCAAGCCATGTTTGTTCCAGACAGGGCATCAGCACGCTTACCGGTTTTGCCAATGCTTCCTCCATTGTGATACCGGTATGCTGATGGTAAGCTTTGTTGGCTTTCAGCGGAATAAGGTCAATACACCTGCCTGATTCATTAAAAACCGGCTCAAAAAGAATAAATCCTTCATCGGTATTTTCAAACAGAGTACGGTAAAGCTGTTCGCTTTCCTCAAGATTCTTTTCTATTCTTTTTTTCTCTGTAATATCTCTGAAAAGCTCCCCGAGAGTATCAACCGCGCAGGGAAACATAAATACGTCATACCATTTGTTAACCTCCTTCCGGTAGATTTCAAAGTTCCTGGTTTCGCCTGATTTTACAACCTGATCCTGCAGTTCAAGCCATTCCTGTTCAAAAATTGGAGCATATTCTCTTATTCTCTTTCCCACAATATCCGAACCCTGAAGTCCTGTCTGCAATTCAAACGCCCGGTTTACTTTCAATATTATGGAATCCGCTGGTTTCCCTTTTTCGTCGTATATAATTTTTATCAGGGCAAAACCATCCTGATTATTGTCAAAAAGAGTCCGGCAAATACGATCGTTTTCCTTCAGCGTACACTCCGCGTTCCTGCATAATTTCAGCAGCAGCCTGGCTCCGGAAAGTTCGTCTTCAAGACGCCTGCGGCTTTCCCGAAGAACCGTCTCAGCCCCGTTTCCGTTGAGAACTATCTTCATTCGCTTTTGTTCGGATACATCCAGGAGATAAAAAGATATTCCTTCGTTTGCAGGATAAATGATCGTCTCGTACCATTTTTCTCCGGCGGCCTCTATGGTAACACGCTGGACAATCTCCGTCTCCATCACACGGCGGCAAGCGCGTTCAATATCCGACCCCTTAATTTCCGGGCATTCCTCCCAGATCGCTTTTCCCATTAGTTCTTCAGGGTTCTTTTTTAAAATGTCTGCGGCGCGGCGGTTAAGATAAGTAAAACGCCATGCACGGTCAACAGCGAAAAATCCGTCACGCATGGTATCGAGCGTTTCATTGATTGTATACTTGCTTTGCAACAGCAGCGACCCCCCGCGCTCAAAAATCGAAGAGAGATTTCAAAAGATAACAAAAATAATGTTAAAATATTACTTTTTATAAAAATACTATATCTCAATTCACAATGAAATACAAGCGCAACAATCCGGATGCAACAGCTTGAAAACAGCAGTATTGGATTTTATAGAATCCGTATATAAAAAACCGGCTTCCTTCAAGGATTGCCGGTTATTCCATACTTTTTACATTAACTCAGCAACGTAAGCGTATTTGAAACCTGCAGCAGTTTTTCCTCCATGGTGTCCTTTGGAATTTCACATCCCGCAGAGCTTATATACTTATGATTACCGCTCTGCGCTGCCGCCCGGACCGCATGATCCACAATTTCCGGGGTGCCCTGCAATATTACGGATACCGGGTCATAGTTGCCGCTCAGGCATGAAATTCCACCGTGCAGGCGTGTTGCCTCGTCAAGAGGCACCATCCAGTCCAGATCAATAATATCGCATAACGAAGCAGGAATATCTGCTAAAAATGGTTTGATATTGCCGCAGATATGCAGTTTTGTCTTGGCGCCGGCTTCCCTGATTGTCTTTAAAAGCTTTATTTCATATTCAAGCGCCATATCGCGGTACAAATTCGGCCCCGCCACTGAAGCGATCGCATCGCCAACGCCTATAATGTCCGCCCCGGCTTCAATTTGCGCCAGCGCAAACATGGATTCCTGCTCAAGGCAAAGATCCAGCAAATCGCGTACAAATCCCTGTTCATCGTCGCATAAATCCATTAAAAATCTGCTCACTCCCCGTATGTCGGCCGCTTCCGCAAAGCATCCTTCCACCCAGCCGATTATTGGATATTCGTCTCCCAATTCCTTTTTGTAAAGCTCAATTGCACGCAGGCTGTCCGTCATCCGCCGTCCGTCTCCGGGCTTGACGGGCTTTATTTTAAGAAGGTCCCCCGGATCCAATATCAGCGGTTCTTTCTCAAACGGAACATCGTCGCAGGGGTATTCCACCTTCATTCCCATATCGTGAGGCTCGCGCATGGAATCTGACATTGTCGTTACGCAGTCTATTTCGTATTTTTGCGCGCAGGCAATATTTCCCCAAACAAGTTTTTTATAATCAGTTACATATTCGCTGAACGGTACGCCGATCTCTTTTGCGGCAAACAGCATAAGAATATTCAGGTTTGGTATCCTATCGCTCATTTGACCCCCGATTCTGGCCATTACTCTTTGTTTTGCGTTCATTGAAGTTCTTCCTTTCAATTTCGTTTATCTGCCGCAGCCAACCTTCCCGCAGCCAGAACGCATATTACGACGGCTGCAAATAATGCGACAAAAATATAATTTGAATACATGGAGTAATCCGATTTCTCAACCGCTCCTACCAAATAGGGTATAAACGTGCTTCCAAGGCCTCCTGAAACCATGAGTATGGAATACGAAGATCCTGTGGGCAGTTTGGACTGCGCGGCTCCATAGGTATTCAGGAACGGGAACATGCTTGAGCATCCAAGTCCCAATAAAACAACCATGCAGTAAACCATAAACACCCCGCTTGCGAACGCCATCGCAAAACTAACAACAGCCGACACAACGCCCAGCACAGCCAAGAGCCTCTTCGCCGGATAAAACTTCAGCATCCTGCCGCACAGCAGTCTTCCGGCGGTCATAGCGGTCCAAAACAGCGAAACCGCAACTCCGGCCTGCATCACGCTGAACTCGCTCTGGAACTGCAGCGTTGAAGACAGCCATCCCCAGGCCGCTACCTCGGCGCCGGTATAACACAGGAGCGCGGCGCATATGAGAATAAACCCTTTTTCTTTTAAAAACGAGCTCATCCTGAAACTCTCTGGGGGCGCTTTTCCATCATGCTCAAACCTGGTTCCCATGAGCACAAACATAAGCACTGCAGAAACAGCGGATAAAAATACGTAATATAACGCATAATTGATTTCTCTGGAAATCATCCAGGAAACAAGCAGCGGAGCTCCGATCGCTGCTATGCCAAAGTATATATGGCTTACGTTCACATAATAATCCGGATTCCTGGGATTGTTGTCAGCCAAAAATGCTGCGGCCAGGCTTTCAATTATCCCTCCGCATCCGCCGATCAGCAAGACCGATACGTAACTTAATAGCGGTATTTTAGAAAATGCAAATGCCGGGAAAGCGGGGATCAGGCACAAAAGCGCAAATAAAAGTACTTTTTTCTTGCCTATTTTATTTGCGGCCCTGCCCCCGACCAGGGCAAAACAGATAAAGCCTGCAAAAGTCATGGTAAAAATCAGTCCGGCGTCTATATCCGGCAGTTGTTTGGATACTTCAGCCACTACCGGCGACAACGCGGTTAATGCCAGCGCATAAAGCGACAGCAGCATGAAAAGAACAAAATTGGAATTTTTATTTTTTGCCATACATTTACTCTCTTTTTCCTTAAAATCTCTTATATATTACCATTAACCAGCACCGCCTTTATCACAGGTTCATCGTTTGTGTAAAGTTCACGCAGATATCTTGCATCATCCAGAGTGAAGGTATGCGTTACCAGCAGACTGGCGTCCACAACTTTTGACTGAAGAAGTTTTATGCTGAGCGGAAAATTTTTAGCAGGCTCCGCGAGAACCGGAATGATCGCATTTTTATTGAATATCAGCCCGTCCAGATCAATTTCAACCTTGGCGCCGCCTGAAAATTCAAGGCCTATCACGACAACTTTTGCGCCGTATTTTGCCTTTTTAATGGCGCGGAGCAGCGTTTTTGGTGGTGATGTAACGATAACCGCGTCGGCTTTCCGCCCGCCGAATATATTTACTATATCAGATTCGGCATCATTTACGTTTTCATAAAGTACAGCGTCGGCTCCCATCTTCAGGGCTGCGGCGCAGCGCGCCTTGTTGCGGTTGCTGTCAGGATTCGAACCGACGCATACTATTTTGGACGCGCCGAAATACCGTGCCAGTCGTGCGCACATAATCCCAAGAACCCCAATCCCGTAAATCACAATGTTTCCTGCGGGCGGAAGATCTGCCGCAAAAAAGGTATTCAGCGCGACAGCCAGCGGTTCGGTCAGGCTGGCGGAAACCGGATCCATATCCCAATAGCGGTCCACTGAATTTTCCCTGACAACAAGGTATTCCCCCATGCCCGACTGTCCCATGAGGTTATACATGTTCTTGCACAAATGCATATTCCCGTTTTTACAGTCTTCGCATACGCCGCAAAGCGTTACATCTTCCACTATCACCGTGTCCCCTATTCCGGCAACAGTCACTGATTTTCCAACCGCGGCAACAACGCCGGAAATTTCGTGTCCAAGCGGAACATATTCCTTGGATCGCTTGAGCAAATGAACGTCCGACCCGCAAACGCCGCAGGCGTTTACACGTACCAGGATTTCGTTTTCCCCCGGCTCCCTTATTTCTCCATCCAGTATTTTAAAATCAAAGTATTCTTTTCCCTGAAGATATTTCATGGCTTAAATCCCTCATCCAGATCGTACAGCTTGATTGTTGTACCGTATGTTTCCTTTATACCCGGATCCACCCACTGCACGTATTTTCCCGAATTGATGGAATCAGGCAGTCCGATCCACGGCTCCACGCAGATTTTACCGTCAAACCGCGTGCAGACTGTCGCGACTTCAAAAACTTCGTCTGAAATCAATTCCGCGCGGTATCCGTCCGCATGGTTTATCATCTCAATCATAGCGCCTGTCTTGTCATAAAACACATAATCCGTTTTCACGCACAGATCCTGAGCGCTGTTGTTCGTTTTTGTCTGTCCGTCCGTATAGTCAATATAGCGCTTCATGGGGATCTTTAACTCCAGTTTGGTTTTATCAGATGCTGCAAAATAGAAATGCCAGCCAAAATAATGCGGCAATTTCCGGTCAGAGCGGTTCTCAACTGTCGCAGATAGGTTTACGCCGTCTTCCAGCAGGGTATATTTTAAACCCAGGCGGTATTGAAACGGATAATGTTCCTTCAGATTGGTTTCACTGTTTGTAATCGAAAGCCGGACGCTGTTTTCCGAGCATTCTTCCACAGAAAACGCCGCGTTTACCACCAATCCGTGAAAAGGCATATGGTATTCCTTTCCTTCTATCAGATAGCTGTCGTTCTTTGTCTTGCTTGGGAAGGGAAAAAGCACCGGATTCCCGCCGAAGAGCAATGGCGAAAGTATCATCTGTTCTTCGTCATAAGCCAGAATTTTTTTCCCGCGAAACTCGAGTCCCGCAAGCATCCCGCCGTAATCAGGGAATACGGCGCCCGTTAATCCGTTGTTGTTTGAAATAAGTATTTTTCTCATGATCCCGCGCCTTTTCATTGTTTTGTGAAAAAATATTCTCATATACCTATGAAAATGCTACCGTATTTTCATTGCGCAGCTGTTTCGAAAACACGATAGCATCTTCATTGCAGTCGAGTCTATTCAGCAGTTAATTGCATTCCGGTTCAAGCGGGCCTGCCAGTTCTTTGATAAAGAACAGCGTTCCCGGCAATGTGGGCATAAAGCTGGATGGTATCCACATCGTTGGTCCATAACGCAGCGTTGTCCAAAGAGACATTCCCTGCCACATCATATCCCTGTCGTAGCAGCCGTCACAGCCTCCTATGATGCTGTCAGACTTCAGGAACAATCCCGGTCCGATGGTATTTGCAAATGCAGGCACCTGCGTTGTTCTGCTTCTGAAGCTGTGCAGCGCGTTCTGCTCGATCGTCAGCGGATGCAGTTTTGCGCCAAGCCTGTAGCACGGCTCCTTCCATTCTTTTTCAGATGCGAATTCTGCTGCAAAATGCGGTTCCCAGAACGCGATATGAAATACCCTTCCGATACCAAATACGGTCACCAGTTCTCCGCCGTCCGCTTTAATTTTCGCTATCTTTTCTTCATACGTCGGCAGATTACTTTTTGTTGCAAAGTTTCTCTGGGACTCTGGTACCGAAAGCTCGCCTAACGGTCCGTAGAAAGTCTGTTCCATTGCCTGCTGGAACGATCCTTTTACCTCGGGCGCAAGCGTATTGCCTTCACTGTCCGCCCATTCATCCATATTAAACCCGTAAACGTGTTTGCAGTCTATATTCCACTCTTTCAGGAAATAAATTACCCACCGGTACATGCCCATGGGGCCTACCGGCAGTATCAGCGCCAGCTTTTTCCCTTTTTCTTTTGCCTGTTTGATTGTGAGCGCTATTTTATGCCCCATCATCATTGCAAATACGGTGGCGTCGTCCGCCATAACAGGGTTAAAGTCTTTATGCCAAAAATCCTGTCTGTCGTATACTTCTTCCGCTTTGTGCGAGCAGCATTGGTCAATCTTTTTTAAATCCCAGCCCGCTGGGAAAAAGTTTTCCATATTTGAGCCTTTAATTGTTGATAATAAATCCATTGCTTTTCCTTCCTCCACTGTTATGGTAATAATCTTTTCGTCGTCGGTCTCAAATAACCTAAGTATGGCCTGAAACCCTCTGCATATGCTACGCCGCATTGAAATCCCCTGTATTTTGAACAGGTCCGGACAAAGTCTACGAAATCAATATGGTCGTGGTCCCTCATCCATTTAATCTGGCTTTCATGTTTTTCCAATGCCTGCAGCTTTATCTCGATCGTCTCCGTAATGTCTACATATTCCGTCGGCTGGAAATTGATTCCCGCGACCGTATCCATATAAAATACGGGAACAACCTTATCGATAGCCGGAGTTTCTGTCTCCATGTGTCCAAGCGTTGCTAAAAAGCTTGCGGTATAAGCGAGTTCACTGGCATTTTTATGATCACGCATATAATCGTCGTCGTTATGTGTGATGATAATATCCGGTTTTGTTTGACGGATTACTTCCATAACCTTGAGCAGCGTTTCCTGCTTGCAGGGTTCGACCAGTCCGTCAGGCACATTGATATTAAATGCCTTTTTCGCGCCGATAACGGCAGCGGCGTTTTCCGCTTCTTTTTCTCGGAGTTTTCCCAGTTCTTCCGGCATTATGATTTTATGTCCTTGATCCCCGTTGGCTATGTGGCACATATACACGTTATGCCCAAGCTTTGCGTACTTCGCCAGCGTACCGCCGCAGGCAATCTCCAGGTCATCGGGATGGGATCCGATCCCAAGCACATTCATAAGTCTTCTCCTCCTTGTTGCTTAAAATCATTCATATTTAGGGCTTACCGAACAATCTGCTTAAATAAATTGTTCAGTATGTACCTTTATCCGCACCATTCACGTACGAAATCTCGAACCGTTTTTGTTACAGCAACCATGCTGCTTATACTCACCCACTCGTCGGGTCCATGCAATTTCTCGCCGGACGGGCCGAACACCACCGCCGGCATATTGCCGAATTCCTCGAATGCAAACAAATCACAGGAGAACATTGCGCCGCATATTTTAGCCTTTTCGGTGTATCGATCCGCTTTTTCCTTTAAAAGCATCATTCCCCTTGTATCCGCATGTGGCGCCGAGGGCTTGCAGTAATGATATTCCGTCTCCAAAGTGATCTTATGGGGCTGTGAGAAATGCCATTTTAAATACTGTTCGAAATCTGCCGTCACAGCCTCAAGCGTTTCGCCGGGATAGGTCTGGATCACAAGCTCCAGCCATGCGTCAACCGGAGTGGATAACTGCCCGTGAGGGCGTACTTCCCCGGATTTTGCCTTGGTTATAACAATCTGGGCGGCCTGAGGCGTATTTTCCCAAAGCGGCGGTACGGGCGTCTTTGAAAGCCTCTCTTTATCGTATTCCCTGATCAGCCCCACAGCTTCGCTCAGCAAATATACGGGATTTTCAATTTTTTCGCCCGTATAGGGCATTCCCGCAATTCCCTCCACCGTTACCTTCAAAACAACGCTCCCAACGCATGCGGGACAGATATAATGCCCTGTCGGTTCAAAAATGATCCCGAAATCCGCATTGTAGCCCATCATTCTAGATGCGATCGTGCCCGCCCCGCTGGCATATTCCTCGTCGACCACACTTTCAAAAATAATATCGCCTTTTGGCTGAAATCCTTCATCCAGCAGCATTTGAATGGCGGCAATCGCGCATGCCAGGCCGCCTTTCATATCCGCACTGCCTCGGCCATAGATTCTGTTTCCTTCAACAACGCTTTCAAACGGCTGGCCATGCGTCCAGCACAAGGGTTCGCGCGGCGCGACATCCATATGTCCCGTCAGGAGCACGGACCTGCCTTTGCCGCTGCCCCTTATATACCCTAAAACATTATTACGGCCTTCATAATCGTACCCCGCTATAAACGCGCCGTTCTTTTCAAAACCCGGCAGAGAAGAAGGAGGAAACTCAAGAATCTCACATCCCATTTGTGATAAAAGTTTCTTGACATATTCCTGCCCAAGCTTCTCATTTCCGCGTGGAGGAAGGTTTTCCGTCGGTATATTCACCAGATCGCATGTCAGTTGAATCAGTCTTTTTTTTAATTCTTCGTCTTTCATGATTTTTCACTGTTTGCGGATCGCATTCCGGTTCCATGTGGTCAGCTGTTCCAATCCTGTCTCGGTCACAACAACCCCGTCTTCAAAACGGATACCAAATTCGTCGTCCGCTATCCAAATATCCACATTAAACACCATATTTGGCTTTAAAATCAACCCGCCGCGGTTATCCACCCAAGGGCCTTCACATTCCTGCATACCTGTCCCGTGTGCAGGCCCGTACAGGTTCAGCCCCTCAAAGCCTTCCCGTTTCAATCTAGCCTGGAACGTATCGTATACTTCAGCAAACGCAACGCCCGGTTTCATCCCGTCAATGGTTTCATTTAAGCAGTCAAGCGCCACACGGATCATATCGTTATACCGGTCTGAGATCTTTCCAAGAACAACCGGACGGCAGATGTTTCCGCAATAACCCTGGTATTTTGCGCCAAATGTCAATTGGACCATTTCATTATTTTCGATCACGCGCTCAGAAGATTTGTACAGGCTCTGGTAGGTATCCCCGCCTGAGACGACCCAGATCGGATAACCCGTTCCTTCCGCGCCCATTTGAAACGCAGCCGCTCTCCATTCAGCCTCTACTTCCCACTCCCTTACGCCCGGTTCCACGATCTCGGCGGCTTTTTTCGCAGCTTCTTCGGTAATTCTGTACGCTTCCCGCAAAAGTCTTATTTCATTATTAGATTTCTCCCATCTGATCGGCAGGATCAAATCGTCCGCCTCAAATATTTCCGCATTTTTTGCGCCTTCCATAATGTCTTTCATGATTCTGAAAGGAATCGTATTCATATTTCCGATTCCGATCCGGCGGACAGGAAAGCGGCTTCTTATTTCATCCAGAATCATCTTATAGTTATATGCGTTTGTAGGTTTATCCCATTCGGGTGCGCTGGTTTCCACGTACATCGGATGGATGCGGACATCATCCAGTTGCGCAAACCTTTTTGCATAATCATAGGATTCCGGACCGCCTGTCAGCAGAATTGGCTTTCCCTCCCTTGGAACCAATACGCCCACAAAGTCGAACACCGCCCAAAAATTTGTCAGATACCGTACATTTGCCGATTCGCATTCACATGCGTGCACAATATATAAATCGATATCCTTCTGCTGCAGAACGTTTTGCAGTTTTTGAACCCGCTGGTCAAACTCGTTTCTAGGTATTGATAATCTTTGGTCTCTCATCGCTAGCTCCCTTCGAAAGCAATCCTTAAAAAATATATCTATTTTACCTGCAGCCATGTAAAAGGCGTATTTTGCCTTCATCCGGCCGCAAAGATGTACTCAATTTACTTGCTTGCACAATACTGCGTACTTCAAACTCGCAGATAACCTTTTTTATCTCATTTTACGGTATAATCCCAAACTATATCCTTTTTTGTGAGTGCGCCGCTTTGCGGCGCACTCTTATGATACTTAGGACAGATAATTATTCTTGTACGTATTTCATGTAATCAGCAATATTCGAGCTGTCAATTACGGACAATTCAATTTCCTGCTCTTTTTCAAGGGTGTCTCCCTTTCCTTCAAATACCTTGCATGCGTTGTCCAGCGTCATCTTAACGATTTCTTTGGGCGAAACGCCGATGCACATCATATAGTAAGGATCATTATTGTTGAGAGCGGTAAACGGTTCTTTGCCCCATGCGCCCGCGCTTACAATTTTGGTATCTTTAATGTTGTTCGTTTCAAGAGCAACCTTTGCGCCGAAAGCGGCATTGTCAACTGCGGCCCAAATAATGTCTACCGGTTTAGCTATGTTGTTGGTAACAATGTTGGTAGCGCTTTCTCTTGTTTCACCGAAATCCTGATCGAATACATATTCAACGTTTTCTTTCCCCAGTTTTGCTTCCAATTCCTTTTTGAATTCTTCGGAACGGATCGCAGTGTGGGGGGCGTTCAGCATGGCCAGTATGCCAACTTTAACCTTTCCGCCAAGATTCTTGGTAGCGTAGTCTGCAACATAATCCGCTGTCAGCACGCCGGATTGGCCATGATTCCAGGCAACATGGGTTATAAGTTTGTCATAGCTTGAGCCCGAGTCAAATGCGATTACAGGGATACCGGCGTCGCCGGCTTTCTGCAGCGTAGGAACGATACCGTCGCTGGATACCGGGTCGATCAGGATCATGTCGTATTTCTGGGTAATGAAGTCTTCAACCTGTTTCTGTTGAGTTTCGGCGTTCAGATTACCGTCCTGAATATTGACTTCACCAAATCCAAGTTCTTTCGCCTGACTCATAAATTCATCGTAGACGGCTTTGCACCATTCATCATAAATCGAAATGTGCGCAATACCTAAACGTTTGCCTGCCCAGGGTTGGTCTCCTGCAGCGGCGGACTCGGAAGCGGCGGCTTCGGAAGCCGGCGCTGCGGACGAGACTTCAGCTGCGGCAGACTGGCTTGGAGCTTCAGATGCGCTTGCACTGGGAGCCGGCGTCTGTGACGAACATCCAGCGAAAGCGACAACCGATAACAATACCACAACAGCAAGGGCAATTGTACGTACGAGAGTAGATTTCTTCATTTTTGTTCCTCCTTTATATTTCTTTAGGGTGTGTTCCCCTAAAATTAACGTCCTTTACACACACATGGAAATGATCTTTTCCTGAGAGGCTTCTTCTCGAGTCAGCTCTCCGGAAATTCTTCCATCATGCATTACCATTATCCGGTCGCTCATGCCGAGTATCTCGGGAAGCTCGGATGAAACCATGATGACCGCTTTGCCTTCCTTGATCAGCTCGGTGATCAGTGAATAAATTTCGGATTTAGCGCCTACGTCAATGCCGCGGGTCGGTTCATCCAGAATGATGATATCGGCGTTCTGCAGCAGCCATTTTGCTATTACAACCTTTTGCTGGTTGCCGCCCGACAGGTACTGCACCTCGGTATCGAGGGAAGGCGTCGATACCCGCAGCTTTTTTACATATTCCGCGCTTACTTCATCTTCCCGCCTCACATCGATGATCCCGCCCTTGATAAATCTGTTCAGGCTTACCATGCTCACATTCTTTTTTACGCTCGCGATCTGAACCAGCCCCTGCTTTTTGCGGTCTTCCGGGATCAATCCAAAGCCGTTCTTTATTGCCTGCGCAAAACTGTTTTGAACAATTTTTTCGCCTCTTAAATAGATCTCGCCGCCGTCAATCTTGTCAATTCCCAAAAGCGCGCGCATCACCTCGGTTCTTCCGGAGCCTACAAGACCGGCAAAACCCAGGATTTCTCCTTTTTTTATATGGAAGCTGATATCTTCTATTACGCCGTTTCTGGTCAAACCCTTGACTTCCAGCATCACTTCGCCAAGCGCTATTTTTTCCTTAGGATACTCGTTCACGAGTTCCCTGCCCACCATGAGCGAGATCAAAGTTTTTCTGTCCACCTCGCCAACCGGCATTGTTTTGATCACCTGGCCGTCCCGAAGGACCGTTACGTTGTTTGCAAGGTCGAATATCTCTTCCAGCCTGTGCGAAATATATATGATTGTCATTCCTTCGCTTTGCAGCTTGCGAACCGCTTGAAACATCATTTTCTGCTCTTTTTCCGTAAGCGTTGCGGAAGGTTCGTCCATGATCAGCAGCTTGCATTTATGGTTGATCGCCTTGCAGATTTCAACCATCTGTTTTTTGGCAACCGAAATATCTTCAACAATATCGTTTACATTAATATCAACACCCAGCTGTGATATCATCTCCTGCGCCCTTTTTCGCATACCGGCCCAGTCGACGATCCCGGCGGAAGTATAGAGCAGGTTTCCCAGAAAAATGTTTTCGGTAACGGAAAGCGTTTCAGAAAGCTTTAACTCCTGATGAACGACGCTGATTCCGGCAACCTGCGATTCGTAAGGCGTTTTAAAATTGACCTCGGATCCGTTGAATAAGACAGCGCCGTTGTCCTGATGGTAAATACCTGCCAGTATTTTTATCAGCGTTGATTTTCCCGCTCCGTTTTCGCCCACCAGCGCATGGACAGAACCTCTCTCCACATCAAAGCCGATATTATCAAGCGCTTTTACGCCGGGAAATTCTTTCGAGACATTTTTCACCGATAATATAATATCTTTCATTATTAAGGCCCCTTTCCCGTTACTTGCGTCTGTTGCGTATAACGTCGATTGCTACGGCTCCTATCAGCACAATTCCTTTCAATACGTCCTGGACAAACGGATTTACATTCAGCATCGTCATACCGTTAAAGAACAGCGTTAAGAATATTGCTCCTAGCAGCGCCTGTATGATCTTTCCTTTTCCGCCCGCCAGAGAAACGCCGCCGATAACGCTTGCAATAATCGTATCAAATTCGTACAGGTTACCGTTCGTCACCGCAGCGCTGTCCAGCCTGGTCAGCAATATAAGTCCTCCAAAGGCAGAGAGGCCGCCGGCAAGCATGTATACAAAAAGCCTGTATTTTTTTACGTTGATGCCTGCGAAATATGAGGCTTCCGCGCCGCCGCCGATCGCAAAAACGGAACGTCCGAATTTTGTCCTTAGTGAGACAAATATGAAAAATGCGTACAACGCAATCATAATTACAACACTGATCGGGATCCCGAATTCTTCTCCGCCTACGTAGCCCCTCCCAAAGAACGATATCTCAGAAGGCATGGAAGGGATCGGCGCCGCGTTGGTTATAATTTTGGCGAGACCTTTGCATATCATCTGAAAGCCCAGGGTAACAACAAAACAGGGAATCTTGGCATATGCGATCAATATGCCGTTTCCAAGGCCGACCGCAACACCAAGCCCAAGGCCTAAAACGATCGAAAGCCAAGGGTTTAGCCCGGCGGTTTTCATCAGCCAGGCCATCAGGCAGCTTGTCACGCACACATTTTGCCCCAGTGACAAATCGAATTCACCGGTCAGTATAATGAAAGCCTGTCCAATTGCCACTATTGCAAGAGACGATGTCTGCTGCAATATATTTCTAACGTTGTTATAAGTCAGGAAGTATTCCGATGCGACCGAAAAAATAACAATCAAAGCCAATATTGCCAGAACAATGGCATAATTTTTTGTAAATTTCGATACACCATCGATCAAGCTGTTTCTCTTGAGTTCTCTTTGTCCCGCTGCGCCCATCATTTCCATTTTTTTATTTCTCTCCTCTTCATTAATTTTTTGTTGCATGAAACCATCCGGTTCAATTTTTGGGTACAAAAAATAAACCTTTCGCAGTTTAAACAACTAAACGCGTGTCGTATCAGACACCTCTTTGGCCAATACTGTATTTAAGAAAAAGTAAAAAAGATTTGTTATTTTGTAGTTATAATAATCCATATTCTTGGAAATGTCAATAATTATTTTTCAGCTTGAAAATAAATAATTTTTCTTTATGAATTTATCGTTATCTCTTTTTTCATTTCAATTTTCGCCTGTTTTAAAGGGATTTTTTATATATTATCAAAATTGGTTTTGTAAATTACTATTATTAATATTCACAAAGATAATAAAAAACCTTTGATTATTATTTATTTAGATGATATATTATCTATGTGATCTGTATAAAGATTGAAATATTAAATAATTATGTTGATTATGGCAGGCTTTTGCTTTATTTTATTCAAAATGAAAATAAAAGAGGAGTAAAGTAAAAAAACTTGCGTAAAACAACAAAATTCAGAGGATATGTAATATGATCGATATTAACAAAATCGAACTGACTGAACGGGAACAAAACATAGCAAGAGTACTAAATGAGATGTTTTTGCATGAGACGCTTTCCCCTGCCGAAATTGGAATTAATACCACACTCAGTCCCGCGACAATCAGCCGCGTATTGATTGAACTGCAGGAAAAAAGCCTTGTTCAGTTGGAGCGGATCGTCAAAACGGCAAAAGGCCGAAGGCCGAAATTATTCAGTTTCAATAACGATTACGCCTACCTGATCCACTTTAATATAACCGATTTTGCGATCCATGGCTATCTTACGGATTTTGCAGGAAATATCATTGAAGAATGCAGCCGTAATTACGATGAAAACGACCAGCTGGAACAATTACTGGACGCTGTTTCCTCTATTCACGATCAATTAAAGAAAAACTGCGCCGCATCCAACAAAAGAATCGTCGCTTCGGGTTTTTCCGTGCCTGGAGTCGTTAACGATACAATGACCGCAATCTATAAGATTCCCAATGTACGTTCTATTGAAGATACGAACTTTTTTGATTATGCCAAAAAAATAGTTAATGTACCGATCATAATCAACAATCAATCGAGAAACAGCGTAGTAGGCGAGAAAATCCTGAATTACCGGTATGTTGAAAATTTGGCTTATCTCGATATCACAAGCCAAACAGGACTTGGTTTGGGACTTATCGTGAACAACCAACTGGTAACGGGCAACCGCAATTACGCGGGAGAAATAGGCCAGGCTTTCTTCGATTACAGTAAAAGTATAGACGAATACGTTCAGGGCGAAGGATTTCTGGAAAACGAAGCAGGCCTCTCTCCTCTTGTATCCAGGGTGGAACAAGTGCTTAAAAAGGGCGGAGGCAAAAAGCTGCAGAATATTATGAAGGATCGCAAAGAAAAAAAGCCTACGCTCGCAAGTATTGAAGAAGCCGCCAAAGCTGAAGACGAAGAGATCGCCCCCCTGTTCCACCATACTTTAAAACTGTGGGCCATCACTATCATCAATATAAACCTGTTTTTCAATCCGGATTTTATTGTATTGGGCGGCGCAATTACGAACAAAAGCACTTATATATTTAATGAACTGAACCACATGCTCGGCAAACTGGGCTATTTTAAACCCAATATCCGCTTAAGCCTGCTCGGACAAAAGGCCCAGTTCTATGGAGGGATTCATGCTCTCAAGCAATATGCGCACAACAATATTCTGCTTTCGGAGGTCCGCAATATTAAATAATTAAATGAATCAAAGGCGGAAATACATCCGTTTTTTTACTTAAGAGCCGTCTGCTTCAAATTTTTATTCCGTAGGATTTTAGGCTTTATCTTTAGATCAATAATATATACTGTTGATTTTGAATTTCTTCTCTTTCTTCCATTCCCGACCGTTATAATCCGCAAATGGCATCCGCGCCCAGCATTGACATATGATGGCTGCGGTTTTATAATATTTGTATTGGTATATTTCCTTTGCATTACAAATCAATATGGCATTTCATTCTGAACCAACGGAGTTTTGACTGTAATCTAAAAAATTCACATTGGAGGATACCCCTGTGGCTATTGAATTAAAAAAACAGTCATACGAAAAGCTGATAAAGCAATTGATCTTTCTGGAGGAAAACAGCGGAGATATAACTGAAGCATTGCTAAAAGACCAACTTTTTGCTTCAGAAATAGAGATTCAGAAATTCTTAAGAGAATACGCAAATAAAGTTGAATCAGTGATCGCGCATGTTGTCATAGTAAACGGCGCTGGTGATCTTTCTGTAATTCATCAAAACCTTTTTCCTTTCGTAGTGATTGACAGCTGTTTTACGTTAAAGGACCGCAGCAACAATAATTATTATTGCCGCTTAACGCCCATACCGCATGAAAACGCCGTTGGAATTTCCCATAACATATACGCATTTTCATTATCCGGCCTCAGGCTTTTATTGAGGGAAAAAAATGATCTATGTTCAGTAGACCTGGGAGGCGGTTACGAGGAATACCTGGTAAACTCTATAAGATTATATTGAAGCATTCTCTTCTTTGTCAGCCTTCAAAAATATCTGTCGGCATATAAATCAATGAGACAAATTTATTTCCAGCGAATAAAATACCATAAAGAAAATAGCTGGAGGTTTTTTAATTGATGGCTGAAACTGCATTTTCCATTCGGAATGAAAATCGGTTCTGGCTTAAGCTTTGAGCGACAGGCATTGATGAAATCCCGGGATTGTTGTTCTCTGTCGGCTAAACATACGAATAATATACTTTTATTTCGTTGAATAACTATTAGTGTGTGCTTAAAATTGAACTAAGACTGCTGCATGTATTTTTTGAGCAGTAAAGGAATAATTCTGCAAGGAGACGCCCTATGCATACATTTTTATCTCCAGACGGTCAACCCGGCCTTGTACAGACAGGCCGCCAAGAAAATAACGGATTTCTTATAGTTGAAGTTCTTCTGACCGACAGAACTCCCATTTCTCTTGCGACAGTAATGATATACAGTGAAGTCCAGGATCAAATTACAATGTATAAAGTGCTTCAAACAGGCATTAACGGCAAGACGGAACCTGTTTGTTTCAATTTTGCCGAAAATAATGTGTATATTTGCGGGGGCGCTCCTATTGCCTTGCCTGCAAAATTCACGATCCGTGTAGAATATAGCGGCTTCTATACAAACCTTTATAAAAACGCGCAGATACCTAAAGATACTCTTTCCGTTCAGACGTCTCTTATGATTCCCCTGGCTTTCGGCACAAAAAATCTGCCCGGTCAGGAAAAAATATATGAAGCTTTGCTGCGTCCAATAATCCAATTCTAATCTGCCTGTAAAAGTTCCTTCCCTTCTTATAAGAAACGGACCGGATTTGCAGTTTGGAGTAAAAAATGCACGGACGATTTGCTGACAAGAGAATTTTTCTGTGCTTAGTACTGTAATTTTATATAGAAAATAATAATATCCTCGTAACTCCCGCTCCCAAGCAGATATCCGTCCGGAATCACACCAACCCGGCGAAATCCCAGCCGCTCATAAAGATGAATCGCGCCGGCGTTTGTGCTCACAACAGCATTAAACTGCATAATGGAAAAACCTGCCTCGCGTCCGGTTTTTAAAGAATGCCGCACCAGCTTCTCTCCGATATGGAGCCCGCGGCAATTATCCCGTACGGCGTACGAGGCGTTTGCAATATGCCCGCACCGTCCTACATTATTGGGGTGCAGGATATATAACCCCAGGATCTGGCCTTCCGCCTCCGCAACGCCTGTAAATGTTTGGGAACCAAAGAAAGTTTCCGCTTCTTTTTCACTCAACTTTTCCATTTGCGGAAATGCATTGGCTTCTTCAACCACATGATTCCATATTTTCATC
Source organism: Bacillota bacterium (assembly GCA_023393165.1). GTDB lineage: Bacteria > Bacillota > Clostridia > Christensenellales > Christensenellaceae > JAEYKI01. Next base: position 30,765 of record JAEWMJ010000018.1, on the reverse strand, counting down.
ATTTCGGGTATATCCGTTTTCTGATATTTTCGAATAACTGCTTCCATTTATATTCCCCTCTTTAAATAGACCTGTTTAATTGTAGCACGAATCCGATTCGCGTTCAAACGGAGGCTTCTTAAGCCATATGGCAAATAAATATTGAAATAACTTTCACACCATTATAAAATAAATGGATAAACTTAGTAATGCAATTTTAAGGATTAAATCACAGGAATCGGGAGGCGCTCAAATGGAATATAGCTGTTTTATTACATTCCGGAACCATGAAGGCGAAGGCAAAATCATTTTGGGAGACGATGAATTGTGCTGCCTTGCACAGCTTAATGAGTTCGCCGTTGCCTATACCGGCATTGTATCCATTGAAATTATAAACTATAAACTGCTTATAAAAACGGAACAGGATACTCTTACGTTATCGCAGTTGGGCTACCAGATAACGCCCGCATATGAACAGATTTATGAAAGATATAATAAAAAGGTATTGAAAGCTTTATTTATAGATGAACCGCCGCTGTTCGAAACAAACGGAGAATACAGGTACAGTGATGAGAGAGGTTCTGGCGAAGGCAGTGCGGCGGTCAAACTTTTTGAACGCTGCCTGTGCATTCTTCCTCCCAACGAGGGCGGAAGGCGTATTCCGCTCTGTTTTGTACGAACGATCGAAAAAGAAAACTACCGTCTGAAGCTGACTCTGGATACGGGAGAAACCTATGAACTCATCCGCATGGGCTGGGATACTGAGAACTTTGAAAACAAACTGAATGAATGCATGAATTTGATACGCCGAAATGCGATAAATGCGGCGCTTGCTGTTGATCCCACACTCGAAGCCATTCAATCCGCCCGGATTGCATTACTTATGCCAGAAGGGGTTGCGGCTCCTATGGGCGAGCTTTCTTCCATCAGCCCCTCTTTCTTTGCGGCTATTGAAGAAAAAATTAAAAACAGCCGGGCAGCCGAAACCTATCTATACTTCAAAAACATATGCGATCCTAATAAAATCATGGCGGGCAATAAATCCTACCTTGCGGGCGCTGACCAAAAAGACATTCTATGGATAGTCGCGCCGATTGAAAAAGACAACGGCGGCGTTGCGGCGCTGGAAATGGCTTTATCTGAAGAATCATCCGCCGCAACCTACGTATACCGGTTCTCCGGTGCATGGGATGCGTTTGCCATGAGGCTGAACCACGCAATAGAGGCCGTCAATTTCCGGCGTGAAGTGATATTTCTTTCGGATGAAGAACTTGAATGCAAGGAAAACGCGCTTTATAAAATGACTGTCCGAAGGACCTCCGCCCTGCAGTTTTTGCGTAAAAGCCACAAAGGCCGCGTGATACACAGAACACTTGAATCATGGAAAAAGGATCTGAACACAATGTTTGAGTTGACCGAGTAAACTACATGCAAACATATTGCTTGTTATGTTATAATATTTATCTGCCAGTAAAAACTACTAAAAAAGGATTTATGATATGTTTAAATATTTATTGCCGGTAATCGTAATAGCAATCGCTCTCACTGTTATAATAGTTATACAAAGGAACATATCGCATAATTATGAATACCAGTGCGGCAAATGCGGCTCAAAATTCAGCCTGCCTTTCTGGAAAAGCTTTTTCTCGATGCATTCCCTTGCAAGCAAATATGTCAGATGTCCGAAATGCGGTGAAAGTACCTGGGCAACCCTCATCAAAAAAGATTCCTGATTCAATTGATTGCATATTCCATTGGCGTACATGTTCAAGAGCACTTTCCAAATCTTTTTCGGCTGATTGAACAATCTCCATATAAGGCTATAATGCTCTTTTAAGAATCCGGATGCATCCACTCTATCTGCCTGATCTCTATTCCTTTTTTCTTCGCATATTGCAGCGTCAGATAAGTTGCGCTTTTAATATTTGACCACTCGTCATAAACGGCTATTATTCTCCGGCTTTTATCAACCATATAGTGATCGCGTTCATAGAACGCGCGGCCAAATCCCACCCCTCTTGAAACAATAGTGACCTTGTCGGCTGCATTTTGTATCTTATCAAGCCTTTCTACTATTCTTTTTTCCAGATTTTTATTATATGATTCAAAAGGGACGGCAATTTCAAAAAAGACTTGTTTTCTGCTTTTGACCTCAAGTATAATTTCCCCTGCCCAAGTATCCACGCCAAGAGCGCCGCCGGTAATGAAGTAATCAAACCCGTCGCTCAAAGCCTCCAAAATTGAGCCTCTCAGACAATTCTTGAGGTCTTGGCACCGCGGGTCTTCCTCGTTATCCTTCCAGGGAAAAAATTTCGGCCTGTGCCCGGTAAAACAGCAAATCTTCATTCTAGTGTATCACCCGTTTCTTGTGTTCTTACTGAGATAAGTTACTGATCGTCAGAAACAGAACCCGGGAATAAAAACAGGTATTTATAAAGCATTCTTAAAATATGACGTCTATTTTTTATCAGATGACCTGTCTTCCCAGCTGATTTTTTATCATATAATATTTTGCGTCAATAATTAAAATTTTAAAAGCCTGCTGCGACTTTTTCGGGATGTGCCGGCTCCCCCCCGGATCAGTTTCAGTATAAGCCGTAAGCATTATTGACGTCCTGTATAAAAATAATACCATTGCCGGGTTCGTCAATTCTCAGATCATTTCTTATGGATGAAATTACAGCGTCAGCGATTTCGCTTTCCGTAAGTATCAATATGAATTCTTTCTCCGGTTCGATATCCATGGAAAATATTTTTTTTGTTTCATGAATACCGGAACCCCTGGCATTTATAATAGTTCCGCCTCTTGCTCCCGCCTTTGTCGCGGCATCCATAACATTTTCGGCTTTTCCCTTTTCCACTACCACAAAAATCGCTTTATACACACTATCCACCTCATTTTTTCTTTGTGCAACGCAGCCGCATTTACAATGCGACAGTCCAAAAATACCTGATACGGATATACTGAAAGCAATTCCATGATTAGGCTTGTGCAAACGCAATTCCCTGTTTATTGCCTCCAGCGCATTCAGTCCGATTGATTTTTCAACAACCGTGAAAACAATTTCTTTTCTTACATCAGTTAAATCCAAAACTTCCAGTATTCTGTTTTTTATTGTTCCGTTTCCCAGCAAGATCGTGCCGCCGGTTACCCCATGCAGCTTGGCAATTTTAAGGACTTTGCTTCCTGTGCCCAAATTTACGATAGCACAAATTGCATCAAATTCTTTTTTTGGTAATTCGCTATCCATTCTTTTCAACTTCTACCTTTCTGGACTTGATTTTATAAACTGCGCCTAGTATCTGCAACGCAATAATCGGCATCAATGCAACCGTCGCGATCATGCCGAAGCCGTCCACCAGCACATTTGCTCCCTCCGCAGCGTCCGCCGCACCCTGCGCAAAAGCCAGTATGAATGTGGCCGTCATGGGTCCCGAAGCAACGCCTCCCGAATCAAAAGCGATACCTACAAACAGCTTAGGCACGAAGTATGACATCACAATACAAATTACATATCCCGGCAAAAGATAATGCCATAGCTGGATCTGCGGCACCAGTATCCTGAAAACGGAAAGCAGCACTGCCGCGCCCACGCCTATTGCCAGAGCCATAACAACCATGCTACGCTTCACATAACCGCTTGTAACATCCTCGATCTGATTCGTAAGTATATATACTGCCGGCTCGGCCAGTATTGTCGCAACACCCAATATAAATCCAACAACTGCAATAATGGTTTTATTCTCCAGCGAGGCCAGTTGATACCCTATAACGGTCCCCACATCCATAAAACCTGTGTTGACTCCCGTTAAAAACAGCACCAGACCAATGTATGTATAGCCGAGTCCAAGTAAAATCTTTTTAAAAGCTCTTTTTGATAGTTTGAATGATATTTTCTGAAATATTATAAATATCAACAGCATCGGGAGCAGCGCGAAAAACACTTCGCTTGCTATTACTGGAATTTCATTCAGAAATGGCGCAAGTATGGAATTTGAATGCTGTACTTCGTCCACGCTTACAACTGTGAATTCCGGAGCTTTAAAAATGCTCATTATCATAACTGCTATGACAGCTCCTGCGGAAGCGATGGCAACCAGCCCAAAGCTGTCCTTTTCCGACGATTTGCTGTCTTTTTTCATCGCTGAAACACCCAGTGCAAGGGCCAGGATAAACGGTACGGTCATGGCGCCTGTTGTTGCGCCCGAAGCGTCAAAAGATATTGCTAAAAATTCGGAAGATGTAAAAAGGGAAAGCACAAAAATTATTCCGTACAGGACAGTCAAAATTTTATAAAGCGGGATATTGTATACAATCCTGACAAGCCCGAAAGAAAGCAGGATTCCTATTCCAACGGATACAACGATGACAATGGAAAGTTTAGAAACCAGTCCGGCAGTAACGCCGTCTACCTGTCCCGCCAGAATATGCAGGTCAGGTTCGGCTACAGATATAAAAAAGCCCAGTATGATCCCGGCAACAATGACGATCAATATCTTATTTGTTTTTGTAATGGCGGATCCGACATAGCGGCCAATTGAGCCGATTCCTGTATCGACTCCCAGTAAAAATACAGATAAACCGAGAAGTATAAGCAATGATCCGATAAAGAATTTTACGATCACGGACGGTTCAAGCGGCGTTAATGTAAAGTTTAGTACTAAAACAATAATAATAATTGGCAGGATTGAATATGAAACTTCTTTTAGTTTTACATTCAATAAATTCAACAGGTCACTTCCTTTCATCAGTATAAAAAACATACTATATATTTATTATATAATAAATAGCAAAAATTATAAACCTGGCATCTAAAATCGAAATCCATAAAACCGTATCCCCAGCTTACACTTTATTACATACATTGAAATGATTCATTCCATTTGACTGAATAAAATGCCTCAATAATAAAAGAATAATTTTTAGCGAATAAATTAAGTATTGTGCAGGTTTAATTTTGGAGATAATAATTATTATTCTATTATTTATATTAGGTTTGTTTCTTGTTTCCAAGGGCGGAGACTTTTTTCTTAACGCTTCTGTGTGGATTGCGGAAACATTTCATATCCCAAAAGTTATTGTCGGCGCTACAATTGTGACCATCGGCACAACTCTGCCGGAGATGATTGTATCCGTTTCCGCCGCAATGCAGGGTAATACGGAATTAGCGGCCAGCAATGCGGTGGGATCCATAACTGTCAACATTGGTCTGATTCTTTCCATTCTGGTTTTATTCCATCCTTTTACAATTAAAAGAACTGATTATACCGGAAAAATCCTGTTGACATTCCTTGCAATTCTGGCTCTTCTCTGCCTTGGATGGGATGGGATCCTCGGAACAGTGGAAAGCATTTTGCTGATTGCAATTTTTGCAGTTTTCATATTCGTCAACATACGTCAGGCAAAATCAAGCGCCAAGGATTTACAGTTTTCCTCCGAACCGGCCGGTCCGCATGATCCGAAGGACAGTAAAAATCATCCGGATAGTAGCAAACGCTCAGTGATCGTCCATATTATAAAATTCCTGCTTGGCGCCGGAGGCATTTATTTTGGTTCGCAATTTTTAATTGACAACGGCGTTTTACTGGCAAAAGCCCTAGGAATTCCTGAAGTTATTATCGGTTTTACGGCTGTCAGCATCGGTACAAGCCTGCCGGAACTTGTTTGCGCCCTAAAATCGATCCGTCGGGGCAATATCGGCGTGTCTGTCGGCAATATTATAGGAGCCAATATCGTTGATACTTCGTTAATATTATCATTAAGCAGTATTTTCAGCGGAGGTAATCTACCTGTTCCTGAAACAATCGTCCGTCAGGATATGCCTCTTTATATCGTTTTAATTTCGATCATTTTCGTTCCGGCTCTTCTTCGGAAACGTTTTTCCCGCTGGCAGGCAATTTTAACTTCCGGAATCTATATTTTTTATGTAGCTTGGATGCTTATACCCTGAGTCTATTATAAACCGGCTCCCTTTTGAGGTTGGCCGGTTTATCCAAGGATTATTAAAAACCAATTGCAGCTTTACTGTATCCTGTCCAGCCTGCTGACCAGATATCTGAATTCTTCCTTATACGGGTCATTTTCTAAACCTTTTATACCTGACAGGATTTCCGTTGCGTCTCTGTATGATGAACTGCCTGCATATTCCGACTGTCTAAGAAGCATTCCTACTTCCGCAACGGCAGCAGCAAATTTAATATTGTCAGACGGAGTACTGTTATAAAAACGGTCGTCCACAGGATATGTGAGCAGTTCGCTTTTTTCACCTTCAGGCTCTTTATAGCGTACGTTTACGGTCAGCCAATCGCGGCTGCTGCCGGTTTGCTGCCTCTGGTACTTCAGGTCCGTTCCCTCTATCGGATAGTCGGATTGAGTATCCACAATTTCATAAAGAACCACCACGCGGTGTCCCGCTCCGATCTCCCCCGCATCCTTTGTATCGTCTGCAAAATCTTCGTCGTTCAATATCCTGTCTTCATATCCAATCAGTCTGTAGCCCTTTACCCTTGAAGGATTAAATTCCAATTGCAGTTTTAAATCCTTTGCGACAGTGAACATTGTTCCGCCCATCTCTTCAATCAGGACTTTTCGTGCTTCAAAGATATTATCAATATACGAATAGTTGCCGTTTCCGTTGTCTGCCAGGGCTTCAAGCTTGTTATCCTTCAGGTTATCCGTTCCGAACCCTAAAACGGACAGATATATTCCGCTGTCCCTCTTCTGCGTTATGAGGCGCTTCAGATCACCCTCACTGGTGATTCCCACATTCAGATCACCGTCCGTTGCCAGGATCACACGGTTGTTTCCTCCATCTACAAAGTATTCCCATGCCAGTTCATATGCTGTCTCAATACCTTTTGAACCGGCGGTGCTTCCTCCGGCAGTCAGATTTTCAATTGCATTCATGATATCATATTTGTCTTCCCCCGTTGCTCCGCTGATCACGACGCTGTCGGATGAGGCATAAGTAACAATGGAAACTGTGTCCTGCGGACGAAGCTGCTCGGTAAAAAGCAGGAAGGACTGCTGCAACAGGGGCAATTTATCAGGATCATCCATTGAGCCCGATACGTCGATCAAAAACACGAAATTGGATGCCGGCGCATTTTTTGTATCGATTTTTTCAGCCTGCATCCCGATCATCAGCAGTTTTGTCTCATCGTTCCAGGGGCAGGGTACTATTTCCGGCGTAACGGAAAAAGGCTCCCCTTCCTTTGGCTCCTCGAAATCATATTCAAAATAATTCAGCATTTCCTCAATTCTTACCGCATCTGGCACCGGCATTTCTCCGTCCAAAATCATTCTGCGCACATTGGCGTAGGAGGCGGTATCAACATCTGCGGAAATTGTGGAAAGAGGCTTTGTGGCTGTTGAAACAAACCTGCTTTCGTCAATACTGTTGTATTCCTCTGTATTAAAGCTGTTCCGGTATACGCTTGGAGGATCTTGCCACGGCTGCATTGCCCCATCCGATTGTTTCATGCCTGCGAGTTCCAGAAGCGCCGCGGCGGCGGCTTCAGAAGCCGCTGGTGCAGCGGGTACGTGGGAAGCTTGTGCTGTGGGTTCCAAAACCGATCCCGACTCTGGGGTCTGTGGCGTGGAGCAGGAACTCAATATAAGGCCCGCTGCCAGTACAAGCGTGATGATCAGAATTGTATTTTTGAGTTTATAGTTTTTCATGATATCCTCTCCTTCTCTATTTAGTTTTATCCAGATCTTACCTGTTAGACTGATTTGAATCTAAGATGTTCCGCATGATTGCTTAACAACCAATACAAAAAAATACCGGCTCCTTTCAAAAGGCCGCCGGCATGCTTGCATATTTACTTTATGGTTACTCTCCATATATATTTAATTCATCTGGTTATAAAAAGTTTTATATGCTTTGTACGCCATATAAACGTCTATCTTGCTTGAGACTTCAAGCGGCGCATGCATTGATAAAAATCCCGGCCCGACGTCTACGACATCCATGCCGTATTCAGCCAGAAACATTGCGATTGTACCGCCTCCGCCCAGGTCAACATACCCCATCTCTCCGCTTTGCCATGCGACGTTGTTTTTATTGAGCATATTTGTCAGCTCGGCAACAAACTCCGCGTTTGCGTCACTGGAGCCCGTTTTTCCGTGCGAGCCGCCGTATTTCATAACGGCTACTCCTCTGCCAAGGTAAGTCGCGTTTCTTTTATCGTTGACGTCCTGGTAAGTAGGATCAAGCACCGCGGTCACATCCGCGGAAAGAAATTTGGAATGGAACATCGCGTCCCGGACGGTAATGTCGGAATAGTTTTCAGCGGCCGCCCTGCAAAGCTTTGCAACCGTATTTTCCAAAAAAGCCGATTGCATCCCGGTGTTTCCCATACTTCCGATCTCTTCCTTGTCCACCAGAACGCAGACTGCCGTCCTATCCGGGTTTTGGACCTCAAAAATTGCCTGAAGCGACGTATAGGCGCATACCCTGTCGTCCTGGCCGTATCCGCCGATCATGCTCCTGTCTATTCCTACGTCGCCGGCCCTGAACGCCGGCACGATTTCCAGTTCGGCCCGCATAAAATCTTCTTCATGGATTCCGTACATTTCGTTAAGGATTTCAAGCATATTTGTCTTTATTTTTTTCTTCAGTTTTTCTTCGGGATAGGGCATGTTTCCCACCAAAACATTCAGGCCTTCGCCGGTTATTCCTTCAGACATACTCTTTTTCATCTGCTCCTGCGCCAGATGCGGAAGCAGGTCGGAGATGTATAACTTGGGCTCGTCATCCCTTTCACCCAATTGAATTACCACTTTTTCTCCATTTGCCCTGAATATCACCCCGTGAATGGCAAGAGGTATGACGGTCCATTGATATTTTTTTATACCGCCATAATAATGCGTTTTTAACAGTGCCAGATCTCCGTCCTCGTATAACGGATTTGGTTTCAAATCGATCCTTGGAGCATCCACATGGGACCCCACCATGTTCAGGCCTTCATCCAGCGGCCGTTTTCCAATCACAGCAAGAATGATATTCTTGTCCCTGTTGACCTTATATACCTTATCGCCGCACTTCAGTTTTTTTCCGCCGCCGGTCGCTTCATCCAATTCAACAAAGCCTCTCTTTTTTGCTTCTCCTTCAGCCCATTCAACCGATTCCCGTTCTGTTTTATTTTTATTTAAAAAATCAATATATGGCCCGCAAAAACTAAAAATATCTTCTTTTTCTTTTGTACTTACTTTCAGCCATGCGCTTTCAGGCTTGTATCCCAGGTTCTCTTTAATTCTTTCTCCTTGTGTTTTTTCCGTATTTTCCATAATTGCCTCCTTCAATCAAACTATATTTAGGATTGGCAATATACGGACAATTATACTTTCGGAAATCGCACGAAGAATCCGTTAAAACTTTGATTTTTCGTAATTATACGGAATACTAGTTCCTGCAACCACATCTTCAATTTTTTCGATAATCAGCCAGTCGTCCATATTGCTTTGATGCTCGAAGCTGAGCGGCGCAATTTCCGTTACGTCGCTAAACTCAACCAAGCATAAGCACTTTTTATGCCAGCGCTCTTTTTGCTTATCCGATAAATTCAGCTTACCTTGGTTCTCCGCAAAAATTTTAAAAATTTCATCTTCTGATAATTTTACATAATTCTGAACATTCCTGACAGTTGCTTTTGCGGATATTTTACCGGTGCCCTTTTTCATGAAATAGAGCGTTTCCCCTTCAAAAACCCTGCTGTGCGGAATTTTTCTTCCGGCCGCGCCTCTTACGACCATTGTCTTAGTTCCTTCCAGGATTTTCTCCAAAACCTTTTCCTTGTCATCGCAATAAACCAAATGTACCATTGTCTGCTCCTTTGTAAAAAATCAGCCGATAGTTAATTCAAAAAGTATTTTAATTATACCACAGAACCTGATAAGGATATATAAAATAGGGGTATTTCTCCCCTATTTCTGTTTTCAATACATTGATGTGCGTCCTTCCATTGAATGTGTGTGCCTGTCGCTGCATTTTGTGATGCCCTTATAATAGTGTATGTGTCCTCTGTACGTCTCCTCCTCAGGTCCGGATGTCACGGCGTATAAGTGGATATGCTGGTCATTGTATGATGTTTTACCTTCAAGATAGTGGGTATGCCCCGGTGTATCCGGACTGGCACTGGTCTCTCCCATATAATAGTGCGTGTGACCATCATCCAGTGAAGTTTCTCCCCTGAAACGATGCGTGTGAAGTTTCATCAATATCACCTCCTATGTATTTATTGCAACTGTAATCCGCTGCATTTATTTAAGTAATTGACGGTCATCGGCCTTAATATTTTTACACAGACCAAGAACGCAGAGATAATGATTGGCCTCACGTAAAACATGGTCTCCAAGAAGCGGGCCTATAATAGACTCAATTTTGCATTCCAGAAATCCCTTTGTTCCGGCAGATTTTAAATCGCGCAATTTTAAAGTTGCACTCAAGCTGTCATCAGTAACCTGCGAAATATTCATTGTCTGGGTGGCGGCTTGTTTTGCCTGGTCTGTCAGGGTATCGAATTGTTTGCCAAACATTCTGGCTGCGTCAATCAGCTGTTCTTGCGAAGGATCAAGAAGGCCTGCTATGAATTTTGAATGTTCAGCCATTATACGGTTCCAAAAGACCTCCTGGTTGATCATATCTTCCGGGCGCATCATTGTATCGCCTCTGCTGATGGATGACAGCATATGCATAAAGAACCTGGCTTCCCTTAATATATGTTCAATCAATAATGGGTACAATGTTGTGGTCATTTTGCATGCACGTATATTTTCAAGAAGATTTTCTTTAAAACCTGCAAGCTGCGATGTCAGCTCAAATGCTCTATTATTCAGCGATCCAACTTGTTCTGCCGTATTCCTTGTGGGAACAGCGGCATCTCCCGTACCCAGGTTGGTTTCTCCGCGGGTTATATTTGTATCAAGATCGATACCGGTATAAAAACTTGTGGCCTTTTCAGCGTCGATCGTATATGGCGTAACAAACTGTCTGGAATCCATTGCCTGGCTGCTTATGTATCCATTTGCAAGAGACGTGGCTTCTGCAAGAAGCCTTTCAAATTCCATTCTATAACCGGCCGCCTCCTGGACATACTGGGTATCCTTCGGCATAAAAGCCAACTCCAAAAAAAGAGAGTGCTCCTTCATTATTCTGATAAAAAAAAGATCCAGATCAAGGGACAATGTCACATATTCTTTTATGGTCACTTCAATTAACCTCCTTTCATTTTTATATCGTATGATAAAAAGATACATGTTGTTAAAGCAATCTGATTTTATTAACGTATTTAATTCTGACGTTAATGCAGGAGCATATTGTGATAAGGCGAAAAGAAAAAAACACCAAAGGAGAAAACAAATGCTTGCAAAATATAACGAATTTATACCAGTTTACAGAATACAGTACAAAAAAACCTGCTTTTGGCAGGCTTTTTAATTTATAACAGTTTTTAACCGATGCAATATTTTCCTTCATAAGCCGGGTCAGGCTTTGCCAGCTTACGGCGTACAAGGATATAAATGATCCCGCCCGCAATAAACACCAGCGACAGTACCTGGGATATCCTGATCCCCGGCAGTGCATACAGGCTGTCCGTCCGGAGTCCTTCTATAAAGAACCGGCCGATACCGTACGCTATAAAATACATCGCTATCAAGTTTCCGTCATACTTCGCCTTCTTTCTGTACAGCATCAGCAGTATGAATACGCCCAGGTTCCACATGCTTTCGTAAAAAAACGTCGCCTGATACCATTCACCAAGATTCTGAATATACACCCCGTACGGGAAGAATTGCTGAGACGGGTTGGTAATCAAATTCCCGAACGCTTCCTGATTCATGAAATTGCCCCATCGGCCGATGGCCTGGCCAAGAATCAGGCCGGGAGCTGTGATATCAAGCAGGCGGAGCAGCGGAAATTTTTTGATTTTACATATGACAGCCGCCGCAATAACTCCGCCGATAATCGCGCCGTATATTGCAATTCCGCCCTGCCAGATCGCTATCATTTTGTAAAAATCTCCGTCATAATTATCCCACTCAAACGCAACATAATAAATTCGTGCGCACACAATGGCAAGCGGCAGCGCCAGAATCAAAAAGTCAAACAGCAGGTCGCTTTTATACCCTTTTCTTCTGGCTTCCAAAAGGGCCGCCGTAACGCCGAGAATAATACCGGTGGCAATAATGATTCCGTACCAGGCAATATCCAGCCCTTGAATTCCAAACAAATTTCTTATCGCAATCGGGTTATAAGCAAACAAAGAAACACTCCCCCTTTAATTTTATAGGAATAGTTTATCACTTCAAAAAAAAATGAATAGTGACTATGGTGTTAATTATAATAGTGACTAAAGTCATCATTTTTTAATCCAAAAGGGTGGTATAATAGTCTCAAAGGTTAACTTGCACGGGAGATAAGAATTTGAACTTAAGCAAAATAAAGTTCTATTTATTGATACTGAAAATTATTTTTCTTGCCTTTATATTACTGAACACATACCAGGCTTACAGTGGAAATATGCCCCTTATGACCGTATTCTGGATTCTGACTCTTCTGCTTGCGGTAAACGATATCTTAAGAAAGATCCTTGCATCCGGTTCGGTTTTCGAGCTCTTATCGCTCTCTTTATCTATCATTGGAGCCGCTGTTTTGAAATACTTCGTCCCGGGCATCGGTTCCACCGTTTATATATTCGTGCCGCTGTTCGAGCTTTTTTACCTGAGCGTAAACAAAATGAAAACATTGATTACCTTGCATGCCGTATCGTTTTTCGCAGTAACCCTGCTTTTCGCAATTCCTTTTACAACTGAAAAGATAGCCGGTATGGGGACAAATGTCCTTTTATATCTGGGCGTCGCTTGTATGTCGTATCTGCTGCATTCGGTTCAAAAAGAAAAAGAAGAAGTAAAGAAACTCAATGAAGAACTGACGGTTTACAACAACAGACTTATGGAATATGCCCGTCAGGTCGAGGATCTAACGATCGAAGCCGAACGCTCGCGCGTAGCCCAGGAACTGCATGATTCGCTTGGACATTCGCTGATGGCGCTTTCCATGAATCTGGATTATGCGGAAAAAATATCGGACATGAGACCGGGCGAGGTTAAAAAGGTTATAGGCAAAGCTAAGGAGATTTCCAAAAAAAGCGTGTCCGATCTCAGGGCTGCCGTCCATGCCCTGCGTGAAGAACGCCCGACAAAGGACCTTAATGATTCTATGAATGAACTGATCGGTAATCTGGGCAGGATTATACCGGTGGATATACATTTTTCAATGGACAATAATCTTGAAAACACAAATCCGGAACTCAAAAACTGCATATATAAGACGATCCGGGAAGGCTTGACAAACGGTCTTAAACATGGAAAAGCGACTGTTTTTGATATCAGCGTCAAACTGGTCGGCAGCCTTGTCCAACTGAATATCGCCGATAACGGCTCGGGGTGCGAAGAAATAATCGAATCGGTCGGGCTGAGAGGGATCAGGGAACGTATTTCAGCGCTCGGAGGCAGAGTGAGGTATAAAGCCTTAAGCGGCGGAGGGTTTCAGATAATGGCTGAAATTCCCGTTTCAAAGGAGGATTCTTAGAAGATGATCAACGTGGCCCTGGCCGATGACCAGGAGATCATCCGGGAAGGCATTAAAATGATACTGAGCCTGGATAATGAAATCAATATTTTGTTTGAAGCCGGTGACGGGAACGAATTGCTGCATGAAATGGAAAAGCGGCTGCCCGACGTTGTCTTGATGGATATCCGGATGCCGGTTCTGGACGGCGTAGAAGCTACCAAACTGGTAAAGGAAAAATATCCGGATGTGCGGGTAATTATTTTAACGACGTTCAACGAGGACAAATACATTTTCCGCGGGCTGAAAAACGGTGCCGACGGGTATATTCTGAAAGATTCCAATTCGGAAGACATTATTCGCGCCATTAAAACTGCCCATGCGGGAAACGTACTTTTAAACCCCGAGGTTGCGGCAAAAGTAGTCAGGGCTCTCAACACAATGGATATCTCAGATACTAAACCAGAAAAACAATCTTCAGCGCTCCGCCTGCTTACCCCCAGGGAACTGGAAGTTGCGAAACTGGTCGCGGACGGAAAAAGCAACAAGGAAATCTGTGAACAGCTTTTTTTATCCGAAGGTACGGTCAAAAATTATGTCACAAGGATTCTGGAAAAGCTCGAGCTGAACAGCCGGACCGGTCTGGCCGTCTATATGATGTCCAACAAAATAAAATAAGCTTATAATAAACAGGCAAAATTCCGCCATACGGAATAGAATATAGCAAAAATAACATCGGGGGGAACGTTATGGCGGATATTACATATTCCAATACTGATGAAAACCGCTTCTGGCTTCAGATAATGAGTGATAATGCCCGGATCATACTGTACGGTGTACCTCCGGAGCAGGCCAGAACCCGGCAGGCAACCGCACTGATCAGACAATTTGACGAACTGCTTGTCAAGGCGCGGCAAAACCTCACGCCGCAGGAACTGGATCAACTGAACCATAACGCTCTTTCCGCAGCATGGGATATGCGTAATTTTGCCCTGAACATATTAAAATTGCAGATTACGCAGAATTATACTATCCTTTTAAAGCCGGAAATGTTCAACAACATGATATCTCTGGCCGATCATTACATACACCTGCTTAATTTATTTATGCAAAACATGCAGCCTTCATTTAATCCGATAGATCAGGATACGTTCTGGCTGCCCATTTTTACCACCCAAGCCAGATATATAGCTGAAAACGTAGGTTTTTTCGAAACACAGTACAGGCAGAGGGCCGAATCTTTAGCGAACGATTTTATCAACAGGTTTACATTTTCAATACAGCTAAAGAGTATATCTTCATTGATCGGAACAAAAGATTTTCCTATTGCAGCCGAACACCGCCGTCGCTTAAACGATCTTTTGAAAGAGTATGCAACATTGCTGGTTGATCTCATAATATTAATTCAGAAAAACAGATTGCCCGGCTCCCTATCGCTCTTATATCTGGACCGGGAATACCGGATGGTTTGTTACTATACCACAAAGCTGGCCGTTTTATCCGATATCCCAAAGCCTGCATGCGACCCTGCAAGCCTAAGAATTAGCGACGTATGACAATAGAGAGTTATATTTCCTGAAGAATTTTACTGCTCCAGTTTTTTAAAAGTGAAAAATAACGTTCAGGATTTTTTTTGCGGTCAGCTTTCAAAGCTTCCCAGTTTATCAAGGTATCTAAAATTTCCTTGTTGCCCCCCTCTATATGTAAAAGCAGTTCCGTTTTTGTGGGTATATACAAGCGTTCTTTCAGGTATACCCATTCCTGCAGAACAAAAAAGGCCGGTTTATACGCTGCTTTCAACACCTCCGCTTCAGCGGCAATATCGTCTCCAAAAACAAACCTGTGGCAGGCTTCGTGATAAATCAAAGAAACCGTATTCCGGATATGATCCCTGATATCGCTCTCCGACGGCACTTCAACAAGTCCGTCCAGTTTGCCGCAGAGGATCCTGCAGCCAAAAATAAATTGAAAGAGTTCGTGTGCAGGCCATGCCCTGATTTCTTCTCTTCCGCAAATAAAGCCGCAGGCTTTATCACTGTAAGGCATGCCTTTTATTATTTTCCGGTACTTTTTGAGGTCATCCATTTGCAGCGTATCCAAGATAATATTGACATCGATATCACTGCTTTCGGTTGCCTCTCCCCGCGCATAGCTTCCAGTATGCCCGACAAAATAGAGCCTGTCCCCATAAGCATTCTTTAAACAGTCCAATAAACATTCAAGCCACTCATCTATGTTAATTACCATATTAATCTCCTTTCACGTGATTCAATACTTATTTACAGCAAATACCATATTATATCACAGTATCCCCTGCGTCAAGATTTTCAGCGTTTGAGATACCTATAGCCTCTGATCTTGAAAGTTGACAACATAAAAAACCGGCTTCCCGATCACCCGATCAAAGGCCGCCGGCTTTTCTTGTATATCTATTTACTCCAGATTTTTAACATCTGTTTTTCTGAGGCATGCAATTTCTTCATCCGCGCTTTTATCATTCTTATTTTTCTTTATGATAAGATATGCCGCTACACCCGTGATAGCAGCCAAGACGGTCATTATCAATATGATAACGGAGGTTTCCAGATTCAATTCGCTAGAGATAACTTCCCAGCATCCGATAAACCCGAATGCGATAAACACGCCCGCCGATATCAGTTTAACTATGCGCTCCGGTATCTTTCTGCATAAGACAACTCCTATGATAATACCCACTCCGTCGGCAATCAGCATTCCGGCGGTAGTCCCCATCAGAATTCCAAAAGGGCTTGCGGGAAACTTTGTTGCCAGTGCAACTGTAGCCAGCTGCGTTTTATCGCCCATTTCAGCCATAAAGAAAGCCAGCGTTACGGTCGCAACCGGGCCGAATTTTGTTTTCTTTTTATCTTCTCCATCCAGCTTGTCCCCTCTGATTGTCCATAATCCAAAGAAGATAAAAGCCAGGGATGAAATACCCTGAATCAAAACCTGCGCTCCTCCTATTTGAGCAATCAAATTGCCCACCAAAACCGCCAGGGCATGATTCAGTACCGTCGCTATTAAAACGCCAATCATTACTTTTGACGCTTTGTACTTGGTCGCAAACGCCATGGCAAGGAGCTGCGTCTTGTCCCCCATTTCCGCCAGTACCACCGCTCCGGCAGCAAATAAAAACGCTGAAAAATCAAAAATCATAAAATAAGCCTTTCTGTTTTAATCTTTTTTCGGAAAATCTGAATTTACAGAACTTACCATCAACAAAAAAGACTTTCAACACAGCAAAACAAGCCGTGTCAAAAGTCTCGTTACCTCAATGGTTACAAAGCCAGGTGTTTGAAATCCACCAGTATGTTGACTCAGTAATTAAAACTACTCCCTTTTAACAATTATATAATAAGTTATTCTCATCCTGCTTGTCAATATTAATTGTCTTCATTTAACCGAAAATGATATAATGCTATTAAGAAATAATATATTCGAGGAAAAATGAACAAGCAAAAGATTTATCCGGTTATCATGGTGCTTGCGGCGTCGTTGCTGTTTGGCGCCAGCACTCCGATTACAAAAATGCTTTTGGGCCAGATACAGCCTGTTCCTTTAGCAGCTTTTCTATACCTCGGCAGCGGGCTTGGTCTGACTATTTTTCATCTAATCGGTTTTCTTTTCAGCCATGGTGCAAAAAAACAATTCATCAATGAGGCTCCCCTTACTAAAAAAGATTATTTGTGGCTGCTTGGCGCAACCGTTACAGGAGGCATCATAGCGCCAATTATTATATTAAGCAGTCTTCAGTCAACGCCTTCTTCCACCGCCTCCCTGCTGCTGAATTTTGAAGCAGTCGCCACTACGGCAATTGCGATAATCGCGTTCAAAGAAAACGCAGGTAAGCAGATTATCGGCGCCGTAACCCTGATTACCAGCGCAAGCATATTCTTATCCTGGGATCCAAGCAACCATTGGGGATTCTCAATGGGCTCTCTTGGAATCATTCTGGCCTGTATATGCTGGGGCATTGACAATAACTTCACCAGAAATATTTCTGCTAAAAATCCTTTTACCGTTGTCGCAGTCAAAGGCCTCGCCGCTGGTTTCTTCTCCCTTTTTTTATCCCTGATTTTAAAAATCCAATTTCCTGAAATCAAAATCATCTTAATTGCCATGGTCATTGGGTTTTTCTGCTACGGCTTGAGCATTGTATTGTTTGTATTTGCCCTGCGGCATTTGGGAGCCGCAAGAACCAGCGCGCTGTTTGGAACAGCTCCTTTTATCGGCGCTTTCCTGTCTTTTATTTTGTTGCGCGATATTCCAACCAATATGTTTATCATCTCCGTACCTTTCATGATTCTTGGCGCTGTGCTTTTACTGAAAGAAAAACATGCGCATTATCATAAACATGATGCGGTCGTACACGAACACAGGCACTGCCACGACGATTACCATCACAATCATATGCATTTGGACGGCGAACTATCGGTTCACGTTTATCATTCGCACCTGCATATTCATGAAGCAACAGAACATTTTCACGCCCATTCACCCGATATCAATCACAGGCACAATCACAGCTGAATATAATTACACTTTCATACGGCCGGGTTTATATCTATTCAAAGATATTAAAATATTGATTTAAATATTTTTATGATTAGCAGAATAAGATGTAATAAAAATGAAAGGAAAGCTGAAGTATGGCTCAATTCAGTTATTCAAACGTATACGAAAACCGCTTTTGGATCCAGATTATGGGTGACAATGCATTTTTTATTCACCAGCGTCTGCTCGCTGAAGGAACGGAAAAGCAAAAGGCCAATCAGCTTTTTACAGATTTCGAAGGCCTTCTTACGCGGTCACGTCAAAACCTCAACGCCGGACAGATTACGCAATTAAACCGGGAGGCATTATCGGCGGCACAGCAATTCAGGGTCTTATTACTGGCAATTTTAAAAAGCCAGGTGACGCAGGAAATCACTATTTTTTTTAAACCTGATTTTCTTAATATTATGGTATCCATGACAGATATGTATATATATTTGCTGAACTCTTTTTTGAGCGGCAGGCAGCCTGAATTTATACCAATCAGCCAGGACCTCTTCTGGCTTCCCGTATTCTATGCCGAGTCCAGATTTATAGCGGATAACGTCGGCGATTTTTCGGAGGACATCAGGCTAAGGGCTGTAAATTTTACAAATATCTTTACAAGATATTTTTTATTTGCAGTAGAACTGCAGGGAATATACCGTATCGGTATGACCGATTTCCCTATTTCCAAGCAGTACCGGCTGAATGTCCGGGAGACGCTGACGTCTTTTGCCGAATTTATTGTTGAATTGATAGGCCTGGCGCGCGGGAACAGGCTGCCCGGAACGCTGACCATTCTGGATCTGGATCATATCTACCGTAAGCTTTGCTACTATGTATCGCAGCTTTCGCTGATTGATGATGCGCCAAAGCCCGCATGTGATCCAACAAGCCCACGCATAGTCAGTCTTTAGTAATCTAACCATTAACTTCTTGGTGTGTACATAATTATAACGACGCCTGCCAAGGCAACCGCTCCTCCGATTAAGTCAAACTTGTCGGGTACAACTTAACTTTGCCTGATCACATTAAAAAGCGCAGTAAATTAATTACCGCGCTTCAATCAAAACAATATTATTCCTCTCAGCTTTCAGCCTTTCTTGCTTTTTGAATGTATCCTCCTTTTCGGCTTTTCCGTTTTTTCCACATCACCCAGAGAGGCCCTGCTATGCAGATAGTGGAATAACATCCGCTTACCGCTCCGATCGCCATTGGCAAAGCAAAGTTTTTAATTGAATCAATATTGTGTGAAAACGCCAGAAGATAGACCGCACTGATGCTGATTAAAACAGCCAGGTTCGTGTTGATTGATCTGGAAATAGACTGTGTGATGGACAAATCGGTAACTGTTTCAATTGGTACCTTTTTCAGCCTGCGCTCGTTTTCACGGATCCTGTCGTATATCACGATCGTATCGTTTATGGAATACCCTATGATCGTCAGGGCAACAGCGATAAACGAATCCCCAATGGGTATTTTCATAATCACGCAGGCAAAAAACACCACAAAAACATCATGGAACAAGGCGACCAGTGCCATTATGCCTGCCGAAAGGCCGCCTATCTTTCTGAATCGAATCCAAACGTAGAGCACGACAAGCAGGGACGAGATTGCAAGAGACAGAATACCGTTCCTTAAAAATTTCTGTCCGAAGAACGGTTGTACCACCGAAGATTCCGAAAGTGCAATGGTCTGGTCCGGAAACTGCTCTTTCAGCGCGGCGTCCACCTTTTGCTGATCACCCGCATCCAGTCCGTAATCGTCCGCAATATTCAAAACGAGCAGTTCTTTGCCCGATACGAAATCGGACGTCGTCTGCGCAGTCACAGGACGGTCAAGCAATTCATCCACAATATTCGAAGCCGTCTCCGTATTGACTTCCCCCACATAGGAATATTTCAGCACAGCGCCTCCCTTGAATTGGATATCCAACTGAACGCCGTTCGCAAATATGGCGATAATACCCGATATCATGATCACTAAAGATATGGTAAAATATATCCAGCGTTTTTGATAGAATGGAATAATTTTATTCTTTTTCATAAGTCACCCTCCTGGACCAGCAAGTGAATAAAGCAGACTTATTCAAAGCGTTATAGGAACACAAAGATCTGAACATCAGCCTTGAAGCCCCTACTCCGGCGATAAAGTTGAATGCAATCCCGATAATCAGTGTATATGCGAATGAAAGCAACGAACCCGATCCCAGGCACATCATAACCACCGCAACGATCAATACCGTAATATTTCCGTCGAAAACCGATGACCACGCGCCTTTGAACCCGGATTCTATAGCCACGCGCGCGGCTTTGCCCGCTTTTATCTCTTCATTGATCCTTTCGGAAACAATAACGTTCGCGTCAACCCCCATCCCGATCGACAAGATGATGCCTGCAATACCCGTCAGTGTCACTGTTAACTGCGCATACGACAAAATCAGTATCTGCCCTGAAATCTGCATCAGAAGCGCTATTACGGCAACAACACCGGCCATCCGGTAATAAATAATCAGCAGGCAGCATATCACAATAAGGGCGATCAGTCCTGCCTCCACCATAATGTTCAGGGCTTCGCTGCCCAATGTGGGTGTAATGATGGAATTGTTTTTTGTAGTCATAGAGAACGGAAGCGCCCCTGCGTTGATTTTATCGGACAGATCCTTTGCCTGCTCCATATCTCCTATTTTGTCAATTGAGGCATGGCCGTTTGGAATATACTCCTGTACTACTGCAGTCTGTATCTTTGTCTCATCCATATAAATATTGATGTTTTGCCCGACCATCTCTTTTGTGGCATCGCCAAAAATCCTGCCCCCTTCATCGTCCATCTGGAGATCAACATAGTATTCGCCGGTCTGCTGGTTTTGCATGGGCGTGCTTTTCACAACATGCTTTCCTTCCATAATGATATTTCCTTTATCGTCGCGGAAAGTGAGCTTTGCCGTTTCTCCCAGTTCTGAAAGCGCCTGTTCCGGATCAAAATTTGATTCTCCGGCCTGCCACGGAAAGCGCACAATAATATAGCCGTTTGTATTGTCCACCGTTACCTCGCGGTCCAGAATATTATTCTGATCCATGCGCGTTTCAATTATCGTACGCGCAGCCTCCAATTCTTCTGCCGAGGGAACGCGGTCGAGGCCGACAGGTTCGTAAACCGCGTCAACGCCTCCGCTGATGTCTATGCCAAACCGGATATCGGATGCATCCCGCGGGTGAAATATATATATCCCAAAAGGAATCGTCAGGCCTGCGAATGCGCAGTATACCAGCAACAGTGTAATAGCCAATACAATAAAAAAGGCAGGTTTTCTTTTTTTCTTAACATCCATCTCATATATTCATCCTTTCAAAAAGATTAACGCAATAATAAAAGGCGCACAAAATAAAAGTGCGCATTTTCGCAGCCTGATCATAACTGAATCCCTTTTTTAGGCATAGCAAATAAAACCTCGGTGCACAAAAAGTAATATGAATGCCGTATGCAAATGGTTCCAGATTTTAGGCTGCGATAATCGCAGTGAAAGGCGGAGCATGGCCTCCGATTGAAAATGCAATTATGGGTAAAGGTTTAATTGGCTTTTTATAATAAAGAATAAATACGTAAACCGAGAGGCAGGCAAAAAACAATGCCTGCTGGAGAAAGAAGATCGTATTGAATACGTACTGGCGCAGACCGCGTATCGATTTAACGATACTGTGGACGGTATCACTCAGGCGGTCATACTTTACTGCAGCGAGTAAATTCGCGTCAATCTGAACGGGAATAAATGATTCGCCGGAATTAGCAGGCAGATTCCGCGCAGCCGGGTTTGCCGCAAATGTGTCGGCGCAAATCAGAAAAGCGAATGAAAAAATTAAAATAAAGATAGTAAGCAGCATTAGAGCGGAAAATATCCCGGGTTTATTCCGGCTGCATGACAACACACTCTCACCTGCCTTTCATCTTCCAATTCAGAATACAGCAATAAAGCGCCGCTGTCAAACGATTGGAAGTATTTGAAGTAACTTCACTGTTATATTGCATATAATCGATTACACAGTTCTGAAATCTCAATACAAACATATAATATGACACAAAAAAACAGATACTCTACATATATATAATATATAAGTCTTTAGCAGCAGCCAAATAATACGGCTAGGAGAAAAATATGAAAAAGAATATAAGAGGTTTAATGTATAATACGGTTAATTCTAGCAGGGTATATAATACAGATAATTCAAAAAGAATCGGAGTCCGGTGTGGAGAACCGGTCAACGGGCATTTGATGGCTGAAACCCTTTATAAAGCACGGGATGGGCAGTATTTCCTATGTGAAAGTGATATTCTAAGTAAAAATACATCTTCCGGGAAGATAACCCCCATAACGGCAAAGGACGCAAACGAATGGGCAAAAAAAAATCTGGGAGAGTATACTTACGCCGCAGAGTTTGGTCCGCCGGCGCATCCAGGAAAAAACAATACCCCCAAGATACTGAGTATATCCCTGCCGCCTGACCTTATCCAAAAGCTTGAACAGATTCGCACCGAGCAAGGAAAAAATATATCCCAAATCATAGAATCTATACTGAGAAAAGAATTGATTTAATCTCTAGGCCGATCTCAACCGGCCGTTTTTTTGTTTTCTAAGCGCAGGGTTAAATATGATGATTCATTTTAACCAGGCTATCCAACATTTTTTTCAGCATTCCAACCGCCGGTTTTGCAAATGCCTGTTGGACCTGTTTTATATTTTGTATATTTATAGCGACTTTTGGATAGCTTAATTATAAATATCTGCGGCCAACGCCGATGTTAAAGGAGGATCAAGACATGATATTGCTCATGATTGGAATTATTTTATTAATAATATTTTTTATAGCACTCTTTACAGCATGGGCTTTGGGATGGTTTTTATGGATACTTCTCATAGTGGGAATAATTATGATACTGATAAGGCTGTTCAGAAAGAATGGATAAAATAATAAAGGATACAGTTCATTCATTCTGCATCCTTTTTTCCCGGAAAATTTATGACTTTAGTGTAGCGTCATACTTTTGAGTTCATTCAGCATTGTTTCCCCGTCGTGTATATGTTCCTTAAGCTGCTGTATCTGTTCCTCATTTTCGCTCTTTTGCAATTCGGACAACTCAATCAGGTGTGCGTCTATTGAGCCTTTTACGTCGTTATATAAATTCATTGCTGCATCGAAATCCAAATGATCGCCAGCCTTTAATTGATCGAAACGGTTTTTTAAGCTTGAGCAGCTCATTGTTATCCCTCCCAAAAATCTTTTAAGACCTATTTATATTACTCATTATTTAATTAATTATACCTTATCATAAAATGCGGAAGGAAACCGTATCAGTTATATATATCGATATATTTTAAGATTCCGTGCTATAGACCGGCGCCGTACACACAATTGCCTTGACCAGATAATGATCTTTAATCTCAATCACCTTGATCGATAATCCAAACTCTTCCAACTCGGGAGTACTTCCATCCTCCGGAACATAACCGAGCAAACCAAAGACTAAACCGCCAAAAGTGTCATAGTCATCTTCCGGCAGTAATACGCCTAACTGCCCGGCAACCAAATCCAATGGAGCAGATCCTTGTATAATCCAGGTTTGCGAATCAATCCGTTCAATTTCCGGCGATTCCGGGGGAATTGTATCATCGTTTTCCAAATCTCCTACAATTTGCTCCAAAAGATCGCTCATTGTAATAATTCCATTTACGCCGCCGTATTCATCCAAAACAACAGCAAAGTGATTGCGGCTTTTCTTCATATTGCGGAACAGAACATCGGCCCGGACGGTTTCAGGCACAAAGTAAGCGGGTTTGACTGCACTTTGAAGTATATTCTCTCTCGTCTTATCTTTAATACGGAAGTAATCTTTTATATTTAGAATGCCTACAACATCATCTGTATTCTCATTGCATACCGGATATATCGAATGCCTGCTTTCCGATATGGTTTTATCCCATTGTTCATCCGTTTCATCCAGCCACAATAACGAAACCTCGGTTCTGTGCGTCATAACTTCACCCGCCGTTTTATCGTCGAACTCAAAAATATTTTGAATCATTTCCTTTTCAATAAAATTGATTGCACCTTTTTCACTTCCGGCATCCACCATCAGCCGGATCTCTTCCTCAGTAATTTCCTCATCTTCTGCATTTGGATCAATACCAAAAAGGCGTAAAATTGCGTTTGTGGAAGACGTCAGAGCCCAAACCAGCGGCGCAAATATCTTTGATATTATGTAAACAAGGCCGGACATCGCAAGAGCCATTTGTTCCGCTCGTCTCATGGCCGCCCGTTTGGGCACAAGTTCTCCGAAAACCAGCGTGAAATAGGAAAGAATTAGAGTTATAACGATAACGGATATTGAATCCAGGGTTGAAACGGGGATGTCAACGCCAAGGCTGATAAGCCAGTGGACAAGATAATCGGAAAAATTGTCCGCTGCAAACGCACTTCCAAGAAAACCGGCCAGAGTTATCCCTACCTGTATGGTAGCAAGAAACCGTGCGGGCTGCTCTGTTAATTTTGTCAGCCTCAATGCACGTTTGTCACCTGCCGATGCAAGTTTTGAAAGTTTGTTATCGTTCATGGATATTACTGCGATCTCAGCGCAGGCAAAAACCGCGTTAACAAATATCAGGAATATCTGTAATAATATTTGCAAAATTAATGTGCCGTCGTCTGTCAAAAAAACAACCTCCTGT
This sequence comes from Bacillota bacterium, assembly GCA_023393165.1. Classification (GTDB taxonomy): domain Bacteria; phylum Bacillota; class Clostridia; order Christensenellales; family Christensenellaceae; genus JAEYKI01. Next base: position 5,937 of record JAEWMJ010000018.1, on the reverse strand, counting down.
ATAGCTTGAGTAGATGAGTTTTATTTATACAAAAAAGACACATGAAAAGAAAACATTAGATTTTCTTTTATATGCGTCTCAATAAATAATTCTATATTACTTCGTTCAGGTATGGGCGAGTCGTCCACTTAAAATATTTAACTCCTTTTAAAACTTAAAAGAATAATAACACAGTGTTTTTTTTATGTCAAATATTTGATTAAAAACCGGATCCCCTATTTTCAAGGTTCACCGGTTTATGGACTTGGTTTAATGGATTTTAAACGGCACATGTTTTTTTTCATTCGCATATCCTTGAATCCTTTATTTCTATATCCTTCAGATTAACGAAACCGGATATAAACGGAGGTTCGCCAACCGATATACATGCCCAACTGTCATCATAAGAAATGAGGTCCGCCCGATCTCCAGCATTCAGGTTGGAGATTATTCTGGACGCATCGGTGGCGTTCAGGTATACATTTGTTTCATCCTCCGCGTTACAGACAACCTGCCCAATGATTGAAACTTTTGGTTTGGAAACAATGGGTATTGGTACTGCTAAAGGCTCCGGCGTCAGCGTCAAAATTGGATTTGCATCCGTTTCCTCCAGTACAACGTTGCCGTCCGAAGTATCAATTGCAGCAATCAAACTGCTGGAACAGGAGCTTAAGAGGCTTAGCATAATAGCCATACCGATTATACATCCCGCCCGGAGCAGGATAAAGATCTTTTTATTACTATATCGATTAATCTTAACATCTTTCATATAAATCACCTTTTTTAACTTATTATAACCATAAATTAAATATATATATGAATAAAACGAGAATTATAGCTTTTAAATACATGAAAAAAGGCCAAAAATTGTCGGCATGTGTTAATTTTTGAAAAATTGATTTATTGATCTTGTAAATAAAAAACAAAAAAGAGAGCTTACGTTCGCTCTCTTTACAATTTGCTTTTAATATCAGAATGATCCAATTACCTTTATCAACAGTTTTTTTACTTTTTCCGAATTTTCCTGCATTCTCTTCAGTACCAATTCAAAAGATACCGATTCCTCATCTTCTTTCCAGCAATCATAATCGGTTACCATAGCAATGGACTGGTAAGGAATTTTTAATTCATTTGCCAGGGACACTTCCGGCACCAACGACATATTTATTAAATCGGCTCCCATCAGCCGGAACATTTTCGATTCCGCCTTGGTGGAAAATCGCGGTCCTTCAATGGTGATCATTGTTCCTCTGTCGTGATGTTTAAAACCTAATTCTTTTGCCGCTTCTGCCAGTTTTTTTCTTAAATCAGCATCAAAGGGTTCAGCCATCGGAGTATGAACCACTTCGTCTTCAAAAAAAGTCAGTTTCCGGAGTTTCGTCCAGTCAATAAACTGATCAATAAAAACCAGATCTCCCGGTTCCATTTCTTCTTTCAGAGACCCGCAGGCAGTTGTAGCTAAAATATGAGTGCAGCCGATTTCTTTCAACGCCCAAATATTTGCCTGAAAAGGCACTTTGGTTGGTGAAATGCTGTGCTGCTTGGAATGCCTTGCAAGTATCACCACTTCCGTTTTTCCAATTGTTCCGCAGATCAATTTGTCTGATGTTTTACCGTAAGGCGTCTCTAATTCAATTTCTTTAGGATCGACCAATATCTTTGGGTCGTCCAGGCCGCTTCCGCCGATAATACCTATTTTATTCGCAATCATAAGACACCAACCAATTTAAATTATATTTTGACAATTTTTGGCTTCCCCCCAGAAACGGCAGATCAATAATAAAACTGGCGCCGACTACTTCTCCGCCTAACCGCTCAATCATTTTTATCGAAGCTTCAACCGTGCCGCCCGTAGCCAGAAGATCGTCCACCAGCAATACTTTCTCGCCCATTTGAATGGTGTCCTCATGCATTGCCAAAGTATCAAGCCCATATTCTTTTTCATAAGATTCCTGTATGGTTTTATACGGCAGTTTGCCTTCTTTTCTAACCAGACTGACTCCGCATCCGATTTTATATGCAATCGGTGTTGCCATAAGAAAACCTCTGGCATCAATTCCAACAATCTTGTCGATTTTTGTGTCTTTAAAGGGCTCGATCATTTCATCCACCACATATTTAAAGAGTCTTGAGTCTTGCAGCAGAGTAGTGATATCTTTAAAACTTACGCCTTTGATCGGCCAATCAGAAACTTCCCGAATGAATGGTTTAAGATCCATTAATTAACCTCCTGTTTATCTGGGATTTAAATGATTTAAGACTTGTCTCACAAATATGAAGTATATCCGGTTTTACGCCAAATTGCAAGGTTTTAATTGTATTTTTATGCTATTGTATTCGTTATTATATTTCAGTCATTTTCATTATTTATAATAAATTTCTTTAAAGTCCGGGTTGTTTGCAAACTGTCAGGTTTTTCGCAATTCGTTCCCAGAAAAACCATTTTAGTCCACCGTGAATATTGTTTTTACGTGAAGAGAAAATAAATCTGAAGGAGGTGGTTGAATTGAAAAAATTGATAATGCTTACAGTCGCAATATTACTTTTAATAAGTTTATTTATTGCAGGATGTGCCCAACAAGGCAACATCAATAACCCTACCGCATCGCCCGGTATTAATAATGGAGAAAACCAAAGCCCCAATGCTACAGTAACTTCTTCTCCAAGTCCAGTTGTTTCGCCAAAAAATAACTATACAGGCAGTGGAAACCTGGGTGGCGCCAGCGATATTGGCTGAATCCTGCCGCCAGATAAAAAGGAGGTGCGAAATCATTCAATATGCAAAAAAACAGAAAAGATAAAGGAACGCCAATCGGCAGCGACGGAAGCGGCGTCCCCGGCGGCAGCCCGATAGGCGATTGGAGCAACGGCAGCCAGACGGTTGCTACAAGCGGCAGCGGCACTACCGTAGGGAGCCTTGATAAAAGCGCAATTACCTATAGTTCCGTTGGCAAAACGTCCAATATGGGCGGCAGCAAGAGCGGCCAAAGGTACAGTAACAGGCGTGCAGCCGGCGGCGCGGGCAGCCCAACCGGTTACGGGTATATTTTCAAAAAGCGCGATAAAAAAGACGAGGAAGATTAAATACTTTCTGCATCACGCAAAAACACATCCAATTAAGGATGTGTTTTTTAACATGAAACGATCTTCCTTTTTTCTTGTCATTGCAGCAGGCCTTGTTTTGTGCCGTAACCGTTTCCGTTGTTCTTCCTGTTAATATTCGTCTGGCTGTCACTGATACCGCTGCCGTAGCCGCTTACTCCGTAATTCTGGCCATGTCCATATAAGATTTTTTCTCCTCCGCTCTTACTCCCGCTTATCGCATATTCCTGGCCGAACTCATAGTTTTGATTTCTAAAAATATTTCTGTTACTTTGATTGAATCCTCTGCCGTAATTGTTTTGAGTTCTTTTCTGCAAATTATCTGCAAGAGTACTGACTGCCACTCCTAAAACAGTCCCTATGCCAATTCCCAACATCAAATGCATACTGCCTTTCATCTGCTAATGTTATCCTCCTTTATATTTTCTGCCCCCAAAAGGCTGTTAATAGTATTCTCAGACAGCAAAAATCTTATTTTGCATTATTTTAAATCCAAAAATTAATAGGCCTTTTCACCATTACTATTTATTCTATATCTGCCATGTCTCATTTTTCTCCTTATTATAATTTCCTCCTTTTTTTCAAAAGCTATATTTAATTTTCGAAAAAGGAATTATAAAAATGAAAATATTCAAAATTTTAAATTTGTTTTTACGGTTAGCGGTTATTCTCGTTATTATCGAACAATTTCGGCTTCAAAATTATGAATCTGCAATATTGGCAGTCATAACGCTAATCGTGTTCATTTTTCCAGTTTTTATTAAAAAGAAAATAGAGATTCCTGATATTATAGAAAGTATGCTGCTCATAGCCATTTACGCAAGTGTTATTTTGGGCGAGATAAAATTATATTACGTTATATTTCCCCATTGGGATTCCATCGTACATATTCTCGACGGTTTTATTTTAGCGGCGATCGGCTATTCATTAATTAATTTTATCAATAAAGGCCACAAGCTCTCCATGATATTATCACCTGCTTTTACAGTACTCTACATTATTTGCTTTGCTGTCACTATGGGTGTAATCTGGGAGTTATTTGAATTCTTTGGGGATTCTGTATTCGGAAAAGATATGCAGAAAGATGTTTATATCAATCAAATAAATTCAATTTTGCTCAATCAGGACAATATAAATATACCGGCTAAAATTTCTATTGATTCGGTGGTTATAAACGGAAAGGAATGGCAGGGCTATGTAGATATTGGACTCATAGATACCATGAAAGATATGTTGTTGAATTTAGTCGGAGCAGTATTTTTTGCTGTTTACTCATATTTTCGTATAAAAAGAAGCGGAGCAAATGTTTTAGAGGATTTACTTTTAGAAAAAAACGAAAAAACTAAAAAAACCTAATGCAATATTGCAGGCTTAATCTACGGCTAGGCGTGCAGGCTTATCAGGCATTGTATAATAATCATCTCGGTTTCCCGAAATACCATTTCGCCGGTACTAACGACCGCAAGGCTTTGGGTTGTTGAAATACCGAGTGCGTACATTGCATCGCTGATGATATATTCGCACAGCATCGGTCCAAGCGCCGCACGACCATCCCTCCGTCGGGAACAAGGGGTTTCTCCCGGCTCCCTTTCTTGAGTTGAATATCAAACCGTTCGCCCCTGGTACGATCTGTTCTCCAATCAATACGGCATGACCCTGAGACCTCGAAAGCGCTTATTTAAGCGTTTTTTGTCTATATATACAACAAAGGCCAGTCCAATTGAACTGGCCTTTGTTGTATCAATCTCGTTGTTTTGATTTGTCTAAAATGAACGAGATTGATACAATTTAACGTTTCCAATTTTGATTGATTTAGGGTGCAAAATCACCGAGGGGGGTGCATTTAATCTGCTTAATAATTTATAATATATTGGTCGTCAAGTTTTTCCCATCTTCCAACCAATTCTATATTTTTTCTTAAAAATATTAAATCAATAAAATCATCCAGCAGTTTTTGAAATTTCGAATATGGTAATTCTGATTCTAAATTATTATAATTCTTAAAGCCTAAAATAATGGTGGTAAGTATTGTTGAGGCAGTTGTAAAAGGTGGAAATTTATGTGGATAATTATCTTCAGGGTTTTTCAGATATTCTTCTTCGCTTGTTAAATATATATAACAAAAAAAATCATATAATTCTTTAATTTTTGGAGGCCACTGTTTTAACTCCTCAATCATATATTGTATTGTATTATTTGCATATTGATAAATTGCATCTGATTTATCCTTGCCCAGCTTTTGATATGAATGCAAGACATCTAATGAGAAAATACCAGCAAGAAATGCTAAACCTCCTTCAATTTCATCATTTAATTCAAAACCATATTTCCGAATAATATTTTTTACATCTTCCCAAGAATTTTTACAATCTTCCATTAAACTATTTAAAAAAATAAAATATACTTCAGACAATTCCTTTTTTTCTTTACCAAACGTTAAATTCTTCTTCGTTTCAACATTGTCTGGATAAGCGATTTCGTGCAATTTTTTGTATTCAGGGGCAAAGAATCCTATAAAGGATGTAATATATGTGCCAATTTCAATGTTCACTATTGCATCTAGTTCCTTTCCTGCTATCAGTTGAAAACCTTTGGCAATACAAAAAATAGGGTTTGCATTTAAGCAATCGGAATTATTGTTAGCGTCTGATGAAACATTAAATGACTGAAAAAGTTGATGTACATCTTCAATGATTTCATTAAATATTTTTTCTGCATTTTCTTTTTTTTGTGGATTGTCAAGTCAAGTGCAACGATATAGAAGAAAAAACTTCTAAAGGGGTTAACCAGCCCAGGCATTTACGAGGACGGCTATTCAGTAATGCACATGCTCTATCGACATCCGCTTGGGTGACC
>JAEWMJ010000005.1 GCA_023393165.1 Bacillota bacterium | reverse complement strand
TTGACCCCGAATCCGCGCAGTCCATATTAAACCTCATACAATTGCTCAAAAGCGAGGAAGTTACTATATTGCTGTGCACGCACAACTTAAACGAGGCGCAGAAGGTATGCGACGAATTTGTTTTTCTTAACAGCGGAACCGTTCTGGAGGCGGGCAGCCTGGAGTTTTTAAAAAAGAAATACAACCACAGGGAAACGCTTATCCTGCGGGTGGGCGGAAATATCCCCTCAAAATATACCGTGCAGAGCGGCGAAGTATCAATAGATATTAAGGGCGAAGAGGAGATCCCGGGAATCATCCGTGAAATAAGCGCCGTATGCGACGTGTACGACGCGCGTATAAAAGAGCACGATTTAAGCGATATCTATTTCAAGGTAAGGGGGAAGGTACAATGAAAGGCGCTGTTTTGGCTATCATGAAAAAAGACATCCGGCAGGTGTTTTCCAGCAAACAAACGCTTGCGCCCATGCTGATCGTGCCGCTTGTGTTCTCTGTGATCCTGCCGCTTGTACTCATACTGACAGGCTCCGCCTCCATGGGTTCGGTGACCAGCTTTGCGAATGTGGAAGACCTGTCCACCTATTTGGCCATGCTTGCGGGCAGCGGAGACATACTCGCAAAGGTGCAAAGCTTTGCCTCGCCCGATATGCAGTTTATGTTTTTGTTTTTGAATTACCTGTTTATGCCCATGTTCGTGCTGATCCCGGTATTGGTGTCCAGCATCATATCCGCAAATTGCGTGGTGGGCGAAAAAGAAAAGCATACGCTTGAAACCCTGCTGTACGCGCCGGTTTCCATGGCGCGAATGTTCTGGGGAAAGGTATTGGCGGCGTTTGTACCGGCAATCATTTTCACCTATGCCTCGGTAGCCGTTTACGGCTGTGTGGTGAACTTCGGAACGCAGTCCCTTTTTGGGGAATTTATATTTCCAACGTCCAACTGGTATGTGTTTTTATTTATACTGACCCCTGCGTTCTCCATGCTGGCTACCATATTGATGGTGTTCGTGAGCGCCAAGGCAAAAACGTTCCAGGCGGCGCAGCAGTGGTCGGTTATCATCGTATTGCCCGTGATCGGGCTCATGATGGCCCAATCCACCGGCATGATGTTTTTATCCCAGGAAACGCTTGCGCTGATCGGCGCGGCGGTGTTGGCTGCCGATGTGTTTCTGGTATTCAAGGGATTGGGCCGGTTTACCAGGCAGAAATTGATCGATTAGAGTCCTAACTTGCCTGAAGTTTTACGTCTTGCCAATATTTAAAATATGCAAAAAAAGCTTTTGTCCGCAGCGTCTTGCTGCGGATTTCGTTTTTCTGTCGTAAGGCGCCGCCGGGCAGCGGTCCGCCGTCCGCATATAAATAATTGTATTGAACTTGCTTGCCGGATATGCTAAATATAATTAAGGACCTTTAAAACTTTTTAAAATCCGGATAACCGGTATTATTTTAGCGGAGCGTAACACAGGGATGAAAGAATACGAAAAAACCGATCTGTTGGGGATGAAAAAAATACTTGTCAGGCAAACGCCCGTCATGCAGGACGGACTGCTGCCACATTGCCATACGCATCTCCAGATTTCGGTATGCCTGAAAGGGTCCGGGGTATATACCATAGGAAAAAACAGGTATCCGGTCACTCAGGGCGACGTTGTCCTGTTAAACAGGCTGGTGAACCATAACTGCATTCCCGATAACGGCGAGCAGACCGTATTTATTTTCTTTGAATTCACAGAGGACTTTATCGCTCCGCAGGGAAGCAGCGAATTCCAATATCAGTATCTGCAGCCTTTCCGCTACGATCCGCAAAGAATAAATCCGTGGATCAGCCACGACGAGCCCGTGGCGGCGGAGGTCAAAAGGCTGGTGGAGGACTTAAAAGCAATTTACGACAGCCAAAGACCGGGATATGAGCATGAAATGGACGCGGTCATGAAGCTGGTGATGGCAAAATTGCGCAGCTACTATTTAACAAAATATCCGGACGAATCCCTGTCAAAGCATGTAAACTCGGTCGGGATGAACGAGGCGCTCAATTATGTAAACCATCACTATATGGAAAACATCAAGATCGAGGCGATCGCGGAAATTTTAAACGTCAGCGAATCCCGGTTCCGCCATATATTCAAGGAGATCATGCATATCAGCGTAAAATCATATATCACTCTGCTGCGCGTCGCGGAAGCGCAGAAACTCCTGGCCACAACGGATATGACGATAGACAATATCGCCTTTCACTGCGGTTTCGGCAATATCACCCACTTTTATAAAACCTTCAAGGAACACGCGCATGTCACGCCCTCCGAATACCGCGCGATCAGCCTCGATTACAGCGGAGACGACGCGATCGATCATTTCAAACTGTAAACCGGGGATCAAAACCGGCTTCCAATGCTGTTCTTTTTAACCGGCTGTTTTTATGATAGCCGGAAATGGTATATTTTTTGCCGGTTTTGATATTGAGAAGCGGTATTAAAAAACATATACTTTACAATGTAATCATTCATATAGAACTGAATATTCAACTGAATAAATTAGAGATCAGCCAGAACAAAATAAATCATACTATCCGTTTTTGATAGTAAAAAGCGCTTTTGATTCTTTGACGCATATTTTATCGTCAAGCGTATTTAGCGTACACAAAAAGGGATATAAGACCGAAGGAGAATTAAGCAGTATGAAAATTGGGATTTTTAGTCCGGAAATCAAAGCGAATACAATTCCGGAATTGTTCGGAGCCGTGAGAGGGTACGGTTTTGAGCAGATCCAGTTCGATTTCCTGTCCGTCTGCGCGGAGGAAACACCGGCGGAAGTACCGGAAGACTGGATCGGGGAAATTTCCAGACAGGCGGAAAAAAACGGCGTTGAAATCGCGGCGGTAAACGGAACATTCAATATGGCGCACCCGGACGCGCAGGTCCGCAGGGACGGGATCATGAGGTTCGAAAAAATCGCCGCCGCGTGCGGCCGCCTTAACTGCAAACTGATCACATTGTGCACCGGTACGAGGAATAAGGAAAACATGTGGACGCCGCACCCGGACAACGGGTCAAAGGAAGCGTGGAAAGACATGGCGGCGGTGATGGAAGAAGCGCTTTTGATTGCGGATAAGTACGGCGTGCATCTGGGTCTGGAAACGGAAGCGTCCAATATCGTGGATACCCCGCAGAAAGCAAGAAAGCTGCTGGACGAGATGCGCAGCCCGCGGCTTCGGGTGATCATGGATTGCGCAAACCTTTTCCGCAAGGGCATGGCCAAAAAGGAAATGGTGCGCCCCGTGATCCGGGAAGCGTTTGACCTGCTGGGCGGCGATATTGCGCTCGCGCACGGAAAAGATATCCTGGAAACCTCCGGCATCGCGTTTACGGGCGCGGGCATGGGCATCGTCGATTTTGATTTTTTCTTTGAGGAGCTCAAAAAAGCGGGATACCGCGGCGGCGTCATACTGCACGGGATCAAGCGGGAAAAAGATATTCCCGGCTGCATCGGCTTTATCCGCAATAAAGCGGCCCTGTTGGAATCTTAATTTTAAAATAAAGGAGAATGAAATGTATTCGGTATTTGACGCAAGCGAAGTATTTTATAAAGTGAACAAAAGCGTTCAGGAGCTGGCGCCGCTTTTGTCCAAACACGGGATCGGGGGGATCAATCCGCCCGCCGCGCTGCTCTCTGATCCCAAAAAAGCGAGGGAAGCGGCAAAATGCGTATACGGCAACGGCCTCAAATGGAGCCTTCTGCCTACGCCTGCGGATTTCCTTGCACCCGGCACGACGGACGAAATGTTCGATGAGGCGCTCAAAACCCTGATAGTATGGGCGGAAACCGGGGAAAAGATAGGCGTGCGCTACGCGTACAACCATATCTTTCCGGGTCACAACGAAAGGCAGTACAATGAGAATTTCGACTGGCATGTCAAACGCATCAGGCAGGTAAATAAGATCATGAGCAATTGCGGCATACGCTACGGTCTGGAATTCCTGGGCCCCTGGGATCTCAGGAATTCGTTCAAATATCCTTTTGTCCATACGATAAGCGGCGCGCTTGCAATTGCGGACGCGGCGGGTAAAGACGTGGGGTTTTTGTTCGATACGTTTCACTGGTATTGCGGGAGTTACGATCCGGACGATCTGTATCTGGCCGCCCGGTATTCGGACCGCATGGTGTGCTTCCATATGAACGACGGCGCCGCGGGCAAAACGCGGGAAGAACAGCTGGATATGACAAGGGAGATGCCCATGACGACCGGCGTGATCGATTCTCTGCTTCCCTACAGGATGTTCCGGGAATCTGGGTATACGGGCCCCATGCTTTTGGAGCCGCTTTTCCCTGTGTACGGCCGCTTTTTAAAAATGGAAGCGGAAGACGTCGTGGCCGAGGTGGCGCAGACCTACGCGAGAATGGAAGAACTTGCGAACAAAAAGGAGCGGCGGGCATGAAAACGGTCGTGTGTTACGGGGATTCCAATACCTGGGGTTTCAAGCCCAAACCGGCCAGGCCCCGGATGGATTCCGCCCGCTTTGATAGCGGCGTGCGGTGGACATGCGTTTTGCAGAGGCTGCTGGGGAGCGGATACCGGGTGGAAGAAGAAGGCCTGAGCGGACGGACCACGGCGTTTGACGATCCGTTTGACGAACGCAGAAACGGGCTCCGTTATCTGGACGTATGCCTGTTTACCAAAATGCCCGTCGATCTGATCATCTTTATGCTGGGGACCAACGATATGAAAGAGTATTTGGGCGTAAACGCGTACCTGAGCGCATGCGGTTTGGAACGCCTCATTCAGAAGGCGAAGCAGGGCGGATACGGGCCGTCCGGGGGATGCCCGGAAATCCTGGTGGTTTCGCCCGCCCATCTGCGGGAGAACATCTCCGGCGCGTGGCCGGGGAATGAGTTCGGGGAAGGATGCCTGAAAAAAGACGCGGATTTAAATGTTTATTATAAAAAAGCCGCGCTGGAAAACGGCTGCCGTTTTTTGGACGCCGGTGAAATCGTCCGGGCAAGCGCCGCGGACGCGGTGCATCTGGATGAAGAAAATCATGCAAAGCTCGCGGAAGCGCTCTATAAGGAGGTGATTCGCATCTTTGAATGATTATAAAAAGAGTGATTACACAAAATTATCGTTTGGAATGAGAGATCTTTCCGATAAAAATAAAATGGAGGAAAAACAATGAAAAAAACAGTAAAAATGATTTTAGGTCTGGCAATGGTCTGCATCTTAAGCCTTGCATCCGTTGCCTGCTCCGCGTCGCCGCAGGCGTCGCAGCCTGCGGCGACGCAGGATCAGACGGCTGCATCCGGATCGCAGGCCGCCGCGTCTCAAAGCGCTTCGGCGGAATCCGCCGGCACGGGAGAAACGTATTCCATAGGCCTTGCAATGGCGGGACTGGACGTGCCTTTCTGCGCAGCAATGGTGGAAGGGGCGCGGGAGGCGGCTTCCAAGTACGGCATGGATATTGAAGTGCAGGATTGCCAGTGGGACGCCAATACGCAGATCGGCGTCATCCAGAATTTCATTACGGCAGGCAAGGACGCAATCATCATCATGCAGCAGGTGAGCGGCACGCTGGGCGAGATCTGCAAGGAAGCAAACGAAGCGGACATTCCGATCATCGGCGTAAACCGAATGATCCAGTATGACGGCGTGGAGGTCGCCTCCAACGTATTGTGCGACAACGTGGAACTCGGCTACAATATGGCCCAGGCTTGCAGCCAGATGCTGGGCGGAGACAATGTGGAAGCGCAGATCGGCGTAATCAGCGGCCCGTTTGCGGAACAGCCCGCGCAGGAACGCATGCAGGGCATCGAAAAGTACATGAAAGAAAAAAATGTGGCCTGGAAGATCGCCGATAAACAGGACGGCGGCTGGAGCAAGGACCAGGCTATCAAAATCGTTACGGACTGGCTGGTAAGATTCCCGGAAGGCGAGATAGACGGCGCGATCGTTATGGAACCGTACAGCGCTATCGGCTGGTCGGAAGTAGCCAAGTCAAACGGCAGGGACGAATTGGTGGGAAAATGCGTTTGCAATGACGCGCCCAAAGAAATCAATACCGCGATAGAAAGCGGGATCGTATACGCCGCGGTCCGCCAGGACCCCAAAGAACAGGGATTCCTTTCAACCGAGGCCGCGTATAAGGTGTTGAGCGGCGAATCCGTGGAAGCTTGGTGGAAAACGCCTCTGCCCATCGTTACCGTCGATAATCTTAACGAGTATCCGGCTACGTGGTAAACAAATATCTGATGCATCCGGGCGTTGCCTGGATGCATCCCTATACTTCACAAAAGAAAGTTGGTTACACTATGAACGCTTACAATAAAGCGATTTTAAATCACGCGCAAAGGGAATCGGGCTTTATAAAAAAATACAATATGCTCTTTGTGCTCATAGGGATGCTGGTCATCTGCGCCGTCGCGTCCCCCGTTTTTCTGTCGCCCAAAAATCTGCTCAATCTTTTGCAGCAAAATTCCGTTTACGGGATCATGGCGGTGGGCATGTCCTTTCTGATCATCAGCGGCGCGATCGATTTGTCCGCGGGCGCTGTCCTCGCCCTCACCGGAGTAGCGGCGGCTGCCGTCATAATGGCGACGGGCAGCTATATAATAGGCGTGCTTGCCGGACTCAGTATGGGCGTGCTGGTGGGTCTTTTGAACGGCGTGCTGGTAACAAAGCTGAAAATCAATTATTTCATTTCCACCCTGGGAACAATGACGATCATCAACGGCGTCGTCCTGATAACCACCGGAGGAACGCCCATCACGGGCATATCGCCCGATTTCGCGATCATGGGTATGGGCAAACTGGGCGCGTTCCCCATCGCCATCATCATCTGGATCGCGTTCGTGGCGTTCATGCAGTTCCTTTTGAAATACACAAAATACGGGCAGTATGTGTACGCCATGGGCGGCAACGCGCGGGCGGCGTGGCTTTCCGGGATAAATGTAGATAAATACAAGATACTGACTTATATCCTCACCGGGCTGTTCGCCTCGGGCGGCGGGATACTTTATTTAAGCCGCACGCTTCTGGCCGCGCCGGACGCGGGGACCGGTTACGAACTCAAGGTCATCGCGGCGTGCATTGTGGGCGGCATATCGCTGGACGGCGGAAAAGGGGACGTTTTCAATTCCGTTATCGGCGTCGTGATACTGGGCCTTATTTTAAACATCCTGCAATTATCCGGCGTTTCAAGCTATTATCAGGATATCATCACGGGGCTGGTTATCATCGCTGCCGTCGCGGCTTCGAATATCTCAAAACTGAAGCGGGATTAGGGGGCTGAATGACTTTGGAAAATGTTCTTAAAATGAACCGTATCACCAAACGTTTCGGCGGTAACGCGGTATTGGAGGATGTGGATTTTTCTCTGAACAAAGGGGAAGTGCACGCCCTGCTTGGCGCGAACGGCGCGGGAAAATCCACCCTGATGAAGATTTTAAACGGCATCTATGTCAGCTACGAGGGCGAAATATTGCTCCGCGGCAAAACATTGAAGCTCTCAAGCCCACAGGACGCGGCCAAAAAGGGAATATCCATGATACACCAGGAACTTGAACTGGTGGACAACCTGAGCATTTACCGCAATGTCTGGCTGGGGCAGGAACTCAAAAAGGCCGCCGTTCTGGAATATAAAAAAATGAAATTGCGCACGCAGGAAATGCTTAATGAACTGGAGTTCGACCTCAAAGCGGATATGCTTGTTTCAACCCTGTCCACCGCGCAAAGGCAGCTGGTTCTGATCGCCCGCGCGATCGCAATGGATCCGGATGTGATCGTAATGGACGAGCCTACTTCCTCGCTTTCCATTTCGGAAGTGGACAACCTGTTCCGGGTGATCAAAATGCTCAAATCGCGGGGGATCAGCATCATTTATATCTCGCATTATCTGGAAGAGATCTTCCGCGTGGCGGACCGCGTCACCGTATTGCGGAACGGCCGCAACGTAACGTCGGCCAATATTGAAGACTGCACGCAGGCAAAAATCGTGGAATGGATGATCGGGAACAAAAACCTGGGAGGGAGCGCGCTCAAGCGCGAGAGGCTCTCTTCGGGCACGGCAATAGAGGTAAAAGGCCTCGCCCAAAATAAAGGGATCGTGCACGACGTTTCGTTTCACATAGGAAAAGGGGAGATCGTCGGGCTGGCGGGCGTGGTAGGTTCGGGCCGGACGGAGACCGCCCGCATCATATTCGGCATAGACAAAAAAGCCAGGGGAACGGTCACAATAAACGGAAGCACCGTTCATGTGCCGCAGCACAGCCCGGAAAAAGCGGCCCGGCTGAAAATGGGCTATATACCCGAGGACAGAAAATCGGACGGGCTTTTAACCACCAGGTCGGTCATGGACAACATGAGCGTCGTGGCGATGGATAAAATGCGCAAAAACGGGATCATACAGTATAAACCGCTGCAGGCAAAGGTCCAGGCGCTGGTGGAAAAGCTAAACATCAAATGCGCGTCCACGCGGCAGGACGCGGTATCTTTGAGCGGAGGAAACCAGCAGAAAGTCGTGATAGGCAAATGGCTGGCCGTGGAACCCACCGTGCTCATCATGGACCAGCCCACAAGGGGCATCGATATCGGGGCGAAAGAAGAAATATACAAGCTGGTCAGCGAACTGGCCCAAAACGGCATGGCCATCCTTTTCATATCCGACGAACTGGAAGAGATCATGAACCTTGCGGACCGCATACTGGTCATGAAACACGGGACCATTGTCGCGGAATACGATAATTCCGGGAGAATGGTCACAAAGGCCGCGCTGCTCGGAAACATGATAGGAGAAAATACCGGAGAGGAAATACGGGACATATAGGCAAATCAGGGCCAATGGTGAGGTATATGGCTGATTTCAAAAAATCGGATTTTCTGGGAGATAAAAAGATCCACGTACGGAAAACGCCGCTGTTAAGGGACGGAACCCTGCTGCACTGCCATCCCCATCAGCAGATATCCATTTGTGTTAAAGGCAGGGGCGTCTATACGGTGGGAAAAAATCAGTATCATATCCGCGAGGGCGATGTGATACTGATTTATCGCCTGGAAAGCCATAAATGCCTGCCCGACGGCAATTTGGGAGGAACGTTCCTGATGATCGAACTGTCCGAAGATTTTATCGTGCCAAGAGGCGGAGACACGTTCCAATACGGATATCTCCAGCCTTTCCGTTACGATCCGGACAAGGTGGATAAAAAAATAAGTTACGATACGCCCGTGGCCGCCGAGATACGCGGACTGGCCGAAAAATTAAAAGCATTGTACGACGGGCAGCCGCTCGGATACGAGCATGAAATGGACGCGTCGGTAAAATTGATCATGTCAAAATTAAGGAGTTATTTCCTCCGGAAATACCCCGCCGGGTTCTTGTCCAGGCATTCCAATTCCATAGCCATCAATCAGGCGGTCGCGCATATCAACAGCCATTTTCTCGAGAACCTTAAAACGGAAGATATCGCACGTCTGGCGCATTTAAGCCCGTCCCGGTTTCGCCAGATCTTTAAGGAAACCATGCACATAAGCGTCAAGTCCTACATTGTCCGGCTGCGCATATCCGAAGTCCAGCGGCTGCTCTCAGCGACGGATATGATCATAGAAGACGTCGCGGCAACCTGCAATTTCAGCAACATGTCGCATTTCTACCGGATATTCGAGCAGTTTGTCCATATGACGCCCTCGGAATACAGAAAAGCCAGCAGGCAGTTTCTGCGGGAAGATACCGGATCCCTTTTTCACAACAGTTAAAAAAGATACAAATCCCGCCGCTTTTGACATTGAGGCCATTCGTTCAAAATTGTATATTGAACTTGTGATTGACGGGCCCGTCAAGTAAGCAATTATTTAAAAGGGGATACGAAAATGGAATTCAAACACATCTTTACGCCTGTACGTTTCAACAAGTTGACCGTTCCAAACCGCGTCGTGCATGTGCCTACGGACATTACCTCGGCGGACGCGGACGGCGGATCGAACGAACGCGTCATGGCCTATCATGAGGAAATCGCGAGAGGGGGCTGCGGCCTGATCATCGTTGGCGCGTCCTCTCCGGACTGCAAAACGGGCCGGCCCACGGTCACCTGCCTTTCGGTGGACGGCGACCAGTACATACCGGGACTTAACCGTCTTGCCGCGGCCATGCAAAAGCACGGCGCAAAATGCGCGGTGCAGATACAGCATCCCGGACGGCAGGCCGCTATTCCAAGAAAAGGCCAGATGGCGTGTTCGGACATGGTTTCCTTTATCCGCACCGGAGCCAGCAAGGAAGTGGTCTACGCGGGAGATACGGCGCACGGCAAGATCGCGCGTGAGATGACCATAGAAGAAATCTACGATATGATCGAAAAATTCGGCGAAGCGGCCTGGCGGGTCAAACAGGCCGGATTCGACGCGGTGGAGCTGCACGCAGCGCACGGGTATCTTATCGCCTCGTTCATGAGCCCGTACACCAACCGCCGGAACGACCGGTTCGGCGGATCGTATGAAAACCGGATGCGGTTCATTCTGGAGATATTAAGCCGCATACGCGCAAAATGCGGCCCTAATTTTCCAATACTGGTCCGGTATTCGGGCGTGGAATATGTGCCGGGAGGCAACGGCGTCAATGAAGCGGTTCAGATCGCAAAGACGCTGGAAGAGGCGGGAGTTGACGGCCTAGACGTCAGCACGGGCTTCTTTGAAATAGGCAGCGCCATTGTCGATCCCATGTATTTTAAGGAAGGGTGGAACACGTTTACGGCGGAAGCCGTGAAAAAGGCGGTCCAAATTCCCGTGATCACCAGCCATTCCTTAAGGACGCCGGAGTACTGCGACAAAATCATCGCGGAAGGAAAAACGGATTGCGTGGGCTTGTCCAGGCAGCTGATCGCGGACCCGTATTGGGCCAACAAGGCGAAAGCGGGCAAGGTGGATGAAATCAGGAAGTGCATTTCGTGCAACTTCGGATGCCTGGAAGATTCCCTTGTGGCCAAACACGAACTCAGGTGCGCGGTCAATCCCGCAATCGGGGACATGCGGTTTCTGGATATCAAAAAGGCCGCAAGCAGCCTGAAAGTCGCCATCGTGGGCGGCGGCGTCGCCGGCATGGAAGCCGCAAGGATCGCCGCGGCCAGGGGCCACAGGTGTACGATATTTGAAAAGAAAAACGAACTGGGGGGCGTGCTCCGCACATGCTGCATGGTTCCCACCAAACCTCAGTTGAAATGGTATATGGACTGGATGCGCGAACAGATGGGGAGACTCAACGTCGAAGTCAAACTCAATACGGCCGCAGCGGCGCAGGACCTTGAGGCGTACGACATCGTGCTCTGCGCGACCGGAGCAAAAACAAAGTTTCCGCAGATCCCCGGAGCCGAAAAGGCGATAGATTTTGAGGACATCCTGGTATGCGGCATGCGCAGCTGCAAATACTGGCCCAAAGAAGGAAAAAGAAAGGCCGCAAAAGTCGGGCAAAAGGTCCTGATATACGGCAACCATTACGGCGCTGCGGATACGGCGGAGGCGCTTGCGCTTCGCGGCAGGGAAGTGATACTGGTTACGGAAGACAGCGAGTTTGGCAGGGATCTGGAAACCATCCACAAGGATATGCAGCTGCTCCGCTTCAACGGTTCCAACAGCCCCTGCCTGATGGAAGAAGACCCCCATCCAATCAAAATTCCCGTGCGCGTGATCCTGAATACCCGCATAATGGAAATCAGGGACGGCGAAGTATTGCTGATGGATAAAGATTTTAAGGAAGAAACAATTCAGGTGGATTCGGTAGTCATCGGCCATACGGAAAGCGATACCGCGCTGTTTGACGAATTGATGGAAAAGGGAGTCAAAATCGCCAAAATAGGGGACGCGCGCGTTGTCAAAAACGTACGCAACGCCATGACGGACGGCGCGCAGGCCGCGATAGAACTGGACGGCGATATGTTCGTCAATGCAAACGGCATGCTGACGCATGGGCTGCCGCAGGACGTGCGGGAGCTGATGGGCCTGTAGATAAGAAGAAAATCTGGAGAAGGGCAATGGAATACACCCTCTATCCTTGCGGTATGGGGTGTATTTTATCTCACACATATAAAAAGAATCGGAGGACAGTAATTTGGGCAAATATGCGATCGGCGTTGATTTCGGCACCTTATCGGGCAGGGCCTTGCTTGTGGATATCCATACGGGGGAGGAAGCGGCGGCCAGCACGCTGGAATACCGCCATGCGGTGATGGATCAAAAACTGCCCTGCGGGAAAAGACTGGGGCCGGGCTGGGCGCTGCAGCATCCGCAGGATTATATCGAAGTCTTAAAACACACGATACCGGACGTGCTTCAAAAAAGCGGAGCCGCCGCAAAAGACGTTGTGGGGATAGGCGTGGATTTCACCGCGTGCACAATGCTGCCGGTGAAAAAGGACGGAACGCCCCTGTGTTTTCTAAAGAAATACGAGGACGATCCCAACGCCTGGGCCAAGCTGTGGAAGCATCACGCGGCGCAGGACAAGGCGAATAAAATAAATGAGATTGCCGGGCAAAGGTGCGAAAAATGGCTTGAGCGCTACGGCGGAAAAACATCCTCGGAGTGGCTGCTTGCTAAGATATGGCAGGTGCTGGACGAGTCTCCCGGATTGTACGGCGATACGGATTATTTTATCGAGGCGGGGGATTGGATCGTCTGGCAGTTGACTGGCGTTCAGAAAAGAAGCGCGTGCCAGGCGGGTTACAAGGCCCTGTGGCATAAGCGGGACGGGTACCCCTCCAAAGAGTTTTTCGCGGCGCTGGATAAAAGGCTTGAAAATGTAACGGAAAAGCTTTCGGCGGAGGTCTTGCCGCTCGGGTCGCGCGCGGGCGGCGTTACAAAAACAATGTCCGCCCTCACTGGGCTTGCGGAAGGGACGCCTGTCGCGGCCGCCGTCATTGACGCGCATGTGTGCATGCCTGCGGTAAAAATCACGGAACCGGGAAAAATGCTGGCGATCATGGGCACGTCGGCCTGCTACCTGCTTTTGGGCAATGAGGAAAAATCCGCGCCCGGGATCTGCGGGTATGTGGAGGACGGCATTATGCCCGGATTCATCGGGTACGAGGCGGGGCAGGCGTGCGTGGGCGATCTTTTCGAATGGTTTGTCAAAAACTGCGCGTCCCGCGAATATTTGGAGAATGCCAAAAATCAGGGCCGCGGCATACACGCCCATCTGCAGGAATTGGCGGGGCGTTTTAAGCCGGGCGAAAGCGGGCTTATCGCGCTTGACTGGTGGAACGGGAACCGGTCCGTCCTCGTGGACGCGGATCTGTCGGGCATGATCCTGGGCCTGACCCTGCGGACAAAGCCGGAGGAAATATACCGGGCGCTGGCAGAAGCAACCGCGTTCGGCGCAAGAAAGATCATAGAAAATTTTGAGAACAGCGGCCTTCCGGTGGACGAAATCGTGGCGGCGGGCGGCATAGCGGAAAAGAGCCCGTTTATCATGCAGATATTCGCGGACGTCACAAAAAAAACAGTCCGTATTTCCGGAAGCGCGCAGGGACCGGCGCAGGGAGCGGCTATTTTCGGCGCGGTCGCGGCAGGCCCGGAGGGAGGCGGGCATCCGGATGCGGTACAAGCTGCGCGGGTAATGGGGAAGCTCAAAGATATCGTTTACAGGCCAATTGCGGAAAATGCGGAGGTTTATGATCGGTTATATGCTGAATATGAAAAGTTGCATCAGTATTTTGGGGAAGGGATGAACGGGGTAATGAAGAGGCTGAAGAAGATGAATTGTCTCAGGGCTATTGACGATTGATTGTAGGGGCGCGCATTGCGCGTTTTGGCAGGTGCCCTTTTTTATAATCAAATTAAGTCGGTAACCGTTTTCTTGGCTCCCTCTGACGAGGGAGCTGCCAGCGAAAGCTGGCTGAGGGAGAGAGACCCTTGAAATGCTTACTGTTCAATCCGCCGCAATGGCGGAATACCAATAAATTTGCCTTCACCTTGAGGGGAGCGGAGCCGACCGCCGCCAGTGGCGGTAGAAGGAAGGCAAAAGCTCACTGAGCGTTAGAAAAGGGCAAGCGTTTTCATATAACAATACTTAAGCGCTGCCCGAATCAACAGCAAAGTGGGAATGGTGGCGCGAAGCGCCGGATGAGGTGTGTCAAGCAACGCCCCGCCCGTGTCATTCTGAACGCAGTGAAGAATCTGTACGATAGGTCTTTGCAATTTTTATGTCAGTGGTACGTGTTTTGTTAAAGCTATAGTTTTTTCATGATTCTGGCAGCAGCGGGAATTGTCTCAGGGCTATTGACGATTGAATGTAGGGGCGCGCATTGCGCGTCTTGGCAGGAGCCCTTTTTTATGATCAAATTGAGTCGGTTACCGCTTTCTTGGCTCCCTCTGACGAGGGAGCTGCCAGCGAAAGCTGGCTGAGGGAGAGAGGTCCTTGAAGCGCTTACTGTTCAATCTGCCGCTATTGGCTGAAAAACAATAATTTGCCTTCACCTTGAGGGGAAGGTGGCGCGAAGCGCCGGATGAGGTGTGTCAAGCAACGCCCCGCCCGGGTCATTCTGAACGTAGTGAAGAATCCGTACGGTTAATTCTAATTCTTGGTTGATTAGTTGCACAGATTACCTATGTCCTGAAATAATTACTTGCTTTTATCTACTCGATTTTTATTTTAGGCCTTACTTTCCGGCTTTTTGTCAGGAGGACGGAAGGGAGATTCCGATTTCCCCCCTTTTGCCCCCTGACAACCCCTGCAACCTCCTTTAATCGGCCCGCGGGGGCCCTTTGTCAAACTCCCTAAGCCGTCTCCAATGCTTGCCCAATTTACGATGTCACTTCGACATATTATACTGTTTTCAATCAAAGATTATCTCCCTTCTTTTAATTAACAAAATAGTATCAATACTAATAAGTATTGACTCCGAAAAACTTCAAGAAACTGCGTAATCATGAGAATCTAGCCGTTTAATGTGTCCTGTTTGTCCACAGGCAAAGAATAATTGTGGCAGACGAAAGAATAATATCCAAGAGCTGTGCCGCTTATTTTATATGTTTGTGTAAGATTACCGTTCAATAACACATGGGGACGCTTCATCTGTGTTTCCTGTTTATTTAAGATAAGGTATAATAAGATAAACAGGGGATTTGATGACGGTTAGGAGGATACTTGTGTATATTGGAAGATATGCTTGTACTTGCATGAAAGTAAAATTAAAGGACATAGAGGAAGAAATACGCAATGGTGCTTTGACATTTAAAGATATTCATCTCAAAACTCTTTGCGGTGCAAAATGTGGAGCGTGTATTGATACCATAAAAGAGATTGTACAAAATTCAGTTGATAGAAAATCAAAATTGGAAGACCGTCTCAATAAATTAAAAGAACATTTGCAAGAAGTGTTGGAGGAAAGAATGTTTGTATTAAGCCAAACAGGCCTTCATGTGCCGGGCAGGACAGTTAGGGAGTACGAAGCAGAAATCAATAACCTGAAAAAAGAAATTGAAGAAATAGAAAATATTTTATAATAAAAAGTAAACTGAAAATTGTATATATACAGTACATTAAGAGTTTCAAAAAATTCCTCAGATAGAGAGCAAATTGTGTTGAGCGGGCGGTGTTATTGACTAATTCGTCACTTCTCGGTAAAATATAGTAACTATATATTAACAGAGTTGGTGATTGAGTGAAGTACGAACCTAAAATAGAAAAAGAAATTATGTGCCCGATTGAATATGGCCTTGACATTTTTGGGGGCAAGTGGAAATCACGGATTATTTGTGTGCTGTCAGCAGCAGACGTCATGCGTTATAATGAAATCAGAAATGAACTTGGCAATATAACGGATGCGGTATTAGCGGCTATGCTCAAAGAACTGATAGCGGATTCGCTTATTAGCCGCAAACAATACAATCAGATTCCCCCTAAGGTAGAGTACGCTTTGACGGATAAGGGCCGCTCAGTTTTGCCCATTCTGCAAAGTATCTGTCACTGGTCAAGGCAGCAGACAGAAGATCAATTGGACAGAAAGCTCCCTCCATGCAAGACATGTTCACAGCTTTCTTAGCACTATCAAAATTAATAGTAACTTATAAATTTACTAATATATTCACTTTGCCGAGTAACTTTTGATATACTGCACTCATGGAAGCCATCCATTATCAAATAAACGGAGGTATGAAACATGAGTGCAAAAGCCTATCTGGAAATCACAATGGTCATCGACAAGGAAAACCGCCCGGCGGCAGCAAAAGTTTACACGGATTATCGCCAACCGTTCCTTGACCAAATTAAAGGGGCGGTATCTAAAGCCTTGCTGATCCGCGACGAGGATGTGCAGGTGCTGCATGGTTTTGACAGCATAGAAAATGCCAAAGCCTACCTTGACAGTGAAATGTTCAGGAACGATGTGTTTGTCGGCTTGAAACCGCTATGGAACGCCGACCCTGATGTAAAGATTTATTCTGTTGCCTGATTAGCATAAGTACCGGTAGAGAAACTCAGACAATATGCCGGGCATTAAAATGCCCGGCATATTTGTGTAGATAAATAACACACAGGGGGCCGCTTCATCTGCGCTTCCACTTAATAATATATAAAAATTAATTGAGGTATCTGATAAATTGAAACAAGACAGTTTTCTTTGTATAGGAATTGATGGGAGCATAGGCCAATGGATGGTTGCCGCTATTCAAGATAACAAGCTCAATTTAAGGATTTTTGATAACTTAGAAGAAATATGCGGCTGCTACCCGGAAGCGGACAGAATGATCATAGATATACCAATAGGCTTGCCTGAAAGTAGAGATGAAGCCATATTAAGGCCGGATGGTTTGTTGCGGAAGAAACTCAAAAGGAAGGGTTCAAGCGTATTCACAACGCCCTGCCGGCAGGCGGTATACGAAGAAGATAAGCTCACAGCAAAAGAATTAAATAAAAAGTTCTTGGGAAAAAGTTTATCCGAACAAAGCCTGGCTATCAGAAAGGCAATCAGGCAGGTGGACAGGTTTTTACTGGACAACCCCCTTTGGAAAAACAGATTGCTGGAAAGCCATCCTGAATATTGTTTTATGATTCTGAATAACGGTATGCCGGTTATGGAGAAGAAAACGAAAACGGACGGGCAGGAAAAGAGGATCGGGCTGTTAAAAACTTATTGTCCCGAGATTGAAACAGCAATAAACGGCATACCCAAAAAGCGGCTTGACGACGCCGTTGACGCTATATGCCTGGCGGTATTGGGCAGGCTGACATTAATTCAAAGTATAAAAACTTTGCCTGATGATCCGCAAGCGGACAGTAACGGTATTTTGATGCAAATAGTAGCGGTATAAAAGACAGAACGGTTCATCCGTGTTTACCGTTGTTTAAAATGGCGGATCGTTATTACTTTAAATACAGTATATAATTTGCCGCATCAGCCAACGAATCGGGTTGACAGCCTATCTTTAGGCTGATTCGGCCTGGAAATTTTGAAGATGCAAAACTTATCGCAGATCAAGCAAGTCATTGCTGCTTACACCAAAAAATTGAGCAAAGGCTTTTAATTCAATATCGGTTACAAAACGCTGTCCGGATTCTATCTGCTGTATAGCATTTTTATTAAGGTCAATTCCTTCAAGCTGCAATTTATCAGCCAAAGCCCGTTGCGAAAGTTGCCTTTTTTTGCGCAATGCGGCAATGTAAACCCCGGATATATTCAGGCTTCCATCAATATTTTTATTTTTGAACAAAATAATTCCTCCTGACACTTAGTGCTTGTCATTGTGATGATTATATGCTAAAATGGTTTCAAATATGACATGCGGTGAGTGTCAATTGGCGGAGGAGAGACATATGCCGGATTACAAAACAATGTATTATCAACTGGCAGCCAAAGTGGCTGATGCAGTGGAATTACTGATCTCTGCCCAACAGCAAGGCGAATTACAGTTTGTTGAGCGTATCGATGATTCTGAAATGGATTTGCCGGAAAAACGAAAGGATATGGTTGAGGAAGAAAATTAATATATAATCAAAACACAAGGACGACGGTTCACCTGTTTTACCGTTTTACTAATCTTTGATGATATTAAAAACTAGTCTTTTTATCATAAAAGACTAGTTAAAAAGTACTATTATCTAGTTTTCGTATTGCGTAGCATATTTATTTTAGATTATCCGTCTTTATGCACCAAATCCCTTTTCTCCTCCGGATTCAAATCCAGCCCCAACGTCCCGCCCGGATTCATGATGCCCTTGGGATCAAAGTGTCTCTTCAACGCCCGGTAGACCTCCATTTCATTATGCCCGACCTGTGCTTCCAAAACACAGGGGGTCGGTTCATCTGTGTTTTTGGTTTACAAATATTTGATGGGATATAAAAACTAGTCTTTATATCTCAAAAGACTAGTTAAAAAGGAAATAATATCTAGTTTTTTTGTATGCGTAGCATATTTATTTTAAATTATCCGTCTTTATGTATCAAATCCCTTTTTTCTTCCGGCCTCAAATCAAGCCCCAATGTCCCGCCCGGATTCATGATCCCCTTGGGGTCAAAATGGCGCTTCAACGCCCGATAAACCTCCATTTCATTATGTCCAATCTGTGCTTCCAGCCAGGGGGCGGTCATCTTGCCTATTCCGTGGTGGTGGCTCATGGCCGCGCTAAAGTAAAGGTCGTTAATACTTTATCATTTAGGATACATGTCTTGACAAGTCCAGACTAAAGTGTTAGTCTGGACTTAATGTTTCATAGCTTTGATTATAGACATACATAAAATCTAAGTAAAAATGGTTAACAATTAGTATAGGAGATTAATAATGGAGATAATCAAAATAGCAAGGAAAGCTTTAAAAGTTGATAAAAAAGATATGAAATACAGAAAGGGCGAAGATAATTTTACGAAAAGAATAAGTGGAATTACTTTTATGGTTTTAATCATTCTTGCTATCGGGTGTTTTACCGCCGGCTGCCAACCGACGCCCGATACTGCACCGGTGGTTAATAAAGCGGAAGGTCTGCCGCAGGATAAATTAAAATCTGAAATAAGTAATACAGAAGCAACAGACCACTGGACACAGACAATTCAAAAATTGGATGGAAAGTTTGTTATCGATGCGAATGCGGATGTTTATATTCCGGAATATTCTGCAATTCCAGTTGTACTATTGGAAAAATCGCAGCTAACGCAGGAGAAAGTGAACCAACTGGTTGATTATTTCTCTGGTGGAAAAAAGCTTTACATACCCGAAGACATGACAAAGGCGGACCTTGAACAGCAATTGGTCCAGGCGCGGCGGGGAGAACTGATTGACGGGGAATATGTTGTAACAGAATATTCTCAGAATCTTGCGAAAGAACTTGAAGAAAAGATCCGGAACGCGCCGGAATCCTATGAGCGTAGCTACACAGATGCTGCGTTTACCTACCGCAGAGACCCTCAGAATGGCAACCAACCCGTTCTTGAAGACGGCGAAGATTATTTGAATTTAAAAGTAGAAGACGGAGATGGAAAGGACGCATGGATCAATGCGTCACGCTCCGGCTATTTCGGATATTATAAATATGGCTATGCGGAAACAGAATCCGATTTTTCAGACCCTAATCGGCTAAAGGCAATGCTTGCTGGCGGAGAGGGCGGATCAAGAGCAGCTATTGCCAGCGTAGGCGGTGAAGGTGAAAGCCTGACAGAAGAAGAAACAAAAAAACTTGAAAACTTAAAAAAATTAATGTCTGAGGTTCAATTAACACCAGAAGAAGCGAAGGCGAAAGGTCAAAAAGTATTGGACGATCTTGGCTTTAAGGAATTTAAGGCATTTATTTTAACTGGATGTGAAAGAGCGTTAATTGACTCCTCGATAGGCGATGTTTCTGAAAAGGTGGGCGGGTATGAGTTGGAATATACCCGTAGTTTAGGCGGTTTGCCGGGTTATCGGCTCCGGAGCGGAAGGATTTTGCAGGGGGATGAGAAAGACGATGTTCTGCGTTATGTGCCTCCGTTTTTTGTGGAAAGTATTATAATCACAATAACGGGAGACGGAAGCATAGGATCTTTCGAGTGGATGGATCAAGCCAATGTTGTTGAAACAATATCAGAAGATGTGCAATTAATGCCGTTTAGCGAGATTGCAGAGCATGCCGCAAATCAATTATACTATAACGATTCCTTCCTTTTGACTGCAGAAGGGAAAGTTCTTGAAAATGTGCGGGTTCGGGCTGAAGTAACAAATGCTGAATTGGTCAGCGCTTATATTAATGCCAAGGATCAGCCACAAAAAGCGTGGATGATTCCGGCGTGGCATTTTACCGCAAATGTCTATCAAACAGTTGACGGAAAAGAATTTCTGTACCAGCATGAGGATATATTATTAAGCGCTTTGGACGGAGGGGTGATAGAAGTTGTACAACCGACAAATTAATACCAGCTTGTTTGAGCTAATTTGGATTAATTAGCTGGCAATAATTAATTTTTGTTGATTTATAAATGAAGCCTCCAAAAAATGGAGGCTTTTTGTGATTTGATATAAAGAGGTATAAGCAATATGCTACTTTCTTGTGGCTGTAACGTATCCGTTGCTGGAATTAATAAACCATTCATACTGAGCACCCGTTATAACAGATCCTTTTTTAAAATATGCTCTTACGTTAACATATTGAGAACCAAAGCCGCCGCTAGAAGTCACGGATTCTCCAGCCCAATCATTAAACACACTGTATCGTAAAGGTTTCATTTCACCAAAATAGTATCCACTTACATATCCAATATAAACGGTCTGTATTGCTACACCACAATCTTTACCGCCATAGTTTACAGTTACAGACAGGTCATACCATGTATTATAGTTAAAATAGCCGTCACACGGTGTAATTATATTACTTGGAGCTATTTCAAATGTATATGTTGATTCGCCATCAACAATTACTTTTTGAATAGGTTTACCTGTTTCTAAACTATCTTTCAACTCTTCTTGCGAAAATCCGACTTCTTCCGGATTTGAAGTAGGAGCTTCAACTGTCGCGGCAAATGCCGTTGTCGAAAATGCAAAGCACAAGACCGTAGCCAGTATAACAGATAAAATCTTTAAATTCTTTTTCATTTTTTTTACCTCCTCTTTAGGGCGAATTAAATCCTACTTAGTTATACAAAATACTTTGTGCATTGGTATCACCTCCAGTAATGTATACTAAAGCATTAGTCTAATTACAGACTAATGCTTTAGTATACAAATGTCAACATATTTTTACAAATTTAACAAATATTATAGATAAGCTCTTGACACCTAAAAGCTGGAGAGTTATTCTGAAAATAGACTAATAATATAGTTGCAGGAGATGTGAATTTGATTTTATTGTCTGATGCCGAACTTAATGTTATGGATTTGTTATGGAAAAACGGTAATTTAAATGCCAGGCAAATTTCCATTATGTTAAGAAGTAAAATTGGCTGGAATAAAAATACTACTTATACAATTATAAAAATCTGTGTTGAAAAGGGGTATATCGAAAGAATAGAACCTAATTATTTATGCCGGGCTATTGTGACAAGAGAAGAAGTCCAGAAAAAGGCAACGGTTAATCTGATAGAAAAATTATATGACGGTTCAAAAAAAAATTTATTTGCTTCCTTACTAACTCATAGTAATTTTACAAAAGAAGAAATAGAGGATCTTAAGAAGATATTGAAAGATTTGGAGTGAGATGTAGTTTGAATATTTTAGAGATAATAACAACTTCCAGCATTCTAATCCTGGTAATAATTCTTCTTCGCTTGTTTTTTTTATACAAGTTGCCAAAAAAAGTTTTTATATGTTTATGGATGATTACATTGGCGCGTATGATATTCCCTTTTTCTTTGCCATCATATATCAGTTTTTATAATTTTATTGATTTGCCATCAAACCAATCGGCAGAAAATACACTGGCTCTAAAGCCTTTTTCCGCTAACGCCAATATAAATGCCATATCTCCTCTGGCAATTATATGGGTGGTTGGATTCTTAGTAATCTCAATATTCTTTTTTACTTCTTATTTTAAACATATCAAGTTATTTAAAACAGTTAAACCCGTTAAAAATACAATCGTTAAATCATGGCTTAAAAAAAAGAAAATAAAAAACCGAATACGGATAATGGTTTCTGAATCGATTGATTCACCGCTTTCTTACGGAATATTCAGGCCGGTCATCTTATTACCTAAAAGTATTCTGATAGCAGATGGAGATGATTTGGATTATATATTGGCGCATGAATATACTCATATCAAACATGGAGATTTAATTTTAAAACTGATTTTAACATGTGTTCTCTGTTTTTATTGGTTTAATCCTCTTGTATGGGCAATGTATATTTTGGCAAACAGGGATATGGAACTACATTGCGATGAAACGGTTATTAATACAATTGGGGGTCATAAATCTAAATATGCAAGCTTACTAATAAGCTTGGCGGAAAAAAAGATCTTGCCTTCTATGCAATTTGCTGATTTCAGTAGTATGAAAGAAAGAATAATATCTATTTTGACTACGCGGAAAAAAAGCATCACTGCAATATTAACATCCGTTATTATAATTTTAGTATGTGGGACTGTATTTGCCTCAACAAAAATTGAAAACGGACTTGTGATATTAACTGACCAAAATATGCAGCAAGATCAAGAAGAACAACCAACAATGGATTCCGGTATATCCTATATACCTGCACCAATAGAGAACAGTAAGACAGGATCGCAGCCAACTTCAACACCTATAACAGAACCGGTAGAAGCGCCCCGGAAACCTGCCGAAACCTCGAGTCAAGACCAAAAATCTCAAGAAAAAGTTGAAACAGAAACTGTTTCACCACCTAATATTGATAATGACGGCCTTATGACGTCCTATGCTACTGAGACATTATCACCAAATCAATTTCAATGATCAAATTCTTTGGCTTTATTCCCTAACGTAAACTTAAGTAAAAAACGACCTTTGGAACACAGGGGGATGGTTTATCTAGTTTTTATTACATAGATATTTGTGTCAGACTCTATTTATCTTTCCTCATCAAATCTCTTTTCTCCTCCGGCTTCAAATCCAGCCCCAATGTCCCGCCCGGATTCATGATGCCCTTGGGATCAAAGTGGCGCTTTAGGGCGCGGTAAACCTCCATTTCATTATGTCCAATCTGTGCTTCCAGCCAGGGGGCGGTCATCTTGCCTATGCCGTGGTGGTGGCTCATTGCCGCGCCGTATTTCTGTATATTGTCCAGGATCATGCCCTGGTATTCCAGGTACTTGTCTATTTCGTCCATCTTGGCTATGAATATAAAGTAAAGGTTCACGCCCTGCGGGTAAAAGTGGGACATATGCGTCATATGGATGGTATTCGAGCGGCTCTTGCACTCTTTCCGCACGCCTTCGTATACCTCCATAAAATTATCCCAGTTCACGGAGCATTCCAGCGTGTCTATCATCAGCCCAAAGTCGCCCAGGTCCTCGCGCAGGTAGGGGTCGCGGAAACGGCTTTTTTCCCACGCCTTGCACACGATCCCGGTGGTGTACATCGCTTTGTATTTTTTGCAGATTTTATGGATCTGCCGGAACACGTTTTTTGAAAAGTGCTTTTCACCCTCGGTGAAACCGAGCATCAGGCAGCGCTCCCCGTCGCGGTAGCCGCGCGTCGTCATAACCTTGTCTATAACGGTGTCTTTCACACCGTACTGGCGCATGGCGACGGTGGTTTCCTCGGGGTCGGACAGGCGGAATACGGAAGGGAAGCCGAATTCGCCCTGCATGACCTCGCGCGCGGCGTTGACGCCGTCCTCCCACGTTTTAAATATGTAGCTGAAGCGGAAGCGGTTTTCGGGCATGTATTTGAACACCCTAAGCGTCACGTGTGTCAGGATGCCGAAGGTTCCCTCGCTGCCCATCATGATCTCGTCGATGGAAGGCCCGGTCGCGTTGGCGGGGAACATGTCGCTTTTGATCGCGCCCACCGGGGTCGCGTATTCCTGGGAAAGCACGATATCCTCGATCTTGCCGTAGTAGCTGGAATTCTGTCCCGCGCCGCGTGTCACCGTCCAGCCGCCCACGCTGGAGTATTCAAAGCTCTGCGGAAAATGCCCGCAGGTATAGGCGCGGGAAGCGCCAAGTTCTTTTTGCGCGTTGTTGAGGATGCTCTCAAGCTTCGGCCCGCTCATGCCGGCCTCCACGGTGATGGTCTGCATCCGTTCGCTGAACGCGATCACTTTATTGAAGTGCGCGCGCATGTCAAGCTGCACACCGCCGCGGACGCACTCCACACCCCGCGTGACGGAAGAGCCGCCGCCGTATACGGTTAACGGTACGGCGTGTTCGTTGCAATATTTGACGATTTTTTCAATATCCTCTTTACTGCGCGGATAGAGCACAACGTCCGGCAAATTCTCCGCGGTCTTTTCCCGCAGGCGCATCAGATCGAACATCGTCTTGCCATACGCCACGCCGAGCCGGGTCAATGCGTCGGTTTTCACGTTTTCAGCTCCCACGATCCCGCGGAAAGCCTCCAAATGTTCTTCGCTCAAATTGACCGGCGCTTCAAAGTCCGCCTTTTCAAGGCCCATTTTCCGTTTTGTTTTGAAGTCGTCGTCGGTCATATGGAAAACTTCCTTCATAAGCGCGTAAAGCTTTCTGTTGGGCGCCTTGAATTCGTTCGGGTCGCCCCATTTCAGTATGGAGCGGTAGGAGCCATCCGGCGCTTTTTCGTGGTACCACTCGGGTACGAATCCGTTTTTATCTTTTGCCATCACTGCACCTCCAATATGCTGTTGCTTGTTTTGTATATCTTGCACAGAGCGGGGAACAGGCTTTTATACACATCCCGGTAAAGCCTTTTGTATACCTTGCCGCTTAAGGGATTAGGCGTAAAAGTTTCGCGGGTGTGCGCCATGCCGGCGACCGCGGCGTCCATATCCGCAAATACCTTCATGCCGGTAAATCCGATCATTGCCGCGCCCAGCCCCGAGGTTTCGTTCGTCTGTACGCGCGAGACCGGCATCCCCAGCATGTCTGCGGTGATCTGGCAGATCTCGCTGCTCTTCGAGCCTCCGCCCGATACTATGGCGCGCGTGATCTTTGTTTTCGTCCGGTTCTCCATTCGTTCTATGCCGTCCATTATGGCGAAGTTGATCCCTTCGATTATGGCGCGGTATATATGGATGCGCGTGTGGCTGTCGTTGAATCCCAGGATCACGCCCCGCGCGTCTTCCATCTTGAGTTCGGGCGTCCAGTAGGGCTGCAGCATCAGCCCGCCCGCGCCCGGCGGTATTCCGGCAAGGGCCTTGTTTAACAGGTCTTCCGCGCTTATGCCCAGGCGTTCCGCTTCCTCAACCTCGTGGGCGGCAAACTCTTTTTTGAACCATCCGATCAGCCAGTACCCGCGGAACACCTGTATTCGGGGTTGTAGCGGCCGGGAACGGCCGAAGGATAAGGGGGAATAAACCGCAGCACCTCCACATACTTGGACGTGGTCGTTTGCACCGTTGCGGTCGTACCAAAGCTTAAGGAGGCCGTGTCTTCGGCAAGACAGCCGTTGCCCAGGGTTTCGCAGCCTTTGTCCGAAGCCGCGGCGATTACGGGGAGTCCTTCGGGTATGCCGGTATCTTCCGCGGTTTTGCGCGTCACGTTCCCCAGGAGGGAGCCGGGGGGAACAAGGCGCGGCATCTGGTCTTCCCGTACGCCGAACTGGCGGTAGCTGATATTGTTTTTGCCGTGGTGCCAGTCTGAAGTCTTTACATTGAAGGGGATGTGCCCGATCTGCGCGGCGTATGAATCCGCAAGGTTTCCGGTCAGCAGGTAATTCAGGTAACAGGACAGCAGGACCACCTTGTCGGTCTTCGCCCAGATTTCGCTCTCGTTCTTCTGCACCCAGTAGGTACGCGAATGCCGCATCACATGGCGGCTGGTTTTCAGCATGCCCACAAGGGAGTATTTTGCGATTTCCGCCGGACTGTAATACTGTTCGGGGGATACGTCGGCCTCCCGCTGGTCCAGCCACAGGATGGCGGGGCGCACGGGTTTTAAGTCTTTATCCAGAAAAACGGTCGTATCCCTCTGCGAGGCCAGGGCCAGGGCAATAATGCGGCTGAATTTTTCGGCGTGGGAATCCCGAAGCCGCCGCGCCGCCGTGCAAAGCGCGCCGTAATACACCTCCGGTTTCTGCTCGGTCCAGCCCGGATGGAGGCTGAAATAAGGTTCAAAGGTTACCTTTTCGATTGCTTCGGTTTCTCCGTCTTTGTTGAAGAGAATGGCCCTCAGGCTCTGCGTTCCGCAGTCGATGGACAGGATCAGGGGTTCCATGTGGGTAGCCTCCTTCATATATTTTAAATATCGGCAGCGGCGATTATATCCGTGCCGAAAACGTCTTCCAGAACGGTATCTCCGGCTTTCAGGGGGCGGTCTACCAGAACGCGGTTAATCATCCGCATTGCCGCCATGAGTTTATCCTTTGGAATTTCGTCCTTTGTTTTTACGGGCAGGCGGGGCATATCGTGAAATACGGTCGCAACGGTGGTGGTCAGGCTTCGCATGGGGCGCGTGCATTCGGCAATCGCAAAGTCCCTGCCCCGGCCGCAAAGCGCTCCCCGGACCTCGATCACGCCGACGTTTTCTTCCGCCTCAAGGCGGCAGCCGTTGGGGCAGACAATGCAGGTCAATTCTTTCATTTCAAACGCTCCATTCGGATATTGATGCCTGCCGCGCCGTCCGGCAGGGAGTTTGTCAGCAGCTGCATTTCGGTGGGATTGAGCCTAACATATTTTTTAGCTGTGAGTTCTTTTCCATCGGATACGGCGCGCACCCTTATATCCCGGATGTCCTCGCGGCTGCGGAAGTAAAGGTCCATTTCTTTATCAGCGTCCGGGTCCGTCCACTGGGGCACGACGTACAGAAAATCCTTTTTGTCATACTCCGTCTGATTCAATATACGTTGCCGCCCGGGCCGGTATGCGGCGGCGTTTTGCCCTGCAATCAGCGCGCCGCGGGAAACATAATCCACAAGATCGTGCACAAAGAGAGCGTTTCCACAGGCAAAAACGCCGGGGACGCCCGTCATGAAAGTTTGGTCCACAAAAGGCCCCTTTGTCGCGGGATCGATGGGGACTCCAAGGCTTTCGGCGATCTCGTTTTCAGGCAGCAGCCCCACCGAAAGCACAAGAGCGTCGCATTCGATCCGCTGCGCCGTTTCGGGGATGGGGCGCATGGCCTCGTCCACCCGGCAGACCTCCACGCCTTCCACGCGGCTTTTGCCGAATACCCTTGTTACGGTGGCCGACAGGTGAAGGGGGATATCAAAATCCTCAAGGCACTGCGCAATGTTCCGCGCAAGTCCGGAAGGCTCGTTTCTGACTTCCCATACGCCCAGCACGTGCGCGCCTTCCAGGGTCAGGCGCCGCGCCATTATCAGGCCGATGTCCCCACTGCCAAGTATCACGCACCGGCGCGTGGGCATGCGGCCCATGATATTCACGTAATATTGCGCCGTGCCTGCCGTAAATATCCCGGCGGGGCGGTCTCCGTGTATGAATACCTGGCGGGAGGTGCGTTCTCTGCACCCGCACGCGAGGACCAGGGCGCGGCAGCGCACGCTTAAAATTCCTCCGGCCGTCTGCATTTGGAGCAAAAACTCTTCTTTTTCTTTTTGGGCGGACGTAACGAACGAAGAAGTCAGATATTCGATCCCAAGGGACATGAATTCTTTGAGGTATCTTGCCGCATATTCGGGTCCGGTCAGGCGTTCCCCGAAATTCACGATGCCAAAGCCGTCGTGGATGCACTGTTTCAGGATGCCGCCCAAACGTTCCTCGCGTTCTATTAAGAGCACTTCCGCGCCGTTCTTTTTGGCGCCTATGGCCGCGGCAAGGCCCGCCGGGCCGCCGCCCAGCACGATCACGTCATAATGAGCGTTCATCAGTATCTCCTTTGGTCTCGCCAAGCAGTATGCGGGATTCGCCGCCAGATTTGGTAACCGCGCTGTCCGCTGTTTTTGCCTCCTGCGCGATCAGTTTCAGTATCTGCGGGGAACAGAAGCCGCCCTGGCACCGTCCCATTCCCGGCCGCACCCTGCGCTTGACCGCGTCCAGGCTGAGGGCGGGCAGGGGAGAGCGGATTGCGTCCAGCACTTCGCCCCGGCTGACGCCTTCGCAGCGGCAGACGACGATGCCATAATCGGGATTTTGGCGTATGATTTCCTGTTTTTCTTCCAGCGTCATATTTTTAAGGTTGGGACGTCTGCGCCGGATGGGATTAAAAGAACTGTTCGTTTTGACCGGCGTCTCCTGATTCAGTATCCCGGCCGTTATTTTCGCGATATCCTGCGCGATCGCGGGCGCGGCCGCAAGGCCGGGGGACTGTATGCCCGCCGCGTGCACAAGGTTTTTAATGCTTGCGGATTTTTCTATGATAAAGTCTTCTTCATAAGTGGCCGCGCGGATGCCGGCGAAATACGCGATCACATCGCCCGGGCCGCACCCTTTTATCAGCGTCAGATGCTTTTCCATGATCGCGCGGATGCGCTCCGCGTTTGTGGAAAAATCCTCCCGGAAAGGCTGCTCGTACGCGTCGGGACCCACCAGCACGTTGCCGTCTATGGTAGGCATGATCCCTCCGCCCTTTGTATCCGAGTGCGCGAGTTCGGGAGTCACCACCGACATGGAGGTGTGCGCCATCCCGCCTTTTTTCTTATCCAGGATGATGAGTTCGCCCTTGCGCGGGTGGATGGAGAAAAAGCGGTCGTCCGCCATTCCGGCGACCGTATCCGCAAAAACGCCCGCCGCGTTCACAACCACGCGGGGACGGATCGTGCCTCGGTTGGTTATGACGCCCGTGATCCTGCCGCCCTGCGTCTCCATTTTTTCCGCGGCGGTTTCCAGACTGAACAGGACGCCGTTTTCAACCGCGTTTTCGGCCAGCGCCACGGTCAGCTTATAGGGGGAGAGGATGCCCGAGGACGGGTACAAAAACCCGCCCGCTATTCCGTCCTTCAGGTGCGGTTCCAGCCGGTAAAGTTCCTTTCGATCGAGGTGCTTCCCCTGGATCCGCAGTTTTGAACTCCGGTAAGCAAAGAGCAGGCTCATGGGGATAAAAAGCGCCGGATTCCCGTACATGATCAAATTTCCTATGCGGGAAAACTCCACGTCCAGTTCGCGTGTAAGCTCCGTATACATCGCGTTGCCGCGGACGTTGTATATGCCGCGCAGCGTGTCCGGCCGGGAGCCGATGCCAGGATGGATCATCCCGTCGTTCCTGGAGGACGCGTGCATGGCAACGTCCGGTTCTTTTTCGATCAGCATTACCGAAAGCCGGTACTTCGCCATCTCGCGCGCGATCGCGCAGCCGATCACGCCGCCGCCGATAATGAGGACATCCGGCCGCTTGTTATGCAGCGAATCGTCCCGCGTGGCGGGCATGGACATGCGGGGCGTATCAAAACCGCTCAGCCGGATGTCGTTTACAACTCCCTTGTACCCGAACTTCGCCGCGGTTTTTCCAGCTTCAAATAAAGATAAGTAATCGCGGGCTTCGCCCGTAAGGCGGATGCTTTCCCGCCAGGGGGAGCATTCGATCCCGGTTATTCCCTTGCTATGGATCGCTTTTTGCACGCGGACGGCTTTTTTTACCATTTCACACATCCCGAAAATGAGAGATAGCCCTTTAAAAAATAAAAATGCTGCTTTACTCAGTTAAATCAATGCATGGTATAAATTTGATTACAAGCGCTGCCGTAAACTTAAACTGCGGATTGAGTCCTCTTGTGAAGTATAGTGCTTTTGTAAAAACTTAATTTGCAGCATTCAGTGCTTGCGTTAAATGTGCAATTGCTGCATAATGAATGTGAGCGTTTTTTTGGCTTGAGTCGTCCGGACGTCCGGACCTCCTACACCTTTAGTTTACGTTCAAAGTCTATTTTTGTCAATATTTTTTGGGATTTTTAATAAAGAAAAAAGGTGACTCGTTATGATCGATAAAGACAGCCGGATTCCATTATATATTCAGTTAAAGGACCATCTGCTGGAAGGAATCGTATCGGGAAAATATCCGCCCGGGTCGCAGCTGCCCACCGAAAAAGAACTGATCCATTCCCTCAAATTGGGCAGGGCGACGGTGCGCGCCGCGTTTTATGAGCTGGAGCGGGAGGGCGTGATCATAAAACGCCACGGGATAGGCAGTTTTGTCACGGATAAATCGGGCAGGACGGCTTTTGAACCCATGATCTCCCTTTCCTATATGCTGGAATTGCTGGGCGTCAAAAGCTTCAACCGCGTGGAGTTTGACAGGGAAATAGAAGTCTTGGAGCCTCCTTTAAGCGAAAAATGGTCAAAGGGCGCAAAAGTACATCATCTGCACAGGATACGATTCGCGGCCGACCAGCCGATTGCACTGGAGGACGACTTTCTGCCCGTCGCTACATACGAAAAATTAAGCGGCTGCGATTTTTCCGATTCGCTGGCGCATGTACTGTTGAAAGAAATCAAAATCCCTGTGGAAAAAATAGAGCAAACAATCCTTATGCGCGCTCCAACCGGCGACGAAAAGGCGTCGCTTAGTTTGGGGCCGGACGAGCAGGTGCTTGAAATGAAACGCTGGCTGTATGAAGCGGGAAACGGCGTTCCCATCAGTTATCTGTATTTCGTGATGCCCGACGGCCTGTTCCAGGTGCCTTATGAGATGTTCCGGCGCGGGCGTCAGGCAAACGTTTAGTCTTTTATAAAGTACAGTTTACAAGGGATTACACAGGGTAATGGTCTGACGGGTGATGTGTTGCCCGTCAGATTTTCCATGTAATGTTCATCTTTTCGCTGGTGGCTTCCACAGTAGTAACCAGCAAATCCAGTACCCGCCGCTTATCGTCAAAGCTGACGGTTTCCCATGTGTCCAAGCAGCCGGAAATCTGCTGTACCTGTTCCGGGCTGATGGTGTCTGCCGTCAAGTCCGCAATCTCTTTGACAAGGGCTTGCTTGCGGGTGTCCAGAGGGGCAGGAAAAAATGGAAATAAGGCTGGATTTATGTGGTAGAATGAATATGGTAGATTTAATGCATCATTTTTTCAAAACGGAGAGCTATGAAAAGTATTATTGTTTTTGTTATAGCGGCACTTATACTATTCTCAGGATTCGCAACACCAAGTTATGCGTTGTCAGATTCGCAATCTGATTCAATACAAACATTGTTGGATGATGCCTGTCGTATATCAGGTGTGCCGGGAATGTCAATCTCAATACTTGCGAACGATGAAGAGCTCTACTTTTCTTCCGGGTACGCAGATCGTGAAAAAGGACTGTCGGCAAGTGAAAATACTCTATATGAGCTGGCTTCGGTCAGTAAAGCTTTTACCGGCATGGGTATTCTGCTGATGGAAAAACAAGGACTGCTGTCAATGACTGACCCCATCCAAAAGTATTTACCTTGGTTTACGTTAAAGTATCAGGGGAAACCCGTTGATATGCAAAGTGTTACACTCAATAACTTTTTACACCATACTAGCGGCATAACAAATGGCAGTCTCAGTCAAAACATTCCACAAGGCAATACGCCGGATATGTTGCAAAAAACCGTAGAAATGCTCGTAGATACTGAATTGTCGTTCTATCCTGGTGAGCAGTATAGTTACGGAACTGTTAATTATGACGTATTAGGTCTGGTTATTGAGATTGTGTCGGGTCAGAGCTATGAAGACTACATGAAAAAACAAGTGTTTCAGCCGTTAGGGCTACACCAGACGTATGTTTACAAAGAAGATGCTCAAGCTACCGGACAATTGGCACAGGGCTACCGCTCTTCTTTCTTTATGACGACCCCATATGATGCACCGGATTATGCCGGGAATAAACCCGCGGGCTACATCATATCTTGCACCAAAGATATGGCGCGTTGGATGGGCATACAGATGGGTATTGTTCAGGATATACCCGAAATATTCCGTGAGGTTATTGAGACATCCCATCAGGGGGACATGTCAGTTTCGGACGTCAACGGAATGTTTTATGCGGCGGGGTGGTCAGTAAATTCCGACCAAACAATTATTGAACACCCAGGAGGCAACCCCAATTTTGCAACCGAAGTGGTAATACTGCCAAACGAACGCACAGCCATATGCTTGTTGACCAACGGCGCAAATACCAACATCAATTTAGTGTTAAAAGTTAAGGAGATATTGGATGGCAATCTGTCTCAGTCGTATGAGATAAGCGGCACACAGTTTCTTGACATCACTTTGTCGTCTGCCACAATTATTTGTTGCCTGTTGGCTGTTCTGTTCTTTCTTTTAGGATTACGCAGAAAGAAAATGAATGAGCGGCAGCCAATGACAAAAAAGAGCATAATCGCAACTGTTATTTGTCTGATAGCTACTGTAATGTGCTGGGTTATCCTAATGCTTATCGGATATAATTGGTCAACGATACTTATTTGGCAAACATATAGTATTCTTACAGCTTTAATTTCACTGGCATTATTAACAGCATGTATTACATGGTTTGTATACACTCGCCGGTATAATGCTATATTCCGAAAATAAGGTTTTCTACGTTTGCCCTATGCCAATAAAAGTGAATGTGCAAGTCAGAATTACCTGTACATCAGGCCGCTGCGCCTATCCAGCCAGTCAAGTGACGAGTAGTATTTTGCTGGCGCAAAATCTCCACTCTTAAACCCTTGGCTGGCTGGATTAACGGTAATCGTTAGCTTCATGCGGTGGCTCTGTCCCCGCACCCCCAGCCTCCTCCAAAGAACAGATACCTCCGAACAGCGAAAGGCGTTGTCAATGGGAATGTGGAATAGCGCCCGTTTCACGGTCTGCGTATAGTTCCTTGTATACTGACCTAATACAAGGTAAAACATAAAAATTTGCCGGCAGCTGCCGGTTCTTTTTTTTTGATGAATGAGAAGCCGGGCCTAAAATTTATGATTACGGTATGACCTGCCTAAAATTACTAATACTAAACAGAACAGGTAAATGTATGCGGCATATGCCGCAATTCAGGATTAAGGAGGGCCACTATGGCTAAAACGATGAAGGCGCAGGTGGTGAAAGAACCCAATGTTATGGTACTCGCGGATGTTCCCGTTCCGGAGATCGGCGACAACGAGGTTCTGATCAAGGTAAAGGTCTGCGGAATCTGCGGGTCAGACTGGAGTATTTATACAGGAAAATATGCCAGCGACAAGCTGCCTTTGATAACCGGCCATGAATTTTGGGGAGAAATAACGGAGGTGGGCCGCAAGGTTACCAGGGTAAAGCCGGGGGACCGTGTTGCGGTGGATATCTGCCTTACCTGCGGGACCTGCTATTTTTGCAGGAGCGGCGACAACCTGCTGTGCACAACATTTACGCAGCTTGGTATCCACACCAACGGCGGTTTTGCGGAATATGTGAAGGCGCCCGCCGACAACTGCTATTTACTGCCGGACGGAATGGACGATTATACCGCCGCGTTTGTGGAACCCCTTACGGCTACCATCCACGCGTCCAAGAGAATGAATGCCAAAATAGCTTCCAGTATCGTAATCATAGGATGCGGCCTGGGCATACTGCATGCCGCGCTTGCCCGTCTGAGAGGCTGCGCGCCTGTTATTGTAATAGGCGACAGCGAGGCGCGGCTTGCCATGGCAAAAGCGATGGGCGCGGATATCACCATCGATTACAGGAAGGAAGACCCCATGCAAAGGGTCATGGAAATAACGGATGGCGTGGGAGTGGACTATGTGATAGAGGCCGTCGGAAGTGTAAAAACTTACGAACAAGCTTTCCAAATGCTCCGCAGGGGCGGAAAACTGGAGGCGTTCGGTATCGCGGCGCAGGGAGCCAAGGCGGAACTGGAACCTTATGAGTTCGTCCTCGGCGAAAAAAAGGTCAGCGGTTCCTGCGCGGGGATCGGCAACAACTGGGGCGAGGCCATCCGCCTGCTGCATTACAAGCGGATCGATCCGAGCCCGATGTTCTCGCTGGCCGTTCCGCTTTCGGACCTGGAATGGGCTCTTCATGAACTCAGACGCGATCCCGATCTTGTAAAGGTATTTGTCGCGCCGGAATTAAGGGAAAGAGTTTACTTCCATAAATAATAAAGAGCAGCAGGGGCATAAAGCCCCTGTTTCTTTTGATGTAATAAAGATATATATCATGAAGATATGCGGGATGTTGTAATCTTTTCATGTCTATTGTATAGTTAAAGAAAACCAGTCATAACCTTAAATTTATTAAACTTTTCGAAAAAATCAATTCAAGCGGGGAGGATGATATTGTGGACTTTCGCGGCAAGGTGTGCGTGATTACGGGCGGCGCGAACGGAATCGGCCGGTGTATTGTGCAGGAATTCTTAAAGGCAGGCGCAAATGTGGCGTTTATTGACACTGACGAGGTTTCGGGAAGCAGATTGATGCAGCAGTGTCAGGAAAGATTGTTGTTTGTTGCCGGAGACATTACCGAAGAAAGCGTACTTCGCAATTTTGCGGAAAAAGTGATCAGCAGGTTTGGCCGTGTGGATTGTCTTGTGAACAATGCCTGCTTAAGCAGAAAAGGTATTTTGTCCGGATGCGGGTTTGATGATTTTAATTATGTGCTTCGGCTGGGAGTGACCGCTCCGTATATGCTTTCCCTACTTTTGAAGGATGTTTTTACCGAGGACGCCTCCATTGTAAATATTTCTTCCACACGCGCCACAATGTCGCAGGCGGATACCGAAAGCTATACGGCTGCAAAAGGCGGAATCAGCGCGCTGACGCATGCTCTGGCAATAAGCCTGGCAGGACGGGTGCGCGTGAATTCCGTAAGCCCGGGTTGGATCGATACCGGCGCTTACCAAAAAGAAGAAAACTACGTTCCCGCGCATTCCCGGGCGGACCGGTCGCAGCATCCCGCAGGGCGGGTGGGCGTGCCTGAGGATATTGCCAAAACAGTGCTTTTTTTATGCAGCGGGGACGCCGGGTTTATCACGGGGCAAAATATTGTGGTGGACGGCGGCATGACCAAACTGATGATTTATGACGGCGACGCAGGGTGGGCCTATTCAAAAGAATAAAACGGCTGTCAAAAGACGGCATTAAAAAAAGCGCCTGTTAAGACGCTTTTTTGTATTTAGTCCTCAATAGGTTTTAAATCATCCTGCCTTAATCTAAATTTGCCGACCATTTCCTTCATCATTTCAGACTGGCCAAAGAGCTCTTCGCTTGCCGCCGCGCTTTGCTGTGCGGTTGCGGAATTCGTCTGCACCACGTTGGATAATTGGTCGATCTCTTTGCTGATCTGATCCAATTCGGCAGCTTCCACGTTAGTGGCGGAGGAGATGCTGGATACCAGATCTGACGCCTTGATGACCTCGGACATGATTTTTTCCAGAGCATCCGCCGTATTGTTTGCAATTTTTGTGCCGCTGTCCACCTTGGAAATAGAGCCTTCTATCAGCACGGTTGTTTCTTTTGCCGCGTTTGCGCTGCGTGACGCAAGGTTTCTGACCTCTTCGGCAACCACCGCAAAACCTTTCCCGTGCTGGCCGGCGCGCGCGGCCTCTACGGCTGCATTCAGGGCAAGAATATTCGTCTGGAATGCAATATCGTCTATCACCTTGATGATCTTTGAAATATTAATGGAGGCCTCATTGATCTCGGACATGGATCCAAGCATCAGTTTCATTTCGCTGTTGCCGTTGATAGCGGCGTCTTTTGCGATCATGGAAGATTCGTTGGCCTGGTTTGCATAAGACGCGTTCTTCCTGGTATTGTCTGCCAGCCTTGATATCGAATCGTTCAGTTGTTCGATGGAAGAAGCCTGGCGGGTTGCGCCCTGCGACAATTCCTGGCTGCCGTCCGACACCTGCTTGGAACCGGCGGCAACCTGTTCTGCGGATAGGTTGATTTCCAGGAACGTCTTGTTCATGGACTGGATGATTTGATTGATGGAACTCTTCAGTTTCATAAAGTCGCCCAAATAATCGGATTTGATTTCAACGCTGAGATTACCGTCCGCAACCTCGTTTAAAACGGCGTCGATATCCTTGATGTAACCCTGGATTGCGCTTACGCTCTTGTGCAGGTTATGGCTGATGCCTGAAAACAAGTCGTAAAGTTCCTGTGTATCGTCATCCGGCGGTGTTACGGACATATCGCAGCAGAGTTCGCCGCGGGACAGTCTTTCCAGATTTACAACGATCTTGCCGGTTTGTTCCTTCTGATATTCCGACTGTTTTTCGATAATATGGTTGGCGGCGTTAATCTGATCGAAGGCTTTTTCCACTTCGCCCAGTATTTTGTTGACGCCCTGGATCATGAGGGCGTATTGGCCCCGGAAAAGGCCGGAATCGCCGCGCTTTGAAAAATCGCCCTGCTCGGATGATTCAATCAGCATTTTAAATTCATCCGAAAGATGATTCAGGGTCAGTTTTACGCTTTGCATGCTTTTCATCAGAACGTCGTTTTCGGATCTTTCGATAATTGAAACGTCTGTTTCTCCGGCGGCCAGCAATTCTGCCGCTTTTGCGCATTCTTTTGTTCCGTCCGCGATCTTCTGGAAGGCGTCGGATAGAATTCCAATTTCATCCCTGGAATTGGAAACGAGCGTAACGTCCACATCGCCCGATGAAAGCCGGGTTGCCGCGTCTACAATTTTTTTTATGGGCCTGTTGATAATTGAGCGGGTCAACAGCAGCTGGATCCCGATACCGGCAGCCAGTGCGATACCCGCAGTCAAAAGCAATATGTTTTCAATGGTGTGAATGGGCGCAAATATTTCGCTGTCCAGAGCCGCTACAGCGAGCGACCAGTTTGTTCCTTCCACCGGAGCGTATCCAAGATATTTTTTATTTCCATTGTATGTGTAGGAACCTACGCCTGTTTCACCCGCAACCATTTTCTTTTCAATATCTACGATTTGCTGAAGGTTTGGATCTGTTTTTACGCTGATAAAATCGTTGTCCTTTACTTTTACCAGGTCCAGATCCTTATGGATCACCGTTGTGCACTCATTATTGTCCACAAAACAGTATCCGTTTTCACCTACCTTGATGTCAGCTATTACGTTGCTGATGGCAGCGTAATTCAGTTGAACGGCAAGTCTGTTGTCGGATCCCGGAATTTTTGAAAAACCGTAAAATACGACCTTGTCATCCGCCTTCAGATATTCGGGATCTGAAATCACAGTATCCGAATTGAGCGAATTTTTATAGAAAGTTTGGCCGGAGAGATCTTCCGTGGATCCGTCCGTGTAGCTGACTTTGCCGCCGGCGTCCACAATGCCGATCCTTAAACAATCAAAGGTATTGGTTTTTGCTTCAAGAGCAGCTTTCTGTGTTTCCCAATTTGATAACTGCAGATCTTTCTCCGAAGCGGTTTGCTCCAGATCTTTCTTGATAAGTGAAACCCTTTCCGAAAGAATCATAGCGCTGTCCTTTGCCCGGTTTTGCAGGAATTCGTCTGTTAAACCTTTTATACCGGAGTTTGAGAAATAGATGGAGCTGAACCCCACCGCTGCCAGAGAACATACCAGTATGAGCATTGTAACAATAGAGATCTTAAAACCGATTTTTAGATTGCTGAACCTTTTCATATGCTGTTTTTCCTTTACACTTTTTTCCTTTATATTTTATGGACAACCTTATTTCTATCGAAAATATTTTTGAAAAAATTAACATTATTTTGGTAATGGAACAATCCGTTTCCCCCAAAAAACCTTATTGTGTTGCAATGTTCTCATAACTCATAAAAAGCGCGGATTTATACGGTTTTTAATTATTAACTTTCTGTAAATAAATCAATAACATTCTGTAAAAAACTAAGCATTTTTTTTAAAATGTGTTATTATAAAAAACGGCAGCAGAACAAACAAAAAAAAGAACATTTAGTCCTCCAATCAAAGGTTTTATACGAACATCCAGAACATTGGAGGAATTACACCTGTCCAGTTATAATTGAAATATTTAATTTTATAAAAACTGTATCTGGGGGGATGCATAGCTGTTTTAATCTTTTATTTAAAATTGAATTTTTTAAATTGAAAAAATGAAATCATTAAGGAGGATTTTTTATGTACCCAAAAATAATGCATTCAAAAATCAAATTATTTAATTTAATCTTTGGCATCTTATTAGCAGCGGGTTTGGTTGTATCGCCGTTATTAGGGGCAACGCAGGCCAGCGCTGCGCAGACTTTGGCGATGAGCACCAGTTATCCGGGAATTTCCGCTAAAGCAGGCGAAGCCGTCTCGTACAGTCTGAAGCTTCAAAACAATACGGATATCGGCAATAACGTAAGCCTGTCGGTTGACTCAATACCGGACGGATGGACAGGATATTTCCAGGCGAACAACAGTCAGATTTCTAGAGTCTATGTGGATGGAATCAATCCGGCTGTCAACGCCACCAGTTCCAGCAGTGCAGGCAATACTGCTATAGTTACATTCAATACAACCGTACCCGAAGGAACCCAGAACGGAAAATACAATATCACGCTTTCCGCAACAGGCGATAACGGGGATAAATCAACCCTCATCCTTGAAATTGATGTTTCAGACACGCAACTGACGGCCAGCAAGCTTGTTTCCGAATATCCCGAACTGCAAGGTTCAAGCACAACCACATTTAATTT
Source organism: Bacillota bacterium (assembly GCA_023393165.1). Taxonomy (GTDB): domain Bacteria; phylum Bacillota; class Clostridia; order Christensenellales; family Christensenellaceae; genus JAEYKI01. The sequence goes on along the minus strand of JAEWMJ010000005.1, from coordinate 23,044 downwards.
TGCCATGAATCTTACCAACAACAGCAGTGAAGACCAGGCTTACAGCCTGAGCGCAGAGGCGCCGGACGGATGGACGGTTTCATTCATATCTTCCTCGGACAACACGCAGATCGCCAGTTTGAATGCCAAAGCCGGGCAAAACACCGGGCTGCAGGCAAAAATTACACCTCCGTCTGACGTTACAGCCGGTAAATACACCATTAAATGCACCGCCACATCCGGACAGGAGACCGTGAGCACGGATGCTGTGATCAATATCACAGGCACCTACAGCATGGAAATAACCACTCCTTCCGAAACGCTGAATGCGGACGCCTACGCGGGCAAGGAAACACAGGTGATTCTTTACCTTCAGAATACGGGCAGCGCGGATCTGCAGAACGTCAGCCTTACCGCTTCTGCTCCTACCGGGTGGTCTGTAAGGTTTGATCCCACAAGCGTAGATTCTGTGGCCGCCGGACAAACGGCGCAGGTAACGGCTTATATCAGCGCTGCTTCAGACGCGATTACCGGAGATTACGTGGTCGCTATGAACGCCAAAGCAGACGACGCCTCCACTTCCAGCAATTTCAGGGTCACCGTAAAAACATCCACCACCTGGGGCCTTGTAGGCGTTATTATCATCGTTGCCTTAATACTCGCACTTTCGCTCATATTCAAAAAGTTTGGGAGACGGTAATATGGCGGAGAAAAATATAATCCTGAAAACAGAGAATTTAACTAAAAAGTACGATACTCTGGCTGCCGTTAATGACCTCAACTTAGAAATTCAGGAGGGAGAAATCTTCGGCCTTTTGGGCCCGAACGGGGCGGGCAAAACAACCACCATACTTTTACTGCTTGGCCTCACCGAGCCTACGTCTGGAAAAGCCGCTATCTTTGGTCATGATTGTACAAGGGACCCCATAGGCGTAAAAAGGATCGTCGGGTATCTTCCGGATGACATCGCCTTTTACGACGATATGACAGCCAGGGAAAATCTGCGGTTTATTGGGGAACTGAACGGTCTCGAACGGAAACTGATCGACGAGAGGGCTGACGACTTATTAAAACGCGTTGGACTCAGGAAGGTTGCGGATAAAAAAACGGGGCAGTTTTCCAGAGGGATGCGGCAGCGGCTTGGAATCGCCGATGTTCTGATGAAAGATCCCAAGGTTGTTATTCTGGACGAACCCACATTGGGTATTGACCCGGAGGGCATGCGCGACCTTTTATACCTGATTAAACAATTGTCTGTGGCTGACGGCAGGACCGTGCTGGTATCCTCTCATCAATTGTATCAGATCCAGCAGATCTGCGACCGGGTGGGCATATTTGTTAACGGAAAGCTGATTGCCTGCGGGCAGATAGACGAACTGGGCAAGGCGGTATGCGGAAACGAGCCTTTGGCCATCGAGTTTGGGGCGGCCCCGGACAACGGCGAACTGGAGAGCCTTATCCGTTCAATTCCGGGCGTTATGCAAATGAAAAAAGAAAAAAACATGTATGTGATCCGGTCCGAGACCGATATCAGAAGCCAGCTGGCCGGAGAGGCTTTACGCAAGGGCTTTTCTCTTGAGCATCTGAAGATGCGCGGAGGCGACCTGGACGATATTTACAGGCGTTATTTTGCGAAGGAAGGAGCCGTATAATGGGAACAAAAAGTGATGCTTTCAAAAAAGTCGTTAAAATATTATTTGTAGACGAAAAAGACGAGAACGACAAATACAGAAAAGCCGGATTTTCCGCGTTATACCGCAAGGAAATTACGGACCAGTTTAAAAGCAGGCGCTTTGTCATCGTGCTCCTTATGATTGCCATAACCGCAATCGTAAGCGTATACAGCGCGGGGCAGGGCATTCAAAGCGCTGTGCAGAGCAGTTCGTCTTCATCGTCCTCCGTGTTTTTAAGCCTGTTTACCTCAAGCGGGAGCTCACTTCCGTCTTTCGTGTCGTTTTTATCCTTTCTTGGCCCTATCGTGGGTCTGACACTGGGATTTGATGCAATCAACGGCGAGCGGTCGAGGCGTACATTATCCAGACTGGTCTCCCAGCCTATCTACCGTGATTCCATAATTAACGGCAAGTTCGCTGCCGGGGTGACGGTTATTACCATCATGATATTTTTCCTAGGGCTGATGGTAGCGGGCGCCGGAATCATTATGACCGGAATTCCGCCCACATCCGAAGAACTGTTAAGATTGCTCTTGTTCCTGGTATTCACGGTCGTTTATATGTCGCTGTGGCTCAGCGTTTCCATGCTTTTCTCGCTTGTCTTCCGGCATGCCGCGACATCTGCGCTGTCCGGAATTGCGATCTGGGTGTTTTTAAGCTTCTTTATGGGAATGCTTGCAAGTGCAATTGCAAATGGGATATATCCCGTTACCGACCAATCGACTATGGATGTTGCTGTGAGTAATTACAATGTAGCGGCAGGCATTAGCCGCATTTCGCCTGCTACATTATACAGTGAATCGGTATCAACCGTACTGGATCCCAGCGTCAGGTCGCTGGGGCTGGGACAGTTACTCGTGACCCAGGTGCAAGGGGCGGTTCCCGGCGCCTTTCCGCTTGATCAGAGCTTATTGCTGGTTTGGCCCCACCTGATTGGCCTTTTGGCGATTACAATGATTTGTTTTGCAATTTCTTACGTTGTTTTTATGCGGCAGGAGATCCGGGCGGGCGCTTAAAGGTACAACTGCATCTCAATAAATATACAAATACCCCAAGAAAAACGGGCGGCGTTTGCCGCCTGTTTTTCAATTTAAAATTTTATAAAAATACGGAATTTTAGGAATTTTTATCATCTCATAATTATTTTCATCTGCGGGCATATTAAAAATGCGGTTTTTTTGCCGCAGAAAAGGAGGGTTATATTATGTCTAGACCAGGGTTAATGTCAGATGCTTTAAAACAAGAAATCGCAAAACGGCTGGGAGTGGACGACGTCGTATCCAGCGAAGGATGGGGCGGTGTTTCTTCCCGTAATTGTGGTAACATTGTTCGTGAGGCTATCTTGATGGCCGAAAGATCACGGACATAACCTCCATATGATTCCCCAAAAGCGTTTGCTTAGGGAAAAAAGGGCTTCTTAGGAAGCCCTTTTCAGGGCAACGATATTTACATATATTTACAAACTCTTTGAAAAATCTCTGTTTTTTCAAGAAAAAGACACACTTTTGCCATCAGTTTTTGTTTAAATTTTCCTTAAAATCAATATTAAGTGAAACAAAGACAAAAATTAAGAAGCATCGGGTTCACGCTTCTTGAAAAGATATAAACAGCGGAGGAAAAATATGATACAAAAAACGGATGAAATCAAAGTATTGGTTGTGGATAATAGCGGGCTGTCCGGCCATGTGATGAAAAATTATCTGAACAAACAACTTAATATAAGAGTAACAAACGAGGCAAGGAGCGCTGAGGAAACCCTTGAAATAATCAACATAGAAATTCCGGATGCCGTAATTTTGGATTTTCCGTCAATTGGTTTGAAAGGAGTCGATATGATTCAAAAATTGCGCAAAGAATTTCCGGAAAAATTAAATTATATTGTGCTGGCAACACCGGAGGAACTGGAAGAGTTTGAGGTCCTTAAAAATTTGCAGGTACATTTCGTATTGAAACCCGTTCAGCTTGAGAAACTGCGCCATAAATTGTTTGAACTGAATACCGAGCCGGAAGAAAGCTGCAAAACCCCTTCACGGGACGCCGGACTGGATGAGACGCTTTCATCCATATTTTATATGATCGGAATTCCAGCTCATATCAAGGGATACAGGTATTTGCGTGAAGCGGTTAAAATAGTTCTGAACTCTCCGCATGTGATCAATAAAATTACCAAAGTGCTTTATCCGGGGGTGGGAGACATCTTTCAGACGAGTCCCAACAGAGTGGAGAGGGGCATACGGCATGCGATAGATATAGCATGGGAAACCAGACAGGTGGAAAATATAAAGGACAAGCAGGGGAACAGTATATTCAGTTTTGAGAAAAAGCCCACTAACAAGGAATTTATCGCACTGCTGACAAATGTTTTCAATTTTTATTACCTGCGCGATGATATGGCTGTTTGAAAACGTGACAAAGTTACAGAACCATATGTGATTTCCGGGTATACTCAAAGTAAAAAAAGAGGTAAAAAACAATGGCTGTAACTATAACAAAAAATAACTACAGGTCGGAAGTACTGGAATCAAAAGTACCTGTTTTGCTGGACTTTTTTGCTGATTGGTGCGGACCGTGCAGAATGGTTTCGCCCGTGATCGAACAGATCGGCAGGGAAGTACCCAATGTAAAGGTGGGAAAAATAAATGTGGATCATGAATCCGAACTTGCGCAGCAATTCGGCGTAATGAGCATCCCGACGCTGGTTGTATTAAAAGGCGGGAAAATCGTGAACAAGTCGGTCGGAGCGCTGCCCAAACAGGCAATACTTAATATGCTGAAATAAGAATTGCATGAACCAGAGTAGTTGCCTTGCGACGGGATTTCTTTTAAATTTCAATAACCATACTCCAATTGGAAAAGCGGCATTTTGCCGCTTTCCTTTTTTTACAAATGCATATTGTTGCATCAAGAAACTGTAAAACATATAAAAAAATTGTTATAATATATTTATATTTTGTGTTTATATTATAAAAAAAACATGTTTTTGTCACAAATTTAAAATATGATATTGAGGTGAATGAAAATGTCCGTAATTTTGATTGCAGACGATAATGCTCAAATCGCATCTATACTGGAAGAGTACGTAAAAATGGAGGGGTATGACCCGGTCATAGCAATCGACGGAAAAGATACACTGGACAAATTCAGAGAATATACCCCTGATGTCATATTGTTAGATGTTATGATGCCTATAGTGGACGGATTTGAGGTTTGCCGGCGGATACGCCAGACTTCCAATGTGCCTATTCTTATGATCACAGCAAGAGGCGAGGATTTTGAGCGCATCATGGGTCTGGATATAGGCGCAGACGATTATATCGTCAAGCCTTTTTCGCCCAGCGAAGTGATGGCCAGGATACGGGCGATCATGCGCAGAATGGACCGGCCTGAAGAAAAGAATCCTCAGATACTTTCTTTTGACGACTTTACCGTAAACCTTGAAAATTATACCGTATTCATAGGAGATAAGAACGTTTCTCTCACTAAAAAGGAGATAGAAATACTTTGGACGCTTTCTTCAAACAGAAATAAGGTTTTTTCCCGTGAAAACCTGCTGAACACGGTCTGGGGGTACGAGTATTTTGGGGATGCGAGAACAGTGGATTCGCATATCAAACGGCTGCGGGCAAAACTAGATGAGTTTTTGCATCCATTGTGGGAGATAAAAACGATCTGGGGGGTTGGATACAAGTTTGAAATCCAAGATGAGAAACAGGATCGCATTTAAGCTTTCATTTTATTTTGCAATAGCACTCATTATTTTCGCCGCAATCGTGAGCATGCTGTTTGCGGGGCTTTACCGCGAACGTACAGCGGATTACATCAGACAGAGTATGGAGCGGCGCGCTTCGATGATTGCCGTTGAACTGAAAAGTTACTTAACCGGCCAAACGTACAGCGAGCATGATAAAACCATATTTATTAATATGATCGATGAAATTGCAATTGAAGATGTTTGGGTGGTAGACCGGAATTTGAATATAATTGTAAACCGGGAAAAAGATCCCAACTATGTATACAAGGAGATCCCCGCCGGAGCCCGGGCTATTATTTCCCAGATTTACGCGGGAAAAACAACGGTCACACAAAATTTCAGCAGCATGACCGAAAACTCGGCTCTTATAGTCGGAACTCCTGTCTTGGACGATACGGGGAATGTGGTGGGGGCGGTCCTGCTGTATTCTCCGCCGGAACGTTTGAATGTTTCTTTCACTCAGACACTGCTTATACTGGGCATCTGCATTATTGTAGGCTTGGTCATTACCATTCATGTTACTACCGTTTTCTCGGTTAAATACACGGAACCATTAAAAAAGATAAAAGATACTGCGCTGCGTCTGTCCGAAAGAGATTATTCTGTAAGAACCGGAATAGCCAGCGCGGATGAAGTCGGCGTTTTGGCAGCAGCCGTCGATATATTATCCGAACGCCTTGGAGAGACGGAAAAACAGAGCGGTATGTATATCCAGATGCATAATGACTTTATTGCGAATGTATCCCATGAACTCAGGACGCCCATTACCGTGCTTCGCGGGTCGCTGGAGGCTTTATGCGACGGAGTTGTAAAAGATACCGGCCGGGTTCAGGAATATCTGCATCTGATGCTTTCGGAAACTAAAACCATGCAAAGGCTCGTCGGAGATCTGTTGGACCTGGTCCGGCTTCAGAATGTCGATTTTAAGATCGAAATGCAGTATGTAAGTCTGAACGATTTATTAATCGATGTAGCGAGAAGCGCCAAGGCGTTTGCAAATGAAAAAAATATAAAAATTGATCTTGATATACAGGCGGAGAATTGCAGCATACTTGGAGATTACGACAGGATCAAACAGATGTTTACGGCTGTGCTCCATAATGCGATCAAGTTCTCGAAGCCGAATGATACCGTATATATCCGCCTTTGGGAAAAAGGATCCCTTTTCGTTTCCATACGGGATACGGGAAAAGGGATTTCAAAAGAAGAAATGCCGCATATATTCCGCCGGTTTTATAAATCCGACAATTTATCAAACAAAGGAGGAACCGGACTTGGGCTGGCAATCGCGCAGCAGATTGCTCTGAGGCACAATATCCATATCAAGGTAAACAGTGAAGCCGGGTGCGGAAGCGAGTTCACCTTTAAAATACAGAAATATAATCCTAATTAAGCAGAAGCTGCTCCCAACATACTGTTGAGCTGAGAAATCTGATCCCTCCAGCAGTCAGAAGACGTAAGGATTACAGATTTCTCGTAGATACAAAATTTGCTTGTGTGCCGCATATGTTTTTAACAATCACCTGCCCGATATGCACGGGCGGACGCACTTCAATGCCGTACAGCTGCCTGAGAGCATCCGCTATCATAGCCTTGGGGACAGGGCGGTCGGTTTTGACCGGGCATCTGCGGCTTCGCCCCTCTGCGACACGCACAGTGGAGGTAACCGTACGCGTTGGATTTTTGATTTCCGCCTTTCCGTATTCCGCGCCGCGCGCGCATGCGTTACCCTCTACTCTTAAGTCGTTTTGCTCATCTACCTGCAGCCTGCAGCCTTTTGGACATATAATGCAGATCAATTCTTTCATATTGCCTCCTCCACAGAAACGGCCAGTTCGCCGTTTTCCGCTTTTTTAAGGATTTCTTGGGAAAACGCTATACGCTGCATTTCACCAGGAGCCATATGCCCTTTAGAAATGTTCGCAAGTACGTTTCCTCCGGACAGTATCCGAACTTTCCCGTTTTTCAATACATGGTTTACGCGGAAGAACACTTCATATTTCGCATTTGCATTTTCTGCCGGAATCCTGATTTTTTGAGGAACGGTGTAAACCACACCAATCCCGTTTTTAACCGCGACAGCGGGGCCGTCCGGTTTGGCGCCCTGAAGCACGTACCCGGCAGCGGCTTCTCCGGCCAGCTGGCTTTCGATTGTAACGAAATCCGCGAGGTCATGTACATGAAGAGCGTTTCCGCATGCAAATACGCCCGGGACTGTGGTTTCCATGTTTTCGAACACGACTGCGCCGTGTGTACGGGCGTCAAGAACGATTCCTGCATCGCGGGTAAGCTCGTTTTCGGGTATCAGTCCAATCGAGAGAAGCAGCGTATCGCATAAAAATTCCATTTCCGTCCCTGCAATGGTCTGGAAACAATTGTCCACCCGGCTGACGGTAACCGATGAAAGCCTTTTATCTCCCCGTATATCCGTTATAGTATGTGACAGATAAAGAGGAATATCAAAATCATTGAGACACTGCACAATGTTCCGCGTAAGTCCGCTGGAATACGGCATCAGTTCAACGCAGGCCAGCACTTTGGCGCCCTCCAGTGTCATACGGCGCGCCATTATCAGACCGATATCCCCCGAACCTAGGATCACCACCCGTTTGCCGATGCTATAGCCCAGGATGTTTACATACTTTTGCGCGGCGCCCGCAGTCAGTATGCCTGCCGGGCGGGAGCCGGGCAATTGGATTGCGCCGCGGGTGCGTTCACGGCAGCCCATGGCAAGTACGATGGATTTGGACTTAAGAATCCTGTACCCGTGAGAGGGGCTGAGCGTATGCACAGTATGCCCGGACAGCTTCAAGACCATGGTTTCCAAATTAACCTCAATATCCGTATCTTTCAGCAGGCGGATGAATCTGTCCGCATACTCCGGGCCTGTTAACTCTTCCTTGAAATATTGCAGGCCAAATCCGTTATGGATGCACTGGTTTAATATCCCCCCCAGTTCAACGTCACGCTCTACGATCAGTATTTTTTTAAGACCGTATTCATGTGCGCGGAGCGCTGCCGCGAGGCCTGCAGGCCCTCCGCCGATAACAATCAGATCATACATTTTTAAAACCCTCCCTGTTGCTGCCCAGCACAATAAACGAACCGTCGCTGTCCATGAAAACCTCCGCAGGAGGAAGCTTTAATTCTCTTGCCAGTATTTCCAGCACGCGCGGCCCGCAAAAGCCTCCCTGGCAGCGCCCGAGCCCGGCGCCGCACCTGCGTTTGACCGCATCCAGCGTGCGGGGGGGAATGGGGGACTTAAGAGCATCGAGTATTTCGCCTTCGGTGACCGTTTCGCACCGGCAGACTACCCGGCCATATGCCGGCTGTCTTGCCACAAGCGTGTTTATCTCTTCCTCTTTGAGTTCGTGGATCCGGATTTTCCTGCGCTTTTTAACAAAGGATTCTTTGCGTTCCAGTTTTACTCCGGTTTCGCTTAAAAGCTTCGCTGCCATTTTTGCTATAGCGGGGGCAGCTGAAAGCCCGGGAGACTTAATACCCGCGAGGTTGATAAAACCTTTTGCCGTTTTGCTTTCGGCAATTATAAAATCGCCTGTATCCGGGATCGCGCGGGATCCGGAAAAATTGCGTATTGATTTGCCCAAATCAATGCAGGGATCGGTTTTTTTTACCTTTTCCGCCACAAAACGCAGGCCCTCTGCGGTGGTGATGCGCGCTTTGTCCAATGGCACGTCTTCCGCGTTTGGACCGACAAGGAGTATACCGTGTGTTGTAGGATTGATCACAACGCCTTTTCCGTCGGACGAGGGGCACTGGAAAATAACGCGGGACATACGGTTTCCTTCGGATTTATCCAGAACAAAATACTCTCCCCGGTTGGGCTGGATAGTGAATTCCTTATCTCCCGCCATCTCATGAACGGAGTCTGCGTAAAGGCCGGCAGCGTTTATCACGGTCTTTGCAAGAAATATGCCTTTAGGCGTCGTTATCGCGTAGCCGTCGTCCTGCCTGGCGATTTTGGTCGCGCCGCAGCTGAAATGGAAATGTACGCCGTTCCGGGCGGCAGTCTCTGCAAGAGCGAGCGCATATTCCCATGGATTGACGATTGCGGCGGAGGGGGCTAAAAGCGCTCCTGCTACTTTTAGACTGATGCAGGGCTCCAGTTCGCGCGTTTTTTCTCCATCGATCAGTTCAAGACCGGAGACCCCGTTTTTTATCCCGCGTTCGTAGAGAGATCGGATCGTTTGCAGTTCTGCTTCTGAAAAAGCCAAAACCAGCGAGCCGGTTTTTTTGTATGGGACATCAAGATCACGGCAAATATCTCCAGCCAGGCGGGCTCCCTCCACATTGAGTTTTGCCATAAGCGTTCCGGGGGCCGGATCGTATCCGGCATGAATGATTCCGCCGTTTGTACGGGTTGTACCCATTGCAACGTCGTTTTCTTTTTCCAATACCGCTGTTTCCAGTTTGTATTTGGACAGTTCCCAGGCAGTGGCTGCGCCGGTGATACCGCAGCCTATGATTGCAACGTCCAGCATAATAGTTAAGTCTCTCCTTTTCCAGAAAATAAAAAAAGCGGCTCCCCAAATAAGGGCAGTCACTTTACTCTAAAAACTCACATAAGTTTCTGCTGTCTTTATTATAGTACGCGTGCAGGCAATGTCAACTGTTTTTTAACGGTATGAACGAGTTGAGCTTTATCAGAGACCTGAATTTACATGAACCATATTTTTTCGTTTGTGGACGATATCGCCACAGCGCCCGCTTCCAATGCATTCAGGATGTCCTCCTTGTCGCTGATCAGGCCTCCCGCAATGATTGGTTTGCCTGTCGACCCCGAGAGCTGGCGGATGATTTTTGGCATCACGCCCGGAAGTATTTCAATCAGGTCCGCGCTTTCAAGCGGAAGCTGCTTGCCTATATTTGCCAGAGATATGGAGTCCAGCACAAAAAAACGCTGAACGGTAAAAAGGCCGCAGTTTTTTGCATGCCGCACCAGGTTGGACTTTGTGGAAATGATTCCGTCGGCGCTGGTGCTTTTGGAAATAAAGTCAACGGCGATATCCCTGGGTGAAAGGCCGTCTATAAGGTCGACATGCACCATCGCAAGTTTGCCTGCGGATTTGACGCGGTCAACGATATCCGCGATCCCCACCAGGTCTCCAAACAGTATAAATACAACCCGGCAGTCGCTTGTAAGGCTCTTTTCCAGTCCATCGTAGTTTTTAACGGCCGCTATTATGGGGGAATCGCACAGTAGTTCTGCTAATCCGTTTTGCTCCATGGCATCTCCTTTGCTGATCTTTTCCAGATTCAGTATAACTTTATTTATCCGTCTCCGTCAATTGGAAAAAAGGCCTTTATACGATTGTTACCGGAGTTCCCAAGGGGAGCATGTAATAAAGTTCAAGTATATCCCGGTTATACATCCGGACACAGCCCTCCGACGATGCGCTGCCAATGCTTCCCGGATCATTTGTGCCGTGAATCCCGATATGCGGTACGGACAATCCCAGCCATTTGACGCCGTATTGGGGTCCTATCGGATTATCGTCCTTGTTTATAATCCGGAAGTTTCCCTTGGGAGTGGGGGTGGACGGTTTGCCTACTGCAACTGAATACGATTTGTACAGCATATCGTTCCGGAATAGGTCCAGTTTTTTTTCTTCCGTATATACGATTACCTTATAGTGCGGCTCCTCCTTGAACGCATGGGAATAACGCGGATTCCCGCCGGGGATGGGCCGCTTGTTTTCTGTATACATTAGAGACATATTAAAGACATAACCTCCGTGAAAGATTTAAGAGCAAAAAAAGGTGCACACATCCGCGCTCCTTTTTATGTTTTGCCGATTCTCAAGTATCAGCTAGCATTCTGCCGGCATTTCCCACCACTGGAAGGAAATTTCGCAGGAAGTGCAAACGCCTCCGGGTCCGGGTCCGAGACCATCTGAGGAACAAAAAACAATAATATTGCCGCCGGGCGGTATGATCACCTTACCGCCAAAAGACGAATCCAAAGAACAGAAGGGCCGGGCGATCTGGCTTGCCATACTGTCGCCGTTAAAAGGCACGATTCTTAACCCCAGCGAATAAGACAATAAACCGAACGAAACAGGCATTGGTTCAACAGCGGTGTTGGCAAGCGTAACAAAGGGCGAAACCTGTATCCTGCCAAACGGCGTGGTGTTGAGCCATATCCGCGTACAGAAGGGCGTGCCCGATGTATTTGATACCGAAATATTATCAATAAAAAGATTCACGGATGAGTCGCGCGGGTTAATGAGTCCCCCCCAGCAATCACAGCCTCCCCGAAGCGTGAGGGCCGGCGTACGGCCTATGTAATATCTACCTAAAAACGATTGAAAAAGATCGAACGGAATTGTCACTATCTCATCCGGATCTTCTTCACACGTGGAATTTACGATTACTTCTTCATTCTCCATGTTTATAGCCTCCTTTATTCATTATTTTATGCCGGCATCCTGCATGAATGTTACCCCGGAATGCGCGTCTGATTCACTATTTTTTTTAGCGAGCATAGTATAACAAAAAATGATCAAACGGATCTGCCTTGCAGATCTTTCAGGGCTGCCCGCGCATCATTTTTAGAGGAGGTAATTTATGAAGTATATGGACGAATACCAGTACGGAATATATCCATACGTTCCGAATATGGAACCGGGCGAAAGCCGGCCGGTTTTTCATTATACGGAATATATGCCCGAACCGCAAAAAACGTTCGGCAATTTTGATGCGCAGCAGCAGTCCCAGTCAAAAAAGATTTCCGATACTCCGGAGAAACACTTGTTGCCCCAAAATATTCGCGATATTTTAAGCGCTCCGGAGAAAATTTCTTCCGAAGCTTTTGATTGGGGATTACAAGACAATTACCGCAGCAGGGATCTGATGGAGATAAATACCAAAAATCCGGATCACTTTCAGGAAACGCCAGGATACATACAGTCTGACGCACGGCCGCTGAACAACACAATGCCTGCCGACCCGTATCCTTATAATTACCCTCAAAATTTGAATCTGGCCCTTGAACTCATGCAGGAAGCCCTTGCGGAGGAAGATGAAGACAAATTGTTTTATGATAAGTTATTTGCCGCCGCACCCACACCGGAGGACAGAGATATCATATCCGGGATCCGGAATGATGAAATGAAGCATTTTGAACTTTTCCGCAAACTATATTATGAGCATACCGGGCAGATCCTCCCACATTCCGTTTCCAACCGGGCCGGGACGCAGATGACATATTGCGAAGGGTTAAAAAAAGCTCTCTTGGGAGAAGTAGCGGCTGCCCGGAAATACCGCAAGATACTCTTTGCAATGCAGGACAGAAGGCATGTCAATATTTTGACCGAGATTCTGACGGATGAATTAAGTCATGCGGTTCTTCTGGGGCTGTTGTTTGACTTAAATGCATGCTGCTTGGCAGAAATGAAATAACTAAATAATGTCGTATTAAGGAGGATGGATATGAATTCGTTTTACGAATCATTGTTTGCAAACGATCAGATGCTACGTAACGTGGAAGGGCAGGAAACCGGTATGCAGCCGCCAGAACAGCCTCAACAGGAACCGGTTCCCGTACCGCCGGGATATGGCACTCCGCCCGCGCGCCAGATCAGGATTCAGCAGCCGGCTTACCCATTGGGCCAAACGGTGACTGATACCAATATCTATATTTATCCGCAAAACCTTCGGGACGCTCTGCAACTGATAGTGAGCGCCTTAAACCGTGAGACGGAAGACAAGTATACCTATGATTTTCTTCTTAAAGCTGCCCCGGCTGAAGACTTGCCCATGTTAAATCAGTTTCATAATGATGAATTGAATCATTATAAACTCTTAAGGCAGATTTATACGGATCTCACCGGCCAGGCGCCTCCCCAGCCCAGCCCGCTGAGCAGGGCAATCAAAAAGAGAGGCAGCTACTGTGAAGCACTGGAAATAGGAATAAAAGAGATTGGACAGGAACTGCAGGAATACGCCAGGATATTGTACGCCATGCAAAACAGAACGCACATCAATATGATGCTGAATATTATAATAAACGAGATCCGGCATAGTAGCGGAGTCAATTTTATGTACGCCAAATCCTGCGGAAAAAGAGAATAAATAAGAAGCCGGAATAGCGGACGCTTTCCGGTTTTTTGATGTTTTAGTAAACGGAATTAACCATATGAAATCCGTCCTTATTATCGTATGTTTTTTTTCTTCAATACAACCGATCCGGTTTTCAGTATTGTTTCACCATTCATGATAATGGGCTCCAGCATCTGGTCAATTACAAGCACGTCATCTTCGTTAAATTCTTGTATATTGACAGGAATAGCCGGCATATCGGCGCTGAATTCCTTTCCTTTGACGTCTATGATCCTGATCCCGCATTTATTCAGCGAATCATTAATTTTTCGATTAAACCATGCATATTGTCCCGCATACCGCAGCCTTTCGGACGGAGACAGACGTAAGACCAATCTTTCGAATACGTTTCTAAACCGCCAGGCTTCAACGGTAATATCGATAACAGTTTTGGCCAAAGATTCTACGGTCATTAAATCTTCTTCCATAGAAAATCTCCCCAATTTATTTTTTAATTGAAAAAAACATCATTAGTTTATTTAAACAGATTTTAAGCTCCGATGAGCAATTGGAAAATAAATAAGCCCAACAAAATAATAATACATTAAATGGCATTTGTAAACAAAAATATCCATTTTAAAGACATAAAGATTCAATGGATCTTTCACTTGTAAAAATATCCCGGTACAAAGTTTAGGGTATGGGAGTTTTATAATCTACACGATATACATGATTTCCGCTTCCGGCAGGTATTTACCGACGTATTCCCGTAGAAACTGAGCGCCCTCTTCACGCTGATTCTGACGGTAACAGTATCTGCCCCGCCCGCGGACGGTCATCAATTCAGGATCGTATAGTTCCGGAGCGGAAGGAAAGGCATCCCTGTTTATCATCCGGTGTACATAACTATAGGTCATAAAAATTATTTCAATGGGCAATCCTTCCTTTGTGCGCGCTGAAAGGCCTTCATGAAGCTGCTCAAGCAGCCGCAGATACATTTGCTGCCACCCGGGAAGCATGACCACCGGGGCGATCAGCAGCCCTGTCCGGTATCCCGCATCCGTAAGTTTATTGAGAGCGTTTATCCTGCCTTGAAGCGGGGAAGTACCGATTTCGATCTTCTTTATAACCTCCTCGGCATTAACGCTCATTCGGACGATTACCCGGCTCCTGTGCGGCAGGTCTAAAATGGAGTCTATTTGTTGAAATTTTGTGGGAAAAGTCAGGATGCCCTTTCTGCTGTGCGCAAAGTGATTGATTGTCCATTCCAGATTACCTGTCAGTGTATTTTCAAGCACCAGGTCGCTGTTGCTGCCGATTTCAAACACCAGATTTTTTTCACTTTTTTCTGCGGTCCGGATTATTTTTAAGAGCATATGCTCCCGGTTTACAAAAAGCCTTAAATAGGAGCATTTGTTGTAATTGCAGACAAGGTAACAGTACAGGCAGGCCGCAGAACAGCCGGAAGACGTGTAGGGTACTAAAAAGTCGCTTGTTTTATGGTTTGGGACAAAAACATGCGTTTTCCGTACTCCCACAACGATCGCCTGTTTCATTTTCATAAATTCGCTGTTAGGGTTCTGCTGCAGGGACGGAATGCTGTTATGGCTGGCGATGGGCTCCCAGGGAACATCAGTATATTTTGTGCGCAGTATCCGCCCGAGTTCATAATCCAGCGCGGCGGGCTCATAATAAATTTTTTGCGGTTTGCGCAGCATTTATAAATACCTTTTGCATTCTTCTATTTGCCTTAAGCAGTTTAATAGTTCCGTATTCTCATCCATGGCGTTTCTCCTTTTTCGACTAGTATTGCCTGAAAGCCTGGGCATTATGTTTCAGAATGAGGCCGGAATCGAACGGCCCGGAAATATTTTTATTAAACTGCATTGACCGGGCATAACTTTTAGTAGAGAATAAAATTGGATATTTAGCAGTCCGGATCTAAAAAAATGACTGAAATATACTTGCGGAAAACTTGACATTGAGTTATATTTGTTCTACTATATATAGAACAAAGACCGACCGCAGCTCCGGCAGAGCATAATGCCGGGAAAAAACCTGCATTTTTGGTTTGCACAAAGAATTGCCCTAAGTTTTTCAGGGAGGCCGTACCCGGATAGCCCCGTCTTGTCCGGGAGCGGCAGTAAGGAGGAAAATATGTCCGGAATGACTGTTTTTTTTATAATTGTTGACTTAATCATTTGCCTTTGTCTGCCAACTATTCTTGCAGTATTAATGATCGTCCGCCGAAAGGCAAGCTGGAAGGCGTTTGTTCTTGGTATTGCCGTCTTTTCCATATTTCAGATTTTTACCAGATTGCCCATTTTGGGCGCGTTGCAGGGTACCGGATGGTTCACGCTGTTTGCCCAAACCAATACGGTCGCCTATATCCTGATCCTGGCTTTCACCGCAGGCCTGTTTGAAGAAGGCGGCCGCTTTATCGGCATGCGGTTCTTTATGAAAAATGGACTCACATGGGATAACGGCGTCGCGTTCGGTTTGGGGCACGGAGGGGTGGAAGCCTTTGTGATTGCCGGCCTGCCCGTTCTGATCGGCGCGCTTACCGGGGACGCAGCCATAACCGCAGTACCGCCCTATTTGTTTCTTGTAAGCGGACTTGAGAGGGCGCTTGCCGTTACGTTGCATATCGGCATGACTATGCTGGTGCTGTACGGTGTTAAATGCAGAAGATTACGTTTTCTTGTATATGCCATCCTGTTCCATATGGCGGTGGACAGCGGCGCGCTTTTAAGCCTGCCGTTCGGCCAAAACGTATGGATTTCCGAAGGGTATGCGGCCGTATTTACAGTGCTTTCGATAGTAATGATCGTTAAATTTAAGCCCCTGATCGATAATAATGAGGCTATAATAACCAAATGGAGGTTTTAAATATGAAAAACAAATTCTTTTTGAGGGCATTAGCCGCCGGACTTGTTCTTGCAGTTGCTGTTTCACTCGCCGGGTGCTCGGGGATTAAGGAATCGGATGTAAGCTATGCGGGGCCCGTAGCAGATAATATATTGGCGGGCATTAACGATAAAGACTACAGAGAGTTTTCACGTGACTTCAGCGATACGCTGAAACAGGGGATTCCCGAAGACAGTTTCAACACCCAGATTGTCGATTGGTTCGGCGCGCTTGGGGAATTAAAGGAAAAATCATTTGCGGCAGCTCAAAACGTAGTTGAAAACAATGTAAATTATACTGCCGTAGTATATAAAGTAAAGTATGAAAAAGGGGATGTACAACTGCAAATAACTTTCAGTAATGATGACGAAAAAAAGCTGGTTGAAGGGTTATGGTATAAATAAAACTTCAAGGAAAATTAAAGCAGGGCAAACGCGCCTTGCTTTTTGTTTTTGGATAATGAAAAATTCATTTTTTAAACCGGTTTCCGGTTTTCATGTATACTACGGCGCTGGTGACGCAGATAAACATGAGTATGATGCCGGCGTAGATCATGAATTGAATGTTAAGCTCCGTTCCGATGAAAAATACGGCGAGTATGGCTGCGAATGTAAACATGAATTTTCCCATGAATTTGCATAACGCTGTTACGTCTGTCTTTGCTTTTTCTTCTTTGGGGGAAGTGTTGTAGCCCGCGATCAAAAAAGAACCCCTGCCTGTGCTGAACAAAACGCCCAGAGCAGCGAAAACCCCGGCGATGATTAATCCGATAATCAAAACAAACACCACCTTTGTTTTGATTATACCGTACGGATGGGCCGTATACAAATAATTTTTGGTCCTAATTGCGCGAATAGCGCGCCCTTTTTTGGAAGACACTACAGGAAACGGTTTTATTTTTTTCTGACGGTTTATAAAAGCAGAAAGGCGTGAGGTGTTTTTTTATGAGCAAAGAAATCAATAACAGGGAATACCGGCAGCAGGTAATCAGGGAACTGATTGGGGACCTGCACGCAGGACGGGATGTGGAGGAAGTGAAAAAAAAGTTTGCCGAGGTTTTTGACGGCGTTTCCGCGGAAGAGATTTCGCAGGCCGAACAGGCGCTGATCGACGGCGGACTTCCGGTTGAAGAAGTGCAGCGGCTCTGCGATGTTCATGCGGCTGTATTCAAAGGATCTATCGAGCAAATCCACGGAGGCGGAGAATCTGATGATACGGAAAAACCCGGGCATCCCGCGCATACGCTGAAAGAGGAAAACAGGGCTGTTATGGACCTGATCGAGAAAAACATCAAGCCGGATCTTGAAGCTGTGCTGCATCAGAATACCCCGGATAACATAAAAAAGCTATGGGACAGTTTAAACAGTCTTTCCCAGATTGACCTGCATTATTTAAAAAAGGAGAATCTGTTATTTCCGTATCTTGAGAAATACGGAATAACCGCTCCTCCCAAGGTTATGTGGGGAGTGGACGATGAGATCCGCGGCTTGGTAAAAAACGCTTTAGCTGCAGTCGCGGAATACCGCGGGAATGGGCAGGAATTAAAACGGATGGTTGATGCCGCTGCGGATAAAGCCGCCGAGATGATATACAAGGAAGAAAACATCATGCTTCCCATGCTGACGGAATCGCTTGCGGCGGACGAATGGACTGCGATTGCCCGAGAAGAGCGTGAATTGGGCTATTGCCTGATAACGTCGCCGCCCGTTTGGAACCCTTCGCAAGCAGGTATGACAGAACGCCGGATTGAGCCGGGGACGGTTCAAATGCCGACAGGACAGCTCACCGCAGAGGAAATCACCCGAATGCTGGATGCCATGCCGGTGGATATCACTTTTGTGGATAAGGACGATACCGTAAAGTATTTTTCCAACGGGACAGAGCGGATATTTCCGCGTACAAAGACCATTATTGGCAGAAAGGTGGCCAACTGCCATCCGCCCGCCAGCGTGCATATCGTAGAGGGAATTGTAGCCGATTTCAAAACGGGAAAAAAGGATCATGAGGATTTTTGGCTTAAGTTGGGAGACAGATTTGTATATATCCGCTATTTTGCGGTTCGGAGCAAAGAGGGGGAATACCTTGGAACGCTTGAGGTAACACAGGATATTGGGCCCCTGCAGGCAATTACCGGAGAAAAAAGGCTGGTGGAGGATTAAACGCACGGTTTATATAAAATAGAGATATTTTTTGCTTTTTTATGTCGATAAAATAAATATTGCATAAACTGGTTATGAGACTATAAAATAATGATAGAAAAACTATATAAGCATGAGTTATGGAAGAGGGGGTGGCTTATGCCGCCTTTTTTACTTAAAGCCATAAGAATCTGGCTTCCGGCATGCTTATAAAATTAAAACCTGATCAAGGAGATAAGTGTATCGGCGGCAGATTTCTGCCGTATGCACAGTTACCGGATTTAATGGAGTTACTGACATTGTTTTTTATAGCCCTGGGGCTGTCCATGGATGCATTGGCCGTATCCGTATCAAATGGAATGTGCAGTAAGGGAATGAACAGGGGACAGGCGGTGAAAACTGCGGTTACTTTCGGCGGCTTTCAGGCCGCAATGCCTATTGCCGGATACTACGCGGGCCGCACCTTCAGCCAGGCGATATCTTTTCTGGATCACTGGATCGCGCTGATACTGCTTGGGATCATAGGCGGAAAGATGATCATAACAGCCGTTTCGGAGATGCGTCATCCTGAATCCTGCAGGACGAGATCACAAATTACCTGGGGAACCCTTATTATACAGGGGATAGCGACAAGCATTGATGCGTTTACAATTGGGATTAGTTTTGCGCTGTTCCAGGTGAATATCGTTGTGGCGGCTTTGTTTATCGGCCTTGTTACTTTTGTATGCTGTATCCCCGGCGCATATCTGGGCCGGAAGTTCGGTTCCATGATCCAGCAGAGGGCGGAAATCATAGGCGGTCTGATCCTGATAATTATGGGATTAAAGATATTCCTGGAGCATATGCTTGGAGGAGGATAAACAACAGCTTTTTTGAGGCGGCTCAATAAAACAGTATATGTTTTGGGCAGACGGTATAGCTTTAAAGCTATACCGTCTTATCGTTTAAGATGGTTCCATTGGGTGGTTCCAGAATACCGATGAAGTTTTATTGGAAGAGCAAGCGTTGTACGGTAAACTTAGGCTTGCTGATTTTTTCGGCAGCATCAAATAATTTATTTTTTTATCTTGACAAGAGCGGATTACTAATGTAGTCTATAGTTGGATCAAACGGGCTACAATAGTAGTCTGGAAAAGAGGTTTTTCATGAACAGGCTGGCTGAAAGAATAGCCGATTCCGAACTTGAGGTTATGCGGGTATTGTGGGATGCGAAGACTGCTTTGCCTGTTGCGGAGATTCGTAAAGCGATCTGCAAAAAAACCGGTTGGGAGGGTTCCACCGCAAAGACTTTGCTGTATCGCCTGCAAAGCAAGGGCGTCGTGGCGCAGGAAAAACGGGAAGTATACTACTATTCTCCTTGTGTCACGGAGGATGAATATAACGAGTATATGACGCAGACGCTGATCGATAAGCTCTACAAGGGCAGCGCGAAAAATCTGGTCGCCTCGTTTGTATCATCAAAGAAACTGAGCGATGACGATATCGCCGAATTACAAGATATGTTTCGGGGCGGGAAGAAAAAATGAACAACACGATCCTGACTATTCTTTCTTTGAGCGCATCCGGCTCAGTCATTGCTCTGATCCTCCTTGCACTGCGGCCGTTTTTGAAAAACAAAGTCTCTAAAACATTCCAGTATTATATCTGGCTGCTGGTGCTGGTGCGGCTGGCGCTGCCGTTATCCTTTAACGGCAGTATTATGAACCAGATCATGTCTCGAACGGTTATTGCACAGGCTC
The DNA here is from genome assembly GCA_023393165.1 of Bacillota bacterium. GTDB lineage: Bacteria > Bacillota > Clostridia > Christensenellales > Christensenellaceae > JAEYKI01. The sequence goes on along the minus strand of JAEWMJ010000005.1, from coordinate 2,796 downwards.
CAGTGGTTTCAACCACTGACGAAAGCGGCCGGGGAATGTTGATGCAGGGGGAAATTGCGCCGCAGGGGGATGAACAAAATACCTCGAGGGAGACCGCGCCATTCGGAACGGCGCTGAACGGCAACGCTATACCGGACCCGGGCCTTCCGGCAGCGCCCGAAAGAACGCGATTCAACATTTGGAAATTTGTTTTGGATCATCTGACCGCCATATGGCTTCTGGGCGCTGCGCTGCATTTTGGCTGGTTTATTATTGCCTATCTGCGTTTCAGCCGGAAAATAAGAAAAACCGGCGTCCGGCCCCACTCCAAAGACATGGAGGTGTTTATAAAGCTGCGCGGCAATACGCGCGTACGGCTTTCCTGCAATCCGTATATCAATACGCCCATGCTGATCGGGTTTTTATCCCCGTGCATCGCGATTCCGCATCTGGCGTTCACACCGAACGGAATGAAGCCGGAACTTATACATATCCTCCGGCACGAACTGACGCATTACCGCCGCCGTGACCTGCTGTATAAATGGGTTGCCGTATTAGTCAGTTCTTTGCACTGGTTCAATCCGCTGATGATTCTGGTACGGCGGGAGATCAGCCGTGCATGCGAGCTGTCCTGCGACGAGGCGTTGATACGCTCTCTGGATGCTTATGGGCGGCAGGACTATGGAGAGACCCTTCTCGCAATTGCGTCTAAAAAACGGTTTCCAACCGGTATCGTTACGACAACAATGTGTGAGGGAAAACGTGAATTGAAAGAAAGGCTGGAAAGTATCATGACATATAAAAGTAAAAGCGTATTAATGGTTGCTCTTTCTCTTGTTTTAACGCTGGCGCTTGCCGGTTGCAGCATGGCGCTTGGCGCGGCAAATGTAAATAATCAAATGCCTGATGATGAAGCTTCCCAAACCCCTGTAACAACGGATGCCCCCAGTGTTTCGACAATACCTGATGACGAAGCTTCCCAATCTCCCGCAGCAACGGACGCCTCCAGTGTTTCAGCAAGTCCTTCGGCCGCTTCTTCAGACAGCAAAAGTGAAAATACAAAGACACCGATTTCATCCGATAATCCGGTATTGGAAGCATTTAATGCAGTATTGCAGGATAAGGCAGAATTTGTAAGTACAGACAGCAAGAAAAATTTATATTTGAATGATTTTTTAACCAATAAAGAGATTTATGAAACTGTCTTCAATATAACGCACTTTACGGTACTCGACATGGACGGGGACAAAGTGCCTGAGGTTGTTCTTGAATTATCAGTAGGCGGTAACCCACAGTTTTATGAAGTTTTGCATTATATGAACGATACAATTTATGGATATCTGATTACGTACAGGGGTTTAACAGGGCTGAAAGCGGATGGAACATTTGGTTTTTCGAGCGGCGCGGCAGATAATGGAGTCGGAAAATTGAAATTCGAGTCAGACGCCTTTAAAACGGACAAGTTAGGGTACAGTCAGTCAAGCCAGGGCGATACTGACTTGACCATATCATACTTCATTAATAATGAGCCGGTTACAAAAGAATCTTATGATTCTTTCCAGAATGAACAATCCGGAAAAAAAGATGCGGTTTGGTATGAATTTTCTCAAAAGAATATTGAAACTGAGCTTTCTGCAAACCCATAAGGCAAAGGCTAAACTAAGTATAAAAAGCAAGGGATACTTTCAACGGTATCCCTTGCTTTTTAATTTGCATCCCGTTTGCCGGTTTTCCATAATTGATTTTTAAGATACTCTCTTATGGAAGAACCCTTTTGTTGTTTTTTATGTTCAAAATCAAGAAAAGCGCCTTTCCAGATCCTCCCGGGTACCGTTGAATACGTTCAAATCGATAAACGTTTCCTCACCTTCATAACCTTTTAAAACCCCGCGGTTGGAATATTGCCAGAATGTCCATTCGCGGTTATCCGGGAATTGCGGTTCTTCGTGCACATTCCTGGCCCAGAGCGGATACTCTTTAAAGTTTCCCTTGATATACAGATTGAAAGACCTTTTTGTCACATATATAACAGGCTTTTTTCCGTAATGATCTTCCAGTATGGAAAGCAGTTCGGATAATATCCCGACTGTTTTTTCCCTGTCCGGAGGGTTTTCTCTTTGTTCTCCGTACAATTCCAGATCGATCGCAGGCGGCAGGCTCTCTTCCTGTTTGGGAACAACGGAAATATAATTCGCCGCCTGCTCGGACGCCGGGTCTTCATAATCGAACAGGTGATATGCTCCGATTTTAAGCTTGGTCTTGCTTGCATTTTCCCAGTTGTAGCTGAATTTTTTATCCCTGTACTTGCTTCCCTTGGTAGCTTTAATATAGGCGAAACTGATATTTTGCTCCGCCAGGACGTTCCAGTCTATGTTTCCCTGGTATTCCGAAACATCTACGCCGCGGACGGTATATTTTGAAACATCCACGCTGAGGACGGGCTGTTCCCCAGAAAACAGGACGTCAAACCAAATTGTCCCGCTGTTATGCAATATGGTAAAAATAACGGCATCTGCAATCAGCAAAATTGGAAGAACGAATGATAAAAATTTTTTCATCTCGCACCTCCCATAAAAGCTTATGTTCATTGATATTACGGCAAATATACAAATAGAATTAGTAGAAATCGGATTTTGAAGCGGTGAGCCAAATATTGAGGCTGGAATCCGGTTATGAAAAAACTCCGGAATTTGAACTGGTCAATAGTTAGTGGACAGAAAAAAACTTTAAAACCCTTGCTCAGATTTAAATTGAGCAGGGGTTTTGTAATTAAGAGCATAAGCCGGTCTTGCTAAATTGTAGTATTCAACCGCTTTC
>JAEWMJ010000031.1 GCA_023393165.1 Bacillota bacterium | reverse complement strand
TACTATACTTAATTTAAAATCTTGGCTATAGCTATGGTTTGTTCCTCCTTTTGGCCGTCCCATATCTTTTTCCTCCATAAAAAATGATAGTGAACTTTTTACTGTCCACTATCATTATACCAGTTCAAATTCCGGAGCTTTTTCATAACAGCTGCAGGCGGGACACTGTGCGGTATAATGTATGGGATATCAGTGGAATGTCTTGATTTTTGAAGGAAGGGGAGAGCCTTTCCTTAAAAGGGGGCGTTCCGCCCGCAGCAAAGCGATAACCAAAATCAACCCGTCAGTTGTACAATTCGCCGTCAATAATCTTAATCACACGTTTTGCATGACCGGCCACGTTCAGGTCGTGCGTGATTACAACGATTGTATTTCCCATTTCGTTCAGCTGCCTGAATACGTCCAGCAATTCTTTTCCCGTATTGCTGTCCAGGGCTCCCGTCGGTTCGTCTGCAAGCAGAATCGAGGGCTTTCCTACCAGCGCCCGGGCAATTGCGACCCTTTGCTGCTGCCCGCCCGACAGCTCTGTCGGCTTATGTTTTAGTCTGTCCTTAAGGCCGAGTACGCGGATGGTATCTTCACACATCTTCTCGGCGTCGTGGTGGTTTTCCCCCCGCACCAGAAGAGGCATGATGATATTTTGTACGACATTATATTTTGGTATCAGGTGATATTTCTGGAAAATGAATCCTATCTGGCGGTTGCGGAGCTGAGCCAGATATTTTTCCTGCATCTCATGAATGGGCTCGTTGTTCAGGTAATATTCTCCGCTGTCCGCTTTGTCCATGCAGCCGATGATATTCATAAGGGTCGATTTTCCGGAGCCGGAAGGCCCGAGAATGGCCAGATATTCGCCCTTTTCCACCTCAAGGTTAATGTCCTTTAATACGTTCAGCTTTTCCGTGCCCATTTTATAACTTTTATATATATTCTTCATGATGATCATTTTATCCATGTTTATGACTCCATTATCTGCGCCAGTATCACGGTTTGTGATCCGTCCGCATTGGTTTGTACAATAAGCTCAAGTATATCGTCCGTTTGGATGCGGCCGAAGGAGGATGCGGAGAGAACCCCGTCGGTGGTAACCAGTACTTTGGTGCCCACCGGTATGGAGACGCTCATGGTTTCACCTGAAAGCTGGATCTGTGTTCCGCCTGCAGCCGCCGCTGCACCGTCAGTTGCTCCGTCCGGGGCCTGTGCATTCTGTGAAGAATCGCTTCTTCCCGGGAATGTCCCGCTTCCGGACGAAGTGGAATTGCCGCCGCCGTTCCAGTTGCCCCTTTCTCCCGAAGGCATCGCGCCCCTTTCACCCGAAGGCATTGATCCCATATCACCCGAGGGCATTTCGCCCATGCTGCCCGTGGACTGCCTGGTTGAAAGAGTGCCAAGCGCCAATTCAATATCGTTTCCGACGCGTGATGTTACCTGGCCCGTAATAAGTTTCTGACCCGCGGCCAGTTCCATTTCACTCAGGTTTTGGAGCGGATTTTTATCGCCTTTGGAACACGCTGAGAGCACAAAGGGGATAACCAAAAGCAAAATAAACAGTCTTTTTTTCATTATGCAGTCCTCCCTTGCTATTGCTCGTTCAGCGCTTCTATCGGTACCAGCGACGCCGCTTTGTACGCGGGTGAAATCCCGAATACTGTTCCGGTTGCGATCGCAAACAGGAATGCGATAACAACTCCCTCGGCCGAAGGTACGACTGTCTGGCCCATTGCCTCGACAACCGGCATCAAAAGGTTGCTTAAAAGAATCCCCACGATACCGCCGAATATACTGATCATATTGGCTTCCAAGAGAAATTCCATTAGAATATCCCTCTTACTGCTTCCAATCGCTTTCAATATGCCGATCTCCTGCGTCCGTTCCTTGACTGACACCAAAAGTACGTTCATTATACCGATGCCGCCTACGACGAAGACGATACTGGCTACCGCCAGAAGGAGGAAGGAAAGCGTATTTGCCGATTCGGCGGCGGCTTCCCTTTCCGCACCGGCATCCGTTATCGTAAAGCTGGCGTTGGGGTAGGTCTCCGCCAGCACCGCCTTGATGTTGCTTATGGTGGCGTCAACGTTTTCAACATCGTCCGCAATAACCGTTATTGTGGGGGAATAGTCGTTGCCCATCACATATTTCTCTGCCGAGGACAGCGGAACGAATATCGTATCGTCCGGGCTGATACCCGAAGAAACCGAACCCATTTCCATCAGTACGCCGTTCACCACAAAGGGTGTGTCTTCTATATAAATTGTGCTGTCATAAGCGTCGAGCGCGCTGCCGAAAATCTCTTCGGCAAGCTTATAACCGATCACGCATGTCTTGGCTGCATTGGCATTGTCGTCGTCGGTGATAAAATCGCCCACGCCCACCTGCAGGTTACTGACCTGGGCATAATCCGCTGTCACGCCCGCTACGGTATAGTCGGCCGCTTCATCGAGTATTCCGCCCGAGACGCTTCCATCGGCGGTTGCGGATATGGAAGCCGCCTCCAGTCCTGGAACAAACAATTCAAGGTCTTCCACATCCGATTCGCCCAGCGTGATCCTATCCTTATTCCGCATCTGGTTCATGGCGTCTTCCATCATGGACTGCACGGAACTGCTGTTGTTTCCGGAACCCCCGAAGGAACCGCCCGAAAACGAGAATCCGCCTGAAGATGATCTGTTGGTTGAGAAACCCCCGCCCATCGTAGGGGGGCTTCCCATTCCGCCCGGCATACTGCCGCCTCCTGCGTTCCCTAAGCCGCTGGCCATTTCATATGTAATGTCAATAGCGCCTGCGTTCAGGGTTTTATATTGTGCCGCAACGTCCGCTTCTCCGCCTTTGCCGATCGCAAGTACCAGTACAATAGTGGCGGCGCCCACAATGATCCCCAGTGAAGTCAATATGACCCTGGTTTTGTTTCCCATGATATTGACCCATACAATATGCAGTAATTCGCTGAAAATCATTCCGCTTTCACCGCCTGGCTTTCAATAATAATGGTCTGGCCTTCCGAGAGTCCGGAAACTACTTCCGTATTTGTTCCGTCTGAGAAACCGGTGGTCACTTCAACCCTTGTAACATTGCCCTGATCATCCTTTACCTTTGCATATTGTACGCCGTTTTCCGCGGTTATCGCTTTGTTGGATACATACAGCACATCCGTAACCTCTTTGGTCACAAAAGTCACTTCCGATGTCATGCCCTCGTAGACGTTTTCCACGCCGTCACCGGTAAGCTTGACGGATACCACATAGCTGACGGTGGAGGATTCGGATCTGGCGGGCGATATCGTAATGCTGTCCACCGTACCTGTGAATTTTGTACCTTCGAATGAACTGAATTCAACATTCGCGCTGTCTCCCACAGCGATATCCGAAATATCGTCCTGTGTTACCGAAACCGTCACATAGACGACCGAGTTGTCGGTGATGGTTGCGACTGCGGTCTGAGGCGTTACGGTATCGCCCGCAGCATAGCCGGAACTCATCACAAGGCCGGTGTAATCGGAGTAGATGACCGGATCGGCCTCAAATTTGCTGAACTCGTCGTATTTTTCCTTTGCGGTGTCATAGTCGTTCTGAGCCGAATCCACCGCGGCCTGTAGGGACGCAAGGGTTGCGTCATATACGGCAGATGCGTTATCGCCCGCCGCTACATCGGATTTCATCTGGTCCTGCGCGGTAACGGTGCCCGTTTCCAGCGCCAGTCTGGCCTGGGTTACTTTTTCCTCCAGAGAGGCCAGGCCGGACTGCCTGTTTCCGAGTTCCGAAGTCTCTTTCGCCACTTCGCTGTTGGAATTGGACACCGCGGTATCGTATGCTTTCTGGGCATCCGCCTGAGCCTGAAGATCAACGTTGTATTGCGCATAGTACGGCGATGTCGTCAGATTGTAACCGTTAGTTATATCGTCGTTTACCTTTGCGTTAGCCGCATCCAGCGCCGCTTTCAGTTCGTCGATTTTATATTCAGCATAGATAATGGCGGCGTTGTCAGCCAGACGGTTCTGATAATAGGTGATCGTGCCGGTGCAGTCGTCCACCGCCGCCTGTGCGGTCGTAATGGCATTGGTGAGCGTCGCTATCGTCTGATTGTATGTGTTCTGCGCATTCTGTTTTTTGAGAATGCTGCTGTCGTATGTACTCTTAGCGTTTACCTTTTCGGTGGTCTGGGCGGTCTCGGCCTGATTCAGCTTGATTTCCGCCGTATCCATAGCCAGTTGAAGTGTCTCGACCGCGCTGTTTACACTGGCTGCTGTAAGTTTTGCTATGGCGTCCCCCTGCGAGACAGACTGCCCCGCCTTGACGTATACTTCTTCAACAACAGCGCCTTCCAGATCGCAGGTGACGGAGTTTGTGTTTATGGAAGCCGTACCGCTTTCGGTAACGCCAACCGTAATGTCTCCCCGCTGTACTTTTGTTTCTTTATATACGGTTTGTGCAGCAGCCGCGGACTCCGATGCAGCCGCGTTGTTCAGTACAAACAGTACAACGGCAACCGCTGCAACGGCGGCGGCCGCTGCGGGCAAAATCCATTTTGTCTTTTTTCCACGCAGAAATTCTGTAAATTTCATGGAATACCTCCTAATAATTGTGCATTGCATTCACTTTAATGATTACCAGTAAAGCGTAGCATCCCAATGTGATTGTTTGGTGAATAATGGGTGTATGTTGCCGGAAGAATGTGAATTTTTTGTTTCTTTTATGCCTGTTCTATAACAAAAATGCAAAAAATGAAACCTGCAGTCTAAAAAAACCAAAAGCATCCGTTAAGTTATGATTTGAAGGTATCTGCATAAAACAAAGCGGGCAGTGCACTAAAACTGTATAATTAATCTAAAATGATGAATAAATATTCTGCAATTGGGATATTGCGTTTTAGGAGAATTTAAGTTATCATAGGATATTATAAGGGTTCAAGGAGTTTTAAATGGCAAATCTGGTTTGGCCAATCTGCATACATATGGGTGACGGTCGATCGGCAGATGCTGTTTTTTTATTTTTTTCGGCGGATAACAGACCCTGCCGCTCTGTGGTTGTATCCGGCTAGGTGCATGTTGCCCTGGCCGTTATTTTTTTACTAAAAATTTTTTAGAAGGAGCAAAAATTATGAAGGTTGCTGTTGTAATGGGTTCAAAAAGTGATTTGCCCACTCTGCTGCCCGCATTTCAAACGCTGAAATCCTTCGGTGTGGAAATCGTTGCCCGGGTCCTGTCGGCGCACCGGACTCCGGACGCTGCGGCGCTCTTTGCGTCAAACGCGAAGGGGGAAGGGATCGAGGTAATGATTGCGGCTGCCGGGAAGGCGGCGCACCTCGCCGGCGTGCTGGCGGGTCATACCACATTGCCCGTAATAGGGCTGCCTGTCAAATCTTCCATGATGGACGGCCTGGATTCGCTTCTGTCTACCGTACAGATGCCCGAAGGAGTTCCGGTCGCCACCGTTGCGGTGGGCGGCGCAAAAAATGCGGCGCTGCTGGCTATTCAGATACTGGCGCTGAAATATACGGAATTACAGAAGGAACTTGAAGATTACAAAGAGGAAATGAAGAGCTCCGTGCTGCGCGCGGATGCAGAATTGAAGTGGGAGGAGCAATTATGAAAAAACTAGAACAGATATACGAAGGAAAAGCGAAAAAGGTTTTTGATACGGATAATCCGGATATCGTGTTGGTAGACTATAAAGACGACGCGACCGCGTTCAACGGTCTGAAAAAGGGTACAATCGTAGGCAAAGGCGTGGTGAACAACAGGGTTTCGAACCACATGTTCCGTATGCTGGAGGAAAAAGGCATCCCAACCCATTATGTGGAGCAGATTTCGGACCGTGAAACATTGGTTAAAAAAGTTGAGATCGTACAGGTGGAAGTGATCGTGCGCAACATTGCCGCCGGAAGCTTGTCCAAGCGGCTTGGTTTGGCCGAAGGAACAAAAATGCCCTGCACTGTTCTTGAATACTGCTATAAATCGGACGAACTGGGCGATCCCATGGTGAACGATTATCATATTGCCGTGCTCGGGCTGGCTACCCCGGAAGAAATGGACACAATCGCCCGGTATTCCTTAAAGATCAACGAAATCATGACGGCGTATTTAAAGCAGTTTGACATCGAACTGATAGACTTCAAGCTTGAATTCGGACGGTTCCACGGACAGATCATTCTGGCGGACGAGATCTCCCCGGATACCTGCCGTTTCTGGGATTCCAAAACCGGAGAAAAATTGGATAAAGACCGGTTCCGCCGCGATCTGGGACATGTTGAGGATGCATACCAGGAAATTCTTAAGAGACTGATGGGAGAATAAAGAAGCATATGCAATTTCAGAAAAGGTATGCATACGAAAGGATCAAACCGGACGAAGACGCCATGCACGAAGAATGCGGCGTGTTCGGTATTTATATGAATGATAAAACCTATGATCCTGCAGAAGCGGCTTACATAGGATTGTATGCGCTGCAGCACCGGGGACAGGAGAGCGCCGGCATTGCGGTTACCGACGGCAGGGAGATCAGAGCGCAAAAAGGAATGGGGCTTTGCGCGGAGGTTTTCAAGAATACGCTGGATACGATTTCAGGCGGAAATATCGCCATCGGACACGTGCGGTATTCCACTACGGGAGACAGCGAGCTTTCAAACTGCCAGCCCATCGCGATCGCTTACCGGAAAGGAAAGCTTGCGATGGCGCATAACGGCAATCTTGTCAATTGCGAAATACTCCGCGATAAACTCATCGAGGAAGGCGCGATATTCCAGACTTCCATTGACACGGAGGTTATGGCCAGCCTGATCGCAAAATTTTCAAAACTTGGCCTGATCGAGGCCATTCAGAAAATGATGCGTATGGTGCGTGGATCTTACGCTCTGACAATCATGACGCAGGACACCCTGATAGGCGTACGGGATCCGAAAGGCATCCGGCCGCTTGCATTGGGGAAACTGGACGACAACTATGTGCTGGCGTCCGAATCCTGTGCGTTTGACGCGCTGGACGCCGAATTTGTGCGGGATATCCGCCCGGGAGAGATCGTGGTGATCAACAAGGACGGGCTCAAATCCTATCAGGCGGAATCAAGCTGCCAGACGGCGCTGTGCATTTTTGAATACGTCTATTTCGCGCGCCCGGATTCGGATATCGACGGCATCAGCGTCTACCGGTCACGGGAAGCGATGGGGACAAGGCTGGCCAAGGCTTATCCCGTAAAGGCGGACCTTGTGGGAGGCGTTCCGGATTCGGCGACTCCGTCGGCCACCGGATACGCCGCGCAAAGCGGCATACCTTTTGCCAAACTTCTGGCAAAAAACAGGTATGTGGGACGGACATTCATCCAGCCCAGCCAGTCTTTGCGCGAGAGGGGCGTAAAACTGAAACTGAACGCCATGAAGCGTATCGTCCATGGAAAAAAGCTTATTCTGGTGGACGATTCCATCGTCCGGGGCACTACCAGTAAAAAGATAGTGGAAATGCTGCGCCTCGCGGGGGCGCGGGAAGTTCATATGATGATCAGTTCTCCGCCGGTCAAATATCCGTGCTTTTTCGGAATAGACACTCCGTCGCATGAAGAACTGATCGGTGCGAAGAATTCCATTGAAGAGATCAGGAAAATAATCGGAGCCGATTCCCTCAATTATCTGACTGTGGAAGACCTGTTAAAAACGGTGGAGGGCGCCGGATGCAATTTCTGTGTGGGATGTTTCACTGGGGAATATCCGTACGACATTGAAAAAGCCAGAAAAGAAACTGAAAAAATGGATCTTTCATTAGAAGAATAAGGGGGGAATGTGAATTGGCTATAACGTATAAAGATTCCGGAGTGGATGTGGAAAAAGGCTATGAGGCCGTAAAACTGATGCGCAGGCATGTGGAAAAGACCTTTGACAAGCATGTTCTGACAGGCTTGGGCAGTTTTGGAGGCATGTACGATATCGGCGGCGGCAACGTACTGGTTGCCGGGACCGACGGCGTGGGCACCAAATTGAAAGCGGCTTTTGCTTTAAGCAAGCATGATACGGTCGGTATAGACTGTGTCGCCATGTGCGCAAACGATGTTGTCTGCCAGGGAGCGCGCCCGTTGTTTTTTCTGGATTATATCGCAACCGGCGAACTTGAACCGAAAGTAATCGAAGATGTGGTAAAGGGCGTGGCCAACGGCTGCCTGCAGGCGGGCTGCGCGCTGATCGGAGGAGAAACGGCCGAAATGCCGGGATTTTACCCGAAGGGTGAATACGATCTCGCGGGTTTCTGTGTGGGTATTGTAAAAAAAGACAGGATCATAAACGGAAAAAATGTCAAAGAAGGCAATGTCTTGATCGGTTTGCCGTCATCGGGCATACATTCCAACGGTTTTTCTCTTGTCCGCAAGCTTTATTCCATGGACAGTTCGCTTTCAAGGCATGTTTATTCACTGGATGTGCAGCTCGGCGAATTACTCCTGACGCCTACGGTTATTTATGTGAAAACTGTTCTCGACCTGATCGAGAGGTTCACCATACGTGGAATTGCGCATATCACCGGCGGCGGATTTATTGAGAATATACCCCGCACGCTGCCCGACGGCCTGTCGGCTGCGGTCAAGCTGGGTTCCTGGGATATTCCGCCCATATTCGATCTGCTGCTGCAGGACGCGCAGCTTACGGACGAGCAGGCATACAATACCTTTAACATGGGAATCGGCATGGTGCTTGTTGTGGACGAATCGGATGCGGATGCAGTTATGGAACATATTGAAAACCGCGGAGAAAAATCTTATATCATAGGCAACGTGGTGCGCGGAGACCAGGGTGTTATATTATGCCGCTGACAAAATACGCCGTAATGGTATCGGGCGGGGGCACAAATCTGCAGAGCTTGATTGACAGTGTAATACCGGCCCGGATCGTATGCGTGATTTCCTCAAAAGAAGGGGCTTATGCTCTGACGAGAGCGGAAAAAGCCGGGATCCCGACCCGTGTGATACAAAAAAAAGATTTCAAGACAAAGGACGAATTCGACCGGGCGAACCTGGAAGCATTGAAAAGTTCGGGCGCCCAGTTTGTTGTGCTTGCGGGATATATGCAGATACTCGGCGCCGAATTGGTGGAGGAGTATAAAAACCGCATCATCAATATCCATCCCTCCCTGATTCCTTCTTTTTGCGGGATCGGGTATTACGGGCTGAAGGTTCATGAAGCCGTACTTGCGTACGGTGTAAAAGTCACGGGCGCAACCGTGCATCTGGTGGACAGCGGAGCGGATACGGGTCCGATCATACTGCAAAGCCCGGTGGAAGTGATGCCGGGCGACACGCCGGAAGTTCTGCAGCAGCGTGTGATGCTGACGGAGCATAAATTGCTGCCGCGCACGGTGCGGCTGATGAGCGAGGATAAGTTGACTGTTGCAGGAAGAATAGTTCATTTAAAGGAGGACTAAATGGCTAAACGTGCTTTTTTAAGCGTTTTTGACAAAACGGGAATTGTAGAATTTGCCAAGGATCTGGCGGGCCTTGGCTTTGAGATCCTGTCAACCGGCGGAACACAGCGGGAACTGGAGAAAAACGGCGTTGCCGTGGTTAACGTTTCGGATGTTACGGGGTTCCCGGAATGCCTGGACGGACGGGTAAAAACGTTGCATCCGAATATACACGCAGGTATACTTGCGATGCGTGGAAACCCTGAGCATATGGAGCAGCTCAAAAAGCTGGGCGTTGATCCCATCGATGTGGTTGCGGTAAATCTGTACCCGTTTAAACAGACTATATTAAAGGAAAACGTGACGCTCGAGGAAGCAATAGAGAATATCGACATCGGCGGGCCCACCATGCTGCGCGCTGCGGCAAAAAACTGGCAGGATGTCGCAGTGATAATAGACAGCGCAGACTATGCAAAAGTGATCGGCGAATTAAAGGAAAACGGGGAAGTATCGCGCAGTACCAAGTTTTATTTGTCCGCCAAGGTGTTTGAGAATACCGCGGCATACGACGCCCTGATTGCAAACTATCTTCGGGGGCAGTCCGGAGCGGAAGGTTATCCCGAAAAGCTGACGCTTACCTACGAACGCGTTCAGGATATGCGTTACGGCGAAAACCCGCATCAGTCTGCCTGCTTTTACCGCGAGCCCCTGCCTGTCGCCGGCAGTCTGGTGAATGCGAAGCAACTCAATGGCAAGGAGCTTTCTTTCAACAATATTAACGATGCAAACGGCGCTCTGGATACTCTGCGCGAATTTGGCGGGATCACGGTTGTGGGAGTAAAACATGCCAACCCGTGCGGCGTAGGTACCGGGGAGACCGTATTTGACGCATACTTAAAGGCATACGAATCCGACCCGGTATCCATTTACGGCGGAATAGTGGCGTCAAATACCGAAATTGACGGAAAAACCGCGCAGGAAATGGCAAAAATATTCCTGGAGATCGTGATAGCGCCTTCCTATACGGAAGAAGCGCTGAAGATCCTGTGTGCAAAAAAGAACCTCCGCGTTCTGGAACTCAAGGATATCGCAGCCAAAATCAAGGATACTAATATGGATGCCAAAAAGGTGCTGGGCGGCCTTCTGGTGCAGAGTTCCGACAATAAGGTGTTTGACGGCGAGTGGAAGACCGTTACCAAACGCGAACCGACCGAGCAGGAAAAACGCGACCTCGATTTTGCCTTCCGCATGGTGAAGCACGTGAAGTCCAACGGGATCGCGCTTGCAAAAGACGGCGCGTCCATCGGCATGGGGCCGGGACAGACCAACCGCATTTGGGCGGCCGAAATGGCGATCGAGCGCGCCGGGGAGCGGTGCAAAGGCGCCGTAATGGCCTCGGATGCATTTTTCCCGTTTGACGACTGCGTGGAAGTTGCCGCAAAGGCAGGAATTACGGCGATCATCCAGCCGGGCGGTTCCATACGCGATGAGGATTCGATTAAAAAATGCGACGAGTACGGCATAGCCATGGTGTTTACCGGAATTCGCCATTTTAAACATTGATGAACTGCCCTATAAAAAAGGAAAGACGGAAACAAAAAATGAAGATATTGGTAGTTGGCGGCGGCGGACGCGAACATGCGATTATATGGAAGATAAAAGAATCACATCCGGATGCGGAAATTTTCTGCGCGCCGGGGAACGGGGGCATTGGACAAATCGCCGCCTGCGTGCCCATTTCCGTTACGGACGTGGCGGGCGTGGTGATATGGGCGCGGCAGCACCTGATAGACCTTGTGATCGTTGCGCAGGATGATCCCCTGGCGCTTGGGATGGTGGACGAGCTTTTGAAAAACCGCATCCGTACGTTTGGACCCACAAAGGCCTGCGCGGAGATCGAATGGAGCAAAAGCTATTCCAAGCAGCTTATGAAAAAATACGGTATTCCAACCGCTGCTTACGAGGTGTTCGAACATCCGGAATATGCGTACGCTTACCTGGAACGGGCGCAGTTTCCTACGGTTGTCAAGGCCGACGGACTGGCTCTCGGAAAAGGCGTTTTAATTTGCGAAAATTTGCAGCAGGCGAGAGACGCGGTCCAGGAAATAATGGAAGATAAAAAGTTTGGGGATGCAGGGAACAAGGTTGTCGTTGAGGAGTTCATGACAGGGCCTGAGGTTTCAATCCTTGCTTTCTGCGACGGCAAAACGATCCGTCCCATGGTTTCGGCGCAGGATCACAAACGCGCCCTGGACGGCGACCGCGGGCTCAACACCGGCGGCATGGGCACTTTTGCGCCTTCGCCCAAGTACACCAGGGAAATAGAAGAAACGGTAATGCGCACAATCATACTGCCCACGGTAAAAGCGCTCCGCTCGGAGGGCAGGATTTTCAAAGGCGTCATATTCTTTGGCTTGATGCTGACGGAAAACGGCCCAAAGGTACTCGAATACAACGCCCGGCTGGGCGACCCGGAAGCGCAGTCCGTATTTATGCTTCTGAAAACCGATCTGCTTGCGGTCATGGAAGCCGTGATCGAAGGAGAGCTTGATAAGCTGGAACTGGAATTTGAAAAGGGAAGCGCGGTATGCGTGGTAATGGCTTCGGGCGGTTACCCGCAGGCGTACAAAAAGGGTCTGCCCATTTCCGGTCTGGATGGCGTGGATAAGGACGTTGTCGTATTTCACGCCGGCACAAAAATGCAGGAGGACGGCGCTCTCGTCACAAACGGCGGGCGAGTGCTGGGAGTGACGGCGCGGGGCGATGATATCCCGGCCGCACGTGAAAAGGCCTACGCAAACGTAGAGAAGATTCGGTTTGAGGGCGCGCAATACAGGCGGGATATTGGGATTAAATAAAAATTTCTTTTAAATTGAAAAAAGAGGCATTCTGTTTGGATGCCTTTCTTTAGTATTCAGATTTAGTCCTGTCCGGAAGAGTGCGTTTTATCATAATAATACTGCATGATATCCTTGCGCGTAACGATACCTATGAACAGGCCGCGGTCGTCGGTGACCGGTATAAAGTTCTGGTTCATTGCGGCAAGCAGCAGGTCTTCGATCTCGGCGTTGACGTTTACCGGAGTATTCTGCCTGCTGCGGACAATATCCCGGACCAGCAACTGTTCCCGGCTGTGATTATCCTGGGCGTCCTGATCCATTACCGCCCACAAAAGATCGCCCTCGCTCAGCGTTCCGGCATATCTCCCTGTATCGTCGATAATGGGAATGGCGGCATATCCGTAATGCTTCATTTTTTCTATCGCCTGCCTCAGGGAATAGTGGTCGTATATATAAGCTATATCGTTTTTAGGTTGCATAAAAAAAAGTATATTCATGACGCTCCTTCTTGCATGGGCTTAATGCGGTGCAAATCTTTTAAAACCCTTAAGTTTGCGGCCTTTCAGGGTTGCATTTACTATATCCACTATAACATATTTTTCTCTGCCGAATCAACCGCACCTTTAATTATTAACAAAATATTAAACAAATGTTACACGTGCATATTTTATTTTATGGAAGCAGCCGGGAGCCCTAAAAAAGGTGTCCGGCGGAAGCTGGAAATATACGATTGTTTTATGGTAGAATATATCTGCACCGGAAAACGGATTTTATTTATGCATATAACAGGTACACTTTCAATTGAAACTCATTATAACATGATAGATAATTATTTAATTTGGTATACGGGGGAATTATGCCTGAACGCAAACACAGCCGCATGCGGGAATATTGATCAAAGAAATATGGAAGAAAGGAATACCGTTTTCATCGGGCCAACGGAGGGCAGAGAAAATATGATCATAAGGGAAGCTCAGGGAGAAGATTTAAACGGACTTTTAAAATTATATACGGGACTGCACGATAATCCGATGCCGGAAAGGGACGGACGTATCGGATCAATCTGGAAAGACATTCTGGCGGATAAAAACCATCATATCGTTTTAGGAACAGTGGAAGGACGCATCGTATCGTCCTGCGTTTGCATCATCATTTTAAACCTTACGCACGGCCAGCGGCCGTACGCGCTTATTGAGAACGTAATAACGGAGGAAGGCTGCAGAAAAAAAGGATACGGCGCGGCCGTGCTGAATTTTGCAAGGGATATCGCAAGGGAAGCGGGCTGCTACAAGATAATGCTTTTGACCGGATCCAAGGATCCATCCATTCTGAGGTTTTACGAGCAGGCCGGGTACAATAGGGAAGACAAGACGGGATTTATTCAGTGGCTATAAAAAAAAGCGCTATTCCGTATTGTTTGATTCCATATACCATTCCCAGGGTTCCGACCATAATTGGAAGCTTGAGAGCCTTTGAATAAAGGCGAATTGCTTATATCTCAGAAATAAAAAATACCGGCAACCCTTTTCAGGGCCGGCCGGTATCAAGTCTGAACGGCATTTTTATCGGAAAATATATGCTGTAAAAAAAGCTACATGTTTTCCACAAACTGAATCTCAACGCCGTTAGGGTCTAAAACAAAAAAGAACTTGGTATGCGGGTTCGGCTGAAACGGGCCGCTATGGATCTTAAGCCCTTTTTCATGTACAAAGTTCATCATGTCGTCAAGAGACTTCACTTCAAATCCGAGGGATATGCCCTCGCCGGCGCCTTTTGGACCGGTATGGCTGTTGCAGACCAGTTCGATCTGCGTATTGCCTTCGCCTAAGAAAGCAATTTCAACGCCTTCACCGGCAGAGAACCGTTTGTTCAGCGGCAGTTTTACAATTTCCTGATAGAATTTGAGGGATTCGTCCAGGTTTTTTACCTGTATGGTGCACCAGCAAAATTTCATTTTATCGGCCTCACTTTTCTCTTTTATTATTTGCATCCATGCAAATCTTATCCTTAGTATACCATTTAATAGGGAATAATCCATCCCGGATTTAATTTAAATATTACCATAATATTACGAAAGTATTAATTTTGTTAAATAACGATTGACAACATGGGACTTTTTGTTATAAAATGTAACTAATTCCGAATAAATATAGAATATTGGTGAAAATTGTGGAAAAAAATAGAGATTTTGAGTCAGACAGAATAAAGGAGCAGCCGCGAATATTCATAGAAAATGAAATTGAAACGTCTGCGGACGCAGGGCAGCAGCCAAAACATAAATTGCATTTTAGATTAAGAAAGAGAAACTTTGCTTTTATTGCAACGGCTGTAGCTCTGACTTTAACTATTCCATTAATATTTGCTACGGCAGCCAATACAAACGAGGTTGCTAAAATTGAGGAAATAAACCTGGCGTCAGCCAATGCGGCGCCTTCGGCTACTCCCGAGCCGTCTCCGGCTACGGAGGGGGAATTGGTATCGGAATTGACGGAAATTGCCCAGCCGACGCCAACCCCAACCCCAACCCCAACGCCGACGCCTGTTCCGGAGCCCGTTTATACGGTTTTATCGTCCGGTATGGAAGATCCTTTTGTGGCTGAGATTCAGCAGCGTTTAATGGATCTCGATTATATGGAGAACGACGAGCCGACAACAAAGTTTGGCCCCATCACCACACAGTCGATTGAATATTTCCAGCGAAAGAACGGACTTCCTGTAGACGGTATTGCAAGCGTAGAGACGCAGGAGCTGCTTTTCTCGGACAATGCAAAAAAGTATACCGTTTCCGAAGGAGCCGATGGGCCGGATGTTGAGTCCATTCAGCAAAGGCTTTCCGAATTGGGCTATTCGGTAACCGCAGACGGAAATTTCGGGCCGTCCACCACCAAAGCGGTGAAGTACTTCCAACGTATGAACGGCCTCACGGAAGACGGCAACGTTGGATCGGATACCAGGGAGGCGCTGTATTCACAGGATGCGGAACCTTCGCTGGAATACAGTGAAAAAAAGTCGTCTTCGGAAGATGAAGAAAGCAGCGAAAACGACAGTAAAGGTGACAGCAGCGGCTCAAATAACAACGGAAGCGGAGGCAGCGATAGCAGCGGAAGCTCGGGCAACGGCGGAAGCACAGATACCAGCGGAAGCTCGGATAACAGCGGAAGCACGGATACCGGCGGAAGCTCGGGCGACAGCGGAAATTCGGGCGGCGAATCGGCGCCGCCGGCCAATTCGGGCGGCGTAGAGGCATTTGTAAATGCAGCTATGGCTCAGGTTGGAAAGGGTTATGTACTGGGAGGAAAAGGTCCGGATGTATTCGATTGCTCGGGTCTGGTATATTATGCGCTGAAGGCAAGCGGCAATCAAATATCCTATATGACGTCCTATGGTTGGGCTGAGTCCGGATATACGCGGATCGACAGCATGCAGGGATTGCAAAGAGGCGACGTCGTGTGTTTAACAGGCCATGTTGGAATATATCTTGGCGACGGACAGTGCGTAAACGCATCTTCCAGCAACGGCAAGATCATCGTATCCACCAACATATTCTCATCCAGTTACTGGACAAGCAATTTTATCTGCGGACGCAGGCCGCTGTAAAACAGGATAAAAAATTATCGTAAAAACGCCCTTCCTTTTAAAGGTAGGGCGTTTCTGTTTTGTGACTTTAGTCCGTTGAGTACGCGCAGCGTACGAAACAAAAAACCACCCGCTATGCGGGTGGATGGCAAAAGTTACACAAAAAATCACCTTTCCGTTAGAATGGAGTTGTTCAAGCTACCAG